>DASVAS010000077.1:0-45142 GCA_036376245.1 Thermoanaerobaculia bacterium | reverse complement strand
AGGGGGCGGCATCATCGGTCGGGCATCGATGCCGCCCCCTTCGGGGGCTCATGATGAGAGGATTTGTACGCGGACCTGGGGCTGGCGCCCCAGGCTGTTCAACGGTCGGCCCCTTTCAGGGGCGATTAACGACCGCGCCCCCGCCCGGGCATCAATGCCCGGGCTACGAACAGCGCCGGGTGAACCCGGCTTTGAAGTCCCCTTCAGGGGGCGCTGTCAACTAGCCCGGGCATTGATGCCCGGGCGGGGCCCGGCCTCACGCCCTCGTTCCCCTGTACTCGCGGACCTTCTCCCGCGCTTCCTCGATCTGTTTCTTCAGGGTGAACTTCTGGGCGGCGTCGGCCGCTATGGCTTCCTGCTCCTCCAGAAACTTCAGCTTTTCCTCCCATATAGCGAGAGCCCCATTTCGCGGGCTCCCTCCGCTAGAAGAGGGTGAGGCCGGAGCGGGATCACCCGGGTAGGCCGGTGCAGGGCTCGCGGGGGCCGGCGCCGTGCCGGGGAAGGCGGGCGGGCTCGCCGGCTTGGGGCGGTTGTCCGAAACGGCCGTGAGCACGGCCGCCTTGGCTGCCTCGGGTGTCAGACCCACCAGGTCGGCATAGATCAACGGCTTGAGCATCCCGGTGGGGGAGCACGGCGCAACCCGCAGAGGAATCAATTTGCGGTGCTCGCCGCGTGGATCCTCCGCGAAGGCGGCGGCCCACTCCGGCTGGGTGTAGTCCGCCTTGAGATAGTTGTCGGTCAGAACGACCACCGTCTTGCGCGTCTCGCTGGCCGCCTTCTGCATCTCCAGCACGAAGTTGCCGCCGGGCCGGAAGTCCCACGGCTGATAGACCACCTGATAGCCAGCCTCTTCGAGCATCCAGGCGATCCAGTCGGCCCAATCTTTGTCGGCACGATTGAAACTGACGAAGAAATCTTTCACCACGCTCTCCTTGGCAAGCTCCCCCTCCAACCACCGCACCTCCCGCTCCCGCCGCCCGTATCCGGTCTCATTCACCAACACCCGCGCCCGCGCCACATGCTCCCGCATCGCCACGGCATCCCCCTGGTCTCGGCACAGCCGCGCCCACTCCAGGTGCGCGTCGCACTCGTAAAGCCGCATCCGCCCCCGTTCGGCGATCTCCAATGCCTCTGCAAGGTCCGCAGCGGCACCGGTGAAATCGGAACGAACACGCCGGAGGGCAGCGCGGGCTAGGAGGCCGCGGCTGACAAATTCCTCGGGTGCCGACCGCCGTAGGCCATCCACCGCCCTGTCCAGGTGCTCGGCGGCTTGAGCGAGTCCGGCGGTGTGGTTATCTCCAGGGGGCGCCGGCTCGGGAGATGTCAGGACCAAACCGAGGTGGGCGCGACCTCGGGTGAGGTGGTCAAGGGCGATGCTCAAGAGAGACGCACTGTTTAGCCTCGCCCAGTCCAGTGTCTGCTTCGTCCGTTCCAGCACTTCCCAGCAGGTCTGCCGGAACCACTCCATCTCCTCAGGGTGAAAACCTAGCCCGGAACCGGACTCCGACTCCGCGCGGCCCAGCAGCAGATCACAATACCGAAAACCCTGGAGCGAGTAGAGCCGGGGGTACTGCGGCTGAAACTCTGCCTGCATCGCCTCGGCTTCGCGGAAGGCCGCCACGCTCTCCTCCCACCGGCCCGCTTGGTGCAGGGCGTTGGCCCACACCGTTCGCCTTGCCATCCGCTGAAAGGCATCGCCGCTACGGTCGGCCAGCTCGACGCTTTGCTCGCCGAACGCCACGGCGCGCGGCACATCCCCCAGCGTCAGGGTCAGATCGCTGAGGTTGCCAGCACTAATCGCTGCATTCCTCCAATCCTCCTGAGCGATAGCAGCCTCTAGCCCCGCCTGCATCGGCTCGACCGCCTCCGCCAAGCGGCCCAGGGCCCGCAGGCGGAAGGAGGCTTGGTGCAGGACAAACCCTTGATCTGCCGCGGTGAGGCGGGCGGAGGGCTGGGACCAGGGGGGACCGAAGAAGCCCGCCAGCGCCGTCAGCTCCGAGCCGAAGGCCCCGAGCTTCCTTGAGCTATAGAACTCGTTTCCCCGCAGAATTCGACGCTCGTAGACCTCATCCATCGCTTCCTGCTGCCGCCCCGCCCGGCAGCCGTGGACGATGGCCGCGTAGAGGGGTTGCATCGCTTCCAGGGTATCGGGGAGGTCCGGCGCCTCCTGGCACAGGTGCTCATAGAGGCGGCGGTTGCCTTCCTGCCAGGCAGTGGGGTGGTGGCTCTCGAGCTCTTCCGCGAAGTAGGCGCGCACCAGCGGGTGGGCGTCGAGGGTCTCTGCCTCCTCCACATCCGCCGCCGCCAACAGGTTGTGCTCTCGCAGAGTGACCACAGCATTCTGCCAATCCTCGTCTGGGAGAGCCTCTTTCTTCCACCAGCCTTTTTTCCTGAAGAGCGACTCCGTGAGCCCCGGAATCGGCGGCGCGGCGCGCAGGGCCTTCAAGGCGCCGGCCTCCGCCGGCCGGTCGAAGAGACCGAGAAGGCGGAGGATCGCCAGTTCCGGCCCCTCGCCCAGCCAGCGCGCATAGGCGGCGATCACCCGGAAGGCGTGGCCGCCCTGGGTCTCGTCGGCCCGGTGAAGGTCGATCTCCCGCCGCTTGCGGATGTCGCCGCCATGCGCCCGACTCAGGAAGTTGCCAAGGAGGGTCAGGGTGAGGGCATGCCGTTGAAACTCCTCGGCTGCGGCGTGCATCTGCTTCTCTGAACCGTCCACGCCGAGATGGCGAAGAAGAGCGACGGCCGCGCCGACCTCCAATTCCTCCAGGGAAATCTGCGGCGCCGTGGTCGGGGAGCCGTCAAGGTTGGCGATGCGTTCGCGGGTGGTGACCACGCAGAGGCCCGGGTTGCTCCAGGCCAGGCCTTTGAGGAGAGCGGCGAGGCCGGGGTCCTTGAGGCGCCCCGCGACCTCCGGCCGTCCCGGTGGGTATTGCAGCGGCTCGATGCCGTCGAGCACGAGCAGGGTCCGCTCCTGCCGGATCAGTCCGGCGAGCCGGACGCCGCGGTCGTGAAGGGAGCCGGCCGTGGGATCGGGATCGCCGAAGGAGCGGAGCGCGTGGTCGATGAACGGCTCGGCGGAGGTGACGCGGTCCTTCGTGCCCTGGCTGTAGAACGACCAGTCGAGCACCCGCGTGGCCCCTCGCCAGCCGTCGGCGGACATGCGGTCCAGCCATCGGGCCACCAGCGCCGACTTGCCGACGCCTCCGAAGGCGACAAAGGTGAGGACGTGGATGCGCGGGTCTTCCCAGGCGGCGTCGAGCCGGGCGAGCTCCGCGTCGCGGCCGACGAAGTGCGGACCGGGGATGGGCAGGCGGCCGAGGTCGAGGACGGGCGAGTCCATAGGTATTCCGGGAGACACGAAGATTGTAACGGTCCCATCCGGTACCTGTCACCGCGCCCCCGCCCGGGCAGGGACGACCTACCGGGAAGGCGGTAGAGACGACACAGCCCGTTTCAGAACGCCTTTCGCAGGCCGCCCACGTCGGGTCGTCTCCGGGACGGAGGCACCGCTGCCGATTCAAGGTTTCGTACGGCGAGGGGAGGGGGCTCGGGTTGTACCCCCGTCGAGCGGGATGGCCAAACGGACCGATCTTTCCGCCCCGAGACGACCCGACGTGGGAGGCCTGCGGACGGTGTTCTGAAACGGGCTGGGTCGTCTCTACCGCCTTCCCGGCAGGTTGTCCAGGACCGGCAAGACGTGTATAAGAGGTTGGCCTTTATGCCCGGGCGGTGTCGGGACGAGGAAGGCGCAACGGCGAAGCCTTCTGCAGCCCGGAATGATTCAGGGGACGTAGCCCTGGCTCGACGTCCCCCGAATTCGTTCCGGGCTACCGGCGGGCTCCGTTCGCGGCTTCCGACCACTCGCGGGTAGAGGAGCGCCGGAGCTCGCCGACCACCCGGGCGACCGGCGCGCCTTCGAACGCCTTGGCCACGGAGTCCTCGGGATCGGCGGCCCACAGCCGGTCTCCGGCCACCAGATAGCGGCCCTGGTGGTTCACCTGATAGAAGTGCGGGCCGTCCTCCTGCCTCTTGAGGAAGAGCAGATACGTGGCTCCAGGCTCGAACGCTCCGCCGTCGTAGGAGAGATCGAGGGCCCGGCCGTCCGGCGCCGTGCCGCCGACCCGCTCCAGGGAAATCCGCTCCGCCTTCGCCGCCCCCTTGATCCCCTGCAGGACTTCGAGCTCCACGATCTGGAAGGGGAGCGCGTCCTCCCCGTTCTCGGACCAGACGACCCGGCCCTGACGGGTGCCGGTCACCCGGGCGAGCACGATGGCGTCCACCCGCGCGGCCATCTCGGCGGGGGATGCGTAGACCTCCTTCCACACGGCCTTGCCCGCCTCGGTGGAGGTCTCATGGCTGATCAGCGAGCCGCCGGTGAAGCCGGCGATTGCGAGGACGAGCGACACTACCCAGAAAAGCTTGCTGGAACGCATGGCCGGCCTCCTAATAGATCGCGTTGATCGTGTCCCGGTCATGCGTGCTCGGGAACGGGTTGTTGAGGGTGCCGTCCATGCAGCCGGCGATTCCTGCCTGATTGGTGAGGCCCAGGACCTTGCCGATCAGGTTGCAGGCGACCGCTTTCTTCTGGGAGCGCGTAATGCCGCCGCTGTCCAGATAGGTCTGATTCATCTGGATCCGGGCGCTCCGGACGGTGCAGCCGCTCACGCTCTGGAGCGACGCGAGAGAGAGCCAGCCGGTCGAGCCGTAGACACCGTTGTAGGCGTTGATGTGATCGGTGGTCCCGGACGTGCCCACGGTGACGAGGGAGACGTCCGTGAAGGGGTCCCACGCGTTGGCGTCGGTCTTCGCTTCTTCGTTGTAGATGGCGAAGTAATCTCCCGTCCCGCCGTTGTACCAATTGATCACGGCGTCCGCGAATTTGAAGCAGCCATTCCGGTTGGTGGCGAAGACGCTCCCCGCCCCGGCCGTGAGGGTCACGATCATGACCCAGACAGCCATCTGTCTGAGAGGGCTCATCGGAAATCCTCCTTCGGAATATCGACCTACACTAGTGCAGGTGCACGGTCTTGCCGAAAGCGAGCCTCTGCTTGTAGAAAACTAAAGGAAGTTGTATTCCGGTCCATGGTGCTGGCGGCAGCACTCCGGCACCTCGTCCTGGAGGATGGCGAGCGCGCGGGCCGCTTTCGTCAGAAAGTCGGGCGTCGCCTCCACGACGTAGCGGCGCGGATGCCGCTCCCAGGCGCGCAGGATGCGCTCGTCGACCGCCGCGGCCTGGGCGGCCGACTCGATGCGCAACGGGTTGGCCTGGTTGTAACTCTGGGGCATCGGGGTCCGCAGATGGATGACGGCATCGTAGCGCCGGAGCTGCTCGTCCAGGGTCGTGCCGACCGAGGCAAAGAAGTCGTCGGGGCCGGGCCAGTAGGCCACGCCGTCGACGGTGCCCCGGTCGCAGAGGACGATGGCCGCGCTGACGTCGGCCACGGTCTCGAGCTCCCGCTGGACATAGAAGATCGCTCTCTGGGCCGCGCGGAGGAGCTCCGGGCTGTCGCCGCGCGGAAATCCGCCCCCGAACAGGATCCCCGCCGACTCCGGGAGGATCTTCACATGCTCGCAGAACGACCGGCGGATCAGCTCCAGCACCGCCGTCTTGCCCGCGCCGGGTCCGCCGGTCAGGACGATATGGCGTCTCTCGTGGGGCTCCTTGCAGGGGCATGACCTCATGGTTTCTCTCCTGGCTCCGGCTATGATCCTAACAGCGCGGTCCGCGCCGCAGAAGGAAGAGGAGAACCGATGGCCGTCCTGACCGAAACCGCAGCTCCCCGGGAACGGCTGCTCCGGCACGCCTTGCGCCTGGAATGGCTGACCGTGGGCTGGAACATCGCCGAGGGCCTCATCGCCGTCTTGGCGGCCCTGGCGGCGGGCAGCGTGGCCCTGCTCGGGTTCGGCATCGACAGCTTCGTCGAGAGCGCCTCCGGCGGCATCCTGATCTGGCGGCTCCTGGCCGAGAGGCGTGCCGCGGCCGACCGTCACGCCATCGAGCGGCTGGACCACCGGGCCCGCAAGCTCGTCGCCGTCTCGCTGTTCGCGCTGGCGCTCTGGGTCGGGATCGACGCCTCCCTGTCTCTCTGGCGGGGCGAGCGCCCGGAGGCGAGCCTCGTGGGGATCGTCCTGACGGCCGTCTCGATCCTGGCGATGATCTGGCTCGCCAGGGCCAAGCGCCGTGCCGCCGCCGCCCTGGGCAGCCGGGCGCTCGCGGCCGACGCCTTCCAGACCACCGCCTGCTTCTGGCTCTCCGTCATCACCCTGTCCGGCGTCGGCCTGAACGCCGCGCTGGGCTGGTGGTGGGCGGACCCCCTGGCGGCCCTGGGGATGACCGTGTTCCTCGTCCGGGAGGGAGGCGAGGCGTGGCGCGGGGAGGAGTGCGGCTGCGGGTAGCGTAAAAATCGTATGAGATAGGCGTTCCAGGTTCTGAGCTCTTATACACATCTTGTCGCGTTACGAAAACCTCTGTGCGAGGGCGTAGAGACGACCCAGCCCGTTTCAGAACGCCCTTCGCAGGCCGCCTACGTCGGGGCGTCTCGAGGCGGGAAGGCCGGTCCGTTTGGCTATTTCGCTCGGCGGGCGCGCGAAAGGATCCTCTTTCCCTCGTCTGACGAAGACGTGAATCGTAGCGGTGTCTCCGTCCCGGAGACGACCCGACGTGGGAGGCCTCCGGAGGGCGTTCTGAAACGGGCGGGGTCGTCTCTACCGCCTTCCCGGCAGGTCGTCCAGGATCGGCAAGATGTGTTCAAAAGGGTGGCATTGATGCCTGGGCTGGCACCAGGACGCGGTCAGTACCGCCACTCCATCGTCAACCGCACCGACCGCTTTTCCGCCGGGTGGAAGTGGACGTCCTCGACGGGCTCCGGCTCTCCCTGGAGGCGCGATTCGTAGAAGTAGTCGATGTCGCTCGCCTCTTCGTCCAGCAGGTTCAAGACCTCCGCGGCCACGGAGAGGCCGTTGGCGAAGCGGTAGCCCAGGCGGGCGTTGACCAGCGACGAGGATTGCGAACGGACGCTGTCGTCTTCGATCAGGGGACGCGGCCCGAAATAGCGCAGACGCACGCCACCGAAAAGGTTGCCAAGATCCTCGAACGAGATTCCCGCCGAGACCGCGCTCTCGATCGCTCCGGGGATGTGGTCTCCGGCCGGATCGGCGTCCGTGAAGCGGGCGCGGGAGAAGGCGGCGTCGGCGTCCAGCGAAAGCCAGGGGCGCGGACGCCAGAAGCTCTGCAATTCGACGCCCGTCCGCCGGCTCGGACGCCCGGCCTCGGTGTTGCCGGCGTCGCCCACGAAGACCAGCTCGGAGTCCAGCTCCAGGCCGAAGACCGTGACGGCGGTCTGAAGGTTCGGGAAGAGCTGGCTGCGGAACCCTAAGTCCGCGCTCCGCGCCCGCACCAGGGGATCGACGCGCTGTGCCGCCTCTCCCGTCCGCGGATCGATCCGGATCGTCGCTCCCCGGGCGTCGTTGCTGTGGAAGCCGTATCCGAAGTTGAGGTAGACCTCGGTCTCCTTCCAGGGACCCAGCAGGAACGAGAGCTTGGGGCTCAGAAGGACGTCGTCCGCCGTGCCGGAGTTCGCCGCGAGATCGCTCTCCACGTCGGCGTGGAAGTAGTCGGCGCGCAGGCCCGTCACGGTGCGCAGCCAGGGATTCCAGCGCACCCGGGCCTGGGCGTAGGGTCCCGCTCCCACCTGGCGGATGTCGTCCCGCCGCGTGGTGGCGAGGCGTTGCCGTTCCCGCGTGTGGAACAGGCCGTTGGAGATGTCGTCCACCCGCGCCTGGACTCCCACGGAAGCCTCCACCTCGCGGCCGCTCCAATCCCATCCCCACTGGCGCTCCGCCTGAAAACCCACAACATTGCGGTCGTCGACCTGCTCGAACTGATCGCCGTTCTCCGGGTCGTCCAGGAAGTAGGTGAAGTTGGAGAAGAGGTCCAGCCCGTAGCGCAGGGCGTAGGCCTGGACGCGGGTGAGGGCCGTCTCGCGCCCCCGCCGCAGCTCGGCGGAGAGGCTGTAGCGGTGGGACCCGCCGCCGTCCGTGGGATCGATCAGGCCGTAGCGGCCGACGAGGCCCGCGTCCACGGCCCGCTCGGGGATCTGGTCCGTCGAATCCCAGCGCCCGTCGTAGCCCATGGCGGTCACCGTGAAGCCGTTGGCCGCGTCCCCCCGGTTCCAGCGCAGCGCGCCGTTCCATTTCCGGAAGTCCTCCGACCGCTCCCAGGGACCGTCGTTGGTCCCGTACTCTACGGCCCCCAGCAGCTCGCCGCCGCGGAAGCTTCCGGAGTCCGCCACCAGGAACCGGCGGTAGCCGTACTCCCCGGGCGTGACCAGGGCGATCCCCTCGGGCAGCGAGGTCGCGTAGCTCATGTCGGCGGCGCCGACGGCGGAGAAGTCTCCTACCTCGGCGAAGTAGGACCCCTTCTTGTAGCGGACCGTGTCCACCAGCTCGGGGATCAGGAAGTTGAGGTCGCTGTAGCCCTGGCCGTGCCCGTGGCTGGGCATGTTGACCGGGATGCCGTCCACCGTGACCCGGAAGTCCGTGCCGTGGTCCAGGTTGAACCCGCGCAGGAAGTACTGGTTGGCCTTGCCGCCGCCGCTGTGCTGGGTGATGATGACGCCCGGTACCGTTTCCAGCAGCTCGCCCGGTCGCAGGATGGGCCGCCGCTCCAGGTCCTTGCGGCCGGTCACGCCCTCGCCGGCCGAGTCGGCCACGCCGAGCATGTCCGAGGCCCGGTCCGTGACCTCGATCTGCTCGAAGACCTGGAGCCGTTCCTCCTCCCCGGCCGCCTCATCCGGTTTTTCCTCTTCCTGGGCCCACGCCACACCCTGCGCGAGGACCACCATTGCCAGGACGGAAAGCCAACGCCGCACACCCCACCTCCTGTTCGACCGCCGGAGGATTGTCCCCGCCGGCATCGGCTGAAAGGTTTACGCCGCGCTGTCGGGATTGGATGAGCCCTTCAGCATCCCTCCGCCGGGCGATCTGTTTTAAAGTGCCTTAGGATGTCTCGCCAGGGACACGGGTGAGCAGGCCATGAAGTTGATGAGAGGGAAGACGATCATGAAGAAGACCTGCCTCGCTCTCCTGCCGCTCCTGCTCCTGGCCGGCTGCCAGACGCGGGAGCCCTATGTCGCCTCTCCTTCCCGCAGCGACCGGGTGTTCCCGGGCCGCGACATCGGCATGGCCTGGGACGCCCAGGGCGGTCTGCATGCCATCCATGTCGAAGACGCCGCCGGGGGCGCCCGCGTGGTCTACCGCCGGCTGGACAAGCTGGGATTCAAGGCGGTGACCGTCTCTCCCCCCGGCGTCAAGACGAACGCCGGCGGCGAGACGCCTCCCGTGCTCCAGATCCTGGCGGACGGCGCGCTCGTGGCGGCCTATTCCGTTCCCTCGCCAGGGCAGGGGAGCGGCCGGATCCTGGCCCAGCGCTCCACCGACGGCGGCGCCACCTGGAGCGCGCCGAAGCCGCCGCCGAACGGGGGCGACCCGGGCTCTCCGCAGCAGCGGGGCCCGCGCCTCGCCCAGGCCGGGGACGGCTCCCTGTGGACCGTCTGGTTCACCGGCGAGCCACCCGGCGGGGTCTACGCCGCGGCTTCCCGGGACGGCGGCGCGACCTTCGGGCCGCGGCAGCCGGTCGTCACCCTGGGAGGCGACGTCCACAATGCCATGCACCCGGAGATCGGCGTGCTTCCGGACGGGCGGATCGCGGTCCTCTACGAGGCTTTTCGCGACCTGGGAGTTCACCAGGTGGAGGCGCGGTTGAGGACGCCGTCGGGGAGCTGGAGCGGGCTGGCGGTCGTGGAGCCGGACGCCGGCTCGCCCCGCCTCGCCTCGCGCGGCAAGCGCGCCGTCGTGGCCTTCACCCGCCGGCGGGGGGAGAGCAGCGAGATCCTGGTCCGGGATTGGGAGCGGGTCTTCCCGCCGGCCGCCGCTCGCCCCAGCGCGCGAACAGCACCGGTACCAGGACAAGGTTGAGGAAGGTCGAGGAGAGAAGCCCGCCGAGGATCACCTGAGCCATGGGGCTCTGGATCTCGTTGCCCGGCTCGCCGCCCGCGAGGATCAACGGGATCAGCGCCAGTCCGGCCGTCAGCGCCGTCATCAGCACCGGCGCCAGCCGCTCGCGTGAGCCCTGGACGACCGCCTCGGCGAGCGGCAGTCCTTCCTCCCGCATCATGTGCTGGTAGTGGGAGACGAGCAGGACGCCGTTGCGGGTGGCGATGCCGAAGAGGGTGATGAAGCCGACCAGCGAGGCCACGGAGAGCACGCCTCCCCCCAGGGCCACGGCGAACACCCCGCCCACCAGCGCCAGGGGCAGGTTGACCAGCACGATCAGGGCGTGGCGGTGACTGCGGAAGGCGAAGAAGAGCAGGCCGTACATGCCGAGCAGCACCAGGACCGAGAGGGCGCTGAGGTTGCGCAGGCTGCGTGCCGCTTCCTCGAACTGGCCGCCATAGGCGATCCGGTACCCGGGCGGCAGATCGAGGCCGTCGCCCAGCGTCCTCTGCACCTGTTCCACCGTCCCGGCAAGGTCGGCGCCGGTGACGTTGGCGGTGATCATCGCCACCCGCTCGACGTTTTCGCGCCGCACCAGGCCGGGGCCGAGGTCGAACCGCGGCCGGGCCACGTCGCCCAGGCGGACCGTGCGGCCGGACGGCGTCGGCACGGGTAGAGCCCCCAGCTCTTCGCGCGACGCCCGCAGCCTCTCCGGCAGCCGGACGACGATCCGGGAGACGACGCCCCGGTCGATGATCTCGCCGGCCTCGGTGCCCTGGAACATCGCCTCGACCGAGCGGGAGAGGCTGGCCGGGGTGAGGCCGTGGAGCGCCAGGGCCCGGCGGTCGAAGTCGATCACGAGCTGCGGCACGCTCGCCTGCTCCGTGTTGGAGACGTCGACGAGCCCGGGCACGGAGGAGAGCAGGGTCTGCGCCTGCGCCGCCAACCCCCGCAGGACCGCGAGGTCGGGACCGAAGATCTTCACCGCCAGGTTGGTCTTGCTGCCCGAGATCATGTGGTCGATGCGATGGCTGATCGGCTGCCCGAAGGAGACCTGGGCGCCGGGGATGGTGGACACGGCCTTGCGCATCTCGGCGAGCAGCTCCTCCTTGGGCCGCCCCGCGCGCAGGACGACCTCCATCTCGGAGGCGTTGACACCCTGGACGTGCTCGTCCCGTTCCGCCCGGCCCGTGCGGCGGCTCGTCAGGACCACTTCGGGAAAGTCCAGGAGGGCCTGCTCGACCTGCCGCCCGACCGCGTCGCCCTCGTCCAGAGTGATGCCCGGCGGGCTGACCACCGACACCGTGAGCGATCCTTCGTTGAACGGCGGCAGGAAGCTGCGGCCGAGAAAGAAGGCCACGGCCACGGCCGCGGCCGTCACCGCCACGGTCGCCGCGATGACCACCCACGGATGGCCCAGCGACCAGCTCAGGGTCGGCCGGTAGGCCCGGTGGAAGGCCCGCAGCAACCAGGGCTCGGGCTTGTCGAGCGCCTTGAAGCGGGGGAGCAGGATGTGGCAGAGCACCGGCGTGACGGTGAGCGACACCAGGAGCGAGGCGGCGAGCGCCGCGACGTAGGCGAAGCCGAGCGGGCGCAGCAGGCGTCCCTCCATGCCGGGCAGCACGAAGAGCGGCAGGAAGACCAGCACGATGATCAGCGTCGCGAAGAGGATGGCTCCCCGCACCTCCGAGGAGGCGCGGAAGACCACCTCGAAGGCGGAGCGGCGCTCCCCCTCGGGCCGGGCGCGCTCCTGGCGCAATCTCCGGAAGACGTTCTCGACGTCGATGATGGCGTCGTCCACCAGGGCGCCGATGGCGATCGTCAGGCCGCCGAGGGTCATGGTGTTGAGGTTGTAGCCGAAGAGGGAGATCACCAGGACGCCCGCCACCAGTGACAAGGGGATGGCGAGCGCCGAGATCAGCGTGGTGCGCAGATTGCCCAGGAAGAGGAACAGGATGACGATCACCAGGACCGCGCCGTCGCGCAGGGCGATGGTGACGTTGCGGATGGCCACCTCGATGAAGTCGGCCTGGCGGAAGTTCTCGGTCTCGATCGTCACCCCCGCGGGCAGGGTCTTGGAGAGGCCGGCGAGCAGGCGGTCGATCTCGCGGGTGAGCGCGAGGGTGTTGGCTTCCGGCTGCTTCTGGATGGAGAGGATGACCGCCGGCTGCGTCTTGTAGGCGGCGGTGCCCCGCTTGGGCTCGGAGCCTTCGCGGACCTCGGCCACGTCGCCCACGGTGATCGGCACGCCATCTGCGGCGCGCAGCACCGTGGCGGCAAGGTCCGCGGCCCCCTGGGCCCGGCCGAGCCCCCGCACCAGGTATTCCTGCCCGCGGTCGACGTGAAAGCCGGCGGCCGAGCTGCGGCTCGCGTTTTCCAGGGCCGCGACGACCTCGTCCACGGTGATCCCGCGTTGCGCGAGCGCGATCGGATCGGCTTCCACCTGGTACTCCCGCACGTCCCCGCCGATGGGCACCACCTGGGAGATGCCCGGCACGGAGAGCAGGGTCCGGCGCACGACCGTCTCGGCCAGCAGGCGCAGCTCCATGGGCGAGACGGTCTTGGAAGTCATGGCGATGAAGGTGATCTCGCCCATCACCGAGCTGATGGGGCCGAGCTGCGGCGGATCGACGCTCGCCGGCGGGAGCTCCGCTCCCTGCAGGCGCTCGGAAACGACCTGGCGGGCGCGGTAGACGTCCTCGCCCCAATCGAACTCCACCCAGACGACCGAGATGCCGGCCGCCGAGACCGAGCGCACCCGCCGCACGCCGGGCGCACCGTTGAGCACCGACTCCACGGGGAAGGTCACCAGCAGCTCCACCTCTTCCGGCGCCATGCCGCGCGCTTCGGTGACCACGGTGACCGTGGGCGCGCTGACATCGGGGAAGACGTCGAGCGACAGATTCGAGATGTAGAGCGAGCCGAGGATCAGCAGGAGCCCGGCCGCGAGCAGGACCATGCCGCGGCGGCGCAGGGAAAAGCGGATGATGGCGTTCAGCATGGTGGTCTCCTCGTGGAGGTCAATGGACGTGCCCTTCGACCGTCCCCGAGCCGAGCAGGGAGCTGCGGCGGATGGCGTTGCCGCCCTGCGTCACGATCCGCTCGCCGGCCACGATGCCGCGCACCAGTACGAGCGCTCCTTCCCGGGCCGCCACCTGGACCTCCCGGCGGTCGAAGCTCTCGCCGCCGAGCTGGACGTAGATCACCTCGATCCCGCTGTCGTCGACCAGGGACGAAGCGGGGACCACGATCCCGGAGAGCTCCCCGGGCAGCAGCACGTCGGCCTCGACGCGGCTGCCGAGGCGCAACTGGTCGACGCCCCGCCGCACCTCCAGGATCACGGTCACCGTGCCGGCGCTCGCCACCTCCGGAGCGCGGGAGACCAGGCGGAGGTCTTCTCCCTGGATGACGAAGGGCTCCTCGCCGGCCCATCGGCGCAAAGCGAGCCCCGCCGGCGCCTGCGAGGAGAGAGCCGCGGCCTGGTCCGGCTGGAGCGCCAGCTCGATCCAGACCGGCGAGGTCCGGACGACGCGGCCCAGGGGAGCCCCCGCGGCCACGAACTGCCCGGGGCTCACCGCCACCTCCGCCACCCGGCCGGCGATCGGCGAGACGATCCGGAAGCTCTCCGGCCCGGCGCCGCCGCCGCGGATGGCCACGGCCGCGGCGCTCTTCCCGCGAGCGGCTTCCAGGCGGGCCTGGAGGCCCTTCACCCGCGCCTCCTCCTCTTCCACCTCCCGCCGGCTCGTGGCCTCGACGGCCAGCAGGTCCTCGAGCCGCTTGAGCCGCGCCTGGGCGGTTCCCAACTCGGCTTCCAGCGCGGTGACGTCGGCCCGCAGCTCCGCGAGGCTCTGGTCGGCGGACACCCGCGGCGTCAGCACGAAAAGCGGGGTCCCCCGGCCCACGTCGAGTCCGGGATGGGGCCAGCGCGCGGCCGTGACCACGCCGTCCACCGGCGCCGTCAGGGCCGCGTCCCCGCCAGCCGAGGGACGGACCGTCCCCGAAACGCGCAGCCCCTGCTTCAGCGCCCCCTCCCGGGCCCACTCCGTGGCGAACGCCGTCCGCCACTGCTGCTCCTTGAGAAAGCCGACGGGCGCGCCGGTGGCGGCCTTTTCGTCCGGGGCGTTCGGAGGCGGCGCGGCGAGGCCGCCGGGGGACGCCGCGGACCCGACGCGCACCCGGCCGGCGGGGATGTCCTCGCTCGCCTTGGCGTTGCGCACCCGGAAGACCAGGTCGTACGTCCCCTCGCGGGCCGGCTTGAAGATCACGTTGAAGATCCCGGCTCGCAGGGGCTTGGGGGAGAGGAACGTCTCCTCGCCTCCGTCCGCCCCGCGGAGGATGCCGGTGACGGTTCCTTCATTGAGGGCCGAGAAGTCCGGCAGGTACGTGAAGTGCGCGTGCGACGGAGCCTCCTGGCCGGCGATCAGCGGATCGGTCTCGGCGAACAGCTCGTAGTGCTCGCTCCAGGCGGTCACCGCCCAGCTCTCCGCCTCTTCCGCCTGCGCGGCGGGGTCCTTCTTCTCGCGGCAGGCCGGCGCCAGCAGGCAGAGGCTCAAAAGCGTCAAGGTCCAGAAACGTCTCATGGCAGATCTCCAGAGAGAGGCCGCCCGGTGGCGGCCTCCAGATCGCGTTGCGCGGCCAGCGCGGCCTCGCGGACCTCCAGGGCGGTGATCCGGGCCGCGAGCGCGGCGCGCAGGGTGTCGAGAAGATCGGTCAGACCGGACTCGCCGAGCTGATACGCGGCCGAGGCTCCAGTGAGCAGGTCGCCGGTCTCCGCCGCGGCGCGATCGGCCGCGGCGGCCTCGGTCCGCAGGCGGTCGTAGGCGGCGAGGGCGCCTTCCCGCTCCGCCCGGGCGCGGACGCGGGCCAGCTCCAGGTCGGCGCGGGCGGTCGAGAGGCGCGCCTCGGCCTCCGCGCGGTCGGCTTGGCGCCGGTCGAACAGCGGCACCGTCCAGCCGGCGGAGACGACAGGCCCGGAGGCCTCGGCGCCCTTCTCTTCGATACGTTTCCAGCCGAGCCCCAGCGCGGGCGCCTCGTAGACCTTGGCGCTCAGCCGCCGCAGCGCCTCGGCGCGTTCCACCTCGCGTTCGCGGGCCGCGAGATCGGGCCGGCCGGCGAGGTCAGGAACCGCTCCGGCCGGCAGCGGCGGCGCGGCGGGCCGGGCTCCGGTGGAGATCTCCGGATACCAGACCGCTACGGCGCTCCGCGCGGCGGCCAGACGGGCTTCGGCCCGGCCGAGATCGGCGCGGGCCTGCGCCTCCTCCAGGGTGAAGCGGCGGGCGGCGATGCCCGGGATCTCCCCGGCCTCCGCCCGCGCCCGTGCCCGTTGCGCCAGCTCGGCGACCTGGACGACTTGCGCGGCCAGCAACTCCCGGCGCTCCCAGGCGAAGGTCCAATCGGCATAGGTCGCGCGGAGATCCAGACGGAGCCGGAGACGGGCCGCTTCGAGGCGGCTCTCGGCCGCGGCCAGGCCTTTCTCCGCCGCCTCCCGCCGCAGGCCGCGGCGGCCGTCGAGCGGCGGCGTCCAGGTCACTCCGGCGGTCGTCTCCCGTGCCGCGCCGTCGGGATCTTCGACGCTGGCCTCGATCTCGGGGTTCGGCAGCAGCGAGGCGCGGAGCCTCTCGGAGGCGGCGATCTCGCGCTCTCCGGCGAGCGCCACCGCCGCCGGATGCTCCCGGGTCACGGCGGCCAGGAAATCCGCCTCCGTCAGCGTGGCGGCCTCCTGCGCCGCGACCGCGGGCGCGAGGAGGAACAGAACGATGTATGCGCGTCGCATGACGCCTCCCTTCGGCAAGCTCGGAAACAGCGATGTGCGACACCCCGGCGGGGCACCGCGAGCGGCCGGCCTCAGGAGGCGGGATTCAAATCAGCAGGACGCAGAGGAGGTCGAGCAGGGGTGGGCTGGCGCCGGAAGGCTCGATCCGCGTGAAGGAGGGGAAACTCCTGGAGAGGAGGGGAGACGCCTGGAGATGCACGGGGGACGCGACGGCCAGCGCCTGCACATCCCGCGGCGGAGCCTGCCGGAGCGGAGACGACGGCACGAGGTTGTGCTCGTGGTCAGGCTCGCCTTCCGCGTGCTGGTGCCCGTGGGTCAGGATCTTGGCAAGCTCCGGCCACTCCGTGTGGTGACCTGCGGCGTGCTCGTGATGCGCGAGGGCATGCGCCCCCAGCCAGAGCAGCTCCGGAGCCGCGCTGAACGCGAGGACCAGAAGGACGGCGAAGAGTCGCTTCCGTGGCGCCACGCCCGGATTGTGGCCTACTGGTCCCGCGAGGTCAAACCATCTGCGATGATCAGCTCTCATGGCCGATCTTCCTGGCCCACAGAGCACCACAATCTCCCGCCTCCGCTCCTGGCTCGGGCTGGAGCGCAACGTCGTCGCCATGCTGGCGACCTTCCTCGTGCTGGGGATGGGGGAGGAGCTGTGGGTCCGCTTCGTGCCCAAATACCTGGAGCTGCTGGGAGCGGGCGCCTGGGTGGTGGCCTTCTACGGCACCCTGCGCGACCTGCTCGAGGCCCTCTATCCCTACCCGGGCGGCTGGCTGGCGGACCGGCTCGGCCGCCGCGCGGCGCTGATCGTCTTCGCCGTCCTGGCCATCGGCGGCTACGCGGTCTACCTGATCGCGCCGAGCTGGCCCTGGGTCCTCGCCGGCACGGTCCTGGTGATGGCCTGGAGCAGCCTCACCCTGCCGGCCATCTTCGCCGTCATCGGCGACCATCTCCCGGCCTCCCGCCGCGCCATCGGCTTCGGCGTCCAGTCCATCCTCAAGCGCGTACCGATCATCGTCGCTCCGCCCATCGGCGGCGCGCTGATCGCGTCCCTGGGGCTGGCGGGCGGCGTCCGGGCCGGCCTCGCGATCACGATCCTGCTGGCGCTGGTTGGAATCGTCATCCTCCGGCGTGCCTACGTCGAAACGGCGCCGCCGCCCTCCGGCGGGGAAGGGATGGGCGGCCTCTGGCGCGTCATGGACCCCGACCTCAAGCGGCTGCTCATCGCCGACTGCCTGGCGCGCTGGGCCGAGGGGATTCCCAAGGTCTTCGTGGTCTTTTACGTCATGGACGTCCTCGGCCGGAGCGCCACCGAGTTCGGCTGGCTGACGAGCCTCCAGATGACCGCGGCGGCGCTGGTCTACATCCCGGTGGCGAAGATGTCCGACCGCATGAACCGCAAGCCGTTCGTCCTGCTCACCTTCGCCATGTTCGCGCTGTTCCCCCTGACACTGGCCATGGCCCAGGGCACGATCGGATTGATCATCGCCTTCATGATCGCGGGGCTGCGCGAGACCGGGGAGCCGGCCCGCAAGGCGCAGATCGTGGATCTCGCGCCGGCCGGAGCGCGGGGGCGCGGCGTGGGGCTCTACTATCTGATCCGCGGCCTCGTGGTCTTCCCGGCCTCCCTCGTCGGCGGCTGGTTGTGGACCCGGAGCCCGCAATGGGCTCTCGCGTCCGCTTTCGCCATCGGCGTCGTCGGCTGTCTGGTGTACGCCCGGTGGGGACCGGCCGACGCCGGATAGATCACCCGCGCAAGCCGGGATCGTGGGCGATCTCCCGGGCCACGCGGCGCGCCGCCCGCCGGATGTGGCGCAGGACGGGGGCGGCTCCACAGAGCCAGAGGCCGGGCTGGCCGGGAACCGCGCCATCCCGCGGCGACTCCAGATCCCCCGCGAGTGGAAACCTTTTCTTTTCGTAGCCCGTGGCCACCACGATGTCCGTGAAGGCCGCGCGGCGGCCGTCCGTGAAGAGCGCTCCCTCGGGCGTGATCTCCGAGATTCCGGGGAAGACCGGAGCTTCGCCGCGCCGGACGAGATCCACCCAGGGGCCTCCGATCACGGGCGGAAGACCGGAGCGGTGGTCCCGCTCGATCTCCTCCGGAGACTTGAGAGCCAGCCCGCGGTCTCTCAGGTCGCCGTAGCGCCGCTCCTGTAGACGCCACCAGAAGCGCGCTCCGGCTTTCTCGGCGGCGTCGCCAGCTCCATGCCCCAGGAACCGCCGCAGCGTGGGAGCGCGCTCCGGGAGACCTTGCCGCCAGCGGAAGCAGTTGACGCCGAGGATCTCCAGCGGCACGACATACACGGGACCGCGGACGGACAGCGCGACGCGGCCTCCGCCCCGGTGGATATCCGTCACGAGATCCGCCGCCGTATTTCCCAGGCCGACGACGAGCGCATGCCGGTCCCGCCAGCCGTCGCCGCTCCGGACGTCCGCCGGCCGCAGCCATCGCCCCTGGAACCGCTCGCGGCCGGGCCAGTCGGGCTCCCGGGAATCCATAAAACAGCCGGTGGCGAGGACGACGTGACGCGCGCGATAGGCCCCGCCGGAGGTCTCCACCCGCCAACCGCCGTCTTCGCGGACCAGCGCGGTCGCCTCGCGGCCGTGATCGATCTCCAGATCGAATCGCCGCGCGTACTCCGCGAGATAGGCCAGGACTTCGGTCCGGTCCGGATAGTCGCTGGTGGAGGAGAAGCGCAGGCCCGGCAGCGAGGAGAGGGACCTGGGGGTGTGTAGCCGCAGGGATTCGTAATGCCGCGCCCAGGAGCACCCGGGGGCATCGCCCCGCTCCAGCAGACGGACGCGCAATCCCAGCCGCGTCAGGCAGGCCCCGACCGCGAGGCCGGCTGGACCCGCTCCGACGATGAGGACCTGCGAGCTTGGGGATTTGGGCACCAAGAAAGCCTAAACGAAAACCTGGCACCCGGACTCACCGTATCTCTCCTCAAGTCATCGCTCCGCCCCGCGTGGGGTGTCGAGGGTGGGGTACAATCCAGAAAAGGGGTTCGTTCTCCCGAAGGGAGGCCGAGATGAGCTACCTGGGCGTCTTCCTGCTGCTGAGCCTCTTGATCCTGATCCACGAGCTGGGTCACCTGCTCGCGGCCCGAATCACCGGCATCCCCGTGGCGGGCTTCTCGGTGGGGCTGGGACCCAAGCTGTGGACGCGCCGATGGGGGAGAACCGAGTACTCTCTGCGGCTGATCCCTCTGGGCGGCTTCGTCACGCCCGCCGCCGACGAACATGAATTCAGAGTGTTCCCATTGCGCAACCGCCTCGCCTTTTTCGCCGGCGGACCGCTCGCGAACATCCTCGCTACCCTGCCGCTCTTCGCCATCCTCAACGTCTCGCAGCGGGGTTTCTCGCTCCGTGAAGCGCTGATCGCGCCGCCGGTTCAGGCCGCGAAAGCGCTCTGGCAGTTCCTGACCGCCATTCCCGCTCTGTTCTCCAACCCGGAAACGTTGTCCGGTCCGATCCGCATCGTGATCGAGGGCAGCCGCTTCGCCGAAGCCGGGATGACCCTGGAGCTTGCCATCGCCCTGAGCCTCTCCCTGGCGGTGATGAACCTGCTGCCCATCCCCGTCCTGGACGGCGGCCAGATCGTCATGAGCTGCCTGGAGGAGCGGTTCCCGCGCATGATCGATCTCCGGGCGCCCCTGACCCTGGCGGGAGTGCTGTTCCTGGCGTCCGCCATGATCTATGTGAACGTGCGGGACGTCTTCTACCTGTTGGCGTAGGTTGCCATGAAGTGGATCACCCGCGAGCGCGTCAAGGTAGACCGCGTCGCCTGTCCCTGGCTGATCCGGAAGTTCGTCGATCCGGACGCCGAATTCCTCTTCGTCCCCCGCGATCAGGTGATGGAGATCGCCGAGCGAGAAGGCGCGATCCCTTTCGACGTCGACGGCGTGGAGCTCGGTCATCACGGTGGCGAATGCTCCTTCGAGGCCATCCTCCACAAATATGGACTCGATCGCGACCCCGCCCTGACGCTCCTGGGCAAGATCGTCAACGGCGCGGACACCGACAACTCTCTCTGGCATCAGCCCGAAGGCCCCAGCCTCCAGGCCATCGCCGAAGGCTTCCGCCACCTCGGCTTCAAAGACGACCACGAGATCAACCGCGCGGAGTGGATCGTCTACGACGCCCTCTATTCCTATTGCCAGCGGATGGTGGAGGAGGGGAGGCCCGAAGGACGGTTCAAGGCGGAGTCCGCGGACAAAAGAAGCTCTTCCTAGATTCAGAACCGCCCTGAAAGGGCGAGATTTGAATAGCCCGGCGCTTTAGCGCCGGGTTCCCTATCCCCCAATTCCCTATCCGCCCTGAAAGGGCGGAACCCAACTAGCTGGCGTGAAGAAACGAGCATAACAAGTGGATCTAAAGAGGGTCAGTCAAGTCGAGAGGAACTACAGCAAGGCGAACCGTATGCCTCAGCTCCTGCTCAATGATTTCGGCTAAGGCGCTCAAATGCTCGGCCACCTCAAGAAAGCTTAAATACGTTTTTCTAACAGGGTGTCTCCAGCGTTTCTTGGTTCCATCATAGGTCAGTAACAAACATCCTGCTTGGCATGTGTTATGGCGTAGGTACTGGCCGACAAGTTGGTTGCGTAATGCCTGTTCAAGGTCAGTCAATGACCAGCGCTTGTCGGCTAACTTTACTTCAATTACGGCCCTCTGCTCGCCGTGCATGGCCACCAGCCGGATGTCAGTCCTCTTGCTATCTGCAACTTCATCTTCTCGCGTCACTACATAAGCGTCCTTAGCCATGTACCGAAGTCGTAGAGCCAATGTTCGCTGCATTTCGGCTTCATCATGAATCTTTCTTAGAGTTAGCCGGTCTGTCAGATCATGGTGCCTAATGTCATGCGCGAGGTCGTCAAGGCGGTCGAGCATGATATTGAACAATCCATCTCGGTCGTTCGGAAGAAGCTCTGCCCGTTCCTCGAACGCTACCACATGCTCTGGACTCATGGGTGGATTCTCGGCATCTTTGGCAGCGCGCTGGCGTATCAAAAGGCGAAGGCGGTCTGAGAATTCTCCGAAGACAGGATCCGCGGCAAGTTCCAGGCCAACATTGTGCGCTTCTACGCCGGGAATATCGAGCAGGGTTATCAGAAGAAAGTCGCGAGCTCTTTCAGCATGATCACGTGTATCAGGGGTGTAGGCACCCTCATGTTTCTGATCCTCTTCTAGACGTATATAGCGGAAGGAGAATTGTACAAGGATGCCTAGAATTTGCGCCCGTTTACTTCCGTCAATAAAGTCGAAGGTAGTGCTGCGTCCTCCGAGCAAGCTTGCAAACATTTCGATGGCGCAGAGGGTAGCCTCCGGCTCAGACAGAGCTCCCAAAATATTTACTAGAATCTGTGTAGCTCTTGCCGGGTTAAATAGAAAGAGGCCACGGAGCCATGTCAATGCCACAGGGCTATTAGGATTGGCGAAGAATTGCCGGTCGCAGATAGTTGCAAGATTCTCTCGATCCTGATCTTCAATCACATCGCAGAGAATACTGATAACCTGCCCAAGATGATGTGCTGATTGCTCGCCAGAGTTCTTATCTTGGAATCTTGACGGCCAGATTGACAGCCAGGGGAGAAGTCGTGGTGCAAGCAGCTTTTTGAGGTTGACGTCGGCATGTGACAGGTTCTGCAGACTCCGAAGATAAGGTGTTATTTCCGTAGCGAGTTCTGCCGTCAACTCGCCTCCAATCACCTCGTCCACAGCAGCAGGATGATCCTTTGCAAGATCATTCAGCCAATTCGGAAACCCGTTGATCTCGATAGTGGCATAAGCAGCTGCTATTCGGGCTTCATCCTGAGAGAGGTAAGTCGCCCACCCTGGGGTCATGGATTCAGCGGAAAGGCCGGCAAGTCCTTCTATCCAGACGCGGAGGACCTTGTCGCGATCTTCCATGGGGCGCTGGCCCCTTGGAATTGGTGAATAGGCACGCCAAAGAGCTCGGAATGCCTTAGCTGCTTGCATAGCGACATTGGTGCCAAATGCGTTTCGAAGAGCAGATTCATCCCAAACATCGTAGCGGCCTTGGGAACTCTTGTTTAGCTCAAGCCACTTATGCAGATTCCTTCTTGTTGTTGGAAGTCCCTCTTCAGAAAAAGCCTGCGTCAAATCTGCTTTCAAATCGAGCTTCCATTGGTTCCATTTTTCACGAAATTGTCTCTTCCGCCCCTCGTGCACGATTGCTCGTCTACGCTGCCTACGCTTCCACCTTTCGATTGTGGGGTCAGGCTCAGGAGGTGTGCTCAACTGATTAAGCTCCATTACTAGAATTGGGTCGCTTTGGACTGTCGCAAATAGTTGTTCGAGTTCGCCTTGATCTCGTCCATTCTGGATCCACAGCCTTGTTAGCGCGTGAAGAGAAACTTCACGCTGAACGCGAGTTGAACTGTGTAGGTCTTCTTGAAGCCACGGACGATCCTCGGGCCTAAGTAGCACGACAAGGCTGTTATGCTCAGCATTAGAACACCGTTCACTGGTTGTATCAGCAGGAGAGATCTCTGATATGAGCTTGATCTCATTCCAGAACGCTGCTCTTCGCAGGTCTAGCAGGTGCTCGAAGTGGTGCCTGAGGTTCCTGAATATATCGCTGGACGCTGTAACGTGAGCACCAAAGCGGTTCGCCACCACGCTCGCCCATATTAGGTTATCGACAAAGGGTGAAGTGCCTGCCTCAAGTTGACGGTCGCAAAGGCGCGCCAGCGCCGGCGCGATGTAGTCAAAGCGCGCTCTTGGTTGGTACCACTCCAGATTTTCGTACCGACTACTCCAGACAAGATGGGTAAGTGCTTCTCTCAAGTCGCTTGCCAATTTCGACGAGGGCTCAACCTTATCGACGACCTGTATTAGTGCCCAAGAAAAGCCCGCAACTCCGTTCTCCGGCTCTTTTGTCCGATGGATGAGTTCAATTAACTCATCTATACTGAGGACGCTGGGAAAAAGATCGTCGGCCGCCTCGTGGATTACGTGGTCTGGCCATTTGGTTGGCTCGTGGAGGATCGAGTCCTTAAGCTGGTCCATGGCCTCTGACCTTCCACATGCGACAACAGCTCTGATTGCAGTTGTTCTAAGGTTATCAGGCTGGCCAGTATCAAGCGCCACTGCGCGGGCAATATCCAGGCAGCCCACAATCGGGCCTTGCTCAACGAGATCGAGTAGAAGCTCTCGGACATCTGGGCTATGGTGCCCGGCATCCCAGATCTCTTGGACAACATTAGCCAGTTCAGGATGTGCCAGCCGCCGAACCTCGCCAAATGGAATTTGCAAGCCACGCCATCCGCCTTCGCCATAAGCCTTAGCGAACGATCGTAGGAGATGAGCTCGAGCTTCGATCGGAAGTGACTCAGGGTCCCCCATAGACAGCAATGTCTCTGGCTCGCGTTTCATCAACTCGCGTCGAACATCCTCATCCCATAATGCCAGCCAAGCTGAAACAGCCTGCATGGATGGGATTACGACCTGTTCACCGTACTGCTCGGCAAACAGCAGGCGGAGCAAGGACTTGACTGGCATACCCTTTTTCCGAAGTGCATGCAGTCGACAGGCTGCGAGATACTCCTGCACAGAGCGATGATGAAATCGAATGCGTCCGTACGTTGCCGGATCGAACAAGCCACGGCGAAGAAGTGATTGGCGCTCATCTTCCTTCCAGTCGGTGAGGATCTTCGCCGCATCCAATACACCTTCGGCGCGCTCTACGTTAAGAGCCTGTTCCGGCGAGCGGATTGTTCGTGTGTGCGTCAACGTGAGCGCCAGCGCGAGCCTCTCGGCGCCGGTGCGGGCTTTATCGTCTGGCAAGACACCGTGGTCAGGACGGTCTGGGTCTTTCAGCTTAACGGCTATGTTCGCGGCGTGTTGTTGTGCACGTGTGCCGAGGCGTCCATGGGTTAACCATAATGTGACGAGCTCACTGAGATCCAAGGGGCGTCGTGCAAAGGTCCAGGCATTTTGCCGACGAATCTCCGCAATAAACGCAGTAGGGTCCGCGACCCCCAAGTGACGGGCGAGGGCCTCGATCTGTTGGGCGCTTAAGGGTAGAAGGACAACCACCTTCAGGCCATCCATTTTTGCACTCGCGTCTACATGACCGGTCCGTCCTCCCTCACTTTTCTCGATGGCAGCTAGAAAGGCAGCGTCTGAGTCCTCTAAATCGAGGGATTTGACTTGGGTAATGGGCAATTTCGCGTTGACTGTAGCCATGTCAACCGACGGACGCCAGTCATGGGGCCGGCATGAGATGACAATGTGGGCGCGGTGCAATAGCCCGTCAATCTCTTTGGCTAGCCGGCCCAGAGCGCGCTCAAGCTTCCCGTCCGTAAGCTTCAGTTCGTCTACAGCGTCCAGGAAGAACCAGGCTGTGGATTGGTCATTCACCTTCCATGCTGCGAAAGCCTGCTCCTCGGCTGCCGACAAGATCCCCGAGAGCGCATCGTAATGTAGAGATTCCAAAGGGATAAAGAATGCAGGTTTACCTTCAGCGCTCAGTCGGACTGCCTGTGCGCGCATCTCGACCGTCTTGCCTGAGCCAGCCTCCGCCAAGAGGAGTACGCGTGGATGCTGGAGCAACTCAGCCCAACCATCAGCCCACTTCCAACTCCGGTCGTTGAAGGAGGCGAGGAGTTCGGGCTCCTCAAGCTCGGCCTGTGTTAGGTCGCGAAATCGACGGGAAAGGGCAAAGTAGGTCATAGGCGATAAGACTCGGTAGGCTCTATAGCCGTCCACATTCAGCGAGATTTTAGAGACGGTACAGACGATGTCGCAAGGCTTTCGGGTGCGCTATCGGCCGGGATGCCTCTTCTGAGGGCCTACTGCCCTCTTTGTGCCCCAGTTTGAATGGAGAGCACCACTACCACCAAATTGTTGAGAGGATTGCCGGCGGCGTTCAGGAGATCCTGCCCTCCGGAGGACCTACCCTCCGAAGAGACGCCCCGTCGTCCCCGTGGCCTCCGGAGGGTGTCGTGGACCGGCTGGGCGCGTCTCTACCTCCTTCGCTGGGAGGTAAGATGAAGAGGAACGCACAGCGTGGCCAAGCCTTCCCGTGCCTCCCCCTGGCCGCTTTCGCGGCGGACCTGCGTTATCCAGGTTAGAGTGAACGCCAGGAGCCAGCCTGGCTCTCAAGAGAGGATGGACGTATGGGCAGCCACGAGATCAGGATCGAGGTCGTTCAGAAGATCGACGAGTCGTTGGAGTTGGTACAGGCCGTCCCCAATCCATCGCCAAGCCAGAATAACCCCGGGACCACTCTCCAGCCCGGAGACACCGTGGTCTGGAAGATCCCTGCGAACAGGGAGATGCGGGTGGTGTTCGAAAAGCGCCTGGACCTGCCTGGGAATGGCGCCGCTCTCCAGGACTCTGACCCCCGGGGCCCCTTTGAATCGCTTCGTGTCGAAAGGGGCCAGGTCAGCGGCAGGGTCCGGGCCGACCTCCCGGAAGGCTTGGGCAGGATACGTTTCCTGTACGCGCTTCTCGAGGACGGCAAGGAGTTACGGTGGGCCAATAAGCCACCCGGTGCGCCGGATCCTCGCCTGGGCGGCGGCGTCGACGTCCCCAAGAAGCCTCCGGGAAGTGGAGGCGGCGGCTAGCTCTCGGCTAGCTCTCGGGCTTCCGCGCTCGATATCGGTCGAGGAGATCCCGGAACCCCGGGTCCTTCTGCAGGGCACGGAACTCGGGGATGGTGAACCACTCCTGGCGCAGGCCGTTCTTGAGGGCCAGGTCGGTGTAGTAGAGGGCCGATGGGCTCTCGCCCGTGAGCGCATAGAGTTGCGCCGCCATGTTGAGGACCTGGACATCCTCCGGGCGTCGCCTGAGGACCTCGTCGGCTATCCGGAGCGCTTCCGCTTTCCGGCCGAGGCGCGCGAGACATTGGGCGTGCAGCATGCGGGTGCGGGCATCCTCCAGAGGAATGGACGCGGCGGCGAGCTCCGTCTCCAGATCGCGATAGAGACGGCGCGCTTCCGCCAGGTCGCCCTTGGCTTCGAGCGCCGTCGCCAGGTTGAAGCGGGTCAGGACATCCTCCGGCCCTAGCTCTAGCGCCCGGCGGTCGGCCGCGACGGCCCCCGCGTAATCGCCGAGGAGGAAGCGGACGAAGCCGAGGCTGGTGAGGTGGGAGCGTGCAGGTCCGAAACCGATCAGCTTCTGGTAAAGCGTTTCGGCGCGCTTCAGGTCTCCGATGGTCGTCTCCAGGAAGGCCAGGTTTTCCAGCACGTACTGGTTGTCCGGCTGCTCCTTCAGGAGATCGGCGAGACGGCGGCGGGCGCTCTCCCGCCGGCCCGTGCGGATCTCCAGCATCGCCAGCTCCAGGAGCGTGCGCCAGGTGGGGCGCCGCCGCGCCACTTCCCCCCGCAGATCGATCGCCTTTGTGAGCTCGCCCTGGTCTTCCAGCAGATCGGCCTCGGCCTGCCGCACGCGCACGTCGCCGGGCGCCACCTGGGTGAGCCGCTCCAGCGTGGCCGCAGCCTCTTTGAAACGCTTCGCCGCCGATTCGGCCCGGAGACGGCTGAACAACGGCCGCGGATCGTGCGGCGCCAGTTCCTCGGCCCGCGCCGCGTAGCCCAGGGCGCGGTCGTAATCCTCCTGAATCCTGGCGAGGTCCGTGGCGAGCAGCCAGGCACCGAGAAGGCCGGGGGAGGTCCGCAGCAGAACGTCCAGTTGATCCAGATCGGCGGTCCCGAGACGCCGGCCGCTGTCGTTCCGGCGTTCGAGGCGGATATAGGCGGAGTGGTCCTCGGGACGCACCACACCGCCGGGCGACTCCGGGCGGGGAGGATGGCCGGGGTAGAGCTGCCGCAGGTTGACCCGCAGCCCCTCCGCGAGCTGGTAGGAGCTCTCGACCCTGACCGGGACTTCGAAGGGACCGGCCGAGCCCAGGACCTCGCCGCCCGGCTTACGGAGGCGCCGCAAGGTCACCCGGCACCAGTCTTCCTGACATTTGAGGCGCGGCTGCAGCACCTCGTCCGCCTCGTTGGAGCGCCGCGTCTCGGCCAACGAGCCTCGTTTTTCGTCCGGTTCCGGAAGATCGAGGGGCTGGATGCCTTCGAGGGAGAGCAGCGTCGAGAGAGTGGCGTCCATGACCTCGGACGAGACGAAAGGGAGATCCGGACGGCCTTCCACGACCGGGCGCAGGATCGCCACGCGCAACGTGGGCGTCATCCAGAACCGATCGCGGAAGAGCACGAAGAGCGCGAGGATGACCAAAGCTCCGGCGAGGAACCAAAGCGCTTTTCTGCCCGGCTGACCGCGGAGGGCCGGCGTCGCGCCCGATTCGAGATCGGCCAGCAGCTCCACGGCGCTCGGGTAGCGGCCGGCGGGGTCGCGGGACAGCGCCCGGGCCGTGACGCGGGCCAGCTCCGGCGGGACGTCCGGGCGGAGGCGTTCCAGCGGCTCGGGGTCCCGCGCGCCTTCGCCCCCGGAGGGACGCCGGCCGGCGGCCATCTCGTAGAGCATCACGCCCAGCGACCAGACGTCGGCGCGGGCGTCCACCGGCTCGCCGCGGGCCTGCTCGGGGGACATGTAGGCGGGTGTGCCCCACGCTGCGCCGGTGCGGGTGAGGGCGTCGTCTTCCTCCAGGCGGGCGATGCCGAAGTCCAGGATCTTCGCCTCGCCGCGCCGGGGCAGCATCACGTTGGCCGGCTTGACGTCGCGGTGGATGATCCCGGCTTCGTGGGCGCGCGCCAGGCCCCGCGCCACCTGGAGCGCCACCTCGCGGGCTTCGGCGGGTGGCAGCGGGCCGCGCCGGATGCGCTCGCGCAGGGTCTCCCCCTCGTAGAGGGCGAAGACGATGTACAGCCGGCCTTCGCTCTCGCCGACGTCGTGGACGGTGCAGAGGTTGGGATGGTCGACGGCCGAGGCGGCCCGCGCCTCGCGGAGGAACCGCTCCTTGGCTTGGGCCTCGCGGCTGTACTCCGGGGGCAGGAGCTTGACGGCCACGCGGCGCCGCAGCCGGGTGTCCTCCGCCTCATAGACCGTGCCCATGCCGCCGCTGCCGATCTCGCGGAGCAGCCGGTACGGTCCCACGAGACGGCCCGCGAGGTCTTCCTCCACGTCCTCTTCTTCGAACAGATCGGGGGCGTATTCGCCGGCCGGCGTGTCCAGGAAGGCGCCGGCCCCCTGGTCGGCGGCCAGCAGGGCCTCGACGTCCGCGCGCAGGTCCGGATCGTCCGCGCAGGCCGAGTCGAGGAACGCGCTCCGTTCTTCGGGCGGGAGGTCCAGCGCCTGGTCGAGGAGGGGCTCGATCCGCCGCCAGTGATCGACGTCCAGGGGATGGGGCGGCTTCATCCCGCGGCCTGGCCGCCCAGGGCCTGGAAGAGATAGGCCCTGGCCTTGCGCCAGTCGCGCCTGACCGTTCGTTCCGAGGTCCCCATCACCTCCGCCGTCTCTTCCTCGGTCAGCCCGGCGAAGAACCGCAGCTCCACGAGCTTGCTCAGCCGTTCGTTGAGCGCCGCGAGAGAGGTCAGGGCGCGGTCCACGGCGAGGACCTCGAGGGCCCGCGTCTCCGCGTCCGGCTCGTCGTCCATCCCCAGGCGCAGCTCTTCGAGCGGGATGCGCACGTCTTCGCCGCCGCGCTTTTTCGCCACCCGCCGGCGGGCGGCGTCCACCAGGATCTGGCGCATCGCCAGGGAGGCGACCGAGAGGAAGTGGGAGCGGTCCTTCCAGGGGACGTCTTCGTGGATCACGAGCCGCAGATAGACCTCGTGGACGAGGACGGTGGTGTCGATGGTCTGCCCGGGACGGCGGTTCCGGAGCTGCCGGCGCGCCATGGCGCGAAGCTCGTCGTAGATCAGCGCGACCAGCCGGTGCGTCGCGCTGCCGTCCCCCTGGCGGGCCGCGGCGAGGAGGCGGGTGATCTCGCCTGGGGAGGTCGCGCCGGAGGTCTGCGGGTCCATGGCTCCAAGAGTCTTCGAGACTCCGGAAGAATAGCCCGCGGCCCGGCGGCGATACAAGCCGGGCCGCGGCGGGGGTTGGAGCCGGAGGAGCTACGGGTTGCGTTTGGAATCGCGGCCGAACAGGTTGTACCGCAGACCGATGTGGGCGCTGAGCCGCGAGTCCACCTCGGGCAGGTACTCGCCGCGCGTGGCGTACACGATGCCGAACGGGACCGCCACGCCGTTGAACTGGCGCGTGAAGGTCAGGGAGGCGACGCCGCGGTCCTGCCGGAGAAGGTCGTCGCTGAAGTCGCGATACTCCGCCACCAGGTCCATGGCGACCGGCTCGCCGCCGAAGAAGAAGTCGCGGCTCCAGCCCGCGATGAGGGTAAGCCGGGTGGCGCTGTCGAGGAAGACGGGAGCGACGCCGTCGAGACCCGGATCGATCGTGTCCTCGTCGATGTCCACGTACTCGCCGGTGAAGGAGAAGCGGTTGCCTCTGGCGATGGCGTCCTGATTCTTCGTGACGAAGGCTGTGTACTGTTGGAGACATTCCGCGATGTCCCCCGCCGGTTGATCGCCATCCAGATCGCGGTGGCAATCCCTCGACATGGAGCGGTTGAAGTTCATGGACGTCCACTCGTAGGTGACCTTCAACGACAGCTCCTCGGGGCCGATCAGGGAATCGCGGAACCTCTTGTTGGCGGTGACGTTGATCTGCGGCTGGTTGTCCAGGAGCTGATGGAAGCGCGCGAGGCCGGCGGCGCCCAACGCCTGGGTCGCGTCCTTCTCGAAAGCGGCGATACTCATCGCATCCGCTTCCACCCGCGCGAGCGCTTCGTCCGCGATCTCGGCCGGCAGTTTCTCGAACACCGCGTCCTCCGCGTCTTCAGGAAAGGCATCTGGAAACTTTTCGATCAGATCGTCGATCGGCGCCGATCCCGAAGATGGAAAGAACTTTTTGGTAATTGGGCTGGTGAGAGCATCGAAGCGCTTCGCATACTGCGCGAAGCCGCGGCCGTAGAAGCGGCTCGCGTGGTTGTAGGTGAACACAATGGAGTAGTCGGAAAGATCGCCGAGCCGGTCCTCGAGCTGGCCGACGAGGTCGTCGCGATCCGCCGCGGGTAACGCGTTCTTCACCAACGGAGAGATCTCCGGCTCGGTAGCCACCACGGCTTGAAGCTGGGCGTTCCTGGCGCCCTGGGGGCCGAGGATGGGGAGAAGGAAGTTGAGGTCGAAAGTGATGGTACGTGTCTTCTCGTCCGTGCTGTTTCCCAGCAGGCCGGAGAAGGCCAGGAGGGGGATCAGGTTCTTCTTGTTGGTCGCGAGGTTGAACCCGCCCGTGTCGATGCCGGCAGGCTCATGGTTCAACTCTTCCTTCTGTTGTTCTTTGGCCTTTTGGACGAAGGCCGGCGCCAGATAACGATCGTAACATTTAGCGATGGTGTCGCTCGGCACGCAACGCCCCTGGGCCAGGAGCGGCGGCGCCGCCGCGAGGATCAGGACAACAACGAGAGTGAGCCTTACAGGGATACGCATTTCAGCTCTCCTCTGCCTTGAGCATGAAGGCTTTGATCTCCACGGCCTTCACTTCACCTGGAGTTCCGGCGACCGGCTCCTCGAACAACTTGCCGTGCTGCTCCCCTCCAGGCTTCTCTATGCGGGCCTTCACGGTCATGGTCGAGGACTTGGCGAATTTCAAGGCCAGCAGGAGCCTGTATTTTCTGGCGGCCCGCAATTGGATCGTTGTCCCTGTACGCAGGGCCTCGTCGTTCAGGTCCCTGGCGGTATCGTCGGAGACGGTCAGGATGCCCTGAGCCGTTCCCGTGCCGCCCTCGACTCGTACGTGGAGGGTTGAGCGGTCAGGAACTTTGTTCCAGATCTTGATTCGTGACATGGGTCCTTTCTCCTTCCTGGGTTGCTCTGTAAGAGCCTTCTCTTTGGCAAACGCAGAAGGCCAGGAAAGGAGGACACGCCGTTGGAAGGGGATAAAAGAAGAGACGCCCCCACGGGGGGGCGTCTCTACAGGGGGAGGGAAGGCTCGCTAACAGAATACCGTCGCTTCGTCCTCGACGCGGCCGCTCAACGACCCATGAGCCCGGATGGTGTATTTCGTCGACACCCCCACGATACATGGGACACTGACCAACCCATCATCCGGCCTTTGGCCAACCTTCCCCTCCGCGTCCGCCGTGAAGGATGTGGGGCCGTCACCGTTGATGAAGAAATTCACGGTTTCGCCGGCTTGGAAGTCGCTCCCGGTGATCTTCAGGGTTGCGAACTCGACGTCCTTGGAAATCACTTCGACAGTGAATGTAGCAGGGGAGCTGCCGTTGCGGGACTCCAGGTCCGAGACCCGCGTCGTCAACGCCGCCATATCCTGCTCGAGCTTTTCGATTCGGGTGGTGGTTTCTTGGTCGGGCATAAAATCCTCCTTCTACTTCTGCAAACGCAGAAGGCGAGGAAAGGAGGACACTGTGGCGCAGGTAGCCACGGGCCGCCCTGCCTCGTCAGGACGAGCGGGCGGCCCGCGCGGCTCGATCAGCCCGCGGTAAAGGTGACCACGAAGGTCTGGCCACCCGCGTTGCTGGGGTTGCCAATGTAATAGCTGTCGCCCATCTCGACGTCGGACACCGGGAACGTCGAGTTGTTGGACAGCGAGTAGTCCACGGCCTTCTTGTCCGGCCAGTTGTTGATGTCCTTCCAGAGATAGAAGGAGATCGAGCCGGCATTCGGGTTGTCCGAGACGGTCACGGTGAGATTGCCGCTCGCCGGCAGCTCGACGAACTGGAAGTCGGGGCTCGAATTGTTTTCGTTGCCATCGATCGGACCGGCGGCGGAGGTGACGGAAGCGACGACCTGAGACATGAGATTTCTCCTCTTTGGACGGCGGCGGCTTCCTCATGAAACCGCCTACGACCAGAGAGTGGGACGACCTCGCCGGTTATCGCACCCTGGAAAATCGAATACGAAGTCTCAGCCCACGGTGACTTCCGTCACCGGCTCGGGCGCCGGTTTCGGTTCCGCGTGGTGCGCTTCGCGGTGCCGCTCGCGCCAGGCTTCGATCTCGGCCCGGGCGGTCTCCTCGGGGACGAGGCTGACGATGCTGATCAGGCGCTCGCGGCGGTTGCGGGCCAGGATGGTCCACATCCAGCGGACAACCGCCTCGAAGCGGTTGCCCCAGCCGATGAGGTAGGCGAGGTGGATGACGCCCCAGATCAGGAAGGCGAGGAAACCGGCGACCTTCCAGCCGAAAATCTCGGCGACGGCGCGCGTGCGGCCGATCACGGCCATCGTGCCCAGGTCGTTGTATTCGAACGGCGGCGGCGCCGGCTTGCCCGCGAGGCGCGCGGCCACCACCCGGGCCACGTACTTGCCCTCCTGGATCGCCGGCTGCGCCGTGCCGGGCACGTCCTTCAGCGCGATCATGTCCCCGATCGCGAAGACTTCCGAGTGGCCCGGGAGCGTCAGATCCGGATCGACCATCAGCCGGCCGGCGCGATCGACGTCGCCGCCGGCGCCCTGCGCGAGCGCGGCCGCGAGCGGCGAAGCCTTCACGCCGGCCGCCCAGACGACCGTCTTGGCATGGATGCGGCGGGTGACATCCCCTTCCTTGACGTCGAGCCCGTCCTCGTCGATGTTGACGACCATCGCGCCGAGTTGGGGCTCGACGCCCATGTCGCGCAGGTCGCGCTCGGCGCGTTTCCTCAGCTTCTCCGGGAAGGGCCCGAGCACCGTGGGCACGGCGTCGAGGAGGAGGATGCGCGCGCGGTTGGTGTCGATGGTGCGGTACTCGTCGCGCAGGATGCGCCGGGCGAGCACGGCCACCTGGCCCGCCAGCTCGACCCCGGTCGGTCCCGCGCCGACGATGGCGAAGGTCAGCCAGGCGTCGCGCTCGGCATCGTTTTCCGCCTGCTCGGCCAACTCGAACGCGGACAGGATGCGGGTGCGCAGGCGGTTCGCGTCGTCGAGGGTCTTCATCCCCGGCGCGAACTGCGACCATTCGTCGTGGCCGAAGTAGGAGTGGGTCGCGCCGGCGGCCACGATCAGCGTGTCGTACGGCAGCTCCAGATCATGCTCGGAGATCGCGTGGACGATCCGGTTCTGGAGATCGAAGCTCCTGACTTCCGCCAGCAGCACCCGCACCCCCCGCCGTCGCCGGAACAGGCTGCGCAGGGCCGGCGCGACCTGGCCCGGCGAGAGCACGCCGGTCGCCACCTGGTAGAGCAGGGGCTGGAAGAGGTGATGGTTGGTGCGGTCCACCAGGGTGATCTCCACGCCGGGAATCCGGCTCAGGGCCTTGGCGGCCCGCACGCCGCCGAAGCCGCCGCCGACGATGACGACGCGATGCCTGCGTTCCGATGAAGTGGTGTTGCCGCTCATGATTTTCCGCGCACCCCCAACCCAGATAACAGCCGTATCAGGTCTGCAATTCGCGTACCCCTCGGGCGCCCATCGTATCCCGGGAGGTGGATCAAAATCGGCTCTCCCCCTTGCTCACTGCTTTGAGGTATGCTTATAAGAGAGTGACAAAGGAGGATCGATCCATGGCCGACCAGAACGATTCCAAGCTTGTTTCCGTCGATCGCGAGCTGTTGCAGAGAGTGAAGGGGGGCGCCTCGACCACCGCGTCCACCGGACTCTGGATCAAGGAGCCGGAGGCTCAGGACGACGATCGCACGAAACTCGCGGCGCGACTCTGCAGTTGTGACAACGTCTGCCTGGCCGTCATGGAAGACAACGGCTGACCCGGGCGGTCTGGAGCAGCCCGTGAGCCAGCGGTACAAGGCGTCCTTTTACACCAGGGCGGTCGAGGACGGTCCCTGGACGCTGCTTTTCAACGGCGTCACGTCCGGCCTGATGCGGCTGCCCCAGGATCTCTCCCAGGAGATCGCGCCCCTGCTCGGCCCGCCCCGCGGCAATGAGGCCGGGCGAGGGCTGGCGGAATGGAACCCGCCCGCCTTCGAGCTCGAGCAGTTTCCGTCCTCGCTGCGCGAGGTCTTTCCGGAGTTCCTGCGCGCCCGGTTCTTCGTGCCGGTGGAGGAGGACGAGACGGCGTTCCTGCGCCGCAGGAACGAATGGACGCGCAAGAACGACCCGTTCCTCGTCACCATCACCACGACCCTCGACTGCAATTTCGACTGCTACTACTGCTACGAGGACAAGTCGCCGGTCTACCTCAGCCGTGAGCTGTGCGACGAGATCCTCGCCTACATCGAGCGGCAGGTCGAGGCCAAGAACCACCCCAAGGTCTACACGGACTGGTACGGCGGCGAGCCGATGCTCAACCGGGACGCGATCGAGTACTTCTCGGCCCGGGCCGTCGACTACTGCCAGCGCCGGGGGATCGGCTACAGCTCGTCGATGATCTCCAACGGCACCCACTGGCCCGAGGACGCGCGCGGCTTCGTCGAGCGCACCCGGATCAACCACGTCCAGATCACGCTCGACGGCCCGGCGCGCCATCACAACGTGCGCCGCGGCTACAAGCCGGGGCACGAGCAGGAGAAGTCGTCGTTCGACGTCGTGGCGGAGACCGTCGACCGGCTGCTGGGAGCCACGCGGATCTACCTGCGGATCAACGTCGATCCCGGCGTCGGCCGCTCGGCCCTGGAGCTGGTGGATGTGTTCCTGGAGCGCGGCTGGCTGGCGCCCGGGGCCAAGGTCTACCCGTACCTGGCGCCGATCGGGCCGATGACGGAGCACTGCGGTTTCATCGGCGAATCCGAGAAGTTCCAGAGCTTCCAGAAGGATTACGAGGAGATCAAGCGCGAGTTCCAGCGCGAGGTCGCCCGCCACATGGGACCCAAGGGGGTCGAGCACCTGCAGATCTACCCCTCGACGCGCCGGATGAACTGCGCGGCGGTGGGGGACAACAGCGTGATCTTCGGTCCCGAGGGGCTGATGTACAAGTGCGGGCTCGACGTCGGCAGCGCCGAGCGGGCCTTCGATTCCCTGGTGCAGGCGCCCGCGCCGCCGCCGAAGGAGGAGGGGCGGGGGAGCTCCCCGTTCGTGATCCTCAAGGAGGAGGAGGCGGCGCTCGGCAGCAAGGCCCACCCCTACCACGCCTACGACCCCTTCACCCACGAGCGGTGCAGCCAGTGCCAGTACCTGCCGATCTGCATGGGCGGGTGCCCGAAGACGTGGTTCGAGGGGAACGAGTTCTATCTCACCCGCCAGAGCGCTCACTGGGAGAAGAACTTCGAGGGGCTGATCCGGGTCTACGCCAACAGCTCGATGGCGCGGGGGTAGCTCTCAGGGGTCGCGCAGGATCGCGGCCGGATCGATCCGGCTGGCCCGGCGGGCGGGGAGATAGCCGGCCGCCAGACAGGTGACGAGCAGCAGGAGGGCGGCGGGGAGCAGGGTCAGGGGCCCCGCCGCTTCCACTCCGTACAGCAATCCCTCCAGGAGGCGCCCGGCGGCCAGGGCGCCGAGAATTCCCAGCACGACTCCGGCGAGCGCCAGACCCAGGGCCCGGCGCAGCACCCACCATTCCACCCGGCGGCGATCGGCCCCGGCGGCCATGCGGATGGCGATCTCGCGGCGGCGGCGGCTGATGCCGTAGGCCATCACGCCGTAGGTGCCGACCAGGGCCAGGAGCAGGGCGACGCCGGCGGAGAGGCCGACCAGCAGGGCGCGGGAGCGGGGGCCGAGGATCGAGCCTGCCACCAGATCTGCCAGCGGGGCCGCCGCCGGCAGCGGCAGGGAAGGATCCAGCTCGCGCAGCTTGCGGCGCACCGCCGCCGCCTGGTCCAGGGGATCGCCGCCGGTCCGGATCAGCGCCGCGAAGCTGGCGGCCGGTCCCTGGCCCCAGGGCTGGGCCATGAGGTCCCCGGGCTCCTCGGCCAGCCCCTGGTAGCGGATGTCCTCGAACACCCCGATCACCCGGTATTCCTGGTCGCGCATCTTCACCACGCCCGGGCTGGCGCCGGGCCAGTGCCGCTCCGCCAGACCACGGCTGACCATCACCACCTTCTCCGGCCCGGTCCCGGAGCGGGCGTCGAAGGCCTCGCCGGCGACCAGGGGGATGCGGAGCACGCGGAAATAGCCGGGCGTGATGAACTGCATGGCCGCGCTCCGGCCCTGCGTCCAGTCGCCCTCGGGCGCGTCGCGGCCGGGGATCTCGAACCCCCAGACCGCGGCGGGACCGGCGACGGGCAGCCGGCTGGTGAGGGCCACCCCCTCGATGCCGGGCAGGGCCTGGAGGCTGGCGAGGAGCCGCGAGGCCAGCTCGCCGCGCCGGACGTCGTCGGGATACTGCCAGGCGGGGAGGCGGATCTCCTGCACCAGGACGCCCCGGGTGTCGAAGCCCGGCGGCACGGCGGAGAGGCGCATCCAACTGGCCGCCAGGGCCAGCGCGCCGGCGGTCAGCATCAGGGTCAGGGCGACCTCGGCCACGATCAGCCCGTCCTGCGCGACGCGGACCAGGCGGTTCTCGGCCATGGCCTCCCGCGGCGTGTCGCCCGGGGCGAACAGCGCCGGCAGCAGGCCGCTGAGGAGCGCGGCGGCGACGCCGGCGGCCAGGGCGAAGAGGGCGACGCCGCCGTCGATCTCGACGTCCTCCAGGCGGGGCAGCTCGGTGGCCAGGAGCGCCGGGAGCAGGCGCAGGATCAGGAAAGTCAGGAGGAGGCCCCCGGCGCTCCCCAGGGCCGCGAGCGTCAGGATCTCGCCGCCGCTCTGCCGCAGCAGGTTGGAGCGCCGGGCTCCCAGCGCGAGCCGCAGCGCCTGCTCGCCGCGCCGCTCCGCCCCCTGGGCGAGCAGCAGGAGGGCGAGGTTGACGCAGGCCACCAGGAGCACCACGGCGGCGGCGGCGGCGAGCAGCTTGAGGACGCGGCGGCTGTCGCCGATCACCGTTTCCAGCAGCGGCACGAGGCGCACGCCGGTGCCGGTGTTGGTCTCCGGATACCGGGTGGCGAGGCTGGCCGCGATCCGGTCCATCTCGGCCTGCGCCGCTGCCAGCGTCGCGCCCGGGGCCAGGCGTCCGATCGCGGTGTAGGAATGGTCGTCGCGGTAGGCGAGGTCGTCGTCGGTCGGCCCGGCCGGCAGCCAGAGGCGGTCCTTGCGTCCGGGGAGCGCGAAGCCGGGGGGCATCACCCCCACGACCGTGTACTGCTGGCCGTCCAGCCGCAGCGCCCGGTTCAGGATCCCCTTGTCGCCGCCGAACACGCCGGTCCACAGCTCATGCCCCAGCAGGACCAGGGGTTGCCGCCGCTGGACCTCGGACGCGGTGAAGGCGCGGCCGAGCAGGGGCTGGACTCCGAGCGCGCGGAGCAGCTCCGCGTCGACCTTCGCCGCCTCGACTTCCAGCGGCTCGCCGCCGGGTTCCAGGACCGCGGTGTGGCTCTTGTACAGCCCGATGCCGCGCAAGGTCCGGCTCATCCGCCGCCAGTCCATCGTGTTGCTGTAGGTGACCGGGACCTGGTTCCACATCGCCTGGAGGCGCGGGTTGGGGGAGTCCTTCAGGGCCGCGAGAGTGTCGTGGACGCGCACCAGCTCGCCGGACCGCGGGTAATCCAGGGGGGAGAGGGTGCCGCGCAGGATGGAGAAGGCGGTCGTCACCGCCCCCACGCCGACCGCGAGAGTCAGGATCACACTGGCGGAAACCACCGGGTGCCGGCCGAGAGTCCGCAGGGCGTGGCGCATATCAGTCGTTCATGTCCCGCGCGAACTCTATCACCTTCCCCGGAAGCGCCCTCTCACACCCACCCATGATCCCGCGCGTAGAGCGTCAGCTCCACGCGTCCTTCGATGTGCAGCTTTTCATAGATGTTGTGCAGGTGGACCTTCACGGTGCCCTCGGTGATGTGGAGGGCCTCGGCGATCTCGCGGTTGTGGTGGCCGGTGGCGGCGAGGCGGACGATCTCCATCTCGCGGGCGGAGAGGGCCAGGCGGCCGGGACGGGCCACGCCCTCGCGCTCCAGGATGCTCTCCAGCGCCCGTCCCAGGAAGTCGCTCTCGAGCCAGCGCCCCCCGGCGTGCACGGTGCGGATGCAGCGGATCAGCAGCTCCGGCGCCATCTCCTTGAGGACGATCCCGCGCGCGCCGAGCTGCAAGGCGTCCACCAGCTCGTCCTCGTTGATCGAGCCGGCCAGCAGCACCGCCCGGGTCGGCAGCCCCTCGCGGCGGATGGCGTCGAGGACGTCCAGGCCGTGGCCGCCGGGCAGCCGCAGGTCGAGCAGGACGATGTCCGGCCGGTGGTGGCGCACCGCCTCCAGCGCCTCGCGGCCGTTGACGCAGCGCGCCACGATCTCCAGGTCCCCCTCGCGGCGGAAGAGCCGCTCCAGGCCTTCGAGGACGATCGGGTGGTCGTCGACGACGACGAGGCGGATGGGGGAGGGCTCAGGCATGGGGGGGCTCCTGGAAGGACCTAAAGGACATAAAGGACCTAAGGGACCTAAAGGACAACAGGAGTGGTGTTTTTTGTCGTTTTTGTCCTTGAGGTCCCTGGTGTCCTTGGTGTCCTTTTTTCATCGTGCCCCTCCCGTCGGCAACAGCACTTCCAGGCAGGTCCGCCCCGGGGCGGTGTCGATCGCCAGCGAGCCTCCCAGGGTGGAAATGCGCTCCTTGAGACTCACTGGGCCCAGCTTGCGCCGGGTCAGCTCTTCGTGATCGTAGCGGCCCTGGAAGGGGAAGCCGTGGCCGTCGTCGGTGACGGTGATGTGCAGCGATTGGCCTTGCCTCGCGACCTCGGCGCGGGCCGTGGAGGCTCCGGCGTGGCGGGCGACGTTGAACAGGGCCTCCCGCAGCAGCCGGTAGAGCTGGCGGCTGAAGGCCTCGGAGAGATGGCCGTCGAGGCCGTCGAGCGAGATCTCCACCTTCAGGCCCCAGAGGCGCTTGATGCGGCCCGCCAGCTCGTCCAGGTGCTCGGCCAGGCCCGGCGTGCCGGCGAGCGGACCCGGCGCGGGCTTCAGCTCTTCGATGAAGAAGCGCAGGTCCCGCTGGTCCGAGGCGATCAGGCGCTGGATCTCCCGCAGCTCTTCGCGCGCCGCCGGTGGATCGTCGTCCAGTTGCCCGGCCAGGGCCTTGAGCTGCAACGCCGTGCCGGTCAAGGACTGGAGCATGCCGTCGTGGAGGTCGCAGGCGAGACGCATGCGCTCCTCGGTCACCACCGAGACCCGCAGCCGCCGCGTCAGGTAGAACTGGTCCAGCTCGGCGGCGATCCGCTGCGCCGCGATCTCGCCGAGCACGAGATGGTCCCGCTCGAAGTCTTGCCGGTCGAGGGCGAAGAAGCGGCCCTGGACGATGGCGCCCCGCAGCGGCCAGGCGGCGGACCGCTCGACGCCGAAGCGACGGCTCAGGACCTCTTCCGTTTCCTCCTCTTCCGGCGGCTCCCGCGTCACCTCGGTCCCGTTGGCCGTCCGGTGGGCGATGTGCAGCCAGGGCTCGTCCGTCTCCTCCCAGACCAGCAGGACCCGCGGGGCTTCCAGGATGCCCGCGGCCTGGTCCAGGAGATGGCCGATCAGGGTGTCGAGGTCCTGCAGGGAGCCGCGGGGCCACTCGGCGATGCGCGCCGCGAGATCCAGGGAGCGGGCGAGCCGCCGGCGGCGTTCCTCCAGCCGTTTGAACTGCCACAGCAACACCGCGAGCAAAGCCGCGTACAGGACGTACAGGATGGTCTGCAAGGAGTTTACGGATTCCATGTCACCGTGCCCGGCGTGCTCCGATGCCATGCCCCTATACCGACAGGTATAGAAGAAATTATAGCTCGCGGTCAGTGGATTCCGCACGCGGGGTTTTATAGGGTGGGGGTGGGAAGGACATAAAGGACCTAAAGGACCTGAACGACATCAAGGACGACAAGCTCGCCGCCTCCTCCCCCGTCCTTTAAGTCTTTTAGGTCCCTTAGGTCCTTTATGTCCTTTCTTTGACTTCCTGCACGATGCGCGAGAACAGACCCCTCCTCCTGCTGGTGGACGACGATCCCCACGACCGGGCGCTGGCCCGGCTGGTGCTGGAGCGCGAGCTGCAGCAGGTACGGATCGAGGAGATCGCCGACGCGCCGGCCTTCGCCCAGGCGTGCGGCCGGCGGAGCTTCGCGGCCGTGGTGCTCGAGACCCGGCTCGCGTGGGCGGAGGGGATGGCGGTGCTCTCGGTGCTGCGCGAGGACTGGCCGGGCATCCCGGTGATCCTGTTCACCCGCCACGGCGACGAGGAGCTGTGCGTCAAAGCCCTGCGGCTGGGGGCCAGCGACTACCTGCTCAAGAATTCCAGCGGCTTCCTGCGGCTGCCGGTGGTGGTGCGGGCGGCGCTGGAGCGGGCGCGCTCGCCCGCGGTGACCGGGGCGGCGCCGTTGCAGTCGCTGGTGGAGCAGGCGCGGGTGGCGGTGTTCAGCGCCACGCCCGAGGGCCGGCTGCTCAACGCCAGCCCCGGCTTCCTGAAGCTGCTGGGCGCCGCCAGCCTGGAGGAGGCGGCCCGGCTCGATCTGCGGCCGCTCGCCTTCGCCCTCGCCGGCTCCGGCGCCCCGGACGCGCGCTCCGCCCGCGAGGTGCGGCTGCGCCGGGTGGACGGCAGCCCCGTCTGGGTGGAGGCCGTGGGCGCCCTCACCCGCGGCGACGACGGCCCCAGGATCGACGGCCTGATCGAGGACGTCACCGGCCGCAAGACGGCGGCGGAGGAGGCGGCGCGGCGCTCGGATCAGCTCCGCGTCCTCAACGAGGAGCTCCAGCGGTTCACCTCCATCGCCTCCCACGAGCTCAAGGAGCCGGTGCGGATGATGGAGCGGCACGCCATGCTCCTCAAGGAGGACTTCGCCGACCGCCTCGGCGAATCCGGGCAGGAGCTGGTGGACACCGTGGCCGAATCCGCCCGCCGGCTGCGCGCGCTGGTGGACGACCTTCTCGCGCTCTCCCGCGCCGAGGCCCGCCCGCTCCGCCGCGAGCGCGCCGGCGCCGACGGGCCGCTGGACCGCGCCCTGGCCGACCTCCAGGAGGTGGTGGAGGAGAGCGGCGCCCGCGTCGAGCGCTCGGCCCTGCCGGTGATCGACGCCGATCCCCTCCAGCTCTCACAGGTCTTCCGCAACCTGATCTCCAACGCCTGCAAGTTCCACGGTCCCGAGCCGCCGCGCGTGCGCGTCTCCGCCAGCCGCGGCGCGCGCGAGTGGATCTTCTCGGTGCAGGACAACGGCATCGGCATCGATCCGGCCGAGGTGGAAACCGTCTTCGGCATGTTCACGCGCCTCCACCCCGAGATCCCCGGCAGCGGCATCGGCCTCGCCCTCTGCCGGCGGATCGTCGAGCGTCACGGCGGGCGCATCTGGGTGGATTCCGCTCCGGGACGCGGCTCCACCTTCTGTTTCAGTCTTCCCGCAACGAGTGATCATGAAGCATAAGAAAGACTTGCATTATCGTGAGTTGTGGTATCCTTTCCTTGTTCTTGCCGTATAGCTCGATCTTCTAATGTGTTCACTTGTGCGCCGTCCCGTGCCTCGCGCGCGGCGGCGAGGGGAGCGACGAGAACCGCCGTGATGACGTCCGGCGAACCGCTGAAGATACTGATGGTCGAGGACAACGCCGGCGACGCCCGGCTTGTCAGGAGGTTCCTCGACCGCACCGCCCTCAAACCCCTCGAAATCACCCACGTCGATCGCGTCTCCAAAGCCCTGGAAGTCCTCGGCGCCAACGGCGGCGTGGACGTCGTGCTGCTGGACCTCTCGCTGCCGGACGACCGCTCGGGATCGCTGGAATCCCTGACGCGCATCCACCGGCAGGCGCCCGACCTGCCGATCCTCATGCTCACCGGCCTCGACGACGAGGAGCTGGCCGTGCAGGCGGTGCGCAAGGGCGCCCAGGACTACCTGGTCAAGCAGGAGATCGACGCCGGCCTGCTGGGGCGCGCCATCCGCTACGCCATCGAGCGCAAGCGCGCCGAGGTGGCGCTGCGCGACAGCGAGGAGCGCTACGCCCTCGCCGTCAGCGGCGCCAAGGACGGCCTGTGGGACTGGGACCTCCGCGGCGACCGCATCTACTTCTCGCCGCGCTGGAAGGTCATGATCGGCGAGGAGGAGGTCGGCGACGATCCGTCCGAGTGGTTCAGCCGCATCCATCCCGACGACCTGCCGTGCGTGCGGATGGCCCTGGCGGCCCACCTCGCCGGCCGCGCGGACGACTTCGAGAGCGAGCACCGCATACGGCACTGGGACGGCAACTGGCGCTGGGTCCTCGCCCGCGGCCTCGCCGTGCGCGACGCCCAGGGGAGCTCCTACCGGATGGCGGGCTCGCTCTCGGACATCACGGCCCGCAAGACGGCGGAGGAGCGCCTGCTCCACGACGCCTTCCACGATCCGCTCACCGGCCTGCCCAACCGCGCCCTGTTCATGGACCGCCTGGGGATGGCCATCGCCCACGCCAAGCGGCGGCTGAGCTACACCTACGCCGTCCTGTTCATCGATCTCGACCGCTTCAAGAACATCAACGACAGCCTCGGCCACAGCGCCGGCGACGAGCTGCTGGTGGCCGTGGCGCGCCGCCTCTCCTCCTGCCTGCGCCCGGGCGACACCGTGGCCCGCCTCGGCGGCGACGAGTTCACCATCCTGCTCGACGAGGTCACCGACGTCGATCACGCCGGACAGGTGGCGCAGCGGATGCACCGGGAGATGGCGCAGCCCTTCCACATCCAGGGGCACGAGGTCTACGTCACCCTGAGCCTCGGCATCACCCTGGGCGCGGGCGGCGACTACGACCGTCCCGAGGACGTGCTGCGCGACGCCGACACCGCCATGTACGGCGCCAAGACCTCGGGCAAGGCGCGCGACGCCGTGTTCGACCGCGAGATGCACGACCGCGCGGTGGCCCTGCTGCAGACGGAGACCGACCTGCGGCGCGCCGTCGATCGCTCCGAGTTCGAGGTCCACTACCAGCCCATCGTCTCGCTGACCAGCGGCGAGATCGACGCTTTCGAAGCCCTGCTGCGCTGGCGCCATCCCTGGCGGGGCCTCCTCCTGCCGGACGACTTCGTCCCCATCGCCGAGGAGACGGGCCTGATCGTGCCCATCGGCTGGTGGGTGCTGCGCGAGGCCTGCCGGCAGCTCGCGGACTGGCGCGTCCTGCCGGGGTGCCGCCAGCCGCTCGCCGTCACGGTCAACCTCTCGGGCAAGCAGTTCCTGCAGGCGGACCTCGTCCACCGCGTCCAGGAGATCCTCCAGCACACCGGCCTCGAGCCCGAATGCCTGCGGCTGGAGATCACCGAGAGCACCATCATGAGCAAGGCGGAGGAGGCCATCGCCAAGCTCCAGGGGCTCCGCGACCTGGGGATCAAGGTCTACATCGACGACTTCGGCACCGGCTACTCCTCCTTGAGCTACCTCCACCGCCTGCCGGTGGACGCGCTCAAGATCGACCGCTCGTTCGTCAGCGAGATGTGCCACCGCGAGGACCGCTCGGAGATCGTGGGCACCATCGTCACCCTCGCCCGCAACCTGCGGATGGACGTCGCGGCCGAGGGGATCGAGACCGCCGAGCAGGTGTCGCGCCTGCGCGTGCTCTCCTGCCACTTCGGCCAGGGGTATTTCTTCTCCCGGCCGCTGTGCCAGGCCGGGGTCGCGGGCCTGATCCAGAACGGCGCCTCCTGGTAGCGCCTCCTGGGACCCTTTCCCTGGGACCGCCGGCGTCCCGCCGGCCCCTCACCCCGCCCCTCTCCCGCCCCCTCCCTCCCTCACCGGGAGAGGGCGCCCCCACCCGTTTGCTTTGGGCCGCCACCCATTTTCTTGTCTCTTTTTGACTAACCTCTCCCTCCTCTCCCGGTGAGGGAGGGAGGGAGGGGGCGGGAGAGGAGGGCCGGGGTGGTGAGGGCTCGGGGGACGGCAGTCCCCCACGCTCCGGGATCGTCCGTTCCAACGGGTGGAGGGCGCCACCCACACGCCGGAACGCTCCACCCATGGGCCGAACGGCTCCACCCGCTTGCCGGAAGGCTCCACCGAGTGGGTGGAGGGCTCCACCCGCAGGTAGGGAAGCTCCGGTCACGCGCCGCCGCCGTCTCCCCGCGTGCCTGGAGCTTCCGGGAATTCGGTGGGACGGTACGGCAACTGGGGACCGCGTCCCAGGATCTCGCCCACGTCTTCCTGCGTCGAGGGACCGGCGAGGTCCATCAGGACCGCGAGGTTCTCCGGCGACTGCGCGGTGCAGGTCAGCACGTTGAGGACCTCCACCCACTCGGGATCGAAGCTCCGCAGCCGTCCCCGGACCTCTCCTTCTCTCGTCAACGCGTAGCCCTCGCCCGGACGCGGCTCCTGGGGATCGCGGAGTTGGTAGTACCGCGTCCTGCGCATCGCGGACCGCGCCACCAGGGCGAGCCGGGCATCCTCCAGGGTCTGGAAGACCGCCCACGGCTCGTCTCCCTTCTGCGGATCCTCCCACGGATGGAACAGCGCGAACTCTCGCTCAAGCTCCCAGATCACCAAAGGCTTCTCAGCGTCTCCGGCCCACGGGCCGTCCGGTTCGTCGCGAGTGTGCAGCCCGGCGCGGTATTCCTCGGAAAAGGCGTTGCGGGATTCCGATCTGTCGTTCACGGTCTCAGCCCTCCTTTGTTCTCCGTTGTCGGGAAAAATCCTCTTCCCTCGCCATGGTCTTCTTTGTATACTCGTGGAGATGAAATTGTCAACCTGGAGAATGGGAGGAAAGATTGCGAATTTTGGAGAGTCGTCGTAGACTGGAGGGCATGAGCCAGGAAAAGGTCGAAGTCCGGCGTCTGGTGGACGTGCTTCAGACCCTGATGCGGATGCTGGCGGTCTCGAACCGGGAGGTCGAGCGCCGGCTGGATCTGAACCACGCGACGGTGAACCGTCTGCTGAACGGTCAGATCGAAGCGAAGCTCGAGCTGGTGCTGGGAGTGGCGCGGGCGATCGGGCTCGAATACGAGGAGTTCTGGTCCTTCGCCTATCCGGACCGGCCGTCTCCGAAGCCGGAGAGCGAAGCCGCGAGGAAGATCCGCTCCATGCTGGAGGATCTGAGCCCGGGGAAGAGGTCGCAGCCGAGCGAGAAGGGGCCGGGGCCGCTGGACCGCGCCGAGCTGGTCGAGGACGTCAAGGCGGCGGTCCGCGAGATCATGGCGGAGATGGGGAATCCCGAAGCGGGCGGCGCGAAGGGAGCAAAGGCGGGGAAGGGTTAGTACGACATTGCCCTCCCCGTCCCGGGCATCAAGTTATGTCCGGGCGGGGACGGGTTAACTCAACCCCAACTGCATCAACTTCCTCCGGAGATACCGCGACATGGACTCCAGAAAGTCCACGTCCGCCGTCCCGTCCTGGAAGGCTTCCCTCAGCAGGACGACGGTCCCGAGGATCTCGCGTTGCATGCTCAGCGCGACGAACATCTGCGCGGAAGCAAGACCTTCTTGGACGGCTTCGTCGTTCCGGTTTAGCCGCATGAGCGTCATCGTGAGATCTAGCCCGGATTATTCACGAGCTGGTTGGGGGCTATGGGATGGGGCCACAAAGGCACCGAGTTTCTGGCATGCGACTGTAAATAAGGCGTAAGAAGGGTGTGCCGCGGAGGGAGAACAGGCTGTTTGGAGCGTTGGATCG
>DASVAS010000044.1:0-120355 GCA_036376245.1 Thermoanaerobaculia bacterium | reverse complement strand
GATCACCGAGGGGCCGAGGATCTCCGCCCCTTTCAGCGCCTCGGACGCCTCCCGCACGAGGCGGACGTACTCGTTCAGGTTCCAGACCCCCCACTTGCTGCGATTGATCGCCTGCCCCACCTGGAAACGCCGGCCGTAGGGCGAGAAGCGCGGCCCGATCTCTTCGAGGGCCCGGCGCCAGCGCGCGGGGTCCTTGACCAGCTCGCGGTTCTGGGGGAGGGCGAAGGTCAGCTCCAGGCCGCGGCCGTGGAGCTCCCGGGCCAGCTCCTCCTCTGCGTCGTGGGCGTCATGGTCCTCCTCCCAGGGGTGGAGACGGAGGAGGACGTGCCTGGCTCCGAGGTCGTCCACGAGGCCGAGCAGGGCGGCCGGGTCCTCGGGCCAGGGGCGGAGGGCGACGCCGAACCCCTGAAACGTCACCGGCTCGCGCCGGAGCTTCAGCTCCCGGTAGCGGGACCGGATGCGCGGCAGCGCCGCCGCGATGACCGCGGCTTCTTCCAGGTGCAGGCGGGCGTCGGCCAGGCGGACCCTCATCTTGTCGAGGCGGCTGGCGTGCTGGTGCGGCTGGTCGGAGAGGTGGTCCCAGACCACCCGGTCGCGGACCGAGGCGTCCGCCGGGGCCTCGGGGATGTGCGCGTGCGCCGTGCGGGGCAGGAGGAGGGCCTTGACCCGGCCGGTGCCCCCGCGCACCTTTTGTTTCGTCTGATTTTTCAGCAGGAAGCCGCGGTGGTAGAGAAGGTAGAGCTTCCTGTCTTTCGTCCCGTAGCTGGACAGGAAGATCTCCTGATGCTCGGGCCGGAGGATCGGCATGCGGGAGAGGTCCCGCATGCGCTCGGAGTGGCTCGGGACCTTGCCCATCCGGGTGCGGTTCAGGTCGACCAGATAGAGCTCTCGGTCGCGGATCAGGACGTTGCCGCTGGTGAAGTCCCGGAACCAGAAGCCCGCGTCGTGGAGCTTCCGCGCGGTCTTCCCCAGCTCTTCGAGCAACCAGCCCAGGTCCACGTCCGGAAGGTCCTTCCCCGCGTTGGCTGCCCGGAGGAGGTAGCGGGCCTCGGTGGCTCCGTCGAGGAAGCGGCAGACGTAGAGGGCAGGGCCGGCCTCGTCGGCCGACTCGATCCTCATCACCGGCTCGGGCGTGGGGATGCCGGCCGCGAGGAGAGCCTGCGCGACCCGCCAGCTCCGCTCGGCCTTGCTCCCCTTGAGCTTGCGGTCGAGCCGGGGGCGCAGGCGGTCGTGGCGGAACTGCTTCACCACCACGTCCACCGGTTGATCCCCGGTTGGCATCCGGCTCAGGTAGAGATAGTTCCGGCCCCAGTGGAGCGTCTTGAGGGCCGACCCCGGATCGGCGAGCCGGCGGACCTCCCCCTCCAGGTCGGAGGGGCGCAGGTCGGCGTTCAGCTCACCGGTCCAGCCGGGGATGGAGAAGGGCTCAGTCTTCACACCCCGACCACGTCGAAGCGCTCGTGGTGCATCTCGGGATCGCTCTGGAGGAGGATGTGGACGCCCAGGGAACGCTCCACCTCGGTGAGGATGGCGCGCTCCTCCTGCTGCAGGGCGCGGGAGATCTCGGGATTGACCCGCAGCAGGATCTCGGACTGGCCCATCCGGCCGCGCAGGTGGAGCAGCTCCTTGCGCAGGTTGAGGCAGATCGTGGCGATCGACTTGATCCGGCCGCGTCCCGAGCAGTACGGGCAGGGCTGGGTGAGCAGGCGCTCCAGGTTGGCGCGGCTGCGCTTGCGCGTGACCTCGACGAGCCCGAACTCGGAGATGTTGAGGACCTTGGTCTTCGCCCGGTCCTTGCGCAGCTCCCCCTCGAGCGCGGTGAACACCTGCTCCCGATGCTCCTGCTCGATCATGTCGATCAGGTCGATGACGATGATGCCGCCGAGGTCGCGCAGCCGGATCTGGCGCACGATCTCCTGCACGGCTTCCAGGTTCGTCTGCAGCACCGTGTCCTCGAGGTTGCTCTGGCCCACGAAGCGGCCGGTGTTGACGTCGATCGCCACCAGTGCCTCGGTCGGGTTGATCACGATGTAGCCGCCCGACTTGAGCCAGACCTTGCTCTTGAGCGCCGCTTCGATCTGTTCCTCGATGCCGAACTGCTCGAAGAGCGTCGCCTGCTGGCGGAAGAGCTTCACCTTGCCCACGAGGCCGGGCTGAACCTGGTCGAGAAACTCGACGATGCGCTCGTAGGTCTCCTCGCCGTCCACCCAGAGGACCGTGAAGTCGTTGCGCAGCAGGTCGCGCACCACCCGCAGGGCGAGGTCGAGATCCTGGTGCAGCAGGGTGGGCGCCGAGACCCGGCCGGCGCGCTGGCGGATCTTCTCCCAGAGGCGGGAGAGGTAGACCAGGTCGCTCTCGAACTCCTCGGGCCCCTTGCCCTCGCCGGCCGTGCGCACGATCAGGCCGCCGCTCGACACCGGCAGGTGGTGGAGGATGCCCAGCAGCCGCTCCCGCTCCGCTTCGTCCTCGATGCGGCGGGAGACGCCGAAATGGCGCACCGTGGGCAGCAGCACCAGGTAGCGGCCCGGCAGGGTGACGTGGGTGCTGATCCGCGCCCCCTTGTTGGGCAGCGGATCCTTGACCACCTGGACGATGATCTCCTGCCCCGGCTTCAAAAGCTCGTCGATCGAGGGGGAGCCGGTCTGGTGCGCGTTGGCGACGTCGTCCTGGCGGGCGTCCTCCAGCTCCAGGTCCTCCATGGACTCGACGTCCGCCGCCACGTCGCTGACGTAGAGGAAGGCGTCGCGCTCCAGCCCCACGTCCACGAATGCGGCCTGCATTCCGGGTAAGACCCGCGTCACGCGGCCCTTGTAGACGTTGCCCACCAGCCCGCGGTGCCGGTGCCGCTCGACGAAGATCTCCGTCAGGCGGTCGTCCTCCAGGACGGCGATCCGCGTCTGGTGAGGGTCGCTCTCGACCAGCATCTTGAGGCTCATGGCGGCCATAAGTAGATCACACGGCGAGGAGGAGGAAAGACGCCCTACCGGTTTACGTACCTCCGGATGTCCACTCCCAGGATGATCCCCGTCGCGATGAAGTTGAACATCGTGAAGGAGCCGCCATAGGAGAGGAACGGCAGGGGGATGCCGGTGATGGGGGTGAAGCCGATCACCATGGCGCTGTTGTAGAGCACGTGGAAGCAAGCCACGGAGAGCAGCCCTGTCACCAGCAGGATGCCGGCGCGGTCCCTCGCCCGGATGGCGATCCGGGCCGCGCTGGAGATGAAGACGGCGTAGAGGCCAAGGACCGTGACCACCCCCAGGAATCCCCACTCCTCGGCCAGCACCGCCAGGATGAAGTCGGTGTGGCGGGCTGGCAGGAAGCGGAGCTGGCTCTGGGTGCCCTGCATGTAGCCCTTGCCCAGCAGCTCGCCGGAGCCGACGGCGATCTTGCTCTGGCGGACCTGGTAGCCCGCCCCCAGGGGATCGGTCTCCGGCGCCAGGTAGGTGAGCACGCGCTGGCGCTGGTAGCCCTGCATGCCGAACATCCAGACGCCGGAGCCCAGGATCAGTCCGATCAGGGCCACGGCCACCAGCAGGCGCACGCGAATGCCCGCCACCAGCAGCATGCCGCCGATCAGCGGCGCGTACATGCCGGCGCCGCCCATGTCGGGCTCGATGGCCACCAGCACCATGGGCAGGGCCACGATGCCCACCGCGATCAGGATGTGGCGGATCTCCAGCACCCGGGTGTTGAGGCCCGCCAGGTAGCGGGCCACGAAGAGCCCGGTGGCCAGCTTGGCGAACTCCGAGGGTTGGAACTGGAAGGGCCCGATGGCGATCCAGTTGGCCGCGCCCCCGCGCTCCACGCCGACGAACAGCACCGCCACCAGGGAGATCAGCCCCAGGACGTAAAGCACCAGCGAGAAGTCCAGGAGGACGTGGTAGTCGATGCTCATGGACGCCACCAGGAGCACCAGCCCCACGGCCACCCAGGCGGCCTGGCGGGGGAAGTAGTCCACGGGCAGCTCGGAGCTGGCGCTGTGGACGGTGGCGAGGCCAATGGCCGCCAGCAGGAGGGCCGAGAGGATCAGCCCGCCGTCGATGGAGGAGAGGGTCCGCAGCCGCGGACGGTCCTCATGGAGCGGGTGACTTCCCGTGATCGATTCCGAAATATTTAGCATAGATCGCCTGCGCGATGGGCGCCGCCACCCGGGAGCCGCCGCCGCCGTGCTCGACGAACACCGCCACCACGAGCTGGGGGTCGTCGGCCGGGGCGAAGGAAGTGAACCAGGCGTGGTCGCGGTACTTGAAAGGCAGCGACCGGGCGTCGATACGCTGCGAATAGCCGATCACCTGGACGGTGCCGGTCTTGCCGGCGATCTCGACGCCCGGCAGCCGGGCGGAGCCGTAGGCGGTGCCGCCCGGCTCGTTGACCACCGCCCAGAGCCCCTCGCGCACGATCCGCAGGGCGTCCTCGTGGATGGGCACGTGCTCGGGCGGCGGGAGATCGGCGTCCTTCATGAGGTGCGGCTTCACCTTGTAGCCGCCGTTGGCCACCATGGCCGTCATCTCCGCCATCTGGAGCGGCGTGACGAGCACGGGGCCCTGGCCGATGGAGACCGAGATGGTCTCGCCGGGATACCACCGGTGCTTGCGGACCGCCTGGCTCCAGGCCTCGTCCGGCACCAGGCCCTTCTTCTCCCCCTTGATCTCGATGCCGGTGGGCTCGCCGAAGCCGAACATGCGGGAGTAGCGGGCGATCTTGTCGATCCCCATCTTGTAGCCCAGCGTATAGAAGTAGACGTCGCAGGAGAGCTTGAGGGAGTGCTTGGCGTTCACCGAGCCGTGCCCGCCCGCCCGCCAGCAGCGGAACGGGCGGCCGTAGAAGGCCTTGGCGCCGGCGCAGCCGACCGACGTGTGCTCGTTGAAGATGCCCTCGGTCAGGCCGGCCGTGGCCATGATGATCTTGAAGGTGGAGCCCGGCGAGAAGGTGTTCTGGATCACCCGGTTCTGGAGCGGGTTGTACGGCGCCTCGATCAGCGCCTTCCACTCGCCCCGCTGGAGCCGCCGGGCGAAGATGTTCGGGTTGAACGACGGCGCCGAGACCAGGGCCAGGACCTCGCCGTTGCGGGGGTCCATGGCCACCACGGCGCCGACCTTCTCGGGGCCCTCGAACCAGCGCGCCGCCTCCTGCTGGAGGTCGAGGTCGATCGACAGCGTCAGGTTCTCGCCCGGGACGGCGGAGACCCGCCGGTATTCCTCCAGCAGCTCGCCGCGGCTGTCCACCACCACCACCCGCTCGCCGTCCTTGCCCCGCAACCGGGCGTCGTAGGTCTGCTCGATCCCCTTCTTGCCCACCAAATCGCCGGGGGAGTAGGCGCCGTTCGACTCCTCGATCTCCTCCTGGGTCACCTCGCCCAGGTAGCCGAGCAGGTGGGCGGTCTGCTCCCGGTGGCGGTAGAGGCGCAGGTGGTGGACCTCCACCTCGAATTCCGGGTATTCGAGGCTCTCGGCCCCGAAGCGGGAGACCTGGGAGAGAGTCAGGTTCTCGGCCAGCAGGACCGGCTTGAACTCCGGGGTGGACCGGTAGCCCGCGAGCAGGGCCTGGAGCTCGGCCGGCGGCCGGCCGAGGACTCCGGCGGCGAAGGCGAGGCTGCGGCCGAGGTCCGGAGTGCGGCTGCGGTCGAGCATCAGGTTGTAGCTGGGGACGTTCTCCACCAGCAGCCTCCCCTTGCGGTCGAAGATCAGGCCGCGGGGCGCCTTGACCGGGAGATTGCGGAGGCGGTTGTTCTCGGCCAGCTCGCGGTAGTAGTCGCCCTGGACGAGCTGCACGAACCAGAAGCCGGTGGCGATGGCCACCAGGAGGCCGCTCACCAGCGCGGTCATGATCCGCACGCGGCTCACCAGGTCGTCACGATGCTCACGGACTACTTGCATGGGGAACCTACTCCAGGCGAAGCCTGCTCATGCGCCCCCGGCGCCGGGCGTCCGCGGTGCGGCGCCAGTGCCCTGACGCGATATGGACAACCAGGCCCAGGACCCCGCAGGCCCCGGCCTGGATGGCGACCCAGAGAGGGCTCGGCAGCTCCGGGGCCGGCAGCAGCAGGAGGATCAGCCCGACCACGACCGCCTGCTGGAGAGCCGAGGCGAAGGCCACGACGGCCAGCACCCCCGTCGCCCGCTGGATCACCAGCCGCTGCGCCAGCCGCGCCATGACGTACCCGATGATGGTATCAGCGAAGCCGAACAAGCCGAAGGGTCCGCCGGTCAGCGAGTCGTGCAGCAACCCTACCAGCAGACCTACCAGCAGACCCGAGAGGGAGTTCCCCCGCAGACCGTGCAAGGCCACCACGACCAGGAAGACGTCCACCACCCGGCCGAAGAGTGGAGAGAGGCTCATCCCCACGAAGTGGGCCAGGACGGCCAGCGCGACCGCCGCGACCAGTCTAAGGACTTGCACCGGGGTGGGTCTCCTTGAGTTTCTCGGGCGCGGTCTCGTAGTCCAGCAGATAGACCTGGTCCAGGGAGCCGAAATCGACCGCCGGGGCTAGTTGGATGCGGTGGAAGAGCTGGCCGCCCGGCTCGACCTTGATCACCGTGCCGATGGGGATGCCGCGCGGGTAGATGCCGTCGATGCCGGCGGTCAGCACGCGGTCGCCCGGCCGCACGTCGGCCTGCAGGGGGACGAACTCCAGCTCGAGCCCTCCCCGGCGGCCGCCCCGCACCACCCCCTGGCGGCGGGTGCGGAGCACCATGCCGCCCACACTGGCGGCGCCGTCGGTGACGAGCTGGACCTTGGCGTAGGAGCCCGACACCGAGATGATCCGCCCCACCAGTCCGTCCGGGGACAGCACCGGCTGGTTCCGCCGCGCCGGCACGTCGCCGAGGTAGAGGATCAGGGTGCGCAGCCAGGAGGCGTGATCGACGTAGACGATGTCCACCGCCCGGATGCGCCCGGCCGGCGGCGTGGGATAGCGCACGGCGGCGCCCAGCCGCAGCATCTCGCCCTCGATGTCGCTGAGCCGCATCAGGCGCAGGCGGAGGGTCTCGACCTCCCGGCGCAACCGCTCGTTCTCCTCCTGGAGCGTGCCGCGCAGCTTCAGGCCCTCGCGGAAATCCGACAGGCTGCGGGGGGCGCCGGTGACGGCGCGGGCCATGGGACCGAGCAGCCGGAGGCCCTGAGCCTCCAGCCGCGTCTCGCCGGCCTTCGCCCCCTGGATCGCCAGGTAGACGAGCTGCGCGGCCAGCACGACGATCAACACCCAGCCGGTGCGGCGCTCGTCCACGGGTTTCGCGACCGATTCTTCGTCGGATCCGGTTACCGGATGGAGACCTTGCGCAGCAGGTCGATGTCGGAGAGGACCCTCCCAGTGCCCAGCACCACGGAGGCCAGCGGGTCCTCGGCGAGCACCACGGGCAGGCCGGTTTCGTCGCGCAGCCTCTGATCGAGATTGCGCAGCAGCGCGCCGCCGCCGGAGAGCACGATCCCCTTGTCCATGATGTCGGCCGAGAGCTCGGGCGGCGTGCGCTCCAGGGCCATGCGCACGGCCTCGACGATGGTGGCCACCGGCTCGGCCAGGGCCTCGCGGATCTCCTCGTCCGAGATGGTCAGGGTCTTCGGCACGCCCTCGACCAGATCGCGCCCCTTGATCTCCATCTTGAGCTCCTCCTTCAGCGGATAGGCGGAGCCCAGCTCGATCTTGATCTGCTCGGCGGTGCGCTCGCCGATCAGCAGGTTGTACTTGCGCTTGAGGTACTGGATGATCGCCACGTCCATCTCGTTGCCCGCGATGCGCACCGAGCGGCTGTAGACGGTGCCGGCGAGCGAGATCACGGCCACGTCGGTGGTGCCGCCGCCGATGTCCACGATCATGTTGCCCGACGGCTCGGTGATCGGCAGCCCCGCGCCGATCGCGGCCATCATCGCCTGCTCGACCAGGAAGACCTCGGAGGCGCCGGCCCGCATCGCCGAGTCGCGGACGGCGCGCTTCTCCACCTGCGTGATCTCCGACGGGACGCCGATGACGATGCGCGGATGCACGTACATCTTGCGCCCATGGGCCTTTTTGATGAAGTACTCGAGCATCCGCTCGGTGACTTCGAAGTCGGCGATCACGCCGTCCTTCATCGGCCGGATCGACTCGATGTTGCCGGGCGTGCGGCCGAGCATCTCCTTGGCTTCGCTGCCCACGGCCTCGATCCGGTTGGTGATCTTGTTGATGACGACGACGGAGGGTTCCCGCACCACGATCCCCTGGTTGCTGGCGAACACCAGGGTGTTCGCGGTGCCGAGGTCGATGGCGAGGTCCTTGGAAAAGTAGCGTAACAGCGAGGCGAGGGGCATCGGGCCTACCTGATCCTTCTTTGAGGCCCGCCGCGGTCACAAACCGGCGGCGGGAGTTGATGGTTATTCGATCGGGATATTCCTTGATTCAGGGATTTTCGACGAAGACACGCTGCCGGCGGACGGTCTCATTCCCCCACACGTCGCGCGCGCGGACTTCGATGATATTCCAACCTTCGGTCGACAACTGGACTGGTTTCGTGAACGCGCCGTCGGCGCCGGTCTTGACCTGCTCGCCGTTGACCTCGATCCGCGCTCCGGGCTCGCTGCGGCCGGCGACGAAGAAGATACTACCGTAGGTTTTGATCTCTTCGAGGTCAAGCTCCGGCGGCGTCGCGTCTTTCCCTTCGCCGCCGCCGGCGCGCGAGGAGCCGACGCGGAAGCGGCCGGGCCGGCTCCAGGGGCCCAGCAGGCCGTCGGGGCCGTAGGCGGCCACCCGCCACTGGAAGGTCCCCTCGCCCCGCACGCCCAGGGTCGCCCGCGTCTTCGTCCGGTTCTCGGCGTCGATGACGTTGTCCACGAACAGGTGGTTGCGGGAGACCTGCAGGGCGTAGCGCGGCGCGCCGGAGACCTGCGACCAGGCGAGAACAACCCGCTTGGTGCGGTCGAGGTCCAGGGCCAGGTTGTCCTCGGGCTCCAGGAGCTGCGGCGGGGCCGGCAGCGGCTTGGGCTCCGACAGCAGGTCGCCCGTCTGCGTGACCTGCTCCAGGGCTCCGATCTCGCGCCGCATGCCGCCCTTGGCTTCCAGGTCCATGCCACCCCGGACGGCGCCGAAGCGCCCCTGGCTGGTGGTCTTGTCCACGGCCACGAAGGCTTCGGAAGACTCCTTGACCCGGGCCGTGGCGCCGGGCGTCTTGATGTTGCTCGAATTGGCGGAGGTGCTGAGGCTGACCCAGCCGTACTCCATCTGGATCGACTGCTCCTGCGAGCCGCTCGGCCCGGCGCTCGACGCCGAGACGATGAACTGGGTGTTGGGCCGCACGGTGTAGAGGGTGCCGTCGTTGAACATGATTTCGGCGGAGCCGCCGTCGGAGGTGCGGACGAAGTCGCCGGGCTGGAGCTGGACGCGGCTGCGCGCCTCCTGCCAGTCGCCGCCGTCGCCGCGCCGGAACTCCACCTCGCCCTGCACGGAGAAAAACTGCGCCTGCCCGCCCGCCCCGCGCAGCTCCAGCGAATCGAGGATCGACTGCAGCAGGTCGCGGCTGCGCTTGCCTTTGTCCAGGGCGTCGCGGAATCTCTCGTTCTTAAAAAGGCTCCGCGCCTTCTCCAGGCTCTCCCGGGCGCTTTCGGTCTCGCGGGCGAAGCCGCTGGCCTTCTTCTCGTCCTGGAGCCGCCCGAGGAGGTCCCCGGCCTCCGCGATCACCTTCTCGGCCTGGGCCTTGGTGGAGTTGCGGTCCCACAACCGGTAGCCGAAGACGCCGCCGCCCATCACGACAAGGACCAGCAGCAGGAGGCCCCATCCCTTGAGGGTCTCCACGGAAACGCTGTACCAGTCCTTACCCGCTCGGACGGCCCTCTGGGCAGACAAACTCAACTCCCTTTCATGTAAGAACCTCAATATATCACACCATTTTTCCCCCGGACGCAAGCGGCGCAAGGGTTGTGCGGCCAGCGCGGGGCTGTTAAAGTGACGGGTCCTCCTGGGTGAAAGGAGAAGGAGTCCGTCCATGCTCAAGGTGTTTCGCGACAATCTGAAAAATCTCGCCTGGATCCTCTGGGTCATCATCGCCCTGTTCGTGCTCGCCCTGGCCGCCGACTTCGGCACCGGCTTCGGCCCCGGGACCGGGCAGTCGGTCGCCGCCAAGGTCGGCGACGAGACCGTGTCGATGCAGGAGTTCCAGCGCAACTACGAGCGGCTCGCCGGCCTCTACCGCCAGGTCTACGGCGAGCAGCTCACGCCCGAGTTGGAGAGGCAGATGCGCCTCCCCATGCAGGCGCTCGACCAGGCGATCAACCAGAAGATCATGCTGGCCGAGGCCCGCCGTCTCGGGTTGCGGGTGACCGACCTGGAGCTGCGCCAGCGCATCCTCCAGGAGTCCGCCTTCAAGGACGAGCAGGGCCGTTTCGTGGGCGAGCAGCGCTACCGGGAGATCCTGCAGATGAACCAGCTCAACCCGGGCACGTTTGAGGAGAACCTGCGGGAGGAGCTGCTGCTGCAGAAGCTCGCCGACGCCCTGCGCGCCAACCTCTACGTCAGCGACGACGAGGTCCAGCGGGCCTACCGCGAGCAGGTCGAGCGGGCGAAGATCCGCTATATCCAACTGCCGCGCGACCGCTTCGCCGCGCAGGTCCAGGTGCAGCCCGCCGAGCTCTCCTCCTACTTCCAGGCCCACCAGCAGGAGTTCCGGACTCCCGAGCAGCGCGAGGCCGCCTACGTCCTGATCGACGCGGCCAAGCTCGCCGGCCAGGCGCAGATCTCCGACGCCGACCTGCGGAGCTGGTACGACGCCCATCAGCAGGAGTTCACCCAGCAGGAGCAGGTCCGGGCGCGCCACATCCTGGTCAAGGTCGACGACCAGCGCCCGGACGCGGCCGCGCGCCAGCGGATCGAAGAGGCCAAGCGCCGGCTCGAGGGCGGCGCCGACTTCGCGGCGGTGTCCAACGAGTACTCGGACGATACCGCCTCCAAGGCCAACGGCGGCGACCTCGGCTACTTCGGCCGCGGCCAGATGGTGCCGGAGTTCGAGACCGCGGCCTTCGGGGCCCAGCCCGGCAAGCTCGTCGGCCCGGTCAAGACCAACTTCGGCTACCACCTGCTGGAGGTGACCGACAAGAAGGCTGGCGGCACCCGTCCCTTCGAGCAGGCCAAGGAGCAGATCCGCGCCCGCCTGGCCTCGGAGCGGACCCAGGAGCTGGCCGAGACCCGGGCCAAGGAGCTGGCGACCAAGCTCTCCGGAGACAAGCCCCGCAACGCCGAGGCCGTGCGCGCCGCCATCCAGGGGATGCCGGGCGCCACCTTCGGCGAGACCGGCAAGGTCGGTGCCCAGGACCCCATCCCCAACCTCGGCTTCAACCCGGCCATCAACGCCGCCGCCTTCTCGCTCAAGAAGGGGGAGGTCTCGACGCAGCCGGTCCGGGTGCCCCAGGGCTGGGCCGTCGTCTACCTGAAGGAGATCCACGTGCCCCGCGTGCCGGAGCTGAAGGAAGTGGAGGACCGGGTGCGGGCCGCGGCGGGCCGCGACAAGCAGCAGCAGCTCGCGGTCCAGCGGCTGGAGGCCGTGCGCCGCGAGCTGGCCCAGGGCAAGACCCTGGAGCAGGCGGCCGCCGAGCTGGGCGTGGAGGTCAAGACCAGCGAGGAATTCGGCGGCCAGGGGACGATCCCCGGTCTCGGCTACAACCCCGAGCTGACCAAGGCGGCCCTGGCCTCCAAGGTCGGGCAGGTCGGCGGCCCCGTGGCCGACGCCCAGGGGGCGCTGCTGTTCCAGGTCGCCGAGCGCAAGGGCTGGGACCCGAAGCAGTTCGCCACCAACAAGGACCAGACCCGCCAGACCCTGCTGCAGCAGCGGCTCACCAACCTGCAGAGCGCCCTGGTGGCCGAGCGCCGGCGCGAGCTGGGCGTCGACTACAACCGGCAGCTCCTGCAGGAGATCGGCGTCACTCCGCCCCAGGAGGGCTAGCGCTCTCCGATGATCGGCCACCTTCAAGGCCAGCTCCTCAAAGCCACCCCTGAGCGCGTCCTCCTGGACGTGCAGGGGGTGGGCTACGAGGTCCACGTCCCCCTCTCCACCTGGTACGAGATCGAGCGCCGCCGCGGCGACGAGCGCATCCGCCTGCACATCCACACCCACATGCGGGAGGACGGCATCACGCTGTTCGGCTTCTGGACCGAGCGCGAGAAGCTGATCTTCCAGCGCCTGATCGCGGTCAGCGGCATCGGCCCCCGCCTCGCGCAGGTGACCCTCTCGGGCATGCCGCCGGACGACCTGCTGGCGGCCATCGCCGCCGGCGACCTCGGCCGCCTGGCGACCATTCCGGGGGTGGGAAAGAAGACCGCCGAGCGAATGGTGCTGGAGCTGCGGGAGAAGATGCGGGAGCTGGCGGCGGAGCTGCCGGACAAGGCCGCCGCCGCGGCCCAGCCCGCCGACCAGGACGTGGTCTCCGCGCTGGTCAACCTCGGCTACAAAGCGAGCCAGGCCGAGCGGGCCGTGGCCGAGGCGCGCCGGGAGAAGCCCGACGCCGCCTTCAACGATCTCCTGCGGTCGAGCCTCAACCGACTGTCGCGGGCATAGCCTCCCCTCCTCTACAATGGCGGCATGTCCGCCGTCGACGACCGCATCCTCTCGGGCGCTCCGCTGTCCGAGGACCTCGGGGTCGAGCTGTCGCTGCGCCCGCAGCGGCTGGAGGAGTACATCGGCCAGCGCAAGGTCATCGACAACCTCTCGGTGTTCATCCGCGCCGCGCGCGAGCGCCGGGAGTCGCTGGACCACGTGCTCCTCTTCGGCCCCCCGGGTCTGGGCAAGACGACCCTCGCCAACATCATCGCCCACGAGATGGGAGCGCCCCTGCGCACCACGGCCGGCCCCATCCTGGAGCGGGCGGGCGACCTCGCGGCCATCCTCACCAACCTGGACCCCGGCGAGGTGCTGTTCATCGACGAGATCCACCGCCTGGGCCCCACGGTGGAGGAGATCCTCTACCCCGCCCTCGAGGACTTCCGGCTCGACCTCGTCATCGGCCAGGGGCCGGCGGCGCGGACCGTCAAGATCGAGCTGCCACGCTTCACCCTGGTCGGGGCCACCACCCGCGCCGGTCTGATCAGCGCGCCGCTGCGGGCGCGGTTCGGCATCGTCCACCGCCTGGACTTCTACCGGCCGGAGGAGCTGACGGAGATCGTGGTGCGCTCGGCCCGGCTCCTCGGCGTGCCGATCGAGAAGGAAGGCGCCACGGAGATCGCCCGCCGCAGCCGGGGCACTCCCCGCGTGGCCAACCGCCTGCTGCGCCGGGTGCGCGACTTCGCCCAGGTGGACCGCGCCCGGAGCATCGACCTGGAGATCGCCCGCCGCGCCCTCACCCTCCTGGAGGTGGACGAGTTCGGCTTCGACGACCTCGACCGCAAGATCCTGAGCACCCTGATCGAGCACTACGACGGCGGCCCCGCCGGCCTCAAGGCCCTCGCCGTGGCCGTGGGCGAGGACTCCGGCACCCTGGAGGACCTGTACGAGCCCTACCTGATCCAGGAGGGATTCCTGCAGCGGACCTCCCGGGGCCGGGTCGCCACCCGCCGCGCCTACCAGCACCTCGGCTATAAAGCCCCCCCTGGCACCATGGGGACCCTCTTCTGATCCTGGACCCATGCGCCACGCCGCCCTGATCTACAACCCCCGGTCGGGGCGCCAGCGGCACGCCCAGGTGCTGGACGGCCTCCTGACCACTCTCCGGGGAGGCGGCTTCGACGTGGAGCCGGTGCCGACCGCGTTCGCGGGCCAGGCGACGGAGCTGGCCCGCGAGCGGTCCCGGGAGGCCGAGGTGGTCTTCGCCTTCGGCGGGGACGGCACCGCCAGGGAAGTGGCGGCGGGCCTGCTGGGCGGCACGGCCGCCCTGGGGTTTCTGCCTGGAGGCACAGCCAACCTCCTGGCCCTGGCCCTGGGACTGCCTGGCGATCCACTGCGGGCCGCCGCCGCCCTGGCCAGGGTGCCGGCGCGCCGCTTCGACGTCGGCCTCGCGGGCGGCATCCCCTTCCTGATGATGGTCTCGGCGGGCCTGGACGCCGCCCTGCTCGCCGCCCTCGACACCCGGCTCAAGTGGCGGTTCGGCAAGGCCGCCATCGTCGGGCAGGGGCTGCGGGAGTGGTGGCGCTATCCCTATCCCGCCCTGGAAGTGACGGCCGACGGCGAGCGGACGGAGGCCTCCTTCGTCTCGGTGTCGAACATCCCCTACTACGCGGGAGCGTTCCGCCTCGCCCCGGCGGCGGAGCCGGACGATGGACTGTTCGAGCTGGTGAGCTTCCGCGGCACGGGCCGCGCCGCCACCGTCTCCTTCGCCCTCGACGTCTTCCGGGGAGCGCACGTCCGGCGGCGCGACGTCGAGATCCGCCGCGTGCGCGAGGTCGTGCTTCACGGCCCCGCCGGTTCCTGCGCCCAGGTGGACGGCGACCCTTGCGCGGAGGCGCTGCCCCTGTCCATAAGCCTCGCGCCGGAGCCCCTGCGGGTGCTGGCGCCAGATCCCGTGCCCGGAGAAAGGATGCCATGAGCGACGTCTCGCCCCAGCGGGCCCTCGATCCGATCTTCTCTCCCCGGTCCGTCGCCGTGATCGGCGCCTCGCGCCGCCGCGACTCCCTGGGGTTCGCCCTGCTGCACAACCTGGTGGCGAGCGAATTCAGCGGCGCCATCTTCCCGGTCAACCCGCACGCCGCGGCGATCCACTCCCTGAAGTGCTACCCCTCGGTCGCGGCCATTCCGGACCCGATCGACCTGGCGGTGATCCTGGTGCCCCGCGACCTGGTGGACGGCGCAGTGGAGGAGTGCCTGGCCCGGGGCGTGCGGGGGCTGGTGGTGATCACCGCCGGCTTCTCCGAGACCGGCGAGGAGGGGGCGGCCCGGGAGCGCCGGCTGCGCGAGCGGGTCCGCGCCGCGGGCGTCCGCATGATCGGCCCCAACTGCATGGGGGTGATCAACACCGACCCCGAGATCCGGCTCAACGCCACCTTCGCTCCCACGCCCGCCCGCGCCGGATCCATCGGCTTCGTCAGCCAGTCCGGCGCCCTGGGGGTGGCCATCCTCAACGTGGCGCAGGACCTGGGGATCGGCCTCACCCAGTTCGTCTCCATGGGCAACAAGGCCGACGTCTCGGGCAACGACCTGCTGGAGCACTGGGAGAACGACCCGGCGACGCGGGTCATCGCCATGTACCTGGAGTCCTTCGGCAACCCGCGGCGGTTCACCGAGATCGCCAAGCGGGTGACGCGCAGGAAGCCGATCCTGATCGTGAAGTCGGGCCGCACCGCCGAGGGGGCGCGGGCGGCCAGCAGCCACACCGGAGCCATCGCCGGCACCGACGTCACGGTCTCCGCCTTCCTCGACCAGTGCGGCGTGCTGCGGGCCAACACCATCGAGGAGCTGTTCGACGTGGCTCGCGCCCTGGACCGCTGCCCGCTGCCCCAGGGAGACCGGGTAGCCATCGTCAGCAACGCCGGCGGGCCCGCCATCATGGCCACCGACGCCTGCGTCAACCTCGGGCTCCCCATGGCCGATCTCTCGGCGGCGACCCGCGAGAAGCTCCGCTCGTTCCTGCCCGCCGAGGCCAGCGTCAACAACCCCGTGGACATGATCGCCTCGGCCACGGCCCCGCACTACGCCCGCGCCGTGGCCGCCGTGCTGGAGGACCCCGGCGTGGACCTCGCCATGGTGATCAATGTCACGCCGATCCTCACCAGCCCTCTGGACGTGATGGAGGCGATCGGCGCCGTGGCCCGCGAGCACACCAAGCCCGTGCTGGCGGTGATGATGGCCACCGAGGACTTCTACGAAAAGGTGAAGCTCGCGGCCGACCTGCCGCCGGTCTACCACTTCCCGGAGTCCGCCGCGCGGGCCATGTCCCTGCTGGTCCGCTACGGCGCCTGGCGCCGCCGGCCGGTCGACCTTCCGACCCCCGAGTTCGCCACCGACGACCGCGCCGTGGCCGCGATCCTCGACAAGGTCTCCGACGGCTACCTGGAACCCGAGGATGCCTTCCGCGTCCTCGACCTCTACGGCGTCCCCATGGCGCCCTGGAAGATGGCCTGCACCCGCGACGAGGCGATGGCGGCGGCGCGGGAGATCGGCTGGCCGGTGGTGGTCAAGGCCGTGGCCCCGGGGCTGGTGCACAAGAGCGACGTGGGGGCGGTCCGGGTGGACCTCCGGAGCGAGGACGAGCTGCGGGAGGCCCTGGACGCCATGGAGCGCTCGGTGGCGGCGGCCGGCTACCCGGCCGGGGGCTGGCTGGTGCAGAAAATGGTCCGCGGCGGCCACGAGGTGATCTTCGGCATCACCACCGACCCCCGCTTCGGCCCGCTGCTGATGTTCGGCCTCGGCGGCAAGTACGTCGAGGTCGTCCAGGACGTCCGCTTCGCCGTCACGCCGCTGGACGCCGAGGAGGCCCGCGAGACCATCCGGCGCATCCGCGGTTTCAAGCTTCTGGAGGGGGTCCGGGGGGAGGCGGGCGCCGACCTCGACCTCCTCGCCGAGATCCTGCTGCGCCTCGCCCAGCTCGCCCAGCGGCACCCGCGCGTGCGCGAGCTCGACCTCAATCCATTTCTCGCCGGGCCCGACCGGACCCGCGCCGTCGCCGTGGACGCGCGCCTCCGGGTCGGCGATCCGCCGGTCTAATCCGAAAAGGAGGGATCTACGATGCTGAAGAGGCTGGTCCAGACGGAGGACGACTTCGGGATGACGCTCGTGCGCCTCGCGCTGGGAATCGTCATGTTCCCGCACGGCGCGCAGAAGCTGCTGGGCTGGTTCGGAGGCCACGGATTCGCGGCCACCATGCAGGGGATGACGTCGAACGGCCTGCCTGCCGTGGTGGTCTTTCTGGTGATCGTCGCCGAATTCTTCGGCGCTCTCGGCCTGATCGTCGGCTTCCTGGGCCGCCTGGGAGCCTTCGGCATCCTCTGTGTCATGCTGGGGGCCATCTTCATGGTCCACCTGCCCAACGGCTTCTTCATGAACTGGATGGGCAATCAGAAGGGCGAGGGGTTCGAGTACCACCTGCTGGCCATCGGCATGGCCCTGGCGGTGCTGATCAAGGGAAGCGGCGCCTTCTCGATCGACCGGTCGCTCTCGGACAAGCACCGGCCGCTCTATCGCTGACTCAACCCTGGCGCATGAAGTGCCACCGGAGGTCTCCCTCCAGGCGGCGGTAGACCTCCGGGTGGATCTGGTGGGCGAAGCGGTGGAGGATGGAGTTGATCGGCTCCCCCTTCGCCGCCGCCTCGATGGCGTCGGCGGCGTCGCTGCCGGCCTTGCTGATGTAGGTCTGCCAGATCCCCTGGCGGGCGGAGACCGAGCCCATGGAGACGTTGGGTATCCGCGCCACTCCCTTGCGCAGCACGGCCAGCTTCTCCTTGAGGCTCTTCTCGTCGTCCAGCGGCTCGCGCTGCCAGGGGGTGTAGGGCTTCGGCACCAGGACGTTCACCCCTAAGTGGATGTTGCCGATCAGTCCCTTCTTCGGCAGCTCCTCCAGCATGATCGCCTTGCACTCCGCGGCGAGGTCCAGGATGCCCTGGACGTCCTCCATGGTCTCGTCCGGCAGCCCGACGATGAAGTAGAGCTTGAGCTGGGTGAAGCCGTGCCGGAAGATCAGCCGCACCTTTTCCAACAAGAACGCGTTCGGGATGGGCTTGCCCATCTTCCGCCGCAGCTCGTCCGTGCCGGTCTCGGGAGCAAGGGTGATGGAGCGGTCCCCTGAAGCGTGCAGGGCGTCCAGGACCCCCTCCGTCACCGCCGGGATGCGGATCGACGAGACGGCGGTGCGGAAGCCGAGCCCGTTGGCCTCGCGGAGGATCTTCTCGATGTCCGGGTGGTCGCCCACGGCGGTGGCCACGAAGCCGAGCTGGTCGGTGACCGACCGGGCGCGGTCCAGGGAGGCCAGGATGTACTCCGTGGGGTGCCAGCGGAAGCGGCCCATGCCGAAGGTGGCCCAGCAGTAGCGGCACTTCTCCGGGCAGCCGCGGGACATCTCGATCAGGAACTTCTCCGAGAACTCCGTGCGCGGGGTGACGATGGCCGTGGTCGGCAGGAACCCCGGCTGCTTCATCTGCTCTTCGGTCAGCTCCAGCTTGTTCAGCTTGGGCAGCTCGTCCCCTTCTTCTTCATGCCGATGGAAGGCGGGGACGTAGAAGCCGTCGTGGGCCGCCAGCCGCTCGATGACCGCCTCGCGGTCCTCTTCCTCCTCCAGGGCGGCCATCAGGCTCGGGAGCACGTTCTCGGCCGCGCCGATGGCGAAGACGTCGACGAACTCGGACATCGGGAGCGGGTTGATCGAGGCGCAGGAGCCGCCCATGACGATCACCGGGTACCAGGAGCCGCGGTCCTTGCGCCGCAGGGGGATGCGGGCGCGCTCGAGCATCTGGAGGAGGTTGACATAGTCCTCCTCGAAGGAGACCGAGAAGGCCACGCAGCCGAATTCGCTCAGCGGCCGGTCGCTCTCGACGGACAGGGGCATGCCCGCGCCGTCGGTGAAGAAGCGCTCGCACGACCAGTCGGGCCGGCGGTGCAGCAGCTCGTAGGCCCGCTGGAATCCCAGGCTCGACATGCCGACGTGATAGGTGTTGGCGTAGGCCAGGGCCAGGCTGTACCGGCCGTGCGGCACGAAGCGCTCCACCGGCCGCTCGGCGGCGCGGAACGGGGACCAGTCGTGGGCTTGCTTCTTCATAACCAATCTGGAAACAGACTTCACGATCCCGGGATTCCTCCTCAGGCCGCCACCAGCCGCCACGCGAGGCGGAGGGCGCCGTTCACGCCCAGGTCGCGTGGAGGAAGGGTGCGGGCGTGGATGCCGAGGAGGCGGGAGAACAGGGCCGGCTCGGCGGCCAGCGCCCGGACGGCCCGGGCGCGCAGCCGGGGCCGGCGCTCCAGGGCCAGCACCAGGCCGGTCATGAAGTTGGGCAGGCGGTTGATCCGCCGCCAGTCCGCCTCGTAGCGCTCGAGATCCCCCTTCACCATAGCATCCACCAGGGCCGCCGACTCGTGGAGCGCCACCGCCAGCCCCTCCCCGGTGATGGCGTCGAGGTAGCCCGCGGCGTCCCCCACCAGAGCCAGGTTGCCGCGCGTCACCCTCCGGACCCGCTGGTGGAGAGGTCCCGTCCCCCGATCCCGCGAGGCGGGTGGAGCGACCGCGATCCTCTCCCGCAGGGCCGGCAGGCTCTCCAGGAGACCGTCGAAGTCCGCCTTGCGGCCGCTCCACAGCAGGGCGATCCCCACCTGGTCCGCCGCGACCGGGGTGACGTAGGCCTCGCAGTCCGACCCCCAGTAGACCTCGACGAACTCGCTCCAGGGAGCCGTCTGGAAATGGCGGCGGACTCCGAAGCGCCGCAGCGGTCCCTCTCCTGCTTCGAGCCCGGCCCAGCGCCGCACCTGGGAACGGAGGCCGTCCGCGCCCACGATCCAGCGTCCTTCCGTGGGGAGCCGCTCGACCTTGATCCCCCAGCGGAGGTCCACCCCCACCTCTTCAGCCCGGCGGACCAGCGCGCCGTGCAGCTCGGTCCGCCGCACACCCAGCCCTCCCGATTGCGGAAACAGCCCCTCCGCCATGGTCTCGCCATCGAAGTAGCGGATCCCCCGAAAGGGGACTCCCCGCGGCTCGACGCCGATCTCCCGCAGCCGTGCCACGGCGTCGGGCATCAGCCCCTCTCCGCAGGCCTTGTCGATGGGCGGACGGGAGCGGTCGAGGACGGTCACGGACATCCCCGCGAGGCGCGCCCGGATGGCCGTGGCGAGCCCGGCCGGTCCGCCGCCCACCACGAGCAGGTCGGTCATCCCTCGCCCCTTCTCTCCCAGCGCAGCCGCGCGTAGGCCAGGCTCGACCGAGCCATGGCTCCCGCAAGGCGGAACGGCGTCACCGCGTCCGGCGGGGCCAGCTCGCCCGCGAGATAGAGGCGCAGGGTCTCGCCCCGGCGCAGCTTGCCGGAGGAGGTGCGGGGGATCGTGCCCGGCTCCAGCAGGACGACGTGGTCGGCCGCCAGCCCCGTGGCTCCCAGCACCGCCTCCCGGCAGGACGAGGGCAGGGCCTCCCGCTCCGCGGGTTTGATCAGGCGGGAGGTCTCGACGAACAGTCCCAGCACCTCCCCCTCGGCCCCCTCGGGCAGCCAGCTCGCGGCCACCACGCAGCCGGTGCGGACCCCGGGAATCCCCTCCACGGCGCGCTCGATCTCGTCCGGAGCGTAGTTGCGGCCGCGCAGGATCACCACGTCCTTGGCGCGGCCGGTCAGGTACAGCTCGCCGCCGTGGAGAAAGCCCAGGTCGCCGGTGTCGAGCCAGCCGTCGCGGAGGACCCGGGCTGTGGCCTCGGGATCGCCGAGATAGCCCTTCATCAGCGACGGACCCTGGATCCACAACCGGCCCACCCGGCCGCCGGGGACGTCATGTCCCTCCTCGTCCACGATCCGCAGCCGGAAGCCGGGGAGGGGGCGGCCCACGGAAACGATCTCCCGCCCCTTCTCGTCCGGCAACGCCTCGCCTTCGCGGGCCAGGGCCTCGCGGTCGAAGCGGCCGGTCTGGAACGGCCGGTCGAGGTCCGAAAAGGTGACGGCCAGGGCGGCCTCCGAGAGACCGTAGACCGGGGTCAGTGCCTCAGGGCGGAACCCCCAGCGGCCGAAGCGCTCGCAGAAGGCCCGGAGCACCGATGGGGCGACGGACTCGGCGCCGTTCAGGGCCGTCCGCCAGCCGGAGAGGTCGACGCCCTCCATCTCGTCGTCGCCGACACGGTGCACACAGAGGCCGTAGGCGAAGTTCGGCGCGGGCGAAATGGTCCCGCGGTAGCGGGAGAGGGCGCGCAGCCAGAGGGCCGGGCGGGCCACGAACAGCTCCGGCCCGATCAGCGTCAGCGTGGCGTCCCGGGAGAGCGCCGGGAGGACGCAGCCGATCAACCCCATGTCGTGGTAGAGGGGAAGCCAGGAGACGCAGGAATGGCGCAGCTCGTCGGTGTCGATCCAGAGGCCGTTGAGGACCTCCGTCTGGGCCGCCAGCGCCCGGTGGCTCAGGGCGACCGGCTTGGGGTCCACCGTGGTGCCGGAGGAGAACTGGACCAGGGCTAGGTCGGAGGGGGCGGGCCGGACCGGGCTCGCCGTCCCGCGCGGCAGATCGTCGAGCGTCAGGCAGCCGAGCGGGGGCTTCGCCAGGGCCACCGCCTCGCCGAGCACGCGGCGCACGCGGGAGTCCGCCAGGACCAGACGGGCGCCGGACCGCTCCATCATGCGGGCCGTGCGGTGCAGGTACTCGGTCATCCGCCCCAGGCGGACCGGAGGATAGAGGGGCACCGGCGCGGCGCCGGCCAGCAGGGTCCCGAAGAAGGCATCGAAGAACTCGATGCCCGTGGGAAAGACGAGGGCGACGCGGTCCCCGGGAGCGACCCCCAAGGTCTGGAGGCGTCCGCAGACGGCGAGGGCGCGTTCCCGGACCTCGGCCCAGCCGAACCAGGTCTCCCGCTCGGCGCGGTCGAGGAAGCGGAGGCCGCCTTGCGGGTGGCGGCCCGCCCGTCCGAGCCAGCCGAGAAGAGAGTCAGACACCGAGCTTCCTCCGCACCACGGCCACGAGGTCGCCCACCGTCTGGATGCCCCCCTCGTCGGTCTCGTCGAGCAGGATGCGGAAGCGGTTCTCCACCTCCGCCGCCAGGGTCAGGAGGCGGATCGAATCCAGCCGCAGGTCTTCCACCAGCCGCATCTCCGGGGTGAGGACGCCCTCCCATCCGAGGTAGAGCCGCGCCACTTCCCCGATGCCATCCAGGATAGCCTGCTCGTTCATCGTCCACCTCCCCCCGGCAGCAGCCGCGGCCGGTCCGCGAAGACGGCATCATAGTCGGAGACGCTGGCCAGGCCCGCCTCCTCCGCCCGGATGCGCACCCGGAGCAGCCACGCGTTCAAGAGGCTGAAGACGGCCGCCGTGAGCCAGGCCGTGTGGATGAGGGGCAGCGCGAGCATCTCCGCGATCACCGCCAGATAGTTGGGATGGCGAAGGAACCGGTACGGCCCGCCCGTGACCGGCGTCACTCGCGGCAGGACCACGATGCGGGTGGTCCAGCGGCCGTCGAGGGTTCGGATGACCCAGAACCGGAGCCCCGCCGCCAGAAGGGCAAGGGCGAGCATCGGGATCCCCAGCCAGGCCAGGAACGGTCTGTTCAAGAGCCAGACCTCCAGAGGACAGGCCAGGAGGAAGAGGGTGTGGAGGAGCACCATCCAGCGGTAATGCTCCGGCGCCACCTCGACACCGCCCCGGGCCAGGAGATCGCGCAGGTTCCGCTTGGCGACGCGCAACTCGATCAGCCGGCCGGTGGCGACCAGGGCGATGAAGGCGGTATAGAGGACGCGGGTGTCGTCGTCCATGGGTTAGTAGTGTAAACGGGGCTTGCCGAAACGTCGGCGCCGGTTATACTAGGCCTTCTTTCAGCAAGCTGAGTTCCTTCTCCCGGATGAATCTCGCGGATATAGAACGGATTGTCGCGCAAGGCGAGTCCGAAACGGTTGAATTCAAAGCCACCACGGGCCAGCTCCCGCGGGCGGGAAAGGCCCTCTGCGGGTTCTTGAACCACCGCGGGGGGTTGCTGATCTTCGGCGTGAGTCCCGGGGGCGAGATCACGGGACAGATCGTTTCGGACAAGACACTACAGGACATCGCGGGCCTGCTGCGCAGCTTCGAGCCGCAACCCTCCATCTCGGTCGAGCGGATCGCCTTACCCGGGTCAACGCGGGACGTCATTGTCCTCGAAGCCCAGACCCGCACGGACCTGCTTCCCTTTGTATTCGAAGGCCGTGCCTACGAGCGTCTCGGCACCACTGTCTCCCCCATGCCTCAGGTGCGATACCAGGAACTGTTGCTCAACCGGATGCACACGCAGCACCGCTGGGAGAATCAGCAGGCCGACGGCTACAGCCTTCAGGATCTGGACGAAGAGGAGATCCTGAGGACTGCCCGGCTGGGCATCTCCTCGGGACGGATGCCGGAGTCATCGACCCTGGAGCCAGCCGAGATCCTGAACCGGCTCGGATTGCAAGTCGACGGGCGCATCCTCAATGCGGCGGTGGTCACGTTCGGTCGCAGGCTCCTGCCCGCGTTTCCCCAGTGTCAGTTGCGGATGGCCCGCTTCAAGGGGCTGGACAAGAACGAGTTCCTCGACCACAAGCAGGTCCAAGGGTGTGCGTTCCAGCTCCTCGATGAGGCGCTCCTCTTTCTGCGCAGGCATCTCCCGGTCGCCGGCCGGGTGCAGCCCGGCCTCTTCGAGCGTGCGGACGAGCCTCTGTTTCCCCTCGAAGCTCTTCGGGAGGCGCTGGTCAACGCTTTCTGCCACCGGGACTACTCCTATCCAGGGGGCAGCGTCAGCCTGGCGGTGTTCGACGATCACCTGGAGATCTGGAGCGACGGCAACCTGCCCTTCGGGACGACGATCGAGGACCTCAAGCGGGACCACCTTTCGCGCCCGCGGAACCCACTGATCGCTCAGGCGTTCTTCCGTCGGGGCCTGGTGGAACAGTGGGGCAGAGGCACCCAGAAGATCGTCGAGCTCACCACCCGAGCAGGTCACCCCGAGCCAGAATTCCTGGAGATGAATTCAGCGGTAGGCGTCCGGTTCCTCCCGGTCGGATATATCGCGCCGATCCGCGTGTTCCACGACCTCACACCAAGACAACGGGAGATCCTTATCCTTCTCTCAGGAAAGGGTCTCACCCCTCTCAGGGCAATCCGAAGCGGCCTGGAAAGCGCTCCTTCGGACAGGACTCTTCAGATGGAGCTGGCTCTTCTAAAGAAGCTTGGGCTGATCGATGCTGGAGGACACGGGCGCGGTGCGGTCTACTGGCTGCGGCCGAGCGGCTCCTGACTCGCTGCCTCCTGCGCTATTCGCCGCGCTATTCTGCGCTATTCCAAGCGTTTCTCTGCGCTATTTCGCGCTATTCGCTGCGCTATTCACCGCGCTATTCTGCGCTATTCCCGGCTAATAACGCGGAATAGCGCGGCTCGCTTCACCACCGCAGCAGCACCAGCTCCGAGCAGAACCCCGGCCCCATCGCGATCAGCATCCCGTAGCTCCCCGGAGCCGGCCGGTGATTCTCCAGGGTCTCGGCCAGCACCAGGAGGACCGATGTCGAGGAGAGGTTCCCCACCTCGCGCAGGCTCCGCCAGGTGACGTCCAGGGCCCCGGGCGGGAGCTCCAGGGCCTCCTGCATGGCCTCCAGCACCTTGGGGCCGCCGGGATGGCAGACCCAGGAGGAGATGTCGGCGCGGGTCAGGCCGTGGTCGGCGAGGAAGGCGTCCACGTCCGGGCGGAGCTTCTCGCGGGCCACGACCGGCACGTCCGCCGAGAGGACGATCTTGAAGCCGCTCTCCGAGATGTCCCAGCCCATGACCCGTTCGGAGTCCGGGTAGAAGACCGAGCGCGTGGCGAGGATCTCCGGCCCGTCCGCCGGCCGGTCGTCCCCCGTCACCACGACCGCGGCCGCCCCGTCCCCGAAGAGGCCCGAGGCGATGAGGTTGGGGATGGAGAGGTCCTCCGGCTGCAGGGTCAGCGAGCAGAGCTCCACCGAGAGGAGCACCGCCACCTGGTCCGGGAAGCCCCGGACGTAATCCGCCGCGCGCGCGATCCCCGCCGCCCCGGCGACGCAGCCGAGGCCGAAGATGGGCATCCGCTTGACCCGCGGCGGCAGCCCCAGGCGGTTCATCAGACGGGCGTCGATCGACGGCGTCGCCACGCCCGTGACGGTGACGAAGATCAGCGCGTCGACGTCGGCCGTGGAAAGCCCGGCCCGCCGCAGAGCGTCCAGCACCGCCTCGCCGCCCACCTCCTGGGCCACCCGGATCCAGGCGTCGTTCGCCTTGCCCCAGGTGGTCAGCCCGTCGTACTCGGGGATGGGCAGAGCCAGATGGCGCCCGCCCACCAACACGTTGTGGTGCAGCCGCTCCAGACGTTCGAGGTTGAAGTAGCGGTCCGCCCAGCGCTGGCGGAGAGCCGCGAGCAGCGTGTCCTGATCGTAGTAGTGGGGTGGTAGGGCTTTACCGACGGCGGCGATTCTCAAGTTCGCTCCCGAATCTCTTTCAAGCCTAGGGCGGGAGCCCGGCGGAGACGGCTACCACGCCGAGCAGCAGACCGCAGACGGTGTAGAGAACCCACCAGGAAAAGACCAGGACCCACCATGGGCCCGGGGCCAGACCAGCGAGGGAAACGACCGTGACCACCAGCAGCGGCCCCCGGAAGACCCAGGCGATCCAGCCAGCAAGCAAGCCCGAAGCCAGCCGCGAGCCGCCGCGGCCCTGGATCATCAGGAAGAGAGCGGCCAGTCCGATGGATTCCAGCACCCAGGTCGCCAGCGGCATCCAGCCCGGGAGCCGCGGCGGTGCCGACGGCGAGAGCAGCGCCGGGTCGGGCGCCATCCCGAAGGCCTCCTGCACGAAGGCGTAGAGCGCCATGGCCAGGACGAGGAGAGGCAGGGCGAAGAAGAGGAACCGTCTCAAAGCCCGCCGATCATAGCGCGACCCGCGGCGATCCCGGAGCGCCCTCCAGCACGTATAGACTAGGGAAGCAGCCGCCGCCTCGCGCTGTTGAAAGCCTGAAATGAGCGTCGCCGAAACGAAGCCGGAACCCGCTCTCGCCACCCCCCGGGTCGAGCTGACGAGCCTGGACACCCTCTGGTTCCAGGTGGGAGGCACGCTCTGCAACCTGGCCTGCACCCACTGCTTCGTCTCCTGCTCTCCCACCAACCACACGCACGAGATGATGACCCTCGGCGAGGTGGAGCGGTATCTCGAAGAGGCCGCGCGGCTCGGAGTGCGGGAGTACTACTTCACCGGCGGCGAGCCGTTCCTCAATCCCGACATGGAGGCGATCCTCGACGCCACCCTGGCCGTGGGACCCGCCAACGTGCTGACCAACGGTCTGCTCCTGGACCCGGCCCGCTGCGCCCGCCTGAAGGCCCTGGCGGACGCCTCCGAGTACTCCCTCGACCTCCGCGTCTCCCTGGACGGCTACGACGCGGCCAGCAACGACCCGATCCGCGGCGCCGGCACGTTCGAGCGCATCCTCGGGGGGGTGCGAAACCTCCATCAGGCCGGGCTCAACCCGGTCATCACGGTGACGGAGGTGTGCGAGGAGGCCGGCACGGCGGGCGGCAAGGAGAGGTTCTTCGAGCTGCTGCGGTCGCTGGGGATCGAGCGGCCCCGGCTCAAGATCCTGCCGGTCTTCCGCATCGGCGCCGAGGCCGAGCGGGCCGGCGCCTACGAGAGCTGGCAGCGCCTGCGCGAGGGAGACCTCCCCGAGGGCGGGTGGGGCCATCTCCAATGCAGCTCCTGCCGGATGGTCACCGACCAGGGCGTCTGGGTCTGCCCCATCCTGGTCAACGAGCCTGCCGCGAAGATGGGCGAGACCCTGGCCGACACGCTCGGCACCTTCCCCCTGGAGCACCCCGCCTGCTGGACTTGCCACGTCTTCGGCGTGAGCTGCCGGACCTGAGCGATGTCGAGCAAGCTGACAATCCACCGAGGCATGGCCACCTGGGGCGAGAAGCTCGTCCCGCTCCCGGCGTTCCGCCAGGCCGCAGCGGAAAGCGGCCAGACGCTCGCTCCCGAGGAGCGGGAAGCCGCCGTGCTCTCCTACAAGGCGGCGCCGGGCGATTCCACGCCTGTCGAGGGGCCGTACTCCCGGATCGCGGTCTTCGGCGGCGTCTACAACAACCACTATGCCCTGACAGCGCTGCTGGACGACGCCGCGCGCCGCGGGGCCGAGGCGGTCTACTGCCTGGGCGACCTGGGCGGGTTCGGCCCCAATCCCGAGAAGGTCCGGCCCCTTCTTGATCAGGGAGGCGTGCTCGCGATCCAGGGCAACTACGAGGAGTCGCTGGCCTCGGGCCGCGAGGACTGCAACTGCGGCTACACCGACCCGCGGGACAACCACTTCGCGGAAATCTCCTACCGCTACACCGAGCGCAACAGCTCGCCCGGGTTCAAAGCCTGGATGGGGACGCTCCCCCGCCGCCGCCGGGTCCGGGTGGGGGACCGCGAGCTGCTCCTGGTGCACGGCTCGCCGCGCCGGGTCAACGAGTTCCTCTTCCACAGCACCTCGCCCGTGCCGTTCCTGGAGGTCCTCCTCGACCAGCAGCGCTGCGACGCCGTCCTCTGCACCCACACGGGGCTCCAGTGGCACCGGCGCCTGCCCTCCGGCCGGGACGTGGTCAACGTCGGCGTGATCGGCCGGCCGGCCAACGACGGCGACACCCACGTCTGGTACTCCATGATCGAGGCGCGGAATGACGGGCTCGACGTCCAGCCGCTCCCGCTCGTCTACGACCATCAGGGCCTGGCCGCCGAGATGCGGAGCGAAGGCCTTCCGGAGGAGTTCGTGGAAACCATCCTGACCGGCTGGTGGACTACCTGTCTGGAGATCCTGCCGGCCCGCGAACGGGCGGCGTCACGTTTCTAGGAGAGACCGACCATGTCGAAACCGCGCATCGCCATCCTGGGGGCCGGCCCCATCGGCCTCGAAGCCGCGCTCGCCGCCGCCGAGGCGGGGAACCCCTTCACGCTCTATGAGGCGGCGCCGGCGGTCGCTGGCAACGTGCGGGCCTGGGGACACGTCCGGCTGTTCACGCCCTGGGACATGAACGTCTCCCCGCGCATGCGTCGCCATGTGGAGGCGCCAGAGGGCCCGGAGTGTCCCACCGGCCGGGATCTCGTCGAGCGGGTGTTCGAGCCCCTTGCCGCCCTGCCGGAGATCGCCCCGAACCTGCGGCTGGGAGTGCGGGTGCTCTCCGTCGGCCGCCAGGGGCTGCTCAAGCACGAGGAGATCGCCACGGCCGAGCGCGGGAAGCGTCCCTTCCGCATCCTCCTCGCCGACGGTTCGGGCCGGGAGTGGACGGAGACGGCGGACGTCGTCATCGACGCGACGGGAACCTGGGGACATCCCAACAGCCTGGGAGACGCGGGCATCCCGGCTCCCGGCGAGCGGGCTTTCGGCGGCGAGATCCGGCGCGACATCCCGGACTTTTCCCGCGAGGCGGAGGACTGGGCGGGCAAGACCGTTCTCGTCGCCGGCGCCGGCCACTCGGCGCAGACGGCCGTCCGGGATCTCGCCGGGCTCGCCGGCGCCCGCGTGATCTGGGTGTTGCGAAACCCGGAGCCGTGCTGGGGCACGAGGGAGGACGATCCCCTTCCCGAGCGGGCCCGCCTCGCCGCTGAAGCCGCCGCGCTCGCGGGCGGCGCTTCACCGGCGGTCGAGGTCCGCCGCGGCGCCGTGGTCGAAGAGATTTCGCGGCCGAACGGCCGGTTCTCCATCACGCTGAGGAACGGCGCCGGCTCGGAGACCGTGGAGGCCGACCGCATCCTTTCGCTGACCGGCTTCGTCGGCGATCAGGGTCTCTATCGCCAGCTACAGGTCCACGAGTGCTACGCCACCTGCGGCCCGATCAAGCTCTCGGCCGCCCTCCTCGGAGCGGGGAGCGGCGACTGCCTGGCGCAGACCACCCATGGGGCCGAGACGCTCGCCAACCCCGAGCCGGGCTTCTTCATCCTGGGCAGCAAGTCCTACGGCAGGAACAACACGTTCCTGATGCGGGTCGGCTGGGAGCAGGTCGGGGAGGTCTTCGGGCTGCTCGGGTAGACTTCCCCCATCATGAAGTACTTCGGCCAACCCGACTTCCAGCACGGGGAGGTGCCGGCGGTGGGCGTCCTCCTGGCCAACCTGGGGACGCCCGACGCGCCGGACACTCCTTCGCTCCGGCGCTACCTGCGCGAGTTCCTGCTCGATCCCCGGGTGATCGAGCTGCCCCGGGTCACCTGGTGGCTCATCCTCCACCTCTTCATCCTCACCCGGCGGCCGAGGCAGTCCGCCGAGCTGTACCGGAAGATCTGGTGGAAGGAGGGCTCGCCTCTTCTGGTCATCTCCAACCGCCAGGCGGCGGCCCTCCAGGAGATCTTCGGCCGGGAGATCGGCGTCCCTGTCCACGTTGCGGTGGGGATGCGCTACGGCAACCCTTCGATCGGCTCGGCGCTGCGTGAGCTGGCGGGGAAGGGATGCCGGCGCATCCTGGTCCTCCCCATGTACCCGCAGTACGCCGCGGCCACCACAGGCTCGACGTTCGACGCCGTGGCGGAGGAGATCAAGACCTGGCGCTGGGTGCCGGAGATCCGCTTCGTCAACCACTACCACGACGACCCGGCCTACATTCGGGCCCTCGCGGCCAGCATTCGCGACGCCTGGAGCGGGGAGGGGCCGGCGGAGAAGCTGCTCTTCTCTTTCCACGGCATCCCGAAGCGCTACTTCCTCGCGGGCGATCCCTATTTCTGCCAGTGCCAGAAGCTCGCCCGCCTCACGGCCGAGGAGCTGGGGCTGCCGAAGGAGCGCTGGGAGGTCTCGTTCCAGTCGCTCTTCGGCAAGGAGGAGTGGATCAAGCCGTACACGGACAAGACCATCGCGGCCATGGCGAAGTCGGGCATCCGGAGCCTCGACGTGATCTGCCCCGGGTTCTCCGCCGACTGCCTGGAGACCCTGGAGGAGATCGACGGGCTCAACCGCGAGATCTTCGAGCACAACGGCGGCGAACGCTTCCGCTACATCCCGTGCCTCAACGACCGGCCGGACCACGTGCGGGCTTTGGCGGATCTGGTCGAGCGCAATCTACAGGGTTGGACGGAACCCCTGCCCGAGCGGGAGGCGGAAGCTTCGCGCCGGCGCGCCGAGGCGATGCAAGCGCAGCCCGTGCTGGAAGACGCCGGCTACGGCGTCAGGTAGCCGCGAAGACCGCCAGGCGGTCCACCGGCACGAAGCCCATCCGGGCGGCCAAGCGGAGCGAGGCGATGTTGTCGTCCTCGGCTCCCCAGACCGGCTCCTTGCCCCTCTCCCGCATGCGGGCGATCAGGAACGCCACAGCGCGCTCGGCCAGCCCACGCCGGCGGAAGGGCTCCAGCGTGTCGATCGAGACGTCCCACAGCCCCTCCGTCTCCCAGGCGGCATAGCAGACGGCGGCCGGTTCGCCGTCCACCTGGGTGGCGGCCATGGGGGCGCCGCGCCGCAGGGCACCCGTGAGCTCGGATTTCAGATCCTCTGGGAAGGTCGCAAAAAGACGCTCCTCGCCGGGATCGATCAAGCGAACCTCCGAATCACCGCTGGTGAATTCCGGAGCCGAGGGACCCAGGAGGTGAAGCGTCGCGGTAGAAACCCGCCAATCCGGTAAGACTTCCTTGAGATTTCCCATGGAAGCCAGGGGCGCGATGACGTTGCGGGCGCCTTCCGCGACCGCCGCGCACACGGCGGAGACGCCCGGCCATCCCACGACGCAGACCAGAGGGGACCAGTCGCATCGGACGGCATAGCCCTCCTCCAGCCGTCTTCCGGGGAAGACGCCGCAAGCTCCCGAGAGCAGGACGGCCCGGGTTTCGATCCACAACGGGATGTCAGGCAGCACCAGGGCGAGCTCTTTCATCTCTCTCCACCTTCGATCTGCTAGATTTCCACCGCTGTTGAAGCCTATGAAAGGAGGAGCCGAAATGACAATGCCGCGACTCCGCGTGGTCCCGCTGGCCGCCGGACTGATGACCCTCGTTGCGGGCGCCGCCCTCGCCCAGCAGCTCGACCTGCCCCGCCCGAGCCCCAACGCCACCGTCACCCAGATGGTGGGCGTCACCGAGATCTCGATCCACTACAGCCGTCCCGGCGTGAAGGACCGCAAGATCTGGGGCGAGCTGGTGCCCTACGGCGAGGTCTGGCGCACCGGCGCCAACGAGAACACCACCATCAAGTTCAGCACCCCGGTGAAGATCGGAGGGCAGGAGCTGCCCGCCGGCCTCTACGGTCTCCAGACCATCCCCACGGAAGGGGAGTGGACCGTCATCTTCAGCAAGGACGCCGACCAGTGGGGCGCCTTCAGCTACAAGCCCGAGAACGACGCGCTGCGCATCCAGGTCAAGCCCCAGCCCGCCGAGTTCCGCGAGCGGATGGCCTTCGACTTCGAGGACGTCACCGATGATTCGGCCCAGGTCGTGCTGCACTGGGAGAAGCTGAAGGTGCCGTTCACCGTGACGGTGGACACGCCGAAGCTCGTGATGGAAAAGGTGCGAAACGCGGTCCGCTGGCAGACCCCGTACCAGGCGGCGAACTACTGCATCCAGAGCAACTCCTGCCTGGACGACGCCTCCCGCTGGCTCGACGCCTCCATCGCCCTGCAGGAGAACTTCGCCAACCTGCGCGCCAAGGCCATGCTCCTGGCCAAGAAGAACGACACCAAGGGCGCCGTGAGCTACGGCGAGCGGGCGCTGGCCGCCGCCAAGACCGCCCAGCAGGCGCCGAATCCCCAGCAGGTCAAGGAGCTGGAGACGATGGTGGCGGACTGGAGAAAGGGCAAGTAGGAGAGAAACGCTAGCGGCTGGCCGGGACCTCGGCCAGCCGCTCCGCCGCCAGCCAGGAGCCCAGCTCCACCACCCGCTCCAGGCAGACGAGCGGCTCGAAGCGCTGCAGCTCTTCCCGGCAGTGCGAGCCGGTGCAGACCCCCACCGACGCCGTCCGCGCGCTCCGCGCCATCTCCAGGTCGTAGGTCGTGTCGCCGATCATCACCGCCTGCCGCGGCGGCACCCCCAGCTCGTCGAGGATGTCCAGGAGCATCTGGGGGTGGGGCTTCGAGACGGCCTCGTCCGCCGTCCGCGTGGCGTGAAAAACGTCGCGCAGGCCAACCTGGTCCAGGGCGTAGTCGAGACCCCGCCGGCTCTTGCCGGTGGCGACCGCCAGGAGATAACCCCGCTCTCCGAGCTCCCGCAGCATTTCCGGGACCCCGGCGAACATCAGCGGCATGTCCCGGTAGGTGGAGACCCAATGCTTCCGGTAGCACTCCAGGATCCGCCCGTACTGGTCTTCGTCGCAACCCGGGCTCAGGATGTCGATGGTCTCGCGGAGCCCGAGGCCGATGGTGCCGCGGATCGTCTGCTCGGGAAGCTCCCCCAGCCCCAGCTCGCCGATCGCCGCCTGGGTGCAGGCGACGATCGTCCCGATGGAGTCCATCAGGGTGCCGTCCCAATCGAAGACCAGGAGCTGGAAGGGGTGGGGTTCGCTCGCCATCAGGGGGTCTCGGACGGAGGTCCGGGCAGGCGCATCATGACAGACCGGGCCGGCCGCTTCAATCTTCTCCGTCCCGCCCGAAAGGCGTATAGACGGCGCCGCCTACGACGGAGTCGTCGAGGCCCGGCGCGAAGCCGGTGAGCTGCGGCATGATGATCCGCCTCTCCACCCAGGTGCCCGCCGGGACCGCGGCGCCGGCTCCCAGGATCGCTTCGCGCACCACGCACCCCTTGCCGACCTTGGCGCCCGGCAGCAGGACCGACCTTTCGATCCGCGCCCCTTCCCCCACCCGCGCTCCGGGCTCGATCGAGGACCGCAACACCCTGGCGCCCGCCCCGAGGCTGGCCTCCTGCGAGACCCAGGACCGCCGCCACAGGCGCTCGGGCCAGTCGGCCCGCGCCCAGTCGAGCACGGCTTCGAGGAAGCGCTGGGGAGTCCCGAGGTCGTGCCAGCGGCCGGAGTGGACCACCGAGCCGATCTTTTCCCCTTCCTCCAGCATGGGAATGTAGAGATCCCGCACGATATCGGATTTGCCCGGCCCCACCTGGGCCAGGAGGTCCGGAGAGAAGACATGGGCGCCGGCGAAGACGTAGCGGCGGACCACCTCTCCCCGCTCGGGATCTCCGGGCCGGAAGGAGAGGATCCGCCCGTCGCGGTCGATCCCCACCCCCCCGCCGAACCGCGCCGGGTCCGGCCGCGAAGTGAGCAGCAGGGTCGCCCTGGCGCCGCCGGCCAGATGCCTGCGGATCAGCTTCCGCAGCGGCCACCGGCAGAGACTGTCGCCGTTGATGAGCAGGACGAGATCCGCCGGGGCGAAGAAGTCCTTCAGCGGATGGAGCGCCCCGAGGGTTCCGAGCACTTCCGGCTCTTCCGACCAGGTGAGGGACATGCCGGCGTGGGAATCGCCGAAGCGCTGGCGGATCTGATCCCCCAGATAGTGGAGATTGACCGCCGCGGCCTCGCACCCGATGGCGGCGAGCTGCGCCAGCGTATGCCCCAGGATGGGCACTCCGCGCACCGGCAGCAGCGGCTTGGGGCTGGCGTTGGTGAGGGGGCGCAGCCGCGTGCCCAGACCGGCCGCGAGCACGAGCGCGCGGATACGCCTACCCTGCATGAGTCGTGATGAAAGGGCGCCCTACCGGAACACCATCTCCGGAGGCGAGTCGGGGTGTTCTTTCAGGTAGTCCTGGTAGAGACGCAGATAGGAGCGGCGCTCGGCCTTCTGGGGATCGAAGCCGCAGCGCTTCGCCACCGTCTCCGCGCCATCCCCCTCGAACTCGGCGAAGTCGCCGATCGGCGTGTGGTCGAGCGCGATGGTCACGCCGCCCAGGTGCCATTCCTCCCGCACCTTCTGGTAGCGGCGCACCACGCTGTAGCCGAGGTTCTCCAGGAGCGCCATGGCCTCCTCGGCGTTCTCGATCCCCACCTCCCGCTCCTCGCGGACCTTGACGTTCCCCTCGAGGCTCATCGGCCCCTTGAAGGTCAGCCGCGCGCGGCCGCCGTCCGTGCGCAGGCGGAGGATGCGGCCGGTCGAGAGGAGCTCGTCCCCGCGGTCCAGGATCCAGTTGTCCTCAAAGGCGCCCGGACCGGCCCGCTCCGCCTCCAGCTCGATCAGACGTTCCCGCAGCTTCTCCAGCTCCACCCTGGGAAACTTGATTTCCCGTTCCCGATTGTCCTTGCTCCTCATAGATCGCCCAGGCGATCCAGCAGCCGCGCTACGGATCGAACCCCGTTGTAGAAGTGACTGATGTTGAACTTTTCATTGGGGGAATGCAGGCCGTCGTCGCTCAGCCCGAAGCCCAGCAGGAGGACCGGCGCTTCGAGGACCGACGCGAAGGTCGAGACGATCGGGATCGATCCCCCCTCGCGGATGCGCACCGGCCGCGCGCCCCAGATCTCCTGCATGGCGTCGAGCGCCGCGTCGACGATCGGCCCCTTCGCCTCCACGACCACCGGATCGGCGCCGTGCAGGTAGCTGACCTCGACGGTGACTCCCTTCGGGGCGACGGACCGGACGTAGTCTTCGAAGAGCTTCGCGATCTTCTTCGGATCCTGGTCCGGCACCAGCCGCATGGAGATCTTGGCGCCGCCCCAGGAGGGCAGCACGGTCTTGGCCCCCTTGCCCATGTAGCCACCGAAGATGCCGTTGACGTCGCACGTCGGCCGTGCCCAGGTGCGCTCGCGGGTGGAGTAGCCCTCTTCGCCGAACAGCTCCGGCACTCCCAGCTCCTGGCGGTAGGCGTCCTCGTCGAACGGCAGCTTTCCGAACTCCTCGCGCTCCCAGCCCTCCAGCGGCCGCACGTCGTCGTAGAAGCCGGGGATGAGGATCCTGCCGGTCTGCGGGTCGCGCAGCCGGTCGACGATGTGGCACAGCGCGTTGAGCGGGTTCCACACCGCGCCGCCGAAGGTGCCGGAGTGAAGGTCCCGGTTCGGGCCCGTGACCTTGATCTCCATGTAGCACAGGCCCTTGAGGCCGTAGATCAGCGACGGCTGCCCGGGGGCGTACAGCGAGGTGTCGGAGACGATGACGCAGTCCGCCTTGAGCTTCTTGCCGCCATCCTCCCGGACATACTTCTCGATCGCCTCGCCGCCGGCCTCCTCCTCGCCCTCCACCAGGAACTTCACGTTCACCGGCAGCGAGCCGCGCTCGGCCAGCATGGCGGCCACGCCCTTGACGTGGGTGTAGGACTGGCCTTTGTCGTCCGTGGCGCCGCGGGCGACGAGCTTGTCGCCCTCGACGGTCGGCTCGAAGGGCGGATTCCTCCACAGCTCGATGGGATCGACCGGCTGCACGTCGTAGTGCCCGTAGAAGAGGACCGTGGGCTTCCCCGGCGCTCCCATCCATTCCGCGTAGACCAGCGGATGTCCGGCGGTCTCGATCCGCTCGGCCTCGAGGCCCGCCTCGCGCAGCTTCCCCACCAGGAACTCGCTCGCCCGGAGCACCTCGTGCTTGTAGTCCGGATCGGTCGAGATCGAGGGGATGCGGATGTAGTCCTTCAGCTCCTCGAGGTATCTCTCCTTCTCCGCGTCGATGCGAGCGAGCACGTCCCGCGAATCGCTTCCCATGGTTCTCAGATCTCCTTTTCGCTCTGGGCTTCGCCCCGCGGCAGTCTAGCAGAGTCCCCCATCGCCTGATGGGCGAGGCGCCGGAGGTTCACGGCGTTGACGAGCACGTGACCGACTATGGGTCCCAGAAGGTTTCCCCGCCAGGCCATGAGCAGGCCGAAGAGCAGGCCCGCCAGCAGGGCGAAGAGGGTCCAGACCCGGAACGCCTTCCCCGGCCCGCTGTGCAACAGACCAAACAGCAACGTCGCCGCCACCCATCCCAGAGTCCCCTGTATCGCCCCCCGGAAGAACAGCTCCTCGGCGAAGCCGGAGAGGAGCGCCAGACCGAAAGCCTCGGACGCGGTGACCGGTCCCAGCAGCGACGCCAGCCGGTCGCCCAGCTCGCGCGCCAGCGGCGAGTAGCGCTCGGCTCCCCACCAGACCGCCAGCAGGAACAGGCCCAACCCCGCCCCGATCCCGAGGTCGAGCCACCACCCTTCAGTGTCGATGAACAGCGAAAGGGGAATCACCCCCCGCTGGATCCCGATCCAGAGCACTCCGGCCAGCGCCAGGAAAAGGTAGAGGCCCCAGGCGAAGCGGTAGAGCCGGCCCGGCTGGGGGGTGGGAAAAGAATCTGGTTGCAACGACTTCCCGCGGCTTCCTACTCTTCGAAGCTCTTGCCCGTCTTCTTCCAGTCGGCGAGGAACCGCTCCAGCCCGACGTCGGTGAGCGGATGCTTGTAGAGCTGCTCCAGCACCTTGAATGGCAGGGTCGCGACGTCCGCGCCCAACATCGCGGCCTGGACCATGTGAACCGGATGCCGCACCGAGGCCACCAGCACCTGGGTATCGAAACCGTAGTTCCGGTAGATCGTCACCACCTGGTCGATCAGCTCCATGCCGTCCTCGGCCACGTCGTCCAGACGCCCCACGAACGGCGAGATGTAGGCGGCCCCGGCCTTGGCGGCCAGCAACGCCTGGGCGGCCGAGAAGCAGAGCGTCACGTTGGTCTTGATCCCTTCCTTCTTGAACGTGGCGACCGCCCGCAGACCGTCGGGGGTCAGCGGCACCTTGACGATCACGTTCTCGGCGAGGCCGGCGAGCCGCCGGCCCTGGGTCAGGATCTCGTCGTATTCCGTGGCCAGCACCTCGCCGGAGACGGGGCCCGGCACCAGCTTCGCGATCTCCTGCACGGTCGCGAGGTAGGGCCGTCCCGACTTCGCGATCAGCGACGGATTGGTGGTGATGCCGTCGACCATGCCCCAGGCGAGGCCGGTCTCGATTTCCTTGATCTCGGCGGTATCCAGAAAGAACTGCATGGGTCGGCCCTCCTCCCCCTTGAATGCGTGACTAGGTTAGCAGGTCAGTGCACCGTCTCGTCCGGACCGCCTTCCTCTTCGTCCTCCTCCTCGTAGTCCGTCCCGTCCAGAACCGCCAGGTCGTCCATGTCCTCGACGTCGGCGGCCTCGAGCTCCAGCTCGGCGGACATCGGGCCGCCGTCGTCCTTGGCGAGCTCGATCTCGGTCTCCTCGTCCTGCTCGGCGAGCTTGGCCACAGCGACGATGCGGTCCTCCTCGTAGAGGTTCATCAGCTTGACGCCCTGCGCCGACCGGCCGACCTCGCGCACGCCGGAGACGTTCAGGCGGATGATCATGCCGTCCTGCGTGATGAGCATCAGGCCGTCTGTCGGGACGACCTGCTTGACCCCCACGACCTCGCCCGTCTTCGGCGTCACCTTCAGGTTGATGATGCCGAGGCCGCCGCGGCCCTGCAGGCGGTACTCCTCCACCGGCGTCCGCTTGCCGTAGCCGCGGGCGGTGACGGTCAGCACCTGGCCGGCGCGGTCCAGCTCCTCCATCCCCACCACCCGGTCGCCGTCGCGCAGCTCGATGCCCTTGACGCCGTAGGTGGCGCGGCCCATGGAGCGGACGTCGCTCTCGGGGAAGCGGATCGAGAAGCCCTTGGCCGTGGCCAGGAGGATGTCCTTCTTGCCGTCCGTCTCCCGCACCGAGAGGAGCCGGTCGCCCTGATCGGCGTCGATGTTGATGCCGATGATGCCGCCCACCCGCGGGTTGGCGTAGGCCGAGAGCTCCGTCTTCTTCACCGTGCCGTTGGCGGTGGCGAACACGAGATAGCGGTCGTCCCCGAACTCGCGCACGGCCACCGTGGTGGCCAGCCGCTCGCTGGGCTCCAGGTTGAGCAGGTTGACGATCGCCTTGCCGCGCGCCGCGGGCCCCGCCTCCGGGATCTCATGTACTTTCAGCCAGTGCACCCGGCCGCTCTCGGTGAAGACCAGGATGTAGCTGTGGGCCGTGGCCACGTAGAGGTGCTCGACGAAATCGTCGTCCTTGGTGACCATGCCGGTGCGGCCCTTGCCGCCGCGCGCCTGCGCCCGGTAGAGCGAGAGCGGCGAGCGCTTGACGTAGCCGGTCTTGGTGACCGTGATCACCATCGGCTCGTCCGCGATCATGTCCTCGATCGAGATGTCGTGCGTCTCGGGGATGATCTCGGTGCGCCGCTTGTCGCCGTACGCTTCCTTCAGATCGGTGAGCTCGCGCCGGATCTCCTCCAGCACCAGCCGGTCCGAGCCGAGGATCGCCCGCAGCCGCTCGATCAGGATCATCAGCTCCTTGTACTCTTCGACCACCTTTTCCCGCTCCAGGCCGGTCAGCCGCTGCAGGCGCATGTCGAGGATGGCCTGGGACTGGATCTCCGTCAGGGCGAAGCGGGACATCAGGTTCTCGCGGGCCTCGGCGGGGGTCTGGCTGGCGCGGATGGTCGCGATCACTTCGTCCAGGTGATCGAGCGCCTTGAGGATGCCCTCCAGGATGTGGGCCCGCTCCTCGGCCTTGCGCAGGTCGAAGCGGGTGCGGCGGATGATGACCGTCTTGCGGTGGTTGAGGAAATGGTAGAGCAGCTCCTTCAGCGTCATCACCTTCGGCTGGTTGTCGACGATCGCCAGCAGGATGATGCCGAAGGTTGTCTGCATCTGGGTCATCTTGTACAGCGAATTCAGGATGATCTCCGGGATGGCGTCCTTCTTCACTTCCATGACGATCCGAATGCCCTCGCGGTCGGATTCGTCGCGGAGGTCGGAAATCCCTTCGATCTTCTTCTCGCGGATCAGCTCGGCGATGCGCTCGATCAGCTTCGCCTTGTTGATCTGATAGGTGATCTCGGTGACGACGATCGCCTGGCGGTCGGTGCGGGCGTTGGTCTCGATCTCCGCCTTGGCGCGCAGTTGGATGATGCCGCGCCCGGTCGTATACGCCGAGCGAATCCCTTCCAGGCCGTGGATGAACCCCGCCGTGGGGAAATCCGGCCCCGGCAGCACGGTCATCAGGTCCTTCACCGTCACCTCGGGGTTTTCGATCAGCATCAGCAGGGCGTCCACCACCTCGCCGAGGTTGTGCGGCGGGATGTTGGTGGCCATACCGACGGCGATGCCGGTGGCACCGTTGACCAGGAGATTGGGAACGCGGGCGGGCAGCACCAGCGGCTCGGTCTCCGAGCCGTCGTAGTTGGGGGCCCACTCCACCGTCTCCTTGTCGATGTCGTCGCGGATCATCTCCTCGGCGAGCTTGGTGAGGCGGACCTCGGTGTACCGCATGGCCGCCGGGTTGTCGCCGTCGAGCGACCCGAAGTTGCCCTGGCCGTCCACGAGCGGATAGCGCATGGCGAAGTCCTGGGCCATGCGCACCACCGTGTCGTAGATCGCCGAGTCGCCGTGCGGGTGATATTTACCCATGACGTCGCCGACGATGCGCGCCGACTTCTTGTACGGCCGGTCGGAGCGGTTGCCGCTCTCCCACATGCCGTACAGCACGCGCCGGTGCACGGGCTTCAGGCCGTCGCGCACATCGGGCAGCGCGCGGCCGATGATCACGCTCATCGCGTAATCGAGATAGCTGCGCTTCATCTCGTCTTCGATGCCGACGGGGATCGGCTGCTCGAAGAAGAGATCCTGGTTATCGTTATCGCTCATCTTTGGCTTTGTTACTCTGCTGGTAGATTTCTTTTCTTTATCGGTTGCTCCCAGGCGGATTCATCATCTACCTGGTCGATAACAATTTCGTCGATTTCTTCCTCGGCCAGAGGGATCTCTCTTGTTCTACACATCCAGGTTCCGCACCTCCAGCGCGTTCGTCTGGATGAACTCGCGCCGGGGCTCGACCTCGTCGCCCATGAGGATGGTGAAGATCGAATCGGCTTCGACGTCGTCCTCGACCTGGACCCGCAGGAGCCGCCGCTTGGTCGGATCCATGGTGGTCTCCCAGAGCTGGGTCGGGTTCATTTCGCCGAGACCCTTGTAGCGCTGGATCGAGAGGCCCTTCTTGGCGCCGTCGTAAAGGGTTTCGACCGCCTCTTCCAGGGTGTCCTTGGTGATCGTGTTTTCGCCCTTCACCAGCACGAAGCCGTCGGCCTTGATCGCGTCGAGGCCGAGCTGGTTGTTCGCCATGGCGCGGTACTCGGCGCTGGTGACCAGGTTCCAGTCGATGCGGATCTCGCGCTCGACGCCGTCCCGCTTGGAGAGGAAACGGATGTAGCGCGTGCCGTGCTCCTCGTCGAGGCCGACGAGGACCTCGTGGAAGCCCGAGGCCTCGATGATGCGGGCGATCTTCTCGACCAGCTCGGAATCCAGAAGAGCGGTCTTGTCCTTGACGCCGTTCTGGAGCGCCACCTTGATGGCGTCCGCGGGATAGCCGCGCGAGACCAGCTTGTCGAGGTTCTGGCGGAAGAGCGCGATCTTCTCGAGGAAATGCGCCAGCTTCGCGCCGGTCATCCGGCCGCCGTCGCCGTTCCCGTTCTGACCGTCGCCGTGGACGATCTCCATCTCCCAGGCGTCCTTGATGCGGTCCACCAGGTAGCCCTGGTACTCGCGGTCGTCCTTGAGGTAGGTCTCGCTCTTGCCGTGAGCGACCTTGTAGAGCGGCGGTTGCGCGATGTAGAGATGGCCGCGGCGGATGACCTCGTGCATCTGGCGATAGAAGAAGGTCAGGATCAGCGTCCGGATGTGGCTGCCGTCCACGTCGGCGTCGCACATGATGATCAGCTTGTGGTAGCGGAGCTTCGAGACATCGAAGTCGTCCTTGCCGATGCTGGTGCCGAGCGCGGTGATGATGGTCTTGATCTCGTCGGAGGAGAGCATCTTGTCGAAGCGCGCCTTCTCGACGTTGAGGATCTTGCCCTTGAGCGGCAGGATGGCCTGGAAGCGCCGGTCGCGCCCCTGCTTGGCCGAGCCGCCGGCGGAATCGCCCTCGACCAGGAACAGCTCCGCCCGCTCCGGATCGCGCTCCGAGCAGTCGGCGAGCTTGCCGGGGAGGCTGGAGGCGTCCAGCGCCCCCTTGCGCCGCGTCAGGTCCCGCGCCTTGCGGGCGGCCTCGCGCGCGTGGGCGGCCTCGACGCACTTCTCGACGATGCGGCGGGCCTCCCGCGGGTTCTCCTCCATGTAGGTCTTCAGCTTTTCGAAGACGACCTGCTCGACCCAGCCCTTGATGTCCGAGGAGACCAGCTTGTCCTTGGTCTGGGAGGAGAACTTCGGGTCCTTGATCTTCACCGAGACGATCGCCGTCAGACCCTCGCGCACGTCCTCGCCCGTCAGGTTCTCCTTGAGGTTCTTCGCCAGCTCGTGCTCGGACACGTAGGAGTTAATGGCCCGCGTGAGCGCCGTCTTGAAGCCGGAGAGGTGGGTGCCGCCGTCCCGGTTGTTGATGGTGTTGGTGAAGGCGTAGATGAGCTCCTGGTAGCCGTCGTTCCACTGCAGGGCCACCTCGACCGTCTCCGGGCCGGTGCCGTCGTCCCGCGAATCCATCAGGTAGATGGGCTGCGGATGCAGCGGCGTCTTGTTGCGGTTCAGGTGCTCGACGAAGGAGGAGATGCCTCCCGCGTAGGCGAAGTCCGCCTCCTTGTCCGTCCGCTCGTCCTTGAGATGGATATGCACGCCGCGGTTGAGGAACGACTGCTCCCGCAGGCGCTGGGCCAGGGTCTCGTAGTTGAACTCCAGGATGGCGAAGATCTCCGCGTCCGGCCAGAAGCGGATCTTGGTGCCGGTCTTCTCCGTCGTTTCGGTCGGCCGGATGGGCGCCGCGGGGAAGCCGCGGTGGTAGGTCTGGCACCAGACCCGGCCGTCGCGCTTTACCTCCAGCTCCATCGTCTCGGAAAGCGCGTTCACCACCGAGACGCCGACGCCGTGCAGGCCGCCCGAGACCTTGTAGGAGTTCTTGTCGAACTTGCCGCCCGAATGGAGCTCGGTCATGATGACCTCGGCCGCCGAGCGGCCCTCCTCCTTGTGCATGTCCACCGGGATGCCGCGGCCGTCGTCCTCCACCGTGACCGAGTTGTCGGTGTGGATGGTGACGTCGACCCGCGAGCAGTATCCCGCCTGGGCCTCGTCCACCGAGTTGTCCACGACCTCGAACACCATATGGTGGAGGCCGGACGCGTCGTCGGTGTCCCCGATGTACATGCCCGGGCGCTTCCGCACCGCCTCCAGGCCCTTGAGCACCTGGATATTGTCAGCCGTATACGTCGACTCTGGATTCGCCAAAACTGGATCTCCGTTCTGTCCCTGGGCTTGGCCCGATCCCCGTGGAAAGAATGGGGGGCCGCGATGTGCAAATTATACCACAGAAGGGCTCTGTTTCAGAGGCTTTTAGCTCTGAAAATTCAATGGCTTACCGCGCCTTTCCGGGCGCTTGCTCCCAGCACTCTTTCAACCAGAAAAGACGACGCTGAATTCCCTCAGGAATTGAGCCGCAACGCGCCTTTTTCCATCTCCCATACGCGATTGACGTCGAGGGTCAACCAGACCTGGGGACGGTTCGAGGTGGCGACGAGTTGCCGGGCCGGCTGGAAGATCCCCCAGACGGCCGCGACCGTCGCCGGCGCCAGTTCGGCGTCCAGGTCGTCCAGCAGATAGAGCGGGGTCCTGCCGGCGTCCTCCAGGACTCCGCCATGGGCCGCCAGGAGCATCAGGGAGAGGGCCTTGCGCTCGCCGGCGGAGGCGACGCGGCGGATCTCGTGCCCACCCCACAGGATCTCGAGCTCGTCCCGATGAGGGCCGAGGAGGGGGAGTTGGCGGCGGCGCTCGCGGTCGGCGATGCGGTCCAGGGCGTCGGCGATGGGCTCCGGACCCTCCAGGCCGTTGGTGGGGGACGGGCGATAGCGCAGCTCGATGGGCGGGAAGGGGAGGCCGGAGACCCGGACCACGCGGTCCAGCCGCTCCTTGAGCAGCTCGACGTAGCGGTGCCGCTGGGCGATGACGTCCGCGGCGGTGGCGGCCAGCATCTCGTTCCAGATCTCGATGCCGGCGCTGTCGGAGAGCAGGAGGCCGCGCTTCTGGCGCAGGGCCTCGCGGTACCGCCCCAGGACCTCCAGGGCGGCGGGGCGGAGGCCCACGACGCCGCGGTCCATGAAGCGGCGGCGGGCCTTGGGCGCTCCCACCAGAACCTCGGCCTCGGCGGCCGCCGTCCAGGCCACCACGGGGAGCGCGGCCAGGTGCTCGGCGAGCGGCGTGACCTTGCCGTTCAGGGAGCGCGTCCGCTGCCCGTCGAGCCAGCCCACCTCCAGGGTCGCGCGGCGGTCGGTCTCCACCTCGGCGGCGAGGTGGAAGGAGCCGGCGCCGTGACGGGCGCAGTCAGCGATCTGGGAGGCCCGGAAGCTCCGCGTGGTGGCGACCACGTAGATCGCTTCCAGAAGGCTCGTCTTGCCGGCGCCGTTGCCCCCCAGCAGCAGGTGGGAGCCCGCCGCCGGCCGCCAGGTGAGCGGCTCGAGGTTGCGGAAGTCGCGGGCGCTGATCTGGGTGAGCAGAGCTTCAGATCCGCATGGGCATGATCACGCAGAGATAGCGGGTGTCGAGCCCGTCCATGGGATAGCCGACGCACTGCGTGTTCTCGTCCTTGAGCTCCAGGCGGATCTTCTCGGTCTCCACCGCGGCCAGGAACTGGATCAGGTAGTCGGGATTGATGCCGACGCGGAACTCGGGGCCTTCATAGGTGCAGACGACCTCCTCGACGGCCTCGCCGAGATCGGAGTTGACGGCCGAGATCACCACCTGGTCGGTGGCGAACTGCATGCGGACGGCCCGCGCCCGGTCGCCGGTCATCAGGGCGGCGCGCTGCACGGCGTCGACCAGGACCTTGCGGTCGAAGAGCACCTTCTTGTCGTTGTCCTTGGCGATGACCCGCTCGTAGTCCGGGAAGGTCCCCTCCAGGATGCGGCAGATCAGCTCGCGGCGGCCCAGGCGGAAGGAGAGGTGGTGCTCGCCGCGGCCGTAGGTGAGGCTGCCTTCGCCCTCGAAGCGCTGCAGCTCCTGCAGGGCCTTGCGGGGCACCAGCACGGAGTCTTCGCCGCCGGCGCTTTCGAGGCCGCCCTCGACCAGGGCCAGGCGGTGGCCGTCGGTGGCGACCATCTCCAGACCGCCGTCCTTGAGCTTGAGCAGGGCGCCGTTCAACTGGAAGCGCGATTCCTCGGCGGAAACGGCGAAGAGGACCTTGGCGATCATGCGCCGCAGCTCCGCGAACGGGATCTCCACGCGGCGGCCGTCCTCCACGGAGGGGAGGGTCGGGAAATCGTCCGGCGAGAGGCCGTGGATCTTGAAGCGCGAGCGGCCGGCGCGGATGGTGAGCACCCGGGGCTCTTCCTGGACCAGGAGGACCTCCTCGCCGGTCAGCGAGCGGATGATCTCCATCAGCTTCTTGGCCTGGACGGCGATGCCGCCCTCGCGCTTGATGTCCGCGTCGCACCATGAGGTCAGCGACACGTCGAGGTCGGTGGCCGCCAGATGCAGCCGGTCCTCGCGCGCGGTCAGGAGCAGGTGGGAGAGGACCGGGATGGTCGTCTTGCGCTCGACGATCCCCTGCATGGGGGCCAGCTCAGCCAGGAATTCGCTGCGGGAAACGCGGATTTCCATTCACTCTTCTCCGTCTAGAAGACATCTGAATATAGCATAGCCGTAGTAGTCAATAGGCGCTGCGGAAACGAGGAAAGCGGCCCTAAGTTCCTCAAGAGAGGTATCTTACGATTCTTCCCCCGGCTGTGCAGATCCTGTGGAAGGGGTGAGGAGGCTGAGGAAAAATCCGGAACCCGGAAAAAAATCCGCAGCCGCTCCACAGGCCTTCCGGAGCGCTCTCCGCAGACTTTCCCCAAGAGGGCTTCGCCCCCGGGGATGAGAATGCAAGACATGTACCGGCTGGCCAGGGGAAAGAAGGTTACGCGAAGTGCTGCTCGAAGCCCGCGAGGGTGCGGTCGAAGTCGGAGTCGGTCTCGCGCTTCTTCTGGACCATCTCGCAGGAGTACATGACGGTCGAGTGGTGCTTGTCGTTGAAAAGTTTGCCGATCTCCGGGAAGGAGAGATCCGTGAGCTTCTTGCAGAGGTACATCGCCACCTGGCGGGGGATGACGATCTGCCGCGAGTTGCTCTTGCTCTTGATCTCGGAGACTTTCAGGTCGTAATGCCGGGCCACGAACTTGATGATCTCGGCCGCGGCGGGCTTCTTCCCTTCCTCCGGGAGGATGTCCTTCAGGGTCTCCCGGGCGAGCGCCAGGGAGAGGGGCTTCGCCGTCAGCGAGGCGTAGGCGAGGACCCGGTTCAGATGGCCTTCGAGCTCGCGGATGTTGGACTTCACCTGCTGGGCGATGAACTCCGCGACCTCCTTGGGGAGCTGGACGTCGTCCTGCGAGGCCTTGTCTTCCAGGATGGCGATCTTCGTCTCCAGGTCCGGCGGCTGGATGTCCGCGATCAGGCCCCACTCGAAGCGGCTGCGCAGCCGCTCTTCAAGAGTCGGGATGCTGCGCGGCGGCGCGTCCGAGGTGAGGATGATCTGCTTCTGGCTCGTGTAGAGCGTGTTGAAGGTGTGGAAGAACTCCTCCTGCGTCCGCTCCTTGTTGGCGATGAACTGCACGTCGTCGATCATCAGCACGTCGATCGTGCGGTAGCGCTCGCGGAACTGCGGCATGCGGTCGAAGCGGATGGAGTTGATGAGCTCGTTGACGAACGTCTCGGCCGGCAGGTAGAGGATCCGCAGTTGCGGCCGGCTGCTCTGGAGCTCGTGACCGATGGCGTGCAGGAGATGGGTCTTGCCCAGTCCGACGCCGCCGTAGACGAACAGCGGATTGTACGAGAGCGACGGGTTCTCGGCCACCCGGCGGGCCGCCGCCAGGGCGAACTCGTTGCCCTTGCCTTCGACGAAGTTGGCGAAGAGGTACTTGGGGTTGAACGCCGAAGTGGTGGCGATCGGCTCTTCCGGCGGCGTCTCGCCATCCTCCAGCGAGAACAGGACCTCGAACGCGGAGCCCGCGAGGCCCGCCACGGCGCGGTCCACCATCGGCCGGTAGCTCTCCTCCAGCGTGTGTAGGAAACGGGAGTTCGGCGCCACCAGCACCAGCCGCTGGGGGTCTTCGTCGCCCACCTTCAGCGGGCGGAACCAGGTTGCGAATTCCTCGGGATCGAGCTGCTTCTGGAGTTGTCTCTGTAGAAGAGACCAGAACGAATGCGACATGACACCTCTAACGGCAGAGCGATAGTAAATTTCCACAGAATTTCCACAGGCTGTGGAAAATTCCTTGACTCAGGTAGGAAAGCTGCCGAAGCGGTTTAGGTGACTACAACGGAACTCATCATAGCACACCCGGCTGGCCCCGCAAGCCCCTCCGGCCAAGAGTTTCTACATCAGCGGCAACCTCTTTCCCGCCAAGGATTTCCGGTCAAAAAGGCCGGGCCAGGCGGGCGATGTTCGGAGGCAATTGAAGCAGGCGGGGAGGGGTCGTTTCAAGAGTCTTGACAACCTCCGCCAAAGCTGCTGGGAGAGGCGGCTCGCGGTCCGCGAAGAAGAGATCGAGCCACGACGGCGGCGACGGGTGGAATTCGATCGCCGTCGCCCCCCGGGCGTTCAATCCGGCCTCCTCCAAAGCCATTTCCACGGCGCGGTCGAGGCCGCCGAGCTCGTCCACCAGACCGATCTTGCGCGCCGCGGCGCCGGTCCACACGCGGCCTCCGGCGACGCCCTCGACGGCCTGCCGGGTCATCCGGCGGCCGGCGGCTACGTGGCCCACAAAGGTCTCGTAGGTGCGGTTCATGAGCTGCTGCACCCGCGCCTCCTGCTGCGGGGTATAGGGCTGGAGCGACGAAAAGATGTCCGCGTTGGCTCCCCGCTTGAAAGCGTCGTGGCCGAAGCCCAGGGTCTCCTCCTCGAGCCTGCGGGTGACGAACTTGCCGCCGAAAACGCCGATCGAGCCGGTCAGCGTGGCGGGCTCGGCGACGATCTTGTTCGCCTTGGCCGCGATGTAGTAGCCGCCCGAAGCGGCGGTGTCCGACATCGACACCACCACCGGCTTCTCCTTCCTGAGCTCCGCCACCTCGCGCAGGATGAGGTCGGAGGCGAGCGCCGACCCGCCGGGGCTGTCGACGCGCAGCACGACCGCGGAGACGGAGCCGTCCTTGCCGAGGTCGCGCAGCAGCTTCGCCATGTCGTCCGAGCCGATGTAGACCTCCTCGGTCCAGGGAGCGGTGCCGCCCTCGCCGCGCACGATCGTGCCCAGGGTGAAGACCACGGCGACGCGCTGCGAGGCGAGGGGCTGGGCGGGCTCGTAGTCCTCGATGGCGAGATAGGTGGGCTTGCGCCCGACCCGCTTCTCCAGGTGGTCCCTGAACTCGTCCGGGTAGGAGAGCTTGTCGACCAGGCCGCGCTTGAGCGCCTCGTCGGCGGAGTAGGGAGCGCTGTCGATCAGCCAGCGGACCTCGAAGTCGCTCTTGCGGCGGGCCTCGGCGATGGCGGAGACGACCTGGCTGAAGTAGCCGTCGAGCACGGCCGAGATCGCTTCCCTGGCCTCCGGCGTGTACTGGCTCTCGGTGTAGGTCTCGACCGCGCTCTTGTAGCGGCCGACGCGGTTGAACTGGGGATCGATCTTGAGCTTCTCCAGGGTGCCGCGGAGGAAGCGGTTCTCTATATAGAGGCCGAGCAGGTTGACGTCGCCCGCCGGGGCCAGGTGGATCTTCTCGCAGGCCGTGGCCAGATAGTAGTCGAGGGTGCCGTTCGAGCCTTCGCCGGCGGTTTCGAGGTAGCACTCGACGAACTTGCCGGCCCGCCGCAGGGCGACCATCTGGCGCCGCAGCTCCTGCGCCTTGGCCAGCCCCAGGCTGGCGTCCTGGATGTAGACGGCGAGGCCTTTCACACCGGCGTCGGCGCGGGCGGCCCGGAGGGCCGGATAGAGCTCGGCGATGCTGCCGGGCTCGGGCTCGCTGGAGAAGGGGATGCGCGGCGCCCGCTGCTCCAGCACCGGACCGGCCAGACGCCAGACCAGGACCGTGGCGCCGTCGCCCACGGTCCCGCCGCCCTTGCCGCCCAGCAGGACGCCGGCGACGGTCGCCAGGACGGCGACGCCCAACAGGAACGCGAAGATCAGAAAGAGCTTCTTCATGGCCGAATCCTACCGTTCTGACTCCAGTGCTCCCTCCAGGCTTCGATCTCCCGCGGCTCCAGGCGGGCGACGTGGCAGATGGCGTCGCCCGGATGGACCAGCGGGAGCTGCGTCAGGCCGAGCACGATCCCGGCGTGCGGCGCCTTGAGCTGGCTCCGCTCGCGGCCGAAGGGGTTGGTGTTGACCGAGATGGTCTGGCCCCGGCGCAACGGCTGCCCCAGGTCCACCTTGAGGTCCAGGATACCGCCGGCGCGGGCGCGCACCCAATGGGTGCGGGCGATGGCGAAGCGCAGCGGCGGCGAGACCGGCTCCCCCGGCATCATCTTCAGGTGCCGGAGGACGTTCAGCACGCCGGCGATGCCGACGCTGATGAACGGCTTCTCCAGCCGGCGCGCGCTGCCGGCCTCGTAGACCACCGTCGGCACGCCGGCCTCCACGGCCACCCGCCGCAGCGATCCTTCCGGGCCGGCGCCGTCCACCATCAGGGAGCAGCCGAAGGCCTGGGCGATCTCGGCCACGCCCGGGTTCGAGAGGTCGGCCCGGATCTGGGGGTAGTTCGTCCGCTCGCCCCCCGCGGTGTGCAGGTCGATGCCGAAGTCGCTCCTGCGGATCACCTCGCGGAACAGGGTGTCGGCCAGGCGGGAGGTCAGGGAGCCGCCGCGGCTGCCGGGGAAGCTGCGGTTCAGGTCCCGCCGGTCGGGCAGACGGCGGTCCTGGTTGAGGAAGCCGGGGACGTTGACCACCGGCACGGCGATCAGGGTGCCCCGCAGCCCGCTGAAGTCGGCGTCGTTGAGCAGCCCCCGCAGGATGCCCACGCCGTTGAGCTCGTCGCCGTGGACGGTGGCGGTCACGAACAGCGTGGGTCCCGGCGTTCCCCGCACCACGGTGACCGGCACGGTGACCGGCTCGGCGGTGTAGGACTCGGCCACCTTGAGCCGCAGCTCCGCCGTCTCCCCCAGGGCGACCTCGGTGCCGCAGAGGGAGAAGGAGCCCCGCTTCGCGGCCGCCGGGCTCATCCCGCCCTCCGCAGGGGATGCCCCCGGTAGGCGTTGGCGACCACGAAGTCGATCATGGCGCCCGCCACGTCCACGCCGGTCGCCCCCTCGATCCCCTCCAGGCCCGGCGAGCTGTTGACCTCCAGCACCATGGGACCGTCCTTGGACGGGATCATGTCCACGCCGGCGATGTTCAGCCCCAGCACCTCGGCGGCGTGGACCGCCATCTCGGCGTAGGCGGGCTCGAGCTCCACCCCTTCGGCCGTGCCGCCCCGGTGCAGGTTGCTGCGGAACTCCCCTTCGGGAGCGTGGCGCGACATCGCGGCCACCACCCGGCCGCCCACCACGATGACCCGGTAGTCCGTCCCGCCGGCCTCCTCGATGAAGGCCTGGATGAGGATGTTCTGGCGCAGCGTGCTCATGGCGTCCAGCACCGACTCCGCCGATTTGACCGATTCGGCCAGAATGACACCCTTCCCCTGCGTCCCCTCCATCAGCTTGAGGATCACCGGCGTGCCGCCGACCTTCTTGATGGCGGCGCGGATGTCCTCGCGGCGGCGGGCGAAGGCCGTGGGCGGGATGCCGATGTCGTGGCGCGAGAGGAGCTGCAGGCTGCTGAGCTTGTCCCGGCTCCGGGAGATCGCCTGGCTCTCGTTGGCGGGGAAGACCCCCATCATCTCGAGCTGGCGCAGCACCGCGAGGCCATAGAAAGTAATCGAAGCGCCGATGCGCGGCACCACGCCGTCCAGGCCGGTGATCCGCTCGCCGTTGTGGAACACCTCGGGCCGCTTCTTCGACACCTTGACCACGCAGTGCAGCGGGTCGATCACCGCCACGTCGGCCTCCCGCTGCCGGCAGGCCTCGATCAGCCGCGAAGTCGAGTACAGCGTCGCCTTGCGCGACAGGATGGCGATCTTCATCCGCGGGCTACTCCCTTCCCTCTTTCCCGCGCGACGACCGCCGCCGGGGATGCCACTGCCGGAACAGGTACTTGGTGGAGACGTCCACCGCCAGGTCACCCTCCAGCGCCTTGCGACCGAGGATCATACGAAACAGCATGCCGGACCGGTCCGTCAGGGTGACCAGGATGCGCTTGCGCAGGGGGCCGAGCACCATCTCCGTCTCGATCACCGGCCGCACTTCCGGATGGCCGCCGGAATCGATGACCCGGATGCGCCGCAGCACGTGGGCGCGGGCGACGACCTTCCGCTCGGGCCGGCGGCGGTCGGGGCTGAGGACCAGCTCCACGATCTCCGAGCCGTCCGGCCGCGCCTCCAGGACGACCAGGGAGTCCACGTGCAGGGTCGACGTGCGGGCGCCGGTGTCCACCTTGGCCTTCAGGCGGTGGATCCCGAGCTCGGGAAGGTCCAGGTACTCCTTCCATCCCACCACCCGGTTCTCTCGAAACTCCGACATTGCCGGTCCTCAGAGCGACGCGCTATGTAGAAATGCCAAAGTCCCAGGAGGAGCATTGTACGAAGGAAACCATGCGGCGGCCCCGCCTCCCCTTCCGGCGGGCGACCGGGAACCGCAAAATCCCGGTTTCAGCGGCTTCTGCTCTCATACGGCGGACCAGGCATGAGAGTTGCAAATAGATGAGGGCACATTAGTTCGTCGGAACACGAGGGGGGGTTCCAGCCAGCCGAAACCATATCCTTCCTTTTCCTGAGATCACAACGATGATCTCGTCCTTGAAAGCCCTTCCTTGAATCCCCCTTTTCAGGGGTCGATCCAACCAAAAGCCAACCCGAAGCAGGAACCTCCCCCCTTCGCCCCCCACCTGAGGGCGGGGGGCTTTTCTTTTCTGCCTCCTTTTCCGCGCCAAGGGAGTGGATCTTGCAGGCAATAGGGTGAGGGGAGAAGCGGAGACGCTTCGTTCCTCCGGGCAGCAAGCCGGCGCCCCAGGGAATGAGAAACCAGGCACGGCTGTTGCAACAAGCGTAGACAGGACACACGAGGGGGAGGTTCCAAACCAACCAAACTTGTCCTACCGACTACGAGATCGCAAGATCTCACCCTCTTTTCATCCGACCTGATCCCCCTACACACAGGGGTACAACCACAATAGCCAACCCGGAGAGAAGGGGCCTCCCCCCCTGATCCTCCCTCCTCGGAGGGAGGACGGCCCTTGGTGGAACACCAAGGGCCGTTTTCTTTTGGTCCATGGCTATTTAGCTCTGCCATTTTGGCCACCCCTGGCACAGTTAGAATGACGCGATGCGGCGGGCAGACCCCCTTCTCGAGTGGTTCGACCGGCACCGGCGGGACCTTCCCTGGCGGCGGACCAGCGATCCCTACCGGATCTGGCTCTCCGAGGTCATGCTCCAGCAGACCCGGGTGGAGACCGTCCTTCCTTTTTACAATCGCTTCCTGGAAAAGTTCCCCACCGTGGAGGACCTGGCCGGCGCGGACCTGGAGGAGGTGCTCACCCTCTGGTCCGGCCTCGGCTACTACCGGCGGGCGCGCCAGCTCCATGCGGCGGCTCGCCAGATCGCCGAGGCCGGAGAGCTCCCCTCCACCCTGGAGGGCCTGCGGCGGCTCCCCGGCATCGGCGACTACACGGCCGCCGCCGTGGCCAGCATCGCCTTCGGGGTCGCCGCTCCCGTCCTCGACGGCAACGTCGAGCGGGTGATCTCGCGGGTCCTGGCCCTGGACGAAGACCCGCGCTCCAGCGGCGCGAAACGGAAGATCCTCGCCGCGGCCGCCGACCTTCTGGATCCGCGCCGCCCCGGGGACAGCAACCAGGCCCTGATGGAGCTCGGGGCGACGCTCTGCACCCCTCGCCGGCCCCGCTGCCTCCTCTGCCCTCTGTTGCCCATCTGCAAGGCCGCGAAAGAGGGAGACCCCGAGCGCTATCCCGTCCCCAAGGCGAAGAGGGAAGCGGAACGTCACCGTCTTCTCGTCGCCGTTGTAGAAAACGGACAGGGCGTCCTGCTGTTCCGACGCCCGGACGACAGCTCCCTGCTCGCCGGCACCTGGGAGCTGCCCTGGGTGGGACTGGAGCGGGACGGCGTCGCCGCCGAGGAACCCCCCGAGGCGGCCCTGGCCGCCCGCTACGGCGGCGTCTGGACCCTGGGTTCCCGCGCGGCCGGGGTCCGCCACGGCATCACCCACCGGGACATCGAAGTGGACGTGCACCGGGCGGATCTCCGCTGGGGCGGCGAGGTCCGCGACGGCATGGCCGCGGGATGGTTCGACGAGGAGGGCCGGGCCGGCCTTCCGCTCTCTTCGCTGGTGGGGAAGGTGCTCAGATCTCTTCCCCCTCTCCCGGTGAGGGAGGGAGGGAGGGGGCGGGAGAGGGGGGCAGGGGGTGAGGGTTCTACGCCGGCGGCGGCGGCACCGGCCAGGAGATCCCGGACCCACCGGCGATGATGAACCAGCCGATGATCTTGTCGTCGAGCTCCCGCAGCCGGCTCGCCACCAGGTTGCTGAGGATGGTCAGCAGCCGGATCGACGACACCTTGTGGATGTCGAGGATGCCTTCGAGCACCTCGCGGGAGATGGCCAGCACCACCGCGCCGGTCTCGTGGGCCTTGGCGTCGGCCGAGCGCGGCTCGTTGTCGATCAGCGCCATCTCGCCGAAGTAGCCGCCGCGCTCCAGGAAGGCCAGGGCCTCCTCGCCGGCGCCGGGGATGAACTTGCTGATCATCACGCGGCCGTCGAGCACCACGTACATCTCGTTGCCCATCTCGCCTTCGCGGAAGATCACCTGGTTGGGCGCGAACTTCTTCTCCCTGGAGAGGGAGGTGAGGAAGTTGATCTCCAGGTTCGAGAGCTTCTGCTCCTGGAAGAGCTTGCGCTTGGACGCCAGATCGACGCGGAAGTCCGCCGCCGGCTCCAGCTTCGGCGTCGGGACGCTCGACGGCGGCGGCGGCTCGGCGAAGAAGTGGGAGAGGTTCTGGTTGGTCTGCCGCAGCTTGGACGACAGGCTCTTCCAGAACGTCCAGTAGAGGGCCAGCTTGAACTTCTGGTCGCGCTCCATCAGGGTCGACAGCGCCACCGGATTGAGAGAGATCAGCTCCGTCTCGGCGGTGGTCACGGCGTCCCCGGAGCGGGGGATGCGGTCCACGAAGGAGGTCTCGCCGAACAGCGTCCCCGGCCCCAGCGCCGCCAGGCTGAACAGCCCGTACGGGGTCTTGCGCTGGATGCGGATGCCGCCGCTCTCGATGAGATAGGCCTCCTGCGTCTCCTCGCCTTCCCTGACCACGAAGAAATTGGGAGGATAGCGCTGCCGGGAGGCGCACTGCGCCAACAGGACGAGTTGCTCGTCCGTGAAGTGGGAGAACATCTCCCACCGGCTGAGTAGATTCTCGAGTCCCAAGGTGGCGGCTATTGTAGCGGATGTAGCGGAGGAGCGTGCCTGATCACATCGAGAGCAGGGGCAACTGCGCCGGGCGCAGGCGTTCCCAGACGGCGCGCTCGACCGTGTCCAGCCACCCGGGCCGCGCCGCCGGATCGAGATGCAGGGTGGGCAGCTCCCGCTCGGCCAGCTCGCGCATGAGGAGATCCTCGACCGCCTGCTGGAATCCGGGGTCCGGCGAGCGCACGCCGTCCGGGCTCAGCTCCTCGATGATGGGGACGTGGACCAGCAGGTCGTACCCGGCGATCCAGAAGTCGATCAGCGCCTGAGGGGCTTCCTGGCGTCCCGCCGCGAGGAGCAGGTAGACGTAGTTGTCGAGCACGCTGCGGTCGCAGACCACGACCGGGTACCGCGCCTGGGCCACCAGCTCCTCGGCGATCTGGGTGTGGAGGATCCACGACTGCGCCGCCACCGACGTCTCCTCGTTGATCGGCAACGGGCACCGCCGCGCCACCTCGTGCACGACCTCGACGCCGACGTCATGCCGCTTCAGCCGCGCCGCGAGGCCGTAGCAGAGGGTGGTCTTCCCCACGCCGTGACTGCCGATGAACGCGACCTTGAAGCGGGAGGTGCGGAGCATGGCGGAGCAGAGGATAGCCGATCCCCATGGAGGTGAATGGCTGATCTTGCGTCAGGCTCTGAGTGTCGCGTCAAGGAGGATCGTGGTAGAATTTTCTTATGCCGAGCCAGAACGACCAGAACGAAGAGAAGATCCACGCCGTCATCTTTCGCAGCGGTGAATGGCTGGTCGCGCAGTGCTTGGAGTACGACATTGCCACACAGGCGCGGGACCTTAAGGCTTTGCTGTACGAGGTTGAGCGCATCCTTACCGCTCACGTGCTGGTGGCTAGGCATGAGGGCGCTGAGCCCTTTACGAACCTCCCCAAGGCGCCGAAGAGGTTCTGGAAGATGTACCAGGAGGCTGGCGCCAGGCTTGAGCCCATCCGTGAGACAGGTTTCTCAACCAGCAGTCATCCGCCTCTCGAACTTCGAGCCGCCTAGTCCCCGTCGTCCTCTTCGGGTTCGAGGCCAAAGTCCTCTGGCGGAATCCGTACGCGCCCAATATGACTGACTCTCCGACACAGGCTCCGTGTAGTGTCTGGAGTGAGTTGGTCATCGAGGTCGATCCCGGGCAGCTCCACCCAAATGCTCCCATCCTCGCTCCGCAGGTACTGGATTTCGGCGCTGATGTGTCTGAGGCGCAGGCCATAAGCGGACTCCACCCGGGCAAGAAACTGCCTGAGCGTTAGGCTCCAGGGGTGCTCGGCTGACCACTCGGAGGCTTGTCGCCTCTCCTCCGGGGTCACCGATTGTGGGGACCGGCTGTGACGATTGTCTCGCAAGCCGGGGAAGTATAGCCTGAAGGAAGCGTCTTATGACGGATCTCCGGTAAGAGCCCCTTCCAGGATCTCTATAGCCGCTCCCAGCAACTCCTCCCGAATCTTCAACGGCGGCACGATCTGCCCCACCCGCCCTCCCGGCCCGCCGGCCAGGAAGAGCACTCCCCGCCCCCACCCTTCGAGCATCCACTTCTTGGCGGCCTCGGTCGTGCGGAGCTGAATCCCCCAGAGGAGACCACGGCCCCGGATTTCTTCGACCGCCGGGAAGCGGTCCGGCCAGGAGGCGAGGCTACGGCCGAGATCCTCTCCCAGCCGGGCCGCTCTCCCGGGGAGATCCTCCTCTTCAAGGATGTCCAACGTAGCCAGCGCCCCGGCGCAGGAGAGGGGATGGGCCAGGAAGGTGGCGGTGTGGCGCGCTTCGCCGGGGGTCTCCCAGCAGCGGAAGACTTCCCGGCGGGCGATCACGGCGGCGATGGGCATCCCTCCTCCCATCGCCTTGCCGCAGCAGAGGACGTCCGGACGCACTCCCTCGTGCTCGACCGCGAAGAGCTTCCCCGTGCGGCCGAAGCCGGTGAAGATCTCGTCCGCGATCAGAAGGGCGCCGCGACGCCGGCAGATCTCGGCCAGACTAGCGAGCCAGCCGGTGGGCGGGATCAACACTCCTTCCCGGCCCACGATCGGCTCCACGATCACCCCGCCCACGTCCCCTCGGGCGAGGATCTCGTCCAACCGGTCCAGATCCCCGGCGAAGGGGAGACGGTGGACGTGCCCGTGGAGATGCGCGGCGAACGGCGAGCGGAACTCTTCCCGGGAGGTCACGGCGAGCGCTCCCAGGGTGAGGCCGTGATAGGAGGGCTCGAAGGCGATGATCCCCGGTTTCCTCGTATGGCCCAGCGCCGTCTTGAGGGCGATCTCCACCGCTTCGGCTCCCGAGATGGAGAAGAAGACCTGCGGATCGTCCACCGGAGCGAGACGGACCAGCCGCCGCGCCAGCTCCACCCGCAGGGGATGGGCGTGGACGTCGCCCAGGCCGTGGAGGAGACGGCCGGCCTGCTCCCGCACCGCTTCCACCACCCGCGGGTGCCGGTGACCCACCGCCGCCACCCCGAATCCCGACGTGAGGTCTATATAGATATTGCCGTCGACGTCCCGGACGTTCGCGCCCCGGGCTTCTTCCCAGAGGAGGGAGGGCTCGCCGGCGAAAATTGTATTGACGCCGGGCGCTTCGAGCTCCCGCAGGGCTTCCGACAGCTCCCGGGCGCGGGGTCCCGGGGGCGGGACGACGATCTCGGGGAGCTGATCTCCGAAGGTCACATCTCCCGCCGGCCGGCGAGTGACCGCCCCAGCGTCACCTCGTCCGTGTACTCGATGTCGCCGCCCACGGGCATGCCGAAGGCGAGGCGGGTCACCCGCACCCCGCGGGGCTTGAGGAGGCGGGCGAGGTACAGCGCCGTAGCCTCCCCCTCCACGTTGGGGTTGGTGGCGAGGATGACCTCCTCGATCCCTTCGAGGCGCACGAGCAGGCCGGGGATGGCCAGGCGGTCGGGGCCGATCCCCCGGTGCGGGGAGAGGGCGCCGAGGAGGACGTGGTAGAGGCCGCGGTACTCGCCCGTCCGCTCGACCGGCTCGAGGTTGAACGGCTCCTCGACGACGCAGATGCGGGTGCGGTCGCGCCGCGGGTCGGAGCAGTAGCGGCAGGGGTCTTCCGCGGTGATGGCGTTGCAGACCGAGCAGTGGAAGAGCTTCTCTTTGACTTCCACGATGGCCTGCGCCAGGGCCTCGGCCTCGGGCGCAGGCACCTTCAACAGGTAATGGGCGAGGCGGGTCGCGGTCTTGGGACCGATGCCCGGAAGCCGGGACAGCTCGCCAATGAGCCGGGCCAGGGGATCGGACATCGGTTCCCGGCGGGGATCAGAAGAGGCCCGGCATGCTGGATGCCATCGCGCCCATCTTCCCCTGCATCGTCTCCTCGACCTTGCGGCCGGCTTCGTTCACGGCGGCGACGATCAGATCCTCCAGCATGGAGGGATCGTTCGGGTCCATGGCTTCGGGATCGATCTTGCAGCCCACGAGCTGCTTGTGGCCGCTCATCTTCACCGTGACCATCCCGCCGCCGACGCTGGCCTCGACGACCAGCTCCTTCAGCTCGCGCTGCAGGCGCTCCTGCATCTCCTGGGCCTGCTTCATCAGTTGCCGCATGCTGCTCATGGCTCTCGATCCTCCGTGTAGCTTCCGTGCTCTTCAACCGCCTCGACGCGGCCGCCGAAAATCTCGAGGACTGTCTGGACGGCGGGATTCTCCACCCCCGGCTCGGCGGCGGGCGTCGCCGCCGCGGCTTTCGGCGCGCTCGCGCCCTCGACGAGCCGCCAGCGGGTGCCGGGACCCCAGACGGCCGCCAGGGCCTCCTCCAGGACCTGGCGGTTCGCGTCTCCCTGCAGGCGGGAGCGCAGCCAGGCATCCCCCGCCGGCGCGACGATCGTAAGGATACCGTCCTCGAAGTAAATCCGCTCGGCGGAATCCAACGCTCCCGCCAGGCGCGAGTTCCGCTTGCTGATCTCGTCCAGGAAAGCCCGGACGGGATCGCGCGACACCGGCGGGGCCTGGACGGGCGCCGCGGGCCTGGACGGCGGCGGCGCCGGAGCGGGCCGCGTCTCCGCGGCCGCAGGGGGAGGCGCGGGAGCCGGGGCCGGCGCGGCCGGACGGGGAGCCGCCGCGGGAGCGGGAGCCGGTCTGGGCGCCGGAGCGGAACGTTGCGGGGCGGCCGCCGGCGCTCCCTCGGCGCGGCCCCCGCCACCGGCCAGGATCTCCTCGACCCGGGTCAGCTTCGGCAGCTCGGCGGCGCGCAGCCAGGCGATCTCCACCGCCAGGGCACCGGTCTCGCTCCGGCGCACGATGTTCTCGCTGGTCAGGAGCTGGTTCAGCAGCCGCAGCAGGTTCTCGTAGCCGCTGGCCTTGACCAGGGCGGCGAGCGCCTGGGCCTCCTCGCCGGGCAGGTCCACGGCCTCGGGCGAGCCGCCCATGGCGAGGTGGAGGCCGTCGCGGCAGAAGGCGAGGAACTGTCCGTAGACGTGGCGCGGGTCCCAGCCCTCCTCCTCCACCCGGCGCACGGCGGCGCTCACCCCTTGAGGGTCGCCGGCGAGCACGGACTCCAGGAGGGTGTGGAACAGGGCGGTGTCGAGCCCTCCCAGCAGCCGGACGGCGTCTTCGTCGGCGATGGCGCCGGAGCCGAAGGTGGCGAGCTGATCGAGGAGCGCGACCGAGTCGCGGACGCTCCCCTCGCCGGCGCGGGCGATCAGCCGCAGCGCCGTCTCGCTCGTCCGGATGCCCTCGGAGTCGCAGATGCTCCGCAGGTGCGCGGCCAGCACGGGGGACGGCACGCGGCGGAAGTGGAACTCCTGGCAGCGGGAGAGGATCGTCGCCGGCACGGCGTCGATCTCGGTGGTGGCGAAGATGAAGACCAGGTGCGGCGGCGGCTCCTCGACGATCTTCAGCAGGGCGTCGAAGGCCTGGCGCGACAGGCGGTGGATCTCGTCGAGGACCACCACCTTGTAGCGGTCGCGGGCGGGGCCGTACTTGAGGCTCTCGGTGAGGTCCCGGACCTGCTCGACCTTGGAATAGGTGGCGGCGTCCACCTCGATGACGTCGAGGTCGGAGCCGCGGGTGATCTCGACGCAGGACGTGCATTCGTTGCAGGGATCGGCGGCCGGGCCGCGCTCGCAGTTGAGCGCCTTGGCGAGGACGCGGGCGGCGGTCGTCTTACCGACTCCCCGGATGCCGGAGAACAGGTACGCCTGGGCGATGCGCCCTTCCTGGAGGGCGTTGCGCAGAGCGGTGACGATCGGTTCCTGGCCGACGAGGCTGGAGAAATTCTGCGGGCGCCACTTGCGCGCGAGGACCTGATACGTCATTGGGGTTTGGCAGTGGTCAACGAAGGGTTCCGGTGAAGCTGCGGCACTCGACCGGGTACCTTATCGCTGCTCCCTTCCGGGCCTGACGAGGTTCGGTAACGACCGATGCACAGGACCCGAACCCTTCGTGGGCCACTGCAAGGCCCCTCATGCTATGTCGTGGGGTCGGGGAAGTAAAGAACGCGGCCCGGACATCTGCGGGCTGGACTCTTGACAACGTCTTGCGGGGAGCGGGCATTCCCTCGGCTAAAATCGTCTCCAAGCCAGAGTCAGTTGACTCTGACCCGGAGTCAACATCTCCAGAGCAAAGTCAGTTGACTCTGCCCCAGAGTCAAGATCTCCAGCCCAGAGTCAACGTCTCCAAGCCAGAGTCAGTTGACTCCGGCTCAGAGTCAACGTCTCCAGGCCAAAGTCAATTGACTCTGACCCAGAGTCAGGATCTCCAGCCCGGAGTCAACGTCTCCATGCCAGAGTCAGTTGACTCTGGCTCAGAGTCAACGTCTCCAGGGCAAAGTCAGTTGACTCTGGCTCGAAGTCAACATCTCCAGGCCGGAGTCAACGTCTCCAGGGCAAAGTCAGTTGACTCTGGCTCGGAGTCAACGTCTCCGGGCCGGAGTCAACGTCTCCAGGTCAGAGTCACGGGACGGCGCCTCGGAGCGATTTACGGGTCTCCGGCGATCCGGAAGTGAGCTCCGAACATTTGGCGGCGGCTCCGTACATTTGGCCGGCAGCTCCGAACATTTGCGGTCAGGAGGTCCGAACAAATGGCCGGGAGCTCCGAACATTGGACGATGTAGCCTTTTCGGAATAACGCCCGCCCGACTCCCTGTTGCCCCGCGCGGCCCCTGGGATTTTGCGTCCGGAGCGTTCTCGGGTAACATACGCGTCCGTTTCGGCGGGCGAACCCTTGGAAAGACCGGAAGACCAGGTCTGGATGACGGAAGCCCTCGCCGAGGCGAGGCGCGCCGCCGAGATCGGGGAGGTCCCCATCGGGGCCGTGGTGGTCCGGGACGGAGAGATCCTCGGCCGGGGCCACAACCGCCGCGAGATCGACGGCGATCCGCTGGCGCACGCCGAGATCCTGGCGATCCGGGAGGCGGCGTCGCGGATGGGCGGGTGGCGGCTTTCGGGGGCCACGATGTATGTGACCCTGGAGCCGTGTCCCATGTGCGCCGGGGCCCTCGTGAACAGCCGCGTCCAACGGCTGGTCTACGGGGCGGCCGATCCCAAGGCCGGCTATTGCGGCAGCCTCGGCAATCTGGTCCAGGATCCGCGGCTCAACCACCGCCTGGAGGTGACGGCGGGGGTCCTGGAGAGCGAGAGCGCCGCGCTGCTGCGCGGCTTCTTCGCGTCGCTGCGGCGCAGGCCGTAGCGCAACGTTCTTTGGAAAAGATCCCGGAGAGATGGCCGAGTGGCTTAAGGCGCACGCTTGGAAAGCGTGTGTAGGGGAAACCCTACCGTGGGTTCGAATCCCACTCTCTCCGCCAATGATCGACGCGAGATAACGAAGGCAGAACCGGAGAGGTGCCAGAGCGGTCGAATGGGGCGGTCTCGAAAACCGTTGACCGGGCAACCGGTCCGTGGGTTCGAATCCCACCCTCTCCGCCATTCGCTCTCGTGAATCACAAAATTTGTTCGACGCGGCGGGCGGCTCCCGTGGAGCCGGTGGTCCCGCGATCCATGACCACGACTTCGAAGAAGGCGGCTAGACGTGAAACGGACTTTTCAGCCCAACAACCGGCGGCGCAAGCGGACTCACGGATTCCTGGTGCGGATGCGCACCCGCCACGGCCGCGCGGTGATCGCGCGGCGGCGTCAGAAGGGACGCAAGCGCCTGAGCGTCTGATGTCGGGCCGTGAACGCCCGACGGCACCGTTCTCCGGAGCTGCGGGCGAGCGCCTGCCCCCCGAGCAGCGGCTGCGGCGGCGGACGGACTACCTCAGGTGTTACAGGACGGGTCGCCGGCGGCATGGACCGCTGGCGATCGTGTATTTCGCCCCCAACCCCCTCGGGCATCCGCGCATCGGGATCACCGCCAGCCGCAAGGTCGGCAACGCCGTGCTGCGCCACCGGCTCAAGCGTAGGATCAAGGAGGTCTATCGGCGATGGCCGGGCCGCGCCCAGCTTCCCGCCCTCGACCTCGTCGTCCATCTCAAGCCGGAGGCCGGGAAGAGCGACTTCCCTGCCTTCCGGGAAGAATTGCTCCGCCTTCTTTCAGGATTGCGCAAGCGTGAAGCATAAGGGGACTGCGGGATGACGCGCCTGCTGATCTGGTGCCTGGACCGCTACAAGCGGTGGATCTCGCCCCTGCTGCCGCGGGCCTGCCGGTTCTCGCCGACCTGTTCGGAGTACGCCCGGCTCGCCCTCCTCAAGCACGGCCTGGCGCGGGGGACGTTCCTCGCCGCCGGCCGGCTCCTCCGCTGCCAACCCTTTCATCCCGGCGGCATCGATCTGCCCTAGAAGAAAGATAGAAGAGGAAAACAAGCTCCGTGGACAATCGCCGGCTGCTCGTCGCGTTCACCCTTTCCCTGGTGGTCATCGTCGTCTGGTATTGGCTCTTCCCGCCGCCGAAGCCGGCGCCGCCGCGCCCGCCGGCCGAACAGGAGCGGGTGGCTCCGGCCACTCCTCCGGCCAGTCCCGGCGCCGCTGCTTCCCCCGCGCCGGGCGCCGCCGCGGCTCCGGCCGCTCCCGCGCAACGGATCGAGGCCGCCGCCGAGGAGCGGATCACGCTCACCGACGGCACCCAACGCGCCGTCCTGACCAACCGCGGCGCCCAGCTCCTCTCCATGATCGTGCCCGAGAAAACGAAGGGCGCCGGCGGCGAGCTGGAGATGGTGCGGCGGCGGGTGGCCGGTCCCTATCCGTACGCCCTGGTGGTCCGGGGCGCGCTCTCGCATCCTCTGAACGACGCGCTGTTCCGCGCCGAAAGGAGCGCGGACGGCCGCTCGGTCCTGTTCCGCTACACCGGTCCCCTGGGCAGCGCCGAGAAGCGTTTCCGGCTGAACGACCGGGGCCTGCTGGAAGTGGACGTGCGCGTGCCGGGCCGGACCGACTGGCGGGTCCTGGTGGGACCGGGCATCCGCAACCCCACGCCGGAGGAGCTCGAGAGCCGCTTCGAGCTGCGCCGGGCGGTCTACCGGGCCGGCGGCGACGTGGAGCGCCTGGACGCCGCGGGCGAGGAGGCGCCGGTCGCCATTCCCGGCACGGGGCTGGGGTGGGCGGGGCTGGAGGACACCTACTTCCTGTCGGCCCAGATCCCGCAGGGGACGGTGGACCGGGCGGTCCTGACCCCGGTCTTCGTGCAGCCGGTGGAGAAGACGGGGGCGCGGTTCATCCCGGTGCCGCCGGAGGACCAGATCACGCCGGAGCTGAAGGATCTCCCGCGCGAGTTCTTCCTCTCCTTCCAGCCGGAGGCGGACCGTCTGGCCCTGGTCTCCTACTGGGGCGCGAAGGAGTACGAGCGGCTGGCGTCCCTGCCCTACGGCCTTCAGGAGACGGTGCAGCTCGGCGCCTTCAGCTTCCTGGCCCGGCCGCTCCTCGCCGGCCTGCACTGGATCTACGACAACATGGTGGCCAACTACGGCTGGGCGATCGTCCTGATGACCGTGCTGATCAAGATCCTCACCCTGCCGCTCACCCACCACAGCACGAAGTCGATGAAGAAGATGCAGGATCTGAACCCCAAGGTTCAGGCCATCCGGGACCGCTACCGGACCAAGCTGCGGGACAAGCAGGGGCGGCCCAACATGGAGATGCAGCAGAAGATGAACCAGGAGGTGATGGCCGTCTACAAGGAGGCGGGCGTCAACCCGGCGAGCGGCTGCTTCCCGCTCCTGCTGCAGATGCCGATCCTGTTCGCCTTCTACAGCCTTCTCTCCTCGGCGGTGGAGCTGCGCAAGGCGCCGTGGGCCCTGTGGATCCACGACCTGTCGATGCACGACCCCTACTACGTGCTGCCCATCGTCATGGGACTCACGCAGTTCCTCCAGGTGCGGCTGGGACCCCAGGCGGGCGATCCGATGCAGCGGCGGCTGTTCCAGCTCATGCCGCTGATCATGACCTTCGTGTTCCTGGGCTTCCCCAGCGGCCTGGTGCTCTACTGGCTGACCAACAACGTCTTGACCATCATCCAACTTCAGATCTACAACCGTCTTCAGCCGCAGCCGGGGAAGGCGTGATCCCCGGGCGGAACCTCCGCGAGAGAGCTCTATGAACGACGCCAAGAGACGTTTCTTTTCCGGTGACAGCCTGCAGCAGGCGCTCGTGCAGGCCGCCAACTACTTCAATCTCGACCCCGCCTACGTGGCCTACAAGAGCCTGGAGAAGCGCCACGGCTTCCTGAAGACGCGCCGGAAGGTGGTCATCGAGGTGGATCCGGACAACCCCCGGCGGGAGAGCCCGGCTCCGTTGCCGCCGGCCGAGCGCGCCGTCCCGCCGCCGCCTCCGTCGTCCTACCTGACGCGAGACCCGTCGTTGCCGTCCCCCGAGCCGGATCAGATGGCCGAGCCGCCGCGGTCTACGCCTTCGGAGCGGCCTCCCCGGCGCGAGCGGGAACGGCCGGAGCGCGCCGAGCGCCGTGGCCGCGACCGGGGTGGAGACCGTGACCGCGGGCGGAGAGAGGGTGACCGCGACCGACCCCGGCGGGGCAGGGGGGATGACGCCCCGCGCCGCCCCCGCCGCTCGCCGGTCGGCATGGAGGAGGCTCGCCAGCCCGCCGCTCCGGCGGCCGAGGGTGAAGCGGGTCTGGTGACGTTGCCCGAGAAGCCGCGGGGGATCTCGGAACGGTACCCGCCCGCGGCGGGCGCGGTGGCCGAGGCCGCGGTGAAGTCAGCCAACCTGCTGATCCGCATCGCGGGGTTGGACCTGGAGGCGCGGGTCTTCCAGGGGGAGGAGCGGCTCGAGGTCGAGCTTCTGGGCGAGGACGTGGATTGGTGTTTCGCGGACGACGGCGAGTTCCTGAACTCGGTGGAGCACCTGCTGCCGCGGATGATCCGGACCCTCTCCGGCGAGGCCTCGGTGGTGCGGGTGGACTGCGACAACTTCCATGAGATCCGCGAGGAGCGGCTGCGCAGCCTGGCACAGCGGATCGCCGAGGACGTGCGCCGCAAAGGCCGGCCGCGCATCCTGGAGCCGATGAATCCGGCGGACCGGCGGATCATCCACACCACCCTGGCGGACGATCCCGGCGTGGTGACCGAGAGCGAGGGGGATGGGTACTTCAAGCGGGTGATGATCCGCCCGGTTTGAAGCCGATCCACTTCCGGAGAGAGCTGAGCCCCCTCTGACGAGGGGGCTTTTTGTTTCACGTGAAACGTGGTCCAGGGCTGTCGAGGCGGATCCGGCGCCGTGCCCTTCGAGGCCTCACCCCCTGGCCCCCTCTCCCAACCCCCTCCCGCCCAGCCGGGGGAGGGGGGGCGATGAGGAGGCGATCTTGCCGAGACCAGGAAGACCTAAAGCGCAGGGCCCTCCCTCTCCCGGGGGCGGGCGGCAGGGAGATGGGAGAGGGATCGAGGGCGAGGTCTCGAAGGGTGGGTCGCTCCAGTGGTTGTCGCCGCCCTGAATCCAGATGTTTCACGTGAAACACCGGCTACAATCCCCTCCCTCATGGCCTTCCGTCTTCCCTCGATTTCCCGATCCCAGTTCGACACCAAGGTCGCCGCGCTCTCTCCCGAGCCGCTGGCTCCGGGCGTCCTCGATTCCCTCTACGCCTTCTACGAGGAGCTGGCCCGCTGGAACCAGAAGCTGAACCTCATCGGTCCGGGCACGGCGGGGGAGATCCTGGAGCGCCACTTCGGAGAATCCCTGGCCGCGCTGCCCTTGATCCCGCCGGAGGCGCGGGCCGGGCTGGATCTCGGGTCCGGCGCGGGGTTCCCGGGACTGGTCCTGGCGGCGGCCCGGCCGGGGCTCTCGATGACCCTCGTGGAGGCCCGCGAACGCAAGTGGGCGTTCCTTCTCGCCGCCGCCCGCAAGGCTTCATTGCCCTGCCGGTGCCTCAATGTTAGAGTCCAGATTCCGCTGCCCGACGGTCTGCCGGAGACGCTCGACGTGATCACCTCTCGCGCTCTCCGGCTCGATCCGAAAACCTGGGGATCTCTGGCGGAACGCTTGGCGCCAGAGGGCCGCATCCTTCTCTGGGCCGGCGGACAAGACCCAGATCTGCCGCCGGAAATCGTCCCGTGCGGCGGCGTTCAGCTCGCGGGGAGCGAGCGGCGGCGCATCCTGGCGCTGCGCCGGGCCCCGGAGCTTCGAGAGCAGGACAGAGAATGATCTTCGCCATCGCGAACCAGAAGGGTGGGGTCGGCAAGACCACCACCGCCATCAACCTCGGCGCCGGACTGGGCGCCCTCGAACGGCGCGTCCTGCTGGTGGACTGCGATCCCCAGGGCAACGCCTCCCGGGGTCTGGGCGTCAAGGCAGCCCCGCCGCACCTGTACCACGCGCTCACCGGAGAGGTCTCGCTGGAGGAGGCGATCCGCCCCTCGGGCTTCCCGAACCTCGACATCGTCCCCTCCCAGCGCGACCTCGTGGGCCTGGAGGTGGAGCTGGTGGGGGAGAAAGGCTGGGAGAAGCTCCTCCGCGGCGTCCTCGCCGAGGTGGGGGACCGCTACGACGCCATCCTCCTGGACTGCCCGCCGTCCCTGGGCCACCTCACCGTCAACGCGCTCACGGCGGCCGACGGCGTGCTCGTGCCGCTCCAGTGCGAGTACTTCGCCCTGGAGGGGATCAGCGAGCTGGTCTCCACCATCGACCGCGTCCAGTCCGGGCTGAACCCCGGGCTCTCCATCGCCGGAATCCTTCTCACCATGTATGACGACCGCACGAACCTCTCGAAGGATGTGGCCGAGGAGATCCGCTCCCACTTCGCGGGGAAGGTCTACGACACCATCGTGCCGCGCAACATCCGCCTGGCCGAGGCGCCGAGCCACGGTCTGCCGATCTTCCAGTACGACATCAAGTCGCGAGGCGCCCAGGCCTACCTGGATCTGGCCCGCGAGCTGATCCGGAGGGCGGCTTGAACCCCCGCAAGCGCGGCCTCGGCCGCGGCCTCGACGCCCTGATCGAGAAGAAGGTCGAGCCGGCCGCCCCCCAGGCGGAAGAGACGGCGCGCACGCTCCCCTTGTCGAGCCTCCATCCGAACCGCTTCCAGCCGCGGAGCCACTTCGACGAGTCGGCGATCCAGGAGCTGTCGGAATCGATCCGCGCCCAGGGGATCGTCCAGCCCCTGGTGGTGACGCCGGAGGGGGACGGCTACGCCATCATCGCCGGCGAGCGCCGCTGGCGGGCCGCCCGGCGGGCCGGCCTGGAGAGCGTGCCGGTGGTCATCCGGCAGGTGACGGACGACCGCGAGCTGCTGGAGCTGGCGCTGGTGGAGAACCTCCAGCGGAGCGACCTCAATCCCATGGAAGAGGCCGAGGCCTACGCCGCCCTGCAGGAGAAGTTCGGGCTCTCCCAGGAGGAGGTCGCCACGCGGGTGGGGAAGGCCCGCACCACGGTCACCAACTCCCTCCGCCTCCTGCGCCTGCCGGAGGAGGTGCGGGAGCTGCTCCGGGAAGGGCGGCTGACCGCCGGCCAGGCGCGGCCGCTGCTGGCCCTCGCCACTCCCGAGGAACAGATCGAGCTCGCCGACCGCGCCATCCGCGACGGATTGTCGGCGCGCGACCTCGAGCGGCTGGCCGCGGAGCCCCAGCGGCCCAAGCCCAAGAAGAAGCCGGACCGTCCGGTCGAGGTCCATACCGCCGCCGCGGAGGAGAAGCTCACCCGCCGCCTGCAGACCCGGGTCGAGATCCGGAGGCAGGGCAAGGGCGGGCAGCTCCGCATCCACTTCCACTCGGAAGAGGAGCTGATGCGGCTCTACGACGTCCTGTACGAACGGGGGGAGGCTCGATGATCTTCAAATCGGACGGCAAGCAGAGCGATCTCAACGGATTCCTGGACAAGGGCAGCCACCTCCACGGCGAGCTGCGCTTCGACGCCTCGTTCCGGGTGGACGGCAAGCTCACCGGGATGGTGGAGTCGGAGGGGGATCTGATCGTCGGCGAAACCGGCGAGGTCGAAGGCGATCTGCGCGTCGGCCAGATCTTCATCTCCGGCACGGTGCGGGGGACCGTCCGCGCCCTCCGCAAGATCCAGGTCGCGCCCACCGGCAAGGTCTACGCCGATCTCGAAGCGCCCCTGCTGGCGATCGACTCCGGCGCCACGTTCGAGGGCCACTGCGCGACCAGCCGCGAGGAGGTCCGGGCGGCGGGGCCCAAGCTGGTGGCGAAGGCGGGGAGCTAGGTTCAAACCCAAGGACCTAAAGGACTTAAAGGACCTAAACGACATCAAGGACGTCCTTGTTCCTTTAGGTCCCTTAGGTCCTTTATGTCCTTTAGGTCCTTTCTCGCCTCCTAACGAGCCAACCCCTCATAAGAAGGGAAAAACGTCACCGGATTCCGCGCCAGGAACCCCTTGTCGAACGCGGTGGTGAGCACTTTGCCGTCCATGTCCCGGGCCACCGGGAAGCCGAGGCCGTAGAGGAGGGTCGGCGCCACGTCCACGATCCGGGCGTCGGTGAGGAGTCCCGGGCGGATCCCCTCGCCGTAGAGGAGGAGGACGCCGTCCGGGGCGTCCAGGAACTCGCCGCCCAGGGCCGCGGCGGGTTTCACCTGCCCCCAGAGCCGCCGCCAGCCTCCCTGGGGATGCACCCCGTAGGCCGAGACCACCGCCAGCAGGCGCGGCCGTCCTTCGTCGCGTGCCCAGATCTCGGCCAGGAGCTTGTCGATCCGGACGTATTCCCGGGCCAGCCGCTCGGCGGCCGCCCTGGCCGCCGGGTTCTCCTGCTCGCCTTCGAACTGCACGGCGTTGAAACCCCCGAACGTCCGCCGCGATATTTCCCGCAGCTCGGGGAGCAGCAGGAACATCGCCGGCGCTTTGCCCCGCCTGGGCTCCGTCTCCGGCCAGCCGGCGACTCCGGCCGGAACTCCCAGGCGGGGCAGGATCTCCCAGAGGGCCAGGGCCTTCCGGGGGGGGCGGTTCGGCAGGGGCTCCCTCCCGAACGTCCCCCAGCGCCGGAACGAGACGCCTGCCGGCAGGAGACGGAGCTCGGCGCCGGGAGCCAGGAAGTCCGCGGGATAGGGGCGCCGTCCCATGATGCCGTGCTTGTACGGGTATTTGCCCGTGGCGAGCGTCGTCAGCACCGCTTCCCGCCGGGTGGGGGAGAAGGTGCCGAGGCGGCCGTAGGCTCCGCCCTGCAGCACGTTGGCGAGGAACGGCAGGCGCCCCTGGCCGGCGAGAGGCAGGATGGCGTCCAGAGTGGCCGCGTCGAGACAGACCACCCAGAGCTCGGGACGCTGTCCTTCCTCGACCGTGGCCGGCCGGGGCAGCGGCGCTGACGGCGGCCGGAACGCCTCCCGCCGCTCGACCATGGCGTAGACGGAGAGCAGCGCGATCAGCAGGTAGGCGCTGCGGCTGCGGAGGCCGTAGCGCCGCCGGTGCAGGGTGTGGAGCAGGGCCGTGTAGAAGGCGATCAGCGCGCCGAGGGAGAGCCAGAGCGCGGTCTTGATCAGCCGGTCGTTGATGCCCGGAGGCAGAAAATAGGCGTAATAGGAGGCATGGGTCCAGTCCTGGAGGGCGGAGGCCGCCAGGGCGACGGTGAGGGCCCACGGCAGGGCGCGCCGGGCTCTGCGCGGGCGCCCCCAGGTGAACGGCAGATGGAGGACCAGGCTGACCAGGCCGAGCAGGGAGCCGTAGACGGCGATCCCCCGCAGCACGGGGCCGAAGGAGAACGGCAGCCCCGGGTTGAGGAAGAAGATCAGGCCGGCGAGCTGAACCCCCGCCAGGGCCCCGGGAGCGAAACCGCTCCCGAGGACCGTCAGCCAGGCGCGACCGCGCGTCAGACGATGAAGATCGTGCGGTCCAGTTTCTGCCGGAAGTGCCACTGATAGGTGTACCCCGGAAACTCCACTGGGACCGTGTACTCGATCTGCATGAAGATCCGGTCTCCGTTCCTCCTGACCTCGATGTTCTTCTTCTCCAGCGGGATCTCGAGCTGCTTGGCCCGGTCCATGATCATCTTCTCGAGCTCCGGAGGCGGCGTGCGCGCCGCCGAGAACTTCGCCAGCTCATCCATGTAGTCGTAAAGCTCGGTGCTCTGGATCTTGACCGGCACCATCTTCACGGCGATCAGGATCGTCAGACCCAGCGCGAGCAGCCAGAAGATGCAACCGAGATTCCCCTCGCCCCGTTCGGACCTCCGTCGAAGCATGGTTCCCTCCTGCAGGAATTGGTGGAGGTAGTTTATCGCACGATTCGAAAGGTTCTATCCCATCGGGTCTGGGTAAAGAAGTGGGAGGCCACCCGGCCCACCTGCCGGAGCTTGCCGAGGAACCCCGGCCACTCGATGGATTCCGGCTCGCTCTCGAAGGACCAGTAGACGACGAAGGCCCTTCCCTTGACGTAATCCCGCGGCACCCAGCCCCAGTAGCGGGAGTCGTTGGAGTTGTCCCGGTTGTCCCCCATGCAGAAGTAGTTGCCGGCGGGGACGGTCTTCGGGCCGTAGTTCTCCCGCACCCGGCGCGACCGGTAGAGGATGCCCCGGGGCGGGGCCTCCGGATCGCGGTCGGCGTAGTAGGTGAAGGAGGAGTCGTCCACGTACTTGCCGTTGATGTAGAGGTCCCGGTCCTCCATCCGCAGGGTGTCGCCCGGCAGTCCCATGCAGCGCTTGATGAAGTCGCGGCTCGGGTCTTCGGGGAACTTGAACACCACCACGTCCCCCCGCCGCACCGGGCGCACCGGCAGCAGCGCCTCCTCGAGCCGGGAGAGGGTCGGGCCGTAGATGAACTTGTTGACCAGGATGTGGTCGCCGATGAGGAGGTTCTGCTCCATCGAGCCCGAAGGGATCTTGAACGCCTGGACGATCCAGGTGCGGGCGAAGGTGGCGAAGATGACCGCGATCAGCAGGGCTTCCAGGTACTCCCGGAGCAGGGACTTCTCGGGGTGCATGGGCCGGCTCAGCGGATCAGGCGGAAGGTCCTGCCCCAGCGGGTCTTGGTGAAGAAGCCGAGCGCCGTGTCCTTCAGGTTGCGCAGCTTGGTGCCGGTGCTCTCGAATCCGGTGGAAGTCCTGCCGCCATAGGACCAGTAGATGAACAGCACCCGGCCCTTGACGAGGTGCGCCGGCACCGTGCCCCAGAACCGGGAGTCGTAGGAGTTGTCCCGGTTGTCGCCCATGCAGAAGTACTCGCCGGGCGGCACCGTGATGGGACCGAAGTTGTCCCGCTTCTCCAGGCCCGGGTCACCGAAGAAGGTCCCCGGGTCGCGGTCGCGGTCCTTGTGCACGACGTACTTCGAATCGTCCACGGGCTTGCCGTTCACGAACAGCTTCTGGTCGATCATCTCCAGGGTGTCGCCGCCGACCCCGATGCAGCGCTTGACCAGGTCGAGCTTCGGGTCCTCGGGCGAGCGGAAGACGACGATGTCGCCGCGCCGCACCCCGCGGAAGGGAAGCGCGTCGCCCTCCAGCCCCGTCGCCGTGGCCCCGTAGATGAACCGGTTGACGAACAGGTGGTCGCCGATGAGGAGGGTGTCCTCCATCGAGCCGCTGGGGATGTAGAAGGTCTGGATGACGAACGTGTTGGTGAACAGCAGGAAGATGGCGGCGATGATCAACGCCTCCAGGTATTCGCGCCAGACCGAACGTTCTTCCGCCATGGGGCCGTTACTGTACCCGAAAGCCCCCCGCCCCGCAAAAAATCGCGACAGGCGCTGAATCGCTGGACACGCCGGAAAACCCGTCCGGACGAAGGTTTTCCGGCGCCCTCCCCTTCACCCCGCTGAATCGCTGGACAGGCCTGATTCTCCAGCCGCCGCTGAAAGATAAGTCCTTTCAATCACTTACGCCCGAGATCCCGGCTGGCAGGGAGCTTGATCCCTATGGCGCCCGTCAACCACGGAGAGGAGGTGGCGAGCGAGCAGGGTGGATTGCCAACAGCCAGACCGGAAAGGGACTGCAGTTTTCGCCGAAGCCTGACCATCAACGCAGCGGAAAGTGAAAGGAAGGATTGCCATGAAACAGACGTATCGCGCCGTCGCCGGACTGATCCTCGCGTTTCTCCTCTCGGTTCCCACCCTGGCCGCCGAGGCCCCGAAGCCGGAGGGCGGGGGCGGCGGGAAGAAGGTCAACATCAACGCCGCCGACGCCACCCAGCTCGTGCTGCTGCCTCGGGTGGGCCCGAGCGTGGCCCAGCGCATCCTCGCGCACCGCAAGGAGAACGGCCCTTTCAAGAAGGTCGAGGACCTGATGCTGGTGCCGGGGATCGGCGAGAAGACGTTCCAGCTCATCAAGCCGTACGTCTCCCTCGCCGGCGACACCACCCTCAAGGAGAAGGTGAAGTCGAGCAAGAGCTCCGGGTCGAAGAAGGAAGACCGCTGATCGGCGGACGGGGCGGGACCGCGAAGTCCCGCCCCGCTCCTTCCGGAGATCCGGCCATGAGAGACAGACAGAGAGGATTCAACCTGATCGAGCTGGTGGTGTCCCTGAGCGTGCTGATGTCGCTCCTCATGATGGGCGCTCCGACGCTGCTGCGCATGAGCGGCGACCTGCGGGTCCATCTGGCGGCGCAGGAGGTGGTGGGGATCCTCCGCCTGGCCCGGGCCTACGCCGTCCGCCACGGGGCCAACGTGGCGGTGAAGTTCCGCACCGACGAGAAGACCCGCGAGGTCACGTTCACGGTCTACCGCGACGGCGACGGCGACGGAGTGCTCAACCGCGACATCGGCTCCGGCGTCGACCCGGAGGTGGCGCCGCCCGGCCGCCTCACTCACCTGGGCCGGGGGATCGGCTTCGGTTTTCCGCCCGGCATCGTCCCGCGGGACCCCTCTTCGGGCCGCCCGATGCAGGGCCTGGACGATCCCATCCGGTTCAACGAATCGGACCTCGCCTCCTTCGGCCCTCTCGGCACCTCGACGCCGGGGTCGCTGTACCTGACGGACGGCGTGCGGCGCCTGACGGCGGTGCGCGTCTTCAACCGGGTGGGACGCATGCGGGTGCTCACATACGACGCGGAAAAGCGGGCCTGGCGTGATTGACTCGCTCCAAACGAGTGCAGTACCTTGGGCGGCATGCAGGCGATCGTCGTCATCACCACCGTCGGCACCGAAGAACAGGCTTACCTCATCGCGCGTGAGATCGTCGGCCGTCGCCAGGCCGCCTGCGTCAACGTCGTCCCGGGCATCCGCTCCATCTACCGGTGGAAGGGGAAGATCTGCAAGGACGGCGAGCTGCTGCTGATCGTCAAGACGCTGGAGGACGAGTTCGAGGGGGTCGCGGCCACCATCCGCGAGCTGCACAGCTACGAGCTCCCCGAGATCCTCTCCTTCAGCGTCAACCGCGGCGAGCGGGGCTTCCTCGACTGGATCGCAAGCAGCGTCGACAAGAGCGCGGATTTCGGCGACGACGAGGAAGAGGAAGAGCTCGCCTACGCCGACGACGACTAGGTTCACGTAGCCTCTTCCCTCACCGCCATGCGCCCCCTTCGCACGCTCTCGACCGTGCTCGAGATGATCAAGATCGAGCACACGCTGTTCGCCCTGCCCTTCGCGTTCCTCGGCATGATCCTGGCCGCCGGCGGCTGGCCCTCCTGGCGGACGGTCTTCTGGATCGTGGTCGCCATGGTGGGCGCCCGCAGCGCCGCCATGGCCTTCAACCGCCTGGTGGACCGCAAGATCGACGCCGCCAATCCGCGGACAGTCACGCGCGCCCTGCCGGCGGGCCTGGTGACGCCCGGCGCGGTGGCCGCGTTCACCGCCGCCAGCGCCGCCCTGCTGGTGCTGGCCGCCTGGCAACTGAACCCGCTGACCCTGGCGCTCTCGCCGGTGGCTCTGGGGATCCTCTTCCTCTACTCCTACACCAAGCGGTTCACCTGGGGCGCCCACCTGGTGCTGGGCCTCGCGCTCGCCGGCGCGCCCCTGGGCGCCTGGATCGCCGTGCGGGGGGACGTCCAGGCGACGCCCCTGCTGCTGGCCGGCGCGGTGCTGACCTGGGTGGCGGGGTTCGACGTCCTCTACGCCCTGCAGGACCTGGAGTTCGACCGCCGGGCCGGGCTGTTCTCCATCCCCGCCCGCTTCGGGGTGATCGGCGCGCTGTGGATCTCGGCCTTCCTCCATGTCGGGACGCTGATCCTGCTGGCCCTGATCCCGCGGGCGTATTTTTCCGCCTCGGGGGGACTCGGCCCCGCCTACTGGATCGGCTGGGCGGGGTGCCTCGCCCTGATCGCCTACCAGCACTGGGTGGTGCGGCCCGGGGACCTGTCGCGGCTCAACGCGGCCTTCTTCACCGCCAACGGCGCCCTGTCGGTCTGGCTCTTCGCCACGACGGCCCTTGATATACTTCTACCGTGATGCACCTGACGAATCCTTCCCCGATCCGCCCCGAGGCGTTTCCCGCGCCTCTTCGCGACATAGCCGCCAAGGTCCGCGACGGCGTCCGTCTGGACGAAGCCGACGCCATGGTCTGCCTGACCACGCCGCACCTGCTCCATCTCGGCAAGCTGGCCGACACCGTCCGCCGGCGGCTGCACGGCGACACGACGTACTTCAACGTCAACCGCCACATCAACCCGACCAACGTCTGCGTCTACACCTACAACTGCAAGTTCTGCAGCTTCGCGGCGCTCAAGGGCGAGGACCACGCCTGGGAGATGAGCCACGAGGACGTCTACGCCCACGCCGCCAACCAGGGCGGCAACAAGGTCACCGAGTTCCACATCGTGGGCGGCCTCCACCCGGACCTTTCGCTGGACTGGTACCTGGAGATGCTGCGGGGCCTGAAGGCGCGCTTCCCGAACGCCCACCTCAAGGCCTTCACCGCCATCGAGGTCGGCTGGTTCGCCAAACGCGAGAAGATCTCCATCGAGGAGGTGCTGCGGCGGATGCGCGACGCCGGCCTGGGATCGCTGCCGGGCGGCGGCGCCGAGATCTTCCACCCCGAGGTGCGGGAGATCATCTGCGACGGCAAGCTGGACGCCGGCGAGTGGATCGAGGTCCACCGCACGGCCCACCGGATGGGCATCAAGAGCAACTGCACCATGCTCTACGGCCACGTCGAGCGGCCGGAGCACAAGGTGGACCACCTGCTGCGGCTGCGCAACCTCCAGGACGAGACCGGCGGCTTCAACGCCTTCATCCCCCTGGCCTACCACCCCGAGAACAACTACATGGGGCTGAAGTACCACACCACGGGCGAGGACGACCTGCGGCACATCGCGGCGTCGCGCCTGGTGCTGGACAACATCCCGCACATCAAGGCCTACTGGGTGATGGTGACGCCCAAGCTGGCCCAGGTGGCGCTCCGCTTCGGCGCCGACGACCTCGACGGCACGGTGGTGGAAGAGAAGATCTACCACATGGCCGGCGCCGGCACCTCGCAGCAGCTCACCCGCTCGGAGCTCGAGCGGATCGTGCGCGAGGCGGGCTTCACGCCGGTCGAGCGCGACACGCTCTACAACCCCATCGCTACGGCTCCGGTCGAATCCGCCGCGGTCGCGAATTGAAGCCCGACGCCCCAGGGTTCCACTATCTGGCTGTGGATGGCCCCATCGGGGTCGGCAAGACCACCCTGGTGGAGATGCTGACCCGCCGCTTCGAGGGGGTGAAGATCCTCGAGGACGCGGGCAACCCCTTCCTCGACGACTTCTACAAGGACCGTCCCGGCGCGGCGTTCCAGACCGAGCTCTACTTCCTCCTCTCGCGCTACAAGCAGCAGCAGGAGATCTCCCAGCGCGACCTGTTCGACCGCGTGCTGATCTCCGACTACACCTTCTGGAAGAACCGCATCTTCGCCTACCTGAACCTGTCGGACGACGAGCTGATGCTGTTCGACAAGCTCTACGCCCTGCTGGAGCCGCAGGTGCCGGTGCCCGACCTGGTCCTCTACCTGGTGGCGGACACCGACACCTGCATGGAGCGCATCCGCAAGCGGGCGCGGTCCTACGAGAAGACGATTTCCGAGGAATACCTGTCGGAGTTGATTGACGCGTACAATCACTACTATCATTACTACAGCCGGTCTCCGCTGCTGGTGGTGGACACGAGGCATCTCAACTTCCCCCAGCGGCCCGAGGACTTCGACGAGCTGCTTCACCGCCTCGCGAAGCCCATCAAGGGGACCGAGTACTTTCAACCGCTTGGATCCCGCTGAAGCGGGACCGGGACGGAGCACAGCGCCCCCTGCGGCGCGGCCCCGGCGAGCGGGGGCCTGATCTCCCGGCGGAGACAGCCACCTCGCAACAGCGTCAGGGAAGCCGCGAACCCGCGGGCCCGCCCAAGGCCCTTCCGTCATCGACGAGCGGAAGGGCTTTTTGCATCTGGTCTCGGGCTCGAAAGGAGTTACGCATGGCTGGCGAACCGAAGAACGTCACGGTTCCGTGGGTGGCGGCGGCTCCCGAACGCGGCGACCGTCTGGTGATGGTCACCGCCTACGACTATCCGCAGGGGCGCGCCGCCGACGCGGCCGGGGTGGAGATGGTCCTGGTGGGGGATTCCCTCGCCATGGTCGTGCTCGGACACCCCGACACGCTGTCGGTCACCATGGACGAAATGCTGCATCACACCAAGGCCGTCCGCCGGGGCGTCAAGCGCGCCCTGCTGGTGGCGGACATGCCGTATGGATCGTTCCACCTGGGTCCCGAGCAGGCGGTGGCGAACGCCATGCGCTTCCTCAAGGAGGCCGGGGCCCAGGCGGTGAAGATCGAAGGCCACCGGCCCGACGTGGTCGCCGCGCTGTCGGCGGCCGAGGTGCCGGTCATGGCCCACCTCGGCCTCACCCCGCAGTCGCTGCACCGCCTGGGCGGCTTCAAGGTCCAGGGCCGGGACGAGGCGGCGCGCCGCTTCATCCTCGACGCCGCCGTGGAGCTGGAGGCGGCCGGCGCCTTCTCGCTGGTGCTGGAGTGCGTGCCGACCGCCCTCGCGGCCGAGGTGACGCAGCGGCTGTCGATCCCCACGATCGGCATCGGCGCCGGCGCCGGCTGCACGGGCCAGGTGCTGGTCTACCACGACCTGCTGGGGATGGAAGAGCGGATCGCGCCCCGCTTCGTGCGGCGCTACGCCGAGCTGGGCAAGCTCTCCCGCGAAGCCATCGCCCGCTTCGCGGACGACGTGCGCGAGGGCCGCTTCCCGGCCCCCGAGGAAAGTTACGGCGGGGGCGCCCCGCGGCCGGTCGAGGAGCCGGCCAGGCTCTACGGCTGATGCTCACGGCCAGGAGCAAGGAAGAGCTGCGCCGGGCGGTCGACGCCTGGCGGACGGCGGGGGAGCGGATCGCGCTCGTGCCCACCATGGGCGCGCTCCACCAGGGGCACCTGTCTCTGGTGAAGCTCGCCCGCGAGCGGGCGGACCGCGTGGTGGCGTCCGTCTTCGTCAATCCGGCCCAGTTCGGGCCCAACGAGGACTTCGGCCGCTACCCCCGCCAGCCGGAGAAGGACGCCGGCTTGCTGGAGAACGCCGGCTGCGATGTCCTGTTCCTGCCGGACGTGGACACTATCTACCCGAAAGGGCACGCGACCTTCGTCGAGCCCGGCGGTGCCGCGGAAGGGCTCGAGGGTGCTTGCCGGCCCGGCCACTTCCGTGGCGTCGCCACCGTGGTCAGCATCTTGTTCAACCTGATACGGGCCGACGTGGCCGTGTTCGGAGAGAAGGACGCTCAACAGCTCGCCGTGATCCGACAGATGGTGCGCGACCTGCACATTCCGGTGGAGATCGTGCCCGGGCCGACGGTCCGGGAGGCGGACGGGCTGGCGATGTCCTCGCGCAACGCCTACCTCTCGCCCGACGAGCGCCGGGTAGCGGCCGTCCTCCATCGCTCCCTGCGGGCGGCGGCGGATCAGATCGCGGCGGGCGAGCGGCGAGGGGACGAGGTGCGGCGGCGGATGCGGGAAGTGCTCCAGTCGGAGCCCCTCGCGCACTTGGAGTACGTAGAGGTGGTGGACGCGGAGAGCTTCCAGCCGGTCGAGACGCTCTCCGGCCGGCTGGTGCTTCCCCTGGCCGTGCGGGTCGGAGGGACGAGGCTGATCGACAACTTTCAACTGACGGTCGGGGACTGACCGGCCGCCGGGAGCCAATAGATGACGCGTACGCTTCTGAAGTCGAAGATCCATCGGGCCACGGTGACGGACGCCAACCTCCTCTACCAGGGGTCGTGCACCATCGATCCCGTGCTGATGGAAGCCGCCGATCTCCTTCCCTGCGAGCGGGTCGAGATCTACAACTGCACCAACGGCGAGCGCTTCGCCACCTACGTCATCACCGGCACGCCGGGGATGGGCGAGATCGTGATCAACGGCGCCGCCGCCCACAAGGCCGGGACCGGCGACGTCGTCATCATCGCGAGCTACGCCGAATACGACGAAGCGGAGTGCCGTTCCCATCAACCTTCCCTGGTCTTCGTGGACGCGCAGAACCGCATCGTGGCGCAAGGCCCCGAGCGGCTCGAGGAAGCGACGCTGGCCGGGATGCTGTGAGGCGTCCCCGGCCCCTGCCGTTCGTCCTGCTCCTGGCGTTGATGGCCTGCAACGGCTCCTCGCGCCCGGGGCCGAGCCTGCCGGACGAGCCCATGCCGGGGCCGGCCGCTTTCGAGACCGTGATCCAGAGGTCGATCCCGGGGCAGTCCGGAGGCGAGATCCGGGAAGCGGCGCGGGACGCCGCCGCCTGGGGCTCGCTCTGGTCCCGCCTGCGGGAAGGGGCCGGCGACACCCTCCCCGAAGAGCCGCCGGCCGTCGACTTCAGCCGCGAGATGGTGATCGCGGCCGCCATGCCGACCCAAGGGTGCGTCTCCCGGGTCACCATCCAGGGCATCTCTCAAAGACGCGGCGAGCTGCTGGTGGACCTCCTGGAAGCGCCGCCGGCTCCCAACTGCGTCTGCATCACCTCCGAGCGTCCCCTCCACGTCGTCCGCCTCCCGCGATCCCCGGATCCCGTGCGGTTCGAGGTGACGCGGGGGCAGACCTCCTGCGGCTGATATCGTCCTCTTCGTGACCTGGAGACAGCACCTCCTCCTCGCGGCGGTGGTGATCCCGCTCGCCGTCTGGGCGCGCTGGAACGGCGCCGTCGAGCCCAAGGGAGCGCGGTTCCACCCCTGGCCGGACACCGCCGAGTACGCCGCCGAGGCGCAGGCCCTGGCCCGGTCCGGAGAGGTCTACCTCCAGATCGGTCCCCACCGCGTGCGCCCCCGCTATCCGCCGGGTTGGCCCCTGCTCCTGGCGCCGGCCATCCGGCTGGGCGTCGAGGGTCAGGACCTCTGGCGCGTCACCGCCCTCTTCGGCGCCGGCCTGGCCTGGCTCCTGGGATTCCTGGCGGCGCGGGCCAGCCGTTCCCTACTGGCGGGCCTCTTCGCCGGCTGCGTCTGGGCCCTGGCGCCGATCGCCGTGGACCTGGGCCAGACCCTGATGAGCGACGAGCCCGCCGCCTTCGTGAGCGTCGCGGGATTGGTCCTCGCCGGGATCGGCTTCCTCCGCAAGGAGACGGGGAGCTTGGCGGTCCTGACGGCCGGACTCGCCTTCGGTCTCGCGGCGACCATGCGCTCCGTCGCCGCCCTCCTGATGGTCCCGCCGCTGGCCGTCTTCCTCCTGGGAGGCCTCCGTCACCTGGGGCCCCGCGACCTGCTCCGTCGGGCCGCTCTCTGGGGACTGGGAGCGGCCGTCTTTCCGGCGATCGTCATCCTCATTCAGCTCCGCTCCGGCTGGCCGCCGTTCCAGTGGTCCGGCTACAGCTTCTGGATGCCCGCGCGTTACGGCGAGCTCTCCAGCACCTTCGGCCTCGACTTCGCCTTCCAACCGGACACCACCTTCCGGCAAGAGGTCCAGGGCCGGCCGATCTCGCACCTCGAGCTGGCCGCGCGGGTCCTCCTGGGGATTCCGGGATTGGGGAGGCGCCACTACCTGGGCCTCCTCTGGCCCATTCTGGGCTGGCTCGCCGCGATCCCCCTGTACCGGACGGCGAAGACCCGAAGCGAGGTCCCCTGGATCGCCCTGGCCCTGCTCCTCTGGACCGTGGGGCACGTCGTGGTCTTCTCCCTCTACTTCTACCCCGCCTCCCGCTTCTACCTGGGCCCCCTGGCTCTCTGCCTCGTCCTCCTCGCCTGCGGCCTGGGAGTCTTCCTGGAGACCACCCGCTGGAAGATCCCCGCCGCCGTGGCCGCGGCCCTGGTCCTGTTCCTGACCGCCCGGGCTTTCGCCGAGCTGCGGAGCGAGCCCCCGCCCGTCTCTCTCCACAAGGAGCGCACCCGGGCGAGCTTCAACCGCTGGCTGCGGATGGGAGACGAGAAGCGGGCGCGCCGGACCATGCCCTTCGATCCCGTCCACGCCCAGGCCCTGGGGCTGCTGACCCCGGAGGTCGCCGCCCGGGTCCATAGCTGGGGCGCGCTGCCGGATACGGTCCATGTTCGCCGTCTGCGGGCGAACGGTACGCTAGAATCCCCGCGGAGGCAGCCATGACCGTTTCACTAGACGTACCCACCACAACCTACCAAGTCGAGCCGCTCACCATCGCGGGCCGGACTTTCCTCTCGCGTCTGTTCCTGGGGACTGGGAAATACCCCGACTTCCCCACCATGGCCGCCGCCCACGAGGCCTCCGGGACCGAGGTGGTCACCGTGGCCCTGCGGCGCGTGAACCTGAACGAGATGGGCTCGGGGGCCTCGCTCCTCGACTTCATCGACCAGAAGAAGTACCTGCTCCTGCCGAACACGGCGGGCTGCTACACCGCCGACGAGGCGATCCGCACCGCCAGGCTGGCGCGGGAGCTCGGCGGCTGGAACTGGGTCAAGCTGGAGGTCATCGGCGACCCGAAGACCCTCTTCCCGGACAACGTCGAGCTGCTGAAGGCGACCGAAAAGCTGGTGGCCGAGGGCTTCGTGGTCCTGCCCTACACCAACGACGACCCGGTGATCTGCCGCAAGCTGGAGGAGCTGGGAGCCGCCGCCGTGATGCCCCTGGGAGCCCCCATCGGCTCGGGTATGGGCATCCGCAACCCCGCCAACCTGCGGATCATCCTGGAGCAGGCCAAGGTGCCGGTGATCGTGGACGCCGGCGTGGGCACCGCCAGCGACGCCGCCATCGCCATGGAGCTGGGGGCGCACGGCGTCCTGCTGAACACCGCCGTGGCCGAGGCGAAGGACCCGGTCCGGATGGCGAGGGCCATGAAGCTGGCCGTGGAAGCCGGCTGGCTGGCCGCCAACGCGGGCCGGATTCCGAGGAAGCTCTACGCCTCCGCCTCCTCGCCCCTGACGGGAATGATCGAGTAGCCCCAGGGGTTGCACACCGGGGCGGGTTGCCCTACAATCCGCCTTCCGCACGACGGCAGTCGTCTCGTGCAGCCATAGCTCAACTGGATAGAGCGACAGACTACGGATCTGTAGGTTGGGGGTTCGACTCCTCCTGGCTGCACCAACTCTCTCCCCTATAACAACTTAGCTCAGTCAGCCGGCACCTCTCAGGCTCCGCTTTCGAAGTATAATGATTTGAGCCGTGCATGGCGCAGGCCGAAAAGTTGCGCCCACCGGTGCTTGGAGCCCACGATCATGACGCTGACCTTGAGTCTGCCCCAAGATCTGGAAGAACGCCTCCTGCATGAGGCCGAGCGGCAAGGACTGCCTGCTCATACTCTGACCCTTCGATTGCTGGACCAGCACCTTCCTTCCCCGGACCCCCGAGAGGAACTGGTCGAGTTGCTCCAATCCTGGATCGAAGGTGGCGATGCCCAAGAGCAGAAGGAGACCGGCGAGTACCTGATCGAGGCCTTGGATAAGGATCGTCTCTCCGACCGCAGCCTCTTCCCGCAGGAGCTCAAGGGCACTACCTGGTGAGCCGCACCATCGTGCTGGACGCCGGGCCTCTTGGTCTGGTCACGAACCCGAAGCAATCACCCCAAAGTCTGGCCTGTGCCCAGTGGCTGCAGGCGCTGGTCGCCTCGGGGGCGCGGGTCATCGTGCCCGAAATCTCCGACTACGAGGTGCGCCGTGAGTTGCTGCGTGCCCAGAAGCTGAAGGGGATTGAGAGGCTGGATGCCTTGGCCGGCCTGCTGCACTACCTGCCGCTGTCGACCGCTGCCATACGTCAGGCCGCTGTTCTATGGGCGAAAGCTCGGCAGCAGGGGCAGCCCACCGCAGCCGATAATGCGCTGGACGGGGACGTAATTCTCGCAGGTCAGGCGATGACTATCGGAGCTTCGGACGTGTTGATTGCGACTACAAACGTCGGCCACCTTTCCCGCTTCATAGCGGCTCAGCTCTGGCAGGACATCGAGCCCGAGCAGGGTCACGCTACGCAAGTAGAGGGAAATTAGTAGCTCAACTGGATAGAGGGACAGGCTACGGATCTGTAGGTTGGGGGGTTCGACTCCCTCCTGGCTGCACCAACTTCCTTCTCCTTAGAGCTTAACCCACCTGCGCCGTGAGATTCGCCTGGGAATCGAACAGGGCCCACCAGCAACGTGCGCAAACATGAAAAAGGTTAAACCCAAAGCTGCCGACGAGCTACGGCCCGAGTATCAGCGGTCCGATTTCGGCACCATGGTTCGGGGCAAATACGCCGCCCGGATTGCCGCGGAAACCAACATCGTGGTCCTGGAGCCGAAGGTCGCCAAAGTCTTTCCCAACGATAAGGCTGTCAATGAGGCGCTCCGTGGGTTGATCAAGATCGCGGAGGCCACGGCGCGACCGGTCCCGCGTTCGGTTCGGACACGCGCAAAGAAGGACGTCCAACCGGTGAAGCACCGGGGCAGCGACTCTAGGAAACCTCTTGTCGAGCGAGATCGAGGAGGAGACGGAGAGCCCGGTTAACGCTCGGCCGCCTCGCCGGAGATGGCGGTGTGCCTTGGGCGGTTCTGCGGAAACGGCGCCGGCTTCTGGCTCCGCATCCAGACAGCCCACGATCTGTGGCACGTCGAGCGGAATTGCGCGACGAACTAGGCAAAGATCCCGAGCGCGCCGCCGCGTACGGGTGTACCCGGCGCTTTCTCCTCGTCTTTAGGCGCCAGACCCGGTCTCCAAGAAGGTTCCGGCGAGCCGCCGACGAAATCTGAGGACCGCCGGAAGAATCTGGGGGTCATCGGAAGAATCTGAGCGCCGCCGGAAAGATCTGAGGCGTGCCGCAAGAATCTGAGGGCCGCCGACGAATTCTGAGGCACTCAGATCCTTACGATGGGCCGCCGCAAGATTCTGGAGCCCGCCGGAAAGATCTGAGCGGCGCCGACAAAATCTGGAAGCCTCAGATTCTTCCGGCGCGCCATCGGAAGAATCTGAGGCCTGCCGACAAGTTCTGAGGGCCGCCGACGAGTTCTGAGAGCCATCGATGAGTTCTGAGAGCCATCGACGAAATCTGAGCGCTGCCGTAATGTTCTGAGCGACGCTGAAAGATTCTGAGCAGCGCCGGAGTCTTCGGCGGGCCGCCAGCTTCTCTCCGGCGACGACGACAGGCCCAGTTCCGCATCGTTTTGGGCCAAAATCAGCTTGGAGGTTGTGAATCTCAGGATCATGACACTGACCTTACGCTTACCACCCAGACCTTGAAGAGCGCCTTCAGCATGAGGCGGATCGGCAAGGTCTGCCTGCTGAGACCCTGACCCTCCGGTTGTTGGACCAGCACCTTCCTTCCGAGGAGCCTCGGAAGGAACTGGTCGCATTGATTCAGTCTTGGGTTGAGGACGGAGATGCTCAGGAGCAGAAGGAGACAGGTGAATTTCTGATCGAAGCCCTGGACCAGGATCGTCTCTCTGAACGCAGCCTTCTTCTGCAGGAGCTCAAGGGTGTGCCGGACCAATCGTTAGCAGGTAAAGTGGCGTTCGAGGCTGATCAGAATCTGATCGAGGCTTGAGTCGGCCGCTCTCATCTTTTGGATTTTCTCCACCGCATACATGACAGTCGAGTGATGCTTGTTGCCGAAAAGCCTGCCGATCTCCGGAAAGGAGAGCCCGGTAAGCTTTCTGCACAAATACATAGCGATTTGCCGCGGCACTAATACTTCCTTGGTATTGCTCTTGTTCTTAAGCTCGCTGACTTTTAGGTCGAAGTGGCGGGAGACGTACTTGATAATGTCAACTGCGGCTGGTTTATTACCATTTTCGGGCATGAAGTTCTTGAGTGTATCTAGGACGAGGGCTAGAGAGAGCGGCTTTCCGGTCAGAGAGGAGAAGGCAAGAACTCGGTTGACTAAGCCCTCGAGTTCGCGGATGTTCGAGCGGACCTGATTGGCAATGACTTGGGCTAGTTCCGGAGGGAGCGTAACCCCCTCAATATCCGCCTTGCGACGGATAATTGCCATCTTGGTTTCTTCGTCTGGCGGCTGGACATCAGCAATCAATCCCCACTCGAAACGGCTCCGTATCCGATCCTCCAGCGTAGGAATATTCCGTGGCGAGCAGTCGCAAGCGAGGACGATCTGCTTGTTACTGGTGTAGAGCAAGTTGAAGACATCATAGAACGCTTGTTGGCTAAGCTCCTTGTTGGCCAAAAACTGCACGTCGTCGATCATCAGCAAGTCGATTTTGCGGAAACGCTCACGGAATTCTGTTTGGGAGTTGAAGCGGAGGGAGTTAAGAAATTCGTTGATGAATTGCTCTGCTTGAAGATAGAGAATGCGGAACTGAGGGCGGGTCCTTTGAATGACGTGCCCGATGGCATGGAGGAGATGGGTCTTGCCGAGGCCCACCCCTCCATAGAGAAAGAGGGGATTATAGGATTGCGAAGGGCTCTCGGAAACTCGCATGGCCGCAGCTAAGGCAAATTCGTTGGACCGGCCTTCCACGAAGGTCTCAAAAAGGTACTTTGGGTTGAAGGGAGAGCTCGGGACTGAACCTAGGCTAAGGCTAGAGGCAGCGTTCTCATCAATCCCAAATATAACTTGGAACGACAAGCCGGGCAACCCGGCTAGAACGCGGTCAACTACAGGTTGATAGCTCTTCCGCAGGCTACTGCAGAATCGGGCATTAGGAGCCACTAGGACGAGCTGATTCTCGTCCTGAAGTTTGACCTTTAGGGGATGGAACCAGGTCGTGAACTCCTCCGGATCGAGTTGCAACTGGAGTTGCCCTCGGAGAAGCGTCCAGAGCAGCGTGGCTGTCTGGTCCTCGATCGTCACGGGAGTTGCCGCTACTTTTTCGGGAGACTGGGTCAACAGCTTCTCAATATGACCGGCCAGTTTCTCCAAAACTTCTTCTTGGTCGCCCCTGGAGAGTTTAATGAGGGGTTGGGCAGGGTCATTGACAGATTGGAATTGATAGAGACCTTCCGTCCGCAGAAAGCCGCAGGGGCTAACGATCAGCGGCAGGATGGTCATGCCTTCTTCCTCGGAGGCTTGGAGGAGCGATGGCAACTCGTTATTGGTGATAAACTCCGAGCTGAGGAAGTCTGCACTGACGAGCAATACCGCTACCTTAGTCGAAGCAAGGGCCACCGCGACCTCATCTTGCCACCGCAGGCCAGGGTTTATCCTGGTGTCGCTCCAGACTACGATCCTGTGCTTCTTCTCCAGCGGCCTGAGGTGAACGGACAGGCGATCTAGCCAGCTCTTGTCCTGGTGGCTATAGCTTATGAAGACGTTCTTGCGCTGCGACATTGTCGACGCTTGGCTTGGTGGCCTTTGCAATAAGCCTCAAGCAATCTGAGGGTTAGCGAATTCTAGCTTTTATCTACGTTCGTCGTCAACGCAGGTCTATCTCCGCAGTTCAGGGTAGGTCCGGATTCGGGAATAGGTTCCAGGGAAAGGGGTGCGGGAGGAGGGAGCACAAGTACTTCGTCGTCCCCTCAGCTCTGTATGCCCAAAGGCGTCGGAGTTGCGTATCCGGGGCTCACTTTCCTGGCGAGTTGAGGAAGCGAGGAGCCCGGGTTGACCGACTCCGAGTCCTTGAAGGTCCTGGACTGCGTTGGGATCGAGCAGGATTACGTTGGGGGCCTCTAGCAGCTCTCGTAATACTTGCCGCGAACGGCTCTCGAAAAGTCGTATTCCGGTTCGAGAACGTCGTCTTCAGGTTCCTGACTCATCGCCGCGTAACTCCGGGATATCTTGCGTGAGACCCAGACCGGCGAAGCGGGCAGCGATCCGCGAGCCGAGAGGAACCGCTGTTCCGCCCCTATCCCTTGATGCCTCATCCGCTATGTCCTCAACAGTAGCCTCGGTCCACGCATGAGCTTCGGTCTCCCGCTCCTCCTGGGCCATGTCACAATAAGCAGCCAGCGGCTCCTCATCCCTCTTGCCGCAAAGCTCCACCGTACGAACGCCTTTCGGCCAGCTTCGAGGTTTCGGATTAGCCATGGTGTCAGGTTAGCATGGTTCCCAAGACAGGGCTGGCACACCTCGCCCTTCATCCCAGTAGCACCCAATCCGAGACAGCGAAGACCGTTTCAGACAACCGGAGGACCTGATCTCTCTGGTAGACGACGATCCCGCCTCGATAGCGGTCTCCCAGGACCAGCCTCGCTCTTTCGAGGCCGGTCGCGTTCCTCGCGTCCACCCGGGGACGGGACTTGAATTCGAAGGCCAGGATTCCCTCCTGGCGCTCGAGGAGTAGGTCGACTTCCAGGCCTCCGCTCGTCCGCAGGTAGGAGGGGGCCACCCGGGTGCCAAGACTCCAGGGGGTCATTAAGCGCGACAAGGGCGCTCTCGCCGGAGAGGGCCCGCTGTCTTGACGGCCGTCCTTCTCCGTGCAAATATGTATAAACGGCTTAAGGAGGCTGGCATGAGGCGACCCGCTCTATCCGCCCTGTTCGTAACCACTCTCACACTCTTGGGTGCACTCTCCGTCCCCACAAACTTGGAGGCGGATTGGTGTTTAGATGGTCCCTTTTCGACTTCTCAATATTCGGTCGCGGCCCCTACGTGTGCATCGGCACAAACGACGTTTCGTTCCCTGGCATTTCCCGAAGCCGCTGCGATCTGTGGCGGTGCTACCAAAGTCTATGGTTTCACGATCCCTCCCTGTCAAGATTGGTCGGGGCAGGATCCGGCCAATCCTTGGCTGGTTGATGGTTCCGCGTCGTTTTACTGTAGATACCCTTGTTAGCACGCACAGCGCCCATGACGGATGCGCTGGTGATGAGCCCGAGATTGTGCGATAGGTTGAGCATGCCGGAATATCGCCCCGCTGGTCCGGGCGAATCCCTGTCAGACGGCGGTGTTGTTGGCCGTCTGGAACAGCCCATAACCGGCGGTAATGACTACGATGGGGCGATGTAGCCGGAGATGCCGAGCGTCGCCGGCATCATGGGTAGAAGGAAGGAACCAGCCACCATTTCGATGAGCCCGACGATGGTCAGGCGTTGCGCGCCAAAACGGTCCACGATGCGGCCGGCCGAGGGGCGTGTGCCAGGCTGTTCGTCGGTCGGCAGTGCGGGTGGTTGCAGGTTGAAGCCTGCCCCCTAATCACGCGTAAGGACTGGACATGTCCCATGATGGCTGGCATAATGCAAGCAACCCGGGTTACCGGGGGTGGAAGGTTGGAACCTTCGGAGCGGCTGATCCTCTGGGTTAGTCGCTTTTAATTTTGTTCAGGGCAACCACTTGCAGCCCCAGATTTTTCCGCTACTGTTCCGGTCGTACTTGTCGTATTCGAGGATTTGGGCGATTTTTCCTCCAAAATTGTCAGGGAGCGCTTCGTTTGAACGTCGCGCCATCATGCAGCGAAAGCTAGGGTGCGCGATCAAGTCGGCTAATTGAAGACCGGCTAAGTTCTCCTTCTTTCGGAAGACCTTCAGGTCCTCGCTGACCAGAGCGCGCTGAATGTCCTCCCTTGGCATGTAGTCGGTGCCCCGATTGTAGATGTAGCGAAATGCCTTCTTGAGCTGGAAGTCGTCTCTTCTTCCTCGGGACTCAGCAAAGATGTCGCCAGAGGAATCCCTGCGGTTGAGCCAGAGGGTATAACGCTCGACGAGGACTTGCAGGCAGTAGTGATAGGGATGATGCCGCCACACTGTATAACGATTGACGTGCTCCAGTTTGTCAATGGTGACAGTCAACACCATGTATCGAAGCTTTTCCAGGCACGTCATCAAGTCCTGATTGAACTCCCGCTCGACATCCGCGTTCCTGAGCGCTTGGAACGGCCAATTCTTGTTGACCAACTCCTTGCGGTGCAAGATGATGGGTCGGCCGTTTGGGAGTGAGCCAAAGTGCTTGTCTTTCAAGCGATCAAGCCACGCAGTGACCGTTCGGTCATGATAGTCCACCTCGAAGACGACACCTGTCAGGCTCAGGTACCGGCCATTAGGATCATTGGCGTTACCGAGGTCGGCGTGTCCCACCTCATCAACAAACATCCTGTAGTCGGCTTGTGACACGTCAACCCTTCACCCAAGCAGCACCCAGTCCGGGACCAGTCCGGGATGGCAAGCACGGATTCAGACAACCGGAGGACCTGATCTCCGCGGTAGACAACGATCCCGCCTCGATAGCGGTCCCCCAGCACCCATCTCGCTCTTTCGAGGTCGGTCGCGTCCTTCCTCTCCAAGTAACCGGGTCCCGCCTCAGATCTACCCATCCGGGATAACGAATTCCTTGAACCCGTTTCTCCTCGGGGCCTTGCGGAGCGGGCACATGATATCTTGTCCCGGATCTACGAACCAGTACGGGGACAAGGACCCGAGAGGAAGAACTCCGCAATGCCCTCAATGGCCCACGAGATCCTCGTGGATCTCTTCAAGAACCGTCCCGTCGCTCGCCGCGGAGATTCTGGCCGGGGTGCTGGGCGTGCCGATCCCTCCTTATGCCCAGGCTCGCTTGGTCTCGATCGAGCTGTCCGAAATCCAGCCGGCGGAGTACCGGGCTGATGCCGTGGTTGTCCTTCTCGACGACGAGCGGGCCAGGATGTACTTCGACCGCGTAGACAATTCTCAGAAGGAGACCGCTCGCCGGTCGCTGGAGGCCATGATGAAGGGGAATGAATACCAGAGTGATTTCGCGCGAATGTACGTCGCCCAGGGACGCGCTGAGGGATTCGCCGAAGGACGGGTTGAAGGGCGCGCCGAGGGGCGGGTTGAGGGACGTTCTCAGGGGGCGTGTCTGAGGGACGCGCCCAGGGGTGGGTTGAGGGACGCGCCGAGGGTCGCGCTGGCCCCGGGAAGCAGGCTATCCACATCCCGCTCGGCCGCTGTTGCACCGGTTCGTGGGCGCTCGGCCCCGAGAGGCGAGCGGTCTGCCCGACGGGCGAGTCTCTGGCTCGGCAGGTCGACGAGGCTACGCCGCGGGTCCAGAGGCCCACGCCGGGGAGCGAGAGGCGCGTTGCGAGCCGCAGGGTGGTTGATAACGAGGGTCGACCGCCTCGCCCGGAGGTCGAACCGTTCACGATTCGGGGCGGCCGGCGCAGGAGCCGGGTCGAAGCGCCTTGCTTCGCTCGATCCTGGCCGATTGCGTAGGGCCAGCAGCTCGGTCGCCGGGATCTCCGCCTTACCCCAGCAACACCCAATCCGGAACAGCAAACACGGACTCCGACAACCGCAGCACCTGATCCCCCCGATACACAACGATCCCGCCGCGATAGCGGTCCCCCAGCACCCGTCTCGCTCTTTCGAGGCTGGTCGCGTCCTTGGCGTCCACCCGGGGGCGGGATTTGAATTCGAAGGCCAGGATTCCCTCCTGACGCTCGAGCAGGAGGTCGACTTCCAGGCCTCCGCTCGTCCGCAGGTAGGAGGCGTCCACCCTCGTGCCAAGACTCCAGAGGGTCATCAGGATCTGCGCGACGAGGGCGCTCTCATATTGCTCGCCGCGCAACCCTCCGATTTCGCCGGAGAGGGCTCGCTGAACGCCGCTGTCGAACCCGATGAGCTTCGGCGCCTTGATCAGCCGCACGCTCGGGTTGCCGGCCCAGGTACGAATATTGCAGTAGTTCTTGAGATCTGAATCCGAACGAAAAGGAGAAACTATGAACAAAAGAGGGTTGGTCTTCTGCCTGGTCCTGATTTCGATGCTGGCGGCCGGCTCGATCTCGGCTGGTGAAGCACCGGCGCCCGAGGGCTCTCCGGCGCTTCTGCCCCTGTTCAGCGCAAGTCAGGAAGCTCCGGGTCTCTGCGAGACCGCTCCGCTCTCGAAGGCGCAGGTCCCCGCCGCTCCCGCGGGACTTTTCGACGGAAGCGCCGATGGAGGTTCCTCGGAGGCCTGCTTCCCGGCGGAGTGCGGCTCGGGAGCATCGCAGCAGCAATGCTCCTCCAGCTGCTGCCGGAACAAGTGCTGCATCTGCTAGCGGATCTGTCGTGATGTTCCAGGTCCAGGCCCTGGACTGACGGCTCAGGGAATCGGAGGAGCGATCGGAATCAGTAAGAGCAGAGGCTGAATACCCTGTCGGGAGTGAACGTTTTTATCATCCCCCGCCACCTCGCTTTCGCCGCGCCCCCGGAAATCGGGATTTCCGGGGGCCTTGCAAGTGATCAGCAGGTGTAGATCTGCGGGCACTGGATGGATGGGTAGCTGCAGAAGCCGGAGCCCGAAGTGCAGACGCACACCGGGGTGCCGGCACAGTTGCAGGTCCATCTGCAGCCCGGAGTTCCGCCGCCACCCACTGCCGAGGCAGGCACGGAGGTGCCGATCGCCCCCGCAACCGTCAGCAGGGTCAGGATCAAGAGTGTCACTTTGCGCATGTTCTCTCCTTTCGGGTCTGAATAAGTAGAGACCCTCTCCCTATAGAGTGCTCTCGCGATGTGACGATGAGCCCCTTCCAAAGGGTGACAGGGATTTGAGGATGACAGAAATTTCAGTCGCTGGATCAGGACATCCAGAGAGTCATCCTCAAGAATGGCCGGATGCCTGAGTCACCTCACCTGCAGCAGATCCTCCAACTCCGCCCCCGTTCCCCGCTCCTCCGGCTGCTGACCCGGACGGAAGATCCGCGCCCCCCGGTTCCCGCCCAGAGTCGCGCGATCTCCCTCCACCCGAATCCAGGCGCCTTCCCGGATGCCGACGACGGGGGTTTCGTTCTCCTCGTGGAACTCCCTCAGGCGTGTCTCGCGGGTCTCTCCCATATGGGTGGAATTGGGGTCCGGGTCGAGATAGTGAGGGTTGATCTGGAAGGGGACCAGCCCCAGGGCGTCGAAGGAGGCGGGCTGGACGATCGGCATGTCATTGGTGGTGCGGATCGTCGGCGCGGCGATGTTCGTCCCGGCGCTGCTGCCGATGTAGGGCATGCCCGCCAGCGCCCTTTCCTTGAGGATCGGGAGGATGCCGGTGTCCTGGAGGGTCTTGAGGAGACGGAAGGTGTTGCCGCCTCCCGTGAAGACCGCCTCGGCCTCCCTCACCATCCGCTGGCCCGCCTCGTCCGCCGTCAGGGTCGCGACCTCGACGCCGATCGCCGCCAGACGTTTGGCCGCGTTGGCGCCGTAGGCCACGCGGTCCTTCAGGGCGAAGGGGACGAAGACCAGGCGGCGGATACCGCCCAGGAAGTCGTCGATCTCCGAGATCACGTGGTCCAGGTAGCCCTGACCGTGGTTGGTGGAGTTGCTGATCAGCAGCAGGCGTCGGGGCATGGGTCAGCTCCTGCGGAGGAAGAAACCGTTGGCGACCATCGTCATCACCTCTTCCCCGTTCTGGTTGCGGACGGTGTAGCGGAACTTGGCCAGACCTCCGGGCTTGCTCCGCGAGGGGACGGCTTCCAGGACCTCGGCCCGGACCGTCAGGGTGTCTCCGGGACGGACCGGCTTCAGCCAGCGCACCTCGTCCACCCCGGGCGAGCCCAGGCTCCCGGAATCGGTTCCCAGGAGATCCTCGACGAGCATCTTGTGACAGAGGGAGGCGGTATGCCAGCCGCTGGCGATCAGGCCCCCGAAGGGCGAGTGCCGCGCCGCTTCCTCGTCCAGATGGAACGGCTGCGGGTCGAACTTCCGGGCGAAATCCAGGATCTCCTCCCGGGTCACTGTGCGGCTGCCGGTCTCCAGGGAGCCGCCCGGTTCCAGGTCTTCGAAGAAGAGAGTCATGGGGCGGCATCCTCTCACCGCTCGCGGCGCGGATTCAATGCCGGGGGAAATCAAGTCCGGAAACCGCGGGGGGATCCCTCCCCTGGCGGGTTTGCCCGCCGAGGCGCTCTGCCCTTCGAGACCTCACCCCCTGGCCCCCTCTCCCAGTCCCCTCCCGCCCGACCGGGAGAGGGGGAACGATGAGGAAGCGATCTTGCCGAGACCATGAAGACCTCAAGCGCAGAGACCTCCCTCTCCCAGGAGCGGGCGGCAGGGAGATGGGAGAGGGATCGAGGGTGAGGTCTCGAAGGGGCAGGACGTCCCAGATAGAATGACCGCTCCATGCCGCCCCCCTTCCCCCAGCCCTCCCGCTCCCTCACGATCCCCGGTTTCAGCATCGGCCACGGCACGGACCGCGAGCGGCTCACCGGCGTCACCGTGATCCTCTGCCCCGAGGGGGTCCTGGCGGCGGCCGAGGTGCGGGGCTCCGCGACGGGCACCCGGCAGTTCGACTCCCTGGTCTCCGGGATGCACGTCTCCAGCAAGGCCCACGCGGTGGTCCTCGCCGGCGGCAGCGGCTATGGGCTCGCCGCCGCCGATCCGGTCATCGAATGGCTCGCCGAGCGGGGTTATGGCTTCCAGACCGGCATCGCCCCCGTGCCCATCGTGCCCACGGCCATCCTCTTTGATTTAGCGGTCGGGAAAGCGGTGGCTCCCTCGGACGCCCTGGTGGAGGCCGCTCTGGCGGTCGCCTCCCAGGGCCCCGTGGCGGTCGGGAGCGTCGGCGCCGGGACCGGGGCCACGGTGGGCAAGGCCCTGGGGCCACCCAATGGCATGAAGGGGGGATTCGGCTTCGCCAGCCTGACCGTCCCGGGAGGCCCTACGGTCGCCGCCGCCGTGGCGGTCAACGCCTTCGGCGACGTCCGCCGCCTGGACGGCTCCCTCCTCGCCGGCTGCCGGACCGCCCCGGATTCCCTGGAGCTGGCCGACGCCGAGCGCGTCCTGGCCAACCTGCCGCCCGACGCGGGCCATCCCTGGGAAGGGAACACCACCCTGGCTGTCGTCATGACCGACGCCACGCTCCCCAAGGCGGCGGCCCTCAAGGTCTGCCACATGGCCTTCGGCGGTCTCTACCGCACCCTCGCCCCCGCCCTCTCCCTCTACGACGGCGACCTGGTCGTGGTCCTTTCCACCGGCGAGCGCAAGGCCCAGGTCAACCAGATCGGCGTCCTCGCCGAGCGGGCGGTGGCGGAGGCCATCCTCGCCGGCGTCGGGGAGGCGGATGGGTTCGGGGTGTTCCCGGCGGCAAGGGATTTGTAGGCCCTCACCAAAGGGACACCAAGGACACCAGGGACACCAAGGACCACAAGGACGGTCTCTGTCCCTGGTGTCCTTGGTGTCCCTGGTGTCCTTCTGTCCTTTTACGGCGTAGGGGGAGTCAGGGCCCGCAGTGGTACCATCCTCCAGACCTCAGCCGTTATGAAGCGCACCCGATCGCCCCGCGACCTCTGGGCGTCCCTGGTCCCCGTCCTGGGAGGGGCCCTGGCGTTGGGCGTGGCCTATCGCGTCCCCGCCCTGAACGCGGGCGGCCCGATGCCGGCGTGGCTGCTGGTGACCCTCCTCTTCGCCGGCGCCGCTTCGGCGTGCCACCGGCCGGCGGCGGGGAGCGCCACCTTCGGGCTGGGCGTCATGATCCTCCCGGTGGCCTTCCGGCTCTCCGGCGCCGCTCCCGCCGCGACCCTGGCCGCTTCGGCCTTCCTGGTGTCCGAGCTGTCGCTCCGGTTTCTGCGGCGGATGAGCTCCACTCCCGCCCCGGAGCGGCGGGCGATCTTCCCCCGCATCCTGGAGGACACCGGCCGCACGGCCCTCGCCGCCCTGGCCGCCGGCTGCGCCTGGGTCTGGCTGGTGGACCGCTGGAGCCCCGTCGCCACCCTGGCCGCCGCGGCCGAGGCCTACTTCCTCGTGCGGATCGGCCTCGACGTCGCCGACCGCAAGATCCGGCGGCCCGAAGCGCCCATCCGCTGGATGCACGTCTTCCTCCCCCTGACCCTGGACCTGGGCGGCTGGCTGGCGGGCGCCGGCTTCCTCCTGGCGGGGGACGCGGGCGGCTGGGGGCTCGCGGGCTTCCTCATCGCCTGCTTCGCGGGCCTCGTGGTCGAGGTCACCCGCCACGGGCTCCTCCGCGAGACCGCCGAGCACCGCGCCCGCGACCTCGAGCGGCTGCGCCGCGCCGGCCAGCGCATGAGCACCCCGCAGGAGGAGATGGCGGCCATCGCGGACCGCATCCGCATCGAGTGCACGCGGGTCGTCCCGACGCTCTTCTGGTTCCAGTTCGAGGCCATGGCCCCCGGGAGCGAGCTCAGGACCTGGTGGTGGCGCCGCGGGACCGAGGAGCTGGAGGAGGGCGTCCCCGAGCCGGAGCGCTACCCGCCGGCCATGCCCGGTTTCCATCGCCGCACCCCCTGGCAGATCGTGGAGCGGGCCCTCCGCTCGCGGCCGGACGGCACCGTCCTGGCCCGCATCCGCCTCTGGTGCGACCCGCGCCGCATCGATCCCCGGGAGATCGAGCTGCTGGACCGTCTCCTGCCGCAGATGACCAACTCGATCCAGCGTCTCCTCCTGGACCGCGAGTCCAAGGAGGACCCCCTGACCGGCGTCGCCATGCGGCGCGTCCTGGAGAGGCGCCTGCACGAGGTCCACGCCCGCTGCTGCGAGACGGGCGAGGCCATGGCCGTGATCCTCTGCGACCTCGACCACTTCAAGAAGATCAACGACACCTTCGGCCACCCGGCCGGGGATGCCGCCCTGGTCGCCGTCGCCGGGGTGCTCAAGCAGATGCGGCGCACCGAGGACCTCTGCTGCCGCTACGGCGGCGAGGAGTTCGTCCTCCTGATGGAGGGGACGACCGGGGAGGACGCCCTGGCGGTGGCCGAGCGCCTCCGCCGGTCGGTGGAAGCGCTGGACTTCCAGGCGGACGACCGGCGCGTCCCCCTGACCCTGAGCGCCGGCGTGGCCTCCTTCCCGGAGCTGTACATCAAGACCGGTGCCGAGTTGATCCTCTTCGCGGACGAGGCCCTCTACGAGGCCAAGCGCCAGGGCCGCAACCGCTGCCTACTCGACATCGGCCAGGGACGCTACATGGATAAGGAAGGGAACGTCCTTCTAAGCGAAGACACGCCGGCTTCTGTCGAGCCGCCGCGGATTTTTGTGTAGAACCCCGCCTTTTCAGCGCTCGACCCCCGCAGAATTCCGCTCAACCCCGGCGGACTTGCGCAACTCCACTGGAGTAGAGCGCTGAACCCTGGCGTATTTCAGTCAAACCCCAAGGGTTTTTCGCCAAACCCGGAGGGTTCGACACAAGACCCGGTGGGTTCGGCGCCAAACCCGCCGGGTTGAACGCTCGACCCACGCGCAAATGTCTTCATCTCTGCGGGTTTGACTCTGAATCGGGCAGGTTGAGCGCTTCACCTCTTGACGGCAGGCCGGTTTTCGCCTAGATTAGTTCCAATTTGAACCCAAGCGTGGTAAAAGACTAGGAGTCGCAGCCTGATGAAAGGAGGTGTGCATGTAGGGACGAAGAAGCAGGTTCCGCCTGAATAGCAGGTAGTACAGAAAGTCAGCCATATAACCAAGAAAGGAGAAAACCATGGCTGGAATTGCATTGGCGAAACACATCGCGGACTGGGATTTGCTGCTGGCGGCTCTCAAGTCCCGCCTCGCGGACCTTCCGCACCTGAACCCGCACGCCCAGGAGCTTGAGACTCTGATCACGGAGGCGAGATCGCTCGACCTGGAGCAGCAGACCCTGCGCGGACGGTTGCAGGACACGGTGAAGAAGCGCCGTACGGTCGAGCGCCGGGGGCGTGATCTCCGGAGCCGCCTGGCGGCGCAACTCCGGGGCGCTCTCGGCTTCGACAACGACGTGCTCCTGGGCTTCGGGGTTCCGCCCCGTCGTCCCCGCCGGAAGAAGTCCCCGGCGGGGCCTCCGCCCCCGGAGACTCCGGAGGCGAAAGGTTCGGCTCAGCAGTAACAGCAGGACGGGAGGGGAGGCCGCGCGCGAGGTCTCCCCGTTTTTCTATATTGATCCCAAGCCACAACATGCGGTATGCTTGCAGGCGAAAGGTTACCGCTTGCCGAAAGAGCCCAGGGGGCTCTTCTCTAAAGGAGATAGGTGAGCGGGTCATCGTTGATCGATGCGGAGACTCGGGATGACAACGGCTCACGATGTGGCGGCCTACATCTTGCGCAAGAAGGGCGAGATGACCGCCATGAAGCTCGAGAAACTGGTCTATTACTCCCAGGCGTGGTCGCTCGTCTGGGACGAGGAGCCGCTCTTCCACGAGCGCATCGAGGCCTGGATGAACGGCCCCGTGGTGCCGGATCTCTACCGGCGCCATCGCGGCATGTTCAAGATCTCCTCCTGGCCTCATGGGGACCCGAAAAAGCTGACCGCGAAGCAGCGTCAGACCATCGACGCGGTTTTGAGCTACTACGGCGACAAGTCGTCCCAGTGGCTCAGCGACCTGACCCATCGCGAAGCGCCGTGGCTTCAGGCCCGCAAGGGCCTTGAGCCGGGAGATCCCAGCCGGCGCGAGATCAGTCACGCTTCGATGGCGGAGTACTACACCAACCCCTACTAGGCCGTGGGGAAAAGCCCGAAGCACAAGCATTTCCAGGCTCCCTCCAGATCGCCTAGCGCGGCGCGTGAACCTGAGGTGGAGAAGGTTCCCCGCTCCATCGCTCCGGCCAGCTACCACCATCTTCGTCCATCCTGGAGGGTTTCCAGCATGGAGCTGGTCGATCCATTCGGCTGGCACAAGCTGGACGAAGCTACCCTGATCTACATCCGGGAGCGTCTGGCTCTCTTTGAGACCATGACCTGGTCGGAGATCCTCGTCAGGGCGAAGAAGCAGAACCACTCCATCAAAGTCTCGTCGATCTGTGGTCCTGCTCAACATCGCTTAGAGGTCCGGAGTCTGCTCCTTGAGGATGTGGTCTCGCTGCGGCTCTCCGCAAGGGAGCGGGTATATGGGTATCTCGACAATGGAGTCCTGGTGCTCCTCTGGTGGGACCCTGAGCATCGGATTTGTCCTTCCCTGAAGGATTGATCCGCTAGGAATACGGGCTTGATCCCAAGACACAACATGCAGTTCGCTTAAGGCGAAAGGTTCCCGCTTGCCGAAGAGCCCAGGGGGCTCTTCTCTTCAGGGAGATAAGTGAGCGGGTCATCTTTTCGGGGTTCTTGGCGCTCTCGCCTCCAGTCCGTAGACTCTCTTTGTAGAGCCGGAGGGATGATGAAGACCAAGATCCAGAAATGGGGCGACAGCTTGGCAATCCCGATCTCGCAGCCATTCGCGGCTGAAGCAGGCCTCTGAATCAAGGCTCGGAAGTGGATGTCTCGGTAAAAGAAGGTGTCTTGACCATCAAGCCCTGCCCTGAGACGGCGTGGACGCTGGACGAGCTACTGGATCAGGTTACGGGGGACAATATCCACGAAGAGATCGACTCAGGTCCTCCCGTCGGGCGCGAGATCTGGTAGTCGCAATGACTCGCCATGACCTATGTCCCTGATCGTGGAGATGTAGTCTCTGCCCATCCTGCCCCGGCGCCTCCGTATAGAGTCTGTCTACGGAGGGTCTCATGTTCAATAGCACAGTTGCTGTCTTGTTTTGCCTTTGGGCGCTTCAACTACCCAGATCCCCCCTCCCGCCTGACGCCGAGCAACGCATCGCCAAGATCCTCGCCGGGACTGACACCGCCTTCGTCCTCTCTGGCTCGTCGGGTATGTCGAAGCCAACGGCAACGTCTATATCTTCGCGCTCAATACCGACGGACCCAGCTACGACGCGATCAAGGACAAGCGGATCGACCTGGCTAAGGCGGCGATGCGGGAGCTGAAGGTGTTGCCTGGCCGGTGAGCGTCTGCCGGTTCAGGAGCTCCACCGCGGCTTCGAGCACCTCGTCCCTCCCCTCCCAGAGACCGGCGATGGTCCGCTGGACGGGGACGTCGGGGAGCACTCCCGATCCCTGCAGACGCCGCCCGCCGGGGGAGGTGTAGCCCCACCGGCTGTAGTAGACACGTCCACCGCCCCGGACAGAATCAAACTGATGATAGAGAACGCTGCCGGAGCTCTGCGCACCGACGAGCGTTCCCCGGCCGGTCTCCTGCATCAGGTTGGAGAAGATTTCGGAAGTGCTCCCGGTCGCCCAGTCCATGAGGACGGCGACGGACCCCGTGTAGACGAAGGGGCAGGTGTGCCGCTGGATCTTCCTGAAGCGCCGGGGTCCCCGAAACTCGCCGTACGGTATCTCCTTCGTGGCAAGGCAGCCGAGAACGTCGACCAGGACCTGTGGATCTCCACCTGTATTGCCTCGCAGGTCGATGACGAGGCTCCGCGTGTCGCGCAGCGATGCGAGCTGGGCTCGGATGGTTTCCGTCAGCGCGGGATCCAACTCCGGGTCCCAGGTGGCCCAACGGATATAGCCCATGTCCGGAGCCAGACGGCGCGAAGCGACCAGCGGTACCGGCTTCGGGGTATGGGTTCGATGCACCCGAACCTCCAAGGGCTGCCCCGACGGATCGCTCAACCCCAGGGCCACCTCCTGGCCGGCGGGTCCTTTGAGCAGAAAACTCAGCCGAAACAAGGCGAGAACGCGCTCGCTGGAAATCCCCATCCAGGTGGGGATCCAGGCGTCCAACTCGCGCGCCACATCCCGGATGTCCCGTCCGTTCATCGTCCGCAGGATCATCCCGGGGCGGACCCCTTGTTGCGCGGCTTCGGAGCCGTCGGCGACGGCGGCGATCACGAACCGCCCGTCGACCTCGCCGATCTCGAGCCCGAGGGTCGGTCGCGGCCCTCCCGCGACGGGAGGCTCATAGTAGGTGTGGGTGTCATGGAGCTGCGCCAGCATCTCCGCCAGGAGGATGTGAACCTCCTTGTCCGACTGGACCGTTGCCAGGCGCTGCCGGTAGCGGTCGCCGATCGCGACCCAATCGCTACTGGCGATGGCCTGGTCGTAATACTCGGTCCGCACGAGCTTCCAGACCTCTTCGAACAGCTTGCGCCGCTCGCGCTCGCTCAGCGAGGAATCGCCGGCGAGGACGCAGGGCGCAAGGGCGAGCCAGAGGATCGCGAAGACAGCGAAGATCGAGCGGTGCATTGATAAATTCTAACAAAGAGCTTCAAGCCGCCCGATTCGGCCGCTCTTCTCCGGGCGACAGCCAGCCGGCGGAGACGCCCAGCGCGTCCCGGGCCGCGTCGAAGGGCTCCATTCCCTCCCAGCGGTCGGCGCAGCCGGCGTCGCGCCCCGTCTCCGCGGCGACGGCGGCGAGGCCTTCGAGACAGCCGAGGAGGAAGGGCTTGCGGCCGATCCGCAGGTTCAGCTCCAGGCTCTCGCGGTACAGGCGGAGCGCTTCGCGCCAGCTCTTCTCCCGCACGGCGAGGTCCGCCAGGTACTTCAGCGTCTCGGCGTGACTCCAGCGGTCCCCGACCCGCCTCTGGAGCGCGAGGGCCCGCTCGAACGCCTCCCGGGCCTCCGGGTAGCGCTCCTGCAGCATCTCCAGAAAGCCCAGGTTGCTGAGGGTCATGGGAAGACCCCAGGAATCCCCCATCCGCTCCCAGAGGGCGAGGCTCTTCCAGTAGGTCTCCCGGGCCTCTCCGTACTCTCCCCGGGCGCGGAGGACGTTGCCGAGGTCGTTCCAGGCCAGGGCGCTCCCCCAGAGGTCGCCCAGGGAGTGGAAGAGGGCCTCGGCCTCGGTCTCGCAGTCTCCCGCGACGGCGACGTGGTTCTCTTCGAGCAGCGCCATGCCGCGGACGGCCAGGGTGTAGGCCAGCCCGCGCCGGTCGCCGAGACGGCGCCAGATCCGCTCGCCGCGGCCGAGCTTGTCCAGGGCGTCCTGGGAGTCTCCCTGCAGGAAGGCCAGGCCGCCGGCGGCGTAGAGGGTCTTGGCCAGGGCGGCGGTCTCGGGCAGGCCGCCCGAGCTGTCCAGGAGCCGGCCGAGCCAGGTGCGGCCCTCGCTGAAGTGGGCCCGCAGATTCCAGAACCAGAAGAGCGCTCCGGCCAGGCGCAGGCCGAGCTGCGGCTCGCCGGTCTTCAGGCTCCAGTCGAAGACGGCCTGGAAGTTCGCGTGCTCCGCTTCCAGGCGCTCCAGGGCGTCGCCGCGCCGGGAGCTGGTGATGCGCGGCTCCAGCGTCTCGGCGAGCACCGTGAAGAACGCCGCGTGGCGCCTTTCGAAGGCGAGCGGGTCTTCCACCCGGCCGTCCTTAGGGGCCTGCCGGAGGCGCTTGCGGGCGTACTCCCGCACCACGGCCAGCATGCGGAAGCGCTCCGGGCCGCTCTGCCACACGAGGTTGTTGCGGAGCAGCGAGCGGAGACCGGCCTCCACGGGAACCGCATGGTCTTCCTCGCAGCCGCAGACGGCCACCGCCGCCTCCAGGGTGAAGCCGCCGCTGAAGACGGAGAGGCGCTTGAGCAGGGCCTTCTCGGCGGGATCGAGGAGCTGATAGCTCCAGGCGATGGCGGCTTCCATGGTCTCGTGCTTCTCTTCGCAGCCCAGGGGGCCGCCGACGCCGAGGCGGAGCTGATGGTCCAGCTCGGGGAGCATGCGGTGCGGGGGGAACTGGCGGATGCGCGCGGCGGCGAGCTCGATGGCCAGGGCGACTCCCTCCAGCCGGCGGCAGATCTCGGCCACCGCGGCCGCGTTCTCCGGGGTGAGAGCGAATTCAGGATCCACGGCTTCCGCGTTGCGGAGGAAGAGGGCGACGGCGTCGATCGACCGCAGCTCCGCGAGGGAGTAGTCGCGGTCCGCCTCGGGCACGGCCAGGAAGCCCAACGGCAGACTCCGGCCGCCGGCCACGTGGATCTCGGAGCGGCTGGTGATCAGCAGCTTGAGGCCGGGGCAGTCGGCGAGCAGCCGCGCCACCTGCCGGCCGGCTTCCTCGACATGCTCGAAGTTGTCGAGCACCAGGAGCATCTCCTTGGTCCGGAGGTACTCCCGCAGGCTCTCCAGGCTCATTTCCAGAGGGGTCTCCGCGCCTTCCGGACGGGCCACCTCCTTGATGCCGAGGGTGCGGGCGATGGCCGGGAGGACCAGGGAGCTGTCCCGCACGCGGTCGAGACCGACCCGGCAGACGCCGTGGCGGAATTCCTTCGCCAGATCGGACGCCACCTTCCACGCCAGCCGGCCCTTGCCGACGCCCACCGGCCCATGGAGCACCACCGCGCGGACATGCCGGCTCCGCAGGTGGCGCTTGATCTCGGCCGTCTCCTTCCGCCGGCCGATGAAGGGAGTGGAGGGGACCTGGCCGAGATTGTGGACGACGTCGTCGTCCGGGATCGGGGATTGCCCAGACGGGCCGGCCAGCCTCTCGAGGACCTCGCGGATCCCCTGGACGGCGCTCAGGAAGCCGTCGTCCCGGGGCGTCCACTTGGTGATCGGCCGGCCGTCGGCCGGCAGGGCCAGCATCGAGGCCAGCGGCGTGAGCTTCCAGGGACAGGGGCGCAGGATCACGGGGACGACGACGGCGCGCCCGTCCCTGCGCCGCTCCAGCGCGCGCTCCATCTCGTAACGGCAGGCGGTTGAGCCGAGGAAGCTGGAGCTGACCAGGAGCACGATGACGTCGGCCGCGCTCAGGTGGGCGTCGACCTCCGCCTGCCAGTCGTCGCCCGCGCCGATCTTCCCATCGTGCCAGATGGTGGCGACGCCGAGGTATTGGAGGATGCTGAGGTGTTTTACGAGGATCCGCCGGAGCCGTTCGTCCTCGTGGGAGTAGGAGAAGAAGATCCTGAGGGGCTGGGTGGGAGCGAAAACCTGAAGCACAACAACGTCCTTTCGATGGCGGCCCCCATTGGCCTGCCGTCTCTCTCGCCACCTCCTGGTATGGGACTTCTCGTCACGCGCTCATCCTCTTGCGTTGGCCGTCAAACAATCTCCTGTGTTTTTAGAAATGCAAAAATAATGCCGGCCGGGTGCCCTTCGAGACCTCACCCCCTGGCCCCCTCTCCCATCCCCCTCCCGCCACCCGGGAGAGGGGGGACGATGAGCAAGCGATCTTGCCGAGCTCAAGAAAACCTGGATCGCAGGGCCCTCCCTCTCCCGGGGGCGGGGGGCAGGGAGATGGGAGAGGGACCGAGGGTGAGGTCTCGCAGGGTATGCCGCTACGGCGGCGGTGTGACTTCCTGGACCGGCGTCTCCTCCGGCTCCCGCTGCTCCTCCTCCCGTGGCTCCTCTTCTTCGCCGAAGATCTTGTCCAGCCGGCCCTTCAGCCAGTCGCTGAAGCGGAGCCCGAAGCCGCGCTCTTCCTCGGGCTGCAGGTGCACCAGGTCGCAGACCTTCTTGGGCTTCTGGCCGGGGAGGAAGACCTCGCGCACGGTCGCCGGGCATTCCGGCCGGGCGAGGAGGCCGCTGTTCCGGCAGACGGTGGAGTGTTCGAGGCCGTCCGGCTCGTCGAAGCCGGCCTCCTCCGAGCCGCGCAGCGCCGCCTTCATGTAGCGGCCCCAGATGGGCAGCGCCGCCCGCGAGCCCGAGAGGGTCGTGGCGCCGGGGTTGTCCCGGCCCACCCAGACGACGGTGACGCGGTCCGGACGGTAGCCGGCGAACCAACTGTCGCGGGCGTCGTTGGTCGTCCCGGTCTTGCCCGCGAGCTCGCCGGGGATGCCGTAGCGCTGCACCCCGCGGCCGGTCCCCCGCTGGACGACCCCTTCCAGGACCGCCGTGGTGACGTAGGCCACCTGCGGGGAGAGGACGCGCTCCGGCTTCTTCCCCTGGGCCTCCTTGACCGGTTCCCCCTCGGGAGTGAGGACGCCGGCGAGGCCGTACAGGACGGGGCGGACGCCGCCGCTGGCCAGGGTCGAGTAGACGGTGGCGATCTCCCGCGGGGTGACGTCCGCGCCGCCGCCGAGGGCCAGCGCGGGCACCTCCTCCATCTCCGACTCGATCCCCATGCGGCGGGCGGTGTCCGCCACCTTGTCGAGCCCGACGTCCATGGCGAGGCGGATCAGGGGGACGTTGCGGCTCTGCTCCAGGGCCGTGCGGGTGGTGATCGGGCCGAGGAAGGCGCCGTCGGCGTTCTTCGGCGACCAGCGGGAGCCGCCCGTCCTCAGGGTCAGGGGCTCGTCCTTGAGCGTCGTGGCCGGGGAGGTCTTGCCGGCCTCCAGGGCCGCCACCAGCACGATGGGCTTGAAGGTGCTCCCGGCCTGGCGGTGCGCCTGCGAGACGCGGTCGAACTCGCTGCGCGAGTAGTCCCGGCCGCCCACGTAGGCGAGGATGGCCCCGGTGCGCGGATCGGTGGAGATCAGGGCCGCTTCGAGCGGCTCGGCGTTCCGCCGCCGGCGTCGCCCGCCGTCGAGGCTCTCCAGGGTGTCGGCCACCGCCTCCTCGGCCTGGGACTGGTCCCGCAGCGAGAGCGTCGAGAACAGATGCCGGCCGCGGTTGCCCAGCCGGCGCAGCCCGAAACGCTCGCGGGCCTCGGCCGCCATGGCGTCCGCGAAGTGGGGCGCGGTCCGGCCGCCCAGGCGCAGGGGGGAGGTCTCGACCGGGACCGCCAGGGCGCTCTCCAGGCGGCCGGCGTCGATCCACTCCAGCTCGGCCATGCGCCGCAGCACCTCGTCCCGCCGCTCCCGCGCCCGCTCGGGGTCGGCCACGGGGGAGTAGGCGGCGGGGGACTTGATCATGCCGGCGATCACCGCCGCCTCTTCCAGCGTCAGCTCGGCGGCGTCCTTGCCGAAGTAGGCCCGCGCCGCCGTGCCGATGCCGTAGTACTGGATGCCCCGCGAGCCGCCGAGGTAGATGCCGTTGAGATAGCCCTGCAGGATGTCCCGCTTGCTGTGCTGGACCTCCACCGCCACGGCGATGACGGCCTCGCGGATCTTGCGGAACAGGCTCCGCTCCGAGGTCAGGAAGACGTTCTTGACGAGCTGCTGGGTGAGAGTGCTCCCCCCCTGCGTCACCTCGCCCCGCCGCAGGTTCACGAACAGGGCGCGGGCGATGCCGGTGGGCGAGACGCCGGGATGCCAGTAGAAGTTGTCGTCCTCGGCCGCGAGCACGGCCTGGACGACGTGCTCCGGGAGGTCCCGGACCCGCACGGGCCACTTCTCCCGCGCCTCGCCGTCGTCGTAGTACGTGGCGAGGACGGGCACGTCGAGCTCCGCCCGCTCGACCGGCTGGCCGTCGACGCGCAGGCTCTCGATCCGGCGCCGCCGGAGCTCGATCAGCAGGAGCCGGCCGGGCACCGGGCCCTGGGGGGACATGTGCCGCCGCAGCCGGACGGCGAGGGCGCCGTCCCCCTCGCGGCTCCCCTCGCGATAGCGGCCGTGGGGGAGGACCTCGCCGTCGAAGGCGCGATAGCCGAGCGCTTCCAGGTCCGCCGCCAGGCTTTCCAGGGTGGCCGCCTCCCCGACCCGGACTTCCAGCGGGGCGGCGTACAGCCGCGACGGCGCGTTCTCCGGACCCGCGCCGATGTCGCCGAAGGTCCGCAGGTAGGGGAAGAGCAGCCAGGTCAGGACGCAGAGGAAGAAAACGAAGACGCCGGCCAGCGCGGTCAGGGTGCGGCGGACGCGGGGATGGGCGCGCAGATACCGCCGGAACGTCGCGAAGCCTCCGCGGGAAAAAGGGAGGGCCAGCCAGCGCAACCTCCGCCGGAGGGGCTTCTTCTCATCGGTCGCCATCGCGCCCGATGATGCCACAGCCGGGTCACGGCAGCGGCAACAGGGGCGCCCAGGCCCACTCCCGCCTCTCCCCCTCCATCGGGGACGCCTCCTGGCGGTCGGCGAGGATGTCGAACGGCTCCAGGGACTTGCGGAAGCTCTCGTACTCGGCGCGGTTGTCCATGGCTTCGAGCCAGGAGCGCTGGCCGCGGGCGAGATGGACGGCGGATTCGAGCGGCAGGAAAAAGACGTCGTCGGGCTCCTTCAGGAGCTTGTGGCGGACGGCGCTCGCGCCCAGGGCGCGGCAGATCGGCGCCAGCTCGCCCAGGGCGGCGCGCCAGGCCTCGCGGAAGCGGCCCCGGTAGCGGTCCTGGCCCGGCACGGGGTGGGGCTCCAGGGCGTGGCGCGCCTCCGCGAGCAGCTCGGGCTGCTCCTCCCAGGAAGGGGCCAGGGGATCGGGGAGGCCGAAGCGACGGAAGTCCCCCCGGCCGCGGGTGCGCAGGTTCCAGGCCCCCCGGCTGAGCACCGGCGGGACGTCCTCCCCCTGCGCCCGCGCCGCCCGGCGGTCCATGGAGGAAATCAGGTCGGCCAGCAGGGCGTCCTGGGTGCGGACGAGCACGCGCTCCAGCCGCCGGCGGAAGCAGCGCCAGATCTCCTCCAGCGGCTCGTCGCCCGTGGGCTGGACCCGGCGGCGGGACGGCACGCGGAAGGGCAGAAGCCGGATGCGGTGAAACGACAGCGCGTCCACCAGGGGCCGGGCCTCGGCCGGACGGCTCCCCTGTCCCCCCGGTTCCAGCAGGGCCGCCACGACGTCGGCGCCCCCCGCCGCGTGGGTGAGCAGCGAGCGCAACGCCTTGGCGTCCAGGTAGAGGCGCAGGCGGATGACCTCGACCGGCGGAGCCTCGGGCACGGGCAGCCCCAGATGGTAGAGGGCGTACCCCAGGCCGGAGCCCACGGCGTGCCGCAGCAGGCTCACTCCCAGATGGGACAGGGGAGGGAGCGGCCCGGGCAGCAGCAGGGCGCGGCTGTAAGCCGGCCGCGGCTCAGGGCTGAGGTCCAACGGGATCGGCGCGGCGGAAGGCATTTCCTTTTTCTCGGCGTACCTGGACGGGCGATTCCTCCGGGCTCTTCACAGTCTGCTTTCAGATGCCGTGCCAGCCATGTGCTCAAGAGTACATCTTTCTGCCCCGGGTGGACTGCGCCAAACCCGCTCCCGATTGACTTCGGCATAGGCGAAAGGGTATAAGGACCACAAAATTTTCGTCTTTCTGTTTTCGGCTTTTCTGCGGCTTTTCCAGGTGAACGGAGGTTATCCAGATGCGTGGCAAGTGGATCTTCGTCTTGGCTGCAAGCCTTTTCCTTCTGGGGGCCGGCATGGCTTTCGCCCAGGAGGGGGGCCGGATCGAAGGCAAGGTGACCCGGCAGGACGGCACCGCCCTGAGTGGCGTCTCCGTCCGTATCCAGGACCTTGACGAGGTCGTCCTGACAGACTCTTCCGGGTCCTACGCCTTCGAGGGCGTGGCGCCCGGCACCTACACTCTCGTCTACACCCTGGTCGACAACGAGACCACGGAAGCGAACGTCACGGTGGCGGCCGGCGAGACCCGGACGGTGGACAAGACCGTCGACTGGGACGTCAGCTTCGCCGAGACGATCACCGTCACCTCGGTGTCGCGCCGGGAAGAGCGGGTCACCGAGGCGCCGGCGTCCGTGACCGTGATCACCGAGGAGGAGATCGCGCGCGAAGCCCCGTCCGGCCAGGTGCCGAAGCTCGTCGAGTTCTCGCCCGGCGTGGATTTCACGCAGAGCGGCCTCTACGACATCAACTTCAACACCCGCGGCTTCAACAGCTCTCTCAACCGCCGCATCCTGACGCTGATCGACGGCCGCGACCCCGCGGTGCCGTTCCTCGGCTCCCAGGAGTGGGCGGCCGTCTCGTTCCCCATGGACGAGCTCGCCAAGGTGGAGCTGGTGCGCGGACCCGGCTCGGCCCTCTACGGCGCCAACGCCTTCAGCGGCGTCCTCAACATGACCACCAAGTCGCCCCGCGGCAGCGAAGGCGGCAAGTTCCGCCTCACCGGCGGCGAGCTGAGCACCGTCCGGGCCGACCTCCGCTACGCCGGCGCCATCGGCAGCGACACCTTCTGGAAGCTGGTGGGCGGCTATCAGCAGAGCGACGACTTCACCCAATCCCGCAACGTCTCGGTGGAGTACAGCACGCTCTGCACCCCCACGCTCCAGACCAACTGCCTGCGCCGCGAGGCCGTTCCCCTGCGGCTGACGGAAGCCGAGATCGGCTTCGGCGGTCTCCGCCTCGACCACTACTTCGCCGAGAACCGCGTGCTGACCGTGGAAGGCGGCACCGCCACCATCGAAGGCCCGACCTTCGTCACCGGCATCGGCCGCGTCCAGGTGACCGACGTCAACCGTCCCTGGGTGCGGGCCAACTTCAACACCGTGCACTGGAACTTCCTCGGCTATTACGACCAGCGCAAGGCCGAGGACCAGGTCGCCCTCTCCTCGGGCGCGCTGCTCTTCGAAGACTCCTCCAACCTGCACGGCGAGGTCCAGGGCAACGTCGGGTTCGCCGGCGACAAGGGCTTCCTGGTGGGCGGCATCGCCTACCACGAGCAGGAGGTCGACACCGCCAACGACGCCGGCGTGCAGACCCTGATGGATTCCGCCAAGAAGTCGGACCAGCAGGCCGCCTTCGCCCAGCTCGAATACAGCTTCACCGCCAAGCTCAAGGGCGTGGTCGCCGCGCGGGTGGACGAGAGCACCCTGCACGACACGCAGTTCTCGCCCAAGGGCTCGCTGGTCTTCGCCGCGACTCCGCACCACACCTTCCGCGCCACCTACAACGAGGCGTTCCAGGTGCCGAACTACTCGGAGTTCTTCCTGCAGGCGCCCGCCGGCGCTCCCATCACCGCCTTCGCGCCGCTGGAGGCCGCCCTGGCGCCGATCCTCGGCGGGCAGACGCTGGGCCTGCGCAGCATTCCGATCCTGGCCCGGGGCAACCCGAACCTCGAAGTGGAGGAGATCACCACCTTCGAGCTGGGCTACAACGGCATTTTCGGCTCCAAGCTCTACCTGACCATCGACTACTACCAGAGCGAGATCGAGAACTTCGTCACCGACCTGCTGCCCGGCGTCAACCCGCAGTTCCCGGGCTATGCGCCGCCGTCGTTCCTGCCGCCTCCGGCGGCGGCGCTGGTGGTCGGCACCCTGCGGGCCGGCCTGGGACCGAACTTCGTCGGCCTGACCACCCTGCCCAACGGGCAGCCGGCCCTGGTGCTCTCCTACGCCAACTCGGGCGCGGTGGACACCGAGGGCATCGACGTGGCCTTCAACTACTACGTCAACAACCGCTGGGTCGTGGACCTCAACTACTCCTGGTTCGACTTCGAGGTCAAGGAGCAGAACGTCCGCGACCAGCTCCTGCCGAACGCGCCGGAGAACAAGGTGAGCGCCGGCCTCTCCTACGCGGGCGACCGGTGGAGCGGATCGGTCAAGTACCGCTGGGTGGACGACTTCCCCTGGGCGGCGGGCATCTTCGTGGGCAACGTCCCCTCCTACAACCTGGTGGACTTGAGCGCCGGCTACCGTCTGAACGACAACTGGGAGATCGGCGTCGACGTCAGCAACCTGCTGGACGAGGAGCACTGGCAGTCCTTCGGCGGCGACCTGCTGAGCCGCCGGGCGCTGGGCTACGTATCCTTCGGCTGGTAAGCCTCTTAGGGGGTGCCGGAATTGACTCCGCGCACCCCCTGTTCTACACTCCGCGCCTGCGCGTTTTCCGTCGGGGCGTAGCGCAGCCTGGTAGCGCACCTGCCTTGGGCGCAGGGGGTCCCCAGTTCAAATCTGGGCGCCCCGATACCGACGGCGCCTTCTTGGAGGCCGGTCGCGCAGCAACGGCTGCCTGTAGCTCAGATGGATAGAGCGGCGGCCTTCTAAGCCGCGGGTCGGGGGTTCGAATCCCTCCAGGCAGGCCATCCGTTCTTCTCATTTCCGCGCACGAAGCGCCCTTAGCTCAGCTGGATAGAGCGACAGCCTCCGGAGCTGTAGGTCAGAGGTTCGAATCCTCTAGGGCGCACCATCTAAGTCTCCTAAAATCAAGAGCTTACGGGCAGGGTCCGAATCAGGCCCCAGAGCACCCTTTTGCAAAAGGACCACTGGAGGACCACTGGAGCAGGTGCTTCCCCCCGCCTCCGGCTGGCCGTCCGCTCTCGCGGCTCTCTCGTTTCACTTCCCCTCAAAAGACGACCGGCTCCGAGTGGAGCCGGGTTCTAACCTCCGTCTCCCGCGAGGGAGCGGACCAACAGACGGCCCGGCGGGGTGCAGCGAACACGTCCGCCGAGCCTGACCCGAGCATAGGAGAGACCCCCATGCCCGAGCTGCCCGAAGTGTACCCGCCCCTCGATCTCACCCGCTACACGGAGGCCACCCGCCGCGAAGTCTACGCCCGCGTCGTCGCCATCCAATTCTCGGAGCCGGACCCGCCCCCGGCTCCCGCCGACGCCTACCCGATCTACGATCCCGACGATTCGGGCCTCGTGGTCTTCTACGTGTTTGGCCGATGGTTCGCGACCTGGATTGACCTGGACGCGGACCCGGACACACCGGAAGACCTACGCCGCGAGCTGGTACGGATCGAACCCGCCAACAGCCCGGAAGGCATCATCTTGTACGAGGTGTAGCCATGGGCTGGCCGAAGATGGAAAGCAGATACGCCCCTACCCTGAACTACAACGTCCCGGCCAGCCGGGATCAAGCGGAGCGCTGGGGAGCTGCCGCGTGGACTCTAGGGAAGCGGTCCATAGAGGCGTGGTTGGCCGAGACGGCGGATGCATCGCTCCGGAATCTGACGACGGCGGGCAGGACCCCGCCCCTCCCGTGGTTCTGGGATAACGTCCGGGTGCTCGTGACGGACACCAGCACCCGGCCCGAGACCACGCGGGAAGTGGAGCTACGCGGCGAGAAGTCGGGGCCGTTCGGTATCTTCCGGGGGGATAGCAGCGGGCCGGGTTCCCCCGGTTGCGGCCTGCATTCCCTGGTGCATCTCCCCACCCGGCGTATCCTCGCAACCCTTCCCGTCCGGAAGTCCTGCAAGGCGCTCGCGGCGGAGTTGGCGGTGCTGCGCGTCGATTGGCAGGAGACGGACCCCGAGAAGGTGCTCGGGGACGCTCCGGATCTGGAGGCGGTGCAGGGAGTCATCCGGCTGTTCAAGCAGCTCACCCGCACGTAGGCAGGAAGGGGCGGTCTCTCTTGTGGGGGCCGCCCTCTCCCCTCATTGTTGTAGGATCTCTTCCTTAGCAGCAAGACTTCTCAAGGGATAGCCATGGAACGCATTGTCTATTTGCTCGGAGCTGGCTTCTCTGCCCCATTGGGGTTGCCTGTTATGTCTAATTTTTTGGAGAAGTCTAAGGATCTGTACTTCTCCGATCCTCAACGGTACAGGTACTTCGAAGATGTCTTAAATGCAATCGCCAAGATGTCCGTGGTAAAAAACTACTACTCCACGGACCTCTTTAACATTGAGGAAATCTTATCTGTACTGGCAATGCAGCAGAATTTAAGAGGGCGGCGTCTCAAGAAAGCGTTCCTCGCCTACATAGCCGACGTTATTTCCTACTACACTCCCATATTCCTTCCAACGGAAAACTTGCCCTCAAATTGGCAGGATCGCATCTTTGCATCTGCCGGTCATCCTGGTAGCCTCTATGGTGCTTTTGTGGCTAACCTCATCCAACTGCGAGTTTCTCCAGCGGAAATTGAAGGAATGTTTCGGGCTTCGTCCTTTCAGGAATCCGATGCTATATACGTTCAGGAATCCGATGCTACATACGGGATCATAACCTTAAACTACGATCTGATACTTGAAAGATTTCTCGACTACATAGAGACCGCCTTTGTCAATACGGGCATTCTCCGATTTGCGAGTAATTGCCTTGACGGTGGCGTACCGCTAGCAAAACTACATGGGAGTGTAGATACCGGAATAATGGTCGCTCCTACATGGAATAAGACACTCGCTCGGAATCTTCTTCCAGCCTGGAAAACCGCCTTTCAGTTGCTCGCCAAAGCAAATCACATAAGAATTATAGGATACTCGCTCCCTACAGCCGATGCTTACATCAAGTATCTATTGCGAGCGGCAGCAATCGAATCACCACACCTCAAGAAAATTGATGTGCTCTGCCGTGATGACCGTAAGGGGTCAGTTCGTGCTAGGTATGAGGAATTTATCGATTTTGCCAACTTCCGCTTTGTGAATGGCAATGTGGTTGATTACCTTAGACCGAATGTGTTTACGCGGATTCAGAGGGCAGATAGCAGAGAACTAAGGGCAATCGAATTCCGGGGGTTAGAGGCTGGGCATGAGCATTTCTTCAGCACTCAGGCGTCTTGACCTGTTGCGCTGAGGATTTCATTCCGGCAACTCTTCCATAGAAATTCCAAGCAACTCCGCTATTGTTTCCTTGTCTTTCTCAAACCTTCCTACGTCATCCTGGTCTTTCCAGTTTTCATTTCGCTTTTTCAGCCAATGTATTTGAGCCTGAACGTTACCGGGAATATGTCTATGTAATTCCACTGTTTCAACATCAGCACCATTAATCACCACAACTCTTTTCTCTACTACATCATACCCCGTTGCGCGCTCGAACAAACTCCTTGCAACTTGCGTATCCAAATGTAATCCACCAGTTCTAATTGCTTCCCTGACACTAGGAAATCTTTTGGCATATTTTCTCAGAGTATCAACATGAATCCCTAGAAATTCCGCCAACTCATTTTCCGTGGCATTAGCATTGAGCATGAAATATTCCATAATTCTTCGGACCATTCCAACCTTGAATGCAATTGGTCTTCCGGGACATCCTTTTTTGAGAGACCTTCTAGGCGGCGGATTACATTTTCTAACAGAAATATCGTCTTCATCTCTTCGAGTCATAACAGAGGAATAATAGCAGGCTACGGGCTTTCATGGGTGGCCTCTTGAAACGTCAGCTCCTGCAAGTGAGTTCGTTTGTCTCGCCAGTCTCATATCAGTCTCACGTGGTGAGACGGCTCCCTTCCTCCTAATCTTCTCCGGTTCGTCTCGCCGCTTGTCTCATAGTCTCACGTCTCACCCCTTTAGGGTAATGAGATTGAGACTCCTCCCGTCACCACCGGCTCGCCCTTACGGTCATTCCCGAGGTTTTAGCTTACCCTCCTCCCGCCACTTCTTTTGAAGCCGGTAGGCTGTCGCCCGCGAGATTCCTAGATCCTGGAATGCCTCTAGAATCGGCACTCCGTTTTGAAGCCTTTCTAGGAGCTTGTCGGGTGAAGCTATTTCTATGCCCTTCAGCTCCCAAGAGACGCGCCCATCTGGCTCTTCCACGAGTCGCGCTTCGAAGGGTTCCGCGTCCGATCCGTAGACGCCCCGGGCCTTTTCGAGAATCACCTGAAAACGAGCTCCCTGTACGGGGTTGTAGTCATCAGGCCGTTTGAGATGGATGCTTTGGGATATAACGTCCTCTCGTTTCGAGGTGCCGCGCTGTTTCCCGCCCTTGCCGTCATGGTGGACAATCAGGGGCGATACTCCCCGCCGTCGCAGCTTGAGCAGCCAATTCTGCATGACGGTCCAGGACTCGGCCTCGTTTTCTGCGAGATCGCCGTTACAGAGGGTTGAGACGGAATCGAGAATAAGCAGCCGCACATCTGGGAGAGCATCCAGCTCACCCTCTATAAGCGCCTGTCCCTCCGAAGTGGCGAGACTTGGGATTCCGTCTGGTAGCGCATCGGCGCAGAGGAGCCGCAAGGGTGCGGGTAGTTCCTCTCCGTAGATGTCAGAGCAGACGGCAAACCTGCTTTGCAAATCCTCTTGCGGCATCTCTCCGTCTACAAGGAGGACACCAGCCGGTTGCGGAACCGTATACCGCAGAAACTGAGCACCAGAGGCGACAGCCCACGCAAGGTGTCCTACAAAGTGCGTTTTCCCTACACCCCGCCAAGCATGCAGCATGGTGATGTCCCTCTCCTGGATAAGTCCCTCGACAAGCCAGCGTCGGGGCGGGAAGTCCATCGCGAGGAAATCCAGGACGGAGATGGACAGCGCCGCCGGCCGTGTCTTTCCCGCTCTCACGCTAGTCTCGGCCACCACGTGGGGCCGCAGCGACGAACGCGGCGAGATCTTCCTCCCGCCAGCCGCTGGTGCCAGGGCCAAGTATGATCCGGGGAGCGAGTCGGCCGGCTTTCTCCCATCTATAAAGCGTCGCTCGCGTGATGCCGAGTAGGCGAGCGGCTTCAGCCGGACGGACGATTCGGGAAAGGGGAGCGGGCATCATTCAGCACCTCCCGGCCTCTACTGGCCGCAGGATGAAATGGGGTGGTCTTTGATGGGTCATCATGCTACCCATTGCACCACGCCCAGACAGGCACCGAAAGTTGAGAACTTGGGGAGTTTCTAGTATTTGACGCCGCGCGTCAGCTTGGACCAGATGCCCGCCACGCGTTCGCTTGAGAGTTCGAATTCTTCCGCGACTTGAAGAAATATGTCCAGCTTGTCCCGCTCTGGGTAACTGTCGCGCAGTGCTAGGACACGCTCTGCAATCCACAGATCTCGGTACTGTGTCTCGGCCTGCTTTGTGATGGATGGCCCACCTTTGGAGCCCAAGCCGAGAGCGTCGGCAACTGCCTTTGCCCCTTTCGGCGGGCGCTCCCCACACAGCGCCCCGGCCCACTGGTCGAACAGCTCAAGTACCCAGGTGGGAATGTCGATCTTGCCGAGGCGAGCCAAGCGGTATGCGTTGAGCGCGTGGATTGGATTTCGATGGTTCCGCAGGTACTGTTTCCGGTAGCGCTCCATCATATGCCGGGTAAACTCGACCATTTCCCGCTGCCACACTTCCTGGTCTGTGAGTTCGGGGTCCTCCGTTGGCACTCCAGTTGGAAGGCCAGCGGGATCATCCTCGCCGCTCATGCGATCCTCACCACGTTAGACCGCTCCTCACCCGCGAGAGCGCCGACCACAAGCTCCCCGAGCAAGGTCACCGCTTGGCGCTTCTCCGAGTCGTAGCCGGCCCGGTTGTAGGTGCGGGAGATGCGTCCGGCGGCATGGTTCAGGAGCTGGTCGATGGTATCGGGGCGGATACCGGACCGGCCTAGCCACGTCGCGGCGGTCCGGCGGAGATCGTGCGGAGTGAAGTGCTCCAGGCCGGACCACGTACGGAGACGGGCCGAGCTGTGGGAGAGCCACGTCAGCCGCTTCCCTTCAGCGCGGGAGGCAAGCACCCATTCCGTGGAGCCGGTGAGGGGGCGTAGGGCCTCGATGACGGCCAGGGCCTGCGAAGACAGGGGAACACGGTGCGCGCGGTGAGTCTTCGTCAGCTCCGCCGGCAGATTCCACCACCACCCCCGGGAGTCCCGCTCAAGGTCCCGCCAGCGCATGGAGAGCACTTCTCCGGGCCGTTGCGCCGTCAACAGGACCAGACGCCAAGCGGCGGAGACGGCGGGCTGGAGGCGGTCGAACAGGGGCCAGAGGGCGCGGACCTCTTCCTCCGAGAGCACTCTCTCTCGCGGCTTCTCCACATAGAGCCGCTTCACGCCGTGGACGGGGTTCGACTCGATGCGCTCTTTCTCCATTCCGAAGCTGAAGACCCTGGAGATCAGGGTCCGGGTCCGGTTGGCACAGACGCCGCCCCGCTCCGCCGCGATTGTTTCGAGCAACGCGCGGACATCGGTCCGCCGGATCTCTGCGGCCGGCCGGGAGCCCCAAACGGGAAGCACTTCAACCCGCAGTTTCCGCTCGTCTTCCTTCCAGGGACGGAGCCGCTTGTTCCGCTTCGCGTGCTCTTCCAGGTAGGCGACGGCGAGAGCTTCGAAGGTCGCGCTCTCGGCCTTCCTGCGGGCGGTACGCTGGGCCTTTTTCTCGGCCATAGGGTCCCGGCCGACGATCTTCACGCCCGCCACCAGCTCCCGGGCCTTGTTTCGTGCCGCTTCAAGGGACAGGGCGGGGTACGGGCCGAGCACGATCCGCTGCCGGGCCTCCCGGGGGCCGTAGCGAAGAAACCAGCTCTTGCTCCCGGAGGAAAAGACCCGGAGGGCGAGCCCGGGGACGGCGCCGTCCGCCGCTTCGTACTGCCGTACCTCCGGCTTGGGTTTGAGAGAGCGGATACGGCGGTCGGTCAGGTACTCCGCGCTGCGCCTCATAGCGGCCTCCTGGTGGGGGAGAGATGGTTGCCGCCACGAGCGCCCGCGAGAAAAAGGACCACTGGAGGACCACTGAAACACGCGCTTGCGTGAGGCGGCATGATGCCCTATGATACAGGCAATGCCGCACAATGTCCATGGATTCAGTGAGTTACAGAGAGAGGGCGAGATGCCTTGGAACCCCACTTCTACAGACTCCGGAGCTGTAGGTCAGAGGTTCGAATCCTCTAGGGCGCACCATCTCCCTCTTGAGGTATTCTCACCATAGGCCCGGCCCCAACGTGGGCCGGCAAGAAGGATGGTGCCCATGGCCCGTACTCAAGAAGAGATCATGGCTCAGGTCTGGATCGCTTTCGGACAGGGCACCGGAACGGTCCGAGTTTCCCTGGAAGCGGCGATGGAATTGCATCGCCGGTACTATGACTGGATCACGCCTCAGATAGACGCTGAGTGGGAGAGCCAAGCGGTGCAGGTACTGGATCGCTTCCGTGCCATCGGCAGCTTGGCGGCTGCGAAGGCCGCGAGCGCCGGCGCGTCAGCGATCACGCCAAGGGAAATCTACGAGTCGGCTTCAGCGCTTCTGGAGAATCAAGAGACTGAGGCCGCTCGCGACGTCCGTCTGAGTGCTGCGCTGGCCACGACCCCGGCTTTCGTTGCAGAGATTTCGAATCTGGAGCTTCTTGACGATTCCGCTCTGTGGAATGCCGCCCAGACCCGGATGCCGCAGCCGGATTCTGAACGGATGGAAGAGCTTCACCGTAAGCAGCGAGGAGCGGGCCTGTCGGAGGCTGAGGTCGAAGAGCTTGCCCGACTTGAGCAGCAATACGATCGCGTGATCCTGGTGCGCAGCCATTCCGCTTCCTTGCTCGAGAAGAGAGGCCATGACCTCCGAAGCTTGTTTTCCAGGTTGGCGCCTGGCGGATGAGCCGGGACTACATTCCCAAAGCTCTCCGCGATCGGATAGCTGCCCAAGCAGAACACCGGTGTGGCTATTGCCGCACCTCGACCTTCCTCGTCGGCACGGCTTTCTAGATCGATCACATTATTCCGGAGTCCTTCGGAGGCCTGACCGAGGAAGGGAATCTCTGGTTGGCATGCCCAGCCTGCAATGGGCACAAGAGCAACCGGATTGCCTCCGTCGATTTCGCTACAGGCGAAAGGGTTCGGCTTTTTGATCCGCGACGTCAGGTTTGGTCCGAGCACTTTGCTTGGAGTGGGGCAGGGGATGAGATCATCGGCTTGACGCCGACAGGCCGGGCCACGGTCGCGGCGCTCCATCTCAACCGGCCCGTGCTTGTCTATGCACGCGGACTCTGGGTCAGATGGGGTTTCCATCCTCCGGAGCTGTAAATCAGAGGTTCGAATCCTCTAGAGCGCGCCATCTAAGCCATTCAAGGTCATCAGTTTGTGGCCGGGGCCACGAAGCCGGCCCCCTCCCGCCGTGACGGACTTTCCGGCGAGACATCGCATTTCAGGACGAACCACCCCTGTCTTCTCCGACCGGGTGATCTCCTGAAAGGAGCTTGCTTTGCGAAAGTCCCTGGCTTCCCTCCTCCTCGCCGCCGGCCTGTGCCTGCCCTCCGCCGTCCACGCGATCTGCCCGGGCGACAGTGACTCGCTTACACCGACCCCGAACGGCACCGTCTGCGGCACCGTGACCTGGCTCGGCTACAACCCCTCCACCGGTTCCTATTACGACAAGACGACCCACACCATGTATGTGATGATCTGTCCGGCCAACTCTTTCTCCGGATGCAAGATAACCACGACCTATCCCTACAAGGACGGCTATGGCAAGACCCGGCAAGGTTATAAATTCACCAGCTTCCGTCCCGCCGGCTCCTCTTATGCGAGCTATGACCTCTACACCTACAACTACTGGAGCACCGATTTCTGGGGCAGTGACACCGCTTACAGAACCCGGATTTCGGTGAACTACCTGGGCCTGCACGGCGTCTCGTTCCACGCGCTGCCCCGGCCGCTGGAGCCGGCGCCGCTCTATCCCAGCGGAAACCAGGTCCCCAATAACTATCTGGTCCGCTGGAAGAGCGGCATCGACAACGATCGGAAAGCGTACGCCGTCACCTACGAGGTCTGGTACAAGTACTGGCCCTTCGGCGACGTCGAGCCCGCGACCTGGCTGCTCTCCCGCGACAACATGCCGTGCCACGACGACGGCAGCGGACCGGACTTCAACAACGAGTGCTCCACCTACGTCGCCGGCCCGCAGCCGGCCGGCAACTGGAAGTGGCGGGTGGTCGCGAACTTCAGCCCAGGCTACTCCACGACCTCGTCCGAGATGGCTTTCGTGCAGCCGTATTGACCGGGGTGGCCGGCTCTTTCAGTCCCACGAATTGCGAGTTGTTGAAGCCCGGAGAGCCGGCGTCGCCGCTCTCCGGGCGTCTTCTGCGACAAGGCTAGATCTTTTTTGAGTGGCTCGCATTTTCCTTCTCACGCACCCCCTTGAATAGAGCCCGTTCGGCCTGATGCCGAGAGGAGCAAGCGAGTGGCCGGGCAAAAACCCGGAGAGAGGGAGTTGCTGATGAAAAATCGGTACAGGGAAGGACTGCGCGGTTGCAGGAAATTGCTGACACACATGCTCTGCCTTGCGGCCGTGATCCTGATCCCGGCTTCGGCCTTTGCCAGGATGGAGGAGGAGCCCAGAAGTTTCTCGTTGGCGGGAGGGGCCAAGGCGCTGGAGCAGATTCAACGAAAGATCCTGCCGAAGGTCGATGTCGAGCTCCTGCTGGAGCAGGACCGGGCGCACCTCAAGACTCTGCAATCCCCTGAGCCTCTCCGCTTCGCCATCGCCAACGATGTGGTGCTCACTCTCAAGAACTCCGGCACCTGGCAGAAGCTGGACGACGGTCGCCTGTGGCGGCTGCGCATCCACTCGCCGGGAGCCGTGAGCCATAACCTGGGCATCACCCGCTATGACATGCCCAGAGGCGCGAAGCTCTGGATCTACGATCCGGATCACAAGCATGTGGAAGGTCCCTACATGACCCGCCACCGCAGCCAGGACGGCAGCCTGTGGACCCCCGTGGTCGAGGGTGAAGAGATCGTGGTGGAAGTCTTCGTGCCCAAGGGCGTCCGCCTGCCGGTCCTGGAGATCCGCAAGGCCAATCAGGGATATCGGGACTTCACGAAGCTGATCCCCGGGCAAGGGACCGCGGGGGCGTGCGAGATCGATGTGGTCTGCCCCGTAGCGGCGCCGTGGGCGGATCAGATCCGCGCGGTCGCGGCCTACACCTTGAACGGCACCGCAACCTGCACGGGCACCCTGCTCAACAACACCGCGCTGGATTGGAAGCCGTATTTCCTGTCGGCCTATCATTGCGGCGTCACGAGCGCCAACGCTTCCACCGTGGTGGTGTACTGGAATTATGAGTCTCCGACCTGTGGCACTCACGGTCCTGGCAGCACGGCCGACAACCAGTCCGGAGCGATTTTCCGCGCCCGCTGGGCGCCGTCCGATTTCCTGCTCCTCGAGCTTTCGAGCATGCCTCCCAGTGCCTACAACGTCTACTACTCCGGTTGGGACGCCACCACCACCGCGCCTCCGTCGGCCGTCGGTATTCATCATCCCTGGGTCGATGTCAAATCGATCAGCTTTTCCAGCGTCGCGCCGCAGAGCTCGGTCTGGGGGGGCGGCCTGAGCAGCTCCGGCAACCACTGGCGCGTTACGTGGAGTCCCACGGATGGCGTCACGGAGCCCGGTTCGTCCGGCTCCTGCATCTTCAGCACGACCACCAAGCGGTGCATCGGCCAACTGCACGGGGGAGCTTCGTTCTGCGGGGCTCCGACGTCGAGTCTTTGGGACGACTACGGCAAGTTCAGCGCCAGTTGGACCGGCGGCGGCACAGCCGCCACCCGCCTCAGGGACTGGCTCGATCCTCTCAACCTCGGCGTTACAGGCATGGATGGCGACCCGCACATCACCACCCTCGACGGGATTCGCTACGACTTCCAGGGCGCCGGTGAGTACGTCGCGCTGCGCGATTCCGACGGGGTGGAGATCCAGACGCGCTCCACGCCCGTCTCGACCTCGTTCAATCCGGGGCCGGATCCCTACGACGGGCTCGCGACCTGCGTGAGCGTCAATACGGCCGTGGCGGCCAAGGTGGACGGCCATCGGGTCACGATTCAGCCCAACCTCAGCGGCGTGCCGGATCCCAATGGTCTTCAGGTCCGCATCGACGGCGCCCTGACCACGGTGGGCACGAGCGGGCTCCCCGTGGGAGCCGGCCGCATCACCAGATCGCCGGCCGGCAACGGCTACGAGGTCAATTTCCCGAACGGCACCGCGCTCTACGTGACGTCGCTCTACTGGGGTTCCCAGGGCAAGTGGTACCTGAACGTGGATGTCTTCCGCAATCTGTCGTCGGGAGGGCTTGACAGCCAGTCGAACGGTGGAGGCGCCTCGGATATCGGCGGCCTCATGGCCCCCCTGGCGCCGGGGAGCTGGTTGCCGGCGATGCCGAACGGCACGTCGCTGGGCTCCATGCCGGGCACGCTCGGTCAGCGGTATGCGACTCTCTATCAGACGTTCGGCGCGGCCTGGCGCGTCGGCTCGGGCAGCCTTTTCGATTACGCGCCCGGCACGTCCACGGCGACGTTCACCCTTCCCACCTGGCCGCCCCAGAACCCCCCGTGCGTCATCCCACAGACGCCGGTGGCGAAACCCCTCGAACAGGACATCGCCCAGGAGCTCTGCCGCGTCGTCACCGACAAAAATCTGAACGAGAACTGTGTCTTCGACGTCATGGTCACCGGTGAGCCCGGATTCGCGGATCTCTTCCTGGCCACCCAGAGGATCCGGGCCGGCGCGACCTTCACCACGGTGGCCGGCGCCCAAGATCCCAAGGACCCGAAGGAAACGGTGACGTTCACCGCGACCGTGGCGGCGAGAGCCGGGGGTGGCAAGGAACCGCTGGCCGGAACCGTTCAGTTCCTGGTGGATGGCGAGGAGGTCGGCGAGCCGGTCCAACTCGACGAGAATGGCCAGGCGAAGTGGGAAACCACGGATCTCAAGCCCGGCGAGCACAAGGTGGCGGCCCGCTACATCGCCGAAAAGGGCATCTATCTGGACAGCACCAGCTTCGACGAAATCTACGTCGTTGACTGGAAGTAATTGATTGGACGGAAGGCCGGCGCGGCTCCCGGAGCCGAGCCGGCCTTCTTACTCTTCCCTGTAACGAACCACCTCCAATTCACGCCTCATCCTTCGGTGCAGTCAGTCCTGTTTCACCAGCCGAAGGAGGAGGAAATGAACAAGCCTCTGGCGACCCTCTGTCTCTTGACCGCTCTGGTTGGGGTGGCTCCGGCCGGCGCGTACGAGATCACGAACTGTCCGATCAAGCCGCACAAGGACATCAAAGCCGCCGCCGAGTTCCTGAACGACAACATGAGTGCCCTCGTGGACCAGTACACCTTCCTGACCGAAAAACAGCGACAGGAGATCGTCCGCAAATGGGTCGGCCTCAACATCCATTGCAGCGACAACGACGGCCAGTGCGATCCGGCCGACGCCTACGCGCACGGTGGGCCTGGCAACAGGGTCAACCTCTGTTACTACACCTACACGTCTTCCGACGACCTCTGTGATCTCGTCCGGACCATCATGCACGAGCAGGGGCACGCGCATGGCTTCCGCAGCGTCCCGGGCCACAACAACCCGACGGACTACCATTTCGAGAACGATCCGATGTATCGCATGGGCGGCATCGCTGAGAGCTTCTGTGAGTCGAGCGCCAGCGCGGGCCTGTTCGTCAACGCCAACCTGCAGGGCGGCGGCGACCGCAACATCGGCGACAAATGCAAGGAAGACCTCCAGTGCAGGTCGAGCCGCTGCTCGTCAGGCGAATGCGTCTGCAACGAGGACAGCGACTGCGCGGTGGGACAGCGGTGCTTCAAGCCGGCGACGGCGAAGAACTTCTGCTCCAGCACGTCACTGGCCGTCGGAGAGTCCTGCGGCCGGGATGACGAGTGCCGGTCCAATCAGTGCGAGGGCGGCGAGTGCGTCTGCCGCCATGACAGCGACTGTCCCAGCGGGCAGGTCTGCAAGACGCCGATCACCGGCAAGAACTCCTGCGAAACGAGCGACGACCCTATAGGGTCGAAGGCGCTCGGCGCGGCGTGCGACCGCGACTCCGAATGCCTTTCGAACCAATGTGAGAGCGACAAGTGCGTCTGCAACAGCGACAGCGACTGCCCATCCGGCCAGGAATGCTATCGGCCGATCACGGGATCGAACGTTTGCCGGACCGTGAGTCTGGCGTTGGGCGCATCCTGCCAGCGGGACAGCCAGTGCCGCTCCAACAAGTGCGAGAAAGACGAGTGCGTCTGCCGCACGAACGACGACTGCCCGAAAGGCAAGGTGTGCAAGACCCCGATCACGGGGAAGAATCGTTGTGAGTAGAGGCGCGGGTTCGATCCACCCCCTCTCTTTCCAGGAGAGGGGGTGGAGTTGCCGATGAAGAATCAATTTCCCATCAGACCTAATTCAACAATTTCGGCAGGTCTCGTAGGCCTGGGTCAGGCTGCAGCCCCAGAGACACATGGTGGGGTCGTAGCAATTCTGTTGCCCTTGCGTTTCGCAGCCACAATCCGAGGCCATCGGCTGGGGATAGCAGGTGGGGGCGTCTGATGCCGCACCCGCCACGCCCCTGGCCTCCGCGTTCTGAAGCCTGCGGAGGGTCTCGCGGCTCAAGCTCAACTTCCTGACACGCTTCTTCATCGGTTCTCCTTGTAGGCTGTCCAGCTGCGGCTGGAAGGCAGGCTTAGCGCCCGCCTACAAGACAGGGTGCGCACAACAGAGCGGGCGGGGCGACGCCGGTTGCAGGGTCCTTGACGTTCAAATAATAATCAGCATAATCGCGAATGAGCGTTGTTCAATAAGGACAATGCTTTCAAGGAGGAGGTCTATATGTCCATACGGATTCGCCTGCTGCTCCTCATGCTCTTTCTCCTGATCCTGCCCACCATCGTGCCCCTCGCCACCCCGGCCTACGCCGACGAGTGCCACAGCTCCATCCCCTGTCCGGAGCCCAAGGCCTGCAGCAACTGGTCGGCCGCTTTCAATTGCGGTACGCTCTATTGCGATTACCACCCTATCTGTGCCAAGACCGGCGACCTCGCGACCCTCCAACCGCGGGAGAAGTTCCGGTCCTGCACGCTCCAGGACGGCTCCACGTGCCTGGAGTACGCCGCGGCCCCCGCGTTGAGGACCGCCTGCGGCTGCGACTTCTGATATCGGACGGCGGGTCTGGTGCATGGGGTTCCCTTCCTCGGAGCTTTACCCAACAGCCCCGGGGAAGGGAAAGGAAGGCGGACCCTACGGTTCGTTGCAGAGGAGGTTCTCGCCGCAGCGGGGGTCCCAGAAGCAGTGCTCATGGCCAGAGGCGTCCACGTGACAGACATAGCCCGGATTATTCACGAGCTGGTTGGGGGCTATGGGATGGGGCCACAAAGGCACCGAGTTTCTGGCATGCGACTGTAAATAAGGCGTAAGAAGGGTGTGCCGCGGAGGGAGAACAGGCTGTTTGGAGCGTTGGATCGGAGT
>DASVAS010000041.1:0-16199 GCA_036376245.1 Thermoanaerobaculia bacterium | reverse complement strand
TAGCCCGGGCATTTATGCCCGGGCGGGGGCGCGGTGATGGATGCCTTGGCGAGCAGAAACGAATTTATGGAACGTAGCACCAGGCGGCTCCTGTTCCTGGCCCCCTTCGCCCCTCGGCTGGACGCGGGGCACGGCGGCGGGCGGGCCATGGCCGGGCTCCTCTCCGGCCTCGCGGAACACAACCGGGTGGCGCTGCTCTACCTGCGCGGCGACGGCGAGCCGGGGATCGACGACGGGCTGCGGGAACGGCTGGAGATCGTCGAGGAGTTTCCCCGCTTCGGCCGCAACCGGGCCGTGGGGCTGCGGCGGCGCCTGCGCAAGCAGGCCCGGGCGGCGGCGGCCCTGATCTCGCGGCGGCCCACCTGGGCCACCCACTGCGCCGTGCCCGCCCTGGCCGCCCGGCTGCGGGAGCTGGTCCGGGACTGGCGGCCTGACGTGGTCCAGGCCGAGTACCACGTCATGGGGCAGTACCTGGAGCACGTCGAGGGCGCGCGGCGGGTGCTCAACCAGTACGAGCCCGGGGTGGGCGCCGCCCTGGAGCTGTGGGAAGCCTCGCGGGGATTCGACCGCCTGCGCAACGGGCTGGACCTGCGCGCCTGGGAGCGCTTCGAGCGATGGGTGGCGGGGCTGGCGGACGCGGTGGTGGTCTTCACCGAGCGCGACCGCGAGGCCATGGCGCCCTACGCGGGGGGGACTCCCATCGTCACCATCCCCCTGGGCTACGACCTGCCCGAGCGTCCCCTCGACCCCGCCGGCCACCCGCCGCTGGAAGTGCTCTTCTGCGGCAACTTCAACCATCCGCCGAACGTGGACGCGGCCGTCCGCCTGGCCCGCTCGATCTTCCCCCGGGTCCAGGAGCGGCGGCCGGACGCCATCCTCACCCTGGTGGGCGAATCCCCTCCCGAGGGGCTCGCCCGGCGCGGCGTCGAGGTGACCGGGTTCGTGCCCGCCCTCCTCCCCTACCTCGACCACGCCGCCGTGGTGGCCGCGCCGCTCTTCCGGGGCGGCGGCATGAGGGTGAAGATCCTGGAGGCGCTGGCGGCGGGCAAGGCTGTCGTGGCGACCCCGCTGGCCGTCGAAGGGATCGGAGTGCAGGACGGCCGGGAGGTGGTCCTGGCGAGGACGGACGGCGAGTTCGTCCAGGCGATCGTCGGCCTGCTGGAAGAGCGGGGGCGGCGGGTCGACCTCGCCGTGGCGGCGCGGGCGTGGGCGGAGGAGAACCTGGGGTGGGGGCGGACGGTGGAGGCGTACGAGGAGTTGTATGGCCCTCACTCCCCCTGCCCCCTCTCTCCCGACCCCTCCCTCTCTCCCTCACCGGGAGAGAGGGGGAAAGGACGACACGGACCGGCAGGGACCGGCACGGACCGGCACGGACAGATTGAAGCGACTTTGAATGTCCGTGTTCGTCCGGCCCTCACCGTCGCCGTCGCCACCTTGGACCGCCCCGACGCGCTCGCCCGCTGCCTGGACGCCCTGGCCGCCGGCGAGGTCCGGCCCGACGAGATCCTGGTCGTCGACCAGGGAACGGACGAGCGGACGCGCTCTGTGGCTGAAGAGCGGGGGGCGGTGTGGCTGCGCCAGGAGCGGTGCGGGCTCGCGGCGTCGCGCAATCTCGCCCTGGAGCGGGCCTCTCATTCGATCCTGGCCGTCACGGACGACGACTGCGTCCCCGCGCCCGGCTGGGTGGCGGCGATCCAGCGGGCGTTCTCCTTGCCCGACGCGCCGGACGCCGTCACCGGTCCGGTGCTGCCCCTGGGACCGGAGGCGCCCGGGATGTTCGCGGTGTCCTCCCGTACCGGCGGGACGCGGGCGGACTTCCAGGGACAGGCCCTGCCGTGGCTCGTGGGCACCGGCGGCAACTTCGCGGCGCGACGGGAATCGATCGAGCGCGCAGGCGGCTGGGACGGCCGTCTCGGCGCGGGCTCGGCCGGCGGCGCCGGCGAGGACATGGACCTGCTCTACCGACTGCTGCGGAGCGGCGCGCGCATCCGCTACGAGCCGGAGGCCGTCGTCCATCACGAGCGGCAGCCCCGCGAGCGGCGCCTCGCCAGCCGGTCGAGCTACGGCCGCGGCATGGGCGCCTGCGTGGGGCTCTGGCTGCGTGGGGGCGACCTCCACGCCCTGGGCGTGCTCGGCCGCTGGATCTCCCTGCGGGCGGGCCTTGGCGTCCAGGCCCTGCGGCGCGGGCGCTGGGAGGCGCTCCGCGAGGAGGGGCTGGTGTTGGGCGGCACGCTGGGCGGGCTGGTTTATGGGCTGCGGGGAGGACGGGCTTGAGGAGGGCCGGCCCCCTGCGCCAGCGGGTGCGCCGCCTCCTGCGGCCGGCGCGCCTCGGGGTCCTCCGCCACACGTCGCCGCTCAGCGACGTCTGGGGGTTCGACCGCGGCACGCCGATCGACCGCCACTACATCGAGAGCTTCCTGGCCGATCACAAGGAGGATATCCGGGGCCGCGTCCTGGAGGTCCAGGACAGCGGCTACACCGACCGCTTCGGCTCCGGTGTCGAGCGCCGCGACGTGCTCGACGTCGATTCCAAGAATCCCAAAGCCACCCTGGTGGCGGACCTGGCGGCGGCGGACGCGATCCCCTCGGACGCCTTCGACTGCTTCATCCTCACCCAGACGCTACACCTGATCTACGACGCGCGCGCGGCCCTCCGGCACGCCTGCCGGCTGCTGCGGCCCGGGGGCGTGCTGCTGGCCACCCTGCCGGCCGTGAGCCGCGTCAGCCGGGGAGCCGCCGCGAGCGACTACTGGCGGTTCACGCCGGCCTCGGCGTCGGCAATGTTCGGCGAGGTCTTCGGCCCGGAGCGGATCACCGTCCGTTCCTACGGCAACGTCCTCGCGGGCGTGGCCTTCCTGGCGGGGATGGCCCGGGAGGAGCTCTCGCCGCGGGAGCTGGACGCGCCGGACGAGCACTTCCCGGTGGTCGTCGCCGTGCGGGCGGTGAAGGGATGAAGCGCCTGCTCTACCGCACCCCCCTGGGTGGGCGGCTGCGACCGCGGGCGGCGGTCCTCCTCTATCACCGGGTGGCGGAGCCCGCGAGCGATCCCCACGGCCAGGCCGTCCGGCCGGACACCTTCGAGAGCCATCTGGAGATGCTGCGGCGGGAGTACCACGTCGCGGCGCTCCCGGATCTCATCGGTAAGCGCTACCAGGACCGCACGGTGGCCGTCAGCTTCGACGACGGCTACGCGGACAACCTGACCGCCGCCGCCCCCGCCGCGGCGCGGCTGGGGGTTCCGATCACTGTCTTCGTCACGGTGCAGCCGGTGCTGGACGGCCAGCCCTTCCCCTGGGACGAGCGCGAGGAGCACGGGCGCCCCCTGACCGTCGAGGAGCTGCGGCGGCTGGCGGCTCTCCCCGGCGTGGCGGTCGGCGCCCATACGATGACCCATCCGAGGCTCTCGTCGATCCCCCTGGAGGACCAGCGGCGGGAGATGACGGAGTCCCGGTCCCGGCTGGCGGAGCTTACGGGCCGGCCCGTGGACCTCCTCGCCTATCCCTTCGGCAAACCGGGCGACGTGGGCCCCGAGACCCCGCGCCTGGCGGCGGAGGCCGGCTACCGCGCCGCCTTCCTCAGCCAGGCGGGCCGGATCGTGCGCTCGTCGCCGCGATACCTCCTTCCCCGCCTGTCGGTCCACGACTGGCCGGCGGAGGCTCTGGCCGGGAAGCTGAATGCGGTCTTCGATCCCGGCCAGGACGGAAAGGACATAAAGGACCTAAACGACCTAAAGGACATAAACGACATTGAAGTTACCGTCCTTTGAGTCCTTTAGGTCCCTTAGGTCGTTTAGGTCCTTGCTTGCAGGCGCCCATCGTAGGGGAAGCGGTCCTTGAGATCGAGGAAGGGCTTCTCCAGGAAACGCCAGCTCAACAGGGCGAGGAGGACCGAGACCCCGATCCCCCCGGCCACGAACAGCAGCCATTCCAGGGTTCCTTCATAGACCAGCCACCGGGGCTTCAGGAACAGCAGCGGGTGGTGCAGAACGTAGAGGCCGTAGCTGTAGCGGCCGAAGAAGACCAGCGCCGGCGCGGCCAGCCAGCGGGCGCCGCGGCAGGCGATCACCAGAGCCAGGATCCCCGCGAAGAACACCGCCAGGAGGAGGTACCCGGCGACCGCCACGGCCGGGTCCTCGGCGGGCAGCCCCCTCTTCCAGACGAACAGGGCCGCGAGACCGACGGCGCAGGCGGCGACGGCGGGCTTCGCCCAGCGGACCGCCGTGGCCAGACCGTCCGGTCCCCGGACCGCCAGCGCCAGGAAGGCCCCGGCCGCCAGGGCGTCGAGGCGGGCGGGCGTCAGCACGAACGCGGCCGGACCGTTCCCCATCCAATGAAGGACCAGGCGCGTGGCCACCGACACCGCGGCGGCCCCGGCGCAGACGGCCATCAGCGGGCGGCGGCGCAGACGGAAGACCGCCAGCGGCCAGAGGAGATAGAACTGCTCCTCCACGGCCAGCGACCAGAAGTGGCCCAGGGCTCCGGGGTCCGGCCATCCCCGCGCGGCGATGCGGAAGTTGAGGAGGTAGGTCCAGTACCAGAAGGCCTCGCTTCGCAGCGCCGGCAGCAGGAGGAGAAAGACGGCGAGGGCGCCGTAGTAGAGCGGCGCGATGCGCAGCAGCCGGCGGAGGTAGAAGTTCCGGAAGTACCGCTCTCCCCCCTTGGCGTCGTACAGGATGCCGGTGATCAGGAACCCGGAGAGGACGAAGAAGAGGTCCACCCCGATCCAACCCGCCAGGGCGAAAGGGCGGACGGCGGCGATCCCAATGGACGACGGAGGTCCGCCGTACATCGTGAAGTGCAGCACCAACACGAGCAGGATGGCGACGCCGCGCAACCCGTCCAGGACCGGGAGCCGCCGGTCCGGCATCACCCGTCCCGCCGCTGTGTCAGGAGCCACTCCGCCGCGCCTGCCGCCAGTCCCAGGACGAACGCGGCGTCGGAGGCCATCATGCGCAGCTCGCGTCGACGCAGGCGGCCTGGGACCTTGCCGAGCTGGCGGGCGACGTCGGCGCCCATCCGGCGGAGCATGCGCCCGTCGCCGGGCGCCAGGTGTTTCGCGTAGTAGGCGCCGTTGCCCCGGCCGTAGCGCCAGCGCAGCCGCACGTAGTCCCCCTTGGTGCGCCAGGCCCGGTGCTCCAGCACCGCGTCCGGCTCGTAGACGATGCGGTACCCCGCCTCCAGCAGCCGGAAACAGAAGTCGTTGTCCTCCGACGACGGAAAGCGCCCCCCCGCCCCCAGCCGCTCGTCGAACATCCCGACCTCGGCGAAGGCGGCGCGATGGAGGGCCATGTTCCCCGCCGCCAGCACGTCGCCGTCGAGCCGGCCCTCATAGACCCTCCGCTCGTCGCCCAGCATCACGGACGGCGCGATGCCGCCCGGCACCTCCGGCGGCGCCGCCCGCACCTGCCCGGTCACCACGCTCCGGGGTCCCTCGGCCAGGAGCGAGCGCAGGAGCGCCCCCCACCAGCCGCGGCCGACCCACATGTCGTCGTCGATGAAGGCGAGGATCTCGTGCCGCGCCGCCGCCACCCCGGCGTTGCGGGCGCGCCCCAGCCCCACGGAGCGCAGGGGGACGTGGCGGATCTCGCAGGGACGCCCCTCCGCGAGCGCCGCCAGTCCTTCGCGGGGGATCGCGCTCTGATCGGCCACCACGATCTCGGCGGGGACCTCGTCGCCCGCCAGGATGGACCGCAGAGTGTCCACGAGGAAGGCGGGCCGGTCGCGGGTGCAGAGGACGAGCGATGCCGCCGGCAGGGTCACTCCTCCACCTCCACCGTGAACCGGCAGGGCACGGCGCCGTCGGACGCCGGCCGGGTCCCGAACCCTTCGCGTTCGAGATCCACCACCTCCAAGTCGAGGACCGAGTCGGAGAAGTCGAGCACCGCGCCCCCGGTGTCGGCGAGCCAGAGGCCCAGCACGTACGTGCCCGGGTTCAGCAGCAGCTCCGCGATGTGGAACCGCACCCGATTGAGGCCGGGCCGCAGGGCGATCACCCGGCCGAGCGAGAGGACGTCGGCGTTGACCAGCTTGGTGCCGTGGCGGTCGTAGACGGTCACGCCCAGCCCGGAGACCGAGCGGGCCTCGGCGGCCTCGATCTCCAGCGCCACCTCGAGCGGCCCGCCCGGATAGGGCTGGCCCGCCGCGGCCTCGCCGCCGCTGCCGTACCAGAGGGCGCGGAAGCGGGCCTCGCCGTTGCCCGAGCGCTGAATGCCCGACAAGTCGATCCACCGCGAGGGCTCCGCCTCCGCCGCGGCGCTGTCCGCCAGGTATTGGATAATCACCTCGGCGGTGGGACCGGCGGCGGCGAGCTCTCCGGCCCGCAGCAGGAGGCAGCGGCCGCAGAGGCGCTGCACCGCGTTCATGTTGTGGCTGACGAAGAGCACGGTGCGGCTCTCCCGGGAGACGTCGTGCATCTTGCCCAGGCACTTCTTCTGGAACCGGGCGTCCCCCACCGCCAGGACCTCGTCGACGATCAGGATCTCGGGCTCCAGGTGGGCGGCCACGGCGAAGGCCAGGCGCAGGCCCATGCCCGAAGAGTAGTGCTTCACCGGCGTATCGATGAACCGCTCCACCTCGGCGAAGGCGACGATCTCGTCGAGCTTGCGGACGATCTCGGCCCGCCGCATCCCCAGGATGGCGCCGGAGAGGAAGACGTTCTCGCGGCCGGTCAGCTCGGAGTGGAAGCCGGTCCCCACCTCCAGGAGGGAGCCGACGCGGCCGTGGATCTCGGCCCTGCCGGTGGTGGGCTCGGTGATGCGGGCGAGGATCTTGAGCAGCGTGCTCTTCCCCGCCCCGTTGGCGCCGACGATCCCCACCACCTCGCCCGGCCGCACCGCGAAGGAGACGTCCCGCAGCGCCCAGAAGCTCTCCCGGCTCGCGGCGCGGCGACGGAAGGCGGCGGCGACGGCGTCGCGCAGGGTGTTGTGGCGCGGCGCGCCGAGCTGGTAGCGCTTCCCGAGGCCCTCCGCCTGGATCGCCACGCTCATACGATGTCCGCGAACGTCCGCTCCATGCGCCGGAAGTAGAGGATGCCGCCGAAGAGAAGGACGAGCGCCGCCACCCCCGAGACCGCCGCCGCCGGTCCGGGCGGCTCCCCCGTCCCCAGCAGCGCCCAGCGGAACCCCTCGACCACGCCCACCATGGGATTGATCCCGTAGACCGTCCGCCACGGCTCCGCCAGGAGGCTGGCGGGATAGGCGACGGGAGTGGCGAACAGCCAGATCTGGATCAGGAAGGGCAGGACATACCGCACGTCCCGGTAGCGCACGTTGAGAGCCGCCAGCCAGAGTCCCGCGCCCAGGGAGGTGACGAACGCCAGGGCCAGGAGGGGCGCGATCCAGACCATCCTCACCCCCGGGAAGATGCCGTATCCGAGCATCATCCCGAGAAGGACCAGGAAGGCCAGCGCGAAGTCCACCACCCCCGAGAGCACCGTCGCGGCGGGGATCGCCAGGCGCGGGAAGTAGACCTTGGTGATCAGGTTCTGGCTCCCCACCAGGCTGTTGGCGGACTGGGAAAGGCCCTGGGCGAAGAAGGTCCAGGGGACCAGCCCGGCGAGGCTGAAGACGGGATAAGGAACGCCGTCGGAAGGCATCCCGGCCAGCCGGCCGAAGAACAGGCTGAACACCACCATCGTGGCCACCGGCTGGAGGATGGCCCACGCCGCGCCCAGGACCGTCTGTTTATAGCGGACCTTGACGTCCCGCCAGACCAGGAAGTACAGCAGCTCGCGGTAGTCCCACAGCTCCCGTAGGCCGACGCCCGTCCAGCCGCGGGATGGACGGATCACGGTTACGGGAGGAGACGCGAGTCCCGGTTGCGGAGGCATGGGAATCTAGAAGTTACAGCAAGAAGTGTTCCAGAGGGGGGTGGAAGAGAAAAAAGAAGGGGGCGGCTTGCGCCGCCCCCTGAGGGGAGATGAAATCTAGTCGTAGGCGGCGTAGAGACGCTTGCCGCTCTTCTGGCGGGCGATGCGGGCTTCGGCGGCGTAGGTGTTCGCGCCGCCCGTCACGCAGGCGCCCACGCAGCCGTCGGCATAGCCGACGAGGATCCGCCCTTCGGCGTCCACCGTCGCGTCCATGAAATCGAGGAGGTTGCGGGTGGTGCCGCAGGTGGTGCCGGAGGTGCAGATCGTGCTCCTCTGGACCGGATCGCCCGGCGTCACGTTGGCCGTCACCCAGGTCGCGCCGCCGTCGTAGGTGTGGGCCACGTAGAGGTGCCAGACAGCCGGGAAGTTGACGTCGTCGCCGGTGGCGGCGCCGCCCGCGGCGGTGGTGCCCAGGAAGGCGAAGGCCGCGCGGTCGCCGTCGCCGGCCACCACGGCCGGGAAGGCGATGTTCTGGATGCCGAAGGCCGCGCCCACGTCCACCGGGCTCGACCAGGTCTGCCCTTCATCCTGCGAGACCGCGGCGTAGGCGTGGCCGTCGGCGCCGACCCAGCCGAAGTAGACGGTGCCGTCGGTGGCGATCCCCACCGACGGATCGGACGACCCGGCGGTGCTGCCCGGCACCGTGCGGACGGTCCAGGTCAGGCCGTTGTCGCCGGAGACCGCGACGCCCTGCTCGCCGCCGCAGTTCTTGTTGGGGACGTAGGCCGTGCCGTCCGGCCCCACCTTGATATGGCCGTGCAGGCCGCCGCACTGGAGCAGGGTGTAGATCGGCACCGCTACTCCGAAGGTCACGCCGCCGTCGAGGCTGGCGGCGCACTGCGCCAGGGCGATGTCCTGCGAGCAGTAGTAGACGATGTTCGGGTAGGAGCTCAGCGGTCCCAGCAATCCCCCCGGCGCGAACGGGCCGCCGCCGACGCTCTGGTGGTCCACGCCGGAGTTGATGCCGGCCCCCATGCTGGGCGACCAGGTGGCGCCGTCGTCGTCCGTGAAGGCCATCAGGCTGACCTTGGTGGGCAGGAGCTGGGAGACGAAGGTGCGCCCCGTCTGCTGATCGGTGAACAGGATGGGATCGAAGGTGGTCAGCGAGGTCAGCGTCGTGCTGACGTCGGACCAGGCCGCCGTGGCCGGGGTCGCGGAGTCGTTGAAGTTTACCTTCAGAGTCTCCAGGCCGGCGATGTACATCACCGCTCCCGTGTGCTCGTCGACGCCCAGGGTCGGCTCGCCGGCGCCCAGGCCCATGCCCGCCGGAGGACCGTAGACGCCGTAGGTGGGCGGCGGCTCGGTGGACGGCGGCGGCGGCGGCGCCAGCACGGTCAGGACGGCCGAGGCGCTGTAGGCCCGGAGGGTGACGTAGGGGGCGGCGCTGACGGTGTAGGTGCCGGCCGCCGGGTTGTTCAGCGTGACCTTCTCGGCCGTTCCGACGCTGTTGCCGGAGCTCCCCACGAGCTGGCCGGAGGGGCCGTAGACCTCGAGGTCGTAGTCGTCCAGGAGCTGTGGGGTCAGGGTGATCTCCACCTTGAAGTTGGGCGACGAGGCGGGGGGAACGATGCTCAGGCTGTAGTTGTCGCACTTCGCATTGGCCGGACCGCCGCAGACGGTGCCGACGCTGAGCAGCTTCGGCCCGCCGCTCCAGCCCGCCTGGGTGGACGTCTCGGAGACCGACCCCAGCGAGGGGGTGGCCGCCCCGGCGGGGAGGGCGGCGGCGAGGACCGACACGATGACCGCGGCTGCACGGAAACCCATCTCTGATTTCATGAACTCTCCTTCCTCCTATCTCTACCGGTGCTTCTCATCGTTTGGATGAGCCGGCTGGAGAAAAAAAGAAAAAAGAAAGGGGGCACGCAGGCCCCCTGGAGGAGATTCAATCCATCTCATCCCTCAACGCGGCCCTACGGTCACCCGTACGGTCGCGGTACCGGTATGGCCGAGGCCATCCGAGACGGTGTAGGTAAACGAATCGATTCCCGTAAACCCCTGCTTCGGCGTGTAGGTGAGGCCGCCCGTGGGCGTGCCGCTCACCCGGCCGTTCTGGGCCGGGCCCACGGCGGTCACTTTCAGGAGGCTGCCCGCGTCGTTGCCGAGGACGTCGATCCCGACCGGCGTGCCGGCGGGGGTCGAGGCGGCGTCGTCCTGGGCCTGGGCGGTCTCCGTGGCCGGGCAGTGGGCGCTGCCGGCCAGGGTGTAGGAGCCGGCGGTCGCGAAGTCCACCGCCGTGGCCTGCGAGACCGGCAGGCCGCTGACGTTGGCGGCGAAGGTGCGCACCTCCAGGCCGGAGAGGTCCTGTCCGATCCCCACGTTGTCGGCCTGGGCCGGCGTCAGGGTCAGGGTGATGGTGCCGTCCGGCGAGAAGCTCCCCTGGACGTTCCCCAGGTCGGTCGCCTGATTGACGCTGGGCGGCGAGACCTTGCCGTATTTGAACTCCGTGCCGAGAGCCGTGGCGCGCATGGCCACGAAGTTGCGGTCGTAGGTGGCGTCGGGCGACGGCCGGTTCCACAGGATCATCCACGTGCTGCCGGGGGTGATCGTGGAGAGGTCCGCCACCTTGAGGGTGAAGACGATCGGGTGCGAGCCGTCGGCCGCGCGCGGCTCGGCCACGGAGAGGGACTGGACGTCCAGGGCCGGCAGCACGCCGTCGCCGGTGGCGTCGCTGGCCAGCCGGGTGCCGGGCGCGAGGCAGCTCTGGCCCGCCGAGGGCGCCGCCACCGGGACCGCCTCGCGGCAGGCCACGCCCTCGCCCCACCCGTTCGCCGCCCGCACCTTGTAGGCGTACGTCTTCCCGGACGGCGGGACGTCGGTGTAGGTGCGGACGCTGGCGTCCACGCCCGCGATCTGCAGGTAGGTGCCGTTGGGCAGCTCGCGCCGGGCGATGAGATAGGTGTGGATCGGCGAGCCGCGGTCGTCGGGCTCCGACCAGTCGAGGCGCACCACGCCGTCGGTGACGCTGGCGGTGACCAGGGGGGACGCCGGCACGTCCACCGCCGGCGGATCGAAGGCGGCGTAGAGACCCTTGGCGCTCATCTGCCGGGCGACGGAGGCCAGGGCCGTGCCGCTGTTGGGCTTCTGCTTCACGCAGCCGCCGATGCAGCCGTCGGCGAAGCCGACCAGCACCCGGCCCTTGGCGTCGGCGGTGACGTCCATGAAGTCCAGGAGGTTGCGGGTGGCGCCGCAGGTCGTGCCGGAGCTGCAGATGGTGCCCCGCTGCACCGGGTCGCCCGGCGTGGCGTTCACCGTCACCCAGCTCGCGCCGCCGTCGTAGGTGTGGGCCACGTAGAGATGCCAGACCGCCGGCGCGTCGGGATCGTCGCCGCCGAGGTCGCCCCCCGTGGTGGTGCCCAGGAAGGCGAAGGCCGCCCGGTCGTCGTCGCCCGCGATCACCGCCGGGAAGGCGATGTTCTGGAGGCCGAACGGCGCGCCGACGTCGACGATGTGGGACCAGGTCTCGCCGCCGTCCGGCGAGACGGCGACCCTGGGATGGCCGTCGCCGTCCTCATAGCCGAAGTAGACCGTGCCCTCGGCGCCGATGGCGACCGAGGGGTCCCACTCGCCCGACTGGCTGCCGGGGACCGTCTTCACCGTCCAGGTGAGGCCGTTGTCGCGGGAGACCGCGAAGCCCTGCTCGCCGCCGCAGCTCTTGTTGGGGACGTAGGCCGAGCCGTCCGGCCCCACCTTGACGTGGCCGTGCAGGCCGCCGCACTGGGTGACGTTGTAGATCGGCACCGCCGGCCCGAAGGAGAGGCCGCCGTCGAGGCTGGCGGCGCACTGGGCGATGGCGATGTCCTGCGAGCAGTAATAGAGGATGTGGGGATAGGAGGTCAGGGGCCGCAGCGGTCCCTCCTGCGAGAAGGGGCCGCCGCCCAGGCTCTGGTGGTCCACGCCGGAGTTGATGCCGGCGCCCTGGCTGGGCCACCAGGTGAGGCCGTCATTATCTGAAAAGGCCATCAGGCTGATCTTGCTGGGCAGGAGCTGGGAGGCGAAGGTGCGGCCCAGCTTCTGGTCGGTCCAGAGGAGCGGGTCGAAGGTCGCCTGCGAGGTCCACAGGGCGCTTACGTCCTGCCACTTCGCCGCTCCCGGCGAGGAGCAGTCGTCGAAGTCGGACCGCAGGGTCTCGGTGCCGGCGATGTACATCACCGAGCCCGTCCGCTCGTTGACGCCCAGGGTCGGCTCGCCGGCGCTCTCCCCCATGCCGCCCGGCGGCGTGTGGATGGAATAGCGCGGGGGCTTCGCGCCCGAGGGTCCGGCCGGCGGCTGGACCTGCGAGAGCTTGGCCCTGGCCGAGTAGGCGGTGAGGGCGGCGTAGGGCGCGGCGCTCACCGTGTAAATTCCGCCCGCCGGGTTGTCGAGAGTGATGGACTCGGCCGAGCCGGGGGGGTTCCCCGAGCTCTTCAACAGGGCGCCGTCAGGACCGTAGACCTCCAGGTCGTAGTCATCCGTGGGTCCCGCGGTCAGGGTGATCTCGACCTTGAACGAGTAGCTGGGCGGGACGATCGTCAGCTTGTAATTGTCACAACTGGTGCTGCTGGGTCCGCCGCAGGTGGCCGAGGCGGTGGGCAGGCGCGGGCCCCCCGTCCAGCCCGCCTGGGTGGTGGTGGACGAGACCGAGCCGGACGACGGCGTCGCGGCCCGGGCGGATGTACAGACCAGGACGAGACCCGCGGCCAGCAGGGCGGCCCGCGAAGCCCTTCCAAAATGCATTCTGGACATTGCGCTCTCCTCTCCGGGATGAACTCGGGGGAGAATCCGTCTCCCCCATCAGAGGCGCAGTGCATCCTTCATGCCAGTAGTACCACTATCATGACCCTCTGCTACAGTTTCGGCCCATGTCCAGCCGCCACTTTCTGACCGTTCTCTTCCTCCTTTTCACCCCTGTCATCGCCGCCGCCCAGGACGCCCCCCAGAAGGCCGACATCCCCGCTGAATGGCGGACTCCGGCCGAGGCGGCGAATTTCGAAGCCACGCCCAGCTACGAGCAGACCCTGGAGTTCGTCCGCAAGCTGCAGACCCGCTTCCCCGAGCTGTATCTCGGCTTCTACGGCACCTCCGGGCAGGGCCGGCCCATGCCGTTCCTGGTGGTCTCCAAGGAAAAGGCCTTCACCGGCCGCAAGGCGCAGAAGCTGGGCAAGCCCATCGTGATGATCCAGAACGGCATCCACGCCGGGGAGATCGACGGCAAGGACGCCTCGCTGATGATCCTGCGCGACATGGCCTTCGGCCGGCACAAGGAGATCCTGGACAAGGTGACCCTGGTGATCGTCCCGATCTACAACGTCGACGGCCACGAGCGGGTCTCGCCCTACAACCGGCCCAACCAGGACGGTCCGAAGCAGGGGATGGGCTTCCGCACCACGGCCGGCGGCCTGGACCTCAACCGCGACCACGTGAAGCTCACTACCGAGGAGGCGCGCTCCCTGATCGCGCTGTTCAACTCCTGGCGGCCGCACCTCCACGTCGACGACCACGTGACCGATGGGGTGGACCACGACTGGGTGCTCACCTGGGCCTGGGCCGAGGCTCCCCAGGCGCCGGCGCCGGTCGACGCCTGGATGCGCGCCCACATGCCGGCGGTCCTGGAGGCCACCACGAAGGCCGGCCACCGCAACGGCCCCTACGTGGACCTGGAGGACCGGGACGATCCGTCCAAGGGGTTCAGCTCCTGGGTGGGCGGGGCCCGCTACTCCTCCGGCTACTTCCCGCTGCGCAACCGGCCGTCGATCCTGGTGGAGATGCATTCCTACAAACCGTACAGGCAGCGGGTGCTCGCCAATCGGGATTTCCTGCTCTCCCTGCTCGCCGAAATCGCCCGCGATCCCGCCTCCCTGACCAAGGCGGTGGCGGACGCCGAGGCCGCCACCGTGGCCCAGGGCCGGCCGGACGCGCCGCCGTCGGAGGTGGCGGTCAGCTTCGCCCCCGCCGAGGAGAAGGACCGCATCCGCTTCCCGGTCTACGCCGGGGATGTAAAGACGTCGGTGGTGACCGGCGGCCCCGTCCTCCTCTTCCGCAGCGGCGAGGTGAACGAGATGGAGGTGCCCTGGCACCACAAGGCGCGGGTCGCCAAGGCCGTGCCCCGGCCCCGCGGGTACTTCGTGCTCCCCGGCTGGCCGCAGATCGAGGACCGCCTGCGGGCGCACGGCCTGCGGGGGGAGAGGCTGACCAAGCCGGTGGAGCTGGAGGTGGAGACGATGCGGGCCTCGAGCCCCAAGCTCGCCGCCAATTCCTACCAGGGGCTGGTGCAGGTCACGCCCAAGATCGCCCGGGCCGTGGAAAAACGCCGCATCCCCGCGGGAGCGATCTGGATCCCCGCCGACCAGCCGGACTTCATGGTGGCGGTCCAGCTCCTGGAGCCCGAGGCGGGAGACTCGCTCCTCTCCTGGGGGCTGCTCTCCTCCGTCTTCGAGCAGAAGGAGTACATCGACCTGCGCGTCCTGGAGCGGCTGGCCGCCGAGATGCTGAAAGACCCCAAGGTGGCATCGGATTGGCAGGAGGCTCTGAAGGACCCGGCCTTCGCGGCCGACGGCGGCGCCCGCTACTCCTGGTGGTATCGACGCACCCCGTACTGGGACGAGACCGTGGGTCTCCTCCCCTACTACCGGGTGATGAAGGCGCCGACACTGACAACCCAGCCGTGGCGATGACCTGAGCTTGGCACGGTATATGCTAATACGTATTTTTCAATGGAGAACGGGACAGACCGCAACGGCTGGATGCGCGTAGCCCTGGATGCCACCCGTGACGCCGTCGTCGCCCTGGACGGCGAGGGACGGGTGACCTTCATGAACCGGGCGGCGGAGGACATGGCCGGCGTGGACGAGGACAACGCCCTCGGCCGGCCCCTCGCGAGCTTCCTCCGCCCTCTCGACGAGGACTCCCACCGGCTCGTGGAGCTGGCGCCGGACAAGCCGCTCCGGCGCCCCCTGCTCCTCGAAGACCGCCAGGTCGAAGCCACCCTGGAACCGCTTGAGGACAACTCCGGCGCCGTGCTGGTGATGCGGGACGTCAGCGCCCGGCGGCACCTGGAGGAGGAGCTGCGCCGGCGCGCCGAGGAGCTGTCGGGAGAGGACCGCCGCAAGGATCAGTTCCTCGCCATGCTCGCCCACGAGCTGCGCAATCCCCTGGCTCCCATCCGCAACGCCGTGGAGCTGATGCGCCAGGTCGAGAACATCGACCCCGCCTTCCAGCGCTCCCGGGAGATGGTGGAGCGGCAGGTGAAGCATCTGGCCCGGCTGGTGGACGACCTCCTGGACATCTCCCGCATCACCCGCGGCAGCATCCGGCTGCGCAAGGAGGTGGTGACGCTCGCCGACGCCGTGGAGCGCGTTGTCGAGGTCAACCGCCCTCTGCTGGAGAACCGCAGCCACAAGCTCTACGTCCAGCTCCCCCCGGAGCCCATCCGCCTGGAGGCGGACCCGGCCCGTCTGGAGCAGATCCTCTCGAACCTGCTGGACAACGCCGCGCGGTACACCATGCCCGGCGGGCGGATCTGGGTGAGCGCGTCCCAGGAGGAGGACGAGGCCGTGATCCGGGTGCGCGACACGGGCATCGGCGTCCCTCCCGACGTGCTGGAGCGGGTCTTCGAGCCCTTCATGCAGTCGGACGACTCCCTGGCCCGCACCGAGGGCGGCCTGGGCGTGGGTCTCACCCTGGTGCGCAGCCTGGTGGAGATGCACGGCGGCCGTGTGGAGGCCCACAGCCCCGGTCTGGGCCAGGGCAGCGAGTTCGTGATCCGGCTGCCGGCCCGCGTCCCCGCCGACCAGGCCGCCCCGGAGGCCGAGCCCGCCGTCTCGGCCGCCCGGCCGCTCAAGGTCCTGGTGGTGGAGGACAACGTGGACGCCGCCGAGAGCCTGGCCAGCCTTCTCCGGCTCTGGAGCCACGACGTCAGCGTGGTCCACGACGGCCGCAGCGCCCTGGAGGCCGCCCGCGTCCACCACCCCGAGGTGGTGCTCCTCGACATCGGCCTCCCCGGCCTCGACGGCTACCAGGTGGCCCAGCGCCTGCGCGACGAGGTCGGCCTCGACCACACCCTGCTCGTCGCCATGACCGGCTACGGCCAGCCCGAGGACCGCCGGCGCTCCCGCGAGGCGGGAATCCACCACCACTTCGTGAAGCCGGTGGAGCCCGCCGTGCTGCGGAATCTGCTGGCGGGCGTGGGCGTGGCGGCGTAGGCCGCCCTCCCGGGCCCTCACCCCCTGGCCCCATAGGCGTTAACCTTTCCTCCGGGCGAGGAGCCGAGCCGCTGAAGAGGCTTCAGCGGCTTGGCTTTTTCGTTTTCGGGGGGAGTCTTGGAGACGGCTGAAGGTCTGGCTGGAAGGGGTGAGGAG
>DASVAS010000040.1:0-220686 GCA_036376245.1 Thermoanaerobaculia bacterium | reverse complement strand
GTCCTTTAGGTCCTTTGGGTCCTTTAGGTCCTTTGGGTCCTTTAGGTCCTTTGGGTCCTTTAGGTCCTTTGGGTCCTTTAGGTCCTTTGGGTCCTTTAGGTCCTTTGGGTCCTTTAGGTCCTTTAGGTCCTTTAGGTCCTTTAGGTCCTTTGGGTCCTTTGGGTCCTTTAGGTCCTTTGGGTCCTTTAGGTCCTTTGGGTCCTTTAGGTCCTTTGGGTCCTTTAGGTCCTTGCGGCGCGGACCTGCCTGCCACCGCCGGCGCTTTCAGCCGCGCGGCCTCCTGGAGTGTTTTTCGTACCGAGACGGATAAACCCTGCCCGGCCCCTGGTACGAAAAATACACCTCACCCCTTCTTCTCGCCGCCGTTCCCTTCCTTGGCCATCAGCTTGCGGAGCGTGGCGATCATCATCTTCTCCAGCCGCTCCTCGTCGATGGGCTCCGGACGCTTCTCCTCCGGGGCCTGGGGTAGCTGAAGCTCCTGGAGGACCTCACGGAGCTGGAGGGCCGCCCGGCTGGCAGGTTCGGTCCGCCTGGGGTAGGCGAGCTGAAAGAACTCCGCCGGCTCCAGTCCCATAGCCCTGGGAATCAGGATCAGGTGCTCCGCCTTCAGCTCGATGCCACCGGAGAAGACCCGGCTGAGATAGCTCGGGCTCTGGCCCAGCTTGCGCTCGATCTCACGGTTCGTGACGCCGAGCACGCGCATGGCCGTGCGCAGGATCTTGATGAGACGTTCGACCTCGGGTTCCATGTTGCCGCTATTGTAGCCCAGATTCCGCAGCCCGCGACATCCTGATTGTCAAGAATCATGGTTGACTATCCGGAACGAGTCATGTAGAAATGATCCCGCAGCGGAATTGCTGGTTCCAAAGAATTCAGCCAGGGCATCGGCTACAAAACTGGCGAATTTTCCCTGGAGGAGGATTTGCGATGGCGACTGATCCCGAGGATCTTCTGAATGCGTTTTCGCGGGCGTATCTCGACGCGGTGCGGGAGGAGGACGAGCCCGCGACGGCGATCGAGGCCGAGACGTCGGAGCCCTGGGTGTTGAAGGAGGAGGCCGGCCGCTTCGGTCTTTTCCGCCCGTGGGAGAGCTTCGCGAAGGGGGATGTGCCCCTGGGGCTGTTCGATCTCCAGGAGATCGGACTGCTGTTCCGGGCGATCTGGCCGGCCCTGGGGAAGGACGGCGTCTTCCGGCTGCGGGAGACGCCGACGGAGGAGGGTTATGCCGTGCAGGTGGCGGACCGGACGGTGGCGCACCTGCGGCGGTTCCATCCGGAGGCGGTCTTCGCGGCGAATCTGGGGAGCTACCTGCTACGCTCTCCCTACGCGCTGGCATTGATCGTCTGGCTGGCGGGTCCGGCCGCGCAGCGGGAGATCGGGAGGGCTCTGGCCGCCCTGGCGAGCGGCGGCGCGCGGGAAGGCGGGGCGGAAGCGCCCCCGGCGGTCTGAGACGACGCCCTCCCCGGGGCCGGCTCTCCCCTTTCTGGGACGGCAGCGCCCTCCCGAGGGGAACGCCGGCCCTCGCGGGACAGGGCTCAGCCCTCCGTGGGGGCCAAGGCGCCCCGCCGGGGACGGAGGCGCCCTCGCGGGGGGGCGGCCCGGCCCCACCCCCGCCCGGGCATAAATGCCCGGGCTACCCGGAAAACAGCCGGGTAAACCCGACTGCTAGAGTCCCCTTGAGGGGGCTCTTTTGACTAGCCCGGGCATTTATGCCCGGGCGGGGGGCGAGGGCCCACGGCCCCCCACTGGCACCCATCTTGCTCTCTCCCCTGGTGAAAGAACCGGCCGGACCCCGTCCGGCCAATATTCCGTAAACGGAGATGAGAGAGGTACTTATGAGAATAGCCAGCAGAACCCTCCACGCCGCCGCGGTCGTGGCGCTGCTGTGCCCGCTGTTGGCGGCCCCGGCCGAGGCGCAGTCCCAGAACCGTCCTAACATCGGGTCGGTCCAGATCCTGATCCGCGAGATCGGGACCCGGAACGAGATCGCCCGGGTCAACCCCGGCGAGACGATCACCCTGCCCGAAGGGGCCAAGGTGCGGATCAACCTGATGGCCCTGCCGACCGGTTCCGGCAATCCGCGCTACCCGGCCACCGAGTTCACCGACGTCGGTCGCGGCGGCACCCGCATCACCCGCTCCAGCCAGGAGAACGCCGCCGCCGACCTGGAGATCGTGGCCAGCAAGAACCTGAACCGGGTGGAGACCATCCGCTACCGCGTTCTGGAGGACTGGGTGCCCGCCAACCTGCGGACGGGGAGCTTCTCCATCCGCGTGTCCGGCGACTCCGTCAACGTCCCCGGCGCTTCCACGGGCGGCTGGTCCAACAACCCCGGCGGCGCCTGGACGGGCACCTGGACCGGCGATCAGGCCCTCCAGCTCACCAACGCCCTCTATCAGGCCATCCTGATGCGGTCGGTGGATGAGGGCGCCGCGGGCACCGCGGAGGCCATCCGCCGCGACGGCTTCGAGGGCCTGGTGCGGGCCGCCGTGGGCATCGCCAACAGCGAGGAGAGCCGCACCCGGATCTACCAGGACCGGCAGGTCAGCAACGACCAGCGGCTGGCCTCCCTCTACCGGAACCTCCTCGGCCTCGAGCCCAGCCAGGTCGCCCGGTCGCAGTGGGAGTCCGATCTCAGCCGGATCAACAACGGCCAGATCGCCAACGTGGTCGAGGATCTCCTGCGGTCCGACCGTTTCCGCTCGCGCTACGCCGTAGCGACGCGGTAAGCCCTCACCCCCGACCCCTCTTCCGAACCCTCCCCCCTCCCTCACCGGGAGAGGGGAGAAGGGAGGGGTCTTTTCAAGCAAGAGGTCTTCTATGAGAACAGCCAGCAGAATTCTCCGCGCCTCCGCGGTCGTGGCGCTGCTTTGTCCTCTGATTGCCCTGCCTGCGGAAGCGCAGTCGAGCAGCCGTTCCGCCATTACTTCGGTCGAGATCCTGGTCCGTGAGATCGGGAGCCGGCGCGAGATCGCCCGCCTCAGCCCCGGAGACACCCTCAGCCTGCCCGAGGGAGCCCGGGTGCGGATCAACATGGTGGCCCTGCCGGCCGGATCGAACGCCAACCCGCGCTATCCGGCCACCGAGTTCACCGACGCTTCCAGGGGCGGCATCCGCATCACCCGCTCCAACGAGGAGAACGCCGCCGCCGACCTGGAGATCGTCGCCTCCCGCAATCCCAACCGGGTGGAGACCATCCGGTACCGGATCACCGAGACCTGGGTGCCGCTCAACCTGCGCACGGGGAGCTTCACCGTCCGCGTGGGCCCGGAGGGGAGCATCGCCGGCGGCGTCACCTGGCCGGCCGACCGCGCCCGGGACGTCACCCGCATCCTCTATCAGGGCATCCTGATGCGGGAGCCGGACGCCGGGGCGAGCGGCACCACGCGGGCGATCCAGCAGGGCGGCTATGACGCTCTCCTGCGGGCCGCCCGGACCATCGCCGACAGCGACGAGAGCCGCATCCGCGTGTATGAGCGCCAGGGCGTCTGCAACGAGCAGCGGCTGCTCTCGCTGTACAAGCACTTCCTGGGCCTCTCGGCCAGCCAGATCGACCGCCGCCAGTGGGACGCCAACCTGCGCCAGATGAACAACGGCGAGATCGTTCGCGTGGTGGAGGACCTGCTGCGGTCCGACCGCTTCCGCACACGGTACGTGGTGGCGTCGCGGTAGGCTCCCTCCCTCCCTGGGACCGCCGGCCCAACAAACTTAAAAACTAGTTAGTAGCCGGCGGGACGCCGGCGGTCCCAGGGAATGTCCTCATCCGAGGACGCCGCAGACCGCTTCCGACTCCACGCCCATCGCCAGCCTGCACCTTAAACATCAGAAAACAAAGAACCTCCCGCGTGGCATTTCGCTTGCTGTTGCCGTGAGCGGCAGGAACGCGAAATGTATTACTCTGGGGCGTCAAATACTTCAGGAATGGAATTGAACCCCATCCTCCGGGAGGAGATCGACATGCAACGCTGGTTTCGCTTCGCCTTGGCTCTTTCTCTGTTCCTGGCTCTGAGCCCGCTCGCCGCCGCCCAGCAGCAGCCGGCGCCCGCCGCCGAGCCGCCGGTGTTCGGCGAGGAGCTCGACGTGCGGGTGGTCAACGTCGAGGTGGTGGTGACCGACAAGCAGGGCAACCGGGTCTCCGGCCTGAAGCCGGAGGACTTCCGGCTGCGGGTGGACGGCAAGGAGGTGCCCATCGAGTACTTCACCGAGGTCAAGGAAGGCCGCTCGGTGGCGCCCGCCGCGGCGGTCGCCGAGGGTGAGCCGGCGGAGTCCGGCGCGGCGCAGGGGGTGAGCGCGGAAGGGGCGGTGCCGACCTGGTACCTCGTTTTCGTCGACGACTATTTTTCGATCGCCGCCCATCGCAACGCGGCCCTCAAGGGTTTGAAGGACGACCTCGGCCGTCTGGGTCCGAACGACCGGATGGCGATCGTGTCCTGGAGCGGCGGCCGGCTTTCCCTGATGTCCAACTGGTCGGGGTCGCAAAGCGATCTGGCGCGGGCGCTCGACCAGGCGATGGAACGGCCGGCGCGCGGCTTCGACCGCGCCCGGGAGTACCAGACCTTCCAGCGGGACGAGCAGTTCGCCAGGACCGCCACGGCGGACGGTGGCGTCCTCGACCTGGCGGTCACCTCGACGGGTCTCAACGAGCGGGAGTCCGCCTACGCGGACGGCTTGGTGCGCCAGATCCAGGCCGCCGTGGGCGCGACGGTGAGCGCGATGCGCGGCTTCGCCGCTCCCGAGGGCCGGAAGGTGATGCTCCTGCTCTCGGGAGGGTGGCCGTTCTCGCCCCAGACCTTCGTCCGCGCCAACATCCCCCCTTCCCGCAGCATGGAAGACGGAGAGCAGCTCTTCCGCCGCCTCACCGACACCGCGAATCTGCTCGGCTACACGATCTATCCCGTGGACGTGCCCGGCATCCAGCGGGAGGCGGCGAGCGCGCAGGCGGAGGGTCCCGCCGACCTCTCGGTCCTCAACCTGGGCGAGCAGGAGATCGAAGGGTCGCTGGAATACATCGCCCGGCAGACCGGCGGCAAGTCCATGGTCAATTCCAACCGCGCGGTCGCCCTGGCGAGGGCCAGCGAGGACACCCGCTCCTATTACTGGCTGGGCTTCTCGCCGTCCTGGCAGCGGAACGACAAGACCCACGCGGTGAAGGTGGAGATGCGGCAGCGGGGGCTGGAGGTCCGCTCCCGCACCGGGTTCCTGGACCTGTCGCGCAAGGCCGAGGTCTCCATGAAGGTGGAGAGCGCCCTGACGTTCGGCAACCTGCCGGGCGCCCTGCCGCTGCCGATCCAGGTCGGCCCCGTGACCGAGACGAAGAAGCGCGGCGAGAGGGAGGTGACGGTCACCGTCGCCGTGCCCGTGGACCTGCTGACGGTGGTGCCGGTCAACGGCAAGTACACCTCCCAGGTCGAGCTGCGCTTCGCGGCCTCGGACGCCGACGGAAACACCTCGGTGATCCCGGTGCTCCCGGTCACCTTCACGTCGGACAAGCAGCCGACGCCCGGCAAGGCGGTCAAGTACGAGACCAAGGTGAAGCTGCGCGGCAAGGCCGACCACCTGGTGGTGGCGGTCTACGATCCGCTGAGCGGCAGGATCGCCACGGCGGAGACGGACATCAAGTTGGAGAGCCGGTAAGACGGCTATCGGACGCGCCGGCCGAGGTGGTCTTCCCGCAGGAGGCCGTAGAGGTAGTTGTCCACCCGCCTGCCGCGGAGCTTGAAGTAGCCGCGCAGGCGGCCCTCGCGCTCGAAGCCGCTCTTCTCCAGAACCCGCTGCGAGCCGATGTTCTCGACGGCGCAGCGGGCCTCGATCCTCTCCAGCAGGGTGTTCTGGAAGAGGTCGTCGAGGAGGCCGGCCAGGGCTTCGCTCATCACGCCGCGGTTCTGGAACTGGGTGGAGAGGGCGTAGCCGACCTCGGCCAGGCCGTGCTCCCAGTTGCTCACCACCAGGGTGACCCAGCCGGCGGGCTGACCGTCCACCATCACGATCCACTGGAACTTCTCGCCCCGGCCCCGGTAGAGGTCGGCCATGCGCTGGCTGGCGACGTCGGCGCGGAGCTGGGCGGTGGGGAGCTCGTTCAGGGGCTGGTAGCGCCGCACGCTCGGCTCGGAGCGCCACTGGCGGAGAAGGTCGGCGTCGCGAGGGGCCGCCGGCCGCAGCGTTACCTGGAGCGGGCGGGGGTCAGGCAGAGCCATGACGTTATTTTAGCCGTATCGGGGGGGAGTTCGCGCTCTGCTCCTCTCCTCCCACCAGTCCCGCACCGACGGCATGTAGCTGAGGTAGGCCATGTAGCCGAAGCCGTGGACGAACAGGCCGAGGAAGGGGATGGACATCCACATGCCGGCAAAGCAGGCGTAAACGGTGCAGCCCAGGAAGTAGAGCGCGAGCAGGGCCTCCACCAGCCGGGTGGGATCGGCGCCGGCGCGGTAGCGCTTGGCCGTCCAGCTCTCCCCCCGCCGCTCGATGCGGTACTTGGGGGTGCGGTGGAAGACGCCGCCCTGCTGGAAAAAGCCGGAGATCACGGCGCGCGCGTTGGTGATGGAGAGGCCGATGCCGAGGCCCATCAGGGCCGGCAGGTAGAGGACCTCGCGCCGCCAGTTGCCGCCGCCGGCCACCTGGCTCATGAAGTAGAACGTGAGCACCGAGGCGGTGGCGGCGAGGAAGAGCGGCAGGTCGACCAGCAGCAGCATGGTGGTGGAGGTGCCCCGGCGCAACAACATGGCCGGGAAGATCAGCAGGGCCAGCACCACCATCAGGGGATAGCTGATGTTGTTGGTGAGGTGGACGAAGCCCTCGAACTTCACGTGCGGCGCCAGGGGCGCCCGCATCAGCGGCCCCAGCAGCTTGCGGCCGGTCTGCACCGCTCCCTTGGCCCAGCGGTGCTGCTGGCTCTTGAAGCCGGTGACGTCCACCGGCAGCTCCGAGGGCACCTCCAGGTCGGGCAGGTAGAGGAACCGCCAGCCGGCGAGCTGGGCGCGATAGGAGAGGTCGAGGTCCTCGGTCAGCGTGTCGTGCTCCCAGCCGCCGGAGGATTCGATGGCCGTCCGCCGCCAGATCCCCGCCGTGCCGTTGAAGTTGAAGAAGCAGCCGGTGCGGTTGCGGGCCGAGTGCTCGATCATGAAATGGCCGTCGAGGAGGATGGCCTCGACGCGGGTCAGCAGGGAGTAGGCGCGGTTGATGTGCGCCCAGCGCCCCTGGACCATCCCCAGCCTGGGATCGGCCAGGAACCAGGGGACGGACTTGCGCAGGAAATCCGGGAAGGGGACGAAGTCGGCGTCGAAGATGGCCAGGAAGTCGCCGCGGGCCTGGGCGAGGCCGGCCTCCAGGGCGCCCGCCTTGAAGCCGGTGCGGTCGGCGCGGCGGATGTGGTGGATGTCGATCCCCCGCGCCCGGTGCCCGGCCACGACGCGGGCGACGATCTCGCGGGTTTCATCCGTGGAGTCGTCGAGGACCTGGATCTCCAGCCGGCCGGCCGGGTAGTCGAGGGCGCAGACGGCGTCGATGAGCCGCTCGGCCACGTACATCTCGTTGTAGAGTGGCAACTGCACCGTGACAACGGGCCACGCCATCGGATCGGCCGGCGGCTCGGGAGCCGGGACCCGGCGCCGCCGGGTCCACAGGTATTTCACCACCATCAGCAGCCGGTGGAGGCCGAAGAACGAGAGCACCACCAGGACGGAGTAGTAGACGGCCAGCAGGGCCGCCGCCCATGGAATCGTCATCGTCAGGTCTCGGGGGAGATCGCCGCCGGCTGGGGCCGGCCGCCCTCTCTCTGCCGCTGGTGGCGGCGAACGTCGGTCTGCTGCTCGTCTACGATCTCGCTCATCGTTTGGCGCTGACGCTGGCCCTCCTCGGGGCCGCGTTCCTCGGGCTCCTCTGGGCGGCGCGGCGGCTGGAGGCCGTCCGCGCGTCCACCGGCGGGGCGGTCCTCCTGGGGGCCCTGCTGCTGCGGCTCCCCCTGCTGCCGCTGCCTCCGACTCTGTCCGACGACGTTCTACGCTATCTCTGGGATGGCAGGGTGGCGGCCACCGGCCTCAACCCGTACGCGCTGGCGCCGGCCTCCGAACGGCTCACCCTTCTCCGCGACGAGGCCTGGCGGCGACTGCCCCACACCCAGGTCCCTACCATCTATCCGCCGCTCTCGATCGCGGCCTTCAGTATAGCGAGTCGGATGCCGTTTCCGATCCTCTGCTGGAAGACGATGGCGACCGCCGCCGATCTCCTGGCCTGCTGGCTGCTCCTGAAGCTGGCCGGGAGGCTGGGCCTGCCCGCGGCCCGGGCGGCCTGGTACGCCTGGAATCCCCTGGTGGCCCTGGAGGTGGCGGGCATGGGCCACGTGGACGCCCTCGGAGTGGCCGCGGCGATCGGCGCCGTCCTCTGCCTCGTCTCCCAGCCCCGGAAGACCGGGGAGGCGGCGGTCTGGGCGGCGGCCGGCGTGCTCGCCAAGCTGGCCCCCCTGGCGGCGTTTCCGCTGTGGGCGCGGCGGAGCGGCCGGCCCGGGCGGTTCCTGGTGATGGCCGGCGGACTGCTGGCGCTGGCCGTCCTGCCGGTGCTCGCGGCCACGAGGGGGATCCCGCCCGGCCTGCTGATCTACGGCAAGTCCTGGGAGTTCAACGGCCCCCTGTTCGAGCCGCTCTGGCGCCTGCTCCAATGGGACGACACCCCCGCCTACGTGGCCGCATGGCTCGACCATCTGAAGATGTGGACCGGGCTGTACGAGGGGCTGAACTTCCTCTATCCCTATCTCTACCCTCAGTTCCTGGCCAAGGTCCTGCTGGCGGCGGGGATGGTGATAGCGGTCGCGCTCTCCCTGCGGGAATCCGACGCGGCGGCGGGCACGGGGCGGCTCTTCGGGCGCGTGCTCCTCTGCTCGGCGACGTTCTATCCCTGGTACCTGCTGTGGGCGCTCCCCTGGGCTGCCCTGCGCCGGGACAGAGCCTGGCTGGCGCTCTCGGGATTGATGCCGCTGGCGTATCTGGCGCAGCGCGGGGGGGTGGAGGTGTGGCCTTGGGTGTATCTGGGGATCTGGGGGCCGTTTTTCCTTCTGTCGGTCCACGACCGCCGGGGCGGCATGCCCTCCGAGACCTCACCCCCTGGCCCCCTCTCCCAGCACCCTCCCGCCCGACCGGGAGAGGGGGAACGATGAGGAGGCGACCTTGCCTTGCGCCGGATGGGCAAGAACGCTTGCATGCGTTCCCCCTCTCCCGGGGGATGGGAGGGGGGTGGGAGAGGGGGCCAGGGGGTGAGGTCTCGAAGGGCATACCGCCCCCGAGGGCATGACGCTCATGGGCACCTACCGCCTCACCCTCGCCTACCGCGGGGCCGCCTACGCCGGCTGGCAGCGGCAGGAGAACGCCTTGACCGTCCAGCAGGTCGTTGAGGAGGCCCTGGAGCGCCTGCTGGGGGAGCCGGCGCGGGTGACGGGGGCCAGCCGCACGGACGCCGGGGTCCATGCCCGCGGGCAGGAGGCCCACCTGGAGCTGGCGCGGCCGTTCCCGGAGCGCGGTCTGGTCCATGGAACCAACCGCTTCCTGCCGGAGGACGTGCGGGTCCTGGCGGCGGCGGCCATGCCGGAGGGCTTCCACGCCCGCAAGCACGCCTGGGGCAAGGAGTACCTCTACCGGCTGAGCCGCGCGCCGGTTATCTCTCCCCTGGATGGGCTCTTCGTGGTCCAGGCGCCGGCCGCGCTGGACCTCGAAGCCATGATTCAGGCCGCCGCCAGCCTGCCGGGCCGGCACGATTTTTCAGCCTTCGCGCTCGCCGGGGGTTCGCACGGACAGCCTTTCCGGCATATCTTCTCCGCGCGCTGGGAGGAAATCGGGGCGGAATTGCGCTTCCGGGTGGTGGGAGGGGGATTCCTGCGCGGCATGGTTCGTGCTTTGGTGGGGACCCTGGTCGAAGTCGGAATCGGCAAGAGGTCGCCCGCGAGCTTCGCCGGACTGCTGGCCGGCCGTCCGAGGTCCGAGGCGGGACCGACGGCCGCCGCCCACGGTCTGGTCCTGGAGAGGGTCTTCTATCCGCCGGAATGGCGGGCGGAAGGCGATCCGGCACCGCCTATGGTAATTTAGGGGCCTGCACATGATCGACTTGTCCAAACTCGCTGAGCCGGGTTCTCCCGAGGAGCTTCTGGTCCGCCGGATCGACATGGACCGGCTGCCGCGGCACATCGCCGTCATCATGGACGGCAACGGCCGCTGGGCCCAGAGCCGGGGCCTGCCCCGCGTCGAAGGGCACCGGGCAGGCGTGGCGGCCGTCCGCGAGACCGTGGAGACGGCGGCGCGCCTGGAGCTCGAAGGCCTCACCCTCTACGCCTTCTCGGTGGAGAACTGGAAGCGCCCCCGCTTCGAGGTCTGGACCCTGATGAACCTCCTCAAGGAGTACGTGCGCAAGGAGCGCCAGGCCCTGGTCGACAACGGCATCCGCTTCAACGCGCTGGGCCGCTGGACCGAGCTCGATCCCTCCGTCGTGCGCGAGCTGGAGGCCACGATCGAGGCCACCCGCCACTGCCAGGGACTGAGCTTCAACATCGCCCTCAACTACTCCGGCCGCTGCGAGATCGTCGACGCCTGCCGCCGCATCGTGGCCGACTGGGCGGCGGGCAAGCGGGCCGACATCGACGAGGAGACCCTCGGCCGCTACCTCTACACCTCCGGCCAGCCGGACCCCGACCTGCTGATCCGCACCTCGGGGGAGATGCGCGTCTCCAACTTCCTGCTCTGGCAGATCGCCTATTCCGAGATCTGGGTCACCCAGACCCTGTGGCCGGATTTCCGGCGCCGCGACATCTTCGAAGCCATCCTCGACTTCCAGCGGCGGGAGCGCCGCTACGGCGGCGTGCTGCAGACCGATCCGGCGGAGGAGGAAGTCTTCGCCTCGGGCCGGCAGGGCTGAGCGGACCGGTCCGTCCATGCAGAGGCTCCTGACCGCGGCCATCGCCACGCCGATCGTCCTCCTCGCGGCCTTCAAGCTGCCGGGCTGGTGGTTCTTCGTCTTCGTCGCGGTCCTCGTCTGCCTGGCGGCCTGGGAGTACCTGATCATCGTCCGCCCCCGCGCCCCGCACGCGCCGCTGCGGCTCCTGCTGGGCCTGGCCCCCATCGCCGCCTACGCCATCAGCTTCGCCCTGATGGAGCGCAACGACCTGCTGGACCTGCGGCTCCACCTCATGGCCGGGGCGCTGGTCCTCTCCGTGGGCCTGGGCACGCTGCTGCTGTTCAGCCGCACGCCGCTGGAGGAGACCATCCCGGCCCTCGGCATCCTGGGCTTCGGCATCCCCTACTTCGCCCTGCCGATCGCCGCCGTCCACCGCCTGCGGGAGCTCGACCCCTGGCTGCTGATCCTGCTCTTCGCCATCGTCTGGCTGGGGGACACGGCGGCCTACTACGTCGGCTCGCGGATCGGCCGCCACAAGCTGGCGCCGGTGATCAGCCCCAAGAAGAGCTGGGAGGGTTCCGCCGCCGGCTTCGTGGTTTCCCTGCTCGCCGCCGTCGCCTGGATGTACCTGCGCCGGAACGGCTTCGATCCGGCGCTGCTGGCGGTCGCGGCCTTCACCGCGGCGGCGGCGCAGGTCGGCGACCTCGTGGAGTCGATGATCAAGCGCGGCGCCGGGGTGAAGGACTCCGGCCAGATCCTGCCCGGGCACGGCGGCTTCCTCGACCGGCTCGACGCCCTGCTCTTCGCCGCCCCGGTCCTCCTCTTCGGCCTCTGGCTGCTGCAGGTCCGGACGGCGCCGTAGAACCAGCGCAACTTCGCCGGGACGGCTGCGTAAGCAGCGCGGGAATCTCGTCGCCACGGGAGCCGTTCAGTATAATCATCGGTCTTTCGATCCTGGGTCTGGACCCGCGAGAAGATATGGAACACGTTACCGACATCCTCACCAACCTCCTGTCCTTCATCTTCGCGCTCGGCGTGATCATCGTCGTGCACGAGGCGGGGCACCTCCTGGTGGCCAAAGCCTTCAACGTACGGGTGCTGACCTTCTCCGTGGGCTTCGGCAAGCGGATCTGGGGCCGGCAGCGCGGTGAGACCGAGTACCGCATCTCGGCCATCCCCCTCGGCGGTTACGTGCGCCTGGGAGGCGAGAACCCCGACGAGACCTCGGACGATCCGCGGGAGTTCCTCAACAAGCCCCGCTGGCAGCGCGTCCTGGTCTACCTGGCCGGACCGTTCGCCAACGTCCTCCTCGCCCTCGTCATCTTCGCCGGCCTGTTCATGGTCGGCATCGAGGTGATGAACCTGCCCAACATGCCGCCGCTGATCGGCGGCGTGGAGCAGGGCTCCTCCGCGGCCCAGGCCGGCCTGCGGCGGGGCGACCTCATCGTCGCGGCCGGGGGCGAGGCCATGGACGACTGGAACGACGTGGTCCTCGCCCTCATGGGATCGCCGGACCGCCCGTTGCCGCTCACCGTCCGCCGGGGCGACCAGACCGTCGAAGCGACGGTGACCCCGAAGCGGGTCCCGAAGTACGAGGTGGGCGACTTCGCCGGCCTGGTGCCGAGCATCCGCCCGCAGATCATCCAGGTCGTCGCGGGCCAGCCGGCCGAGGCGGCCGGCTTCAAGCCCGGCGACGAGATCCGGGCGGTGGACGGCCGGCCGATCGCCGACAGCCAGGCGTTCGTCGAGGCCGTCTCCAAGCGCCCCGGCCAGCCGACCCGGGTGGACGTCACCCGCGACGGCCGGCCGCTGACCCTCAACGTGACGCCCACCGCCGCCGGCAAGGTCGGCGTCCAGATCGGCTTCTACCAGCGCTACAGCCCGGGCCGGGCCTTCATCGAGAGCGCCCGCTACAACGTCCAGGTGGTGGAAGACACCTTCCGCATCCTGGGCAAGGTCGTCACCGGCTCGCTCTCCGCCAAGGGGGCGCTCGCCGGCCCCATCGAGATCGCGGCCCAGAGCGGCCAGGCGGCCCGCAGCGGCTTCAAGTACCTGCTGCACCTGATGGGCTTCATCAGCATCAGCATCGCGATCATGAACATGCTGCCCATCCCCATCCTGGACGGCGGCCAGATCTTCATCCTGGGGGTGGAGAGCGTGATCCGGCGCGACCTCTCGCTGCGCCTCAAGGAGGTCATCAGCCAGGTCGGCTTCGTGATGATCCTCCTGCTGATGTTCGTGGTGATCTGGTTCGACCTGATGAAGCGGCTGCCCGAAAACCTGTTCGGAGGCTGATTTCAGGCAGGCGGCTTCGCCAGCCGGCGCAGCGTCCTGAGATCCCGCTTGTGGTGCTTCATGCCGTCCCCGGGGTCGGTCTCCACGACCATGGGGACGCGCGCCAGGCGCGGATCCTGGAGGATGCGGGCGAAGGCGTCGAGGCCGATCTCCCCCTTGCCGATGTGGGCGTGGCGGTCCCGCCGGGAGTTGAACGGGCGGACCGAATCGTTGAGGTGGAAGCCGCCCAGGGCGTCGAGACCCAGCAGCTCCTCGATTTCGGAGAGAAAGTCGTCGTATCCCCCCGGCTCGTGGATGGCGTAGCCGGCCGCGAAGGCGTGGCAGGTGTCCAGGCAGACGCCCACGCGGTCCGGCCGCGATACCAGGGCGCGGATGCGGGCAAGGTGCTCCAGGCGGTATCCCAGGCAGGAGCCCTGGCCCGCCGTGTTTTCCAGCAGCACGCGGGTGGGGACGTCCGGCACGGCCTCCAGGATGGCTTCCAGGGAGGCGGCGGCGCATTCGATCCCGGCCTCCTCTCCCGCCCCCACGTGCGCCCCGGGGTGCACCACCAGCCCTCCCACCCCCAGCCGGGCGCAGCGGACCAGCTCGTCGGCGAGCGCCGCGCGGGACTTCTCCACCAGGTCGGCGCCGGCCGCGCAGAGGTTGATCAGGTAGCTCGCGTGGGCCAGCAGCGGTCCCACGCGGCTGGCGGCGTGGGCCGTCCGGAAGCCCTCGGCCTCCTCGTCCCTCATCTCCTTGCCCCGCCACTGGCTGGCGTTCTTGACGAAGATCTGGATGGCGGTGCAGCCCAGCTCCGTGGCGCGGTCAATGGCCGTCGCCAGGCCGCCGGCCACCGAGACGTGGACGCCCAGCGGGGGGAGGGCGGGGGAGGGTTTACGGGTCTTCATGACGGTTGGCCGGGATGGGCGGCATGCCCCTCCGAGACCTCACCCTCGGTCCCTCTCCCATCTCCCTGCCGCCCGCCCCCGGGAGAGGGAGGGCCCTACGATCCAGGTTGTCGAGCTCGGCAAGATCGCTGAATCATCGTTCCCCCTCTCCCGGTCGGGCGGGAGGGGGCTGGGAGAGGGGGTCAGGGGGTGAGGTTTCGGAGGGCACGCCGCCCGGGTCCGGCAAGGGACCCTGAACCTTCCTCAACGCCCCTTCCGTCCGCCGGCAGATCCCCCGCAGGATCGCCACGTCCCGGCTCGACGGCGCCGCCCTCGCGGCCAGGCGCCGGAGATCGCGCAGCACCCCCTCGAAAGAGGTGTCGCGGGCGAAGCCGACCCGCCGCATCACGCCGGCGGCGTGGTCCAGCAGGCCGTCCAGTTCGGCGGCGGTGGCGGGGGTCTCGGCCCCGGCGGAGGGGGTGAGCGCCTCGCCCTGGGCCTGGAACAGCTCGTAGGCGAGGATCAGCACGGCCTGGCTGAGGTTCAGGGTGGGCTGGACCGGCGAGCAGGGGATGGTGACGACCGCGCTCGCCAGGGCCAGCTCCTCGTTGGTCAGCCCCCCGACCTCGGGGCCGAAGACCAGGGCGGTGGGGGTGTCCGGCGGGTCCTGGGCCAGCCAGCCGGGGAGCTCCCGGGGGTCGAGGACGGGGACGCCCAGCCGCCGGTCCCGCGTCGAGGTGGTCCCCACCACCCGCCGGAAGGGGGCCAGGGCCTCCTCCAGGCTGGCGGCGCGGACGGCGCCGTCGAGCACCCGCTTCGCCCCCACGGCGAAGGCGGCGGCCACCTTGCCGAAGGGCGCGGCGGGCTCCACCAGGATCAGGCGGTCCAGGCCCATGTTGGCCATCGCCCGCGCGGTCGAGCCGACGTTGCCCTCTTCCCGGGGGCGGACCAGGACGACGGCGGGCGGCAGCCGGTCGCTCAAGCCGCTACCGGAACCCGCGGCGCAGCTCGCGCTTGAAGACGTTGAAGGCCTCCTCGCCGTGGAGGCTGAGGACCACCCGGTCCAGCTTGGTGCCCCCCTGGAGGAAGCGGTGGATCTCGGTCAGCATGATGCGGGCCGCCCGCTCGATGGGGAAGCCGAAGTTGCCGGTGGAGATGGCCGGCAGCGCGATGGACTTCATGCCTCGCCGGTCCGCCAGGGCCAGGGCGGCGCGCACGGCCGCGGCCAGCTTTTTGTCCTCGTCGCCGGTCCCCATCATCGGTCCCACGGCGTGGATCACCTGCCTGGCCTTGAGGTTGCCCGCGCCGGTCATCACCGCCGTCCCCACCGGAGTGCCGCCGATGCGGTTGCACTCCTCCTGGATCGAGGCCCCGCCCTTGCGGCGGATGGCCCCGGCCACGCCGGTCCCGAGCTGGAGCTGCTCGTTGGCGGCGTTGACGATGGCGTCGACCTCCAGATCGGTGATGTCCCCCTCGACCAATTCGAGCTGGGTCCGGTCCAGTGTCACGACCACCCTGTTGTCGGCCCGGTCGCCGGCTTTGTTCTCAGTCATTTCCTCCATCATCCCTCCCCGGGGATGATATCAAGGCTCGCCGATCCTCATAGTGTAGACTCCACGCCGCAATGTGGACGGAGCTGAAGAAACAACTCGCGGCCGCCCTGGCCGCCACGATCCGGGAGCGCTTCGGCGTCGAGCACGAGCCGGTCCTCGAGGTGCCTCCCCGGCGCGAGCTGGGCGACCTCTCGTCGCCGGCCGGCCTGCAGCTCGCCCGGGTGCTCAAGCGCAACCCCCGCGCCATCGCCGAGGAGCTGGCCGCCGCCCTGGAGCGGCCCGGCATCGTGCGCGACGTGCGGGTCGAGGGGGCCGGCTTCCTCAACTTCTTCCTCGACCGGCCGGCCTTCGCCGCCGCCCTGCTGGACGCCCCCCTGGTGGACGGCGGCGGTCCGCGCGGCGGCAAGGTGGTCATCGAGCACACCAACATCAATCCCAACAAGGCGGCCCACATCGGCCACCTGCGCAACGCCGTGCTCGGCGACGTCCTCGGCCGCTCCCTGAAGAGCCTGGGCTACCCGGTCGAGATCCAGAACTACATCGACGACACCGGCGTCCAGCTCGCCGACGTGGTGGTGGGCTTCCTCGACCTGCGCGGCCTCTCGGCGGCGGACGTGGCGGCCATCCCCGAGCCCTTCGACTATTACTGCTGGGACCTCTACAGCGAGGTCGGCCGCTGGTATGAAGAGGACGCCGAGGGAAAGGCCGAGCGCCAGACGCTTCGCCGCGACACCCTCCACCAGATGGAAATCGGCCAGGGGGAGCGGGCCGAGATGGGCCGCCTGGTCGCCCGGCGGATCGTCTCCCGCCACCTCGCCACCATGCGCCGGATCGAGGTCTCCTACGACCTGCTGACCCGCGAGAGCGAGATCCTGGGGCAGCGGTTCTTCGAGCACGCCTTCGGCCTCCTCAAGGAGACGGGGGCGGTGCGGCTGGAGAAGGAAGGCAAGAACGCCGGCTGCTGGGTCATGCCGCTGTCGCAGGCCGAGGAGTTCGCCGGCCTCGAGGACCCGGACAAGGTCATCATCCGTTCCGACGGCACGGTGACCTACGTGGGCAAGGACATCGCCTATCAGCTCTGGAAGTTCGGACTGCTGGGCCGCGACTTCGGCTACCGCTTCTGGGCCGAGGAGGGAGTCTGGGAGACCGTCAGCGACGGCGTCGACAGCCACCCGCTCTTCGGCCGCGCCTGGCGGGTCTTCAACGTCATCGACGTGCGCCAGAGCTATCTCCAGAAGATCGTCCGCGCCGGCCTCCAGGCCCTGGGGCACGCCGCCGAAGCGGACCGCTCGGTCCACTTCGCCTACGAGATGGTCGCCCTCTCGCCGGCCACCGCCCGCCAGCTCGGCTACATCGAGGAGTCCGCCGAAGACGAGAAGCGGCTGGAGATGTCCGGGCGCAAGGGGATCGGCGTCAAGGCGGACGACCTGATCGACCAGCTCATCCTCAAGGCGCGGGAGGAGACGCAGAAGCGCAATCCCGACCTGGGGGACGCCGAGCTCGACGCCCTGGCCCGCCAGATCGCCACGTCCGCACTGCGGTTCTTCATGGTCAAGGCCACCACCAACCGGGTCATCGCCTTCGACTTCGACGAGGCGCTGTCGTTCGAAGGGGAGTCCGGCCCCTACCTCCAGTACTCCGTGGTGCGGGCGCGCAACATCCGCCGCCGGCTCCAGCAGGAGGGGCTGCCGGCCGACGTCTTCGCCGACGAGGTCGCCGCCGTCGGCCACGAGCTGTGGGGCGAGGACATGTGGGACCTGATCCTCCAGGTCGCGCAGACCAGCGAGACGGTCGAGAAGGCCGCGGAGTCGCTGGAGCTCTCCCTGATCGCCCGCCATGCCCTGGAGGTGGCGCAGCGGTTCAACACCTTCTACCGCACCAATCCGATCCTCCAGGAGAAGGATCCGAAGGTGCGGGCGGCCCGCCTGGCCACGGCGCAGATCTTCCGCCGCTGCCTGGAGACGTTGAACGAGCTGCTCGGAGTGCCCGTTCCGGATAAAATGTAGGGTATGGATCCCTACAGCGGACGTCCGCAGAAGAAGCCCACCTCCCCCTGGGTCTACGTGGCCGTTGGCTGCGGCCTCGCCGTGGTGCTCGCGATGTTTCTCATGGCGGGGTTGACCTGGTGGGGCTACCGCACCGCCAAGGACTTCGGGGAGTCGATGACCGACCCGGTCAAGCGTGAGGAGCGGGTCAAGGCGGTGATTCCGTACGACCAGCTCCCCGCCGGCTACCATCCCGCCTTTGCGTTCTCCGTCCCCATGGTCATGGAGATGGCCATGCTCTCGGACCGCGAGTTCGCGCCCGGCGAGAACCCCCAGGACAGCTCGGACGGATTCGACGAGCGCGGCTTCATCTTCTTCAACATGCGCGAGATGCGGAACAACCGGCAGGAGATGGAGCGCTACATCCGCGGCGAGGGTCCGCCGCCCAAGGACACCAACTTCGACACCAACGTGCGGTTCGATCCCGAAGACGTCATCCGGCGGGGCGACGTACAGGCCAGCGGCACGAAGGTCCTCTACGCCGCGAGCCGCGGCTCGATCTCCGGCAAGGGCAGCGACAACAAGCGGGGGATCGTCACCATGGTGATGCCCGACTGCGGCGCCGGCCGTCTCCGCATGGGCCTCTGGTTCGGTCCCGACCCGGCCCCGGACCAGCCGATCCAGGAAGCGAGCTACGCCGGCTCCGCGGCCGATCCGGCGAAGATCGCGGAGTTTTTGAATTACTTCCAGCTTTGTGGGAAGAAGTAGCTGAAGGACCTAAAGGACATAAGGGACCTAAAGGACTCAAAGGACAACAACTCTGATGTCCTTTGTCCTTGATGTCCTTTCGGTCGCTTGGGTCCTTTAGGTCCTTGTTTTCCGCCGTCGCTCATCCCACCGCCGGTGCATCCACAGCCACATCTCCGGATGCTCCCGGATATCCTCCTCCGCCACCTCTAAATACCGGCGCGTGAGCGCGGCCACGGCCTCGTCGCCGTCCGCTCCTTCCGGGGGCAGGATCGCCGGGCGGACCACGATGCGGTAGCGGCCTTTGGGCTCGGGGTAGCAGGCGATGGGGACCACGGCGGCGCCGGTCCGCAGGGAGAGGCGGGCGAGGACGGGGCTGGTCAGGGCCGGACGGCCGAAGAAGGGGACCTGGATGCCCTCCTTCTCCTGCACCCGCTGGTCGATCAGGATGCCCACCCGGCCGCCGGAACGCAGCACTTCCAGCATCTTGCGGGCGGCTCCTCTTTTAGGAATGACGGCGTTGCCGCAGCGCTCGCGGAGGGCGCGCAGCTCCTTGTCCAGCCAGGGGTTGTCCGCCGGGCGGAAGACGGTGTCCATGCGGCCCCGGGTGAGGCCGATCATGGGCGGGACCAGTTCCCAGAACCCGAGGTGGGCGGAGAGGATGAAGGTCCCCTTGCCCCGCCGCTCCGCCTCCTCGAGGTTTTCCCAGCCCACCAGCGAGCAGCGGTGGCAGAGATCGCGGGCGTCGTAGCGGGTCGAGGAGATGGCGTCGCAGAGAGCCGCGCCGAAGTGGCGGAAGCAGGCCCGGACCAGGCGCCGCCGCTCCGGCTCGGGGATCTCCGGCAGCGCCAGGGCCATGTTCCGCAGCGCGACCTCGCGATGCCGGCGGTCGAGACGGTGCGCCAATCCCCCCAGAGCGCGGCCGAAGGCGCGGGCGCCGTCCGGAGAGAGGGAACGCAGGAATCCCTTCAAGGCCAGATAAAAGCCGTATTCGACGCGGTGGCGGACGGGACGGTTCTTCATGGCTTCCCGATCTTCTCCTCCAGCCACTCCCAGAACGCCGGCTCGGGTTCGGCGCGGATGGGCAGCTCGGCCAGGGGGACGTCCAGCCTGCCGTGGAGCTTGACGCGGTCCTTGGAGGTGGTGAGCACGGTCTCGGCGCCGCTGGTCCGGAAGTCCTCCTGGATGCGCTGGAGGCTGGCGGGCGGATAGGCGTGGTGGTCCGGGAAGCGCAGCTCGCCGGCGATGTCGAAGCCGAGGCCGCGGACCGTGGCGGCGAAGTTGTCCGGCCGGGCGATGGCGGTCGCCAGGAAGACCCGGGCGCCGGGCGCGAGACGAGGCTCGCCCGGGAGGGTGGCGCTGGCGAAGCCGGGACCGGTGAAGCCGTAGGGGCGCAGGGCCTCGGCCAGCTCCCGGGCGGCGCCGACGTCCTCGCTGCCGGTCAGGATCGCCGCGTCCGCCCGCGCCATGGCGGCCAGGGGCTCGCGCAGGCGGCCGGAGGGAAAGAGGCGTCCTCCTCCGAAGGGATCGGCGGCCGGGAAGGCCACGAGGTCGAGGTCCCGGGCCAGGCGCAGATGGGAGAAGCCGTCATCCAATAGGAAGAGATCAGGGGACGGGTCCAGCCGGCGCAGGGCCTGGAGCCCCGCCTCGTGGCGGTCCGGTCCCACGACCACGGCTACGCCCGGCAGCTCGCCCGCCAGCAGGACCGGCTCGTCCCCCGCCACCCGGGGACCCAGGAGCGGACCCTCCCCGGTGCTCACCACCCGCACGCCCTCTCCTTTGCCTCCATATCCTCTAGAGAGGATGCAGACGGCGAGCCCCCGATCCCGGAGGTGCCGGGCGATGGCCGCCGTCAGGGGCGTCTTCCCGGATCCTCCCCAGTGAAGATTGCCGACGCTCACCACGGGACGGGGAAGCCTTTTCGCCCGCTCGCGGTACCACCGCCAGCGCAGCCGGTGCGCTCCGCCGTAGAAGAGCTGCCAGGGGGATGAGGGAGGAGCAGGAGCCTTCATGACTTCCTTTCCCCCTCTCCCGGTGAGGGAGGGAGGGAGGGGTCGGGAGAGGGGGCCAGGGGGTGAGGGTTCGGGCGGGGGGCCGGCAACATTCCCGCCAGCATCTCCACCGTCCGCGCCAGCGCCCCCCGGTTCTCCTCGATCAGCCGCAGGGCGCGCCCGCCGGTCTCCCGGGCGGCGGCGGGATCGTCCAGCCACTCGCGCCAGACCGCCGCAAGCCCCCGGGCGTCCTCGACCCGCCGCCAGGCGCCGGCGCGGTCGAAGGCTTCCGCCATCTCCCGGAAGTTGTGCATCGAGGGGCCGACCGCCAGGGGAACCCCGAAGCGGGCGGGCTCCAGGGGGTTGTGGCCGCCGGTCGGGACCAGGGTGCCGCCGATGAAGGCCGCCGCGGCCAGCCGGTAGAGGCCGGCCAGCTCGCCCAGGCTGTCGAGGAGGACCACGGCGGGCTTTCCCGACTCAGGGAACGCGCTCCGCCGGACGAAGCCGATCCCCCGGGAGCGCAGGAGGCCGGCGGCTTCGTCCCACCGCTCGGGATGGCGGGGCGCCACGGCCAGCACCGCCCGCTCGCCGCCGCCGATCTCCTGGAAGGCGTCGAGCACCCGCTCCTCCTCCCCGGGCATGGTGGAGCCGGCGAGGAGGATCGGCCGGTCCCCCGCGAGGCGCCGCAGGGCGTCCTCCAACTCGGGCTTCCTGGCCGGCTCGGGCGTCTCGTACTTGAGGTTGCCGGTGACGGTGACGCCGCCGGGATCGACCCCCAGGTTGACCAGGCGGTCGAAGTCCTGCCGGCTCTGGACGCCGAAGCGGTCCACCCCGGAGAAGAGGGGGCCGAGCAGCGGGCGGAGACGGCGCATCCGGCCGAAGCCGCGGTCCCCCACCCGGCCGTTGACCACGGCGATGGGGAGCCCCCGCCGGCGCGCCTCCCGCAGGACCAGCGGCCAGTAGTCCCCCTCGACCAGCACCAGGGCGCGGGGCTGGTGGCGGCGGAAGAAGCGCCCGACGGCGAAACCGAGGTCGAAGGGAAGATAGGCGACCTCGGCGCGGTTGGCGAAGGCGGCTTTGGCCCGGTCCTGCCCGGTGGGGGTGATGGTGGTCACCAGCAGCGGGAGGTCCGGCGGCAGGGCGCGCGCCAGGGTGGCGGCCACCCCGACCTCGCCCACGGAGACAGCGTGGATCCACAGCGCGCCCCGGGGGGCGGCCGGACCGTTTCCCAGCCGCCCGGAGAGCGTGGGGAGGTAGTGGCTCCCCCGCCGGGCGAGCAGGAAAGGCCCCGCGAGGAGCAGGGCGGCCCCGGCCGCGAGCTGGTAAAGTGCCCAGAGAACGGAACGCATCTCGGGGCGGCAGTATAATGGCTGGCTCGGAGGGTGTCGGAAGATACGTCGGAGGACATAGACGCCCGGAGGCCGGCCCCCGTATAACAGGCCAGATATGCTGAAACTCGTCCACTCCAGCCGCCAGACCAGCAGCCCCCAGCGCGCTCCGTGGGCTGAGGCGTCCGACCGCGACCTCCTGCTGGCCGTCCGCGAAGGGGACGAGTCGGCGCTGGACGAGCTGATCGGGCGCAAGACCCGGCCGCTCCTCCAGCTCTGCCAGCGCATCCTCGGCGGCGACTCCGAGGACGCCCGCGACGTGGTGCAGGTGACCTTCTTCAAGGTGTGGGAGAACCGCAAGAAGTTCGACGACCGGTGGAGCCCCAACACCTGGATCTACCGCATCGCCAGCAACCTGGCCATCGACCATCTGCGGTCCCGCAAGAGCCGGGAGCGCAGCCACGAGCCGGTGCGCCAGCACCTCCTCCACGTGGCCGACGGCCGCGCCAACCGCGACCTCTCCCGGGTGCAGCAGACCGAGGTGGCGACGATCTTCCGCGAGCTGGCGGCGGGACTTTCCGAGAAGCAGCGGATGGTCTTCCTGCTCCGCGAGCTGGAAGGCCTCTCCTCCCCCGAGGTGGCCGAGATCCTGGAGTGCCGGGAGTCGACGGTCCGCAACCACCTGTTCAACGCCAGGAAATACCTGCGCCGGGAGCTGCTGCGGCGCTACCCCGAGTACGCCGGCGGCTTCGGGCTGGACGCGGACAACGCGGAGGAGGCGCTGTGACCGGCTGCCCCGACTGGAAGGACCTGACCGTCCGCCGCGAGCGCGACGGCGCCGACCCGGAAGGCTGGGCCGAGGCGCTGGAGCACTTCGACGCCTGCCGCGAGTGCCGGAACACGGCCCTCAAGGCCGATCCCCTGCTCGTCTTCCGCCGGCTGCCGGCGCCCGACCTGGCGCCCGCCGAGGAGCGGTCGGAGGTGGAGTCGATGCGCCAGGCGGTGGCCGCCATGCGCACGGCGAAGCGGCTGGAGTCGCGGCGGAGCTTCGCCGGCTGGCGGCGCTGGGCGGCGGCCGCGGTGCTGGCGGCGGCCTCCCTCTCGCTGAGCTGGGACAAGACCCCCGAGATCGAGCTCGCCGGGCGGCCGTCCGGCCTGACGACGGCGATGCCCGCCGCGTCCGGACCGCCGATCATCGAGGGGCTGAGCAATCCTGACGCCCGCGTCTACCAGATGGGCGACGTCGTCTGGGTCGTGGACCCGAACTACTCGGAGCTGTGATGCCGGACCGGAGCCATGATGCCTGTCCCCCACAGCGGCTCGGCCGCTCACGCCTCCCGTCGCGGTAGACTCCCGGAAACACCCGTGTTGATGGTACGCCGCTCCATCGCGAGCTTCCTGGGGCTCCTGGCCCTCGCTTCCATGCTTTCGGCGCAGCCGCAGGCCGAGGTGGTGGTGCGGGCCTACACGTTCCAGCACCAGCGGGCCAGCGAGGCCCTGGCCCTGGTCTACCCGCTGCTCTCCCCCCGCGGGGCCGTGGAGCTGCAGCCGGCGGGGAACACCCTGGTCGTCCGCGACGTCCAGGCGGCGATCAACCGCATCATGCCGGTGCTGAAGAGCTTCGACCACCCGGCGCGGCCGCTGCGGCTGGAGATCTACGTGGTGCGGGCGAGCAAGTCGGTCGTGTCGCCCCAGGTGCAGCGGTCGGACCTGCCGGAGGTGCTGACCCAGCGTCTGCGTGACCTGCTGGGATACCATGTCTTCGAGAAGCAGGCCCAGGCGCAGCTTGCGGGAGTGGAAGGGCAGTCGGTCGTCTACGAGCTGGGGGCCGAGTACAAGGTGAGCTTCCGCTTCGGCACCCTCCAGGAGGGGCAGCGGACGAAGCTCGTGAACTTCCGCATCGCCCGCCGGGGGGAAAACAAGGTGGAGAACACCCTCCTCCACGCCCACCTCAACCTCTGGCTGGACCAGCCGCTCAGCCTCGGTCTGGCCAAGAACGAGGACAGCCGCGAGGCCCTGATGCTGGTGCTGACCCTGCGGGAGGGCGACTCCCCCCGCCGGAACTAGGAATAGAGAAGGAGACACGGGTCCAGGATGCAGTTCTTCTGTCGAGTGGGTACGCCGGACGGCCGGGTGCTGGAGGAGGTGTTCACGGCCAGCGACGAGACGGCTCTGCGCAGCGACCTCAGCAAGCGCGGGTACCACCTGTTCGAGGTGCGCCGCCGCGGGGTGGCGCGCAAGCTGCCGGGGCGTTCCCTGCGCCGCCGCCGCATTCCCGACCAGGAGTTCCTGATCTTCAACCAGGAGCTGGCCTCCCTGCTCAAGGCCGGCCTGCCGCTGCTGCAGACCCTGGACCTGATGCTGGAGCGGATGCACAACCCGCACTTCCGCTCGGTGCTGCTGGAGGTGCGCGACAAGGTCAAGAGCGGCGTCGACCTCTCGGAGGCCTTCGCCGAGCACGGCGACCTCTTCCCGCGGCTCTACCCCTCGTCGCTCAAGGCCGGCGAGCGCTCCGGCGAGCTGGAGCTGGTCATCCGCCGCTTCGTCCGCTACATGCGGCTGGTGCTCGAAGCCCGGCGGCGGGTCATCTCGGCGCTGATCTACCCGGCGGTCCTGGTCTGCCTCTCCATCGCCATGATCGCCGTGATGTCGGTCTACGTGGTGCCCAAGTTCATGGGCTTCTTCTCCGAGTTGGACGCGGAGCTGCCGCTGATCACCCAGATCGTGCTCGCCATCTCCCGGTTCGCCAACTCGAACTGGGTGCTGATCGTCGTGGGGGTCGCCGCCGGGGCGTTCGCGCTGCGCTCCTGGGGGCGCACGGAGACGGGCCGGCTCGCCCTCGACCGCCTGAAGCTGCGGGTCCCGCTGATCGGGCCGATCCTGCAAAGGTTCGCCCAGGCGGAATTCTCGCGGTCCCTCGCGACGTTGCTCTCCGGCGGCATTCCTCTCGTGCCGGCCTTCGAGATCGCCGTCTCCTCGGTCAGCAACGCCTTTGTGCGCAGCAAGCTGGAGCCGACGATCCAGATGGTGCGGGAGGGCAAGCCGTTCTATACCGCGATCGAGAAGAGCGAGGTCTTCACCGACATGGCCGTCGACATGGTCAAGGTCGGGGAGGCCACGGGAGCGCTGGACGACATGCTGAACAGCGTGTCGGAATTCCTGGATGAGCAGGTCGAGACCCGCATGCAGCGTCTGCTGTCGCTGGTCGAGCCGATGATGCTGGTGTTCATGGGCATCATCATCGCGATCCTGCTGATCTCGATCTACCTCCCGATGTTCTCGATGCTCGGTCAATCGAAGTTCTAGCACTACTTGTTGCGGAGAGATTGGAGAGATGGCAGTCATCAACGGCAGGACGGCGGTTCAGGAAAAAGAGATCGGCGCGGAGACCGTCGAGCAGGCGCGGGCCCGCCTGGCCCAGGAACGGGTCGAGGCGGAGCTGTTCGCCGACCGCTACGGGCTGGAGTTCGTCGACATGACGCACTTCCGCATCGACAACGACCTGTTCCGCCGCGTCCCCTTCGAGCTCATGCTGCGCTACGGCTTCATCCCCGAGTCGCAGCTCGACGGACGCATGTCGGTGGTGATGGCCGATCCGTCGGACGTGGTCAAGATCGACGAGCTGGAGCTGCTGCTGGGCCAGCCGGTCGAGGTCAAGGTCGGCGTGCGCTCGTCCATCGAGGAGATCCTGCAGAAGTCGGAGAGCGCCCAGCGGGTGCTCGACGAGGCGTCGGAGGACTTCCGCATCCAGCTCGTCCAGGAGGACGAGGACAGCGGCGAGGTCCTCACCATCGACAGCATCACGCAGGACACCAGCCCGATCATCAAGCTGGTCGACTCCACCATGTTCAACGCCATCACGCGGCGGGCCTCGGACATCCACATCGAGACGCGGGAAGGCGAGGTCATCATCAAGTACCGCATCGACGGCGTGCTCTACCAGGCCATGGAGCCGATCGACAAGCGGCACCACCAGACGATCATCAGCCGCATCAAGGTGATGTCCGAGCTGGACATCGCCGAGAAGCGCATCCCCCAGGACGGCCGCTTCAAGCTGCGCCTCAAGGGCCGCACGATCGACTTCCGCGTCTCCATCATGCCCTCGGTCCACGGCGAGGACTGCGTCATCCGCATCCTCGACAAGGAGTCGATGAACAAGGAGTTCAAGAACCTGCGCCTCGACATCCTCGGCTTCGACGAGGAGACCATGCGCAAGCTCCGCAAGTTCATCCGCGAGCCCTACGGCATGGTGCTGGTCACCGGCCCCACCGGCTCGGGCAAGACGACGACGCTCTACGCCTGCCTCTCCGAGATCCAGACCTCGGAGGACAAGATCATCACCATCGAGGATCCGGTGGAGTACCAGTTGAAGGGGATCACCCAGATCCCGGTCAACGAGAAGAAGGGGCTGACCTTCGCCCGCGGGCTGCGCTCCATCCTGCGGCACGACCCGGACAAGGTGATGGTGGGCGAGATCCGCGACGAGGAGACGGCGCAGATCGCCATCCAGTCGGCGCTGACCGGCCACCTGGTGTTCACCACCGTGCACGCCAACAACGTGGTGGACGTGCTGGGCCGGTTCCTCAACATGAAGGTGGACCTCTACAACTTCGTCTCGGCGCTCAACTGCGTGCTGGCGCAGCGCCTGGTGCGCAAGACCTGTCTGCACTGCAAGCATCCGGTCAAGCTCTCTCCCCAGGTCCTTGAGGAGAGCGGCCTCGACCCGGCCGTGTACTCGGACTTCACGTTCTACGAGGGCCGGGGCTGCATCGAGTGCAACGGCACGGGGTTCCACGGCCGCGTGGCCGTCTCCGAGCTGCTCGACCTTTCGGACCACATCCGCGAGCTGATCCTGGACCGCCGCCCGGCCTCCGAGATCAAGCGCGCGGCCAAGGAAGAGGGAATGACCTTCCTGCGCGAGTCGGCGCTCGAGATGGTCTTCCGGGGAGTGACGACTCTGCGTGAGATCAACAAAGTTACCTTCGTGGATTGAGAGCCTGCTGGGCTTCGATCCGATCCCGGCGCCGCCGCACGTCTTCGCGCTGGACGCCGGACGGCTGCGCTATGGCCAGTTCGCGCGCGACCGCCACGGCTTCCGCCTGCGCGCGTTCCGCGAGGCGGCCCTGCCCCGGGACCCCTTCCAGCACGGCCTCCTGGGCGGCCCGCTGCGCGACCCGGCGGCGTTCAAGACGCTGGTGGCCGGCTTGGTGAAGAGCGTCCCCGGCGGCGTCCGCGACGCCTCCCTGGTGCTGCCGGACGCCTGGCTGCGCGTGACCTTCACCGAGAGCGGCGACCTGCCGCCCGCCGGCGAGGCCCTGGACGAGGTCCTGCGCTGGAAGCTGAAGCGCCTGGTGCCCTTCCGCGTCGACGACCTGCGGGTCGGCGCCACCGAGGTCTCCCCCCTCCCCGGCCAGGCCGAGCCCCGCCGGCTGCTGCTGGGCTTCGCCGTCGAGCAGCTCCTGGGGCAGGTCGAGGAGGCCTTCGCCGCCGCGGGCGTGCGCCTGGGCCAGGTCTCCAACGCCAGCCTGGCGCTGCTCTCCGCCGTGGCGCCGGCGCCGCCCGGCTCCTTCGCGGCCCTGGTGCTTGTGGAGGACGAGGGATACACTCTCATCTTCGCCCGTGCCGGCGAGCCGGTGCTGCACCGCTTCAAGGGGTTCACCGGCAGCTTGCCCGAGGGCTCGCGGACGAGCTTCGTGGCCCGCGACCTCAAGCTGACCCGCAACTTCATCGACGAGCACTTCCCCGGCTCCGGCCTGGGGCCGGTGCTGCTGCTGGCGCCGCCGGAGCTCGAGCCGGCGTGGCTCGACCGCCTGGAGGAGGGCTTCGGCATCCCCGCCTCGCCTCTCGACGGGCGCCACCTGCCGCCGCTGCGCGTCGAGGACGCGGGCACCCCGGTCTGGCGCGATCTCGCGCCCATGCTCGGCGCGGCCCGGCAGGAGATCGCGGCGTGAGCATCATGGAGAATCCACCCCAAAGCCAGACCTCCCCGGAAATGGAGCCGGCGCCCCCGGCGGCGCGGCCGGCGGCGGCTCCGCCGGCCGGCCCGGTCCGCTACGATCCGCTCAACCTCTCGCGCCGGCCGTTCCTCAACAGCCGGCCGGTGGTCCGGGTCTCGCTGCTGCTCTGGCTCCTCGGGCTGGTCCTGCTGCTGGGCAACGTCTCGCTGTTCTGGAGCTACCTCTCCGAGTCCCAGGACAAGCGCGCCGAGGTGGCGCGCGGCGAGGAGGCCGTCCAGAAGCGGCGGGCGGAGGCGCAGGAGCTCGAGAACCGTCTCGACGACGTCCCCCTCAAGGACCTCAACGCCGAGATCCGCTTCCTGAACCAGAAGATCGCCGAGCGCACGTTCTCCTGGAACCGCCTGTTCGACCACCTCTCGCAGGTGATGCCCAACGACGTGCGCCTCTCCCGGCTGAGCCCGGTGACCGGCGAGCAGGCCCGGCGGGCGGGCCTGAGCTCGGGACGGGTGGCCCGGGCTCCGATCCGGGAGGGCCAGGTGACGCTGCAGATCCTCGGCGAGGCCCGGAGCGACGAAGCGCTCGACCGATTCGTAGAAAATCTGTTCGCCCATCCCTTCGCGGAGCCCAACCTGGCCCGCGAGGAGCGTCTGGAACAGGAAGAGAACGTCCTGATGTTCGAGCTGACCGTACAGTACATCCCGGGCGCCGAGGCCCAGAACGTGATCGTCGAGGAGGAGGCGCCAGTTACCGGGCCAACACCTCCGGCCGCCGCTCCCGGAGGCCAGCAGTGAGGTCGCGCGGCGAGGCCTGGCGCCTGCGCGTGTGGATCTGGGCGCCCGCCCTGGTCTTCTTCCTGGTCAACGCCGCCGCCTTCATCGTCTACCGGCTCGGCTACTCCGGCCGGGTGGCGGCGCTGGAGAGCACCCTGACCCGGCAGGAGCAGGAGCTGCGGGACCTGGAGACCAAGAAGAAGGACCTGCAGACCCAGCTCACCCGCGTCAGCACCAACGAGCGGCAGGTCCGGCAGCTCTACGTCGACCGCCTCGCCACCCGCAGCCAGCGCGTGACCCGCTTCACGGCCGAGGTGCGGAGCCTGGCGCGTAAGGCGGGGCTCGAGCCCCGGGCGTTCACCTATCCGGAAGAGGACCTCGACGACTACGGCCTCATCAAGCGGTCGTCCATCTTCTCGGTCGAGGGCACCTACGCCGAGCTGCGCCAGTTCCTCTATCTCCTGGAGGCCTCCCGCTCGTTCCTGACGGTCGAAGAGATCAACCTGGGAGGCGCCTCCGGCGGCGGGCCGGAGCTGCGCATCGACATCGCGATCTCGACCCTGTTCGCCAGGGACGCGGAGGCCGCGGCGCCCGGAATGCCGGCGGCTGAAACCGGCGCGGCCGGGACCGGCGCGGGAGGCGCGTCATGACGCCCGCCGAGCGGCAGAAGCGGCTGCTGATGGTCCTCGGCGTCCTGGCGCTGATCCTGGCCTGGCGCTATGGGATCTCGCCGCTGCTGAGCGGCGGCGGCGACGTCGCGGTCCCGACGCGCCCGGCGGCGGGCGGCGGGCTGGACGAGGACGGACCGGCGCCGCCGGCGGCAGCCTCCGCCGGCTCCGGCGAGGAGAGCAAGGGAGCGCGGCCCGGGGACCGGGTGGAGATCCTGCGCGTGGCCGACCTCGACCGCCAGCCGGGTCCGCTGGTGGCCGGGCGCGACCCGTGGCGGTTCATCGATCCGCCGCCGCCGCCGATCAAGCCGCCACCGCCGCCGCGGCAGCCGACGGCCGAGGAGCTGGCCGAGCTGGAGCGGCGGCGGCTGGCCGAGCTGGAACGGGCGCGGCTGGCGGCCATCGAAGCGGCCAAGCCGCGGCCGCCGGAGTTCACCATGGAGTACCTGGGCTACTTCGGCCCGGAGGACAAGAAGATCGCCGTCTTCACCAACGGCAAGAACCAGATCAACGTCCTCGAAGGGGACAGGATCCAGAACCAGTTCATCGTGGAACGCATCGGCTACGAATCCGTGGATATCCGCTTCGTGGGCTTCCCCGACGTGCCCGCGAAGCGTGTAGGCGTCCGTCGCCGCTAGCGCGGAGAGGAATTTCGAAACATGCGCCAATTCATCGTCCGGATGTCGATCCCGCTGCTCGTCCTCGGGCTGCTGGCCGGCTGCACCAGCCACCAGAGCTACCGGCAGGGCGAGATCGCCTCCCAGTTGGGCAAGTGGGATGACGCCGTTCTCCACTACATGAAGGCCGTCGAGCAGGAGCCGGACAACATCTCCTACCGCGCCTCCCTGATGCGCGCCAAGATCAAGGCTTCGCAGGCCCACGTCGACAAGGGCCAGGAGTTCGAGAAGGCGGGCGTGCTGGAGCGGGCGCTGGTCGAGTACCAGCAGGCGGTCCAGCTCGACCCCACCAACCAGTACGCCAAGGCGCAGCTCGAGAACACCCACCGGGCCTACGTCGCCCAGCGGCAGAGCCGCGGCGTCGAGACCATCGACCAGATGAAGCAGAAGGCGCGCGGCACCCGGCCGCAGCCGCCGGTCCTGAACCCGCGCTCGGACAAGCCGATCTCGCTGGAGTTCCCGCAGCAGGCCTCGATCTTCGCCATCTACCGCGCTCTCGGCCAGGCGTTCGGGATCAACATCCTGTTCGATCCCAACCTGCGCGACCAGGAGATCGCCATCGACCTCAAGGACGTGACCGCCCAGGCGGCGCTCGAGACCCTGATGCGCGCCTCCGGCCACTTCTACAAGGTGATGGACGAGCACACCATCATCATCGCCCAGGACACGCCGCAGAACCGCCGCACCTACGAAGACCTCGTCATCCAGACGTTCTTCCTCTCGAACTCCGAGGTCAAGGACATGCTGACGATCCTCCGCAGCCTCATCGACGCGCGGAAGATCGCCACCAACGAGCAGCTCAACGCCATCATCCTCCGCGACACGGCGGACAAGGTGAAGGTGGCCGAGCGCATCATCGAGGCCAACGACAAGTCCAAGGCCGAGGTGGTGATCGACGTCGAGCTGCTGCAGATCAACACCGCCCGCCTGCGCGACCTCGGCGTCAGCCTCTCGCAGTACTCGGTCACCCAGACCCTGGACGTCGGCAACGCCGCGGGGGAGGGCGGCACCCCCAACAACGGCGTGCGGGTGTCGGACCTGGAGTTCATCAACCAGAGCAACTGGATCCTGACGCTGCCCAACTTCATCTACAACTTCGTCAAGACCAACACCGACGCCCAGCTTCTGGCCAAGCCCCAGCTCCGCATCACCGAGGGGGAGAAGGCGAGCCTGGTGATCGGCGACCGCGTGCCGATCCCCCTGACCACGTTCAACACCCAGAACGTGGGCGGCCAGGGCGGCATCATCCCTATCACCTCGTTCCAGTACCAGGACGTGGGCATCCGCATCGACCTCGAGCCGCGGGTTCACCACAACCGCGAGGTGACGCTGAAGATCAAGGTCGAGGTCTCGAACCTCGCCGGCAACGTCCAGGGCTCGGGCGGCCAGTCGCAGCCGATCATCGGCACCCGCACCATCGACTCGGTGATCCGCCTCCAGGACGGCGAGACCAACTTCCTGGCCGGCCTGATCCGCACCGACGAGAGCGATTCCGACCAGGGGGTCCCCGGGCTGTCGGAGATCCCGTTGATCGGCCGGCTGTTCTCGCGCCGGAACACCCAGACCCAGCGGACGGACGTGATCCTGACGCTCACTCCGCACATCATCCGCAACGCCGAGATCACCCAGGAGGACCTGGAGCCGATCTGGGTGGGCACCGAGGCGAACATCACCTTCCGCGGCGGCAGCCCGCGGGTCGAGTCCCCCGAAGAGGGACCGTTCGACGGCAACGAAGGGACGCCGGAGGAGATCCAGGACGCCATCCGCCGCCGCCTCCAGCGGCTGCCCCGGGGCCTGCGGCCGGGCGAGACCGGCGAGGAGGGCGAGGTGGTCGCGCCCGAGGAGGCGCCGCAGCAGCCGCCCGGCGGCGTCAACCTCGTGCCGTCCGCGCCGCCCAGCGACATCTTCCGGCAGCCGACGCAGCCCACCGAGCCGCCGCCGCCCCAGCCGCCGGAAGAGGAGGTGCCGCCGCCGGGCGGCCTGGTCTCCGGGCGGACGGCCTCGGGCACGGCCGCGCTGGCGGTCCCCGCCTCCTACAAGGCCGGTGGTGAGGCCGACATCGCGGAGGCCGCCGCCGCGGCGCCCGCCGTGCGGCTCTGGCTCACCCCCGGCAAGCTCTCGGTCTCCCCCGGCGACACCTTCGAGGTGCGGGTGCAGGCCGAGGCCGGACGGGCCGTCTCCCATCTGCCGCTCTCGCTGTCGTTCGACCCCAAGGTGCTGGAGGTCGAGCGGGTGGACGCCGGCGACTTCCTCGGCGGCGCGGGCCAGGCGCAGGTGATGTCCGACTTCGGCCGTCCCGGCTCGCTGGTCATCGGCGCCAGCCGGCTGGGCCAGGTTCCGGGCGTCAAGGGCAAGGGGATCGTGGCCCGCGTCGTCTTCCGCGCCGTGGCCCAGGGGCGGAGCGACCTGAGCTTCGAGGGCAAGGCCCTGGACGCCAGCCTGAAGCCGCTGGCCGTGCGCACCCGCCCGGCGCGCATCGAGGTGGACGGCGACGCCGAGCCGCGCCCGCGTCCGGGCAACCGGGAAGCTTCCTCGGTCAGCGGACGTTGAAATGTAGTGGAGGTCCAGTCATGCCTCGCATCGAGCATCGCCGCCGCGAACGCGGATTCACCCTGGCCGAGCTGGTGACGGTCGCCGCCATCCTGACGATCCTCGCGACGGTCACGCTGCCGGTGGCGAAGTTCACGGTCAAGCGCCAGAAGGAGGCCGATCTCCGGCTCGCCCTGCGGGAGATGCGCTACGCCATCGACGAGTACAAGCGCTACGTCGAGGCGGGTCTGATCCAGAAGGACCTCGGCACCGAGGGCTATCCCAAGAAGCTCGACGTGCTGGTGGAGGGGGTGGAGGTCGTCGGCCAGGTCGACAAGAAGCTGAAGCTGCTGCGCCGGATCCCCGTCGATCCCATGACGGGCAAGACCGAATGGGGGATGCGCAGCTACGACGACGAGTGGGACTCAACGTCGTGGAACGGTAACGACGTATACGACGTGTACTCCCTCTCCCAGGGCGTCGGGCTGAACGGCGTCCCCTACCGGAAGTGGTGAGGGAAGGAGGCCCCATGCGCAAGCTCAGCGGACAACGGCAGAGCGGTTTCACCCTCCTGGAGCTGATCGTGGTCATCGCCATCATCGGCATCCTGGCCACCATCGCCATGCCGGCGCTGAAGGACGTCCCCACGCGCGCCCGCGAGTCGGTCCTCAAGACCAACCTGCGGACCTTCCGCGACGTCATCGACCAGCACTACGGCGACAAGGGGCGCTATCCCAAGAGCATCCAGGCGCTGGTGGACGAGGGCTACCTCCGCAAGATCCCCGTCGATCCCATCACCAAGAGCACCGAGACCTGGGTCCCCGTCTACGAGGAGCTCGATCCGGACAACCCGCAGGAGGAGACCGCCGGCGGCGACGAGCTCGCGCCCGGCATCATCGACGTGCGCTCCGGAGCGGAAGGCAACAGCCTGGACGGCACGCCCTACAGCGAGTGGTGACATGAGCGAGGAGCGGCATCATCCCAGGGATGGCGGCGGCGAGGCCGGCTACAACCTGGTCATCCTGGTCGTGGCGATCACGGTGATGAGCATCCTGCTGGCGGCCGCGCTCCCCTCCTGGACTCAGATCATCCGGCGGGAGAAGGAGGAGGAGCTGGTCTTCCGCGGCCTGCAGTACGCGCAGGCCATCAGCCTCTTCCACCAGCGTTTCCAGCGCTATCCCAACAAGCTGGAGGAGCTGCTGGAGGTCAAGCCGCGCTGCATCCGCCAGCTCTGGAAGGACCCCATGACCGAGGACGGCAAATGGGGCCTGATCTTCCAGAACGATCCGCGCTCCAACCTGCAAGGCGGCCAGCCCGAGGGAAATCCGAACCCGAATCCTGGCGAGGGAGGGGAGCCGCAGCCCGGCGAAGAGAATACGGAGAACCCCGACAGCCGGCCCGGCTTCGGCGGCCCCCGCAAAGGGGATGTCGTCCAGGTCGGCCCCATCGTCGGCGTCCACAGCAAGAGCCCGAAGAAGTCGATCCTGATCATGTTCGGGCGCGAGCGCTACGACGAGTGGCGGTTCACCGAGGATGTCGTCACGCCCGGGCGGCAGGGCTTCCAGGGCAACCCGAGCATCGGCAACCCGGACCCGACCGCCCTCGTGAACATGTCTCTCCGCTGGGTCGGCCGCCCGATGCGCTTCGTCAACCAGGTCCCCGGCGGCAACCTGCCCGGCGGCGGGGAGGGCGAGATCCCGGACCCGAACGGCCGGCGGCCGAATCCTCGCTCGGGTCCGCGCGGCGGGCAGCAGGGCGAGAACCCGCCGCGCAACCCCCGATGAAGGTACGGATCAAGCGGCTCCCCACCGCCCGCGATCTGCCGCTCCCCACCCAGGGATCTCCCGGCAGCGCCGGGTTCGACCTGCGCGCCGCCCTGGAGGGCGAGGTCGTGCTCCGTCCCGGCGAGCGCCTGCTGGTCCCCACCGGCATCGTGCTGGAGATCCCTCCCGGCTGGGAAGGCCAGGTGCGGCCCCGGAGCGGGCTGGCCCTGCGGCACGGCATCGGCGTCCTCAACGCCCCCGGCACCATCGACAGCGACTACCGGGGCGAGGTGGCGGTGATCCTGGTCAACCTCGGCGAGGCGCCGTTCAGCCTCCGCCGCGGCGACCGCGTCGCCCAGCTCGTGATCTCCCGCGTCGAGCCCGTCGAGTGGGAAGAGGCCGACACCGTGGAGGACAGCTCCCGGGGGAGCGGCGGCTTCGGTTCCACCGGAACGGCGTAGGATTGGCGTCCATGAGGCGCCTCCTCCTCCCTGTCCTCCTCGCCGCCTGTGTCAGCGCTCCCGCTCCTCCCGGGCAGACCCCGCGCCGGGTCGTCCTGATCAGCCTGGACGGCGCCGGCGCCGACGAGCTGCGGCGGCTCTGGCGCGCGGGCGTCCTCTCCGAGGGGGGCTTCGCCCGTTTCTTCCAGGAGGGGCAGGTCGCTGAACGGCTGGTGAACGTCAATCCGACGCTCACGGCGCCGAACCACATCAGTCTGGCGACCGGCTATCCCGCCGGCCAGACGGGGATCGTGGCCAACACGATCCACCTGCCCGGCACACCCCTCAACGGGACGGTGCGGGGCTTCGACCACACCATCGAGACCGAGACCCTGTGGGAGGCGGCCCGGCGGCAGGGCAAGCGGGTGGCCGTCAACACCTTCCCCGGAGCCGACGACCGGGACGAGCGCCGGCGGGCCGACTGGGGGATGGTCTACGTCAACGATCCGGACCGTCCGGCCCAGCTCGTGACGCTGGACCAGGGGCAGTGGGCGTCCGCCGGAGAGGCCGGGAAGCGGGTCCGGCTCGAGCTGTCCCGGGGCACGCCCGCGGCGCAGACCTTCCACATCCGGGTGGCGAGCGGCGGGACCCTGACCGTCCAGGGCCGGCCGCTCACCCTCAACGCCTGGCGGGAGATCCCCTGCAGTCTCGGCGGCAGAGACGCCGTCTGTCCCGTCAAGCTCCTGGAGGCCTCTCCCGACCTGCGGCGTGTCCGGATCTACTTCAACGGGGTCTACCCGCTCAAGGCCTACCCGGCCGACTTCGCCGCCGACCTCGCCCGGCGGGGGCTCTACTGGCCCGGCGAGCCGGATGATGAGAACGGGATCGACCTCGGCACCTGGACCGAGCAGGCCGAGCGCTTCGCCCGCTTCTTCGGCGACAGCCTCCTCGCCACCTCCGAGCGCCCCGGCTGGGATCTGCTCATGGGCTACATCCCCGCGATCGACGAGGCGGGTCACGAGCTCACCCTCGCCGATCCCCGCCAGCCGGGCTTCTCGCCGCAGCGCCGCGCGGAGCTGGAGAAAGCCCGGCACCGCGTCTGGAAGGCGGTGGACCGGGAGCTCGACCGCCTGCTGCGCTCCCTCGATCTGCGGAACACCGTGGTCGCGGTGGTGAGCGATCACGGCATGGCGCCCGTCCACACCGCGATCGCCCCCAACGTCCTCCTGCTGCGGGAAGGCCTGCTGGCCGCCGACGCCGCGGGGAATGTCCTGGCGCAGGGAACGGTGGCCTACGCCGCGGGCTCGGGAGGGATCAGCCACGTCTGGGTGGCTCCTGGCCGCCGGGACCTCCTGCCGCGATTGCGCGAGCTGTTCGCCGGCTGGACGGTGGACGGCGAGCGGCCGGTCGAACGGATCGTCGCCCGCGAGGAAGCGGCGGATCTCCAGTTGAACCACCCCAACAGCGGCGACCTGATCCTGTTCATCCGTCCCGGCTTCGGCGTCGAAGACGATCTCCTGGCCGACGGCGTCCCGGCCGCGCCCACCACGGTCTACGGCAGGCACGGGTATCTCAACACCTACCCCGAGATGCACGGGATCTTCCTCGCGGTCGGCGGCGGCGTCGCCAAGGGGAACACCGGTCCGGTGCGGACCACGGAGGTGGCCGGCCGGGTGGCGGACTGGCTGGGGATAGAGAAGCCGAGACCACGGCCGGTTGCGGTGGATTGAGCGGGATGCCCTTCGAGCCCTCACCCCGACCCTCTCCCGACCGCTCCCTCCCTCCCTCACCGGGAGAGGGCGCCCCCTCCCGTGAAGAAAAAAAGTTGCTTCGGCGGTCTCCCTCCTCTCCCGGTGAGGGAGGGAGGGAGCGGTCGGGAGAGGAGGGCCGGGGTGGTGAGGGCCGCCTCGAATCCTGGTTCGCCTCCCGCGGCTGGACCCCGTTCGCGTTCCAGCGCGAGGTCTGGGACGCCTACCGGGCCGGCGAGAGCGGGCTGATCCACGCCGCCACGGGCACGGGGAAGACGTACGCCGCCTGGATGGCCGCGCTGCTGGAGTGGATGGCGGGCCATCCCGAGCCCGAGAAACTCCCCCGCCGCCGCGCCGCCGCTCCCCCGTTGCGCGTCCTCTGGCTGACGCCCCTCCGCGCCCTGGCGGCGGACACCGAGGCGAGCCTCCGCGCTCCCCTCGCCGAGTTGGGGCTCCCCTGGACCCTGGAGCGGCGCACGGGCGACACCACCTCCACGGTCCGCGAGCGCCAGCGGGAGAAGCTCCCCACCGCGCTGGTCACCACGCCCGAGAGCCTCTCGCTCCTCCTCTCCTTCCCCGGCGCCCACGGCCGCTTCGACGAGCTGCGCCTGGTGGTGGTGGACGAGTGGCACGAGCTGATGGGGAACAAGCGGGGCGTCCAGACCGAGCTGGCCCTGGCCCGCCTCCGCCGATTCCGGCCGGACCTCCGCGTCTGGGGCCTCTCCGCCACGCTCGGCAACATCGACACCGCCCTCGCCTCCCTGGTCGGCGCCGGCAGGACGGGCAGGCTCGTCCGCGGCGCCGCGCCCAAGGAGATCCGCATCGACTCCGTGATCCCGGAGACCATCGAGCGCTTCCCGTGGGCGGGCCATCTCGGCGTCAGGCTCCTGCCGCAGGTGATCGCCGCCATCGAGGAAGGGAACACGGCCCTGGTCTTCACCAACACCCGTTCGCAGACGGAGATCTGGTACCAGTCGATCCTCGACGCCCGGCCCGACTGGGCGGGCGAGATCGCGCTCCACCACGGCTCCCTCGACCGCAAGGTCCGCGACTGGGTGGAGGACGGCCTGCGCTCCGGGCGGCTGCGCTGCGTGGTCTGCACCTCCAGCCTCGACCTGGGCGTGGACTTCGCGCCCGTCGACCGCGTCCTGCAGGTGGGGAGTCCCAAGGGGATCGCCCGCCTCCTCCAGCGGGCCGGCCGCAGCGGCCACCGTCCGGGCGCGCCCAGCCGGGTGACCTGCGTCCCCACCCATGCCTTCGAGCTGATCGAGGTGGCCGCCGCCCGGCGCGCCCTGGAGACCGGCCGCATCGAGCCTCGCACTCCCTACGAGAAGCCGCTCGACGTGCTGGCCCAGCACCTGGTGACGATCGCCGTGGGGGGCGGCTTCCGCTCGGCCGAGATGCTCGAAGAGGTGCGCGCCGCCCACGCCTATCGGGACCTGACCGAGGCGGAATGGGAGTGGACGCTCGACTTCGTCACCCGGGGCGGGCCGGCCCTGGCCGCCTATCCCGAGTACCGCCGGGTCGAGGAGCGGGCCGGCCTCTACGTCGTGCCGGACCGCGTCGTGGCCCGCCGGCACCGCATGGCCATCGGCACCATCACCAGCGACGCCTCCGTCTCGGTCCAATACCTCTCCGGGGGCAAGCTCGGGACGGTGGAGGAATCCTTCGTGGCCCGCATGCGTCCGGGGGACCGCTTCGTCTTCGCCGGCCGGCTGCTGGAGCTGGAGTCCGTCCGCGACATGACGGCCTACGTCAAGAAGGCCAAAGGCCGGTCCGGCGCCATCCCGCGCTGGATGGGCGGCCGCCTCCCCCTCTCGACGGCCCTGGCCGCCGCCGTGCGCGAGCGGCTGGAGGAGGCCCGGCGGGGCGTCTTCCAGGGGCCGGAGATGGAGGCGGTGCGTCCCCTCCTGGAGCTCCAGGCCGCCTGGTCCGCCATCCCCGCCGTGGACGAGCTGATGATCGAGCGGCTGAAGACCCGGGACGGCCACCACCTCTTCTTCTATCCCTTCGAAGGCCGGCTGGTGCACGAGGGGCTGGCGGCGCTGTTCGCGTACCGGATCTCGCGTCTGACACCTATCACCTTCACCCTGGCGGCGAACGACTACGGCATCGAGCTGCTCTCGCCCGATCCCGCGCCTTTCGAGGAGGCGCTTGCGGCGGGCCTCCTGGCGCCGGGCAACCTGGCCGAGGACATCCCCGCCAGCCTCAACGCCGCCGAGATGGCCAAGCGCCAGTTCCGCGACATCGCCCGTATCGCCGGCCTCCTCTTCCAGGGCTTCCCGGGGCAGCGCAAGACCGCCCGCCACCTCCAGGCCTCCAGCGGCCTCTTCTACGAGGTCTTCGCCAAGTACGATCCGGGCAACCTCCTGCTCCTCCAGGCCCACCGCGAGGTGCTGGAGCAGCAGCTCGAGCGGAGCCGCATGGGCCAGGCCCTGGCCCGTCTCTCGGGGACGCGGGTGAAGTTGGTGGAGATCGCGCGGCCGAGCCCCATGGCGTTCCCGCTGATGGTGGATCGCCTGCGGGAGCAGAAGATCAGCTCGGAGAAGCTGGCGGACCGCGTGCGGCGCATGCAGGCGCGGCTGGAAGCGGCCGCGGATCGATGATCCCCTCGCGGATGGACGGGTTTGAGCCGTCCCTTCAGGGACAATCGTGGGCAGCCCCAGGTTTCAACCTGGGGCGGGGGCGGCGTTGCCATCCCGGCGAGGTCCGGCCTCCCCGCCCCAGGTTGAAACCGTGGGGCTACCCACGGATGTGCCTGAAGGCACGGTTCGGAGTCTATGAGCGCTGATTTTCGCGTCGAAGTCCAGGGCGAGCCCCTGATCCTCCTCCCCGAGCGCGCCCTGTTCTGGGAGAGGACCGGCACCCTGATCGCGGCCGACGTCCATCTCGGCAAGGCCGCCTCCTTCCGCGCCGCCGCGATCCCCATGCCGGGCGGCACCACCACGGAGACGCTGCTCCGCCTCTCCGCAGCCCTCGTCCGCACCGGCGCCCGGCGCCTCCTGCTCCTGGGAGACTTCTTCCACGCCAAGTCGGGCCGGGCCTCGCGGACCCTGGCCGCGATCGCGGACTGGCGAGACCGCCATCCCGACCTGGAGATCGTGCTGATCCGGGGCAATCATGACCGCGGAGCCGGTGATCCCCCCGCCGAGTGGCGCTTCGACTGCAAGGACGAGCCCTGGATCGAGCCCCCCTTCGCCTTCCGTCACCATCCCGCCGAGGAGCCCGGCGGCTACGTCCTCGCCGGGCACATCCATCCGGCGGTCTCCCTGTCGGGACCCGGCCGGCAGCGGGAGAAGCTTCCATGCTTCTTCTTTGGCGAGCGGGTAGGGCTTCTCCCGGCCTTCGGGGACTTCACCGGCGGCGCGTCCGTCCGCCCGCGGCATGGAGATCGGGTCTATGGGGTGGCTGGAGACGAAATTGTCTCCATCAAGACAGCCTAGCTCCTCTTCTCCTTCTTCTTGGCATATTTATTGCCATTCCTGTCATCCGTAAGGAGGATGCGCACCATGGCTCAAGCTACCAAGGAAAGGGCTGTGTATCACGTAGTTCCGAACTCATCCGGCGAGAACTGGGTGGTTTCCCGCGAGAACGCCGAGTACCGCAAGGAGTTCCAGACCAAGGAAGAGGCTCTGGAGCACGCCCGGCAGAAGGCCCAGGAGGGCGAGCTCGGGCAGATCAAGGTCCACAAGAAGGACGGCAACATGGAGTACGAGTCGACGTACGGCGAGGATCCGCGCCGTTCGCCGAGCTAGGCTGAAAGCCGGGCCGGCGGGGGAGCGCCTATCGCCGGCCTGGATCAATCCGAGATCATGGATTCTCTGGAGAAACTGGCTTGTCCCTGGAGAAATCGCGCCATCTCGCGGGAAACCGGGCCAGATAAGGAGAGTCCAGGGATTCTGGGGAAAAACCGGGCTGTCTCTGCGTAAGCTGGAAATTCTGGCGCCAGACTGAGCCGTCTCGCGAGACACCGGGCCAGATAAGGAGAGTACGGAGATTCCAGGGAAAAACCGGGCTGTCTCTGCGCAAGCTGGAAATTCTGGCGCCAAACTGCGCCGTCTCGCGAGAAACTGAGCCAGATAAGGAGAGTACGGAGATTCTCGGGAAAAACCGGGCTGTCTCTGCGTAAGCTGGAAATTCTGGCGCCAAACTGCGCCGTCTCGCGGGAAACTGGGCCAAATGAGGAGAGTACAGAAATTCCAGGGAAAAACTGGGCTGTCTTAACTCAAACCGCGACGGTTTCTCCCGAGATACGCCAGCCTGGGCGGAGACAGCCCGGTTTCCACTTACCGTACGCCCCACTCCCAGAGACCGTAGGCGATCTTCTTGTCGAGCGGAAATCCGGCCTGCTTCAGCGTGAGGGCGATCTGTCCGCGGTGGTGCGATTCATGAGAAATCAGATAGCCGAGGAACGCCACCACGTGCGGCTTGAAGCCCTTGACCTTCCCTCCGGCGCGGATGCTTTGTCGCAGCAGGTCCGATATCGCGCCGCCCGAGGCTTCCAGCGCCGCGCTCAACCGCGCTGCCTCGTTCGCCTGCTCCTTCTCGATCTTCTCCAGACCTTCCAGCAATTCTGGCGCCGCCTGCTTCAGCCACATCAGCCGCACGTTGTGAATGTGCGCGAGCTGCTCGGCGACGCTGCGTCCCTTCGAAGCGGAGACGGCGGAGAGCGCCTCGAGAGGGATGGCGTCCAGGACGAAGCGGTTGATGCGGTCGTGGATGGCCCAGGTTTCTAGTAACTGCTCCTCCATGCCGTCCCTCCTGACAGGAAGTTGTCTCCGCATCTTTTTGTAGCTACACTTAGGGAGTGGTCACGTGGGATGAGGATAAGCGACAAGCCAACCTCCGCAAACACGGCCTGGACTTCGAGGGCTGCGAGGCGGTGTTCGACCATCCGGTCCTCACGCAGGAGGATTCCCGTAGGGACTATGGCGAGCAACGCATCAACCTGCTCGGCTGGCTCTGGGGTCAAGTCGTCCACATGACATACACGGAGCGTGGGGAGGATCTACACGTCATCTCCCTGCGGGAGGCCACCAGACATGAAACAAGGTACTACTTCGAAGCCGTTTCCAACGAAGCCTGACGAGATCGCCTCCGCGATCCAGGCCGCGCCTGAGCGGGTCCAGGATCCGGAGTGCCCTTACGATCCCAATGACCCCGATGCAGTAAAGACTTTCTGGAAAGGCGCCTCCTTGCACCGGCCGGGCCAGCGGGGGCCAGGGCGGAAAGCCAGGAAGATCCTGCTCTCGGTACGGTACAGCCCTGAGGTTGTGGAGTACTTCAAGTCCACCGGCGAGGGATGGCAGACACGAATGGATGAGGCGCTCAAGGAGTGGATGGCATCCCACCGTGCAGAGTGAGGCGCGGTTAGAGCACCTTCAGGAAAGTCGCCTTCCCATCCCCCGGCGCGTAGAAGTCCACCAGCTCCGAGACCTGCTGGTACCCGCACGCGGAGTAGAACGCCCGCGTCGGCAGGTATTGCGGACGGGTGGAGGTCTCCACATACACGCGCGTCCTTCCGGCGCTCGCCATCCACTCTTCGGCGGCGGCGAGGAGACTGGCTCCGACTCCCTTCCCCTGCTGGCCGGGACGGACAACGATCCAGTAGAGGTCGGCGGAGGCGACGGTCCCCGGAATGGCACCCCAGCAGGCGTAGCCGGCGATCTGGCCGTCCACTTCGGCCACCAGGAATTGATAGTGGCTGGCCTCTCCGTTGGCGAGACGGTCGTCGATCAGCTCCAGCGCGACGTCGATCTCCTCGGGATTGAAGAAGTCGGTCTCCCGGATCAGCGCCTCCAGGGGCTCGCGATCGGCGGGTTCAAGAGAGCGGCGGATCTCCATTCCTAGACCTCGCGGAGAATCCTCTCGACAACCTCGCCGGCCGTCAATCCGGCCTGTCCGGCGGCGGCCATGAAGCCGGCGTCCGGAGCCAGGCAGGGGTTGGCGTTGACTTCCAGGATATGTGGCTCGCCGTTGTGGTCCAGACGGAGGTCGACGCGGGCGTAGCCTCGCAGTCCGCAGACCCGCCATGATCTCAGGGCGAGATTCCGGACGCGCTCCAGCAACTCCCGATCCTCTTCAGAGCCTGGAAAACGGCGCACGGTGTGGATGTACTCGAAGGAATCTTCCCGCCATTTGGCCTCGTATCCCACCACCCGCGACATGCCTTCGGGGAAGCCGTCGAAGACGATCTCCGCCACCGGCAGGACCTCGCCCGCCAGAAGAGACACGTTGAGCTCGCGGCCGGGGAGGAAGGTCTCCACGACCAGGGGCTGACCCGGAAAGCGCGCGGTCAGGCTCCAGGCGCGGGCGAGGGTGGCTTCACGTGTTGCGCCGACGGGATCGCCTTCCAATCCGAGGGAGGCGTCCTCCTTCGCGGGCTTCACGATCCAGGGGCCCGGGATGCGGTGCAGCAGGCTTGGACAGTCCGGGTCCAGGCGGCCGCCGGGTGCGATCGGCAATCCCTCGGACGCCAGGAGCGCCCTCGTTGCCAGCTTGTCCGTGGTCAGGGCAAGCACCGCGGCGGAGGAGCCGGTGAAGGGGATTTCCATCAGCTCCAGCGCCGCCGCCGCGTCCGGATGAACGTGCGGCACCCCGGGCGGCGCCTCCATCAGGTTGAAGACGACCATGCCGGGTTCCGGAGTGAGATGAAGCCAGGGTTGCCAGTCGGGAATGGCCAGTGCCTCGCAGGAGATCTTCAGCGCGTTCAGGCCCGACGCGACCAGCTGGACCTGCTCCAATACGTCCGCCGTCGAGGGATCGTCCCCCTTATCCGTCGGATTGTGGGCGATGACGACCCGGGAGATATCGTTCAGATTCACAGGCCCCACCGGCGGATGGAGGCATCGAGAATGCGGCCGAGCAGATCGGTGTAGGAGATCCTCGCCAGGGTGGACATGATGGGCAGGTCCGAGTATGTGGGATGAAGGCCGGGGAGCGGGTTCACTTCGAGGAAATGCGGCTCGTCCGCGGCGTCGCAGCGGAAATCGACCCGCGCCACGTCCCGGCACGAGAGGAGCCGGAAGGTGGAGAGGGCCAGCTCGCGGACCTTGGCGCCGAGCGGGCCGTCGACGAGACGGTAGGTGACCCGGTTTTCGAAGTCCTGCTTGTTGATGGCGGTATAGGCCCCGTCCATGCCCTCGCGGAAGGTGACCTCCATGGCGCCCACCACGCTGGCGTCGCCGTCGTTGCCCACGATGCCCACCGTGATCTCGCGGCCCGGCAGGTAGGACTCGACGAGCACCGGCTGGCGGAAGGTGCGGATCAACTCGGCGCAGGCCTCCCGCAATTCATCACGGTCCGACACCCGCGAACGGCCGGTCACCCCCTTGCTGCTCCCCTCGGCCACGGGCTTCACGAAAAGTGGAAATTCCAGGGATAGATCCTCCGCCTGCTCCGGCCGCTCCACCACGGCGAAGGGCGGCGTGGCGATGCCGCCGTCGCGCACCAGCCGCTTGGTCAGCGGCTTATCGAGCGTGACGGCGCAGGTCAGCGGGTCCGAGAAGGTGTAGGGTTGATCGAACAGCTCGCAGAGGGCCGGCACCTGGGCCTCCCGCGAGCGTCCGCGCACGCCTTCGGCGACGTTGAAGACGAGGTCCCAGCGCTCCCCCGCCGCCAGCCGCCGCGCCAATACGAGGCCGCGACCTACGCGCTCGGTCTCGTGGCCGAGCTTCTCCAATGCGCCGGCGAGGGATTGAATGGTTTCCTCCTCGTCGAACTCCATCACGTCCTCGGGCGGAAAACCCGCGGCGAGATAGTCCGACTTGAGGTCGTAGCAGAGGCCGATCCGCAACCTTTTCAATCAGCGCTCCGGATCGACGTAGGAATAGGTTTTACCCTCCCAGTTGCGGAGCCGCCAGACGCCGTCCTCATGACCGAGAAGGGTTTCCATCTGGACCGGCACCTTGCCGCCGCCGCCGGGCGCGTCGATGACGTAGGTGGGCACCGCGTACCCGGTGGTGTGGCCGCGGAGCTTCGATATCAGCTCCAGCCCCTTCTCGACGGAGGTCCGCAGGTGGCCGGTGCCCAGCACGGGATCGCACTGGTAGAGATAGTAGGGCCGCACCCGCAGCTTGAGCAGGCCGTGGAAGAGGTCGCGCAGCGTTTCCACCGAGTCGTTGACCCCCTGGAGCAGCACCGACTGGCAGCCGAGCGGGATGCCGCCGTCGGCCAGCAGGTCGCAGGCCGCGGCCACCTCGGGCGTCAGCTCGCGGGCCTGGCAGAAGTGGACGGAGAGCCAGACGCGGTGCTTGCGCAGCACGGCCACCAGTTCCGGCGTGATGCGCTGCGGCAGGAAGCTCGGGATACGGGTGCCGATGCGGAGGAACTCGATGTGCGGGATGGCCCGCAGACGGCCAAGGAGCTTGTCCAGCGTGGCGTCGGACATCAGCAGCGGATCGCCGCCCGAGAGGAGCACGTCGCGCACCTCGGTGTGGTTTTCGAGATAGGCCAGCGCCGCCTCGATGCGGCGGCCCAGGGGCTCGAGCTCGCCCTGGCTGACCAGCCGGCTGCGGGTGCAGTAGCGGCAGTAGGCGGCGCAGGTGTCGAGCACCAGGAAGAGAACGCGGTCGGGATACCGGTGCACCAGGCCTTCGACGACGCTGGAGCCGTCCTCGCCGCAGGGATCGGTCATGTCGCCCCGGCTGACCACCAGCTCGCTCTCCTGCGGCACGACCTGGAGCCGGATGGGGCAGCGGGGATCGTGGGGATCGATCAGCGACGCGAAGTGCGGGGTGACCGCGACGGAGAATTTCTCGCTGGCCAGCAGGAGGCCGCGCCGCTCGGCTTCCGTCAGGTTCAGGAGCTTTTCGAACTGGTCGAGGCGGGTGAGGCGGTGCCGCAACTGCCAGTGCCAGTCGTTCCATAGTCCAGGGTCGTAGGGCTCGCCGAAGATCGCGCAGATCTCCTCGCGCCGCGAAGGCTCGAACGCCGCCGAGGCGGACGCCTGGTTCATCTTCCTGCTCCTCCGTATGAACGGGATGAATCCGTGAATGTTGAATGGGTAAAGGGGAGTGGCTTCGCGGCTCCCAAAGCCGACAACCCACCCGGATCTGGAATCCGGTGGGAATGCCCCGGGGGGCTCCGTGCGCATGGATCTAGAGCGCCAACCCGTTAGGGGAGGCCTCGCAGCCGGAAGTGGCCGCCGAGGAATGCGCGGTCAGTGGGAGCGTGAGGCAGAGAAATTCGGGGTCGGAAGCCGACAGCCCGGGCCGGAGATCGGCGGGGCTGTCCAGGCTACTCGGAGGTTGGTCGGGAGGCGCACTGGAGTCCAGGCTTTCACGAGCCATGGGCTCCTCCGCTCCGGGAAGAAGCGGCGTGACCGGGCGCGGCGCGTCGAGCAGCGCGTTGCGGCCGGTCAGGCGGGAAGCCCGCCGCCAGCCGGCGCTGATCACGCCGTTCCGGTTCAGATTGCGTACCCCGCCAGGGGCGAATACAGCTCCTCTCACGACAATACGCCTGGTGCAATTCCCAAACCAACTTTGTCCCGACGCCGGATCCCGATCCTTTCGGAGGCCCGGAAGGCGTCCGCGGTACGGGATTCCGGACAAAGGCTGGTAGATCTTGCTACGAGGTGTCTCAGGGATGGGTAAAAAAGGAGCGCGGTCATTTTCGTGACTTCAGAGTAGCAGGGAAGCCGTGCCGATAGAATAGGCGGCATGAGCGAACATCAGCCCACCATCTTCGACAAGATCCTTTCGGGGGAGATCCCCAGTTGGAAGGTCTACGAGGACGACCACGTCTTCGCCTTCCTGGACATCGGCCCGCTCGCGGACGGCCACACGCTGGTCATCCCCAAGGAGCGCAAGGCGCAGCTCCACCAGCTCTCGGACGAGTCGGCCGCCGCCATCGGCCGTGTGCTGCCGCGCCTCTGCCGCGCGGTGATGCGGGCCACCGGCGCCACGGCGTACAACATCCTCCAGAACAACGGCTCCGAGGCCCACCAGGTGGTGATGCACGTGCACTTCCACATCATCCCGAAGTTCGGCGGCGACGGCCTGGGGATCGGCTGGCCCGCCGGCCGGCTCTCCGATTCGACAGCGCGCGAGCTGCAGGAAAAGATGCGCAAGGCCCTGGGAGACTGACGCGTGCGGGCGATCGAGATCCGCGGCGGCTTCGGCCTGGAGAACCTCGCCCTCGTGGAGCGGCCCGATCCGCGGCCCGGTCCCGGACAGGTCCTGATGCGTCTCCGCGCCGCCTCCCTCAACTACCGCGACCTGCTGACGGTCGAAGGCAAATACAACCCGAAGCAGCCCCTGCCGCTGATCCCCTGCTCGGACGGCGCGGGCGAGATCGTGGAGATCGGCGAAGGGGTGACGCGCGTCCGGCCCGGCGACCGGGTCTGCACCCTGTTCGCTCAGAAGTGGTTCTCCGGCCGCCCGATTCGCGAGCGTCTTCGCTCGACCCTGGGAGGTCCGCTGGACGGCACGCTCGCCGAGCTGGCCGTCTTCGATCAGGAAGCGGTCGTCCCCACGCCTCCGCACCTGAGCGATGAGGAGGCCGCGACGCTGCCGTGCGCCGCCGTCACCGCCTGGAGCGCGCTGGAGGGCATGACGGCCGGCGACACGGTGCTGGTCCAGGGCACGGGCGGCGTCTCCCTCTTCGCCCTGCAGCTCGCGAAGCTCCTGGGCGCCCGCGTCATCGCCACCTCCAGCAGCGACGAGAAGCTGCGGCGGGTCCGCGCGATGGGAGCGGACGAGGCGATCAACTACAAGGAGGTCGCGGACTGGGGGAAGAAGGCCAAGGAGCTGACCGGCGGCGTGGGGGTGGACAACGTCGTCGAGGTGGGAGGAGCGGGGACGCTTCAGCAGTCGTTACAGGCCGTCCGTTTCGGCGGCACGATCAGCCTGATCGGCAACCTCGCGGGGACCAAGGCCGAGATCCTGCTGACCCAGATCTTCATGCAGCAGGTCCGCGTCAACGGCATTCTGGTCGGCCACCGCGAGGGCTTCGAAGCGATGAACCGCGCCATCGCCTTGCACGGGCTGCGTCCGGTGATCGACCGCGTGTTCCCGCTGGAGGATGCCCGCGCCGCCTTCGAGCACATGAAGGCGGGCGGGCATTTCGGGAAGATCGTGGTACGGATCTGAGCTACTTCACCTCGATCGGCTCCTGCGCTCCCAGGAGATCGATCTGCGCCGCGGCCACCTTCTGGCGGAAGGCGGGGACGTCCTCGGCGTAGAGCTTGTTGACCTCGGCCAGGACTTCGCGGACCGTGGCCTCGGCGGTCTCCATGTGGCCCTTCACGGTGCCGGTCGGGGCCTTGAAGGACGAGCCCACGAACCGGCGGAGGTCGCCCATGCTGTTCTGCGCCGAGTTGTCCTCGACGATCCCCTTGGTGCCCGGCGGGACGTAGAGCTTGCGCTCTACTTCGTCGAGCTTCTTCTGGAGATCGCGGGCGGCCTTCTGAAGGTCACGGTCCGGATTGTCACCGGTCTCGCCGTTCCTCTCCCTCACCTTGGCGCGGGCGTCGAGCTTCGACTGCACGACTCCGACGTCGGCGCGGGTGGCGGCGATCCTCTCGATCGCTTCCGTCACGGCGGACTGGAGCTGGCCCACGCGGGTCACGTTGGCGTCCCAGGCCTGCCAGTCGGCCTGTGAGCTGCCGAGCTGCGGGTCGGCTTCGATCTGGATCGTGCCCCGCGCTTCTTCCTTGCCGTACTTCACGGCCACGTTGTAGACGCCGGGGGCCACCGGGGGGCCGGCGTTCGCGCCCGGGAAACCGCCGCGGTTGGGGTTCGGCGGCATGCGGAATTCGTCACGGCCCAGATCCCAGACCACCCGGTTGAGGCCGCGCTTGGCATCCGCCTTGATCGTCCGGACCACCTTGCCCGCGGCGTCGCTGATCTTGATCTCGACCTGCGGCCCCTTGGCGCCGCCACGCCGGCCCTGGCCTTCGGCCGGAGCGGCCTCGGACGGCGGCGGATCTTCCTGCTTCGCCGCCCCTGCCTGCGCCGCCGGCTGGAGCTTGGCCCGCTCCGCCACGCGCTCGGCCTCCTTGCGCGCCCGCTCCTGTTCCTCGTCCGGCAGCGGCAGATCAGCGGCGTTCAACGAAAACGTGATCAATGCGCCGTAATCACGGTTCTCGCCCTGGTACTCGCCCGCGCCGCCGCCCCGCACTCCCCGGCCCCGGACCGCCCGGTACAGCAGCGCCGGCGGCGTCGGGTGCAGATGGACGGGCTTCGCCATCGTCTCCGCCGAGAGGTCCCGCAGCGGCGAGATGTCGTCGATGACGTAGATCGCCCGCCCGTGGGTGGCGAGGACCAGGTCGTGATCCCGCGGATGGATCACCAGGTCCATCACCGAGGCCGTGGGCAGGCCCTGCTTCCACTGCATCCAGCGCGCCCCGCCGTCCAGCGAGAACCACAGGCCGAATTCGGTGCCCAGGAACAGCAGGTCCTTGTCGACGGGGTCCTGCTCGATGGCCAGCGCGTAGCCCCGGATGTCCTTGGTCGCCAGGTTCTTCCAGGTCTTGCCCCAGTCGTCCGTGCGGTAGACGTACGTCGCGAAGTCCTCCCGCCGGTGATTGTCGAAGACCACGAAGGCCGAGGCGGCGTCGTGCTTGGAGGGCGTGATGTGGGGGATCCAGGTGTTGGCCGGCACGCCCGGGACGTTCTTCTCGACGCTCGTCCAGGTCTGGCCGCCGTCGCGCGTGACGTGCAGGCGGCCGTCGTCCGATCCTACCCAGAGCACGCCCTTCTGCTTGGCGCTGGGGGCGATGGCGAGGATCGTCGTGTGGTTCTCGGCGGCGGTGACGTCGAGGGTCAGGCCGCCGCTCTTCACCTGCTGCTGCCACTCGGAGTTGTCGGTCGTCAGGTCGGGGCTGATGATGGTCCAGGAGTCTCCCCGGTCGGTGGACTTGTGGACGTACTGGCTGCCGTAGTAGATCGTGCCCGGCTCGAAGGGGTCCTGGGCCAGGCCGGCGTTCCAGTTGAAGCGCAGCCGCTCGCGGCTCTTGTCGCCGGCCGCCGGCTCGGGCGGCTTGATGCTCTTGGACTCGCGGGTCCGCAGGTTGAAGCGCGAGAGCTCACCTCCCTGCGACATGGAGTAGCCCGCCATCGAGTCCTCGGGATCGGGACGGGTGTCGAAGCCGTCGCCGCCGCCCACCGGGTCCCACCGCGAATTGCGGATGCCGCCGCTCTCCCAGATCGAGGCGGGCCCCCGCCACGAGCCGTTGTCCTGCAATCCGCCGTAGACGTTGTACGGCCGGTCCATGTCCACGGCGACGTGGTAGAACTGGCCGAGCGGAAGGTTCCCCACGAACTGCCAGGTCTCGCCGCGGTCGCGGCTGATCCCCAAGCCGCCGTCGTTGGCCGCGATCATGTGCTCGGGGTCGTTCGGGTTGATCCAGAGGTCGTGGTAGTCGGCGTGGATCTCCCGCGAGCGGCCGAGGGGGCCGAAGCTGGCGGCGCTGTCGTCGGAGACCAGCAGGCGGGAGGTCAGACTGTAGACCCGGTTCGGCCAGACGGGATCGACCTTGATGTCGGCGTAGTAGAAGGGCCGTTCCGTGGCCGAGACCTCCTCGCTGACCTTCTTCCAGCTCCGGCCGCCGTCGTCCGAGCGCAGGATCTGGTTCTTGGCGGCGTTCTCCACCAGGGCGTAGACGATGTTCGGATTGGAACGGGAGATGGCGAGGCCGATGCGCCCGAGATCCCCCTTGGGCAGACCGTCGTCCTCGTTGAGCCGCTTCCAGGTCTCGCCGCCGTCATGGGAGACGTAGAGGCCGGAGCCGCGGCCCCCGGAATTGAAGATCCAGGGCCAGCGCCGGAACTCCCACATGGCGGCGAACAGCTTGTTGGGATTGCTCGGGTCGGCGATCAGATCGGCGGCGCCGGTCTTGTTGTCGACGAAGAGCACCTTCCTCCAGGTCTTGCCGCCGTCGGTGGTCTTGAAGACGCCGCGGTCGGCGTTCTCGCCCCAGAGCTGGCCGAGAGCCGCCACCCAGACGGTGTTCGGGTCGGTGGGATGAAGGACGACGCGGTGGATGCGCTCGGTCTTCTCCAGCCCCAGGTGGGACCAGGTCTTGCCGCCGTCCAGCGAGCGGTAGACGCCGTTGCCGATGGAGACGCTGTTGCGGACGTTGCCTTCGCCCGAGCCGACCCATACGACGTCCGGGTTGGCCTGGAAGATGGAGACCGCGCCGATGGAGTGCACCGGCTGGTCGTCGAAGATCGGGGCCCAGGTGAGGCCGCCGTTGACGGACTTCCAGACGCCGCCGCCCGCGGTCCCGGCGTACATGATATCGGGGTTCGATTCGACGACGTCGACGTCGGCCACGCGGCCGCTCATGGCGGCGGGGCCGATCGAACGGGCTTTCAGGCCGGCGAGCAGGTCCGGATTCACCGCGTCGGCGGCCTGGAGCGCGCCGGGCGCCAGCGCCAGCGCGGCGACGGCTGCGAGGAACAGAGGTTTACACATGGATTCTCTCCCCAGATTGAAGCGTGGAGAACGGAAGTACGACATGCCCGACGCTACATAGCGCAGCGCGAATAGGCTCGTCAACCCGGGGAAAGACAAAAAGGCCGCCCGGACACGCTCCGGGCGGCCTTCTTTTGGAGTAGGGACCGGCTATGTTTAGACGGTAACCGTCGTACCGTCGAACCTGGTGAAGGTGAAGCCTTTGAAGGGCTCGTTGCAGCAGGCCCGCTGGTCGCGCAGGATACTGATGGCGAGCGCCTCGCCGACCCGCATCGACTCGCGGGTGTCGGAGCGCCAGTGCACGCCGGCGAGGTTGCGGCCGATGGCCACGTTGGAGGCCAGCTTGTTGAGCTCGCCGCCCACCGTCAGCGCCGGGCCGGTGTAGGGCGCCAGCGACAGGCCGTCCGGCGCCGGCACGACCGGGTTCGGGATGACGGTGTTCTCGTTGAACAGCGCCTTGAGGATCGTCACGCAGGCACCGGCGACGGTCGCGTGGGCCGCGGTGTAGGACGGGTGCGTCGGGCTGCCCTCCGGGAAGACCTGCGGCAGCAGGTAGGTGCCGTACCTGGTGAAGGTCCGGGCCACCGCCGGCGAGTTGAGCTGGCGCGAGTCGATGACGCCGGGGTAGCGGTTGCTGGTGATCTGGTTGTGCACCAGGCCCCCCCAGGCCTCGGGACGCAGGCGCCGGACCTGCCACTTCTTGCGCCAGGTCACCTTGAGGGCGCGCGAGGCTACCTCGCACAGCAGAGCCTTGAAGTGCGGCGGGTTGCCGATGTAGGGGTTGCCCGGGTTCGGCGGGCAGCCGATACCGCCGGAGAGCGGATCGGAGCCCGGTGGCGTGCCGAGGATCAGGCAGGCGTTGAAGTACGCCTGGAACAGCACGTCGATGTGCACCCACTGGGCCAGGTCGCGGCCGTTGCGGATGTAGCGGCGGACCGGGTCGAAGTCGGCGGCGGCGTTCTCCGGGAAGTAGCCGTTCTGGACCGCCAGCCAGTTGCCGTAGCTGGTCAGGTGACTGGTATCAGGCAGGAAGGTGCGCTGCCGGCGCTCGACGCGCTGGGTGCCGACCGGCGTGTTCAGCCACAGGAACTGAGAGATGTAGGGGCCGACCGTGGCGCCGGGGAGGACGTCGCGGAACAGAGTCTGCGGCGTCACCTGGCCGCCGGCCTTGGGACCCTTGAAGTCGGCGCCGAACTGGTTGAGGTCGGCGCTGGCCGCGGCGGCGTCCGGATGGCTGTCGTAGTCGAGGAAGTTGGCGTCGAGCAGCAGCTTCATCCAATAGTGCTCGACGCCTTCGCTGGCCATCTCGGCGCTGGCGATCGGCGGCGGAGCGGGCACGGCGAGAGCGTGCGAGTCCGCGCCCTCGAGGTCGAAGGCCGGGCCGCCCTGGAGGTTGGTCAGCTTGTTGGGGCCGTCCAGGATGATGGCGTCAAAGTCCGCCGGGTTGCCCGAACCGATGGCGTCGAGCAGGCTCCGGTAGGCGTTGGCGTCGACCTCGCCGAAGCTGTTGTGGGGCAGCCCCTTCGAGTAGTTGCCGATGCGGTTGGCATAGCGGGTTTCGTCGCCGTTGACCGCATGCTGGAGGGTTCCCGGGACCCTCCAAGGGTCCGCGGCGTCCTTGCGGCACTGCCAGGACCGGTTACGGCGATGCACCGCGTTGGAGTTGGCGTTGGCCGCCTCGGCCACCGCTTCAACATCCATCAAGGGTTCCAGCGCGACTCCACCCACGACACTCGCCGCCATCGTGGCCGCCGCGGCGGCGTCCGTAGTGACAGTGAGAAACATACTCCCTCCCTGATCGGTTGAGCGTTCTTTCTTCCTGGCCCTACGCTCAGAGGGACTTCTGCGAAACCCGCCTTCAGGTTCTGGCCAACCTGGGAGCGGGAACGGCCGCCCGGTGACGCTCCGGGCGGCCTTCGGGAGGAAAAGGAACGGCTCGTCAGGAAACGGTGACGTTGCCGTTCTGGATGGTGTACCGCTCGCCGTCGAAGCCGCGGAAGCGGTAGACGACGCCGGCCTCGTTGTGGATCATCGACTGGTCCTGCAGCAGGCTGACCGCCACCGCCTGGCCGATGCGGAGCGACTCGTAAGAGTCGCTGCGCCAGTGCACGCCGGCGATGTTGCGGCCGGTGGCGACGTTGGAGGCGATCTTGTTGAGCTCGCCCTCGACCGTCAGCGCCGGGCCGACATAGGGGACCAAGGCCGTGCCGTCCGCGGTCGGGACCACCGGGTTCGCGATGACCCGGCCCTCGGTGTCGAACAGGGCCTTGAGGATCGACACGCAGGCTCCCGCCACCGTGGCGTGGCCGGCGGTGTAGGACGGGTGCGTCGGCGAGCCCTCGGGGAAGGCCATCGGCAGCAGGTAGGAGCCGCCGTTGTAGGTCTCGATCTCATTAAGCACGTTGGAGCTGAACAGGCTCGAGTGCAGGGCGCCGTTGTAGCGGCCCGGCGACTGGTTGAGGTGCACCTCGACGCGGCCGCCCATGACCTCAGGCCGCAGGCGCCGGTGGACCTGCCACTTCTTGTGCCAGGTGGCCTTGAGGCAGCGGGAAGCCACCTCGCACATCAGCGCCTTGGCGGCCGGCGGGCCGAAAGTGCAGAAGCCGTCCTGCGTCGGATTGCCCGCGTACGGGTTGGACGTGCTGAACGGCACGCCGAGGCCGCCGCCGATGTCGGAGCCGTCCGGCGGCTGGATCATGATCAGGCAGGCGTTGAAGTAGGCCTGGAACAGGACGTCGATGTGCACCCACTCGGAGAGGTCGCGGCCGTTGATGATGAAGCGCCGCGAGCCGAGGAAGGAGGGAGATCCCGGCACGTAGCCGTTCTGCACCGCCAGCCATTCGCTGAAGTTTTGCATGTGATCCGAGCCTGGAGCCAGCGTCCACATCTTGCGCTCGACGTACTCGACGCCGAACGGGGTGGGGAGCCAGAAGAACTGCGAGATGTAGGGACCGGTCGTCATGCCGATGCCGATGTCCCGGAACAGGGTCTGGGGCGTGACCGAGCTGCCGGCCTTCGGGCCCTTGAAGTCGGCGCCGAAGGCGTTCAGGTCGGCGGCGGCCTGCGCCGCGCGCGGCGAGGCGTTGTAGTCGAGGAAGTTGATGTCGCGCATCAACGCCTGCCAGTAGTGCTCCACCATCTCGCCGGCCTGCTCCTTGCTGGCCAGCGCCGGGGGAGGCGGCACGGCCACGGCGTGGCTGTCGATGCCCTCCATGTCGAACGCCAGGCCGCACTGCGGGCTGGTCTGCCTGCGGGCGCCGGGATTGATGATGATGGCGTTGTAGTCCGCCGGATCGCCCGAGTCGATGGCGTCGAGCAGGCTCTGGTAGGCGGCCGGGTCGACCTCGCCGAGGCTGTTGTGCGGCAGGCTCTTCGAGTAGTTGGCGATGCGGCTGGGATAGAGGGTCTCGTCGCCGTTGACCGGGTGGGCGACCGTGCCCTTGTTCTTCCAGTAGTCCGCGCGGTCCTTGCGGATCTGCGCGGAGCGGTTGCGGCGCTGGACCGCGGCGGACGTGGAGTTGGCGGCTTCGGCCACCGCATCCGAGGACACGAGCGGCTCGAGCGCGACGCCGCCTACGACACCCGCCGCCATCGTGGCCGCCGCGGCGCCGCCCAGACCGCCCAGAAACTTGCGGCGGCTGAGGCCGGACGAATCCATGTTCGCGGCCGGGTCCGTAAGAAGATTGAGAACATCGTTCTCGGGGTTCGACATGAGATTTCCTCCCTGACGGTTGAGCGTTCTTTTCAGTAGTACACGTCTACGCTTAGCCGGGCGCCGGCGGAGACCCCGTCTTCAGGCACTGGCCTGACCTGGGACGGAGAAAGTCCTTCGCCTGGCTGGTCCAACTGACAAGCCTGTTCAACGACCTATACAGCTACGTCTACGTTGAGAGTGCGCTCCTGTTCCTAAAGCGGGACACTCCCGGAATGAACGCGTCATTCCGGGAGTCCGGGTGGGACAGCCGCAGGGAGGAGAGGCTGGCGCTAGGAGTTGAAGACGCCGCCGTCGCGGACGACGATCCGCTCGCCGTCGAAGCCGCGGAAGTTGTAGGAAACGTTCCGCTCGTTGTGGATCACCGACTGCTCCTGCAGCAGGCTGATGGCGACCGCCTGACCGATGCGCAGGGAGTTGAAGCTGTCGCTGCGCCAGTGCACGCCGGCGATGTTGCGGCCGGTGGCGATGTTGGAAGCGATCTTGTTGAGCTCGCCCTCGACGGTGAGCGTCGGGCCGGTGTACGGCACCAGGGCCGAGCCGTCCGGAGTCGGCACCACCGGGTTCGCGATCGGCCGGTTCTCCGTATCGAACAGCGCCTTGAGGATCGTGACGCAGGCGCCCGCCACCGTGGCGTGGCCGGCGGTGTAGGAGGGGTGCGTCGGCGACCCTTCGGGGAACGCCATCGGCAGCAGGTAGCTGCCGCCGTTGTGCGTCTCGATCTCGTCGAGCACGCCGGCGCTGAACAGGCTGGGGTGCAGGATGCCGTTGTAGCGGCCCGGCGACTGGTTGAGCTGCACCTCGACGCGGCCGCCGAAGGCCTCGGGCCGCAGACGGCGGTGGACCTGCCACTTCTTGTGCCACGTGGCCTTGAGGCAGCGGGAGGCCACCTCGCACATCAGCGCCTTGGCGGCCGGCGGGCCGAAGGTGCAGAAGCCGTCCTGGTTCGCGTTGCCCAGGTAGGGGTTGCCGGAGTTGAAGGGAACGCCGAGGCCGCCGCCCACGTCGGAGCCGTCCGGCGGCGTCATCATGATCAGGCAGGCGTTGAAGTAGGCCTGGAAGAGGACGTCGACGTGCACCCAGGCGGCGAGGTCGCGGCCGTTGACGAGGTAGCGCCGCTGGCCGAGGAAGGACTGCGACCCCGGCACGTATCCGTTCTGGACCGTCAGCCAGTCGGCGAAGCTCTGCATGTGATCGGAGCCGGCGGCCAGCGTCCACATCTTGCGCTCGACGTACTCGACGCCGAAGGGGGTGGGGAGCCACATGAACTGCGAGATGTAGGGACCGACCGTGGTGCCGGGAGCGACGTCGCGGAACAGGCTCTGTGGGGTGACCTGGCCGCCGATCTTGGGGCCCTTGAAGTCGGCGCCGAAGGCGTTCAGGTCGGCGACGGCCTGGGCCGCCCGGGGCGAGGAGCCGTAGTCGAGGAAGTTGACGTCGCGCAGCAGGGCCTGCCAGTAGTGCTCGACGATCTCGCCGGCCTGTTCCCGGCTGGCGAGGGCCGGGGGAGGCGGCACGGCCACGCCATGGCTGTCGACGGCCTCCATGTCGAAGGCCAGGCCGCACTGCGGGCTGGTCAGCTTGATGGCGCCGGGGTTGATGACGATGGCGTCGTAGTCGGCCGCCCGGCCGGAGGCGACGGCGGCGAGGAAGCTGTTGTAGGCCGCCGGGTCCACCTCGCCGAACGAGTTGTGCGGCAGGCTCTTGGAGTAGTTGGCGATACGGTTCGGGTAGCGGTCCTCGTCACCGTTGGTCGGGTGGTCGACCGCGCCCTGCCCCTTCCAGTAGTCCGCCATATCCTTGCGGATCTTCCAGCAGGCGTTGCGGCGCTGCGCCGCGGCGGAGTTGGCGTTGGCGGCTTCCGCCACCGCGTCCACGTTCACCAGCGGCTCGAGAGCCATGCCGCCCACGACGCCCGCGGCCATCGTGGCCGCGGCGGCGCCACCCAGGCCGCCGAGGAACCGGCGGCGGCTGAGCCCCGGTGCATCCACCGGCGGAGCTTGATCCGTAGACAGATCGAGGGGGTTGTTCGAATCGGTGTTCACGCGAGCTTCCTCCTTGCTTTGAGAGTTGTGAGATCCCGTGGCCCAAGAAAAGCCCCGGTGACGCCAGGTCCGCCCGACCCGTCGCCGGGGCTTTTCCCTGTCTGACTGCCAATACAAACTTCTACAACGGCCGCGCAGTTAAAGTGTCGCTGCGCGATATAAGCGGGACAGAAAAAAGCGCGGCCCCGAAAAGGGACTGCGCTTGAAAAGTCGGAGCGGCTAGACAGTGACCGTCGAGCCGTCGAACTTGGTGAAGGTGAAGCCGTTGAAAGGCTCGTTGTAGCAGGCCCGCTGGTCGCGCAGGATGCTGATGGCGAGCGCTTCGCCGACCCGCATCGATTCGATGGCGTCGGAGCGCCAGTGCACGCCGGCGATGTTGCGGCCGGTGGCGACGTTGGAGGCCAGCTTGTTGAGCTCGCCGCCCACGGTCAACGCCGGACCGGTGTAGGGCACCAGCGCCAGGCCGTCCGGCGTCGGCACGACCGGGTTTGGGATCACGAAGTTCTCGTCGAACAGCGCCTTGAGGATTGTCACGCAGGCGCCGGCCACCGTGGCATGGCCCGCGGTGTAGGACGGATGCGTGGGGCTGCCCTCCGGGAACACCTGCGGCAGCAGGTAGGTGCCGTACTTGGTGAACGTCCGGGCCACCGCCGGCGAGTTGATCTGGCGGGAGTCGATGACGCCGGGGTAGCGGTTGCTGGTGATCTGGTTGTGCACCAGGCCGCCCCAGGCCTCGGGGCGCAGCCGGCGGCTGATCTGCCACTTCTTGTGCCAGGTCACCTTGAGGGCGCGCGACGCCACCTCGCACACCAGGGCTTTGAAATGCGGCGGGCCGAAGGTAGTGAAGCCGATCTGCGTCGGATTGCCGATGTAGGGATTGCCCGGGTTCGGCGGGCAGCCGATGCCGCCGGAGAGCGGATCCGAGCTCGGCGGCGTGCCCATGATCAGGCAGGCGTTGAAGTAGGCCTGGAACAGCACGTCGATGTGCACCCACTGGGCCAGATCGCGGCCGTTGCGGATGTAGCGGCGGACCGGATCGAAGTCGGCGGCGGCGCTCTCCGGGAAATACCCGTTCTGGGCCGCCAGCCAGTTGCTGTAGCTGGTCAGGTGGTTGGTGTCCGGCAGCAGCGTGCGCTGGCGGCGCTCGACGTACTCGGTGCCGAACGGCGTGTTCAGCCACATGAACTGAGAGATGTAGGGGCCGACCGTGGCGCCGGGAAGGACGTCCCGGAACAGGCTCTGCGGCGTCACCTGGCCGCCGATCCTGGGGCCCTTGAAGTCGGCGCCGAACTGGTTGAGGTTGGCGCTGGCGGCGGCGGCGTCCGGATGGCTGTTGTAGTCGAGGAAGTTGACGTCGAGCAGCAGCTTCATCCAGTAGTGCTCGACGCCTTCCCCGGCCATCTCGGCGCTGGCGATCGCCGGTGGAGCCGGCACCGTGAGAGCGTGGGAGTCCGCGCCTTCGAGATCGAAGGCCAGGCCGCCCTGGGGGCTGGTCAGCTTGTTGGGGCCGTCCAGGATGATGGCGTCAAAATCCGCCGGATCGCCCGAGTCGATGGCGTCGAGCAGGCTCTGGTAGGCGTTGGCGTCGACCTCGCCGAAGCTGTTGTGCGGCAGGCCCTTCGAGAAATTGCCGATGCGGTTGGCATAGCGGGTTTCGTCGCCGTTGACCGCGTGCTGGACGGTCGCCTGACCCTTCCAGAAGTCGGCGGTGTCCTTGCGGAGCTGCCAGGAACGTTGACGGCGATGGATCATGGCGGTACCGGCGTTGGCGGCTTCGGTGACGGCCGCATCGTTCACCAGCGGCTCGAGAGCGACGCTTCCCACGACGCTGGTCGCCATCGCGGCCGCGGCGGCGCCGCCGATTCCGCCGAGGAACTTGCGGCGGCTGAGTCCGGGCACATCCACTGTTTCGGGCCGATCCGTACCATGGGCGAGAGGGTTGTTCTGATTAGTTGTCATCCGAGCAGTCCTCCTTACAGGTCGAGCGTTCAGGATCGAGATCCCTTTCCGCCTCGACGAAAAGAAAAAACCCCGGCGGCAGTGCCTACTCCAATCTGCCGCCGGGGCTGCTTTTCGTCGGGTGTTTACAACGTTTACTTCTACTCCCGCAATCGAAAGTGTAGCTCACGCCGAAAAGCGGGACATAAAATCAGCTTGCGGATTCTGGGACGAAGAGGACTGCAGGAGTATCGATGGGAGGGGGGCGCCGGCACGGCCCCTCCTCCGGCCGGCGCCCCTTGATTCTCTCCCTGAATCAGTGGCGGATCGCCACCGCCGACGGCGCGGGCTTCGGCGTCCGCGACGCTTCCGGCTTCGGCAGCGGCTTCGGGTTGTAGAAGCCCAGCGCCTGCCGCAGCGCCCGTCCCGCGATCGCGGGGTGGAACAGCGCCGTCGGCGGCTTCAGCATGTGGTTGACCTCCTGGAAGCGGCGGAAGACCTCCTCGCTCTTGGGGATCAACTGGATGACCTGCTCCAGGTACCAGTGCATGAAGCGCACCTTGAGCGTCTTCTCGCCGCCCTCGGTCATCGGCCAGCGCATGTCCTCGCCCGTGGTCAGGGCCCAGGGCGCGGCCACCAGCTTCGAGATCCGCTTCTGGAAGGCGCGGCTGTCCAGGCGGCCGTCGCCGTCCCGCAGCCCGTCGCGCAGCTCCAGCGCCGCCAGGCCGGTCACCGTCATGCCCAGCGCGTAGACCGGATTGAACGAGCAGACCGCGTCGCCCATGGTCACGAAGCCCGCGGGCATCGCCGCGTACTCGCGCAGCCGGTTCTCGGTCTGGCGGTAGCCCCACACCCGGGTCATCGGGCGCGCGTTCGCGATCGCCCGGTACAGCTCCGGCGAGGAGAGGCTCTTGGCGAACTTCAGGAAGCCCTGGTCGTCCGTGGGCGGGTAGTCCTTCATCACGCCCGCCACGGTGACGATCCAGCGGTTCCCCTCGATGGGCTGGATGATGCCGGCCCGCGGCTGGTGGGGAGGACGGTTGAGGATGAACAGGCTCTTCCAGTCCGCCGAGAAGCCCTGCACCGGCTCGTAGATCCGGGTGGCGTAGCCCCAGAAGGCATCCACCACGGTCTCCTTGGGAGCGGGGTAGCCCAGCTCCCACAGCCACTCCGGCGCCCTGGAGCCGCGGCCGCTCACGTCCACCACCAGGTCGGCCCGGAGCACGGTCTCCTCGCCGGCCCCGGTCCCTTCGCGGCGGCGCGGACGCATGCGCACGCCCTCCACCCGGGAGCCGGCCTCGTCCATCACCAGCCCCGTCACCTCGACGCCGTCGGTGACGTGGATCTTCGGGTCGCGCAGGAGATGGCGCCGGATGGTGGACTCCAGCAGGGGCCGCGTGAACGCGCAGATCTCCAGGTCGCAGGCCACCCGGGGCGACCACCCCGAGCGGTAGAGGATCCGGAAGTCCTTGCCTTGGTCGAGGAGCACGCTGCCGGCGGCGAGCAGGTCGGCCTTGACGCCGGGGAAGAGCTCCTCGACGATCATCAGGCCGCGCTTGAGGAAGAAGTGGAGATGCCGGGCCTGCGGCACGCCGGGGCGGTTCTCGCCCCCCTCCGGTAGCCGGTCGCGGTCGAGGACGGTGACCTGATCGAAATGATCGGCAAGGACGCGAGCTGCGAGCATTCCCCCGATGCTGCCCCCTACCACGATCGCGTGACGTGCTCCTCTGTCTTGCATCGAAGACCTCCTGGCCGGCGGAGCTGAGACTTGCCGTTGCACAGGCGGCGGTGCATTCGGGATGCCAGCGCCGGACCTCTGTCTCCTATACGCAGAGCTTTGTAAAGAGTTCCGCGATATTCTCCGGGCGGGAGGTGAAGGCGATGCGTCTACGAGTCCTCGGCAGCTCCGGCGGCTATCCCGTGCCGGACAACCCCAGCAGCGGATTCCTTCTCGAGCACGGCGGCGCGAAGCTCTGGCTCGACGCCGGCAACGGAACCTTCGCCGAGCTCCAGCGGGCGGCCGACTTCACGCGGATCGACGCCCTGGTCCTCAGCCATGTCCACGCCGACCACTGCGCCGACGTCTATCCTTTATATGTAGCCATCCGCTACGGCGTGGGCGGGGGCTTCCGGCTGCCGCTCTACTGCCCGCCCGGGACGCGCGAGACCCTGGCGCCCCTGCTGATGGAAGGAGGCTGGGAGCAGCTCGGCGAGGCCTTCGACTTCCACACGGTGGACGACGGACAGACGGTGGAGATCGCCGGCGTCCGGCTGAGCTTCCGGCGCACCGACCACCCCGCGCACACGCTGGCGATCCGCGCCGAGGCCGGGGGGAGAGCCCTCACCTACTCGGCGGACACCGGACCGGGGGTGGACCTCGCGCCCTTCGCCGGAGGGAGCGATCTCTTCCTCTGTGAGGCGACCTACCAGGACGGCAAAGTGGGCGCTCCCGTCCACCTCACCGCCCGCCAGGCCGCGGAGACGGCCCGGCGCGCCGGCGCGCGGGAGCTGGCCCTCACCCACTTCTGGCCCACCTTCGACCCGGAGGTCTCCCTCCGCGAGGCGCGCGAGACCGCGGGGGACCTGCCCGTCCGCTGGGCACGGCGCGGCGAGGTCTTCGATCTGGGCGGACAAGGAAATTGAAAAATATCTATCCCTGGCAGAGGTCGATTTGTAAGTAGTGCCGCATCTTGGCCGGACCGGGACAGGGGCCTGGACTAGCAAAAATTCTCAAGGTCCCTGGCGAAGAATTGTCAGGGCCGATCCGTGCTCTAATGTGCCGCGACCGACCCGGAGGTAGGAGACATGGGACTGATGCGAGACTTCTTCGGCCCCAGCCGCGAGGAAATCTGGCGCCAGCTCTGTAACGAGATCGGCGCCGACTTCGTGGACGGCGGCTTCTGGAAGGGCGACAAGGTCCAGGCGCGGGTCAAGAACTGGACCGTCACCCTCGACCGCTACGTCGTGCACGCCGGCAAGGCGGTCATCGTCTACACCCGTCTGCGGGCCCCCTTCGTCAGCCGCGACGGCTTCCGCTTCCGGGCCTATCGCAAGAGCGTCTTCAGCGGCCTGGGGAAGATGCTGGGGATGCAGGACATCGAAGCCGGCAGCTCCGCCCGCTTCGACGAGGACTTCATCCTCCAGGGCAACGACGAGCACAAGGTGCGGAGACTGTTCGCCAACCAGGAGATCATCCGCCTGCTCCAGGAGCAGCCGGAGGTCCTCTTCGAGCTGAAGGACGATGAAGGGACTTTCCGGAGCCACTTTCCCGAGGGGGTGGACGAGCTCTGGCTGCAGATCCACGGCGACGTCAAGGACGTGCAGCGCCTGAAGAAGCTGTTTGACCTTTTCGCCGAGGTGCTGGACGAGCTCTGCCGCATGGGCTCGGCCACGGAAGAGGCGCCGGGAGTGGCGCTCTAAAGGAGAGAAAGAAAGATGCCTTGGATCCAGGTTTCCCAGATCCCCGAAGGAGAAGTGTGGCTGCGCAGCGAATCCATCCTCGGGATCACGGCGCGCGCGGGAGAGGACGCGACAGGCTCCCGGCTGCTGCTGATCTCGGGAGAGAGCGTCGATGTGACGGAGGAGCGCGACGCCCTGCTCAAGAAGATCAAGGAGCTGGAAGGAACGGCTCAGCGCGACCGGCGGGTGGGGTTTCCGTCGGACTGACCCGCCGGCCCCTCTTCCGCAACCCCCACCCCTGCCCGTCCGTAAATACCCTGCTCCGCCAACGAATCGTGGCGGAGCTTCGTCTAATGGACTGACACCCTTTCAGGGGAGGTTCCCATGCACCGCGTCCGACGCTCTCTTCTCTGTCTCGCGGCGGGTTTCGCCCTCGCCGCGGGAGAGGCTTCCGCCCAGACCAAGCTCCTCCGCTTCCCGGACATCCACCAGGACAAGGTCGTCTTCACCTACGCCGGCGACCTGTGGACCGCTCCCGCCGACGGCGGCGGGGCGACCCGGCTGACCGCCCATCCGGGCCTGGAGTTGTTCGCCCGCTTCTCGCCCGACGGGAAATGGATCGCCTTCACCGGCCAGTACGACGGCGACGAGCAGGTCTACGTCATCCCGGCGGCCGGCGGCGTCCCGAAGCAGCTCACCTGGTATCCCGCCCGTGGCCCCCTGAACCCGCGGTGGGGCTACGACAACCAGGTCTACGGCTGGACGGCCGACGGCAAGTCCGTCTTCTTCCGTTCCCTGCGCGACGGCTGGGACCTCACCGACAGCCGCATCTATGTCGTGCCGGTCGACGGCGGCCTCGGCGAGCCGCTCCCCATGCCGATGAGCGGCGGCGCCGACCTCTCGCCCGACGGCAAGAAGGTCGTCTACACCCCCTTCGCCCGCGACTTCCGCACCTGGAAGCGCTACCAGGGCGGCTGGGCCCAGGACCTGTGGATCTTCGACCCCGCCACCCACGAAGCGAAAAACATCACCAACACTCCGCGCACCGAGCGCGATCCGATGTGGATCGGCGGCAAGATCTATTTCAACTCGGACCGCACCGGCATCCTCAACCTCTACGCCTACGACGTGGCGTCCGGCGCGACCACCCAGCTCACGCAGAACAGGGACTGGGACGTCCGCTGGCCGAGCGCCGACGCCACGGGCCAGATCGTCTATGAGATGAACGGCGAGCTCAACGTCTTCGACACCCGCTCGGGAGCGTCGCGGCACCTCTCGATCCAGGTCCCCAGCGACCTGCTGGGCAGCCGCCCCTCGCAGATCCCGGTGGCCGACCGGATCGAGGGCGTCGCCCTCTCTCCCAAGGGGGAGCGGGCCGTGTTCGTGGCCCGGGGCGACGTGTTCAACGCCCCCATAGAAAAGGGCGTCACGCGCAACCTCACCCGCACCTCCGGCGCGCACGACAGGGGGGCCCAATGGTCGCCCGACGGCAGGAAGATCGCTTACGTTTCCGATGAATCCGGCGAAGACGAGATCTACCTGATCGATGCCCTGGGCCAAGGCAAACCCGAGCAGATCACCAAGGGTGGCAAGGCCAGGCGCTACGGCCCCGAATGGTCTCCCGACAGCAAGAAGATCGCTTTTTCGGACAAGGACCGCCGCCTCTACGTGGTCACCCTGGCGGACAAGAAGCTCGTCCAGGTCGCCCAGGACCGCCGCCAGGAGATCAGCGATCATCAGTGGTCGCCCGGCGGCGGCTATCTGGCCTTCAGCATGACCGATCCCAACAACTTCCGCTCGATCTGGATCTGGAGCGCGGAGGACGGCAAGCTGCAACGCGTCACGGGCGAAGACTTCAACGAGCGCGAGCCCGTCTGGGACCCCAACGGCAAATATCTTTATTACATCTCGGGCCGCGACTACGCCCCCCAGTTCGACGCCATCGACTTCAACTGGGCCCTGGACCGGAACGATGGGCTTTTCGCCCTCGCCCTGCGCAAGGACGTCGAGAACCCCTTCCCGCCCGAAGAAGACAAGGTGACGGTCGAAGAGGAAAAGAAGGAAGAGAAGGCCGAAGCAAAGAAAGACGACGAAAAAAAGGACGAGAAAAAGGAAGCTCCCGTCAAATCCCTCAAGATCGATTTCGACGGCCTGGCCAGCCGCGTGGTCCGCATCCCCGTGCCGTTCGACAACTACGGCGGCCTCTACGCGGCCGACGGCCGCTTGATCTACGTCAAGTTCCCGGCGAACAGCTTCGGCGAGCCGGCCGCGCAACCGGCCCTCCAGATCTTCACCTTCAAGGACCGCAAAGCCACGACCCTCACGGAGGGTGTGAACGGCCACTTCCTCTCCGCCAACGGCGAGAAGGTCCTGGTCCGCCAGCAGGGGCAGTTCAACGTCTATGACGCCAACGCGGGCGGCAAGGACTCCAAGAAGACCATCGACACCGGCGGCCTGGTGGTGGACCGCGTGCCCGCCGAGGAATGGGCGGCAATCTTCCACGAGTCCTGGCGGCGGTTCCGCGACTTCTTCTACGTCAAGAACATGCATGGCTATGATTGGGAAGCCCTGCGCAAGCAGTACGAGCCCTGGATCGCCCACGTGGGTCATCGATCGGATCTGAACTACGTGATCGGTGAGATGATCGCCGAGCTCAACGTCTCTCACGCCTACGTCGAAGGCGGCGACTTCACGCCTCCAGCCCGGCCGCGCGTGGCCCTGCCCGGCGCCCGCTTCGAGCTCGACGAGAAGGCCCGGCGGTACAAAATCGCCAGGATCTTCAAAGGCCAGAACGAGGAAAGCACTTACCGTTCACCGCTCACCGAAGTGGGTGTAAACGTCAAGGAAGGGGATTACGTCCTGGCGATCGACGGCATCGATCTCGAAGCGCAGGACAACCCCTACCGCCTGCTCCGCCACAAGGCGGGCCGGCCCGTGCGCCTCACCGTGAATTCCCGGCCCACCATGGAAGGATCGCGAGAGATCACGTTCCGGCCCATCGACACCGAGACGAACCTGATCTATCTCGATTGGATCACGAAGAACCGCGAGCGCGTCGACAAGCTGAGCGACGGCAAGATCGGCTACATCCACATTCCCGACATGGGCGGGGACGGTATGCGGGAGTTCATCAAGCAGTACTTCGGCCAGGTCAACAAGGAGGGCCTGATCGTCGACGTGCGCAGCAACGGCGGCGGCTTCATCTCGCAGACGCTGCTGGAGCGGCTGGGCAGAAAACCGCTGGCGGTGGACTACGGCAGCGCGAGCGAAGATCCCACACCCTATCCCCAGGTGGTCTTCAACGGCCACATGGCCTGCCTGATCGACCAGAACTCCGGCTCGGACGGCGACATCTTCCCCTACATGTTCCGCGAGAAGGGCCTGGGGCCGCTGATCGGCACCCGCACCTGGGGCGGCGTCGTGGGCATCTCCGGCCGCGGCCCCCTGATCGACGGCGGCCAGATCTTCGTGCCCGAAGCCGGCTCCGTTTCCCTGCAGGGCGAATGGATCATCGAAGGCTACGGCGTCGATCCCGACATCGTGGTGGAGAACGATCCGAAGTCGGTTCTCGCGGGTCGCGATCCGCAGCTCGAGCGGGGCGTGGCCGAGGTGCTGAAAAAGATTCAGGCGGAGCCGAAGCGGATGCCTGCCCGCCCGGCGCCGCCCGTGAAAACTCAGTAGCGGTCAGAAACAAGGGCGGGGCTTGAACCCCGCCCTTCTCTTCACCTCAGGGGACGACCCGGAACAAGCTCCAGATGCCGTCGTAGAAGAGCCAGGACGGATAGTCGCGGTAGAGGTAGTCGCCGGTGACCCGGAACCTGCCGCCCGCGCCGTTCTTGATCAGCGCGTCGAAGTGGTTGCCGGCGCCGTGGCGGTCGCGGGTGCCGATCCACTCGGAGCTGGCGTTGGTGCCGAGGTTGACCGACCCGCCGGTATACGGCAGCTCTTCCCAGATGTGACCCTGGACCTCGAAGACGTGGGCCTGGGCGTGGCCGCCCGGGTGGACGACCCGGAAGCGGGTGGGCTGGGTGCCGGCCGCCTCGAAGACAGGCGTCTTGGGATCGTCGCCGCCGATGAAACCGTTGTTCAGCACCTGGTGGAACGAGGCGTAGTTGTTGAGCACTTCCAGGGCCGTGTCCGGCGCCTTGCCGATGCGGTACCAGACCGGATCGGTGCGGTAGTTGATCGCCTTCTGGGCCGACTCGGTCGGGTCCTCGTTGTTGATCAGGCTCTCGACCGGAGCGCCGTCGCCGTACCGCAGGTTGACGTCGTCCTGGAAGACGAGGACGAACTCGCGGAACTCGGAGGCGGTGCCCGGGTTGACGGTGACAGAGGCCCGGGAGATGCGGTCGACCTTGGCGCCGCCCACCTGCTCGGTGATGAAGTCCTCGGCCCAGGTGGCGCTGGCGGGCTCGACGATGAGGGCTCCCACGGCGCCCTTGTTGCTGTGCTTGATGGGATCGGACGAGCTCAGGCCGGTGGCGCCGAACTCCACTCCCACCGGGGTGAGCACCTCGGGCGTCACGGTGTTGTTCACCAGGATGTCGCCGGCGTACCAGTGATAGGTCACCTGCTGGCCCGGCGCCACGGTCTGCTTGCCGTAGTTGACCGGGTTGAGGCCGACGTTGCTGCCGTCGCTCTGCCGCAGGTCGTGGTAGAGGAGCTGCGGGTGCAGGCCGACCTCCTGCGAAGGAGCCACGTCGTTGGCGTTGAAGCGCTCGACGATCATCGGCATGGAGTTCCAGCCCGGCTGGTCGCCGTACTTCGCCGGCAGGTCGTTCACCAGGGTGACCTGCACGCACTCGCCCTTGTTGGCGCGCAGGATGAGCGGCTCGCGGCGGATGTTGGCGTTGAGCCGCGGACGCATGCCGTTCGGGGTCGGGACGTAGGTCAGGTCGGTGGCCCGCACGAACATGATGGCGGTCGGATCGTGCAGCGCGCCCTGCCGGAACGCCGGCTCGCCGCCGCCGTCCCAGTCGGGCTGGAAGAAGGTCTGCACGGAATCGACCCGCGAGTTGTAGAGGAGCCCGGTGACGGGATTGCCGTTGTCGTCGACGTCGTTGAGGACCTCGGCGGCGGCGACCGCCACCACGTCGTAGGGCCGGATGGGCGCGCCGGTCGGGCAGGCGATGCGCACCGGCTGGGTGGCGGTGGGCGAGATGTTGGTGGCCTTGCCGGTGCTGGCGCCGCTGATCGGCGCCGAAGAGACCGACGTCTCGCTGTTGACGACGCCGAGCCGGTTCACGTCCTCGGCGGAGAGCAGCCGGTACGATTCCTCCTTCGACGCGACCGGAACCTTGCCGTCGGAGTTCGTCGGCAGCGGCACCAGGTCCCTGCGCGTGCCGTGGTAGAAGCGGAGCAGGCCCCAGATGCCGTTCCACTGGAACTCCGAGGCGTTGCTCGGCTTGTACAGGGCGTCCATGAACTGGCCGTCCTGCATCAGCGAGGGCTGCGGCGGGATCTCGAAGTTGAACGCTTCTGAGATGCCCATCATCTGCGCGTTGCGCCAGCCGGAGTTGGGGTCGTCCGGCTCGGCCTTCCACTTCATGCCGTGGATGGTGAAAGTGTGCTCCTCCTCATGGGCGCCCACCAGGATGCGGACGCGGGTGTCGTCCCCTTCATAGGCGCGGAGCAGCGGCGTGAAGGGATCGCCCGGCGCGACGTCGCTGGTCAGCGGCGGGTAGAACGTCGGTTGCGAGTTGAGGGCCGTGATGACCCGGTCCGTCCGCGACTCGTAGGCGAAGGAGAGGTCACCCTTCAAGCCGGTGGCCTGGGAATTCGAGGTGGGATCGAGCACGCGCAGAGCCAGCGGCTCGGAGCGGTAGTTGACCGAGCCGAAGCCGGGGTCGTCCGCCGACACCGCTTCGCCGCAGGGCGGGGGCAGGGTCCCGGCGTAGCCGTCCGGCACCGGACAGGTGCCCACGGTGATGGGCTTGAGGTACATGTCGGGAGGACCGACGCGCTTGCGGCCGGCCGGGTTGATCGCCTTCAACGGGTCGGACCAGCCGATGTGCTCGTTCTTGAGGTCCGGGCAGATCGGGCTGCCGGGCTCGTAGGCGAGCTGGAAGTCGGCGAACTCGAGGAGGAACTCGCGGTAGGTGGTGTCCGAGTTTGGCCCGTCGATGACGGCCTGCCAGGAGGTCGGGCCGCCGTCGTGGCGGGTGTTGAGAGGAACGCCGGTCTCGTTGTGGGACCAGGTCGTGCCGGCGGGCTCGATCACCAGGCCGGCGTAGAGGCCCGTCTGCTGGTGCGTCGAGGGGCCGAAGTGGTCGTGGGTGAAGACCGTGCGCAGCGTCCGCTTGTCGGCGGTGGTGCCCAACTGGTTGGCGTACCAGCGCTGGATGGTGGTCTGGGCGCCGAGCCAGTCGTTGATCCCGTTGCAGTCGGCGTCGTGCTTCTCTGGGAAGGCCGGATGGACCTTCGCCTCCGGGCACCTCGTCTTGTCGGCGAGGAGGGAGGCGTCGGCCGTCAAGTCGCACTTGTTGGCGGCGCGGATGGCGTCGATGCGCTCCTGGACCTCCTCGGGCGAGAAGGAGCCGTCCTCGTAGTTGAAGCCGTTGCCGCCGCCGTCCGAGGCCGTCACGTCGAACTTCACGAGGTGGATGTGCTGGCTGAGCACGTCGGTCGGCGTCGTCACCTGGAAGTCGTCCAGGTGGTAGGTGTTCGGCACCAGGTTGGTGAACCAGTACTCCACGCAGTCGTTCTCATGGGCGCGGAGGAAGAGCGGCTCGGGGGCCTTGGTGCCCGCGAGGGTGGGCCGGACGTCGTCCCACAGCGCGATGATGCGCGACTGCGGGAAGTGCCAGCCGGCCTTGTTGAGGGTCAGGTCGAGCTGGATGTCGGCGCCCTTGTAGAGCTTGTTCACGCCGCCCGGGCAGGGGTTGGCGTAGGGCGCGCCGGCGACCGCCGGCCGGCCGTTGACCAGGAACTGCTTGGACGCCGCGGCGCCGGTGGGCGTCGGGGTGGTGTAGCCGCCCGCCGCGTGGAAGCTCATGGCCACGACCTCTTCCGGCGTGCCGTCGGGGGCGAGCCAGTTCACGTTCAGCTCGTGGAGGTGCTTCTCCATGGTGTAGCGGTTCTGCTTGCTGGTCGCGAAACCGCCGTCCAGCACCACGTGGCGCGGCAGGCCGCCGTCCAGGTATGGAGAGGTCGGGTCCGAGGGATCCTCGCGGGCGAAGTCCAGGGGCGGCTGCGGCGCCCGGTGGCCGGCCTCGCCGGGGACGAAGAACGGATAGCCGGGGTTGGTGGTCACCGTCCCCGGGAGCTGCACCTCGCCGGTCGTCTGGTCGATCCAGGCCGGGCCGGGCAGCGGCGCCATCGGCAGCGTCGGCAGCGGCACGATCGCCGGGATCGGCGTTCCCGCCAGGATCTCGCCGTCCGGCAGCGCCCGCGACAACGCGGCGGGCCGGCCGTCGCCGCCCATCCGGGTCCCCTGCTCCAGCACGTCGTGGACGCGCCACAGGCCCCACATGCCCTGCGCGAAGTGGGGATAGAAATGGCAGTGGAAGATCGAATCGCCGGGCGTGCGGTTCAGGTTGCCGCTGCCGCCGTGCAGGATCTCGTAGGTGTAGCCGGCGCCCTGGCCGATCGCCTGGCTGTCCAGGTAGGACGAATTCGGATTGCGCGGCGAGTGCAGCCACTGGTGGGCGTGCAGGTGGAAGATATGGTGATCGTCCGAGCCCGCCAGCAGGTTGCGGTACTTGACGTGATCGTTCAGGTAGCTGTGGTAGACGTTGGACGGATCGTCCGGGTAATAGGCCCGCGTCGCCTTGGGACCCTTGTTCGGAACGCAGGGGGCGTACTTGTCGGGTTCGCGGAGGGCCGCGGCGTAACCGGCCAGGGTCGCGCTGTTGGACAGCAGGACCGGATCGTCGCTGGAGGAATCCATGCAGGGCGAGTTGGCCGGCACGTCCACCACCATGGCGGGGTCTCCCACCGCCCAGGAGGAGAGGAAGAACTCCTCGTATTTGCACTCCGTGCAGCCGTGCATCGGACCGACGCCCAGACGGTTGGCCAGGACCTCGGCGCCGGCGCCGGCGGCGCCGTAGTTGATGGCGAAGGCGTCGCGGACGCTGTGCAGCGTGAACTGGAGGTCGGGCTGGTTGAACTCCTGGAACGCCTGCACCGCCCCGACCTCGTCATGGAAGATGATCGTGAACTCGCGGAACGGCTCCTTGCGGTTCGGATACTGGCCGGGCGCGTCCGAGAGGTACGTGGCCGGCAGCGGTCCCGCGCTGGGACCGGTGATGATCGCCGTCAGGTCCGAGTGGACGATCCGGTTGCCGCTGTCGAGCATCTTGAGGACCGGCTTGCCGATCCGGTGGCACTGATAGGGATCGGTCGTGTTCTGGAAGGTCGCGCCGTAGTTGATCACCGGGAACGACGTGTCGGAGACCGAACCGGCGGCGAGCTCGAGGTCCTTGCGGGTCACCTGGCTCCGATACCACTCCGAGCCCTGCGGCTCGACGTTCACGGCGCCGAAAAGGCCCGCCGAGAGGCTGCCGCTGGTGGCCTCGCCGCCCGCCAGGGCGCCGCCGCTGTACATCAGGAACGTTCCTTCGCGCTCGGCGTACAGGGTGTAGCTGGCGCTGCCTCCCGGGGTCACCACGCCGTTGCCGGCCGCGCCGTTGGTTCCGACGTTCATGCCGCCGTCCTGGATCGTGCTGACGTACTGCATGCCGATGACGTGGACCGACGCCGCCCGGGTGCGCGGCGAATCTTCATCCACGTTGGCGGCGTTGGGATCGAGAAGGTTCTTGAAATTGATCCGCAGGCAGTCGCCGACGTTGACGCGCAGCACCAGCGGCCGGGGACGCTTGCCCCGCCGCAGCCGCACCTGGCCGGCGGAGGGAGCCAGCCGCTGCGCCGAACAGGAAGACTCGTCCTGGCTGACGTGGACGACGTCGCTCTCCAGCGCGTACATCATTCCCTGCGGCTGAACGGCGCCCAGCCGGTTCCAGAAGAACGGCTGATCCAGCGCCACCACGTCGGCGTAGACCATCCGGCTGCAACCGGCGGGCAGGACCTCGTCGACGCCGGCGCCCTGATCAATTTGTGGCTGCGCACCGGCGGACGGCGGCAGGCCGAGCAACATCAGGCATGCCGCCAGAGACAGGAGACCTTTGCGAAAGACAACTCGCATGTCCATCGAAACCTCCCTCGAGCTGTTGCGGGAGCCGGGCTCCCGGGTTTGATCCGGTACTGCTTGTCGGGGGAGGTTAGAGAGGGGAACCTTACACGGGGATTACAGGGGGCACGTTTTTATTCCATCCTCCGGATCTGAAGAAAGTTCGCGGCTCGACCGTGAGCCTTCACGGCTGGTCCGCGAAGCTTCCCGGTTCGTCCGCGAACCTTCGGGGATGACCCGCCGTCTGCGGCGGACGGCCCGCCGGGGCAGGCGGCCCGTCCGCCGACCTTCGTGCGTCTCCTGCCGAGGTCGGCGGCCCTCCCGCCCCGCTTTGCGGCCCGTCCGCCAGCCTTTCACGGACAACCGCCTGCGAAGCGAGCTCGTCCGCCTCTACTCCACTTCCACCCAACCGCCTTCGGAGACCAGCCGCCCGCCGGCGAGGTCGAGCCGCATCACGTAGGCGCCGCGGGCCCCCAGGCGGCGGCTGACGTTGTAGGTGACGGGCGGCGCGTAGCCGCTCTGGAACTGGCGCAGCTTCTCGAGCTCGTCCACCAGCTTCTCGCGGCTGAGCTCCCGCCCGGCCTTTTCCAGGGCTTCGATCAGCACCTCGGCGGCGGCCAGGGCGGAGAGCTGCGCCGAGACGTTGTCCGCGGGCAGCTTCGCCCCGGCTGCCAGGGCGCGGTAGGAGGCCGCCGCTTCGGGCGAGGGGCCGGAGGTGGGAAGGGCGAGAAAAACCTTGCCATCGAAGGCGGCCGGAGCCTTGAACAGGGAGTCGTCGGCCGCGGCGGCGGTGGCCAGGAAGCGCGGACGCCAGTCGAGGCGGTCCGCCGCCTGGAGCAGAGCCGCGCCCTCGGCGCCCGATCCCAGGAAGAACACGGGATCGGCCTTGGCCGCCGCCAGACGCTGGAGGTCCTGAGCGGCCGAGCCGTCCCGGAGACGGAGCACGAGCGGCGCGGGCCATCCGGCGGCCGCCGCGGCTTTCGTCAGGGCCTCGACGGCGCCGTCCAGCTCCGGGCCGGCCGGGGCCACGACGGCGGCTTGCGGCTTGCCCTCCCACTTGCCGGCGGCGAAGCGGAGCAGCGCCTGGCCCTGGGCCTCGACCCCGGGCAGCAGATAGAAGACGTAGCGGTTGAGGGGGAACGCCTCGCGAGGATGGAGGGTGAAGGGCCCGATCAGCGGGACCTCCTTCTCCTGGAACAGCGAGGCCAGCTCGGCGTCCGCGCCGGCCAGGAAGGAGGCCAGTCCTACGAAGATCTCCTCGCGCTGGAGGAAATCGGCGGTCCAGGCCCGCCGCTGATCGGCCGCGGCGGGAGCCTCCAGGAAGCGGGGCTCGACGCGCCGGCCGTAGATCCCGCCCGTCTTGTTGAGCGCCTCGAACCGCGCGGTGAGCGCGGAGCGGACCGCCTGTCCCATCGCGCTCAGGCTGCCGGCGGGGGGCAGGATCACGCCCACCCGCAGCGAGGTGTCGCTGACGCCGGGATCGCGCTCGGTGCCGAGCCGTTTCATGTAGGCCGTGAGGTCCGCCATGTCCTGGAGGTTCATGCGGAACCGGGGCATGGCCACGTGGAGCTTCTGGCCGGCCGGATCGAGCCCGAGCGAGATGGCGCGCTTCAGCGACCGCTCGTCGTACGGCGGATGCTTGCGGCCGCTGGCGTGGGTGACGCCGTAGGGCTTGGTGAGATTGGTCCAGGTGAGATCCGTGGGCTGGACCCCGCCCTCGGGCCTGCCCTTGCCGTCGCGCCCATGGCAGCTCGCGCAAGGTACCGCCGTCGCCGGCACCTCGACCCCCGCGTCGCTCATCACGGCGATGATCTCGCCGCCCGAGGGGCTGGTGCCCTCGATGTAGATCTGGCGGCCGCGGGCGATCTGCTTTTCGAGGTCCGCGGGATCGGCGGCGTGGAGGAGGACGGGGAGGAGAAGAAGGATGGTAAAGCTGAGGCGGTTCATGGTGATTGGAGTTTACTGGGACGGGGCGCCCTTCGAGCCCTCACCTCCCCGGCCCTCCTCTCCCGCCCCCTCCCTCCCACGCCACACCGGGAGAGGAGGGAGAGGTTAGTCAAAGACAACAAAGACACCAAGGACTTCAAGGACAGTCCTCTGTCCTTTCCCCCTCTCTCCCGGTGTGGGTGGGAGGGAGGGGGCGGGAGAGAGGGGGTAGGGGGAGTGAGGGCTTCGGAGGGCAGACGCTCCCAGCCGGCAAGCGCTTCAGGCGCCGCCTTCTCCCTTGTCGTTCACCACGCTGTCCACCACCGGCAGGATCTCCTCCGGTTTCGCCAGCCCGAAGGCCTTCTTCCACAGGCCCGTCTTGTCGTTGCCGATCAGGAAGAGCGACTGGTGGGCCGCGGGGGTTTCCACGTACTGGCCGAGCTTGCGCAGGGCGGCGTCGACGTTCTCCTTGGGACCGGTCAGGAAGTACCAGCCCGGGCCGGCGTTGAAGCGGCCCGCGTACTCCTTGAGCTTGGCCGGCGTGTCGTTCACCGGATCGACCGAGATCGAGATCAGGTTCACGTCCTTGCCGACGCGCTCGCCGAGATGCTGCTGGATCTTGGAGAAGGTGGTGCTCATCACCGGACAGGCGCCGGTGCAGGCCGTGAACATGACGTCGATCACCACCGTCTTGTCCTTCATCAGGTCGGGATAGAGGTTCACCTCCCGGCCGTTCTGATCCACCAGCTTCAGGTCGCCGAAATATTTCTGCGCGCCCGAGTCCGCCGGCTTCTGGCCCCAGGCCGAGGGCAGGGTCAACAGGCAGAGGATGGCGACGATCACAAGCTTCTTCATGGCTGGGATCCCTTCGCGGACGCCGCCGGAGCGGCCATGCCGTCGATCAGCTCCGCCAGCTTCGCGGGCGCCGCGAGACCGTAGGCCCGCGTCCACCGGTGCCGCGTGTCGTTGCCGATCAGCACCAGCGGCGAGTGATCGCCGATGTTGGCGGTGTAGACGCCGAGCGACTTGAGCAGGCGGGTGATCTCGGCGCGGTCGCCGGTCACCAGCGTCCAGCCCGGGCCGGCGCCGAACTTCTGGCTCCAGGCCTTGAGGCGCTCGGGCGTGTCGGTGGCCGGATCGACCGAGACCGAGATCAGGTGCACGTCCTTGCCGGCGCGCTCGCCCAGGAGCTGCTGGAGCTTGCCGAAGCTCGCTCCCATGGGCGGGCAGATGGTCCGGCAGGTGGTGAAGACGAAGTTGACGGCCACCACGCGGTCCTTCACCAGGTCGGTGTAGAAGCGTTTCGCCTGGCCGTCCTGATCGATCACGGCGACGTCGGGGACGTTGAGGCCGTCCAGTGTCTCGGGCTTCGGCTCCTCCGCGGCGGCGGCCGGGAGGACGAGCGAAAGCGCGAGCAGCAGAACGGTGGAAAAGGTTTTCATTACAGCGATCCTCCCTGCGGTCCCTGGGACTTCGGAGCTTCCGCCGTCAACACGAGGAACGGCGACTTCTGGAACGGGATGTTGGCGGACGCCACCTCGAGGAACACGAAGTAGACCCCGGCCTCCGGCGGCGTGAAGCGGATCTCGTAGAGCCCGCCGCCCACCTCGGTGGCCCACTGCCGCTGCTGCCAGATGCCCGGCGAGAGGAAGGTCAGCACGCGGACGTCCTTGAGGCCGGTGCGCGGCGCGCCCCCCTCGGGCTCGGTGATCTTGAAGCGGACCGACACGTCCTGGCCCACGTCGACGGTGGACTTCTCCACCGCCGGCACGATGGTGAGCGGGAGCTTGCGGGAGGCGGCGAGCTGCGGGTTCTCGGCCAGCTTCACCGGGAAGCAGTGCACCAGCTTGGGGGAGTCGAGGAACAGGGCGACCTCGTAGTCGCCGGCGCTGGTCATCTTGGCCGTGGTCTCGTAGACGCCGGGCCGCAGCTCGCGCAGGCTGCGGTCCACCACCAGCACGGCGCGGGGGTTCTTGCCGTAGTTCTGGAAGTGGCCCATGGGAGCGGCCATGCCTTCCTTGTAGAAGTAGATGGCCTTGTCCTCGGGGTTCGCCACCAGCACGGCCGTGGAGCCGGGGGCCTGCACGATGCCGTCCGCGGGCGTGCCCAGCGGCAGCCGGCCGGGCGGATGCTGGCCGCCGGGGAAGTCCACCACCGGCACGGGCCTGCCGGCCTCGCCGACCGTCTTCAGGGGGATCATCAGCACGGTCTCGCTCCCCTTGTGGCGCACGTAGGCCAGCTCGTCGCTGAAGGCCACCTGGTCCGGCTCGGCCTCGACGTCCGCCGTCTGGACCAGGCGGTTGCTGGCGGCGTCCACGATGTGGATCACGTTCTTGTTGGTCTGCACGACGAAGGCGAGCCGGCCGCCCGGAGCGAAGCGGATGCGGCCGATGCCGGGCGAGGCCTGGATGACCGCCCGCGGCTTCGCGCCGACGCCGTCCACGGCGGCGATAACGCCCTCGCCCGCGGCTACGGCATAGGCGGCCTTGGCCTGGGTGGACCAGGCGATGGAGACCGGCTTCGCGCCTACGGGCACGTCGCGGATCTCGGCTAGCTTCGCCACGTCGACCACCGAGACGGTGCCGTCCGCCTCGTTGGTCACGAAGACGAACCGGTTGTCGTCGCTGAACGCGAGGTCGTGGCCGCCCTTGCCGGTCGGCACGTCCGCTACCTTCTTGAGGGCGCGGGCGTCGAGCACGCTCACCCCGGACGGGGCGTCCGGACCGGCGCCGTCGTAGCTCACCCAGAGGTACTGGCCGTCCGGCTGGAAGCCGAGCCGGCGCGGCCGGGGGGCGGTCTCGATCTCGGAGATCACCTTCCAGCTCGCCGTGTCCACCACCGCGACCCGGTCGGAGTCGGGCATGGAGACGAAGAGCCGCTCGGCGTCCGGCGACAGCGCCCAGTCCTCGCCGGGGCTCTTCAGGAAGACCATGGTGAGGAGCTTGCTGTTGCCATAGCCGAACAGGGGATCGACCACGGAGATCGTGGCGTCCTGGTTCAGGGCCAGCACGTAGTAGACGTTGAGGTCCAGGGCGGGCCGGGAGAGGATCGAGCCGCCGATGAAGGCCTCGACCTTCTTCTTGCAGTCGGCCGGGGGCTCGTTCTTCATCCCGGGCTTGGCGGTCAGGCTGTCCATCCAGGCGCCGGGATAGAGGCCGGTCAGGGGATTGCCGGTGGCCGCGTCGGAGATCCTGAGGCTGACCCGGGCGTCCTGCCCTTCCATCAAGGGAGCCTTGCCGTCCACCGGCTCGACGGAGAGCTCCAGGACGATGCCGTCCTTGACGACCTTCTGGGTCCCGGCCGCCGGCTTCGGCTCCTCGGCCGCGGCGCCCAGGGCAAGGACCATCGATGCCATGAAAGTGAAGACAAGGGTCCGGTTCTGCTGATGACTTCTCATGAGATGAGCCCCCGTAGATGCATCTTGCTGCATTGTACCTGTTAGCGAGCGCAAGGATCGCGGAGAATCTTGACGACTGATCCGCGACAGGATAGGGCGGGGGACCTTACAGGAGGATTACACGCCCCTCCAGCTTTGCCGCGCTGGCTATATTACTTCATGCACTTCATGTCTTTCTTAAGCGGCGGGGGGCTCGACGAACGTGGCCAAGCGGAGGAGAATTACGGAGTCCCAGGAGATTTTCTGCTCGCGGGCGCCCGGCCATGGCGGCTCGGGACGCTCCGTTGACCCAAGGAGGTCGAATGTTCTCCAAGAAGCGACGTTGGCTCGCCGCGGCCGGTCTGATGGCGGCGCTCTCGCTGGCGGCTCCGACGCCGACCCTGGCCGCCGGCCTCTGGGCATCCCCGGCCGACGTGTCCGGCCTGGTGAGCCGTGCCTGGCCATGGCTGGAGAGGCTGGGACTCGTCCACCGGGCCTCGAAGAAGCCGGTGACGGCGGTCTGGGAGCATGAGGGGGTGATGATCGATCCGGATGGCGCCCCCGCTCCGACCAATCCTGTTCCTGCTTCCACCATGACCGCGGAGACGAAGCCCAATCCGGCCGGAGGGTGGTGATGGGACAGCCCGATGACAAGGGCAGTCCGCGCGGCCGCCTTTCCTCCGGACGCTGGCCGCTGGGAACCCTCTATGAGAGAATACCGGGGTATAGGGAGGGAATCTTTTGTGAATGATCATCCGACTCGGGGGGAGTTGGAAGGCTTTGTGTGGAATCGCCTGCCTTCCGAGCGCGTCCGCGCGGTGGTGGCTCACCTCGTGCGGGGTTGCGCACCGTGCCGTGCCTTGCTGGTCGAGCACTTCTGTGGCCTGATCGGTGCGGGCGAGCCTCCGGAGGTCATGCTTTCTCCTCAGGAGGAGTCCTCCTACGACAACGCGCTCGACCGGGCGTTCGCTTTCGCTCTCCACAAAGCTCGCAAGCAGGAGGCCCTCACCTTCCTCTCCGATCCCAGCCTGGAAGGACTCCCCGAGGTGCCCTCCCATCTGCAAGGGGTGCCTCTGTTCGAGGCCCTCCTGGAACGGAGCTGGTCCTTGCGGCACGAGAGCCCGGAACAGATGGTGCGGCTCGCGGACTGGGCGCGCCTGCTCTCCGAGCAGCTCAAGCCCGAGGAGCTGGGAGACTGCCAGGTTTCGGACTGCCAGTGCCGCGCCTGGATGGAGCTGGGGAACGCCCACCGTGTGGCGGACGAGCTCGAGGAGGCGGAAAAGGCTCTGGGCCGCGCCACAGAACTCTTCCTCCAGGGAACCCGCGATGAATTGCTCGCGGCGCGGCTGTTCGACGTCCAGGCGTCTCTCTATGGCGGCTGCCGGCGTTTCGATCTCGCGGCGACGGCCCTCGACCTCGTCTTCGCGATCCACCGGCGCCGCGGCGACAAACATCTCGCCGGACGCGCGCTGATCAAGAAGGGAACCTATCTCGGCTATCAGGGAGAGGCCGAGGAAGCCATCTTCCTCATCGCGGAAGGTCTGCGGCTGGTGGACGAGCGCCGGGATCCGCGGCTCGTCTTCCTGGCGATCCACAACCAGACCAGCCTGCTGGTGGACTGCGGCCGCTTCCGCGAGGCCCGCATGGCGCTGTTCGACCTCAAGCGGCGCGGGATCGACCCCGGCGGGCGCGTCAACGAGCTGAAGGTCCGCTGGCTGGACGGCTACATCAACGCCGGCCTGGGCGAGCTCGAACGGGCGGAGACGGCCCTGCGCGAGGTCCAGCAGGGCTTCGAGGGCATGGAGCTGGGCTACAAGGCGGCTCTCGCGGGCCTGCAGCTCGGCGCCGTGCTGCTCCGGCAGGGGAGGAACGACGAGGCGTCGCGGGAGGTGCTCGCGGCCTCGGACGTCTTCATCGCTTTAGGGATCGGCCGCGAGGCGGGGGCTTCCCTGCTGCTCCTCCGCGACGCCTTCAAGCAGCGGATGGGGGACGCGGCGCTTCTCGACTACGTCATCCGCCTGCTGCGCGGCCTGGACGCCGCGCCTCCCACCGCCGAGCCGTCGAGTCAGGATTGATCTTCCCCCGGCCCCTCTCCCGGAAGAGAGGGGCCAGGAGGTGAGGTCGCACGGTTACGGAATCACCCGCAGGATCCCCCACAGTCCGAAATCCAGGCCGGGACCGGTCTGGTCACGGAACAGGAAGTCGCCCGGCACGGAGAACTTGCCGCCGGCTCCGAAGCGGAGCACCGCGTCGAAGTGGTTGGTCGGCCCGTGTCCCATGCGCGCCCCTTCCCAGAAGGAGAGGCTGTTGCGGCCGATGCGGGTGGAATTCTGGATGTACGGCTCCTTGTCCCAGGCATGGCCGTGGAGGGCGAAGACGACGTTGCGGGAATGGCCGCCGGGCTGGAGGAGCCGGAAGCGGGCGGGTGTGCCGGCCCGGATGCTGTAGACCGGCGTCTGCGGGTCTCTCCCGGTGAGGGTGTTGGAGAGGACGTTCCACCAGTCGAAGAAGTTGTCGGTCAGCGGGAACGGGGTGTCCGGAGCGTGGCCCCGCCGGTGCCACAGGGGCTCGGTGCGGTAGTTGATAGCCTTCTGGCCCGTGTCCTCCGGGTCCTCCAGATCCCCGAGCGGCGGGGTGGTGTCGCCGAAGGTGGTGGAGGGGCCGAGGCCGACGGTGTTGTACATGTTGACGTCGTTCTGGAACAGCAGGACGAATTCCCGGAACGTGGCGTCCTGGCCGGCCACCGGCGACGGGTTGGTGACGTCGGCCTGCGTGCGGCTGGCGCCCTCGACCCAGGTGGCGTTGGGCGGCTCGATGATCAGAGCGCCGATGGCACCCTTGCTGGCGTGCTTGATGCGGTCGGACGAGATCAGGTTGGTGGCCCCGAGCTCGACGGGGGTGGTGGTGACCGATCCATCAGCGTTGACGCGGACGTCTCCCGCGTACCACTTGTAGGTCTTGAACTGGCCCGGCGAGACCGTCTGGGTGAGGTTGCCGCCGATGTTGGCGCCGTCGTAGCGGCTGACGTCGTAGTACAGCATCTGCGGGGTGAGGCCCACCTCATTGGACGGCTTGAGGTCGTTGTTGTTGAAGCCCTCGACCACCATGGGCAGGGTGTTGAAGCCGTTCAGCTCCAGGAGGTTGGCGGGCAGGTTGTTGCGCAGGGTGAGCTCGATGCACTCCCCGGCCCGGGCGCGCAGCACCAGGGGCTCGATGGGGACCCCGGCCTTGACCTTCATGACGCCGTTGGCGTCCGGAGCCACGTCCGAGGAGCGGAAGTAGAGGATGGCCGTGGGATCGAACAGTTGGCCGAAGGGGCTGGTCAGGCCGTCGTTGTAGACCAGCTTGCCTCCCGGCAAGGCGGTCAGGGCGTTGACCGCGGTGACGTCGAAGGCGCGCACCGGCGCGCCGTTGGGGCAGGAGAAGTCGAAAGTCCCGAGCGTGCCGGGGTTGACGGGGAAGCCGCCGCCGGGGTTGCTGTCGGGCAGCTCCTTGAGGTCCGGCCGTTTGCCGGTGTAGGCCCGCAGGAGACCCCAGATGCCGTTCCACAGGTCGTCGGTGGAAGAGCCGGCGCTCCACAGGCGGTCGACGGCTTCGCCGGCGGGCTTCTTGATGAGCTGCGGGACGATGAACTCGAAGTGCTCGGAGATGCCCATCATCTGGCTGCTGCGGTAGCCGGAGTTGGGGTCCGAGGGCTCGAACAGCCACTTCACGCCGTGGATGTTGAAGTTGTGTCCTTCCTCGTGGGCGCCGACGAGGACGCGGATCTGCACCCGGTCGTTCTCATAGACCCGCAGCAGGGGGGTGAAGGGGTCCTTGCCGTTGACGTCGTTGGTGAGCGCGGCGTAGAAGGCCGGCTGGGAGTTGAGAGCCGCGTCCGCGCGGGTGACGTTGGAAGAGAAGGCGAAGGAGAGGTCGCCGGCCTGGCCCGCCGCCTGGCCGTTGGTGTTGGGGTCGCGGACGCGCAGGGCGACGGGCTCCTGGCGGTAGTTGACCGACATGGTGCCGGGGTCGTCCGCCGAGATCAGCTCGGGGCACGGCGGCGGGAGGCTGACCGAGCACTGGGAGCACGACGAGGCGCCGCCGGGGCAGTGGCACGGGCACTGGTCGGGCCGCGCCAGCAGGTCGGGCAGGCCGATCTCCTTGCGCCCCGGCGGATTGACGGCGTCGTCGGGATCGTCGCAGCGGATGGCGCCGAACGAGGCGTCGAACCGGCAGGGAGCGCTGCCGTCCTCATAGGCCAGTTGGAAGTCGCCGAACTCGAGGAGGAACTCGCGGTAGTCGGGTTCGCCGGGGGGCTCGATCACCGCCTGCCAGGAGGTCGGACCGCCGTCCGCCCGCCCGCCGAGCAGGGCGCCGGTCTCGCTGTGCCTCCACACCGATTCCTTGGGCTCGATCACCAGGCCCGCGTAGAGGCCGGCCTGCTGGTGGGTCGAGGGGCCGAAGTGGTCGTGGGTGAAGACGGTGCGCAGCGTGCGGTCGTTGCCGGCGTTGTCCTTGACCGGATCGGCGTACCAGCGCTGCACGGTGGTCTGCGCGCCGCGCCACTCCTCCCGCTGGAAGGGGGCGAAGGGGTGCAGCCGGGCCAGCGGGCAGGTGATGGTGCCGTCACGGGCGTCGGGCGATGAGCAGCCGTTGAAGGCCCGGATGGCTCTGACGCGGGCGCGCACCTCCTCGGGGCTGAAGGAGCCGTCCTCGTAGTTGAAGCCGTTGGCCGCGCCGTCGGACGCGGTGACGTCGAACTTCACCAGGTGGATGTGCTGGCCCAGGACGTCGGTGGGCGTGCGCACCTGGAAGTCGTCCAGGTTGTACTCCTTGGGCACCAGGTTGGTGAGCTGGAACTCGATGCACTCCTTGCTGTTGGCGCGGAAGAACAGGGGTTCGGGCGGCTTGTTGGCGAAGAGATAGCTGCTCACGTCTTCCCACAGGGCCGAGAAGCGCTGCTGGGGGAAGTGCCAGCCCTTTTTGTTGATGCTCACGTCGTCCTGGATGTCGGCGGCCTTGTAGAGACGGTCGTAGCGGAGCGAGCCGACCTCCCGGGTCGGGCAGGGGTCGGCGTAAGGGGCTCCGGCGATGGCCGGCCGGCCGTTGGTGGCGAAGCTCGCCCCCACGCAGTTGCCGTCCGGCTTGCAGGTCGCGTGGCTCGCCTGGGCGTGGAAGGTCATCGCCGCCTGCTCGACGGTGTTGCCCGCTTCGGGGATGGCCTGCGCGAGCGCGGTGACCAGCTCCTTGTGGAAATCGAGGCGGGTGTGGGCCTCGTTGAACGTGCCGGCGGTGATGATGTGGCGCGGCAGGCCGCCGTCGTCGATGGTGTCCAGCGGCGGCTTGGGAGGCCGGTGCCCCGCCTGGGCCGGAACGAAGAACGGGTAGCCGGGGTTGCCGGCGCCGGCGATCTGGATCTGGCCGTTGCCGATGGAGACCCGGGCGGGCAGCGGCGCCATGGGCTTGCCGGGCAGGGGGACCACGGCGGGGATCGGCGTGCCGGCGAAGATCTCGCCGTCCGGCAAGGCGCGGGAGCCCGCCTGCGGACGGCCGGCGGTATCCATGGGCGTCCCCTCCTCCAGCACGTCGTGGACGCGCCAGAGCGACCACATGCCTTGCGCGAAGTGCGGGTAGAAGTGGCAGTGGAAGATGGCGTCGCCCACCGTCAGGTTCTGGTTGCCGCCGCCCTCGTAGGCGATCTCGGCGGTGAACGAGTTGCCGGGTCCGATCGCCTGGCTGTCCAGGTAGGAGGACTTGTCGCTGTCCCCCGAGTAGAGCCACTGGTGGGCGTGCAGGTGATGGATGTGGTGCTCCTTGCTGCCGGCGTGGAGCACCCGGAACCGCACGTGGTCCCGCAGGTAGCTGTGGTAGACGTTGGACGGGTCGTCCGGGAAGAAGGCCTTGGTGGCCTTGCGGCCGGGCGTCGGGGTGCAGGAGGCGATGTTGCCGCTCTGCACGTTGGCGACGGTGCAGGGCGAGTTGGCCGGCACGTCCACGATCATGGCCGGGTCGCCGACCGTCCAGGAGCTCAGGAAGAACTCCTCGTACATGCACTCGGTGCAGTTGTGCATGGGGCCGACGCCCAGCCGGTTGGCCAGGACCTCGGCGCCGATGCCGCCGGTGCCGTAGTTGATGGCGAAGGCGTCGCGGCCGCTGTGCAGGGTGTGGTTGAGGACAGGGTCCTCGAAGTGGGGGAACGCCTGCACGGCGCCGATCTCGTCGTGATAGATGGTGACAAATTCGCGGAACGCCTCGTTCCGGTTCGGATGCAGGTGGTTGTTCGGCGGGAAGGTGCCCACCGGAAAGGCGCCGCCGGTTGCGGGCGGCGAGCCGGCGATGATGGCGGTGATGTCCGTGTGGACGATCTCGTTGCCGGAGAGCATGTTGAGGATCGGCTTCCCCGACGCGTAGGTGGCCTCGTAGTTGAGGATCGGGAAGCCGCTCGCGGTGGTCCCCGTCTTCGCCAGGAGGAAGTCGGCCCGGGTCAACTGGCTGCGGTACCAGCGGGCCCCGGCGGGCTCGACGATCACCGCGCCGAAGAGGCCGGAGTTGACGTGACCGCCGTCCCCTTCGCCGCCCGCCACCGCGCCCAGGCTCTGGATCACGTGCTCCCCCTCGCGCTCGCCATACACGGTATAGGTGGCGGTCTGCCCCACGTCGACCTGGCTGTTGGCGTTCTGGCCGACGAAGGAGCCGTCGCTGGAGATCGAGCCCAGTTGCAGGCCGATGAAGTGCATGGAGGCCCAGCGGGTGTTGGACTGATTGTCATCTCTGCGGGTGGGGCTCAGCAGGTTCTGGAAGGTGACGGTCAGGCAATCGCCCACGTTCATGCGCAGGACCAGGGGCCGGGCGCGCTTGTCCGCCCGCAGCTTGACATTGCCTGCCGACAACGTCGTGCCGCTGATCGGCACGACGTCGCGCCGCAGGGCGTACATCATGCCCTGGGGCTGCACGGCGCCCAGGCGGTTCCAGAACCACACCTGGTCGAAGGCGACCACGTCCGCCGTGATCGTGCGGGCGCAGGTCTGCGCCGAGACTGCTCTGGGCAGCAACGCTGCCAGAGCCAAGGCTGCCATCCACGAGAGACGGCGGAGACTGAAGGGACCAGCCATTTACTACTCCTCCTTGGAGAAACGCACGACGACTCCAGGTGCTGCGAGGCGTCGGCTGGTTGCGCCGGTCAGATCCTGCGGGCGGAGGAGGGCTGCAAAACCCGTTCCCTTATTTAAGATCAGTCAGAAATGCCGCTTTGCGGATTTGCCGATGCGGCTGTAGGGCCCGGTGTGCCGGAGAAGCGGGCCGCGCGAGCGGCGGAGGCCGGGAAAAAAGGCGTCGGGCGTTGTCGTTTCTGCCCGGTGGCGGCTGAACGGTTGACCATGTCTCCGACTCTCGACACAATCGCCGGATGCCCCGTCTGGTGATACCCAATAGCGTGGCTCTGCAGAACGTGCGAGCGTTCCTGGAGAACAACGATCCGTTCAAGGATGACTCGCGGGAGGCTGTTCTGGAGTTTCATCCTCAGTGGGTCCACATGGAGCCGATCGCCCTCTCCATGGCGGCCGCCTGGGGAAAGTGGGCTCTGAGGCGGGGATACCGGCTTCGTGCCGCCAACCTTGGCCGGAAGACCGCCTACGCCGGACGCATGAAGCTGTTCGACCACCTCGGCATCTCTTTCGACCCTGGCCTGGAAGAGCGGGAAGCCGCCGGCCGCTTCGTGCCGCTGACTCAAGTCACAAGCTCGAGGGATGTCAGTGGAGTGATCGGTGACATCTCCGAGCTCGCCGGATGGAGCTTTCGTCTGCGCCCACCGCTACACGGCTTCAGAGCCCCACAGGGTTACGATCGCCGTTGCCGACTGCGGGCAAGGTATTGCGGCCCACCTCGGGCGCGCCTATCCTGAAGCGGCGGCCAACGATGAAGCTGCGCTGGGTTTAGCCATGCGTCCCGGCATTACCGGAGCGCTGGCGGGCCAGTACGGAACTCCTGACAACGCCGGCGCGGGTCTCTTCATCACCCGCTCGATCGCAAAGGGCTCAGGGGGTTATTTCTTTCTGTTGTCTGGCAGAGCCGCCTACAGGCTCCGGCGGGCTCGGAACGACGAAGAGATGACCGGCCTGTATACCGATCCATATGACGAGCCGCGTCACGACCGATACCGTCTTGCGTCTCCCTGGATCGGCACGGTGGTATCCGTCGAGATCCGGACAGAGAAGATCGGGGACTATGACGGATTTTTTCAGTGGATATTCCGGAACATTCCTCGCCGGGAGTCCAGGAGAGAAAGGATTCGCTTCACATGAGCGAGACACTTCAGATCCCTTCGGGAGTGAATGGATTCGCTGAAGACAAGGACGAGGCGCGCGCTCTGCGCCAGTCGAAGGTTCTGCCCGCCCTTGAGAAGGGAGAGGCCCTCGCCCTGGACTTCTCCAAGGTGAGCTACGCCACTCAGTCCTACGTTCACACGCTTCTGGGAGAAGCGCTCCAGAGGTTTGGAGGCCAGGTCCTGGAGAGCATCGAATTCAAGAACTGCTCACCCTCGGTCCGAAGCGTCATCGAATTGGTGGTCGACTACTCTCTCGCCGGATTTGCTGATCAAAACGTCGAAGGCTGAAAATGCGGGCGGCGACGAGCCGCCGCCCGCAAGGTAGTCAAGGCACTACGGCAGCACCCGCAGGATGCCCCACAGGCCGGCGTCCAGGCCGATGCCGGCCTGGTCGCGGAAGAGGTAGTCGCCGGGGACCGTGAAGGCGCCGCCGGCGGGCGGGCGCATCACGGCGTCGAAGTGGTTGGTGGGACCGTGGCCGGTGCGGGCGCCTTCCCAGAACGAGAAGCCGTTGTGCCCGATCCGGGTGGAGTTGGCGAGGTACGGCTCCTGGTCCCAGATGTGCCCGTGCAGGCCGAAGACGATGTTGCGGGCGTGGCCGCCGGACATCCCCAGCCGGAACCGGATCGGCGTGCCCTTCGTCACCTCGAAGACCGGCGTCACCGGGTCGCCGCCCACCTTCACGTTCGCGAGCACGTCCCACCAGTCGGAGAAGTTGTCGGTCACGTTGAACGGCGTCTCGGGGTTGTGCTGCATCCGCTTCCACAGCGGCTCGGTGCGGTAGTTGATCGCCTTCTGGCCGGTGTCCTCGGGATCCTCCAGCCCGCCCAGGTTGCGGACCGGGATGGACGCCAGGGTCTCGCCGAAGTACAGGTTGACGTCGTTCTGGAACTGCAGGACGAGCTCGCGCCAACTGGCGTCCTGGCCTTCGACCGGCGACGGGTTGGTGACGTCCGCCACCGCCCGGCTCGCCCCCTCGACCCAGGTGGCGCCCGCCGGCTCGATGACCAGGGCGCCGATCAAACCCTTGCTGGCCCCCTCGATGCGGTCCGAGGAGATCAGGTTGGTCATGCCGAACTCGATCGGCGTCGCGGTCACCGTGCCGTCGGCGTTGATCTTCACGTCGCCGGCGTACCACTTGTAGGTCTTCGACTGGCCGCCCGCGACCGTCTGGACGGCGTTGCCGCCGACGTTGGCGCCGTCGTAGCGGCTGACGTCGTAGTAGAGGAGCTGCGGGTGCAGGCCCACCTCGTTCGACGGCTTGATGTCGTTGGCGTTGAAGCCCTCGACGATCATCGGCAGGGTGTTCCAGCCGTTCTGCTCGAAGAGGTTGCCGGGAATGCTGTTGTGCAGGGTCAGGTGGATGCACTCCCCCGCCCTGGCGCGGAGCACCAGCGGCTCGATCGGCGCCCCGGGGTTGACCCTGCGAGTTCCGCCGGAGTCGATGTAGGTGTCCGAGAGGCGGAAATAGAGAAGGGCCGTGGGATCGCCGAGCACGTCGTAGGAGCCGTCGACGCGCGAGTTGTAGGTGAGCTGGTTGCCCGGCAGAGTCGTCAGCGCGTTCACGGCCACGACGTCGAAGGTCCGCACGGGCGCGTTCGTGGGGCAGGAGAAGTCGAAGGCGCCCACGGCGCCGGGCTCGATGTTCGACCTGCCGTTGGGGTTCTCCGGCAGCGGCTCCAGGTCCGGCCGCAGGCCGGTGTAAGCCCGCAGGAGGCCCCAAAGGCCGTTCCAGTAGTCGTCCGTCGAGGAGCCGGCGGACCACAGGCGGTCCACCGAGCCGCCGACCGGCTGCGGGTTCTTGACGAGCTGCGGCACGATGAATTCGAAGTGCTCGGAGATGCCCATCATCTGGCTGTTCTTGTAGCCCGAGTCAGGCTCCGACGGCTCGAACAGCCACTTGATGCCGTGCACGCTGAAGTTGTGCCCTTCCTCGTGGGCGCCGACGAGGACGCGGATCTGCACCCGGTCGTTCTCGTAGGCGCGCAGCAGCGGCGTGTAGGGGTCCTTGGGCTTGATGTCGTTGGTGAGCGGCGGGTAGAAGTTGGGCTGGACGTTGAGGTCCGCGTCCGCCCGGGTGACGTTGGACGAGAAGGCGTACGAGAGGTCGCCCGCCTGGCCCGCCGCCTGGGAGTTGGTCTGGGGATCGCGGACGCGCAGGGCCACGGGCTCCTGTCGGTAGTTGACCGACATGGTGCCGGGGTCGTCCGCCGAGATCGCCTCGGGGCAGGGCGGCGCCACGCCGCCCGGGCAGGTGACCGGCCGCGCCAGCAGGTCGGGCAGCCCGATCTCCCGGCGGCCCGGCGGGTTGACGGCCTTGTCCGGGTCGTCGCAGCGGAAGGCGCCGTGCGGGGGCAGAGTGGGATCGAACCGGCAGGGATCGCTGTCCTCCTCATAGGCGAGCTGGAAATCCCCGAACTCGATCAGGAACTCCCGGTAGGCCGGTTCGTTCGGCGGATCGATCACCGCCTGCCAGGTGGTGGGACCGCCGTCGTGGCGTCCGCCGAGCAGGGCGCCGGTCTCGTTGTGCTTCCAGGTCGAGCCCGCCGGCTCGATCACCAGGCCCGCGTAGAGGCCGGCCTGCTGGTGGGTCGAGGGGCCGAAGTGATCGTGGGTGAAGACGGTGCGCAGCGTCCGGTCGTTGCCGGCGTTGTCGCGGATGGGATCGGCGTACCAGCGCTGGACGGTGGTCTGCGCGCCGCGCCACTCCTCCCGCTGGAAGGGGGCGAAGGGGTGGAGCTCCGCCTCCGGACAGGCGAAGGTGCCGTTGCGGGCGTCGGTCGGCGTGCAGCCGTTCTGGGCCCGGATGGCCTCGATGCGCTCGCGCACCTCCTCGGGGCCGAAGCTGCCGTCCTCGTAGTTGAAGCCGTTGGCCGCGCCGTCCGAGGCGAGGACGTCGAACTTCACCAGGTGGATATGCTGGCCCAGGACGTCGGTGGGGGTGCGGACCTGGAAGTCGTCGAGCTTGTACTCGGCCGGGACCAGGTTGGTGAACCAGTACTCGATGCACTCCTGGCTGTTGGCGCGGAAGAACAGCGGCTCGGGCGGCTTCTTGGCGCCGCCGTTCAGGCCCAGGAAGTCGTCCACGTCCTCCCACAGCGAGATGAAGCGCTGCTGCGGGAAGTGCCAGCCCTTCTTGTTGATCTTGACGTCGTCCTCGATGTCCGCGCCCTTGATGGTGCGGTTCACGGTGCCGCCCGGGCAGGGGTCGGCGAACGGCGCGCCGCGCACCGCGGAACGGGCGTTGGTCCGGAAGTCGACGCCGTCGCAGGTGCCGTTCGGGTAGCAGCTCGGGTGGACGAAGGCGTGATAGGTCATCGCCTTGGACTCCACCGCGGTGCCGTTCTCGGCGAGTTGCGTGGCGGTGGCGGTCAGCAGCGTCTTGTGGAAGTCGAGCCGGTTGTGGGCCTCGTCGAAGGTGCCGCCGGTGATGACGTGCCGCGGCAGGCCGCCGTCGTCGATGGTGTCCATCGGCGGCTTGGGCGGGCGGTGTCCGGCGACGCCGGGGACGAAGAACGGGAAGCCGGGGTTCGAGGTGAGGGACGAGGTGAGGGTCACCTGCGCCTGGCCGTTGACGATCGCCACGGTCGCCGAGGGCTTCGGCGGCATGGGAATCCCCGGCAGCGGGATGACGCCCGGGATCGGCGTGCCGGCGGCGATCTCGCCGTCCGGCAGGGCGCGGGAGTTGGCCGCGGGACGGCCGTTGGCGTCCAGCACGGTGCCGGTCTCCAGCACGTCGTGCACCCGCCAGAGCGCCCACATCCCCTGCGCGAAGTGGGGATAGAAATGGCAGTGGAAGATCGAGTCGCCCACCGTCCGGTTCAGGTTGCCGCCGCCGTTGTAGGCGATCTCGGCGGTGAACGACGCGCCGGGTCCGATCGCCTGGCTGTCCAGATAGCTCGACTTGTCGCTGTCCGCCGAGTAGAGCCACTGGTGGGCGTGGAGATGGTGGACGTGGTGCTCCTTGGAGCCTGCGTGCAGCACCCGGAAGCGGGTGTGGTCGTTGAGGTAGCCGTGGTAGACGTTGGACGGGTCTTCAGGGAAGAACGCCTTGGTCGCCTTGGCTCCCTGCGTCGGCGCGCAGGGCGTCGAAGGGGGATTCCGCAGGCCGGAGACCTTGGTCCCGAGCGCCGGGTCCTGGCCCACCGTGTTGGGCGAGGTGGTGTTGACCATGCACGGCGCGTTGGCCGGCACGTCCACCACCATGGCCGGGTCGCCCACCGCCCATGAGGTCAGGAAGAACTCCTCGTATTTGCACTCGGTGCAGCCGTGCATCGGGCCGACCTTGAAGCGGTTGGCCAGGATCTCGGCGCCGATTCCGCCGGTGCCGTAGTTGATGGCGAAGGCGTCGCGGCCGCTGTGCAGGGTGTGCGCCAGGACCGGGTCCTCGAACTGCGGGAACGCCTGCACCGCGCCGATCTCGTCGTGGTAGATGATGACGAACTCCCGGAACGGCTGGTCACGCTGGGGCAGGGTGGCGTTCGCCGGGAAGGTGCCGCTCGGGAACGCTCCGGCGCCGGCGCCGCCCTGGGGATTCGAGCCCACGATGATCGCGGTGAGATCCGTGCGGAGGATCTCGTTGTTGGAGCTCAGCATCTCGAGGACAGGGAAGCCGAGCCACGGGTGGCTCGGCGGATAGAGCGCGCCGTAGTTGATGATGGGAAAGCCGTTGGCGGTCGTCCCCGAGGTCGCGTAGCCGAACTCCTTCTGGGTCACCTGGCTGCGGTACCAGGTGGAGCCGGAGGGCTCGACCACGATGGCGCCGAAGAGGCCGGAGTTGACGTGCCCGCCGTCCCCCTCGCCGCCCGCTACCGCGCCCTTGCTGTAGATGACGTGCTGCCCCTCGCGCTCGGCGTAGTAGGTGTAGACGATGGTCTGCCCCACATCCACCTGACTGTTGGCGTTCGCGCCGACATAGGAGCCGTCCTCGGTGATGGCGTTGCGGAGCTGCAGGCCCACGGCGTGGATCGAGGCCCAGCGGGTGTTGGACTGGTCGTCGTCCCGGCGGGTGGGGCTGAGCAGGTTCCTGAAGGTGATCTCCAGGCAGTCGCCCACGTTCATGCGCAGCACGATGGGCCGGGGCCGCATGTCGGGCCGCAGCCGGACGTTGCCGGGCGACAGCGTCGTGCCGCTGATGGGGACGAGGTGACCCTCCAGGGCGTACATCATGCCCTGGGGCTGCACCGCGCCCAGGCGGTTCCAGAACCAGACCTGGTCGATCGCGGCGACCTTGGCGTGCACCGTCCGGTTGCAGGACGGGGGTATGGCCAGGGTGCCGGGATTGGAGGGGATGAGGGTGGTCTTTTCGTCTTGGGCGGCCGCGGGTCCCGGTAATCCGAGCAGGAACGGGAGCGCCAGGGCCGCGAGCCAGGGGCGACGGGCGGGTCGAATGCGCACAGCTTCTCCTCCTTTTCGCCGTACAACGACTACGGACTGCTGGAGTGAGAAAAATGCAAGCTGCATTCCATTGGAAGTCACATTGTGAAATCCCGGCGGCCCTATTCTTTCCGATGAGAATATTTCCGGACCAGGCTAAATAAGGTTGCCGGAAGGGAGACGGCGGCGTGCGGGGCGGGGTGTGCTTTTACAAAGTCGATTTTCCAAATTGCCACGCTATGATCCCGCCGCCCCGAAAGGAGGAGCCATGCCGTTCACCGCTTCTGACTGCGAACGCTGCCGCCGGGACTTCCCGTCCCTGGCGCGGACCGTCAACGGTCTCCCCATCGCCTATCTGGACGGTCCGGCCGGGACGCAGGTGCCGGAGGCGGTCATCGCGGCGATCTCCCACTACTACCGAACGTCCAACGCCAACACCCACGGCGAGTTCGTGACGTCGCGGGAGTCGGACCACGTGGTGATGACAGCGCGCGAGGCCATGGCCGCGTTCCTGGGCGCGCCGAGCCGGCGGGAGATCTCCTTCGGCCAGAACATGACGACGCTCACCTTCTCCTTGAGTCACGCGCTGGTCCGGGAGATGAACCCGGGGGACGAGATCGTCATCACACAGCTCGACCACGAGGCCAACCGCGGGCCGTGGCTCCACCTCCGGGAGCGCGGGATCGTGGTCCGGGAAGTGGCCCTGCGGCCGGACGGCACGCTCGATCACGAGGACTTCGCGCGACAGGTGACGGAGCGGACCCGCCTGGTGGCCGTGGGGCTGGCCTCGAACGCCCTGGGCACGGTCAACGACGTGGCGCTGGCCCGGCGGCTTTCCAGAGAGGTGGGCGCGTGGCTGCTGCTGGACGCCGTCCACTACGCCGCGCACTTCCCGGTGGACGTCGCGGCTCTGGAGACCGACTTCCTGCTCTGCTCGGCGTACAAGTTCTACGGTCCGCACGTCGGCATCCTGTACGCCCGCCCCGGCCTGCTGGACAGCCTGCGCACGGACAAGCTCCGCACCCAGGAGGACGAGGCCCCCTGGCGCATCGAGACGGGCACGCTGAACCACGCCGCCCTGGCGGGGGTGACGGCGGCGGTCGAGTACATCGCCTCCTGGGGGACGGGGGAGACGCTCCGCGAGCGGATCGTCTCGGCCATGGGCGCGATCGGCGCCTGGGAGCACGGGCTGGGGTCGTATTACGCCGAGAACGCCGGGCGCATCCCCGGCGTCACGGTCCAGGGGCCGTGCTTCTCGGGGCCCCGGGCGCCCACGGTCTCGATCACCATCGACGGCGTCCGGCCCATCGACGCCGCCCGCGCCCTGGGCGAGCGGGGGCTCCAGGTCTGGGACGGCCACTTCTACGCCATCCGGGCCATGGAGGTCCTGGGACTGGCGGAGCGCGGCGGCGTGCTCCGCACGGGGATCGTGATGTACAACACCCGCGAGGAGATCGACCGGCTGCTGGCGGGGATCGCCGAGATCAGGGCCTGACGGCCAGCTCCGCCCCTTTCGCCGCCGGCGTCAGCGCGATCGACTGCGGCAGGTGGCGCCCTTCGATCCAGACGATCGTCTGCGAGGCCATGTCCGTCCGCAGCCGGCTCACGGCCTTCCCCAGCTTTTCCAGAGTCGAGATGTCCTCGACCTGACCCCAGACCCGGGCCGCGGGGGCGTCGGGCCCATAGAGGCTCCAGACGTACAGGGGGACGCGGATCGATTCGAGATAGCGCCGCACCGTGACGGGGTCGTACCGGCTGGCGTCGGGCACCTCCTTGCCCACGACCAGCACGACGGCCCGGCGGTGGTTCTCGGCCGCGGCCTGCAGACCCGCGACGGCCACGGCGTCGGCGATGCGCAGCCTCTCCTTGTCCGACCGCTTGAGCATCTGCTTCCTGGTCAGGAACCAGAGCACGCCTCCATCCTTGGGAGTGAGCTCGGTCGACATGTCGAAGAGCTGCGAGGGGATCTTGGAGTCGCGGTAGGAGGAGGGCGACAGCGACAGGAAGCGGACCCGGTCGTCCCTGCCCAGCCGCAGCTGGTACTGCAGAAGGTCGATCGACTTCCGGCGCTGCCCGGGGAGGATCTCCCGCAGCACCGTGCTGCCGGTCGGCACCTGCACGAAGACCACCTTGCCCGGGCCGTCCTCGACGGCGGCGGCGGTGAGCGGCTGGTCCTCGGCGGAGAACCACCCTTGCAGGCCCTCGGGTCCGGGCAGGGAGGCTCCTCCCTTCAGACGCACCGGCACGGCGGTCAGCTCGGTGGAGACCTCGCTGCCGTACTCGCCGCCGAACACCACGTCCTTGCGCGCCGTCACGCCCGGGGGGAACCACAGCTCGGCGGAGAGGACGTGCAGGTTCTTCAGATCCCGGGAGGGCAGCGGAGCGCGCGCCGTGCCGTTCTTTCCCTCGACGACCAGCGGATCGCCGTCCAGGGTCAGACCGACCGAGACCGGTTGCACGCCGCTGACGCTCTGCCAGGCCAGATGCGCGGCGGCCGGTCCCTCCGGCCCGTTCTCCAGCACGATCTCCACCTCGGCCGGGGGGCGCGGGAGGTTCAGCCACTGGGTCACCCGGGCGATCTCCTTCCCCTCCGCGTCCAGGGCGACGGCGGTGAGCACCCGGGGCCGCAGGTCCGGCCCCAGGTTGACGGGGGCGGTCCAGGGCGGGCCTTCGAGCCGCGCCACCTGCACGCCGTCCAGGGTGTACTCCACCGCGGCCACGGAGCCGCCGACGGTCACCTCGATGGGATAGACGCCGGAGATCAGACCGAGGAGCAGAGTGACGAAGGCGATCATGGATTCATTATGGCCCTATCGCGACCCGCCGCCGACCAGCTCCAGTTGGCCGGACGCGGCGGGTCCGAGCGCGATCGACTGCGGCAGGTGCCGGCCGTCCACCAGGACGATCCGCTGGGAATTCAGCTCGCGGCGGATGTCGCCGATCGCGCGAGGGAGGATCCTGCTGTCCAGGACCTCCGCGCACTCGCCCCAGGCCGCCAGGGGGGACTCCGGCGCCGGCTTGTTCAGGCACCAGACGAAGAGCGGCACGTGGATCGATTCCAGGTACTTGCGGACGGCCGCCGGGCTGTGGAAGCTCGCGTCTTTTTCGTCGCCGGAGATCACCAGGAGCACGGCGCGCCGGCGGTTCTCGGTGACCGCCGTCAGGCCCGCCACCGCCACCGCGTCGGCGATCCGCTTCTCCGCGCCCAGCGTCACGCCCGGCTGGACCCTGCGGTCGACCGTCTCCACCAACTGGGCGAAACCGCCGCGCGGTGTCGTGAAGGGCGTCGAGATGTCGAAGAGGTCCGTCAGCTCCCGCCCGGACTCGAACCGCAGGGGGACCGGGAAGACGAAGCGGACGAGGTGCTCGTTGTCGAGCTTCTCCGTCCTGGGATTGCTCGGCCGCCTGACCAGCGTCCCAAGCCGGTTGACGATCTCCCGCGGCTGCGGCGAGCGGACCACGAAGAGCTGCGCCGGCCCTTCCTCGACCGCCGCCACAGAGAGGGTCTGATCCCCGGCCTTGAACCAGCCGCCGAGCTTGTCGGGGGGCGGCAGCTTGCCCTGACGCGAACGCACCGGGAGCGCCGTCAGCTCCGTCGAGACCTCGCTGCCGAACTCGCCTCCGTAGGCGGCGTCCTTGCGGACGATCTGCAGCGGCGAGAACTCGACTTCGGCGCTGAGCACGTGCAGGGTCTTCAGGTCGTGCGGCGGGAGCGCGGCGCGTCCGGCGGCGTCCAGCGTCACCGGCAACCCGTCGAAGCTCAGGGTCACGGAGCGGGGTTGCTCGCCTTTCAGGTTCGTCCATATCACCCGCGCGGCTCGCGGCGCATGGCCCGGGTCCCCTTCCGGCAGGATCTCCACCTTGGTCAGCGGATTGGGGAGGTTGACCCAGGCCTGCGCGCGCCCGATCTCCCGGCCTTTGTCGTCCAGGGCGCAGGCCACGACGGTATGAGGGAGCAGGTCGCGGCCGAAATCGATCTCCGTCGTCCATGGCGGCCCGTCTAGGCGCGCCGCGGTCCGGCCGTCGAGAAGGATCTCCACCTCGGCCACGGGTCCATTGACCGACAGCTCGACGGGATAGGGTCCCGTGATCAACCCGAAGAAGAGAGAGAGGAACGCGATCGTCATCGTCCCGCACCTCCCACCAGCTCCACCTGACCCGCGGCCGGGGTGAGGGCGATCGACTGCGGCAGGTGCCGGCCGTCCACCAGGACGATCCGTTGGGAGTCGAGCTCGCGGCGGATCTCCTCGATCGCCAGGGTGAGAGTCTGCGCGCTCTTCGCGTCCTTGCACTCGCCCCAGGCCGCCAGGGGGGAATCCGGGGCCGGCTTGTTCAGACACCAGACGAAGAGCGGCACGCGGATCGCCTCCAGGAACTTGCGGACGCTGGCGGGATCCTGCCGGCTGTCGTCCTTCTCGTCGCCGGAGAGGACCAGCAGCACGGCGCGCCGGCGGTTCTCGTTGATCGCCGTGAGGCCGGCCACGGCCACCGCGTCGGCGATCCGCTTTCCCGGCACCACCTTCTCGCCGGGCTGGGTCCGGCGGTGGATCGATTCCAGCAGTTGGACGAAACCGCCCGTGCGGACCGTGAACGCCGGTGAGACGTCGAACAGGTCGGCCAGCGACTCCGAGGTCTCGAACCGCAGCGGGTGCGGGGAAAGGAACCGGGCGACCTGCCCCTCACCGAGTTTCTGCCCCCGCGGATGGTTCGCCCGGATGCCGGCCGTCCCCAGCTTCCCCGCGATCTCTTTGGCATCCGGCGAGCGGACCACGAGGAGATGCGCCGGTCCCTCCTCGACGGCGATCACCGGCAGCGGTTGACCCCCGGCGGCGAACCAGCCGTCGAGCTGCTCGGCCGGCGGCAGCTTGCCCCGGCGCAGCCGCACCGGGATCGCCGTCAGCTCCGTCGACACCTCGCTGCCGAACTCGCCCCCGTAGGCGAGATCCCGGCGGATGATCTCCAGAGGCGAAAAGTGGACTTCGGCGGTCAGCACATGGAGCGTCTTGAGGTCGTGCGCGGGGAGCATGGCGCGCCCTTCGCCGTCCAGCGCCAGGGCGGCGCCGTCGAAGCTGAGGCTCATGGATTGGGGCTTCGCGCCCTTGAGATGCGTCCACGCGATCCGCGCCGCCCGTGGGGGAGCGCCGGGATCTCCTTCCGTCAGGATCTCCACCTTGGTGAGCGAGTTGGGGAGGTTGGCCCAGGCCTGCGCGCGCCCGATCTCCTGGCCCGAGGCATCCAGGGCGCGGGCCATGATCTCGTGCGGCAGCAGATCGCGGCCGAAATCGACGTCGGCCTTCCAGGGCGGCCCGTTGAGCCGCGCGGCGGTCTTGCCGTCGACGAGAATCTCCACGGCGGCCACGGGACCGTTGACCGACAGCTCGACGGGATAGCTCCCCGTGATCAATCCGAAGAAGAGAGACAGGAAGGCGATCGTCATTCGCTGCGCTCCTCGGGAGGGATGTCCGCGGGGAGTTTAGCAACGGATGTGCCGTGGAGGCTCCACCGGGAGAGGTCGAGGGACCGATCTCTCCCGGGGACGCGGAATCTCTAGAGATGGACGTTACAGAAGCGGCGAGACCAGGAAGTAGACCACGGCGGCGACCACCGCCGAGATGGGGATGGTCAGGATCCAGGCCCAGACGATGCGGCCGGCGACGCCCCATTTCACGGCCGAGAGGCGTTTGGTCGAGCCCACCCCGATGATGGCGCCGGTGATCGTGTGGGTGGTGGAGACCGGGATGCCGCCCAGCGTGGCGCCCACCAGGGTGATCGCCCCCGCCGTCTCGGCGCTGAAGCCGCCGATGGGCTGGAGCTTGGTGATCTTCGAGCCCATGGTCTTGACGATCCGCCAGCCTCCGAACAGCGTGCCCAGGGCGATGGCGGCGTGGCTGATGAGGATCACCCAGAGAGGGACCTCGAACTGGGTGAGATAGCCCGACGCCACCAGCAGGCCGGTGATGATGCCCATGGTCTTCTGGGCGTCGTTGCCGCCGTGGCCCAGGCTGTACGCGGCGGCCGAGAGGAGCTGCAGGCCGCGGAAGCGCCGGTCCACCGTGGACGGCCGCCATCCCCTCACGATCCAGGTCACGGCGACCATCAGGAAGAAGCCGAGGGTCATGCCGATCATGGGCGCCAGGACGATGAACGACAGCGTTTTCGTCCATCCTCCGGGGATGAGGGACCCGAACCCCGCCTTGGCCACCGCCGCCCCGGCGTAGCCGCCGATCAGGGCGTGGGAGGAGGAGACCGGCAGGCCGTAGTACCAGGTGATCAGGTTCCAGAAGATGGCCCCGGCGAGCCCGGCCAGGATGACGTCCTGGGTCACCACCGAGAGGTCGATCATCCCCTTGCCGATCGTCTTGGCCACGTGCGTGCCGAGGACGAAGGCGGCCACGAAGTTGAAGAACGCCGCCCAGGCCACCGCCTTCTGGGGCGAGAGCACCCGGGTGGAGACGACTGTGGCGATGGAGTTGGCCGCGTCGTGGAAGCCGTTCAGGAAGTCGAACGTCAGCGCGACGACGATGATGAAGACCAGAAGGAAGGTAGCGGTGGTCAGGTGCGCCCCCTCTCAGGCGTTCTTGACGATCACGTTCCCTACGATGTGCGAGTAGTCCTTGCACTGGTCGCAGGCGTTCTCCAACCCGTCGTAGATCTCTTTCCACTTCAGGATCTGCAGCGGATCGCGGCCGTTGGCCCGGAACAGGTCGGCGATCAGCGTGTTGTAGAGGACGTCGGCCTGGTTTTCGAGGTCCGAGAGGCGGACGTTGCGCTCCTGGATCTGGCGCTGGTTGTCGAGGTTCCAGAGCAGCTCCGTGACCCGGTCGATCTCGGTGGCCATCGCGACCAGGATCTCCGAGAACTGCCGCAATCCCTCCGGCGACTCGCCGAGCTCGAAGTTGACGAGCTGCTGGGCGACCCCTTCCAGGTAGTCGAGGATGTCGTCGAGGTCGGTGGCGAGGGAGCGGATGTCTTCGCGGTCGAAGGGGGTGATGAAGGAGGAGTTGAGGGCGTCGAAGATCTGCCGGGTGATCTTGTCCCCCTGGTGCTCGAGCTGTTTGAGCTCGGGCATCTTCTGGCGCCGCGCCTCGAGGTCATCGAGGTGGGCAAACTCGGTGAACAGGCGGGCCGCCTGGAGCACGTTCGCCGTGTCTCGGGCGAACAGCTCGTGGAACCGCTCCTCCTTGGGCATGAACCAGCGGATCAGGGCGTCGACCTTCGCCATGCGGCTCCTCCTCAGCGTGTGACAGGGAAATGGCCTTCTTGTGACAACGCCGGCCGGGGCGGATCGTACCACCAAGGCCGCGGACGGGTGCAAGGGGAGTTGCCTGGTCCCGTTCCGGCCCGCGACGGCTCCGGCTCGATCTCCAAGGAGGAAGCCGCTCGGCCCGGCTATACTCGTCCCAGGGTTTGGAGGTGCACGGCATGATCACCAAAGAGTTGCTCAAGGCGGAGATCGACAAGGTGCCTGACGAGCACCTCGGAGTCCTGTATCGCATCGTCAGGGCTCTTGAAGGACCTGCGGAAGAGTGCCGCCCGATGGACGATTCAGAGTGGAAGGCTTGGATCGCCGAGATGTATGGCAGCACGGCGGACGCGCCGATCGAACGCGGAGAGCAGGGCACTTACGAGATTCGCGAGCCTCTTGAATGAGCTACCTGCTCGACACCAACTCCTGGATCCAGTTTCTCAACCGCCGCTCCGAGACCCTTCGGCGCCGCCTGGAATCCATCCGAGCCGATCATGTCGCCATATGCTCCGTCGTCAAGGCGGAGCTGTTCTATGGTGCGGCGAAGAGCGCGAAGCCGACAGAGAACCTCGCTCGGATAAGGTCTCTTGACCGGTTTGTCTCCCTGCCCTTCGACGACGCAGCGGCACAGCACTACGGAATCATCCGAGCTCGGCTTGAACGTATTGGGAAGGTCATCGGTCCCAACGACATGGTGATCGCCGCGATTGCTCTGGCTCATAAAGCCACGCTCGTGACCCACAACACAGATGAATTCGGGAGGATCGAAGAGCTACGTCTGGAAGACTGGGAAGAATAGGCTCATCACCCCGGCCCGCTCCGTAGCTCCAGCCCCGTCGCCAGCACCGTGGGCGCGCCGATCATCCCGTCGAGGGGGTGGAAGGTGAGGTCCCTCCCCAGCCCCGCGATCCCTTTCAGGAAGGTCCCGATCCCGCCGCAGAGCCAGGCGTTCGCCACCGGGGCGCTGGCGCGGCCGGATTCGACCGCGAAGCCGCAGACCGGGAGGGCGAAGCGGTCGGTCTTGAGATCGAAGCGGCCGGCGCCGGTGACGTCGATCAGGTAGTAGCCCCGGGTCAGGGAGCCCAGGAGGTGGGCCACCGGGGTGCGGGCGTCCGGCTTCAGGTAGAGATGGGTGGGGCCGGGGGTGGGCAGGTCCCGCCAGCCGGGACGGCGGGTGCAGCCGGAGGGCTTGCCGGGGGCCGCTCCCTCCTGCCACCAGGCGAGCAGGGGCTGCTGGAAGAGGCCCTCCTCCACCAGCGCCACCTCGCGGGTGGGCACCCCTTCGCCGTCCACCGGCGACTCGAACGCGCCGCCGGCGAGACGGCCGTTGTCGATCAGGGTCACCAGATCGCTGCCGAAACGGCCCCGGGCGCCGGTCAGCCGCGTCCCCGGCCCGGGGCCCACCAGCAGCGGCAGCAGGCCCGCGATCAGGCGCGAGGCCACCACCGGCGCCAGCAGGAGCTCGCCGCTGTCCCGCTCGGGCGCGGCTCCGGAGGCGGTGACGGCCAGGCGGTCCGCCAGGCGGCGGGCGAGGGCCGTGGGATGGAACCGCCGGGGCTCGCGGGCGGCCACGTAGAGGGAGGCCGTGACCGGCGGCCGGCCCGGCCCGGCGGCTTCTATATATAAGGTCGAGATCCGGTTCCGGGAGCGCGCCCGCAGGCCCCGGCTGTTCGCCAGCTCGGCTTCGCTCGATCCGTCCTCCAGGACGGCGCGGAGCACGCGCGCCCGCGGCAACTCGTTCTCAAGCTCGCGGCCCAGACTCTCCAGGAGCTTCAGCCCCTCCCGCTCGCCGATCAGGGGCGTGTCGAAGTCCGAGGGATCGTTCCAGGCCGGGACCGGCTCCGGCTCGGGCAGCTCCAGCGGCGCGCCGGTCGCCGGCTCGGGCCAGGGAAAGCCGTCCACGAGGTCGCCCGTCGCGGCGGCGAAGAAGGAGCCCCGGCGATTGCCGGCGCGCACCGCCCAGGCCCGCTCCTGCGAGGCCGCGGAGGTCTCGGTGACGGGGGTGCGCTCCAGCCGGCGGGAGCGGCCCCGCTTCACATAGACCTCGGCGTCGGTCATGTGCCGGTGCAGGAGGTCGCGCAGGACCTGGTCGAGCTGCGGCGCCTGGCTCACGGCACGACCTCCACGCCTTCCAGGCGGATGGCCGGCGCGGTGGCCCAGACCGGGAGCTTCTGGCCTCCCTTGGCGCACCAGCCGGCGCCGGCCGGCCGCGCTTCGCTGCCCACGGCCACGGCGCGGGTCAGCAGGTCGGCCACCCGGCCCCGCAGCACGCAGGGACCCACGGTCTCGGCGAGGTTGTCGCGGCGGAACCGCTTGGCGTAGGGGAGGTGCAGGGCGAACTCTCCGGAGAGCGGATCGAGGGCGCCCCGGCTGGCTTCCGGGAGATACAGCCCCTCCTCGGAGCCGCTCAGGAGATCGACGTCCGAGGCCTCGCCGGGCAGGACCTCCAGGTGCGTGGAGCGCGGTCCCGGCGGCAGGTGGCGGGTGCCCCGCCGTCCCGCGCCGGGCAGGAGCACGGGCGAGGTGCGCGCCCACAGGGCGTCCGCCAGGGGCTGCTCCACGACGCCGCCCCGCAGCAACCAGCGGCGCACCACGGGGGCGCCTTCGTCGTCGGTGGTACGGCGCACGCCGGGGGGCGCCGCGGCGGGGTCGTCCAGCACGTCGAGGCAGGGCGCCGCCATGGCGACTCCCACCGCCGCTTCCGGGTTGCCGCCCTGCGCCAGGGTGTCGGCTTCGAGGGCGTGGGCCACGGCTTCGTGGAGGAGCACGGCGACGGCGGCCGGGGACAGCACGGCGGGACCGCGGAACGGCGCGGGCGGCGGCGCGGCGCGGGCGCGGAACAGGGCCACGACGGTGGCGGCCACCTCTTCGGCGGCGTGCGCGTCGAGGCGCGTCAGCAGGGCGCCGTAGCGTCCCCAGGAGGACTCGACCGCGCAACTGTAGAAGGACTCGGCCTCGGTGCCGGCCACCAGCCGGGGACCTACCACCTGCACCCAGCGGCGGTGCCGGCGGACGCTGACCCGCAGCGGGAATCCCACGTGATGGGCGCGCACGGCCCGGGAGAGCGCGCCGGGGAACTCCATCAGCTCGGGAGCGGCGACCGGCTCGGGCGGCTCCATCTCCAGCGACGGCTCGGGATAGGTGGCGGCCGAGAACGCCCGGGCCACCTGGCGCAGGGCCTCCGCGAACGACTTCGATTCAATCGCGTCCCGGGAGGCCATCCAGGTCTGTCCCTGCCGGACCAGGCGCAGGGCGAAGCCCTCCTCCCGCCAGATCCGCAAGGCTCCCGGGTCCCCCTCGGGCGCCAGCTCCACGTCCTCGCGGCGCTCGAAGAAGGCGTCGACGACGTCCTCCGGTTTCTCGGCGACCTGGGAGAGGGTGCGGGCGACGGCTGCGGTGTCCAGGCGGGAGAACGGCATGGGACGCGGATTGTAACGGGCCTTGGGATAAGATGCGCCCGCCATGACCCAGGTGCGAGCGGAACGAGTCGAAGAGCTGAAGCGCCGGTTGGCGGCGGCGGAGATGGGCGGCGGCCGCGACCGTATCGAGAAACAGCACGCCGCGGGCAAGCTGACCGCCCGCGAACGCATCGAGCTGCTGCTCGACGCCGGCTCGTTCGTCGAGATCGACGCCCTGGTGACCCACCGCTGCCGGGACTTCGGGATGGACAAGGTCTCGATCCCGGGCGACGGCGTGGTCTGCGGCTACGGCACGGTGGACGGCCGGCTGGTCTACGTCTTCGCCCAGGACTTCACCGTCTTCGGCGGCTCGCTCTCGGAGACCAACGCGGCCAAGATCTGCAAGGTCATGGACCTGGCGGTGGAGAACGGCGCGCCGATCATCGGCCTCAACGACTCGGGCGGCGCCCGCATCCAGGAGGGCGTGGCCTCGCTCGGCGGCTACGCCGACATCTTCCTGCGCAACACCCTGGCCTCCGGGGTGGTGCCGCAGATCAGCGCCATCCTGGGACCCTGCGCGGGCGGCGCGGTCTACTCGCCGGCCATCACCGATTTCATCTTCATGGTCGAAGGTACCAGCTACATGTTCGTGACCGGGCCGGAGGTCATCCGCACGGTCACCCATGAGGAGGTCACCAAGGAGGAGCTGGGCGGGGCGACCACGCACGCGGCGAAGAGCGGCGTCTGCCATCTCACGGTGCCCAACGACGCGGCCTGCCTCGCCGCCATCCGCGAGCTGCTCTCCTACCTCCCCAGCAACAACCTCGACGACCCGCCGCCCGGCCGGAGCGAGGACGACCCGAACCGGGAGAACGAGTCGCTCAACACCCTGGTCCCCGAGGACCCGAACAAGCCCTACGACATCAAACAGCTCATCACGGCGGTGGTGGACGACGGGCGGTTCTTCGAGATCCACGGCCAGTACGCCCGCAACATAGTGGTGGGCTTCGCGCGCATCGGCGGCCGGAGCGTGGGCGTGGTGGCCAACCAGCCGGCGTACCTGGCCGGGGTGCTGGACATCGACGCCTCGCTCAAGGGGGCGCGGTTCGTGCGCTTCTGCGACGCGTTCAACATCCCGCTGGTGACGTTCGAGGACGTGCCGGGATTCCTGCCCGGCACGGCGCAGGAGTACGGCGGCATCATCAAGCACGGGGCGAAGCTCCTCTACGCCTACGCCGAGGCCACGGTGCCCAAGGTGACGGTGATCACCCGCAAGGCCTACGGCGGCGCGTACTGCGTCATGTCCAGCAAGCATCTGCGGACGGACGTCAACTTCGCCTACCCCACGGCGGAGATCGCCGTCATGGGGCCCGAGGGGGCGGTGAACATCCTCTACCGGCGGGAGCTGGAGGAGGCGAAGGAGGACGCGGCGCGGGTGCGGGCCGAGAAGGTGGCGGAGTACCGGGCCAAGTTCTCGAACCCGTACATCGCGGCGGAGCGCGGCTTCGTGGACGCCATCATCGAGCCGCGCCGGACGCGGCCGGAGATCGTGCGCGCCCTGCGGCAGCTCGGGGCCAAGCGGGCTGCGATGCCGCCGAAGAAGCACGGTAACATCCCCTTGTAGTTGCCGTTAATTGACATTCAGGCGGCGCGTACGGCAAGCTGGCACAGCCTGAAAGCGCCGAGTCGATCGATCGGGGAGGCGGGCGTGGGGCGTCCAAGGAGACGACATGAGAGAGAGAGATCGGGAGCTGAAGCGCCGGCGTCATCGCCGGACCAAGCGGCTGAAGAAGCGGCACAACGAAGAAGCGTTGCAGCGTAGCGCCGCGGAGCGTCCCACCGGCTCCAAGCGTACGGTCAAGAAAGCGTCCCCCGCGCCGGCGGAGGCGAGCTCAGCCCCCTCAGGGAGCGCGGCGGCCAAGGCCGGCCCCGCCGAGGAGGCCCCCCCTCCCAAGAAGCGTCCCGCCGCCAAGAAGGCGCCGGCCCGCAAGGCAACACCGCCCGCCGAGCCCGAAGGCGGCGGCGCCGAGGGATCGCCCGGCCCCGAGGAACCCCAGAGCTCCTGACCTTCCGGACCTTTCCGATCGTCCGGCCTTGTTCATACCTCTCCAGGCGACCGCCGGAAGCCCCGTCTTCCGGCGTCCTCCATCTCCTTCTCTAGCCGAGGAGCCTTTCCATGTCTGACTTCCGTTCCCTGAAAGCCTCCGACCCCGACGTCTACCAGGCCATCGCCGACGAGCGCGCGCGCCAGAACTTCGGGTTGGAGCTGATCGCCTCGGAGAACTTCGTCAGCCGCGCCGTCCTCGAAGCCGCCGGCAGCGTGATGACCAACAAATACGCCGAGGGCTACCCCGGCAAGCGGTACTACGGCGGCTGCGAGTTCGTGGACGTGGTGGAGCGCCTGGCCATCGAGCGCGCCAAGGAGCTGTTCGGCGCCGAGCACGTCAACGTCCAGCCGCACAGCGGCACCTCGGCCAACACGGCGGTCTACTTCGGCTTCCTCAAGCCGGGGGACAAGCTGATGGGCATGGACCTCTCCTCCGGCGGCCACCTCACGCACGGCCATCGCCTCTCCTACTCCGGCCGCGACTTCCAGGTGGTCTCCTACGGCGTGGACCGGGAGAGCGAGAGGATCGACTACGACGAGGTCGAGCGCCTGGCCTTGGCCGAGCGGCCGAAGCTGATCATCTGCGGCGCCTCGGCCTACAGCCGGATCATCGACTTCGAGCGCTTCCGCAGCATCGCCGACAAGGCCGGCGCGCTGCTCATGGCGGACATCGCCCACATCGCCGGCCTGGTGGCGGCGGGCCTCCATCCGTCGCCCATCCCCCATTGCCACTTCGTGACCACGACCACCCACAAGACCCTGCGCGGTCCCCGGGCGGGCATGGTGATGTGCAAGGAGGAGTTCGCCAAGGACATCGACCGCGCGGTCTTCCCCGGCCTCCAGGGCGGCCCGCTGATGCACATCATCGCGGCCAAGGCGGTGGCGCTGAAGGAAGCGCTCTCCGACGACTTCAAGGTCTACCAGCGGCAGATCGTGGCCAACGCCAGGACCCTGGCGGAACGGCTGACCGGTCACGGCCTGCGGATCGTCTCCGGCGGCACGGACAACCACGTCTTCCTGATGGACGTGTCGAAGGTCGGGCTGACCGGCAAGGTGGCGGAGAAGGCGCTGGAGGAGGCGGGCCTGACGGTGAACAAGAACACCATCCCGTACGATCCCAACCCGCCGATGGTGGCCTCCGGCATCCGCATCGGCACGCCGGCCCTGACCACCCGCGGGATGAAGGAGCCGGAGATGGAGAAGGTGGGCGACTTCATCGCCGAGGCCCTGCGCGCTCCGGAGGACTCCGGGGTCCACGAGGGCGTGCGCCGGAAGGTGCGCGAGCTGTGCGAGCGGTTTCCGCTCTACGACCCGCTGTCCTAAGATGGTCCGCGATGAGAGGTGAGCGCTCTTGGTGACCCGCAATCCCCGGATGGACCTCGGCGGCTTCGGCCTCGGCGGGCCGGCGCCGCGGGACGTCCTGGCGATCCTGATCGTCCTGTTCGCCACCTTCACGCTGCGGTTCTTCGAGTCCACGGCGATCATCCCCAACCTCCTGCAGCTCACGCCGCAGGCCTGGCAGCTCGGGTTCGTCTGGCAGGTGGCGACGTATCCGTTCGTGGGCAACGGCGCGGCGGGGTTCTGGTTCCTGCTGGAGCTGCTGATCCTCTACATGTTCGGCCGGGACGTGTTCTTCGGCCTCTACCGCCGGCACTTCTGGCGGCTGATCCTGTGGAGCTCCATCATGGCCGGGGTGGTGGCGGTGGCCGTCCACGCCCTGATCGACCTGTCCGGCGCGATGATCGTGCCCGCGCCCTTCGTGATCCTGCAGGGTCAGCGGATGCTGCTGGCGATCTTCATCGCGGCGTTCGCCACGGCGCACGGCGACGCCACGATCTACCTCTTCTTCGTGCTGCCGATCCGCGCCCGGTGGTTCCTGTGGCTGGAAATCCTGTTCGCCTTCATGGGGTTCCTGGGGACCAAGGATCTCCCCGGCTTCCTGGGGATCTGCACGGCGGTGCTCCTCACCTACCTCTACGTCCGCTCCAGCGGCTCGATGCGCGGCGGCAAGCGGACGCTCCGCGAGCTGCGCCTGCGGCTGGAGCGCTGGTGGATCCAGCGCAAGCTCGACCGCGAGAAGCGGAAGCGGGGGTTCCGGGTGATCCCCGGCGAGAAGGGGCAGAACGTGCGGAAGGGGCCGTGGGTGAACTGAGGGCTCCAGAAGCGCTTGCCGGCTGAGGCGGTCCGCCCGAACCCTCACCCCCGGCCCCTCTCCCGACCCCTCCCACCCTCCCTCACCGGGAGAGGGGAGAAAGTTAGTCGGATAGTTGGTCAGGGTTCGTGGTAGCGGAGCCAGGGGTTGGGGGATCCGCCGGCGGCCTTGGCGATTTCCAGGAGAACGGAGTCGAGGTCGTCGAAGATCCTCTGGTTTGGGAATCGCAGGACGATGTAGTTCTGGCCTTTGAGATAGGCGTCTCGCTGAGAATCACGGGCCACGTTCTGGTCCGTGTCGTGGATCTGCCCGTCCAATTCAACGATCAGCCTGCGATCACGGCAGCAGCCGGGCGGGGGCCCGCCACAGCCACCACACCCCTATCGCTACCAGTAACCCCCCAAGCCCCCACACCCACCAGGCCCTCCTCCCCGGCGTCACCGCCGGCGCCTCGCCGATCAGCACATACCCCGCCCACAGATCGGGCCGGCGCCAGCGCGGGTCCTGCCGCAGGCGCAGCTTGGCCCTCCGCAGCGCCTCCGCGGGTTTCCGGCCCTGGCCGAGCTCCCAGTAGAACTGCTCCATGAAGGCGGCGGTGGCGGCGTCTCCCATGTCCCAGAGGGTCGCTACCACGCCTTGGGAGCCGGCGGCCAGGAAGGAGCCGGTGAGCGTGGCCAGGGCCTGCCCCTCTCCCCCGGGACCCAGGGCGGTGCGGCAGGCGGCGAGGACGGTCAGGTCCGAGCGGCCGGGGAGACGGGCGATCTCCTCGGGGTAGAGGAGGCCGTCGTCCTCCCCGGCGGCGGTCAGCAGGATCGCCGCGCCCCTCCCGGGCCGCTCGTCGATGACGGTGTGCGTGGCGAAGTGGACCACCCGCGCCCCACGGGTCACCGCCTTCCGGAAGGCCTGCTCGGTGGCCAGATCTCCGGTAAACAAGGCGGTGCTGCCGCTGAGGAGCCGTCCCACCGTCTTCAGCTCCCGGTCCGAGGCGGGGAGCGGCGCGAGGCCGAAACGCTCGACGAGGAGATCCCGGGGGGAGGAGGGGCCGGAGCCGGGACGCGGCAGCCGGGGATCGGCGAAGCCCGCCAGCCAGACTCCGGCTCGCGTTTGCTTTCCCTCCAATTCCATCAGCATCGAAGCGCTCGGGAGATAGCTCACCGCCACCCGCTCCACCAGAGGCCTGCCGGGGACGGCCGGGTCCTCCAATATCTCGAAGGGGAGGTAGTGGAGCGCGCCGTCGGGGGCGATTCGGAGCAGCTCTTCCCCCCGGGGCAAGGGACGGGCGGAAGCGAGGAGCACACGGGAGAGCGCGGTCACCGCCGCCGCGGGCGGCTTTTCACCCCGGGAGAGGGCACGATGGACCCGCGCGACGGCGTCCAGGACCGGCTTGGCCTTGCCGAGATCGTGCAGGCGGATGCCGCTGCCGCGGATCACCCAGAGATAGAGGTGATCCTCGCCCGCGAAGTACTCCAGCGCCGCGCCGTTCCCCACCCGCCGCCGCAGCCCGCCCAGGGGAGCGCGGGACCCGCCGGCTTCGCCTAGAGCGTCCAGGAGGTCCCGGGCCTTGGCGCGCAGGACGACTTCCAGGGCTCTCTCGGCCCAGCCCTGGCCGGGCTCGCGGTGGTCCCGCTCCACGAGGGCGCCGACCGTGGCGGCGTAGACGGCCCGCTTGTCGCCGAAGTATCCGGACCGGCGTCCACCGCGGGAGAGGCCGGCGCGGACCTGCTCGATCTCTACCAGGGCGAGCTCGAAGTGGCTCAAGGCTCCGTCCAGGTCGCCGCGGGCGCGGGCGATCCGTCCCAGACCCTCGCGTGCGGACCAGCGGCCCTCCGCCGATCCGGCCTGGATGGCAATCGTGAGGCTCCGTCCGTAGACCGTCTCGGCCTCCTCCAAGCGCCCCTGCTCCAGCAGGAGCTGACCGAGGTAGAAGAGGTCCTGGATCTCCTCCGTCCGGTCGCCGCTCGCCTCGGCCAGCCGCAGGGCCTCGCGGTAGGCGGCCTCGGCCTCCCCGGGCCGCTCCAGGTTCAGGTAATGGGCGAGCCCCAGGTTGAGCCAGGCGTTGGAGAGCCCCGCCTGATCCCCCGCCTCCCGGTAGGCCTCGACGGCCTCGCGGAAGGACTCCACCGCCCGCACGGGATCGCCCAGGTTGCGGTAGATCACGCCGGAGTTGACCAGCAAGGCGGCGCGCCGTCCGCGGTCCAGGCCGCCGGCGTCGGCCAGCATCCCCTTGTAGAGGTCGAGGGCTTCGCGATAGGCGCCGACCTTCTCCAGCACGGCGCCCTGGTTGATGCGGGCGATGGCGGTCTGCTCCGCCGCCCAGGGCTCGTCCCGGTGGCGGGAAGCCAGGGCGGCGGCTTCGTCCTGAAGACGCAGCGCCGCCGAGTAGCGGCCGGCCGCCAGGGCGAGAGTCCCCAGATTGGAGAGGTTGATGACCTGGGATTCGGCGTCGCCCCGCCGGCGGTTGATCCCTAAGGCTTCGCGGAAGAGGCGTTCCGCCTCGGCGGTCTTTCCAAGGGCCTGGAGATCCAGCGCCAGGTTGTTGAGCGCCCAGGCGATCTCGCCGGGATCTCCGGTCTTCCGGCTCAGCCGCAGGGCCTCGCGGCAGTCCGGCAACGCCGCCCGGTACTCCCCGAGGTCCATCTGGAGGGCGCAGACGTTGGTGAGCGCCACGCCCCGCATCTCCGGTTCCGCCGCCGCCACGGCCCGGTACTCCCGCAGCGCCTCCTCGAGCTGTCCCGAGGTGTGGAGATCGATGGCCCGGTCGATCGAAGGCGGGGCCGCTAAGGCGGCGGAGGCGGTCAGGAGGGCGAGGGCGGCGATCACAGCCGCATTGTAGTGGTCAGGTTAGATCATCCTCCGGGTCCTCCGGCGGATCGATTCCGACTCTTTCCCGCCAATCGACATAGCGCAGCCACATCTCGACACGGTCGCGATAGACCTTCGCCACGAAAGCTTCCTCATAGGTGCGGAGGAATCTCTCGACGTGGTGCAGGTTGTCCAGGAAATAAGAGATCCGTTGGGTGTGAAGGTGCCCGCGAAGCACGAACACACGAACGTTGTTGTCCATGATGGCGTCGCGTTCCCGCTCGCGATAGCGCATCCGGTAATCGGCCGTCAGGACGACCCAGCCGCGCCTGCCGACTTCCGGCAGCCAGTCACGGTCCTGGGTGTCGTACTGATGAAAGGTCTGGATCAGCGTCTCGACCTTGAGCCCGTGATCCCGGAGGGCGCGCGGGAACAGCTTCGTCCCGAGGTCGTTGTCGCAGAAGAAGGTTACTTCACGCAGCCAGCTCGTCGGGGAGCCCGTAGCGGATAGCCTCTTCGACCTGCTGCTGAGTCAGTTCGTAATCCTCTGCGAGATCGGTCATCGATTCACCTGCGCTGAACCGATCCACCAGGATGGCGACGCTCACGCCTCGTCCGGCGATGGTGGGCCGGCCGAAGGAGATCTCAGGATCGATGACCACGACCCGGGGGGCGGAGGCGTCCGCGAGCCGCCGGACGGGGTAGAAGCGCTCCGCAAGGCCCGAGGCGTCGTGCTCGATCCGCCGGAGATAGGGTCTCCAGACCTCTTCGATGGCGGTCTGGCCGCTCTCGGGAAGATCGATCAGTTGGCCGTACTTCCGGATGAACAGGCTGCCTCCCGCGCTCTCGAGCTGTTCGGTCGCCAGGGGATGTTCCGAGCCCAGCTTGTCTTCGAGGTAGGAGAGGGCGAGCCGGATCTTCCGCATCCGGATGCGGTGCTTCCTGCGGAGCGACGCCAGGACGTAGGCCTCGACCAGATTCGTGAAAGACAGGGCAGGCTTGCCGGGATCGGGAAGCTTGATCAGCGGAGCCGAGAACTCCGCCCCGGACTTCACGGGATAGGGACGCCCCAGCACCCACTGCCGTAGGGTGGTCGAGGAGAGTCCGAGGTAACGCGCCGCCTGAGCCAGCCCGTAGGTGGCCGTATTTCGCGCATCTCGGGAAAAGGCAGGCACGTAGATCAAGGTCGACACCTCAAGTATCACTTGAAGTTTATCCGAATCCAACGCCGATTGAAACGTTCCCGCCCCTGATCCGTCATGATGTGTGGAGCGCTCATGCTGACGGCCTTCGAGGACACCGCCCAGAGATACCGGCGCAGGGTCTATTCCTTCGCGCGGTACCTCCTCTCCAACCGGGAGGAGGCGGAGGACGTCACGCAGGAGGTCCTCCTCCGCCTCTGGCGGCACCAGGAGGGCGTCGACGAGGAGCGCCTGGGGTCGTGGCTGTTGCGGGTCACCCGCAACGCCTGCTACGACCTGCTCCGGCGGCGGCGCTCCGAGGCCGCCGCGGGCATCAGCGCCAGTCTGGACGAGGAGGACGCCCACGAGGTCGCCAGCTCCGAGCCCAGCCCGGAGGTGAGGGCGCGGGACACCGACTTCCGCCGCCGTCTGCTGGAGGCGCTGGGAGAGCTCGGAGAGCCGTACAAGAGCGTCGTGATCCTGCGGGAGGTCCAAGGGCTCCCGCACCGGGAGATCGGCGAAGCGTTGGGAATCCCGGAAGCCACCGTGCGCGTCCATCTGCATCGCGGACGCCGCAAGCTGCGGGAACGATTGCGGGAGGTCAGCCCGGTATGAACCGACACGAAGACCGCATGCTGTGCGAAGAGTCGCTGGACGTCCTGGAAGCCTATGTGGACGGCGACCTGCCGGCGGAGGAGTCGCTCCGTTTCCAGGAGCATCTGGCGGGATGCCCGGCCTGCGCCGCCGAACTGGCCCTGGCGGAGAAGATCCAGCGCGAGCTGCGGACCCTGCCGCTGCCCGACTGCCCACCGGGGGTCCTGGAGAAGGTCCGCAGGGCGGGCAAGGGCGAGGTCGTCGCGTTCCCCCGGCGGGAACGGACTCTGGGCCGGCGGATCGCCGCTGTGGCGGCCGCGCTGGTCCTCTCGGTGGGCGGCGGCGCCCTCTTCCTCCATGTCCAGCAGGTCCAGCGGGAGCGGGAGCAGATCGCCCAGGCCGAGCTCGAAGTCCGGTACGCCCTGGCCATGATCGGCAAGGTGAGCCGCCGGACCGGCCTGGACCTCCGGGACCAGATCCTCCAGAAGCACGTGGTGAGCCCCACCGCGCGCGGCCTTGCCCGGTCGCTGGGCGTCAGCCCGGCCCCGGAGGAGCCCGCCCCCGGGCGGCGCTAGAAGGAGCTGAAGATGCGCAAGACCATGATCCTCTCGATCCTCCTGCTCGTCCTGGCGGCGCCCGGCGCGTTCGCCCAGAAGGCGCCGCCGCCGGCGACCGGGCTCCTGCCCCTCGACGATCTCAACCTTTTCCCCGAGGACAAGCTGAGCGTCGAGATCAACATCGAAGGCGCCCTCCTCCGGATGGTCGCCGAGGCTCTGAAGGGGGAGGATCCGGATCTCGCGTCCCTGCTCGGCAGCCTGCGGTCGATCCGCGTCCAGGTGCTGCCGCTCGAGGATGGGAACGAATCCCTGGCCAAGACCAGCATCGGCCGCGCCGTCCGCTGGCTGGAGGGACAGGGCTGGAAGTCGACGGTGCGGGTCCGCGAAAAGGGCGAGGAGACCCACATCTACCTCAAGGAGACGGACGGCAACGTCATGGGGATGACCGTGCTCGCCATGGGCGAAGGGGAAGCGGTGGTGATCAACATCGCGGGCCGCTTCGATCCCGCCGACATCGGCCGCATCAGCCGGGGCCTGAACATCGACATGGATCTGCCGGGCCTGGACAAGGTGCCGTCCGGGGACGGCAAGAAGAAGCCGGAGTGATCCGAAGAATTTTTCGAGGAGGCTCGTCATGAAGCGCAACGCCGTTTCGCTGCTCGGTCTGCTGGGTCTGGCTTCTCTGGCCGCCGGATGCGCCGGCTCGCCCACCGTGGACCAGGTGCGTTGGGAGATCCAGCGGCGGGTCCCGGAAGCTCATTTCGAGCAGGAGGAGCGCATCGCGTTCGGCCGCCTCTCCATGGGATTGGTTAACGGGCTCATCCGCATGGTCCCCGGCGAGATCGAAGAGCAGGAGATGATCACCTCCGTCCAACGCTTCGAGGTCGCCACCTACCGGGTGAGCGACCTGCCCGACCTGTCGACCATCGACAAGGACCTCCGCTTCGAGAAGCGGCTGGCCAAGGACGGCTGGGCGATGACGATGCGCACCCGCGAGGCCGATTCCCGCACCTGGATCTTCCTCCGCGACGACGGCAAGGGAGCCCTGCGCAACCTCTTCGTGGTGAGCCTGGAAGACAGCGAGCTGACGCTGGTGCGCGTCGACGGCCGCCTCAGCGAAGCCTTGGCGGCGGCCATCGCCGACCGGCCCAGGGATGCGGCGCGGACGGTGCAGGAGGGCGAGGGTGAAGAAGAGACTGAGGCTGAGGCTGATACTGGCAGCCTCTGAGCCCCCCGCCCGAGCCCTCACCCCCCGGCCCCCTCTCCCGACCCCTCCCTCCCACCCACACCGGGAGAGGGGGAGAGGTTTGTCTGAATTAGCCCTAACGGGTTAGCTTTTGATCCTTGACCAGGGCAGGGGAGTCTTCCAGATGGAGGTGGAGATCTCGTCTACGACGGAATCCGGGTCTTCGAGTACCTGCTGGTTTGGAAAGCGCAGGACCACGTAGTTTAAGCCCCTTAGATAGGCGTCACGGCCCTGATCGCGAGCGACCCCTTGAGCTGTCTCGTGGATCTCGCCGTCAAGTTCCACGATCACTCTCCGATCCTGGCAGCAGAAGTCTGCGATGAACGGTCCGATCGGACATTGACGACGGAACTTCAACCCATGAAGTTTCCGATCCCGGAGCCTCTCCCACAGGACTTCCTCTGCGGGAGTAGGATTTTTCCGCATCTCCCGAGCTTGCTCTCGCATCCCGGCCATCTTATCCCGGATTTCAGACAAACCTCTCCCCCTCTCCCGGCGTGGGTGGGAGGGAGGGGTCGGGAGAGGGGGCCGGGGGGTGAGGGCCCGCCGCCGAAGGCGGCGGGCTCGACGTATGGGAGGAGTACCTACCCCCTGATCTGATCGATCGCCACGTTGGCGTTGTCGATCAGCGCCTGGGCGTCATCCTGCGGCAGCAGACCATCCTCCTGAAGGTCGCTCACCTGATTGACGAAGGCCTGGAGCTGGTTGGCCGCCGTGTTCAGGTTGCCCCGTTCGGCCTGCTTGAGCGCCGCCCGGAGCTTCGCTTTCAGGGCGTTGGCGTGACCGTGCGAGATGTCACCCGCCGCCAGGAGGGCGTCGACGTCCGCGATCAGCAGCTCGATCTGATCCGTGATCGGACGGAGGGACCAGAACACCGCCGCCGTGCGGCCCGGCACCGAGAAGGCTCCGGACGCGCTGTTGAAGCTGGCGGTCCGCACCAGCGGGTCCGCCGAGGCGGCCTGGAGCGGGTGCAGCACCAGCGGCGCGCCCTGGAAGGGGGCGAGCGTGAAGCTCTGCGTCTCGTCCGAGCCGTTCAGGACCACCACCAGACGGTCATGGCCGCGGTCGACGCCGCCGTCAGCGTCCGTCACGCTCATCACGATCATGCCCGGGATCTGGCTCGGACCCGTGTTGTGGAACCCGACCCTCTCCTTGATCTGATCGCCCGTGCGCAGCCGGAAGAGCGGCGTGCTCTTGCGGATGGCCAGGACCTCCCGGAAGTGGTCGTAGGCGTCCGCGATGGCCGCGGGACCGGGCTTCAGCGCCGGGTTGGCCAGCAGCGGCTGCATCACCGGCCAGTTGGACTGGTTGTCGGTGGCCGGCGGCAGGCCCACGCCCCAGTTGTTCGACTGGTAGGTGAAGTCGAGCTTGTTGAACCAGTCGCCGGAGTTGTAGCTGTTGCGGTCCATGGACTTGGAGCGCAGCAGCTCGACGCCCGCGTGGTAGAAGGGGATGCCCTGGCCGAAGCCGAGGAGGCTCATGCCGAGGTTCTGCATGCGCACCCTCTGCTCGATGCTGGTCCCCACCGGGGCCTTGGCTGCGATGGCGTCCCACAGGGTCTCGTTGTCGTGCGCTTCGATGTAGGAGATGACCTCCTGCGGATCGAGGGTGTAGCCGGACGGCTGGCCGTTGTAGTCGATCTGCTGGGCTTCGACCAGGTTGCCGTTGCGGTCCACCAACTGGAAATCCTTGATGGCGCCGGCCATGCCGGTGCGCACCCAGTCGGAGCGGAACAGCAGGGTGTTGAGCTGGTCGCCTGACGAGCCCTGGTTGGTGGCGTTCGGATCGGTGTACAGGCCGGTCAGGAAGCCCTGTTCCTGGATGCCGCTGAAGGGGCCGCCGCCCCGCGCGCCGTCGCGCAGGCGGTCGCTGAAGGTGCCGACGCCCGTGCCGGCCATGTTGGCCTGGGTGGCCTGCACGCCGCGGGCGTTGTTCTGCACCTCGCCGAAGTTCCAGCCCTCGCCGTAGAGGTAGACCTTGGAGCCGTCCACGCCGCTGTCAGCCACGGTGAGCGCGTCGAGCGCCGCCCGCAGCTTCAGGATGTTGCGCTTCATGTGGTGGCCCATGAGGTCGAAGCGGAAGCCGTCGACCTTGTACTGCTTCGCCCACGTCACCGCCGAGTCGACCAGCAGCTTCTCCATCATGTTGAATTCGGACGCCGTGTTCTGGCAGCAGGAGCTGGTCTCGATGTTGCCGTCCGAATTCAGGCGGTGGTAGTAGCCCGGCACGATGCGGTCGAGGACCGACTTGTCGTTCTGGCCCGAGGCGTTGGTGTGGTTGTAGACCACGTCCATGACCACCCGCAGGCCGTTCTGGCTGAGGGACCGCACCATCTCCCGGAACTCCACGACGCGCGTGGGGCCGTCCGGATCGGTGGAGTAGCTGCCCTCGGGCACCGTGTAGTGCCACGGGTCGTAGCCCCAGTTGAAGGGGTCCTGTTCGGCCACCGCCGCCACCCGGGCCTGCTGCTCCTGGGAGTCCGGCGGGAAGGACGACAGGTCGCCCGCCGGCTGCTGCCACTGCGACTTGTCCTCGTTGATGGTGGCGATGTCGAACGCCGGCAGCAGGTGGATGTGCGTCAGGCCGGCTTCCGCCAGCGAGCGCAGGTGCCGCATGCCGTTCGAGTCGTTCAGGGTGAAGGCCTTGAAGGTGCCCTTCAGGGCTGCGGGCACGCTGGCGTCGTTGGCGCTGAAGTCGCGCACGTGCAACTCGTAGAGGACGATGTCCTCGGGAGCGTCGAGCCGCGGCTTGACCAGCGAATCCCAGCCCGCCGGCTTGTAGGCCGGGTCGTCCAGCGAGACGATCTGGCTCCGCTGGCTGTTGCGCGACAGGCTCACGGAATAGGGATCGGTGACCCGGTTGGTCTCGACCTGTCCCGTGGAGCGGACGAAGACCTGCACCTCGTAGAGGTAGTACTTGCCGTACATGGAGGCGTCGCCGGTCACGCTCCAGACGCCGGTGTCCGGGTCCACGTTCATGCCGACGACGGCGGACGGGGCCGCCGCGGTGGAGCTGTCGAAGACGTGCAGGCTGACCGAGCGGGCCGTCGGCGCCCACACCCGGAAGGTGGGGACGTTGCCGGCGAAGGTCGCGCCGAGGCTGCCGTCGTAGGTGTAGAGGTCGTCCAGCACGCCCTGGATCTGCAGGCCCGTGGCGTCCACCAGGGCGCCGCCGGCGTCCTTGGCGTCGACGGCGAGCTGGCCCTTGAGGGCGTCCGGCACCTCGCCCAGCCGGCCGGCCGGGATCTTGAAGGCGCGGTAGGCCGCGATGTGCGGGAGCTTCTCCTTGACCTCGTCGGAGAGTCCGGCCGGGTCCCAGGTCAGCGGGATCGACGTGCCGCCGGTGACCCCCTCGCCTTCGAGAGTCAGATCCCCATCGGCGGAGTAGTGGAGGTTGACGCTCCAGTCGGAGGACACCGCGCCCACGTTCCAGGCGAGGGTGTCTGCCGTGACCCAGTAGGCCTGAACCCGGTTGATGTTGCCCTTGGGGGCGCCGGTGGCGCTCACGGTCAGCACATGGCTCTCCGCGTTGTAGGAGAAGAAGATCTCGACGCAGGCCGCCGGCACGGAGAAGGCGATGTTGGCGCCGTCGCGGACGCCGTTGGCCCCGTAGTTCTCCGTCCAGCTCTCGTCGATGGCGACCTTGACCTCATAGTTGCCCGGCGGGAGGGCCCGCGTCGAGAAAGTGTAGACGCCGTCGCCGTCCGGGTCCTGGAGCCAGGAACGCAGGCAATCCGGCTGCCAGTCGCCGGGGCATCCCAGCTCGGACTGGAAGCTGCCGGGCGCGGTGGCGATGACCGCGTTGCGGTTGCTGGTGACCCAGTGGGTGGCGTGGTCGTAATAGAACTTCACGGCCTCGGTTCCGCCGAGGGTGAAGCCGAGATTGGCGCCGTCGCGGGTGGCGTTGGAGCCGTAGTTCTCATCCCAGGAATCGTTGATGGCGGCCTTGTACTCCCAGCTCCCCGCCGGGATGTTGAAGGTCCCCTGCCAGACGCCGTCTTCCAGCGCGAGGTGGGTGTTGGAGCAGGCCGGATCCCAGTCGCCGGGGCAGCCCACCTCGGACTGGAAGCTGCCGGGAATGGTCACGCTGCCAGGCTGCGCCGGGCCGCCTCCGGCGCCCTGCGAGACCGTGAGGACGTGAGTCGTCGAGTTGTAGGTGAAGACCATTTCGGCGCAGTCCGCCGGGACCGTGAACTGGATGTTCGCGCCGTTCTGGACGCCGCCGGCGCCGTAGTTCTCGTCCCAGCTCTCGTTGATGGCGACCTTGACCTCGTAGTCGCCGGCCGGGATCGAGGTGGTCGAGAAGGAGTAGATGCCGTCGCCGTCGGGATCCTGGAGCCAGGAGCGCAGGCAGTCCGGCTGCCAGTCGCCCGGACATCCCAGCTCGGACTGGAAGCTGCCGGGAGCGGTGGCGATGACGGCGTTTTTATTGCTGGTGATCCAGTGTGTCTCGTGCGAGTAGTAGAACTTCACGGACGCGGCGGACGAGAGGTTCAGCGGGATGTTGGCGCCGTTGCGGGCGGCGTTGAGCCCGTAGTTCTCATCCCACGAATTGTTCAGCGGCGCCTTGTACTCCCAGTTGCCCGCCGGGACGTTGAACGTGCCCTGCCAGACGTCGTCTTCGGCGTTGAAGGTGAGATGGGTCTGGGCGCAGTCGGGCTGCCAGTCGCCGGGGCAGCCCAGTTCCTCCTGCAGGCTGCCGGCCACCGTCACGAACTGCGGGGCCGGCGTGTCCGCCGCGAAGGCGGGAGCCGCGAGGAGCAGCAAGAAAAGTAAAAGCGATCGAAACGCATGTTTTTGCATGAAAGAACCTCCTGGGCCGGCGGCCTGAGGAAGGCCAAGGCCCGTAACCATCCCGGAGGGGATCGGTGGGATTGTTGCTGCACGGAAGAAGGGATCGTCACACACGCTCACCCGCCCTTTTGAAGTACGAAAGACGTTCCCGGTAGCTGATTCTAGCAGAGCTACCGGGGTTCCGCGCCCCCTCCCGAAACCCTCACCCCCCGGCCCCCTCTCCCGCCTTCCGCCCCCCTCCCCGGGAGAGGGGGAGAAAGACGGGGATGGCTTCTAGAGGCCGAGCCAGGGGGTAGAGGGTTCGGATGGCAGTGGCGATTTGATCGAGGACGGAATCGGTGTCCTGGAGGACCTGGTGATTGGGGAAGCGTAGGACGTTGTAGCCGACCGAGCGCAGATAGCCGTCCCGGGTGTGGTCGTGGGAGATCTGTTTTGTTTCGGCGTGGACCTCGCCGTCCAACTCAATCACCAGCCTCAGATCGCGGCTGCAGAAGTCCGCCACGTATCGATTGATGGGCACCTGACGCTGGAACTTGACGCCGAGGAGCTGGCGGTTCCTGAGACGTGCCCAGAGGAGCCGTTCCGCGGGAGTGGACTCCTGCCGTAGATATCGCGCCTTATACGTAATCGGTCGTAACATGAGGTAACCAGTTCCCATTATCCATTCCCCTCTCTTCCGGGGAGGGGGGTGGAAGGCGGGAGAGGGGGCCGGGGGGTGAGGGTTTCGGGAGGGCGGCTCCGCGCTGCGATAACCTACGCCCGCCATGCTCTCCCGTCCGCACATCGCCGTGGTCGGCGCTGGCGCCTTCGGCGGCTGGACTGCCCTGCATCTGCTCCGCCGGGGAGCCCGGGTGACCCTGCTGGACGCCTGGGGTCCCGGGCACTCCCGCGCCAGCTCCGGCGGAGAGACGCGGATCATCCGCGGCGCCTACGGGCCGGACCGCCTGTACGTGGAATGGGTCGCCCGCTCCTTCGAGCTGTGGCGGGAGGCCGAGGCGCGGTCCGGACAGCGGCTGTACCGGCGGACGGGGGTCCTCTGGATGTGCGGCGAGGACGACGGTTACGTCCGCGATTCGCTCCCCTATCTGGAGGATGCCGGGCTGCTCATCGATGAGCTGTCTCCGGGCGAGGCCCGGCGCCGCTTCCCCCAGATCGATTTCGACGGCGTCCGCACGGTGTACTTCGAGGAGGAGGCCGGCGCGCTCTTCGCCCGGCGGGCCTGCCAGACCGTGGCGGCGATGTTCGAGGCCGAGGGCGGAGAGTACCGGCAGGCGGCCTATGATCCTTCCCTGGAGGCTGATCTCTACGTCTTCGCCTGCGGTCCCTGGCTGGCGGGATTGTTCCCGGACGTGATCGGCGAGCGGTTCCTCCGCAACACCCGCCAGGAGGTGTTCTTCTTCGGCGCCCCGCCGGGCGATCCGCGCTTCCAGGAGGGAGGCTGCCCGATCTGGATCGATCTCGGCGAGCGGATCTACTACGGCATCCCCGGCAACGAGAACCGCGGCTTCAAGGTGGCGGACGACACCCGGGGCGAGCCCATCGATCCCACGACGGGCGAGCGGACGATCACCCCGGCCCTGCTGGCGGCGGCGCGGGCGGAGGTGGCCCGCCGCTTCCCCGCGCTGGCCGGCGCGCCGCTGGTCGAGACCCGGGTCTGCCAGTACGAGAACAGCCCCGACGGCCACATCCTCTTCGACCGCCATCCCCGGGACGCCAACGTCTGGTTCCTGGGCGGCGGCTCGGGCCACGGCTTCAAGCTGAGCCCCGCCCTGGGCGAATACGCCGCCGGAGTGATCCTCGACGGCGGCTCGCCGCTGGAGATCTTCAAGCTCGACCGCCCCGGCCACAGCGAGGCGACCCGGACGCAGTTCGAGCGGTAAGCCGTGATATTGTCCCAGGAACAGACTACGGTTGCGTGGAATGATGCCGGACGACGGAACGTCCGGAGTGGTACCATGATGCATGAGGACTGACGCCATGGCTCTCCACGACCGCATCCGCAAGCTGACCTACGACGATTACGTCCTCATCCCGGACGACGGTCAGCGCCACGAGATCATCGATGGAGAGCACTACGTGTCGCCGGCGCCCTTCCTCCCGCATCAAGACCTCGTCACCGAGCTGGTGACGTGGCTGCGGCCGTTCGCGAAGCGGAACAGGTTGGGCCGGGTGCTGGTCGCTCCGACCGATGTCCTGCTCTCCAAGTACGACATCGTTCAGCCGGACGTCTTCTTCATTTCCAGGGAGAAGGAGAGTGCCCTTACCGCCAGCGGCAAGCGCATCGAGGGCGCCCCGGATCTCGCTATTGAAGTGCTCTCCGAGAGCACCCGCCACCTGGACGAAGACGTCAAGCTCGATCTCTATGACCGCGCCGGGGTGCGGGAGTACTGGATATTCAACTCCGCCCAGAGGAGCGTCCGGGTCTTTCGGCGAAAGATGGATCGGCTTGATCTCGTCGCCGAGCTGTCCGCCACGGCCGGAGATATCCTGACGACGCCTCTCCTGTCCGGCCTGGAGATCCCTCTGACAGAGGTCTTTGAATAACGCGGGAGCCGCTTCCTCAAGCCACGCCCTGAACTGCTAGACTGCGCCACCAAGAATGGCCAAGACAGCTCTCCTCCCCGTCATGGCGGCCGTGCTCCTTCTGGGCGCCGGCGCCGCCCCTCCGAAGAAGCCGGCGAACAGCTCCCAGGCCCTCGCGGCGATCCTGGAGGACTACGGCAAGCACCAGCTCGAAATCAGCCCGTTTCTCCGTATCCAGAAGGGGCTGGACGTCGTCAAGCTGCCGGACCTGTCCTTCGAGGGAGGCCGCAAGGAGGCGGCGTTCCTGCGGGCCCTTCGCGAGCGGCTGGCGCGGGTGGATCCCGAGGGGCTCACCCATGAGGAATGGCTCTCGCGGGAGATCCTCGACTGGGAGATCGCCGGCTACACCGGCTTTGAGGAACACTTCTGGGCGATGTTCCAGGTCACCCCGTACAGCTCTCCTCTGCGGTCTTTACGGGATGTCTTCGACACGTTCACCTTCGACGACGACAAGGATCTCCCGCGCTATCTCGACCTTCTCCAGCAGTACGCCCGGTCCGTCGACCAGCTCCGGGCGAACCTGGAGACTCAGCGCTCCAAGGGCATCCTGCTGCCCAAGGCCGAGATCGATCCGGTCGTCGGCATGGTCCGGTCTTTGCTGCTCAAGCCGGAGGAAAGCTTCTTCGCCGTCTCCTCCGAGCGCTTGGCGAAGATCGATCCCAAGAAGGCCGCCGCGTTCCAGGCCGAGGTCCTGAAACGGGTCCAGGGCAAGGTGAACCCCGCCTTGGAGGCGCTCGCGGCCGTCCCGGACTCGAAGGACTACCGAGAGGCGGCGCCGGACAAGGTCGGGATGGGACAGTACCCCGGGGGGAACGCCGCCTACCGCTATCTGGTCCGGCTCTACACCACGATGGACGTGCAACCGGAACAGGTGCACCAGCAGGGTCTTCAGGAAGTGGCCCGGCTCAACCGGCGCCTGGACGAAGTCCGGCAGGCGGTTAAGTTCGAGGGCGGCCTCGCCAAATTCCGGGAGTTCCTGAAGTCCGATCCCCGCTTCTTCGTCAAGACTCCGGAGGAGGTCGCGGAACGGCTGATGGCTCCCGTGCGCCGGATCGAGCCCCGGATCGGCGAGTTCTTCCTCCGCACCCCGAAAGCCCCTTATGGTGTGGAGCGCCTGGAGCCCGAGCTTGAGGGGGCGGTGACCTACGGGTATTACCGCCCGCCGACGTCCGTCCGTCCGCGCGGAGACTACATGTTCAACGGCTCCAGGCTCGGCGAGCGGTCCATGCTCGGCGCGGCGGCGCTGATCTACCACGAGCTGCTGCCCGGCCATCACTTCCAGATCGCGCTCCAGGCGGAGAACGAAAGCCTGCCGGAGTTCCGCCGCGTCCCCTCCGCCACCGCCTTCGTCGAGGGCTGGGCCATGTACTCCTCAGGTCTCGCCGAGCAGATGGAGGGCTACACCGATCCTTACGACCTCGCCGGCTGGATCGCCCACGACCTGTTCCTCTCGTCGCGGCTGGTGGTGGACACCGGCATGAACGCGCTCGGCTGGTCGCGCCACCAGGCCATGGACTTCATGGCGGCGAACACCTTCGAGTCCGCGACCCAGATCGAAACCGAGACCCTGCGCTACTCGGCGGACATCCCGGGGCAGGCCCTGGCCTACAAGATGGGGTCCAACAAGTTCTGGGAGCTGCGCCGCAAGGCCGAGCGGGAGTTGGGAGCGAAGTTCGACGTCCGCCGTTTCCACGAAGCCGTCCTCGGCAGCGGCGCCATGCCGATGACGGTGCTGGAGAAGCACGTGGAGTGGTGGATCGGGGAGGAGAAGAAGCGTTAGTTCCCACCCCGCCCGCCGCCCGGCGGCAGGATCACCGGGAAGGCGCGGACGATGCTGCTCTCCTCGGTGTTCTTGACCGCCCTGATCCGGGCCGCGCCCTCGCGCTCGACCTCCTCGATGCGCAGCACGGAGTGCATGGGGAGGAAGAGCCGTTTGGCCTGGCCGAACTCGCTGCGCAGGCTCTCCTCCGTGGGATCCACCACGACCTCGGTCCGGCCTCCGAAGAGGAGGTCCTCCACCATGATGAAGCCGAACAGGTCGCCCTGGCCGACCTGGCGGGCGTACAGCTCCACCACGTTGCCCTGGTTGAAGAAAACGATCTTGTAGATACGGTCCTTGCTCATCGAACCCGTCCCGTAGATTGGAATCGTCGCATCCTACCAGAGTCGGGGGCGACCGGAGCGGCGAGGCCCTGGTATCATCCCGCCGTCATCCGAACGTCACGTCTCCGGAGGATCTCGCGATGTCCGATCCGGCCTTCCGCTCCGTCGTCCAGATGTTCCAGCACCGTGTCGCCTCCTCGTCCAATCAGGAGGCCATGTCCGGCCGACGCCAGGGGCAGTGGTACTCCCTGACGTGGGGGGAGGCGGGCCGCCGGGCGCGCGCCGTGGGATGCGGGCTGCTGAGCCTTGGCCTGGCCAAGGGTGAGCGCGGCGCCATCCTTGCCACCAGCAGCCCCGAGTGGGTGATCGCCGACCTCGGCATCCTCTCGGCGGGCGGCGCCACCAGCACCATCTACACCTCGAACACCGCCGAGGAGAGCGCCTACATCCTGGAGGATTCGGGGGCGAAGGTCTGCTTCGTCGAGAACCTCGAACAGGCCAACAAGCTCCGGCAGGTGAAGGACCGCCTCGGCCACGTCGGCTGCCTGATCCTCATGGAGGGCGAGCCGCCGGCCGGGGACGGCTGGGTCCTCGCCATGGCCGAGCTGGAGCGCCGGGGCGCGGAGTGGGATGCCGCCAACGCCGGCCGCTTCGAGGAGGTGGCCGCCTCCGTGGGGCCGGAGGACCTCGCGACCCTCATCTACACCTCCGGCACGACCGGCAATCCCAAAGGGGTCATGCTGACGCACGAGAACTGGCTCGCCGAGGCGGAGGCCATCGCCGAGCTGGGGATCCTCGGTCCCGGCGACAAGCAGATGCTCTTCCTTCCCCTGGCGCACTCGTTCGCCAAGGTCCTGGAGAAGGCCTTCATCCGCACCGGCGTTCCCACGGCCATCGACGGGGTCATCGAGGACCTGGTGGCCAACCTGGCGGTGGTCCGGCCCACGGTGATGGCGGGCGTCCCCCGGGTGTTCGAGAAGGTCTACAACCGCATCGTCACCGGCGCCAGGGAAGGGAGCCCGCTCAAGTACAAGATCTTCCAGTGGGCGATCGACGTGGGCGGCCGGGTCTCCAAGCTCCGTCAGCAGGGCAAGGAGCCGTCGGGCCTGCTGGCCATCCAGCATCGCCTGGCCGGCAAGCTGGTCTACTCCAAGATCAAGGACCGCTTCGGCGGCCGGCTCCGCTTCATGATCTCGGGCGGCGCCCCTCTCTCCCGGGCCATCGCCGAGTTCTTCCACGCCTGCGACATCCTGATCCTGGAAGCCTACGGCCTCACCGAGACCTCCGCCGGCAGCACCGGCAACCGCATCGAGCACTACAAGTTCGGGACCGTCGGCATGCCGCTGAAGGGGGTCGAGGTCCGTATCGCCGAGGACGGCGAGATCCTGATCCGCGGGCGCCACATCATGAAGGGCTACTACAACCGTCCCGAGGACACCGCCGAGGCCCTGGAGCCCGACGGCTGGTTCCACACCGGCGACATCGGCCAGATCGACGCCGACGGCTTCATCTCGATCACCGACCGCAAGAAGGACATCCTGGTCACGGCGGGCGGCAAGAACATCGCGCCGCAGAACATCGAAGGCCAGATCAAGGTGAGCTGCCCCTACGTCTCGCAGGTGGTCATGCTGGGCGACCGGCGGCCCTTCTGCGTGGCCCTGGTGACGATCAACGAGGAGACCACGGGCAAGTGGGCGCGCGAGCACGGCATCGACTACAAGGACTACGCCGATCTCGCCACCCGTCCCGAGGTGAAGGAGCTGATCCGGCAGGGGATCGAGGCGGTCAACCAGAAGCTCGCCTCCTACGAGCGGATCAAGGATTTCCATCTCCTCGACCACGACCTCTCCCAGGCCACGGGCGAGCTGACGCCGAAGATGAGCGTCAAGCGCAAGGTCGTGGAGCAGCGGCACCGGGAGGTGCTGGACGGGTTCTACAAGGATACGGTGGCGCAGCTTTAGGCTAAGTACACTATGCCTATCGGCAGGAAGATAGGCATAGTGTACTTAGCCTCCGTTCCGTCCCGCAGGCATAGTACGCTTTACCTGTGAGCATCCCCTTGACCCGCCGCGACCTCCTGCGCCTTGGGGCGACCGCCGGGATCGCCCTGCCTCTGGGGATCGGCAGATCCACAGCGGCGGAGATGCCTTCGCCGGGCGCGAATTACCTGGACGCCGCCCTCCAGGCCGCCCGCTGGCTCCAGACCACCCGGGTCGGGACGCCGCAAGGGCTGCTTTGGCTGAACGGTCCCGAACGGCCGGAAGGGCTGATCTCCACGCCCGATCTCTACAGCGGCAACTCGGGGATCGTCCTCTTCCTGCTGGAGCTCGCCAAGGCTACGGGCGACAAGGCCTGGCTGGAGGAGGCGTCGGCCGGCGCGAGCTATCTGATCGCCACCCTGCCCGAGCGGCTCGATCCCGCGGGGGCGGGGGCGGGCCTCTATACCGGATTCGCCGGGCTCGGCTTCACCCTGCATCGGGTCTACAAGGAGACCGGCGATGAGAAGTACCTCAAGGCCGCCGTCCGCTGCCGCGACCTGATCCACGCGGCCGCCCAGCCCGCCGGAGCGGGCGTCCAGTGGGGAGGCATTACGGACATCATCGCGGGTGCGGCGGGCACGGGCCTGTATCTGCTGCAAGTGGCCCGCGAGACGGACAATCCCGCTTCCCGCGACCTCGCCGTCCGCGCCGGTCTGCGGCTGGTAGAGCTGGGCGTCCCCGAAGCGGGCGGCCTCAAGTGGCGGATGGACCCCGAGTTCAAGCGGCTGATGCCCAACTTCTCGCACGGTACCGCGGGCATCGCCTACTTCCTCGCGACCCTCCACCAGGAGACGGGCCGCAAGGAGTTCCTCGACGCCGCGCGGGCCGGGGCGCGCTATCTCCAGTCCATCGCCAGCACCCAGGGGGACGGTTGCCTCATCTTCCACAATGAGCCCGAGGGCAAGGACCTCTACTACCTGAGCTGGTGCCACGGCCCGGTGGGGACCGCCCGCCTCTGGGTCCGCCTCCACCAGATCGACGGCAAGGCGGGGTGGCTGGACTGGGCGCGGAAAGGCGCGAAGTCCATCCTCGCCAGCGGCGTTCCCGAGCAGAAGACCCCCGGCTTCTGGAACAACGCCGGCCAGTGCTGCGGCTCGGCCGGGGTGGCCGGTTTCTTCCTCGATCTCGCGAAGCTCACGGGGGACGATTCCTACCGCGCCCACGCCCGTCGAGTCGTCAGGGATCTCCTGGCCCACGCCACGGCCACGCCCGGCGACGGCCTCAAGTGGATCCACGCCGAGCACCGCATCCGGCCCGAGTACACCTACGCCCAGACCGGCTACATGCAGGGCGCGGCGGGGATCGGGATGCTGCTGCTCCAGATGGACGCGACGGAGAAGGGGAGGGAGTGGACGTTCCGGCTGCCCGATTCACCTTTCTGAAAGGCGTTCATGAAAAGACTTCTCGTGTTTCTTCTCCTGGTCTTTCCGCTTTCCGTCTTCCCCCAGTCCGACCCCACCTCCCGCTCCTGGAACCAGCCGGTCGAGCCTTTCAAGATCGCCGGCAACCTGTATTACGTGGGCGCGAGCGACATCGCGTCGTACCTGATCACGACGCCCGAGGGGCACATCCTCATCGACAGCGGATTCGAGGAGACGGTGCCGATCATCCGGGAGAACGTCAGAAAGCTGGGGTTCAAGCTGAAGGACGTCAAGATCCTGCTCACCAGCCATGCCCACTACGACCACGTGGGCGGGCTCGCGACGCTCAAGGAGCTGACAGGCGCGAAGCTCCTGGTCCACGAGAAGGACATCCCCCAGCTCGCCCGCGGCGGCACGGGCGATCCGCATCTCGGCGATCGATTCCCCTTCCGGCCGGTGCGGGCCGATCGTTCCCTGAAAGATGGCGAGCAGGTCTCCCTGGGCGGGACTACGCTGACCGCCCATCTCACGCCGGGCCACACCCTGGGGTGCACCACTTGGACGATGAAGGCGGCGGGGAAGGACGTGGTGTTCGTGTGCAGCGCGACGATCCTGCCCGGAGTCACGCTGACGAAGAACGAGCGGTATCCCGGGATCGCCGAGGACTACGCGCGCACCTTTCAGGTCCTGAAGTCGCTCCCGTGCGACATCTTCCTGGCCGCTCACGCCAACTTCTATGACGGTCTGGGCAAGGCGGAGCGGCTCCGCAAGGGGGCGGAGAAGAACCCGTTCATCGATCCCGAGGGCTACAAGGCTTACGTGGAGAAGGCGGAGAAGCGCTACCGGGAGCTGCTGGAAAAGGAGAAGCCCGGGAGCGTTTCCGCCCCCGGGCATCCGCAATAGAAGTTACTTCAGGGCGACCTTCTTCGAAACCTTGCCGCCCTTCAGGCTGTCGTAGGTGACGGTGACCTCGCCGTCCCCTTCCACCAGGAAGAAGAGCTGGCGGGTGGAGAGGCCGTCGACGCCGGGCACCATCAGGCGCTCGGGCCGCTTGGACTGCAGCGACACCCGGTTCAGATAGGCGTTGTCGATCACGCCGCTGGAGATCACCTTGCCGCCGGTGACGGTGGCGATGTCCTGGCGGTGCAGCTTGCCCTGGGCCGCCACGGCCAGCATCGAGGGGATGGCCCGGTCGTTGAGCACCGGCACCTCCAGGCGCCAGAGGCGGTCGCCCACCTTCTTCACGGCGACGTCGCCGATCGAGAGGTGCGGCAGGTGGTAGGCGTGGAAGAGGACGAAGGAGCTGTTGCGGTGCGTCTCGTCCTCCAGGGCCCAGCCCTCGGGCACGCGGCCCACGTCCCGCTTCCAGCCGCCGACCTCGATCGGGCCGTACTGCGGATGGTTGTACGGCTTCCAGTCCACCCACTGGCGGCCGAGGGAGAGGTTGTCGTTGAACCGCATCAGCTCTTCCTCTGTGATGTTGCCGTCCTTGTCGAAGTCCGCCGGCGGGTTGTACATCTCATTGGTGAAGGCCACGGCGCCCATGATGTTGTAGAAGTGGTCGGTGGTGCCGCCGTGGACCGTGTAGAGGTCCTTCCAGGAGATGAAGTACCGGTAGCCGGGCAGGAGCTTCTCGCCCTCCTTGGCGATCAGGTCGTAGGCCTTGAGGTCCTGCGGCGGGTAGGGCGGATCGGCTTTGGCGCCCGGGCCGCGGAGGATCATCTGGCCGTTGTTGTGGTAGCTCTGCACGGCCGCGACGTTGGGGTGCTGGAGCGCCCACAGGGCGATGGCCCGGGTCTCGGCGATCGCCAGCGGATAGCGGCCGGCTCCGGCCTGCACGTAGGGGGGCTCCCAGGAGAAGCCCCAGGTGCGGTTGGGGTCGACGTAGCCGATGGTGTCCTCGTTGACGCGGCCGTCGCCGTCGTTGTCGAAGCCCTCCTTGCCGATCTGGATCCAGTCGCCGAGCTCGCCCGGCTTGATTTCGTCCAGAAGGCGGGGGTCCCTGGGGTTCTGGCGGTGGTCGCCCTGGCCCATGGGCACCTTCTTGCGCATGGACGTGATGTAGCCGTCGCCGTCCACGTCGTCATAGCCGTCCTCGTCGGCGACGCCGTCGCGGTCGTCGTCGATCGGCACCATCACGGTGCGGGGGAAATCCTGGTCGGAGGGGCCTTTGAACCACAGGGCGCGGCCGTCCGGATTGACCATGGGCAGGACGTAGAAGACCGAGCGGTCGAGCATCTCGGTCACCCGCGGCAGCTTGCCGTAGTTCTTGAGGAGGTAGTCGACGGTGTAGAGGGCGGCCTCGGCTCCCTGCACCTCGTTGGCGTGGGTGTTGCCGTCGATGTACATGGCCGGCTTGGAGAGCTCGGAGCCGGTGTCGGGATTGGTGAGGGTGATCAGCCACAGGTCGCGGCCCTGGGCGCTCTTGCCGATGCTCTCGAGCTTCGCCCACTTCGGGTAGGCGGCGGCGTAGCCCTTGAGGTGGGCGACGATGTCTTCATAGGGGTTGAGCCGGTTGAAGGCCGGCGCGGGCGGGGCGCCCTGGGGCCGGAGCGGCTCCGCCGCCTGGAGCAGGGACGGAAGTGCCGCCGCGAGGAGCGCCAGAGCTCCGAGGACGATTCTGGAAGCACGCGGTCTCATGGGTTCAAGCTCCCTTTCCCACGGTGGTGGTCTTCTGGTCGCGGCCGGCGTTGTCGGTGGTCAGGTCGACCACGATCTTCGCGCCGGGACGGGCCCGCACGAGCCACTCGCCCGTGAGGGTGCCGGTGGTGCCTTCGAGGCGGTCGGCGGTGGCGGAGGGATAGCCGGTCACCATCTCGACGCCGTCGCCGGTCTTGAGGGTCAGGCGGACCGGGATGTGGACCTGGGCGCGGGCGGCCTGCTTGGTGTGAGTGGCGAGATAGCCGCGGTTGGCGGCCACCGCCTTGACCCGGTAGACGCCGCTGCCGAGGTCGGTGACGTCGAGGGAGGCGATCTCCACCCTGGGGAGCTTGCCCGCGAGGTCGAGGACCGTCTCGGTGTGGGCCGTGAGGGCCGGCTTGAGGACGGCCATCGGCGGGTTGGCTTCGGCGAAGGGATCGAGGCCGCCCACCTCCACCTTGGTGCCGTCCGGCAGGGTGACGGGGGTCCAGGCCGCGAACGAGCCTTGCGCGTTGGCGTCCATCCAGGCCAGGACCTCTCGCTCGCGGGCGCCGGCTTCGCTGGCCTTGCCGCCGCCGGCCGCCGCGGCGCCACCGCCGGCGCCCATCTGCTTCATACGGTCCACCATGGCCTTGGGGGTGATCTGGCCGCCCTTCATGGCGCCGATCACCATCTGAGAGTTGAACTGGGGCGGAACCTTGTTCTCCTTGAGGAAGGCGTCGATCTTCTCCGCTCCCAGGGCGACGAAGTCGTCGGCGCTCATGGCGGCCACCTTGTCCATGGTGAGGGCGTCCTCGGCCTTGCCCTCGGCCTTCTTTTCGGCCTTGGGCACGCCCCAGACGTCCAGCTCCAGGGCCATGGCCCCGTACTGGTAGTAGAGCCAGGGGGTGAAGCCGCCCTTGCCGTACTGCGCGCCCGGCCGGTCGGCAGGCAGGTTGGCCTTCTTCAGGCGCTCCTTGTAGGCCTCGGCGAACTTGTCGAGGTAGGCCTGGTCGTCCGGGTCCACCTTGGTGGCCGCGCCGGCGCCGAGGAACTGCTGGAGCTGCTCCTTGGTGATGTTGTTCTGGCGCACGAAGGGGAAGTTCTGGGCCACGGCCCAGATCTCGTCGATGGTGTATTCCTGCTCGGGGTCGAAGCCCAGGGCCTGGGCCGCCTGGGGCGGAACCTTGAACTTCTGCGTGCCGAGGTCGCCGCCGCCGCCCAGGCTCTGGGGCGCGGCCAGGAGGTTGTTGGCCGGGCCGTAGACCACCGCCAGGGCCACGTTGCGGCGGGCGATCAGGAAGTCGAGCAGGGCCTTGGTCTCCGGGGAATAGCTGGACCAGGGGCCGGACTCGGCGTTGCCGATGACGAAGGCGTGGGGGAAGTTCTTGTCCGGCCAGACGCCGTCGCCGCCGTCCTCGTTGTAGAGGCCGTCGCCGTCGTCGTCCTTGCCCTCGACCTCGATGCGGTACGCGCCCGCCCGCTGTTCCATGACGTCGGACTTGATCAGCACGCGGGGATCCGTGCCGTCGGCCAGCCAGCCGCCGGCGGGGTCGGCGATGCGCATACGGGTGATCATGCCGTCGCCGTTGAGGTCGTCCGCCGGGTCCTCGCCCTGGAGGCCGTCCATGTCGTGGTCGATCTTGCCGTCGGCGCCGCCGCGCCGGGCCCGCACCTTGCCGAACAGGGCGTCGTGGGCGTCGGGATTCAGCGCCGGGGCGACGTAGAAGGTATGGCTGGCGAGAAGCTTGGCTCCCTCGCTGCCGGCGGGAGCGTTGAGCAGGGCCTGGATCAGATCGAGAGCGGCCTCGGTGCCGGCGTTGTGGGAGCCGGCGATGTTGGCGCCCACGAAGATGGCGGGCCGGGCGTCCGGGTCCGCCCCGCCGGGCGCGGCGACGCGGGCCACGTAGATCGGCCGGCCGCCCATGGACTTGCCGACGGTCTGCAGCTTCACGGCGGGGTTCTTGCTCCAGGACTGGAGCTGCCCCTCGACCTCGGCGAACGTGTGGTAGTCCTGGTAGCTCGCGGCGCCCGCCGGGCCTCCCAGGGCCAGCAGGCCCAGGGCGGCCATGGAGACGGCGCTCCGCAAGCCGGAGAGCATTCCTTTCACAGAGACCTCCTCATGGGAGAAAAGCCCCGCCTCGGGACGGGGACGATGTTCAGCGGATCGGGCCGGGCGCACCGGTCCCTGAAGTCTATACGCGTCCAGCGATAGCAGGTTTCGGGACCCCGCTCCTCGCCATGGGATCGCAAGTTGGTACGGACTTTGCTCTATTCAGAGGCAAGAAGCGGTGCGGTGCCCGGCCGCTTTCACGGACAGCAAACTGCACAAGGAGAACAACGATGAAAGCTTCAAAGCTTCTAGCATTGCTTTTCGCCGCGGTGTTGCCGTTCACGGTCGCGTGCCGGACGAACGAGCAGGCGGAGACGGATGACGCGGACGACACCGCAACCGCGACGACCGAGCACGAGGTCGCCGGAGTCGACCAGCCGAACGATCTCAACCCGGTCGAGGCGCAGACCATGGTGGACGACGTGACGATCGGCAAGAACGTCGTCGACGGCATGATCCCCACCGATGCCCAGGGCGACGACTTCGCTCCCGGCGACACCGTCAACCTGGCGATGAAGGTCGCCGACGCGCCCGCCGGCACCAAGGTCAAGGTGACCTGGTACGGCCCGGGCGAGACCAAGATCAACGAGGAAGAGAAGACCGTCAACCAGGGCGACCAGTACCTGACGTTCCAGGCGGCCAACACCTCTTCCTGGGCCAAGGGCGACTACCGCGCCGAGGTCTGGGTGGGCGACGAGAAGGTCAACCAGCAGCAGTTCCAGATCGTGGACGCGGCCAACGCCGGCAAGTAAGCGGTGCAGGTAGAGCAGTAAAAACCCTTTCGACAACGTTTTCTCCCCCCAGACGGCGGCCGGGATCGTCCCGGCCGCCGTTGCTTTGCAAGGACCTAAAGGACGTAAAGGACATAAACGACATAAAGGACTTCAACCCTTACGTCCCTTAGGTCCTTTATGTCGTTCAGGTCCTCTCCAGGTAAACAAAAAAGGGCGGGGATTTCTCCCCGCCCTTTTCCAATCGGATCAGGCTGCTTTAGTTGTTCTTCGGCGGATCCTGGTCGCCGTCCGCCGGGGGCTTCACGTCCACGTCGACCTTCGGCACCGTGATCTCGCGCTTCTCGGTGGTGGTCTTGACGTCCACGTCGGCCGCGTCCACGTCGTACTTGGGAACCTGACCGCCTTCGACCTTGACGTCGGGCATCTCGCCTTCCTGCGTCTGGCGCACGCGGCAGCCGGTCGCGGAGACCGTCAGCAGCGCCGCGCTGAGAAGAAACGGCATTGCCAGCTTCTTGTTACGGATCATGGGGTTATCTCCTTGTCAAAGATGCTCTCTTGGTTTGTGTTGAACTTCGTTCCTCTTGGCGACAAGGGGAAATTGCAAAGGCCGTTCCAAGTCCGGATCAGGCACGGCTGCGCCGGCGGGGCGCGTCGAGGGTGACGTAGTCCAGCTCCCGGTCCTCCCGCACGGCCCGCAGCAGCATGCCGCCGCGCTTCATGTCGCCGGCGCCCGCGAACTCGCGGGGGAAGAGGAGCCGGTCCCCGAAGACCGGCAGGAGCAGGTCCACGTACTTGCCGGTCGCCACGCTCCCCAGCAGGATGACGGACGAAGACGGGGCCAGCTCACGGAGCTGCTCGGCGTGGTCCCGCATGGCCGTGCAATACCCGCGGTGCTTCAAGTCGACCGGAGTGCGGCGGAGCTTCTTCATCCGCTCCGGCGTGATGCGCCAGCCCGGCGGCACCAGGCCGAACCCGGGGGCGATCACCAGGATGCCGTCGTCCGGAGTCCCCAGGCCGAGATCCGGGGGCGGCGCGGCGAAGTGCCGGGCGTAGGTGATCTTGCCGCGGAAGTAGAGCGAGCTCATGAAGGTGAAGGCCTCCTCCACCGGCACCCCCTCGGGGCTCCGGTAGCGGAGGGCCGCCCCGAAACGGGCCCGCGGCGAGGTGAGCTGCGCGGCCCGCACGCCGTCGAGGCTGGCGGGAGAGAGAAGGAAGACGCGCGGCGGCAGGTTCCCGGTCTCCATATCAGGAGACGAGAACCGGAGATTTGCCGTTGCGTATTCCCGAAAGGAGTCTTCTACACCCGCGTCCGGCGCATCAGCAGCAGCTCCGCCTGATCGGCGGCCACGGGCTCGGAGAGGAAGTATCCCTGGCCGTATTCGACGCCCAGGGAGCGGAGCCTGGCCTGCTGCTCCGGGGTCTGGATTCCCTCGGCGACCACCTCCATGCCGAGCTGGTGGGCCAGCGTGACGATCGCCCGCACGATGGCCAGGTTCCCCTCCGCCTCCTCGATGCGGGAGATGAAGGAGCGGTCGATCTTCAGGAGGTCCATGGGGAAGCGGTGGAGGTAGTTGAGGGAGGAGTAGCCCTTGCCGAAGTCGTCGAGGTAGAGCTGCACGCCCATGCTCTTCAGGCGCGAGAAGCGGCTGGCCGCCGAGTCGGCGTGGCGGATGATGACCCCCTCGGTGATCTCCAGCCCCAGGCAGGCGGGGTCGAGGCCGGAGGCGGCGAGCGCTTCCTGGATCTGATCGAACAGCTCGGCGTGGAAGAACTGCTTGTTCGACAGGTTCACGCTGAGCTTGAGCGGGCCCAGCTCCGGGTGCTTGCGGTGGAACTCCTGGATCTGGCGGCAGCTCTCCGCCAGCACGAAGCGGCCCATGGGCACGATCAGGCCGGTCTCCTCGGCCACGGCGAGGAACTCGTCCGGCGGCAGCAGGCCGCGCCGGGGGTGGTGCCAGCGCAGCAGGGCCTCGAAGCCCGTCACCTCGCCGGACGCCAGGTCCACGAAGGGCTGGTAGTGCACCCGGAGCTGCCGCCGCTCCACCGCCCGCCGGAGGTCGGTCTCGAGCTGCAGGCGGGCCATGACGAAGCGGTGCATCACCCGGTTGAAGACCACGTGGCACGCCCGCCCCGAGGTCTTGGCGCGGTACATGGCGGTGTCGGCGTCCCGCAGCAGGTCCTCCGGCCGCTCGTATTCGGGGGTGTGGACGGCGATGCCCATGCTGGCGGTGGCGAACACCTCGTGGCCGCCGAGGTTGATGGGCGACGAGAGCCGCTCGTGGATGCGGTCCGCCACCCGCACGGCGTCGCTGACGTCGCGGCCCCCCTCGAGGAGGACGGCGAACTCGTCGCCGCCCACCCGGGCGATGGTGTCCGAGGGGCGTAAGGCCGAAGAGAGGAGGCCGGCGATCTGCACCAGCAGCTCGTCCCCCACGAGGTGGCCGAGGCTGTCGTTGACGATCTTGAACTGGTCCAGGTCCAGGAAGAGGACGGCGGTCAGGCGTTCCGGCTCCCGCCGCGAGCGCTCCATGGACTGCCGCAGCCGGTCCATGAACAGGGCCCGGTTGGGGAGTCCCGTCAGCTCGTCGTGGAGAGCGTCATGGATGAGCTTCTCCTCGGCCCGCTTGCGGTCGGTGATGTCGTGGGAGTTGAGCACGATGCCCGACACGGCGGGGTGGTCGACGAGGTTGGAGGCGGTGGACTCCAGGAACCTCCAGGTGCCGTCGCGGTGCCGCAGGCGGTACTCGGCCGTGACGATCTCGTCCGGACACTCCGCCAGGCGGTACAGGGCTTCCGCCAGCACGTGCCGGTCCTCGGGATGCATGAGCTCCAGCATGCCGTGGCCCACGTGCTCGTCGGGATGGCACCCGAGGACCCGCTGGTGCGACGGGCTCTGGTAGCGGATGATGCCGTCGCCGTCGAGGATGCAGATCAGGTCCGAGGCGTTCTGGACCAGGGCCCGGAAGCGCTCCTCGCTGGCGCGCAGGGCCTCCTCGGCCCGGTGGCGGTCGGTGATGTCCTCCAGCGCCCCCTCGTAGCGCAGGATCTCGCCGCTCTCGTCCCGCACGGCCTTGACGGTGAAGCGCACCCAGATCAGGTCGCCGTCGTGGCGGCGCACCGGCGCCTCGAAGGCCTGCACCGAGCCCGTCTCCATGGACTTCTGCCAGCGGCGGCGGTCCTCCGGATCGAGGTAGATGTCGGCGACGTTGGTCTCCAGCAGAGCTTCCAGGCTGGGATAGCCCAGGATGCGCACCAGGGCCTGGTTGGCGTACAGCATCCGCCCGGCGGGGGTGGTGCGGTAGAGACCCACCGGGACGCCCTCGAAGAGACCGTGATACCGCTCTTCCGACTCCCGCAGCGCCGCCTCCGCCCGCTTGCGCTCGGTGATGTCGCGGGCGAAAGCGCAGAAGCACTCGCGGCCCTGGTATTCCAGATGGCTCATGGTGATCTCGGCCGGGAAGCGCTCGCCGTCCTTCCGCATCTGGACCGTCTCGAAGGTGACGGGGCTCTCCTCCCGCACCCGCCGGGACATCTCGGGGAGCTGGTCCCTGAGCTCCGGCGCCAGGAGGTCGAACAACCGCAGGGAGAGCAGCTCCTCGGAGGTGTAGCCCGTCATGGCGCAGGCCACCTCGTTGACGTAGAAGAACCGGCCGTCGGAATCGGCCCAGAACGCGCCCTCCCCCGCCCTGTCCAGGAGGAACCGGGTGAGGCGCAGCGCCTCCTCGGCTTCCGCAGGGTTCCGTTGGACAGCATCATCCTTGAGCAAAAGTGCACGCATTGAAGAGATTCCTCTTCTTCCGGCGAGTTGTCGGGGACCGGCTGCGAATTATACCCGGTTCCATCCGTTATGCGGCGGTGACACGTCTCGGCACAAATTTGGGAGTTTTCCGGCCATATTCATAGATATTGCGCTATATTAGGGGGGAGAGAGTGGGAAGCCAAGGGAAAGACGGGATGGCCCTGTCCGGTATTTTGCCGGACAAGGCCGGGTCGTCCCGGTCCGGCCGCGCCGGTCCCCTCCCCGGCGCGGCCGGACCGACCGGCCCGTTCGCGCATGAAGGGTGATACCCTCCTTCTCTCTGGAGGCCCGCCGTGACCCGATCCCCCGCGTCCCTCTATCTCGAGGATGTCGTCGACCAGTTCCGCAAGCTGAAGGATCTCGCCGACCGGGCCCTGGCCCAGGTGCGGGACGAGGACCTCACCGCCGCCCTCGATCCAGAGTCCAACAGCCTGGCCGTCCTGATCCAGCACATGGCCGGCAACCTCCGGTCGCGCTGGACCGACTTCCTGGCCTCCGACGGCGAGAAGCCGGACCGTGACCGCGACTCCGAGTTCATGGTCCTGGAGGGGACGACCCGGCAGGACCTCCTGGCCCGCTGGGAAGAGGGGTGGCGCTGCCTGTTCCAGACCCTGGCTGCCCTGCGGGAGGAGGATCTGTCGCTGACCGTCCTCATCCGTGCCGAGCCGCACAGCGTGGTCAAGGCGATCAACCGCCAGCTCACGCACTACGGCTACCACGTCGGCCAGATCGTCTTCCTCGCCAAGCACCTGTCGTCGGACCGCTGGAAGACCCTGTCGGTGGCGCGGGGCGGGACCCGGGCGTTCAACGCGGAGAAGTTCGGCCGCGGTCCCTCGGCATGACCCGTTCCGATCTCCTGCGGGAAGCCGCGCGGCCGATGCCGCGCCTGTTCCGGTATCTCCGGCCCTACCGGGACCGCCTGGCCCTGGCCACCGCCGCCAGCGTCTCGAACAAGATCCTGGACCTCATGCCGCCCCTGCTGGTGGGCTGGGTCATCGACTCGCTGCGCGGCAAGCCGCCGGCCTGGATCGCCTCCCTGGCCGGCACCCGCGATCCCTGGAGCATGGCGGTGGTCCTCGCCGGGCTCTCGGTGGTCATCTTCTTCTTCGAGAGCTTCTTCCAGTGGATGTACCAGTCGGGGTTCATGAACCTCGCCCAGCGGGTCCAGCACGACCTGCGGATGGACGTCTACAACCGCATCCAGTCGCGGGAGGTGGCCTTCTTCGAGGAGCACCGGACGGGCGAGATCCTGGCCATGCTCAACGACGACGTCAACCAGCTCGAGCGGTTCCTCAACACCGGCTTCAACGAGCTGGTGCAGCTTGCCGTGCTCTTCCTCTTCTCCTTCGCGGTGATGTTCCCCATCTCCTGGCAGCTCTCGCTGGTGGCGGTGGCGCCGATCCCGGTGATCCTCTGGGGGAGCCTGCTCTACCAGCGCCGGGTCGAGCCGCGCTACAAGCGGGTCCGCGAGGCGGTGGGCGGGCTCGCCAGCCGGTTCGAGAACAACATCGGCGGCATCCACGTCATCAAGAGCTTCACCGCCGAGGCCTTCGAGACCGAGCGGGTGCGCCAGGCCTCGGACGAGTACCGGCGGGCCAACGTCGAGGCCATCCGGCTGTCGGCGGTCTACGTGCCGCTGATCCGCATGGCCATCGTGGTGGGCTTCGCCGGCGTGCTGCTCCTGGGGAGCTACTGGATCCTCAACGGCCGCGGCAACATCACCGTGGGCGAGCTGGTGCTCTTCGCCATGATGACCGAGCGCCTCCTCTGGCCGCTGACCCGCCTCGGCGCCACGGTGGACGACTACGAGCGGGCCAAGGCCAGCGCCCGGCGCGCCTTCGGCCTGCTGGACACCGCGCCGGCCATCCTGGAGCCCGAGCGGCCGGAGCCGCTGGCGCGGGCGAAGGGCGAGGTGGTGTTCGACCGGGTGGAGTTCCGCTACGCCCGCGGCCGGGCCGACGAGCCCGTGCTGCGCGGGGTGAGCTTCCGGGTGGCGCCGGGCGAGACGCTGGGGATCGCGGGGCCGACCGGCGCCGGCAAGTCCACCGTCATCAAGCTCCTCCTCCGCTTCTACGACGTCAGCGGCGGCGCCGTGCGCCTGGACGGCCACGACGTGCGCAACCTCGCCCTGGCCGACCTGCGGCGCAACATCGCCCTGGTGAGCCAGGACGTCTACCTCTTCCACGGCACGATCCGGGAGAACATCGCCTACAGCAGCGACGTGCCCCTGGAGGAGGTCGAGCGGGCGGCCCGGCTCGCCCAGCTCCACGACTTCGTGGCCTCGCTGCCGCAGGGCTACGACACCCTGGTGGGGGAGCGGGGCGTCAAGCTTTCCGGCGGCCAGCGCCAGCGCCTCTCGATCGCCCGCGCGATCGTCAAGGACGCGCCCATCCTGATCCTCGACGAGGCCACCAGCTCCGTGGACACGGAGACCGAGCGGGCCATTCAGCAGAACCTGCGGACGCTGACCGCCGGCCGCACGGCGCTGATCATCGCCCATCGCCTCTCGACGATCCGCAACGCCGACCGCATTCTCGTTTTAAGGGACGGTCAGGTCGCCGAGGAAGGGCATCACGACGATCTGATCGCGCGGGGCGGGACGTACGCGGATCTGTGGCACGTTCAGGCGGGGGAGCTGGCGGAGGCGCTGGCGGAGGCGCTGGAAAGGGCTGGTCAGTAACCTTTGGACTTCAGGTACTCGGAGATCAACTCGTAGTACCGCTCGGCGGTCTCCGGAGCGTTGACGCAGACCTTGTGAAAGGCCTTGGCGCAGTTGGTGTGCGGGGGATCTGGCGGATAACGCGATGTCAAGGGTTCTCTGAGCGTCGGCCCGCTTCTTCTCGCTCGTCGCGACTTTGAGATAGTCGAGCGCCAGATAGATCTGCCGCAGCACGATCGCGCGTTCCAGGAGTAGCTCGTCACGGCCGACCGCCAGCTTGAAGAAGTCGATGGTCACCCGGGCACGGTCGTGTTTGCGGCCGTACTTGTGCTTCGGTACGGCGATGAGGCCTTCGAAAGTAATCAGGTCTTCCGGGTCGTCGTCCAGAACACCCAATGGATAGATCAGGAAGGCCTTCTCGGCGGCGAGCTTCGCGGGATCGTCCTGATCGAAGATCCGGGTTTCACCCGCGATGGGAAAGTAGTCCGACTTGTAGATCGTGTTGCACTTCTTGCACGTGACGACATAGTTGAAGATGTTGTACGCCAGGAGGTAGTACCCGGTCTTCGAGGCCGTTCCCGTCGTGAAGGAGTACTCGATCTTGAGATCTTTCTTGATCCTGGAAGTGGGCCAGGCCCGCACCTTGCTCTTGGGCCGGAAGTGCTCGACGTCGTGCTCGATCCTGCTCTCGTCGTCTTCGCCGAACTTCCGCTCACAATAGGCGCACTTGCCGGACTGGATGGCCATGTAGGCCTTCTTGACGGCGCTCCAGGAGCCCTCTTCTTCCTGATAGGTCTGCAGCTTGCGGAAGGTCTCGGTCTTGGCCGCGGCTTCTTCGAGCCAGTCTTGCGACTCGGCGCGAATCAATTGGATCAGCCGGGTCCGGGTGACGGGATGCCGGATCATGCGGAGAGCTTGCGCTTCTTTTTCCCGCCGTCTCTCTGAGGCCGTTCTTCCGGCGCGGCCTGACCGACCAGTTTCCGCATGATCGCCAGCGAGATCTCCGGCTTGCCCGGCGCGGCCTGCTTCGACAGTTGCTGCAACTCATCCACGAAGCCGGGCGCTCGCGTCGTCTCCAGGTTGAAGTAGGGGCTCAGCAGGATCTGGTCCGCGTCGAGGCCGTAGATCCGCTCCTCGTACTGGCGGACCCGCGAGGCGCCCGAAGCATCAGCCTCCATCACGAAGATGTTCTCCTTCTGCAGCGATCCCGCGACGATGGGGCTGTGCGTGGAGAGCACGAACTGAAGGTTGGGCAGGGCGGCGGAGACGGTGGCGCAGACGGTGCGCTGCCATTCCGGATGGAGGTTGAGGTCGATCTCGTCGATCAGGACCAGGCCGCGGCTGTCCACCAGCTTCGTATTGTTGGGACACCCCATGCAGACGTGATACAGCAGGTCCGTGATCCATCCGATGTAGGCGCGGTAGCCGTCCGACAGGGCGCCGAAAGGGACCTCCGCATCGTGGAGCTGGAACATGTAGTCCCCGGAGTCCGCTCTCTCGCGCCGGCCGGAGAACCTGGCGCCTTCGGGAAGAAGCTTGTTGATCAGGTTCGAGACCTGCTTGTAGCGGCCTGGATTCTCCTTCTGATAGCCGGGCAGCCAGGCGGGCAGGGGCGTCAGGGCGATGTGGCTCTCGAACAGGCCCGCGACGCGCTGGTAACGCAGGAACCGGCGCTTCCCCTGCTCCTCCGGATTGAAGCTCCCGGCGTCCTGTACCCGCCGGGTCGCTCCGTAGCCGACGACGAGGAACGAGGGGGACTTGTTGTCGAACATCCCCGACCAAGGTCCCGGATCGGTCCCGATTCCGGAGGCCAGGATCTCCAGATCCCCCTGCCGGACGATCTCCGTCGTCAAGGACTCCTCGTGAGGGTGTGTGGAGAACCCCTTGCCCAGGTCTTGCGGATGGAGGACCACCTTGGCCGTGATCGTCGACCGCTCGCGCCCGTGCCGCACCAGCTCATAGGGGAGGAAGCCCGACTTGTCGATGACCGGCGCGAGCGTGGAGAGGGCCAGCGCTTTCAGGACGGTGGTCTTCCCAGCGCCGTTGTTGCCGAGCAGCAGGTTGATGTTGGGATGGTGGAGAGCGTCGGCGTCAGAGCGACCCGGGTACTGGAGCTTCAGAGAAGCCGCCTCGAAGACCCGGAGGTTATGAATGGCGATCTCTTGAACGTACAATCGTTTCCGCTCCTGTCGACAGGATCAAAGGATAGCACCCCATCCCTTACTCCTGCCTCTCTTCGAGTTTCGTCCCTCTCAAGGCGGCAAACGGGGCATGGCGGAAGGGCTTCGGCCCTCGTCCATCGTTTTTCGGATCGTGTTCCCCGGACTTCAGGTCTCATTCCCCGGATTTCGGGTCTCATTCCCTCCCGCTCAGGCTGCCTGAAGGGGATCTCCCGTCATGTTCCCTCCTCATCGCGAGGCGTTCCCCGCCTTTCGGGTCGCGTTCCCCAGGAGGAATGGGGCGTGGAGAACCTTCCGGGTCGCATTTCCTCCGGGGAACAAGACCTGAAGAGGAGGAAATGGCAGGCGAAAGACGGGGACTGGAAGCCGAAAGACCCTTCGAAGACGACGAAGGCTCTTCCGGCTTCCATTCCCTCCGGGGAAAGAGACTTGAAAAGGAGCGAATGGAGCATTCCCAGGCTTTCACGTCTCTCGGAAGCGAGGGAATGAGAGGCGGAATCGGGGGAACGCGGCCCGAAACCTTTCGACTACCGCGTTCGTAGTCCTTCCTATGCGAGCCACATCAACTTTCCTCATCGCTCTCGCCTGTTTCCCTGCCGTAGGACTCTCCGCCAGCGCCGAGCCTGTCAAGAAATTCGAGTTAGGCGCCTGCTCGGCTCCCTGGCTCCCCAAGGACGCCCGGTGCGGCGTCTATGAGGTCTTTGAGAACCGCGCCGCGAAGTCCGGACGCAAGATCCCGCTTCAGGTCGTGGTCCTGCCGGCGACCGGACCCCAGCGGCTGCCCGATCCGTTCCTCTACTTCGCCGGCGGACCGGGCGGGCCGTCCATCGAGGAGGGACTGGGGTTCGCGATGGAGATGCCGGAGCTGCGGAAGGACCGCGACGTCCTCCTCATCGATTCCCGGGGGACCGGCCTGTCGGCGCCTTTGGACTGCCCCGAGCTGCGGGGCGACGGCAGCATCCAGGGGTTTCTGGACGAATTCATCCCCGCCGACAAGGCCCGCGCCTGCCGCGACCGGCTGCAGAAGACCGCCGACCTCACCCAGTACTCCTCTGACTACGTGACCGACGACGCCGAGGAGATCCGCACCGCGCTCGGCTATGGGAAGGTCAACATCATGGGGACCTCCTACGGCACGCGCACGGTCCAGGTCTACATGCGCCGCCACCCCGGCAGCGTCCGCACGGCCACGATCAGCGGCGTGGTCCCCATGGACGAGTCCGTCCCCCTATTCACCGCCCGCCACTCCCAGCGGGCTTTGGAGAACCTGATCGTCGAGTGCGAAGGGGACCCGGCGTGCCACAAGGCCTTCCCGAAGCTCCGGGAAGAGGTCGCCGCCGTGATCAGCCGGATCCAGAAAGAGCCGGTGAAGCTCCAGGTGCCGAGCGCCCAGACCGGCCAGCCGATCGAATTCACCCTGTCAAAGGGCGGCTTTGGCCAGGTGCTGCGGCGGATGCTCTACTACAACCCCTGGATCTCCCTCGTCCCGCTCTACCTCCACAACGCGGCGAACGGCGACTGGCAGCCTCTCGCCGAATTCGCCAAGGTCATCAGCGAGGCCCAGGGCTCGATCGGCGGCTATTTCCTTTCCGTCTCCTGCTCCGAGGACCTCGCTTTCACCCGCGAGGAGGAGATCCCCGCCGCCGTGGCCGGCACCTTCCTCGGCGACCTGCGCGTGCGCAAGCAGTTGGAAGCCTGCAAGGGCTGGCCGGCCCCGAAGCTCGGCCCGGAGTTCCGCAGGCCGGTGACCTCCGGCATCCCCACCCTGCTGCTCTCGGGCAGCGCCGATCCCGTCACCCCGCCCTCCCAGGGAGATCGGGTGGCCCGCACGCTGAAGCGGGGCCGGCACGTGGTGGTCGAGGACGGTGGCCACGGCCTGGGCGGCATGCAAGGCGGGGAGTGCGTCGAGCGGATGATCACGGCGTTCATCCAGGCGGGCGCCGCCGAGTCGCTGGACACCTCCTGTGTGGCCCGCATGCGGCGGCCCGACTTCCTCCTGAGCCTTGACCCCGAGGTGAAGCTGAAGCCCGAGGAGCTCGAGCGGCTCGTGGGCGTCTGGGCAGGCCCGAACGGGGGCAAGTTCACGACCGCCGTCGTCGGCGGATACCTGCGGGTGGACTCCCCCTTCGGCCCGGCCCTCCTGGCCGCCACCTCGCCGACGCGCTTCCGCATGCGCAGCGGCGAGCCATGGCTGAAGCTCAGCTTCGACCTCCAGGACGGCCGCGCCGTCGCCATGACCCTGGAGATGCCGGGCGGCACGCAGACCCTGAAGCGGGAGGGAAGCTGAGAAAGTGGAAATAGGGACGCCATTGGGATGAAACAAGTCTAAGATTGAAGATCCCTGCAAGGAGGAATCCAATGAGACGCGTCCCGATGCTCGCGATCCTGACCGGGCTGTGCGTCCCCGGGCTGGCCCTCGCCGCCGCGCCGGCCACGGAGCTGGAGCTGAAGCCCTGCGCCGGCATCCCCGACCTGCCGCCAGAGGCCCGGTGCGGCACCTACGAGGTGTGGGAGAACCGGGCCGCGAAGACCGGCCGCAAGATCCCTCTCCGCGTGGTTGTGCTCCCGGCCCAGGGTCCTGACCGCCAGCCTGATCCCCTGGTCTTCCTGAACGGCGGCCCAGGGGACTCCAACGTGGAGGCCGCTTCCTGGCTGGCCGCAGAGCTCAAGGAGATCAACCAGCGGCGGGACCTCCTGCTAGTGGACTTCCGGGGCACCGGCGGCTCCGGCGGCCTCTTCTGCCCCGAGATGGAGACCAGCGCGGGATTGCAGGGCTACCTGGATCACTACCTGGCGCCGGATCAGGCCAAGGCCTGCGCCGAACGCCTGGCGAAGACCGCTGACCTCTCGCAGTACACCAACGACACGACCGTCGACGATCTCGACGAGGTGCGGGCCGCCCTCGGCTACGAAAAGGTCAACCTCATGGGCGGCTCCGGCGGCAGCCGGACGGGCCTGATCTACCTGCGCCGGCATCCGGAGTCGGTGCGCGCCGCGATCCTCTCGGGCCTGGTCCCGACCGACGAGCGCGGACCGTTCTTCATGGCCCGCCACGTCCAGCGGGCCCTGGACGGGCGGCTCGCCGAGTGCGACCGGGACGAGGCCTGCCGCGCGGCGTTCCCCAAGGTCCGCGAAGAGCTGGCCACCATGCTCCAGCGGGCCGCGGAGAAGCCGGCCGTGGTGACGCTGACCGACGGCGAGACCGGCAAGCCGCTGGAGGTGCGGCTGACGCGCAACGCGCTGATCACCACCCTGCGCGCCATGCTCTACAGCTCCACGGGGGCCTCCCGTATCCCGTTCAGCGTCCATCAGGCCGTGCTGGGGAATTGGATGCCGATGGCCGAGGCGGCCCAGGCCGCGGGCTCCGGCCTGAGCACGATGGCCCGCGGCTACTATCTCTCCCTCACCTGCTCGGAGGACGTGCCGTTCATTCCCGAGGAGGAGGTCCCGGCGGTGGTCCGGGGCTCGTTCCTGGGGGACTACCGCATCCGCGCCCAACAGGCCGCCTGCGCCGCCTGGCCCGTACCCCCGGTCGGCCGCGAGTTCCAGGAGCCGGTGACCTCCGACGTGCCGACGCTCCTGATCTCGGGCGAGCTGGACCCGGTGACTCCGCCGTCCAACGCCGAGCGGGCCGCGCGGACGCTGAAGAACAGCCTGCACGTGGTGATCCCGCACACCGGCCACAGCCTCGACGGGCTCGAAACCATGGGGTGTCTCACGGACCTGATGACCCGGTTCGTCGAGGCCGGCACGGCGAAGGGGCTCGACGGCTCCTGCCTGGCGAAGACGAAGCCGCCGGCGTTCGCCCGCGAGGCGCAACCCGCCGCGAAGCTGGCGCTGAAGCCCTGCACCACCATCCCCGGCCTGCCGCCGGAGGCCCGGTGCGGCACCTACGAGGTCTGGGAGAACCGAGCGGCGAAGACCGGCCGCAAGATCCCCCTGCGCGTGGTCGTCCTCCCGGCCACGGGGCCGGACCGGCTGTCCGATCCCTTCGTCTACTTCACCGGCGGCCCGGGGAACTCCTCGGTGTCGGCGGCCGCCTCGATCGCCGCCGAGTTTGGAGCCCTACGCAAACGGCGGGACATCCTGCTCGTCGATTTCCGCGGGACCGGCGGCTCCGGGGGCCTTTTCTGCCCGGAAATGGTCGGGGGAGCGGGAGCCCAGGGCTTCCTCGACGAATTCTACCCGCCGGAGAAGGTGAAGACCTGCGCCGAGCGCCTGGCGAAGACCGCCGACCTCAGCCAGTACACCAACGCCGCCAGCGTCGACGACATCGAAGAGGTGCGGGCCGCCCTCGGCTACGGCAAGCTCAACATTTACGGCGCGTCCGGCGGCACCAAGTCGGCGCTGGTCTACCTGCGCCGATATCCTGACAACGTGCGCACGGTGGTCCTCCATGGAGTGGCCCCCACGGACGAGCGTGGGCCGTTCCCGATGGCCCGCCACGCCCAGCGGGCGCTCGACAGCCTGATCGCCGAGTGCGAGGGGGATCCAGCCTGCCGCACCGCCTTCCCCCACCTCCGTGACGAAGCCGCCGCCGTGCTCCGGCAGATCGAGAAGCAGCCCGTGACCGTCACCCTGACGGACGGCGAAACGGGCAAGCCGGTGGACGTCCGGCTGGCGCGCAACGGGGTGGCGACGACCTTTCGCTACATGCTCTACAGCCCGAGGGGAGCCTCCCTCCTTCCTCTCAGCATCCACTTCGCGGCCCAGGGGGACTGGAAGCCGATGGCCGAGGCCGCCCGCCGCTTTTCCGCCGGCAGCGGCGGCGCTCTGGCCGACGGCTACTATCTCTCCCTCACCTGCGCGGAGGACCTGCCGTTCATTCGCGAGGAGGAGATCCCGGCCGCCGTCCAGGGCACCTTCCTGGGGGACTTCCGCATCCGCAAGCAGCAGGCGGCCTGCGCGGCCTGGCCGGTGCCCGCGGTCGGCCGCGAGTTCCTGGACCCGACGGTCTCCGATGTGCCGGCGCTCCTGCTCTCGGGCGAGCGCGACCCCGTGACTCCGCCGTCCAACGCCGAGCGGGCCGCGCGGACGCTGAAGAACAGCCTTCAGGTCGTGGTGCCGGACGGCGGCCACAGTTTCGGGAGCGCCTACCAGTGCGTCGACAGCCTGATTGTCCGGTTCGTCGAAGCCGGCACCGTAAAGGGGCTAGACACTTCCTGCGTGGAGAAGACAAAGCGGCCGGAGTTCGTGCTCAAGCGGGACCCGGACGTGGAGCTGCCGGCCGACCAGATCGCCCGCTTCACCGGAACCTACAAGGATGGGGAGAGCGGGTACGAGATCAGAGTCCAGGCCGCGGGCAACCGCCTGCTGGCCGTGCTGGTGGACGAGGAGAGCAACATGGTGCTGGTGCCGACCTCACCCACCCGCTTCCGCATCGAGGGCATGACGGACACCATGACCTTCCAACTCGGAGGCGGGGTTGCCACCCTCCTCTGGGAAGCCCCCGGCCTGCCGAGCCTCACGTTGAAGCGAGAGGGGCCGTAGGGTACTGCGCTACCATCCTCCTGCGCTCATCCGCTCCGGAGGGCCACTGCGTAAGAGAGGTGGGAGCATGAAGACGACGAACCTCACCCTGATCCTTCTCGCCCTGCTGGCCCTGGCCCTCCCGGCCGCCGCCGCGGCGCCGCCGGACTACAGGCCCTGGGGGGAGCTGCTCTCCAAGTACTACGACCCCGCCAAGGGGATGAACTACAAGGCCCTCAAGGCCCAGGACAAGGCCACGCTCGACAACCTGCGCCGCCAGATGGCCGCGGTCGACGCCCAGACCCTGTCGCGACAGGACCAGCTCGCCTACTGGATCAACCTGTACAACATCTCCGTCGTCGGCATCGTGGTGGACAACTACCCGGTGGAGTCGATCCGCGACCTCTCGACGGACCCCGTGATCCGCCTGAACATCTTCAAGAAGGACCTGGTGGACACCAAACGCGGCAAGATGTCGCTGAACGACATCGAGAACGAGAAGATCCGCAACGGGTTCAAGGACCCGCGCATCCACTTCGCCATCAACTGCGCCGCCGAGAGCTGCCCGGCCATCCGGACCGAGCCCTATGTCGGGGACCGGGTCCAGCAGCAGCTCGAGGATCAGACCCGGAAGTTCATCAACGGTCCCCAGGGCGTACGCCTGGAGAAGAAGGGCGGAGAGCTCGTCCTGCATGTCACCAAGGTGATGGACTGGTTCGAGGGAGATTTCTACAAGTGGGGCGGCGGCACGATACCGTTCCTCCTCAACTACGTCTCGCCGGACAAGCGGAAGCAGATGGTGGCCGCCGGCAACCAGATCGACGTGCAGTACGACGAGTACAGTTGGAAGCTGAACGACAACTCGCAATAACTCCGGGGAGGGGCGCTTGATCGGACAGCCCTGGTCGCTGCGGGGAACCCTGGATCTCCTCCGCGATCCGGCCACGGCCGAGAAGCGCGGCCTGCTGGCGCAACGCTGGGCGGGGCTCGACCCCGCTCTGCGTCTTCCCGGGCAGGGCCTCGGCCAGAAGGCCACCGGCTGCGGCGCCACCATCGGCATCCAACCGCGCTGCGACTTCGCCTGCACCGGCTGCTACCTCGGCCGCGAGGCGAACCGTATCCCGGCCCTTCCTACCGCGGCCGTCCTGCGGCAGCTCGACGAGATGCGCCGCTGGCTGGGCCCCAAGAGCAACGTCCAGATCACCGACGGCGAGGTGACGCTGCGCCCCGAGAGGGAGCTGATCGAAATCCTGCGCTACGCCCGCTCGATCGGCTGCGTCCCCATGGTGATGACCCACGGCGACAGCTTCCGCCGGCGGCCCGGGCTGCTGGAGCGGCTGATGACGGACGGCGGGCTCACCGAGGTCTCGATCCACGTGGACATCACCCAGCGTGGGCGGGACGGCCACAAGGCGCCGGAGTCGGAGCTGGAGCTGATGGGGCTGCGGGACGAATTCGCGGCCATGGTCCGGGAGGCCCGCCGCCGCACCGGCAGACCGCTGCGGGCGGCCATGACGCTGACGGTCACCCAGGACAACCTCCCCCAGATCGCGGACGTGGTGCGCTGGCTGGTGCGCAACCGCGACGCCTTCGGCCTGGCGAGCTTCCAGCCGCTGGCCCAGGTGGGCCGGACGCGCAGGAGCCAGCGAGGGGTGACGGCCGGGGAGCTGTGGCGGGAGGTGGACCGGGGGACCGCCACGTTCGGGCTGGATCTCCGGGGGACGGGTCCGATGCATTTCGGCCACACGGAGTGCACGCGCTTCGTGCCCGTGCTGGCGCTGGAGCGTCGGGGGGAGGAGCCGCGGCTGTTCCAGTTCATCCGCGACGAGCCCGAGGACGTGGCCGTGATGAGCGAGTTCTTCGCGCGCGGCCTGGGCGGCACGGCCTTCCGGGACGACCGGCCCGTCGAGAAGGCGGCGCGCTTCCTCGGCATGCTGCGCGCCGATCCTCGCTGGCTCTTCGGGCGGGTGCGGCGCTGGGCGGACGCCCGTTTCCGTGAGGAGGCGGGGATCTCGCTGCGGCGCCTGCTCCTGGACGTCCTCCGGGGCCGCCTCCGCGTCGACGGACTGACCCTGACGAGCCATCACTTCATGAGCCCGGAGGAGGTGCGCACGCCGCTGGGCCGGGAGCGCCTGGCCGCCTGCGTCTTCCGCCTCCCCTACAAGGGCGAGATGGTACCGATGTGCAGGATGAATGCGGACGGCGTGCGCGAGCGCTTCTACGCGGAGATCGAGTCCACCCGCCTATAATCCCGCCATGTCTTCCCCCGTCCACATCATCGGCGGCGGTCTCGCCGGATCGGAATGCGCCTGGCAGCTCGCCGAGCGCGGCGTGGACGTCGTCCTGCACGAGATGCGGCCGGTCAAAGGCACGCCCGCCCACAAATCCGGGGATCTCGCGGAGCTGGTCTGCAGCAATTCCCTGCGCAGCGACGATCCGTTCCACGCCGCCGGTCTCCTCAAGCGGGAGATGGAGGCCTTCGGGTCGATCATCATCGGCAAGGCCCGCGAGGCGTCCGTGCCGGCCGGGGGCGCCCTGGCGCTGGACCGCGACCGCTTCGGGGCGCTGGTGACGGAGGCGATCGGCCGGCACCCCCGGATCGAGCTGCGGCGGGAGGAGGTCACCGAGATCCCGGACGGCGAGGTCGTCCTGGCGACCGGGCCGCTGACCTCGGAAGCCATGTCCGCCAGGCTCCAGGGGCTCCTGGGGAGCGAGTACCTCTACTTCTACGACGCCATCGCGCCCATCGTGGAGGCGGACAGCCTCGACTTCTCGAAGCTCTTCTGGCAGTCGCGCTATGGCAAGGGCGAGGGGGAGGATTACCTCAACGCCCCCATGAACAAGGAGGAGTACCTCGCCTTCCACACGGCCGTCACCGAAGCCGAGGTGGTGGCGCCGCACGAGTTCGAGAAGGCGGTCTTCTTCGAGGGCTGTCTGCCCATCGAGGAGATGGCCCGGCGCGGCGTGGACACCCTGCGCTACGGCCCCATGAAGCCGGTGGGACTGACCGCTCCGGACGGGCGGCGGCCGTACGCGGTCGTGCAGCTCCGGCAGGAGAACCTGGCCAAGAGCCAGTTCAACCTGGTGGGGTTCCAGTCGCGCATGAAGTGGGGCGAGCAGCAGCGGGTGCTGAAGACGATCCCGGGGCTGGAGGAGGCACGGTTCGTCCGCTTCGGGCAGATCCACCGCAACACCTTCGTCAACGCGCCCACCCACCTGGACAAGCACTACCGGGTGAAAGCCGAGCCCCGGGTTCGCCTCGCGGGGCAGATCACGGGTGTCGAGGGATACCTCGAATCCGCGGCCACGGGTCTGGCGATCGCCCTCTACGTCGCCCTGGAGCGGCAGGGACGCGTTCCCGAGCCGTTCCCGGCCACCACGGCCCTGGGCGCCCTGGCGCGGCACCTGACCGAGTCCGATCCCCGGCACTTCCAGCCGGCCAACATCAACTACGGCCTGTTCGAGGAGCTGGGGGAGCGGTTCCGCAAGGCGGACCGCCGGGCCGCCTACGTCGAGCGGGCCTGGGCCGCGCTGGCCGCCTGGGCCGAGCGCAACGGCGTGCCGGCCGCCATCCCGACCATCCCGGCCGAGGCGGCATGCGCCGGCTGATCCACCGCTATCTGGAGCACATCCAGGGGGAGCGCCAGCTCTCGCCGGAGACCCTGCGCGCCTACGAGCACGACCTGACCATGTTCCTGGAGTTCCTCTCGCGGGACTTCCTGGGCAAGGAGCCGGACCAGATCCAACCCGGCGACGTGGACCCGCTGGCCGTGCGCTCCTTCCTGGCGGCGATGACCCGCCAGGGGCTGGCGAAGAAGAGCCAGGGGCGCACCCTCTCGGCGGTGCGGAGCTTCTTCCGCTACGCCTGCCGCGAGGGAATCCTCCAGGCCAATCCGGCCCAGGGGGTGAAGACGCCCAAGGCGCCCAAGACCCTGCCCCGCCATCTGCGGCCGGGCGAGGTCGAGAGCCTGATCGAGGCGCCTTCCGGGGACCAGCCCCTGGAGCGGCGGGACCGCGCCATCCTGGAGGTCCTCTACGCCGCCGGCTTGCGGGTCTCCGAGCTGGTCGGGCTCGACTGGCAGGACATCGACCTCTCGGCGCGGGTGCTGCGCGTCATGGGCAAGGGGAGCAAGGAGAGGATGGTCCCCTTCGGCCGGCCGGCGGCGGAGGCGCTACGGGCCTGGCTGGAGGTCTGGGAAACCGCCCGCGGCGCCGTGGACGACGGCGACGGCGAGCCGGTCTTCCTCAACCGCTTCGGCGGCCGGCTGACGGACCGCTCGGTACGGCGGGTCATCGACCGCTGGGTGGACGCGGCGTCCGTGGCGCGGGGGGTGCACCCCCATACCCTGCGGCATACCTTCGCCACCCACCTGCTGGAGAACGGGGCCGATCTGCGGGCGATCCAGGAGCTGCTGGGCCACAGCTCGCTCTCCACCACCCAGAAATACACCCATCTGGAGGTGGAGAGGCTGCTCTCGGTCTACCGCGGCGCCCATCCCCGGGCCAGGCGGGACCGGGGTTGACCCCGGGCTCGCGGTCCTGCTGTTACAATCCCCGGCCCATGGATACGTTTCGTTCGACGACCGTCCTGCTCGTGCGGCGCAATGGCAAGGTGTGCATGGCCAGCGACGGGCAGGTTACGATGAACCAGAACACCATCGTGAAGAACAGCGCCCGGAAGATCCGGCGCGCCGGCAAGGGCAACGTTCTGGTGGGGTTCGCGGGCGGCGGCGCCGACGCGCTGGCGCTGTTCGTCCGCCTGGAAGAGAAACTCGAAGAATTCGGCGGCAACCTGGAGAGGGCGGTGGTGGAGCTCGCCAAGGACTGGCGGACCGACCGCGCCCTGCGGCAGTTGCAGGCCATGATCATCGTCACCGACAAGGACAAGAGCTTTTTCGTCTCGGGAGTGGGCGAGCTGATGCAGCCGGACGAGGACGAGCCGGTGCTGGCCATCGGCTCGGGGGCGAACTTCGCCCTCTCCGCCGCGCGCGCCCTCCTGCGGCACACCTCGCTCTCCGCGCCCGAGATCGTGCGCGAGGCGATGAAGATCGCCTCCGAGATCTGCATCTTCACCAACGACCGCCTCACCATCGAGGAACTTTGAGAGAAGCCATGACCCTTCAGGTTCCCGGCGAGACCCATTCAGGTCTTGTGATCGACAACATGACGCCGCGGCAGATCGTCGTCGAGCTCGACAAGTTCGTGGTCGGGCAGCGGCAGGCGAAGCGCGCCGTGGCCATCGCGCTGCGCAACCGCTGGCGCCGGCAGCAGCTCCCGGCGGAGATCGCCGACGAGATCGCGCCCAAGAACATCCTGATGATCGGCCCCACGGGCGTGGGCAAGACGGAGATCGCCCGCCGTCTCGCCAAGCTCGCCAGGGCCCCGTTCCTGAAAGTCGAGGCGAGCAAGTTCACCGAGGTCGGCTACGTCGGCCGCGACGTCGAGTCGATGGTGCGCGACCTGGTGGAGACCGCCGTGGCGATGGTCAAGGAGGAGAAGCGGGACGCCGTGCGCGAGGCCGCCGCGGCGCGCGCCGAGGACCGCCTGCTGCAGCTCCTGGTGCCGCCCCGGCCGGTCAACGCCTACCTGCGCCACGAGGAGGACAACGAGGACGAGCTGGCCTCGACCCGCGAGAAGTTCCGGGAGAAGCTCCGCTCCGGCGCCATGGACCAGCGGCGCGTCGAGATCGAGGTGGACGACTCGTCCTCTCCGAGTTTCGAGATGTTCACCCCGCAGGGGGTCGAGGAGGTGGGCATCAACATCAAGGAGATGCTCCCCGGCCTCTTCGCCCGCAAGCGGAAGCAGCAGGTGACGGTGGCCGAGGCGCGGGAGATCCTGCAGCAGCAGGAGTCCGAGAAGCTGATCGACCGCACCCAGGTCTCCCGCGAGGCCCGCGAGCGGGTCGAGCAGGGAGGGTTGATCTTCCTCGACGAGATCGACAAGGTCGCCGGCCGCGAAGGAAGCCGCGGCCCGGACGTCTCGCGCGAGGGCGTGCAGCGCGACCTGCTGCCCATCGTCGAGGGGACCAACGTCTCCACCAAGTATGGAATGGTCAAGACCGACCACATCCTGTTCATCGCCGCCGGCGCGTTCCACGTGAGCAAGCCGTCGGACCTCATCCCCGAGCTCCAGGGCCGTTTCCCCATCCGGGTGGAGCTCGACGCCTTGACCGAGCAGGACTTCGTGCGCATCCTGACGGAGCCGGAGACCGCGCTGACCAAGCAGTACTCGGCCCTGCTGTCCACCGAGGGGGTGCAGCTCGAGTTCAGCCCCGACGGCATCGCCGAGATCGCCCGCCTGGCCGTGGAGGTCAACTCCACGACCGAGAACATCGGCGCGCGGCGGCTCTCGACGATCATGGAGCGCCTGCTCGACGAGGTCTCTTTCGAGGCGCCCGACATGTCGGGCGTCGCCATGAAGGTGGACGCCGATTATGTCCGCCAGGTGCTCGCGGGCATCGTCAAGGACCAGGATCTCTCACGCTATGTCCTATAGAAAATTGGCGCTGGCCGCCCTCATGGCGGCCGCGCTGGCTCCCCTCGGCTGCGGCAAGCAGGGGGACCCCGTTCCTCCCCTGCGCGCCGTGCCGGCGCCGACGAAGGACCTCGCGGTCGTGCAGCAGGGACCGCGGCTGCTCCTGAGCTTCAGCTACCCGCAGACCACCCCGGCCGGCGCGGCCCTCGAAGGCGTCACGGCCGTCGAGGTGCTGGAGGTCGTCCGCGAGGCGTCTTCGGACGGCAAGGCGGCCCCCATGGACCCCCGGCAGCTCAGCGCCGCCGCCAAGGTGACGCAGCGGCTGGCCGGCGCCGACCTGACCGCGGCCACCGAGGGCAGCCGGATCAACGTCCTGATCCCCCTGCCCGCGGCCCCCGCCGGCGCGGCGCCGCAGGCGCGGTACTACGCCGTCCGCACCTACGGCAAGGAGGAAGATCCGTCCGAGCTGTCGAACGTGGTCTCGGTGGTGCCGAAGGCGCCGCCGGCCTCGCCGCAGCAGATCACCACCACCGCGCGGGCGGACGGCATCCAGGTGGAGTGGTCGGGCGTCGAGGGAGCCGTCGGCTACAACATCTACCGCCGGGGAGCCCAGGAGCGGGCGCACGGCAAGCCGCTGCACACGACCGGCGCCCAGGAGCGGAGCTGGCTGGACAGCTCGGCGGCGTTCGGCCAGAGCTACATCTACGCGGTGACGGCCCTGTCGCAACTGGCGCCGCCCATCGAGAGCGCCATCGCCAGCGAGCGCGAGGTGCGCTACCAGGACCGCTTCGCGCCGCCGGCGCCCACCGAGCTGGTGGCGCTGGCCGAGGCGGGCCGCGTGCGCCTCGTCTGGCGGGCCAGCGAAGCGGAAGACGTGGTCGGATACGTCGTCTACCGGCGCGACGGCGACGGCGAGTTCGAGCGCGTCACGGCGCAGCCGGTGGAAAACCCGGAATACACCGACACCGGGGTCGCCTCGGGGCGGGCCTACACCTACCGGGTGACGGCGGTGGATTCGGCCGGCAACGAGAGCGGTCCCGCCGAGGTCCGCGCCGCGGCGCCATGACGCGGTTCTTCAAGGTCTCCGGCAGCGGCAACGACTTCCTGGCCCTGGCGGAGATCTCCCCGCCCCCCTCTCCCGAGACGATCCGCGCCTGGTGCCGGCGCGGCGTCTCGGTCGGGGGGGACGGCCTGTTCGTGCTCCGCCGGGCGGAAGGCGGCGCCACCATGGAGTACTTCAACGCCGACGGCTTGCCGGCCGACCTCTGCCTGAACGGCACCCGCTGCGCCGCCCAGCTCGCCTTCCACCTCCAATGGGCGACGGATACGGTGAGCATCCGGACGGGGGCCGGCGTCGTCGCGGCCCGTTGGATCGACGACTCCCGCGTGGCGGTCGACCTGCCGGCTCCGGCGGAGGGGCCGCGGGAGCTGACCCTGGAGGTGGGCGGGGCGTCCTGCGAGGGGTACCGCATCGTGGTCGGGGTGCCCCACTACGTGCTGCCCTGGCCGGCGGGCCTGGAGGGCGCGCCCGTGCGGGATCTGGGCCGGGAGATCCGGCGGCACCCGGCTTTCGGGCCGCCGGGGACCAACGTCAACTTCGTCCGTTTCCCGAAACAGGACCGTATGCAGATCCGTACGTTCGAGAGGGGGGTGGAGGACGAGACCCTCTCCTGCGGCACCGGCGTCCTGGCCGGCGCCGCCGTCGGTCTGGCGACCGGGGCGGCCCGGCTGCCGCTGCGCGTCGAGACCCAGAGCGGCTTCGCGCTGGAGGTGGACGGCGACGCCGCGCGGGACCTGTGGTCGCTGGCCGGGGACGCCCGGGTGGTGGCGGAGGGCGAGCTGCTTCCGGGAGCCCTGGCGGACCCCGCCCCGCCGGCCTGGCTCCAGTAGATGACAGAATTGGATGACAGAATGGCGGGGGTTTGGGTATTCTTCCGCCGCCTGCCGCCCAAGCCAGGGCGGGCCGGAATCTTGCACGTCGGCAGAGCGGGAGGGCTGTGATGAGGAAAGCCTCTGGAGGAGACCTTCGCGTCGCCGCGATCGTGCCCGCGTACAATGAGGAAGCGACGCTGACCGAGGTCCTCTCGGTCCTGAAGTCCACCCCCGGCATCGACGAGATCCTCGTGGTCTCCGACGGCTCGACGGACGGTACCGTCGAAATCGCCCGCGGCATGGGGATGCGGACCATCCACCTGCGCCAGAACCAGGGCAAGGGGCGGGCGATGGCCGTCGGGGTCGCGCACACCGACGCCCCCGTCCTGCTCTTCGTGGACGGCGACATCACGAATCTCACGGGCGACCTGCTGAGCCGCCTCATGGAGCCGGTCCTCTCCGGCCGCTCCGACATGAACGTCGGCATCCGCAACCGGGGCCGGGTGATCAACGCGATCCAGGACAGCACCGGCCCGCTGCTCTCGGGCATCCGCTGCCTGCGCCGGAACATCTTCGAGGCCGTGCCGGACAGCCACCTGGAGGGCTTCGCCGTCGAGACCGGCCTCAACTGGGCCTGCCGCCAGCTCGGGTGCCGCACCACCACCACGGTGATGTACAACCTCAAGCACCTGGTCAAGGAGAAGAAGCGCGGCCTCATCCAGGGATTCCGGGCCCGGTATAAGATGTTCGGCGCCGTCTTCGGGGCGTTCATGGTGCTGCAGTTCAAGCAGCCGCCCCTGCGCCACGGGGTGCAGGCGGGCCCCGCGTTCAAACCCGAGCTCGAGTACATCAACTTCTAGATGCCCGAAAGAGACTTCCCCCCGGTCGAGGAGCAGATGGAGCTGCTCCGGCGCGGCAGCGTCGATCTCGTCGACGAGGCGCAGCTCCGCGCCAAGCTGGAGAAGTCCCGCAAGGCCGGCAAGCCGCTGACGGTCAAGGCCGGCTTCGATCCCTCCTCCCCCGACCTCCACCTCGGCCACACCGTGCTGCTGCGCAAGATGCGGCATTTCCAGCAGCTCGGCCACCGGGTCGTCTTCCTGATCGGCGACTTCACGGCCCGCATCGGCGACCCGACCGGCAAGAAGGCCACCCGGCCGCAGCTCAACGAGGAGGAGGTGCAGGCCAACTCCCTCACCTACCAGCGGCAGGTCTTCCGGGTGCTGGATGAGAAGGAGACGGTGGTCGACTACAACAACCGCTGGCTCGGCCAGCTCGGCTCCCAGGGCATGATCCGCCTCGCCGGCCGCTACACGCTGGCCCGCATGATGGAGCGCGAGGACTTCCGCACCCGCTTCCAGGAAGGCCGGCCGATCCACCTTCACGAGCTGCTCTACCCGCTGGCGCAGGCCTACGACTCCGTCGCCCTCCAGGCCGACGTCGAGCTGGGCGGCCACGACCAGATCTTCAACCTGCTGGTGGGCCGGGACCTGATGAAGGAAGAGGGAATGGAGCCGCAGGTGGTCCTCACCGTGCCCCTGCTGGTGGGGCTCGACGGCCACGAGAAGATGTCCAAGAGCCTGGGCAACGCCATCGCCGTCGAGGACCCGGCCCGGGAGATCTACGGCAAGACGATGTCCATCCCCGACTCGCTGATGTGGGACTGGTACCTGCTCCTCACCGACCTGCCCCAGGCAGAGATCGCGGAGCGCCGCCGGCGGGTCGAAGCGGGGGAGCTCCATCCCAAGGGCGTCAAGCAGGAGCTGGCGCGGCGGCTGGCGGCCCAGTTCCACGGCGAGGAGGCCGCGGTCCAGGCGGAAGCCGAGTTCGAGAACGTCTTCGCCGGCGGCGGCGTGCCGGACGACGTGCCGGAGCGGGACCTGGAGGGCTCCTGGACCCTCCTCAAGCTGCTGACCGCCGCGGAGCTGGCGCCGAGCAACGGCGAGGCGCGGCGGCTGATCCAGCAGGGGGCGGTGTCCATCGACGGCCAGCGGACCGACAACCCCTTCCTGGAGCTGACGCCCAGGCCGGAGCCTTATCTCTTCAAGGTCGGCAAGCGGCGTTTCGCCCGCATTCACCTGAGCTGAGAAAGTAAAAAGGTGGGCCGTCAAAGCCGAGGGAAGGCTTAAGAACGGCCCCGAGGGGATTGAGGAGTTTGTTGTTCCTTTATCCCGGATTATCACACGGCTGTAACATCAGGTCAATAGTGGTGCTACCACTTTGCTTAATGCCATCGCCGTACTAAGATATTTGAGCTTATGGGCAAGGGTGAATTTCAAGCGGCCAGCCTGGACGATACGCGCTCCGAGCTGTCTTCCCACGACCGCATCCTGCAGGCCGGGCGCCGGCTCTTCGCCGAAGACGGCTACGAGAACACCACCACCTCGGCCATCGCCCGCCTGGCGGGCACCAGCGAATCCCAGCTCATCAAGCACTTCGGCAGCAAGGAAGGGCTGCTCGAAGCCATCTTCGACAAGGCCTGGCAGCAGATGGCGTTCGGCGTCCGGAACGTTCAGGAGGGTCCCGGCTCGCCGCTCGACAAGCTGCGGGCGTTGACGGAGCTCTTCATCTCGGGCCTGGAGAAGGACAGGGAGATGCGGACCCTGATGCTCCTCGAAGGGCGCCGCATCCGGAAGCACGGTCACATGGTGCTGCTGACGCAAGGGTTTCAGCAGGTGCTCGGCATCATCGACGGCCTGCTGAAGCAGATGCGGGAGACGGGCGTGCTGCGCCAGGACCTCCACCCGCATGCGGTCCGGTCGGCGATGATGGGCGCCTACGAGGGCCTGCTGCGCGACCAGGTCCTGGCCATCCGCGCGAACAGCTTCCCGGCCGACTACGACGGGGCCGAGCTGCGCGCCGCCTTCCGCGCCGTGCTCGACTGCTTCCTGGTGCGCGCGGACGGCTGAGGCCGTATCATCCTTCCCATGCTTCCCTTGCTGCTCGCTCTCTTCCTGGGGGCCGTGCCCGCCGATCCTCAAGCCCCTGTCCAGCCGCTCCGCCTGGCCGGTCAGGCCTTCGGCCGACCCATGGAGGTCGAGGTCCGGGACCTCCCGCGCGCGGCTGCCGAGGCGGCCATCCGCCGCGCCTTCTCCGAGGCGGCGGAGATGGAGAAGCTGGCGGACCCGGTCCGTCCCGAGGGAGGCCTCGCGGCCCTGAACGCGGCGGCGGGCAAGGGGCCGCAACCCGTCGACGCCCGCCTGCTCGCCGCGCTGGACCGCGCCTGGAACTTCTGCCTCTGGTCCGAGGGGGCCCATGGTCCCCTGGGCCGCGGGCTCTACGCGCTCTGGGGCCTGCGCGCCGAGGTCCCGGAGCCGCCCGCGCCGGAGCGCGTGGACGAGGCGAGGCCCCTGGCGGCCTGCGGGCTCCTCGCTCTCGACAAGACCAAGGGCACCGTGGCGCTGGGGGCGGGAGCGGGCCTGGACCTCTGGGGGTTCGCGGAAGGCGCCGCGGTGGACCGGGCGGTCGAGATCCTGCGCCAGCAGGGAGTGAGCAATGGATTCGTCCGCGTCGGCGGAGTCTACCGGGCCATCGGACCGGGTCCCGCCGGCAAGGGATGGCCGGTGCGGCTGCCGGAGGTGCCGGGCCTGGAGGAGCCGCCCGGTCAGGTCCACCTGCGCGACCGCTCGCTGGCGGTGGCGGCGCAGTCGGACCATCCTCAAGGGACCGCGGGGCGCGCCGCCTACCTCAATCTGAGGAGCGGCCGGCCCGCGCAGGGCGTGCTGACCGTCATCACGGTCACCGATCTGGCCGCGGACGCCCAGGGATTAGCGGCGTCGATGCTGATCTTCGGCCCCCGCGAGGGCCAGCTCCGCCTGGGCTCCCTGCGCCCCCGGCCTTCCGTGCTCTGGTTCCTGGGCACCGGCGCCGGCGCGCCGCTCCACGTGGACTACCGCTGGTCCGACGTCAGCCGCGACCGGAGGTAGCCGCCGCCGCGACCGCGAGAGCAGCACCGGCACCTGGTGCCCCAGGTAGGCCAGCAGCCACATCGCCGAGGCCGCGAGGTGGACGCCCACCCAGATCTTCCGCCACCCGCCGTCCACCGCGGTCTGGATGAGATAGCCCGAAACCACCATCGGCACCAGGGTCAGGAGGAGCGAGAGGCCGCTCCGCCGCCGGCCCCGCACCCCTCGGCGGAAATGAGCCCAGATGTGCCGGCGCCAGACCAGGCCGGCGGCGAAGACCACCAGCGGCGCGAACAGCACGTGCAGGTGCTGAGCGTGGGGCTGCCAGGGATGGTTGACCAGCGCGTAGGGATCGGCGGGCCGCGCGAGGTAGATCATCCAGGCGTAGACCAGGCCCGTCCCCCCCACCAGGAGGTTCGAGCCGTGGAGCATCAATCTCTCGAAAAGGCTCATGGCTTGCCCTTTCCGGCGACGACCTGGTGCAGGGCCAGCACCCGGCGGACCGCGTCGGTGGTGGCCCGGGCCGTCAGCGTGGCCCCGGTGACCGGCCGGATGTCGCGCTTGAGCTGCAGGTCGGGCCCCAGGGCCTTGCCGCGGAACTGCTCGTACCAGACGCCCCGGGGCAGGTAGTCCTCCGGCTCGCGGAACGAGATCACCTCGACGCGCGCCACCTTCCCTTGGTGGTCGACGACGATCATCAGGGTCTCCGGCAGGGTGCGGACGCGATGGGTGTCGAAGTACGCGGTCCCGGCCGGCTGGCCCGCCCGGGTGGCCGCGTAGTAGTTGACCAGGGCGCTGGGCACCTCGGCCCCGGAGAGCTCCCGAGCGCGCCGGACCTGCTCCGGGGTGAGGAACGCGGTGCGCCGCGCCACCTCGCAGCCGGGGAACGCGAGCTTCAGGGCCTCGTCCACGGTGACGAAGACCTTGGCCCGCGCCCCTCCGGCCAGCAGGAAGAGCGCGAGAAAGACGACGGCCTGGCGGGCGCTAGAACACCCAGCCCAGGAGGACGTTGATCGTATCGACGCCGGTGCCGGCCTCATTGTCGACATTCTGGTAATCCGCTTTCAGAATCAGTTGCTCGATCGGCTTGAACGCCAGCCCCACGGTCAGGGTCTCGACGTCGTTGGCCGGGTTGGCGAGGTAGCCCGCGGGCACCTCGTCCTGGGTGTTGTACTCCTCCAGGCGGGCGTAGGGGATCAGGGCGCGGTCCCCTTCGCGGCCCGCGAGCAGGTCGTAGCCGAGCTGGACGTAGTATCCCCGCAGCGATTCGCCGACCGACCGGTTGCCGGTGAGGCCGAGGGCGCGGTTGAGATCGGCCACGTCGTCGAGCTCGGCCTGGACGCCCAGGGCGCGGAATTCCAGTCCCCGCCAGCGCCACTCCAGGTGACCTTCGTAGATGGTGGTGCCGACGTCGATGGACTCGCCCGCCGCGGTCTCCAGATCCTGGCCCGCGTTGCCGATGTAGGCCGAGCCGCCCACCAGGAGCCCCGGGACGCCGGTGTAGTCGAGCCGGCCCACCCAGGCGAAGTCGTCCGCCTTGGCGACGCCGCCGTTCTGGCGCCCGCCCCGCAGGCCGCCGGCCGTGAAGCCGCGGGCGTCGAAGCCGTTGACCAGATAGGTGCGGTAGGTGAAGGAGCCGACGTCGCCGAACAGGCCGAAGCCGTTCTCGCGCCAGGTGCTGGGCAGGATCTGCCGCTCCAGCTCGGGACGGTTGGCGCCGAGGAAGACCGTGGGCTCGTGCAGCTCGTTGATGAAGCCCATGGGGATCAGCACCAGGCCGGCCCGCACGTTCGCCTCGGGACGCCACAGATAGTCGAGATAGGCGAACTCCAGGGCCACCTCTTCGCCGGCGTGCTCGTACTCGACCTCGCTGTTGAAGACCCAGCGGTCGTTCCACTTGTAGCCGAAGTAGAGGATGGCGCGCAGCAGGTCGAATTCGGAGCTGCGGGAGGAGTCGAAGTCCTGGTAGCGCAGCTCGCCGTAGCCGCCGATCGAGACGCCCCGGTCGGTGCGGTAGATCTTGGAAGCCGCGGGGCCGAGGCCGAAGGTGCTCTGGTCGGCCGTGGCGGCCTCGCCGATGGTCAGCTTCTCGATCTCGCCGGCCAGGACCTCCAGCCGCCGCTCCAGCTCCGCCATGCGGTCCGCGTCGCCGGTCTCCCCCGCGCTCTTCATCGCCGCAATCTCGGCCCGGAGCTGCTCCACCTGGCGCTCCAGCTCGCGTACCCGGTCTTCGGTGGAGCCGGTCTGCGCGAAGGCGGCCGCTCCAAAGAACAATCCCAGCGCCAGCAGCGGCGCCAGGCTTCTCAAGATCCTCCGTGTAAAGAAAGGCATGTAAGATCTCCTCAGAGCTTGCAGGGCGTTGGCGCGCCCCGCGGGTTCGGGAGGGCGGCGGGCGGAAAACGGTTGGCGCCGTGCCCGCCGCCCTCGGTCTGTTCACTGCCGGTACTCGATCCTCACTTCCGGAACCAGCGTTTTCAGTCTCCCCTTCAGGCCGGGGCTGGCCCAGGCCTCCAGGCGGTCTCCCCGCGGCCGCAGCACCAGCGCCTCGACGCCGGGATGGGTGGCCGCCCACTCCAGGGCCCGCTCCGGGCCCAGCACATAGAGCCCCGTCGACAGGCAGTCCGCGCGCAGCGGATCGGCGGCCCAGACGGTCACGCTGCCGAAGTCCGGCGCGGGCTCGCCCGTCCGCGGGTCCAGGATGTGCCGGCCCCGCTCGGACGTCCCCGAGGTCGAGACCGAGCCGCCGTCGATGGTCAGCTCCGCCACGGTCCGTTCCCGCCGGCGCGGATCGGCCACGGGGACGCTCCAGCGCTCTCCCAGCACGGCGACCTGACCGCCGAGGTCCAGGGAGGCCCGGGCCACGCCGGGAGTTTCCGTCAGGGCGTCCAGCGCGTCGGCGAGTCCGGCCCCCTTGCCGAAGCCGCCCTCCTCCAGCACCAGATCCGACCGCTCGCGGACGGCGGCGCCGCCCTCCAGCCGCAGGCCGTCGAGCCCTCCGGCCGCCACGGCCGCGCGCCGCTCCTCTTCGCCCGGCTGACGGCCGCCGGTGCGCAGGCCCCAGGCCCGCACCAGGGCGCCGACGCCCGGGTCGAAGGCCCCGCCGGTCTCCTCCCAGCAGCGCCGCGCTGATTCCAGGTCGGCGGCGAGCGCCGGCGAGAGGGGCACGGCTCGGCCCGCGGGCGCGCCGTTCAGCCGCGCCAGCTCGGTGTCGTCCCGCCAGGTCGAGAGGCGGGCCTCGGCGGCCTCCAGGGCGCGGACCGCCCGCTCGCTCGCCTCCAGGGCCGTCTCCCGGTCCGTCGCTTCGACCGCGATCTCCAGCGAGGTCCCCATCAGCGCCACCCGGCGCTCGACAGTCGCCGTCCTTGGCGCGGCCGCGCAGCCGGCGAGGAGCAGGCAGAGCACGAGAGAGAATCTCAAGCGTCCACCTCCACGATGGGCCGCCCGTGGGGGCAGACGGTGGGATGGTCCAGGAAGGCGCAGATCTGGTCCTCGAAGCCGGCGGCGACGGGCGTTTCCCGGCCGCACTCCTCGTCGGGACGGCGGTCGAGCGTCCGCTCGATCAGCACCTCGGCGAGGCGCACGCGCCGCACCATGGCCGCGGCCTCGACCCGCCCGCGGTCGGTGAAGGCGATCCGGCCGTCCGCGTAGGTGAGCAGCCCCTCGGCCAGCAGCTCCGCGACTCCCCGGCGCGTCACCGGCACGCCCGTCCTGTCCTCTTCCAGGGCCTGCCAGAGCCCGGCCAGGATGCCCTGCAGCTCGAAGCCGCCGGGCTGCTCCACCTGGGCCAGGCGGCCGTGCTCCAGGCGGATCTCCCGGCCGGCGCGGGCCGCGATGCCGGGGTCGTGCGTGACCAGGATCAGCGTGTGCCCCTGGTGGTGGAGGTCGGCCAGGAGCGACATCACGATGGCTTCGTTGACCGCGTCCAGGTTCCCCGTGGGCTCGTCCGCCAGGATCAACGGCGGCTGGTTGATCAGCGCGCGGGCGATGCACACCCGCTGCTGCTCGCCGCCGGAGAGCTGGCTGGGCAGGTGATGGAGCCGCTCGCCCAGGCCCACCCGGCGCAGCGCCGCCTCGGCTTCGCCCCGGTCGGTCATGCTGTGGACGTACTGCGCCAGCATGACGTTCTCCAGGGCGGTGAGGTAGGGGATGAGGTGGAACTGCTGGAAGACCAGGCCGACCGTGCGCTGGCGGTAGCGCGCCAGCTCCCGGGCGGTCAGCGACGAGAGGTCCACGCCGCCGACCCGCACGGTTCCCGAGGTGGGGCGGTCCAGGCCGGAGAGGACGTTGAGCAGGGTGGTCTTGCCCGACCCCGAGGGGCCGGTCACCGCCACCCACTCCCCCTCGTCGATGGCGAGGGTCAGCTCGTCCAGCGCGCGGAGAGTGCCGAAACAGCGGCTCAGGGCCTCGACTTCGACCAGCGCCATGGGACCCTCATTCGCCCCGCAGGACCCGCGCGGCGTCCAGGCGTTCCACCCGGCGCAGGGCCACCAGCATGGAGGAGCCGACGACCAGCACCGCGGCCGCGATGGCGCCCGCGAAGCCGGTCCAGGTCAACGACAGCCCGCCGCCGCCGCCCAGCAGCCGCTGCGCCAAGCTCCCGGCCGCCATCTCGCCCAGGAGCTGACCCGCGGCCCCGGCCACCAGCGCCGCCGCGAGCAGCTCGGCGCCCAGGAACGCCCCGACCCGGCGGCCGGTGTAGCCCAGGGCCAGGAGGAGGCCGATCTCGGTCCGCCGCTCTCCGATCAGCGCGGTGGTCGCCGCCCCCACCGAGAGCAGCGCCAGGAGGAAGGAGACGAAGCTGACCCCCGCCAGCACCAGGGTGAGCCGGCGCGTCAGGCGGGCGTCGGACTCGCTGACCCGGCGCAGGGGCGCGGCCTCGGCCCCTTCCACCCGCGACTCGATGTCGCGGGCGACCTGCTCCAGGCGATCGGGATCGGCGCGCACCTCGACGCGCGTCAGGAGGGGGGCCCCGTAGCTCGCCGGGACGGCCCCCGCCGCGCCCTGCACCCCCGGGACCGCCCGGATGCGGGCCAGGGCGTCCGGCGGCAGTCCCTCCGGCCCGCCCACCTGCGGGCGGACGGTCAGGTTGGGGCCAAAGGCGGAGAGCTGGTCGCCCATGCGCTCCCCGGCGCGGGACGAGAAGCCCGCCAGGGTCGCCACCGTGGCGGCCGCCACCGTCACCGCCGCGAAGATGAGGGCGAGCTGCCGGAAGCGGCGCCGCAGGCTGGCGATCACCAGTCGGGAGACCATCAGGCGGTGGCCCTCTTGAGGATGTCGGCGGGATAGCGCTCGAGCGCCCGCGCCACCGGGACAAGGCTCGCCAGGACGGCGATCAGCAGACCCAGCAGCGCCGCGAACGGCAGCAGGATGGGCATCCAGGGGACCGTCACCCCCAGGGCGCTCGCACCCAGAAGCCGCCCGGCGGCGAGCCCCAGCCCGCCGCCCGCGAGCCCGCCCAGCAGGCCGAGCAGGGCGGCCTCGCTGAGGAAGAAGAGGACGACCCGGAAGCGGGGAGCGCCGATCGCCACCATCAGCCCCGCCTCCAGCCGGCGCTCCAGCACGGTGGCGGTCATGGCCGCGGTCACCCCCACGGCGGCGCCGGCCAGGGCCACCACCGCGAAGGCGGTCAGGATGCCGCGCAACCGGCCGAGCACCTGGGCGGTCGCCTCGGTGACGCCGTAGACGATGCTCGTCTTCGCGTCGGGCAGGGCGAGGTCGATCTGGTGGGCGATGGAGGAGGGATAGGCCGTGCAGTACCAGGCCTCGTACTCCTCCGGGCTCATGCGCTCCGGATCGCGCCGCGCGTTGCCGGTCTCGGGATTGGTCAGGGCGAAGACCTCGGCGCGGGTGAACCGCCCCTGCTGGCCGCCCAGCCGCTGCACCGCGGCGAGCGGCGCGAAGGCCTGCTCGTCCTCCTCGCCGCCGCTGGCGACCAGCCCGGTAACGCGCAGGGAGGCGGTCCGGGCGCCGAGGCCGGCCCGCAGCTCGTCTCCAACGCGCAGCCCCAGCCGTTGTGCCAGCCGGGTCCCTACCGCCACCTCGCTGGAGCCGTCGGCGGGCCAGCGGCCGTCCACCTTCAGGGTGGGACGTGTCCGCGGCAATCCCGTGCGCCAGCCGCGCTCCAGCTCGTGGTCGAACCAGGTGCCCACCAGGGGCGCCACGACGTCGCCCATCCGCACGCGCAGCGAGTGCAGCGGCGCCAGGGCCACGATGTTGTTGCGCCAGAAGATCTTCCGGATCTCCGCCAGGTGGCCGACCGGGAGCGTGCCGCCCTCCCGGGCGGGCTCCACGGTCAGGTTGGCGCCGTAGGAGCCCATCTCCGCCGCCAGCCGGTCCCCCGAGGCCAGCACCACCTCGGCCAGGGCGGTGGCGCCCAGGGTCCCCAGGGCCACGGCGGTGACCGCCAGCAGCTTCCTGCGGGTCCCCCGGCGCAGCGACTCGGCGAGCAGGCGCGCGTACATCTCAGCCTCCGTGACTCCCGTGGGAGCCCGCGTCCGAGCCGAAGTGCGTCGCGCCGGCCGCGAGATCCGCGCCGGAGAGGACGAGCTCGCCGCCTTCGACGCGTGACGCCAGGGGGAGCGGGTTGCAGCCGCCCGGCTGGCCGATGGTCGGTGGGTAGATCGCCGAGCCGCAATGCAGACAGGTGATGTTGGGGCCTTCCTGGTAGTACCCCTTGGGGCCGCAGATCATGCACGCGTCGAAGGCTGTGGCGTACGGACCGCCCTCTTCGATGGGAATGGCGATGAAGCGGACCGGCCGCCCGTCGATCGTGACCTGGAAGCGCTCCATCTTCGTGCCCTGGAACGTCGAGAGCGGGATGCGCACCGCGCCGCCGGGGCCGACCGAAACCGGCGTGGCCGGCGACAGCGCCGCCGGAGGCCGGGCGTAGACGAAGCCCAGCCCGAGGCCCGCCAGGATGATCAGGCCCAGCGTCGCGCCCAGCGTCCGCGCCCGCGCCTGCCGCTGGCTCCCGGCCCGCTCCAGGCGCGCCGCCGCTCCGGCCGCCGCCGGCGCCTCCTCCCGCTGCCGGCCGGGGATGATCAGCATCAGCAGCGGCAGGGCCAGCACCGCCGCAATGAAGAAGAACTCGTTCTGCACCAGCGGGCCCACCGTGGCCATCGTCCTCTCGCTAGCGGGCAGCCAGCCGGCCTCCGACAGCTCGTGGTACCCGTTGATCAGGAGCTGGAGGACGAAGATGAACAGCGCGATGCCGGTGATCTTGAAAAAACGCCCGAGGTCGATCCGCAGGCTGCCGCGCACGAACAGCACGCCGAAGGCGATCGCCAGCGCCAGGCCCACCAAAACCCCCAGCACCGCCATCAGGCCGCTGGTGGTGAGCGACAGGGCGGAGAGGAACAGCACCGTCTCGACCCCCTCGCGGAAGACCATCAGGAAGGTGAACAGGAAGAGCCCCGCCCAGACCGAGCCGGCGTTCTCCCGCTGGAGGATGCGCCCCAGCGACCCCTTCATCTCCCCGGCGATGGCGTGCGAGTGCCGCCACATCCACACCATCATCGAGCCGACGATCAGCGCCGAGCCTAGATAGAGGACGCCTTCGAACGCCTCCTCGTTGACCGCCCAGCGGTACAGGGCGAAGGCGCCGGCCAGGCTGGCGACCGCCGCCACGCCGATCCCCCAGCCCACGGCCCCCAGATAGCGCTCGTACCCCTCCCGGCGCAGGAAGACGACGATGATGCCTACCACCAGGGCCGCTTCGACCCCTTCGCGCAATGTGACGATCAACGCCTCAAGCATGAACTGTCCTCTCCGCGGACGGCGCCTGCGCGCAGCGGTTGCAGAGGCCGGCGATCTGCAGCGTGTGACGGGTGGGAACGAAGCCGTGGGCGCGGCAGATCTCCGCCTGCAGCGCTACAATGCCGGGGCTGACGAACTCCACGACCCGGCCGCAGCCGGTGCACACCAGGTGATCGTGCTGCTGGCCCGCGTGCATGTGTTCGTAGAGATAGCCCCGCCCGGTCAGCCGCTGCTTGCGGGCGAGGCCGCTCTCCACCAGGAGGTCGAGATTGCGGTAGACCGTGGCGCGCGAGATCTTCAGGCCCCGCGACTTCATGGCCTCGAGCAGCGCCTCGGCGTCGATGTGGTCGTGATGGGAGAAGATCTCGTCGAAGAGCGCCAGGCGCTCGCCGGTGACGCGCTGCCCCCGGTCCCGCAGGAACCGGAGAAACTGTTCCTTCTCACGAATGTCGGCCATGGCATCTTATTGAGACTTCGTCTCAAGTCTGGATTTATTCTGGACTGATTTGGTACGCTTTGTCAACGGGCTATGGGTATGGAACCTGCAGCCCGAGAAGTCATGAGCTCGCCCTACCCATATGAACGTCCCCCGGAAGCGGAGACGGACGAGATCCCGGTCGCCCCGGCCGCGGATATCGAGCCGCGCGAGTTGCTGCCCCTGGAAATCCGCGTCGAGCCGCGCCCGCCGCTGCCGCTCGGAGCGCGCATCGCCATTTTCATCCTCGGCTGGGTGCTGATCCTGATCGGCGTGGCGGGCCTGGTGCTGCCCGGCATCCAGGGGGTCTTCACCATCGTTCTCGGCGCCGCCCTGCTCTCCCTCGACAACCAACTGGTCTACCGCGGCCTGCGCAAGGTGTTCGCGCGCTGGCCCCATCTGTGGCACAAGGTCGAGCACTTCCGCGAGAAGGCGCACGACCGGGTGCACGGCTGGTTCCACCGCCGCAAATGAAAACGGCCGGCGTTTCCGCCGGCCGCCTTCCGTCATCCTGAGGATGTCTACTGGCGCTCTTCGAGCGGCACGAACGACCGCTTGGTGGGGCCGGTGTAGATCTGCCGCGGCCGGTTGATGCGGGTCGAGGGATCGCTCTGCATCTCCCGCCAGTGGGCGACCCAGCCCGGCATGCGGCCGAGCGCGAACATCACCGTGAACATGTTGGTGGGGATGCCCATGGCCCGGTAGAGGATGCCGCTGTAGAAGTCGACGTTCGGATAGAGCTTGCGGCTGATGAAGAACTCGTCCTTGAGGGCGACCTCCTCCAGGCACTGCGCGATCTCCAGCAGCGGGTCGTGGCTGACGCCCAGCTCGGCCAGCACCTCGTCGGCCATCTTCTTGAGGATCTTGGCGCGCGGGTCGAAGTTCTTGTAGACCCGGTGGCCGAAGCCCATCAGGCGGAAGCCCGAGCTCTTGTCCTTGGCGAGCCCCACGTATTTCTTGTAGTCGCCGCCGTCGTCGCGGATGCTCTCCAGCATCTCGATGACGGCCTGGTTGGCGCCGCCGTGCAGCGGTCCCCAGAGGGCGCCGGCGCCGGCCGAGACCGAGGCGTAGAGGTTGGCCTGGCTGCTCCCCACCATGCGCACGGTCGAGGTGCTGCAGTTCTGCTCATGGTCGGCGTGCAGGATGAGCAGCAGGTCGAGCGCGCGCTCCTCCACGGACCGCGCGGCGTAGTCGTCGGAGTCCGCGAACATCATGCGCAGGAAGTTGCCCGGGTAGCTCAGGTCCTGGCGGGGCTCGACGGCCGGCTTGCCGGCGTTCCGCCGGTAGGCGGAGGCGGCGATGGCGGGCATCTTCGCCAGGATGCGCGTGATGTCGAGGTCGAGGTGCTCCTTGTCGCCGCTGTCGGGGTAGTACGCCGACAGGGCGGAGAGCACGGACGACAGCATCGCCATCGGATGGCCGTCCTGCGGGATTCCCTCGTAGATCTTCCCGATCCCCTCGGGGAGGCGCGCGTGCTCGGCCAGCCCCGCCTCGAAGTCTTTCAGTTGCCGGGCGTTCGGCAGCTCGCCGTAGAGCAGCAGGTAGCTGACTTCGGTGAACCGCGCCTGCTCCGCCAGCTCCTCGATGGGATAGCCCCGGTAGCGCAGGATCCCCAGGTCGCCTTCGATGAACGTGATCGCGCTCTCGCAGGCTCCCGTGTTGCCGTAGCCGGGATCCAGGGTGATGGCGCCGCTCTTGGAGCGGAGCTGAGAGATATCGATACCGACCTCGCCCTCGCTCCCGACGGTCACCGGCAGCTCGTGCTCCTTGCCGTCCAGCACGAGCTTCGCCGGCCCCGGCGCGGTCGCGACGGCGGCGGATTCTTCGACTGCATCCTTGGTTTGCTGGGACATCAGGTCTCCCCTCGACCGACACTTCGCGCCCCGGAGAGGGGCGCGTCGCCGGATTCTATCTTCTGGCTTCTCGGGCGTGCAAGAAAACCGCCAGAGCGGCTTTCCTACAGCTCGCGCAGCGCCGTCGCCACCGGCAGGCGCGCGGCCCGGATGGCCGGGAACAGCCCGCCGACCAGACCCATCAGGAGGGAGAAGACGAGGGCCTCCACCAGCAGGCGCGGGGTCACCGCGAAGGAGAAGGCCACCTGGCTGAAGCTGGCCCAGTTCATGGTGGCCGCCTGGTAGCCGTTCAGGGTGAAGTAGGCCGCGGCGGCGCCAACCGCGCCGCCGATCAGGGCGAGCAGCAGCGACTCGGCCAGCACCGAGACGACCACCGGGCCGCTCTGGAAGCCCAGGGCCCGCAGGGTCGCGATCTCCCGCGTGCGGGCGGAGACCGCCGTGTACATCGTGTTGAGCGCTCCGAACACGGCGCCGAGGCCCATCAGGAAGGCGATGCCGAAGCCCAGGCCGGTGATGATGCCGTAGAGGAGCTGCGACTGCTCGGCGTAGTAATCCGTCTCGCGCACCACCTTGACGTCGAGGCGCGGGTCGGTCGTCAGGGCGTCCTTGAACTGGTTGAACGCCTCCGGCGACTCCAGCTTCGCGTAGACCGACTGGAAGGTGCTGCCCCGCCGGTAGGCCGGCTGCAGCACGCCCACGTCGCACCAGATCTCCGACTCCGAGAGCGCGCCGCCGGCTTCGAAGATGCCGACGACGGTCCACTCGCTCTCGCCCCAGCGCAGCCGGCTGCCCAGGTCGAGACCCGCGAACTCGGCCGCCGCGGCCTTGCCCACGATGACCTCGTTGCGGCCGGGCTGGAAGTTGCGGCCCTGGAGGATCCGCACCTCGTCGCGCACCTGGAAGGCCGCCGGCTGCACGCCCCGCAGGGGGACGTTGGCGTCGGTCCCCGTCGAGCGCTTGGGCACGTCCACCACGACGTAGAGCTCGGACGAGGCCACCGGGCCCTGCCCGCGCAGCACGCCGGGCGCCTCGGCGATGATCCGGGTCTCCTCCCGCTGGATGCCGCTCATCATCTCGGAGTCGCTGCCGGCGCGGAGGACGACCGCCGTGTCCGGCGACGCCGACGAGGTCATGGTCTTGAGGAAGCCCTCGGCCATGGAGAGCACGGCCACGAACACCGCCACCACGCCCATGACCCCGAAGGCCGCCGCCGCGGAAGCGCCGCGCCGCTGCCCGATCGTGCGCAGGTTGAGCGCGGTCACCGCCGCCACCTGGGAAAGCCACTGGAACATGCTCATGCCCTCCGTAGCGCGTCGACGATGCGCAGCCGCATGGCCTGGACGGCCGGCAGCGTGCCGGTCACCAGCCCGAGTGCGAGCGTCAGCGCCGCTCCCAGGGCGACGTCCCGCCCCGGGAAGAAGAAGACGGGCAACTGCCCCTTGGTGGGATCGCCCAATCCGGTGATCAGCCCCCACGCGATGGCCAGCCCCAGGGCGCCGCCGAGGACCGACAACAGGCAGGACTCCGCCAGCACCAGCCCCAGCACCTGGCCGTGGGAGAAGCCCAGGGTCTTGAGGACGCCAAGCTCGCCCGTCCGCTCGCGGACCGACTGCGCCATGGTGTTGCCGGCCACCAGGAGGATGGTGAAGAAGACGGCCGCGAGGATGAAGGTGACGATCCGGCCGATGCTGCCGATCTGGTTGGCGAAGGACTGCGCCAGCGCCTTCTCGGTCTGCGTTTTGGTCTCGGCCGGCGAGTTGGCGAACAGGGCGTCGATCCGCTCCGAGATCTCCTTGGCCCGCGAAGGATCGGCGATGCGCAGGCCGTACCAGCCGACGAATCCGAGGTCGCCCCCCGTCCCCTCGTCCAGGTAGTCGTAGTGGAAGTAGAAGCCGGAGGTGTCCGTCGCTTTCTTCGCGCCCTCGTAGATGGCCGAGATGTTGAAATCCCACAGGTCCGTGCCGTCCGGATGCCGGTAGGCCACGGCCTGGATGGGGATCTTGTCCCCCACCTTCCAGCCGAAGCGGTCGGCGGTCACCCGGCCGACGATGGCGCCGGCCCGGTCCGCCATCCAGGCCTTCTTCTCCTCCGGCTTCAGGATGTATTCGGGGTAGAGGTCGAGGAAGCTCTCGCTGTCCACCGCCATCTGCGCGAAGAAGTTCTTGGGGTCCTGGTAGACGCCGCCGAACCAGTTCATGTGGGTCACCCGCTCGACCCCTTCCACGGTCGCGATGCGGTCCTTGTAGGAGATCGGCAGCGGCTGGATGATCGCCACCTTGTGGATCGTCAGCAGCCGGTCGGCGCCGCTGACCTCGACGCCGCCGCTGAAGGCCATGCGGATCGCCGCCAGGTAGCCGAACAGGATGAAGGCGATGGTGACCGCCGCCACCGTGAGGATGGAGCGCGCCTTCTTCCGCTTCAGGTTGCTCCACAGCAGGGGGAAGTACTTCATGCCGCCATCTCCGAGACCAGGTTGCCCTTCTCGAGATAGACGGTGCGCCGGGCGCGGGCGGCGGCGTGGGGATCGTGCGTGACCATGATGATGGTCTTGCCGTGATCGCGGTTGAGGGCCTGCAGCAGGTCCAGGATCTCGTCCCCCGACCTGCGGTCGAGGTCGCCCGTCGGCTCGTCGCAGAGCAGCAGCGTGGGATCGGTGACGATCGCTCGCGCGATGCCCACCCGTTGCTCCTGGCCGCCGGAGAGCTGCCGCGGGTAGTGCTTCGCCCGCTCCGCCAGCCCGACCACGGCGAGGGCGGTCGCTACGTGTTTCCTGCGCTGCGCCGCCGACAGCCTGGTGAGCAGCAGCGGCAGCTCCACGTTGCGCTCGGCGGTGAGCACCGGCAGCAGGTTGTAGAACTGGAAGACGAAGCCGATGTGGCGCGCCCGCCACCTGGAGAGTTGCCCGTCGGAGAGCCGGCTGACGGGCTCCCCCGCGACCTCGACGATCCCCGAGGTGGGCCGGTCGAGCCCGCCGATCAGGTTGAGCAGGGTCGTCTTGCCCGATCCCGACGGGCCCATCAGAGCCAGGAAGTCGCCCTGCGGGATCTCGAGGCTGATCCCCTGGAGGACGTCGACCTTCTCGCTCCCGCGCCGGTATTCCTTATGGACGTTCTGGACGCGGACCAGCGTTCCGTTGTGCTCCATCGTTGCCTCCTGTCGATTCATTCCGGGACGGAGACCGGGTCGCCGTCCTTCAGCTCCGCCGGGCCTTCGACGACCAACCGCTCGCCGCCGCCGAGCCCGGAGATCACCACCGCTTCGTCGCCGGGAGCGGGGCTGAGGGTCACCGCCAGCCGCTCCACCTTCTCGCCGCGGACCACGAACACGACGTCGCGGCCGCCGTCCTTGCGCACCGCCGCGCGCGGGATCACCACCACCCGCGCCGGCGCGGCCCCGGCGGCCGGCTCGTCGCCCAGGAAGGCGACCTTGACGCCCATGTCGGGCAGGATGCGCGGGTCCAGCGCCTCGAAAGCCAGGCGCACCCGCACCGTCGCCTTCTGCCGGTCCGCCGTGGGCACCGGCATGATGACCCGCGACGGGATCTGCCAGTCGGGGTAGGCGTCGAGCGTCGCCATGGCCTTCTGCCCCGGCCTGACCCGCTGGATGTAGCTCTCGTTGACGTCCACCTCGATCTCCAGCGACCGCATGTCCACCAGCGTGCAGATGCCGGTGCGGGTGAAGCCTCCTCCGGCCGAGACCGGCGAGATCATCTCGCCGGGCTGGGCGTCCTTGCTGACCGCCACGCCGGAGAAGGGGGCGCGGATGACGGTGTCCTCGACGTCCTGGCGGCGCAGCGCGACCTCGCGCTCGGCCACCGTCACCTCCTGCCGCCCCACGTCGAGCCGGGCCGCCAGCGAGTCCACCTCGGCGTCCGCGGTGTCCGCCTGGGACTGGGTCGAGACGCCCTGCTCCAGCAGCCGCCGCATGCGTCCCTGGTTCAGCTTCGCCTCGCGCAGCCGCACCTCGGTCTCGGCCAGGGAGCGCCGCTGCGCGTTCAGCCGGGCCTCGGCCAGGGCCAGTTGCTTGCGGGCGATCGAGTCGTCGAGACGGGCCAGCACCTGCCCCTCGCGGATCTCCATCCCTTCCTCCACCAGCACTTCCATCACCTTGCCGGTGATCTTGGAGGAGACCGTGGCCTGGCGGCGGGCGGTCACGTAGCCGGAGGCGTTGAGCACCGCGCCGGCGGTCGCGGCCGATCCCCCTTCCCGCACCTGCGCGACCGCCGTCTTGACCTCGGCCGGGCGCGGCCGGCCGAGCCACCACCACCCGGCGAGCCCCAGCAGGGCGATCACGGCGAGGATCGCCCAGAGGCGGCCCCGGCCCGTTCCGGCGTCCGTGTCCGAGCGGTCGATGCGCAAGTCGTCCAGCGAGGGCTTCTCCGACACCATACCGTTCCTCTCCTCCCCGAGGGTGACTCCGGGACCCGAAAGATTTCGTCGCCAGGGATTCTAGCCGACTCGCGTGACGGAGTCGTCAGCGTTCGTAGACCGCGCAGGAGGTCTCGGTCTCCCAGACCTCCACCCGCGCCACCCGCACCCGGTCCTGGTCCGCCAGCCGCCGCTCCACCTCCTCGTAGACGTACTGGGAGAGGAGCTCCGCCGTGGTGTTCCGCTCGTCGAAGGGCGGGATCTCGTTGATCACCTGATGGTCGAACGGCCCCACGATCTCCCGCATCATCGCCTTGAGGTCGGCGAAGTCGAGGACCATCCCGAGCTCGTCCAGCCGCTCGGCCCGCAGGTGGACCCGCACCCGGTAGTTGTGCCCGTGCAGGTTCTGGCACCCGCGGGTGTGGCCCCGGATGGCGTGGGCGGCGGAGAAGTGGAAGTCCTTGAAGATCGTGAACATGGCCGGCCCTCATCGTGTCGCCGGGGAGCGGAGGAGTCAAGAGGGGGCCCGCAACGGCGTCCGGCGTCCTGATGAGAGGTCGTCTCCCCCGCAAACCCCGGAAAATCGGAGGACGCCTCCGGCCACGGCGGAGGACGATTCGAAATATTTTCCCTCCGACCCCGGCGACCGTGCGAAAAATCGATCACTCCCTGTCTATAAATCCATCCGGAACATGATTCAAGCTTTCGAATCAAAACGCCAAAATTCCGTTCAATTTCCCGGATGAGGGACGGAGCGCCGGGAAACCGTGACGGAGCGCGGAAATCCCGGGACGGCCCAGAGCCCGCCATCCCGGCGGAGCCCCTCGCGCGCCGTTTCTACGATCCATCGGATTGGATCTGGCGCCACCCCCGGCGCCTCCGCGGAATCGATCAAACCCCAGTAAAACCAAGGGATTCATGATCGATCATCTTCGCTAAATAAATCCGGCACGGCCATTGCTCTTGCCAGCAATCGTAGTTGATCGCAGCGGAAGGAGGTGAAGACTGACGGCCGAGTCAGCGAAGGTCTATGCGATCTCAAGGGGGGCACCACAAGACTCTGCAAAAGGAGGCTTGATTTCATGAGATGGTATCTGATTTCAAAGCGCGCGCTCGTGATCGCCGTGGTGCTCCTGGGCCTCGCCCTGCCGGCATTCGGCCAGTCGCAGAGCGGCAACATCTACGGCACAGTCGTCAGCACCGACGGCGCTCCCCTGCCCGGCGTCACGGTCACCTTGAAGGGTGACGCGGCTCCCCAGCTCCAGACGACCGATGAGAACGGCCAGTTCCGTTTCCTGGCCCTGTCGCCGGGCCGTTACTCCCTCGCCGCGGAGCTCCAGGGGTACACCTATGCCGGCGAGCCCGTCTCGGTCGAGGTCAATGTCGGCCGGAATTCGCCGGTCCGGATCACGCTCGTGCCCCCGGTCACGGGGATCATCGAAGTCGTGGCGGAAGGGAACGACGCTCCCCTGATCGACCCGCGCCGGGTAGCGCAGACCCAGACCGTCACGCTCTCCGACCTGGAGAGGATCCCCACCGCCCGCGATCCCTGGGCCGTGCTGCAGACCGCACCGGGCGTGCTGACCGACCGCGTCAACGTCGGCGGCAACGAGAGCGGCCAGCAGTCGCAGTACGTCGGCCCCGGCTCCAGCGGCGCCCAGGCCGCCTGGTCGCTCGACGGCGTGGTGATCACCGACATGTCCGCCCTCGGCGGCTCGCCGGCCTACTACGACTTCGACGCTTTCGAGGAGATGCAGGTGACCACCGGCGGCAGCGACGCCTCGGTCGCCACCGGCGGCGTCGTGCTCAACATGGTCACCAAGCGCGGCGGCAACGAGTGGCGGGGCTCCGCGCGCTACTACAGGATGGACGACAGCAGCCAGGCCGACCTCTCGTTTGACCGCGGCGACCTCGGCCAGGCCGGCGAGTGGAACAACGGCAACGCCCAGGAGGAATTCGCGCAGGGCAACCGGATCGTCCAGAACACCGACTGGGGCGCCGAGCTCGGCGGCCCTATCGTCAGGGACCGCCTCTGGGTCTGGGGCGCCTACTCCGACCAGGACATCCAACTGCTGACCATCGACGACTTCAGCGACGACACCGTCCTGGAGAACTGGAACGTCAAGCTCAACGCCCAGCTCACGCCGAGCAACTCGGCCACGGCCTTCGCGTTCCACAGCGACAAGATCAAGACCGGCCGCAACGCGGGCCCGCTGCGTCCCCAGGAGACCACCTGGAACCAGTCCGGCTTCGGCGACAACCCGACGACCTGGAAGATCGAGGACACCCAGCTCATCGGCAGCAGCTTCTTCGTCAGCGGCATGTACTCGGTCGTCAACGGCGGCTTCCAACTCGTGCCCCAGGGCGGCGACGCCCTGCCGTTCAACGACCGTGAGCTGAAGTGGCACAACAGCTTCCTGCTCAACCAGGTCGACCGTCCCCAGGAGCAGCTCAAGGCCGACGCCGCGACCTTCTTCAACACCGGCGCCCTCTCCCACGAGCTGAAGTTCGGGGCCGGCTACCGGTCGGTCGAGCAGTCGTCCCTGTTCCACTGGCCGGGCGGCGGCGTCGAGCTCACCGTGCCGCAGGACAACGACCCGGCGAACGACCTGTATCTGCTCTTCCTCGCCCGGGACGCCACGCCCAGGATCGAGACGGAGTACACCAACGCCTACGCGCAGGACACCTTCGCGAAGGGCAACTTCACCGCCAACCTCGGCTTGCGCTACGACCGGCAGGGCGGCCAGAACCTGGCCTCCCGTTCGGCGGCCAACCCGATCCTCCCCGAGATCCTGCCCGAGGTGGATTACGCGGGCGGCGACATCGGCTTCTCCTGGGAATCGATCACTCCCCGCCTGGGCCTGACCTACGCGCTGGGTGCGGAGCGGAAGACCCTGCTGCGGGCCAGCTACTCGCGGTTCGCGGACCAGCTCGGCACCGGCGTCGCCGGCTGGCTCAACCCTCTCGGCGGCGTCGGCTACGGTGTGTTCCTCTCCTACAACGCCGGCGGTCCGAGCATCGAGCCGGGCGAGATCGGCCCCTTCCTCGGCTACACCGGCAACGTCAACCCGGAGACCGGGGGCACCATCCAGTCCTTCGCCCTCGATCCCGACCTCGAGGCTCCCATCACCGACGAGGTGCTGCTCGGCGTCGAGCACTCCCTGCGGCCTGACTTCGTGGTCGGTCTCAACCTCAACTACCGCAAGTACACCGGCATCCTGGAACCGGAGCTGCTGGTGTTCGACGGCGAAGGCTCGCTCGACCAGGTCGGCCGCCCGCACCGCCGGGACGACTACGTCGAGGCCGATCCCGTCACCGTCACCGCGCCCGACGGCCGGCAGTACACCCTCCGCTACTGGGAGCTGCGGCCGGGCCTCACCACCCGCGACGGCTTCTACCTGGAGAACGGCGACCGCGAGCAGGAGTTCAAGGGCGCGTCGCTGGTGTTCAACAAGCGCCTCGCCAACCGCTGGATGATGCGCGGCAACGTCTCCTGGCAGGACTGGACATGGCAGGTGCCCGACAGCGAGAACGAGGATCCCACCAACGTCGTCGGCGGGGGGATCGTGGACGGCTCCGACGTCCTCCAGAACTCCGGCAACGGCTCGGGCCCCAAGGCCCAGGTGTTCATCAGCAGCGGCTGGTCCTACAGCCTGACCGGCATGTATCAGATCGCGAACGACCGCCCGTGGGGCTTCAACGTCGCCGCCAACCTGAACGGCCGCGAGGGGTATCCGCTCCCTTACGTCGCCCGCATCACCCGCGCGACGATCACCGACGTGCCGGGCGCGGGCGTCTCCATCCCCGTCGATGCCGACGCGAGCGCCTTCCGCTACGACGACATCCATGTGCTCGACCTGCGGGCCGAGAAGGAATTCGCCTTCAGCGATTTCGGCCTCACGGTGGGTCTCGACGTGTTCAACACTCTCAACGAGTCCTACGTGCTGCAGCGGCAGGGCGTGCTGGGCCTGGACAACTCCGACCACGTGCTGGAGGTCCTGAGCCCCCGCGTCTACCGCCTCGGCGCGCGGATCAGCTTCCGGTAAGGAACGAGGACGATCTCATGAGCTGGAGAAGCTTGAACATCGACGACGAGTTCCGGGAGCGGCGGCTGGCCGAGTTGCTGGCCGCCGCCTCCTCGCTGCAACGGCAACTCGCGGCTCTGACGGGCCCGGCGGAGCCCGAAGCTCCTTTCCGCCGCCTGGCCGTGCGCAACAACGGGCACGTCCTGTTCCTGGCGCCCGAGGAGATCGAATGGATCGAGGCGGCGGGCAACTACGTTCGCCTCAACGCGAACGGGGAGTCTCATCTCCTTCGCGAAACGATGTCGGGCGTGGAGTCGAAGCTGCCGCGCGAGCGGTTCCTGCGCATCCACCGTTCGGCGATCGTGAATCTGGAGAAGGTCCGCGAGCTGGTGCCAAGCCCCCACGGCGACTTCGTCGTGGTCTTGCGCGGCGGCAAGCGTCTCCCTCTCAGCCGCGGCTGCCGCGAGCGTCTCGAAGAGGCGCTCGGGACGGCCTGACCCTTCCGCCGGGGTTTCTCTCCGGCCTCCCTCCCACCTCCCGCAGGGGCGGGTCCGATCCCGTCCCTGCGCCCTCCTTCCTACTGAGCCCGTTCCACCCGCACGTCCACGTCGCCGTCGCGGTCGCGGGTCACGATGACCTGGATGGGATTGCAGCAGACCTCGCAATCCTGCACCAGGGTGCCGTAGACGTCTGGCTCGAAGGACATCTCGATCCGCTCGCCGCAATAAGGACACTGGATCTCGACGTCGTCCGCCCAGTAGCCGTCGTGCTCCCTCATGACGTCCAACCGCCTTTCCGGCCGAGCTTCAGCACGATGTCGAACTCCTTCTTCGTGACCGGCTGCACGGAGAGGCGCGAGCCCTTCTGCGTCACCATCATGTCCCCCAGCCCCCGCGTCTCCTTGAGGACCGCCAGGGGAATGATGTCGGGGAACTTCTCGACGAAGCGGATGTCCACCATGTACCACGTGGGGTTTTCCGGATCGCTTTTCGGATCGTGATACTTGTGCCCTTCCTGGAAGGAATACGGGTCGGGATATCCCTCGCGGGAGATCTCCGCGACGCCGGTCACTCCTGACGGCTCGGCGTTGGACGCGTAGAAGAGCACGCCGTCCCCCACCTTCATGTCGTCGCGCATGTAGTTGCGCGCCTGGAAGTTGCGGACGCCCTCCCAGGTGGTCGCGCCGTCCCGCTCCAGGTCGTCGATCGTGTACGCCTCGGGCTCGCACTTCATGAGCCAGTAACGTTTGGCTTTAGGCATTTTTCACCCCCGCAACATCTCCAGCAGCTCGTCCCGCGTAAAGATCTTCGCCAGGTGCGGATCGTCCTCCTGGACGACGCTGGCGGCGATGCGGCGCTTCCTCTCGATGATCGCCGCGATCTTCTCTTCCAGGGTCCCCTCGGTCACCAGCTTGAAGACCTGGACGGCCCGCTTCTGGCCGATGCGGTGGACGCGGTCCGTGGCCTGGTCCTCGCGCGCCGCGTTCCACCAGCGATCGTAGTGGATCACCACCGAGCCGGCCACCAGGTCGATCCCGGCGCCGCCGGTCTTCAGGGTGCTCAGGAAGACGCGGCAGTCCGGATCGTGGTTGAAGCGGTCCACGAGCCCGCCGCGGTTGACGCTGTTCCCGGTCAGGCGCGTCCAGCCTACGCCCAGGCCCGCGAGGTGGCGCTCCATCAGGTCGACCATCCCCAGGAACTCGGTGAAGACGACCACCTTCTGGCCGCTGTCCAGAGACTCCTCCAGAAGCTCCCGGTAGAGGTCCCATTTGCCCGAGGCCAGCTCGTCCGCCCCTTTGATCACCAGAGCGGGATGGTCGCAGATCCGCTTCAGCCGGGTCAGCAGGGCGAAGACGTGGATGTAGGGGAGAGGACCCTCCGCCGCCGATTCGATCTGCCGCGCCAGCTCCGCGCCCTGGCCCGCCACCGCCTCGCGGTAGAGCCGCACCTGGTCCTCCGAGAGCTGGCAGGTGCGCAGGTCCTCGATCTTCTCCGGCAGCTCGTCCAGCACGGTCGACTTCAGGCGCCGGAGGATGAACGGCGAGATCACCCGGCGCAGACTGGCGAGCGCGTCCGCCTCCATCTCTCCCTCCTCCATGGGACGGGTGTAGCGCTCGTCGAAGGCGGCGTCGGTCCCCAGGTAGCCGGGGAGGACGAGGTCGAAGAGGGACTTCAGATCTCCCAGGGAGTTCTCGACCGGCGTGCCGGTGAGGCCCAGCTTGACGTCCGCCACGAGGTGGTCCGCCGCCTGATGGGCCTGCGTGCCGCGGTTCTTGAGGTGCTGCACCTCGTCGAACACCGCCAGGGAGAAGGGCAGCGCGCTCAGCTCCTCGGCGTCGCGGCGCAGCACGCCGTAGGAGGTGAGGAGGACGTCCCCCGCTTCGAGCTTGCCGGGCAACCGCCGGCCCACGCCGTGGTGGACCACCGGCCGCAGCGCGTCCGGCGCGTGGCGCTGGATCTGGTTGCGCCAGTGGCTCAGCACGCTCGTGGGACAGGCCACCAGGAACGGCTCGCGCGCCGCCCCGCGCTCCAGCAGCGAGGCCATCAGCGTGATGGTCTGGAGCGTCTTGCCCAGGCCCATGTCGTCGCAGAGGAGCCCCGAGAGGCGGTTTTCCCAGAGGAAGGTGAGCCAGTCCACGCCGATCCTCTGATAGGCCCGCAACGGCGTCGCGATCCCCCGGACCTCCGCGACCGGCTCGGCCGGCCGGAGGTCCAGGAGACGCTCCAGGATCTCGGACGCGTTCGCCACCTGCACCGGCTTGCCGGTCTCCGCCCGCAGGCGCAGGACGTCGCTCGACGACAGCCGCAGGCGCTCGCCGTCCAGCCGTTCCAGCAGGCCGTCCAGGGCGCGGAAGACCGGAGCGTTCAGATCGATCCAGCCGTTGGCGGTCTCCAGGTAGGGGAGCCCCTCGCGCCGCGCTTCCAGGATCCGCGCCAGCGAGACCGACTCGCCGCCGAAGCCGTACTCGACGGCCAGCCAGTACCAGCTCCGCTCCAGCGCCGTGTCGAGGTCCAGGGCGGCGATCTCCAGGCGGTCGGGCTCACGGAAGATCCGGCGGTCGCGCAGCGGCTCGTCGAGCACCAGCAAGCCCTCGCCGAGGGCCTCGCTGTGCTCGTGGAGGAAGCTGGCGATCTGGCTGCGCTTCAGCTTCATGCTCACCGGGGCGCGGAACTTGCGCTCCTTGCCTTCGCGCTCCAGCTCGGCCAGCACGCCCAGCGGCTTGATGTAGATCAGGTTTCCATAGCGGTACTTCTCGAAGTCGCGGCGCTCGAAGAACTTTTCTTCGCCGTTCGCCTGCAGGGCGCGGATGACCGGCCGCACCTCCAGGTCCAGCTCGGTCTCCTGAGTCACCCGGAAGATCGACTTCAGGGGGATCGGCTTGACGGCCAGGTCCTCCTGCTCGGGGTACTCCTCGGCGAGGAGCTGCAAGGCCGCCCGTACGCGGTCGCGGGCGACGGCAAACTGGACGACCGGATCGCCGCCGGGTTGCCGGAAGGTGAAGGTGAAGCGGCCGGTCGCCTCGTCGATGGCGGGATGGAAGGTGCCGCGCCCGCCGTCCCCTTCGAACTCGCGGACGCAGTGATAGGCCAGCCGGTGCCAGAAGCTCTCCTCCCAGCTCTGGCGCTGGGTCTTCATGCCGGCCTTGTGGAAGGCGCGCTCTTGCTCGGTGGACTGGAACAGGGCGAGGCGCTCCAGCAGGCCGGCGCGGTCGAAGATCCCTTCGACGTCCGGCGCGGCCTTGCCCGTCCGCTCCAGGAATCGCACCCGGGCCGGCGAGGCGTCGAGGTATTCCGCCAACTCGTCCCCGGACGGCGAGGTGACGCGGATCACCGGCGCGGGGTCGCGCGGGATGCGCAGCACCCGGACCTTGGCCGAGGACTGCGGATTGCCCTCGAACAGCAGCCGCGCCAGGCGGTGCCAGACGGAGGCGGCGAAGGTCTCCTCCCAGCTCCGCGCCAGGAAGGCCTTCTCGATCTCGGCGACGGCCCGCGAGAGGTCGAGCAGGTGGTCGCACGTCTTCTTCTTGCTCTGGGGACAGGTGCACGAGCGCAGCGGCTTGCCGCTCCCCGGCACCTGGGCGACGTAGATGGCGGTGTCCTTCTGACCCGGACCCTCCGGCACGAGGCCGATTCCGGTGCGATGGAATTCGAGATGCGTGAAGACAGGCATGATGCTCCCCGGAAGATACGAAGGGGCGGATTCTAATGGAGCCGATGGTAGACTGACCAGCATGATGCGAGACAAGGCGCTGACAGACCATCTTGACTTCCTGGTCACCCAGAGGGGAGAGGACGAGGCGGCGGTGCTCGCGCAGGCCCTACGTACGGGGATCGAGACTCTATACGAGGAGGCGCTGACCGAAGCCTACCTCACGGGCAGGGTATCCCGAGAGACCGTGCTGAAGGAGTTGGGGCCGGAGCGCCTCGCCAGCATCGAGTACCAGCGGGACGCATTACGGCGTGACATCGAATGGGGCCTGAAGGGTGCCTGAGACCGTCTCGGACACTGGCCCCGTCCTCCATCTCCAAGAAATCTCCCGACTGGCGACGCTCTCCGTCGTCGCGCCTCTGATCCTGCCCGATCTGGTCATGGACGAATTGGACGCCTACGGATGCGGGGAAGCGACCCTGAAAGCCGCGGGAGTCGATTTCAGAACTTCGCCGGTCGAGGACTCTGAATGGGGCGAGATCCTCCGGACGGTCGCTCCTCAGATCCAGCCCGCCGACGCGCAGGTCTTCGTGCTCGTCCGAAGCAGCGGATTCAAGGCGCTCGGATTGACGGACGACCTCGCCCTGCGCCGGCTCCTGGAAAGCCACGGAGCTGAAGTCGTGGGATCAGTGGGGATCCTTGTCCGCGCCTACCAAACCGGGAAGATCGGACGGAAGGATCTCGATCGAGCTATCGACGATTTGTTCGATCGAAGTACACTCTATCTCAGCCGCTCCTTTAGAACCTATATTCGGCAGGTCCTTATAAATCTTTCTTGAGCTTTGGTTCAGAACTCCAGTACCCGCCGCAGCTCTTCCGCCACGTTCCGGTTGGACGAGAACATCGCCGACCCGTATTCCGTGACCAGCGGGGCGTCCCCGCGGGTGACCATCACGCCCCCCGCCTCCTCCACGATCGGCTTGATCGCCGCGATGTCGTGCAGGGCCACCTCGCCCTCGACCATGGCGTCGCACCGCCCCTCCGCCACCAGCATGTGCCCCCACCAGTCGCCGAATCCTCGGGTGCGCTGGGCGCGGGCCACGAGGTCCGAGAAGGCGGGCCAGAGACCGTTGCGCTGGAAGATCTTCAGCCCGCCATGGAGGATGAAGGCCTTCTCGAGCTCGGACGTCCCGGTCACCTGGAGCCGCCGCTGCCGGCAGGTCTCCAGCGTGGCGCCGACGCCCGCCCAGGCGCCGTGCCCCCGCGCTCCCCACCAGGTTTCGCCCCGCGTCTCCGGCCCGAGGACCGGGGCATGGACCACGCCGAGGACCATCTCGCCGTCCAACTCCAGTCCGATCAGGGTGGCGAAGAACGGCAACCCGGCCACAAAGTTCCGGGTGGCGTCGATGGGATCGATGATCCACCGGTCGCGCTCGCTCCCCTCCTGGCCGAATTCCTCGCCGAGCAGCCCGAGCTCGGGCGTAGCCCGGTGGAGCGTCTCCCGGATCGCCTCCTCCGAAGCCCGGTCCGCCACGGTGACCGGCGAAGAGTCCTGCTTGGTCTCCACCTGGAGCGTGGCGGAGCGGAAATGCTCGCGATGGATCGCCCCCGCGGCCCGGCAGGCGGCGAGGGCGGCTTCCAGAAAGTCCGGGAGAGGTCTGGCGGTCATGGCTGGGCGTCAGGCCGGCACGGCCTCCGCCGGGGCTTCCTGAGGGGGCTTCCGACGCAGGATCGCGGCGGAGACCAGCGACAGGATCAGCCCGACCGGGAACACCTCCATGAAGGTGATGGCGGCGTTGAAGAGCGGGTTCTGGTAGAGCTTCGCCATGGTGGCCATCTGCTCCGTCGTCTTCTCGATGGCCGCCAGGCTCTCGCCGTCCTCGCGCATCCGCTCCAGGACGTGCGCGCTGTACTTATCGAGGAAGTCGGGGAGGAAGTTGAAGTAGATGATCTGCCAGGCGATCACGTAGATCGCGCAGGCCACCAGGGTGATGAGCAGGCCGACCCCGAGGGCCTTGCCGAAGCTGATCGCGCCCCCGGCGACGGTGTCGCGGTACGACCGGACGCCGAAGAAGACCAGCAGGAAAGAAAGAACCATGGCGCTGTAGCCGACGATCTCGCTGTTGTCGAAGTCCATGGTTCCCTTCATGCACAGAGGCACCATGATCGCCATCAGCGTCACCAGCGGGACGCCTGCCATGAAGCCGAAGCGGAGCACGATGTTTCGCATTGCCGTTTCCTCCTATGTTTGCCCCGCAGACTAAGCTCGCGGCGTGGCTCCGTCGTCCTACTTTCGGGTGATTTCAGGGCTGGAACCCGGGAATCATACTTTCGTTGACCCCCTGGGCGACCCCCGCTAGGGGATCAGGCCGAGCTCCCGTCCCTTCAGAACGGCCTGGACCCGGCGGTTGACTCCCAGCTTGTCGAACAGGCGGGAGGAGTGGGTCTTGACCGTGTTCTCCGAGACGAAGAGCCGCTCGCCGATCTCCCGGTTGCTCAATCCCTCCGCGATGAGCCCGAGGATCTCATGCTCGCGCTGGGTGATGCCGAGCTCCTTGAGCTTCCCGGCGTCGAGCGCGAAGGGCGCGCCCTCCGGCACGCGCACCTCCTTGACCACGACCACCTCTTTGGCCCGCGCCCACCGCAACCCGAAGTAGAGGCCCAGGGCGGAGAAGATCACCGCCACCAGGCCGCCGTAGATCTCGGTGGGATAGGCGCGGACGAAGTGCTTGTATTCGATGATTTTGAGCAGCGCGATGAGCACGCCACCCGCCAACCCGTAAAGGACGACTCGTCTCACCGGACCTTAGATACCATCGTCCCCGAGCAGGGTCAATCCGGCGCGGGAGTTGGTCCGGGGTAGGCGGGCCGCCCCCGGACCGGGCCGGATCCTCGTACCGTCCGCGGTTAGACCACGCCGCCGAAGGAATCGTGACAGCCACAGTCCCGCTGGCCGTTTTCGTTGATGAAGGGCCCACAGGTCTGGGGTTGGGCGCAGAGGGCCACCATGCAGAACTGCGCGCATTGCAGATCGAACGAGCCACCGCCGCCGCCGATCTGGATCTGGCCATTCGCGGAAGTGGGCACCATGACCAGACCGGCCAGGATCAAGACGGCCAGGGCGAGACGCAGGCAAGCTTTCATTTGGGTCTCCCTTCTAGGAGGGTGAGTCCTCCCGCTTTTCATGGTGCGCCGAAGCTTGGGGATCGAGTCGCTCGGCCTGTGGCAACTTCCCGGGACATTGCAACGCATGGGGAGACGGTGTTGCAACTTCACGGGAAGTTGTTGTGACGTCTGCGGAAAGTGTCGCGACTTCTGCGGAGACAGGCCGACTTCTCCAGACATCGTGACGCCGTCCGTAGACGAGCTGCCGACTTCTCCGGACATCGCCACGCCGTCCGCAGAGACGTGCCGATGTCTCGGGAAGTCAGGGCGTCGTCCGCAGACGTTCCGACGATTTCTCCGGACATCGCCGCGCCGTCTACGGAGACACGGCGATTTCTCTGGAAGTCGAGGCGCCGTCCGCAGACGGGCTGACGGTGTCTCCAGATATTGCCTCGCCGTCTACGGAGACCTGCCGATATCTCGGGACGTCGGGGCGTCGTCCGCGGACGAGCTGACGACTTCTCCAGACATCGCGGCGCCGTCCGCGGCGGCACGCCGATGTCTCTGGAGGTTGCGGCGCCGCCTACAGACGGGTTGACGATCTCTCCCGACATCGTGACACCGTCCGTGGACGAGTTGACGACTTCCCGGGAGGTTGCAACAACTCGCGCCGCCGGCGAGCGCAGGTTCCCCTTCTGCGGTACCTCTCTTTATAGAGGCGCTTCTATGCCGGGGGCGCACTGCTCACGGAGGGTATCATGCGACAGAAGTTCCTCGAGGAAGCTTGCAGGGGCTGGAAGGTTCTGATGGTCGGCCTGCTGATCGGACTCGCCGCTGTTCCGGCTGCCGCCGAATATGACGAGTGCGACGCCAGGTTCATCGCCTTCCTGGGCTCGGACGCCTATCAGTTCTCGCCTCGCCTGCCGGACGAGCTTGGCAAGGTCCGCCTGTACTCCGTCCTCTCGTATCAGCGGGCCGCCGCCACGCAGGACTACGGCCGGGCGTTCTGGCGTCTGGAGATCCGCGGACCCGTGGGCCGCGCGCTGCGGCTCGTGAGCGCCGCCGAAGGGAGCGTCCGCATCGACGCGGCGGGCCAGGCTGTGGCCGAGGTCTTCTGGGACGGCCGCGACGAGAAGGGACGCCTGGTGCCCGCCGGAATGTATCAGTACACCTTCCTGGGCCGCTTCGCTCCCGACCGGCTGTTCCAGGACAAGATCGTCCTCGGCTATGGCGACCTGGACGGCGCGGCCGGCGTGGACGAGGCCGCCGCTTCCACGTTCGACGTGATCGTCGATTATCGGATGACCGCCGACGCGGCCACGCGCCTGCGCATGAGCAAGGCCCTGGGGTCGTGCCAGACGCAGCAGAACACGCCCATCGAGGCGGGATTCGGCTACAACTTCTACTACGGCTCCACCCACAGCCACTCGAATTATTCCGACGGCGGCCATCCCACGAGCGCCTGCTCGTCCGGCAACGCCTACGGCAGCGGCACCTTCGATCCCGCCGCCGTCTATGACTACGCCCGCAATTCCGCCGGGCTCGATTTCTGGGTGATCAACGAGCACAACCACCTGATCAACGACTCGGTGGCCACGAACAACGCGCCGGTGACCGAGGCCAAGGTCCGCCAGCGTTATGCCGCCGGCCTCGCCGCGGCCAACGCCGCGACCGTCAACGGCGTCTTCATCGGGATCTATGGCATGGAGTGGGGCGTCACCACCAACGCGGACCAGGGGCACGTCACGCTCCTGGAGACGCCCCGGCTCCTCGGTTGGGAAACCTGCAGCACCTGCAACGGGCCCAGCGCCGAATGCACCCCGGGCACCAACTGCTATTTCGACGTCTTCACTCCGAAGCGGTTCGGCTATCTGACGCTGTACAGGCGCTCCGTGGAGAACCCCTCGCCGGCCGGCGCCCTCGGCATCCTCTGCCATCCCTCGACCGGCGAGTTCGACAACTACGCCTTCAATTCCGACGCCGACCAGGCTCTCCAGGGCATCGCCGTGCGCAGCGGGCTGGCCTTCAACACCGCGACCAACTGCGCCGACGCCAACGTGGCTTCCACGGATTACACGCCCCGCTGGCGCGAGGCCCTCAACAAGGGTTTCCATCTCGGCCCGGTGGCCGACCACGACGCGCATTGCAACAATTTCGGAGTGGGGATTCCCAACCGCACGGTCTACCTGCTGCCCAACGGCGCCTCGCCGGCGCTCACCAAGACCGCTCTCCTCCAGGCCCACAAGGCCCGGCACTTCTTCGCCACCGAGGACTCGAACGCCCAGCTCGTCTTCGCCACCTCGGACGGCGGCCGCGTCATGGGAGACATCTTCAGCGCCGCCGGCTCGGCGACGCTGCGGGCCGCCGTCTACGATCCCGGCAACGAGGCCGTGACCACGCTGGAGATCTGGCGCGGCCAGATCGGCGGCGGAGTTCCCGCGGCGGCTTACCGGACCGTCTCCAATCAGTCGAGCCTCACGCTCACGGAGACGCTGACCTCCGGGACTTATTACTATTATGTGCGCGCCGTCCAGTCCGACGGCCACGACATCTGGTCGGCTCCGATGTGGATCACCTACGGTCCTGGCGGCGGCGGCGGCGCCAGCGTCGACGTCTCGGGCTGGAGACTCTCGCAGCTCAATTCCACCAACAATTACACGATCCCGGCCGGTACGGTCATCCCGGCCGGCGGCTATCTGATCGTCGGCCGCAACGCCTCCAAGGCCGCTTTCGAAGCGTTCTGGCGCGGCGGCACGCCGCTGCCGGCGAACGTGCTCTATCTGAATTCCGGCGACACCATGCCGGTGATCAACGGCAGCGAGACCTACGATCTCTACAACGCCGCCGGCACCCGGATCGACGGCAGGACCATCGCCATGGCCACGAGCGGCGGCAACAGCGTGCAGCGCAAGGACCCGTGCAACTCCCCGTCGGTCAGCGCGAGCTGGACGATCGTCGCGTCTTCTTCAGGCAATCCGGGAAGCGGCGCGGGCGCCGGCTGCGCCAAGGGCGTGGTGATCAATGAGTTCTCCGACGCGGTGGGTACGGGGAACTTCATCTACGAGTTCATCGAGCTTCACAACGACCAGTAGGCGAGCACCCTGGCGGGCGGGGGCTCACGCTCCCCGCGCCGCCCGGATCATCGTCTCCAGGTTGTCCAGCCCGCGCCGGACCTCCTCCATCGAGGGGCCGAAGGAGAGGCGCACGTGCTGGTGGAAGCGGGAGAGGCGCTGGGAGCGGCGGTGGCCGGGGTTGACGTCGAAGAAGAGGCCGGGGACGCAGATGACCTTGTGGTCCAGGGCGGCGCGGAAGAAGGCGAGGCCGTCCGCCAGCGGCTCGGGCAGGTCGCGCACCGAGACGAAGGCGTAGAAGGTGCCGGCCGGCTCGGGGGAGATCCGCATCCCCATCTCGTGGACCCGCCGCAGCATCAGCTCCCGCTTGGGGAGGAAGGTCTCGCGGATGGCCTTGGTCTCGGCCAGCACCAGGTCCGGATGCATGAGGTCCACCGCCGCCCGCTGCTGCGGCCGCGAGCCGCCGCCGTCGAGGAACGAGCCGGCGCTCTCCACCGCCTCGATCACCCGCTTCGGACCGACCGTCCAGGTGACCCGCCAGCCCGGATAGCGCCAGTTCTTGGTCAGGCCGTCCACGATCACCACCGGATCGGTGTCCACGTCCTCGACGTAGCGCGCGGCGCTGACCATGGGGCCGGGCTCGCCTTCGCCGAAGTTCCAGACGTAGTGCGAATAGAACTCGTCGAGGATCAGGGTGCAGTCCAGGTCCCGGCCGACGGCGATCCAGTCCGCCAGCTCGCCGCCCGAGATGAGCTTGCCCATGGGATTGCAGGGGTTCGAGAGCAGCAGCGCCGAGAGCCCCCGGCCCAGCACCTCGCGGCGCAGGTCCTCGACGCCGAAGCTGTAGCCCTGCTCGCGGCGGAGGAGGATGGGAATGGGCGTGACCAGCTTGAAGATGTCGAGCAGCTCTTCGTAGGCGGTGTAGTCCGGCAGGAAGTGGCCGAGGTTGACGTGGTCGAGCGAGGCCACGGCGCGGGTGAGCGCCGCCCGGCCGCCGCCGGAGATGGCCACGTTCTCCGCCGTGTACTGCGACGGCATACCCTTGCGGAAGAGCTGGTTGTAGAGCGACGCCACCGCCTCCCGCAGCTCCCAGATCCCCGCCACGGGCGCGTAGTAGTGGTCCGAAGGATCGATGACGATGGATTCCACGCGCGGCGGCGCGCCCGGCAGCGATCCCGTCTCCGGCTGACCCTGTCCCAGGTTCGACCACTCGGAGCCGCCCGGCCGGTATCCCCGGGCCGTGGCCTCCTTGGTGACGTAGACCACGCCGGTGCGGGGCACGGCGCGGAAAGCCTGCAGGGTCGTGGGGGCGGGCGGCGGGGTGAGGCTCGTCATGGGGGCGAAGGGTAGCATGGGGCCGGGTCCATCCCCATCGCCCGCAAGGGCCCCGCCAGATCCTCCGGCACGGGCGCCAGGATCCGCAGCCGCTCACCCGTCCGGGGGTGATCGAACGCCAGCTCCAGGGCGTGCAGGGCCAGCCGGTTGAGGCCGAACCGCTCGCGGAACAGCCGGTTGTGCTCCCCCTTGCCGTAGCGCACGTCGCCGATCAGCGGATGGCTGATGTGCTTGAAGTGTCGGCGGATCTGGTGCAGGCGTCCGGTGAGGGGCCGGGCCTCCACCAGGGCGTAGTGCTCGAAGGTGGCGAGGCGGCGATATTGGGTGACGGCGGGCACCCGGGGGCCGTCCTCCACGCGCGGGATGGGATGGTCGATCACCCCCTCTTCCGGTGGGATGCCGCGCACCAGGGCCAGGTAGCGCTTCTCCACTTCGCCCGCCTCGAACTTCGCGGACATCAGGCGGGCCGTCTCGGGATCGAGGGCGAACAGCAGCGCGCCGCTGGTGGCGCGGTCCAGCCGGTGCACGGCGTGGACCTGGCGTCCGACGAGATCCCGGACGATGCCGAGGGCCACCACCCGGTCCCGCGCCGCCCCCCGGTGGACGGCGAGGCCGGAGGGCTTGTCGACCGCGAGGAGGGTGTCGTCGCGGTAGAGAACGGGGAGGTCGGTCACCCGATGGCGAACGCCTGCTGGAACGCCAGCACCGTGAACACGCTCCCCACCAGCCCCAGGACGATCATCCCCAGGAAGAAGGCCTTCCGGGTGCCGGCTCCCTGGACCACCAGGCTGATGGCGCCGAGCACGAGGCAGATCTGGAGGAACAGGGTCGCGAAGTCGAAGGTGTCGCCCGCGCCGCCCAAGGCGAGGGCCTGGGTCTCCCACTCCTTGGCGCCGACGACCTTGCCCATCTCGCCCTCCACGTCCTGCACCCAGTTCGCCTGTCCGACGGCGGCGGAGCCCTGGAGGATCTCCGTCTTCTCCTTGCCGTAGCGCTGGGCCTTGGCGTCCAGCTTGCCGATCAGCCCCTGGATGCCCGCGAGCTGCTCGGGCCGGATGGAGCCGGCGTCGACCAGGGTCTGGAGGGTGTCCCGCTGGCCCTCGACCAGGGTCTCCTTGATGCCCTTGGACTGGAACCAGAGATAGGCGTTGTTCTTCTGGTTGTGGGCGATCAGCTCGTCGTCGCCGAACTTGCCGGCGCCCAGGTCGGCGATGGCCAGGATCGCCGCGAACAGGGCGATCACGACGCCGCACAGCACCTCGAAATTCCTGCCCTTGTCCTCCGGCTCGCGCTCCGCGGCCGGGGCCGCCTCGATCTTCTCCGCGACCATTCTCATGGCTCCTGTAGGTTTGGCTCGGAGAGGATACCGCATCCGGGCTCCCGCCGGCCGACGCTGTTACAATCGGCTCGAAATGAAGTCCAGCAAGACCGACGGCTCGACGGCGGGGCTGTCGGGGACCTTCGATCCGCGCGCGTGGGGGGCCGAGACGCGGTCGTCAGAAGGGGTCCCGGCGCTGACCATCCTCTACCACCCCGACGCGCGGCGGGTGGGCGACTGGGCCCCCCTGCACGAGGTTCCGCTCGGCCGCGAGGCCCTGGTCGGCCGCTACACCCCGGACTTCAGCGCCCCCGACCACGCCGCCGGCGAGCCCCTGGCCGACCGCTACATCAGCCGCCAGCCCGTGAAGTTCGCGCCCGCGCCCGGAGGCGGGATCCTCCTCTCTCTGGCAGGCAGCCGGACCCGGGTGGAGGAGGACGGCGTCGTCGTCACGGATTCGCGGGAGATCTCCGCCGCCGAGATCGAGCGCGGCGTGGCGCTGGAGCTGGCCGGCAGGATCGTCCTGCTGCTGCACCGGCGGCGGAGCCTGCCGGCCGAGCCGGTGGGCCGGTTCGGGCTGGTGGGGGAGAGCGAGGGCCTGGCCCGGGTGCGGGCGGAGATCCGGCGCGTGGCGGACCTGAACGTGCCGGTGCTGCTGCGCGGCGAGACCGGCACCGGCAAGGAGCTGGTGGCCCGGGCCGTCCACGACGCGGGGCCGCGCCGCTCCAGTCCGTTCGTGGCGGTCAACCTCGCGGCGATCCCCGCCACGCTGGTCGCCTCGGAGCTGTTCGGCTCGGTCAAGGGGGCGTTCACGGGCTCCGTCCAGAGCCAGGAGGGGTACTTCCGCAAGGCCCACGGCGGCACGCTGTTCCTCGACGAGGTCGGCGAGGCGCCGCCCGAGGTGCAGGTGATGCTGCTGCGCGTGCTCGAGACCGGAGAGCTCTTCCCGGTCGGCAGCCAGGCGCCCACCCGCGTGGACGTGCGGGTGCTCGCGGCCACGGACGCCGACCTGGAGGCGAAGGTGAAGTCGGGGGAGTTCCGGGCGCCGCTCCTGCACCGCCTCTCGGGCTACGAGGTGTGGCTGCCGCCGCTGCGCGACCGCCGCGAGGACGTCGGCCGCCTGTTCTTCCACTTCCTGCGCCAGGAGCTGCAGGCCATCGGCGAGTCCGACCGGCTGCTCACGGATCTGTGGGTGCCGCCGGGGCTGCTGGCCCGTCTCACCCGCTACGAGTGGCCGGGCAACGTGCGGCAGCTCCGCAACGTGGTGCGCCAGCTCGTCATCGGCAGCCGCGGCCTGCCTCGCATGGAGGTGGGCGCGGCGGTCGAGCGTCTGCTCTCGGGATCGGGGGCGGAGCGGGGGGCCGGCGACTCCAGCTCCCAGCTCCCCCAGGTCCAGCCGCATCCCGCGCCGCCCCCGGCCAGCCGCCGCAAGCCGTCGGAGGTCTCCGAGGAGGAGCTGCTCGCCGCCCTGCGCGCCAACCGCTGGGACCTGCAGGCCACGGCGGAGCAGCTCCGCATCTCCCGTCCCTCGCTGTACGCGCTGATCGAAAACTCGCCGCACGTCCGCAAGGCGGGCGACCTGTCGACCGAGGAGATCATCCGCTGCTGGGAGGTCTGCGGCGGGGACGTCAACGCGATGGTGGACAACCTGGAGGTGTCCAGGAAGGCGCTGGCGCGGCGGCTGCGGGAGCTGAAGCTGGCGTGAAGCCCTCACCACCCCGGCCCTCCTCTCCCAGCCTCCCCCCCGACCGCCGGGAGAGGAGGGAGAGGTTAGTCAAGAGAAGAAAAGGCTAACTTCTTCTTAATCCCCCTCTCTCCCGGCGGCCTGGGGGGGAGGCTGGGAGAGAGGGGGTAGGGGGAGTGAGGGCCTACCGCCGGAACCTGTTGAATCGCGCCGGGTTGAACGCCGCCTGGATCCGCGCGGCCCGCTGCTCGGCCGTCTCGTGGGTGGGCGGCTCGGGGGTCAGGTTGACCGGCTCGATCGCCGGGGCGCGGCGGCGGCCGCCGCCCGGACGGTTGCGCTGCTGCCGGTGCGACGGCGACGGCTGCTGGTCGCCTCTGGGCTGACCGCCGCCGTGCTGCCGCGGCCCCTGTTGCTGCCGCTGCTGGTGCTGATGGCGTTGCTGGGGCTGCGGCTGGGCGTCGCGCTGCTCGGCCTTGCGGCGGGCCTTCTCGTCGGCCTTGGCCTTCTCCGCCGCCTGGAGCTGCGCCTTGCGCTCGGCCTTGGCCTTGGCGCGGGCGCGCTCCTCGGCCCGGCGGGCGCGGATGGCCGCGATGCGCTCCTGGATCGGGATCTCGAAGCGCTCGGTGGGCTGGGCCGTGTAGTCGAAGCCCTGCAGGGTGCGGCGCGGCAGCCGCTGGCCCACCGCCCGCTCGATGGCGCTCAGCTCGGCCTGCTCCTGGTCCGAGACGAAGGTGAAGGCGTCCCCCTCCATCTCGGCGCGGGCGGTGCGGCCGACCCGGTGGATGTAGTCCTCGGGGATGTTGGGGACGTCGAAGTTGATGACGTGCGAGAGGGCCTCGACGTCGATGCCGCGGGCGGCGATGTCGGTCGCCACCAGCACCTGGAGGTCCCCGGCCTTGAAGCGGGTGAGGGCGTCCGTGCGCTGGGTCTGGCTGCGGTTGCCGTGGATGCGGTCGCAGGAGACGCCGTGGCGGGAGAGGAAGTCGGCCAGCCGGTTGGCGCGGTGCTTGGTGCGGGTGAAGACGAGGACGTTCTTGATCTCGCCCCGGCGCAGCAGCTCGACCAGCAGGTAGGGCTTGAGCTCCTCCTGAACCGGATAGACCGCCTGGGTGATGCCATGCGCCGGCGCGGACTTGCGCTCGATGTTCAGGCTGGCGGGGTTCTTGAGCATCTCGCCCGCCAGCTCGACGATGGGCGGCGGCATCGTGGCCGAGAAGAAGAGGGTCTGGCGCACGGGCGGCAGGTGCTGGAGCACGCGCCGGACGTCCGGCAGGAAGCCCATGTCGAGCATGCGGTCGGCCTCGTCGAGGACGAGGATCTCGAGCCCTTCGAGCTTCGCGTAGTCGTTCTGGAAGTGGTCCAGCAGCCGGCCCGGGGTGGCCACCAGGACGTCGACGCCCTTGCGGAACGCCTTTTCCTGGGGTCCCATGGCGACGCCGCCGAAGACCGCGGCGCCCTTGAGCCCGGTGTGCTTGGCGAGCCCCTGCATGTGCTCGACGATCTGGGCCGCCAGCTCGCGGGTGGGAGCGAGGACGAGGGCGCGGGTGATGCCGCGGGGCTTGTCCTTCAGTTGATGGAGGATCGGCAGCAGGAACGCCGCGGTCTTGCCGCTGCCCGTCATGGCGCAGGCGAGCACGTCGCGGCCTTCCAGGGCCGGGGGGATGGCGTCGCTTTGAATGGGGGTGGGCTGTTCGAAGCCCAGGTCCTGGACGCCCTGAAGGATCTCAGGGTGAAGGCCGAAACCAGAGAAATCGCTCAAATCTTCGCATCCTCTGCGGGCACGCAAGCCTCCGGCAAAGGCGCGAGCCCATGGGTCATTTCCGGCGATCAGGGGAAGGGAACGGGGACTTGCCGGCGAGGCCGCCGCTCGGGGCTCAGGAGCTGAGCCATTCCTTAAGTGCCCGCCGGGGCGAGCACGTATAGGGTCTCATACCTTCCCGGCTTTGCCAAGCCCGGGCCCTCACCACCCCCGGCCCCTCCTCTCCCGACCCCTCCCTCCCTCCCTCACCGGGAGAGGAGGGGAGACTGCTTTTTTCTTGAGGAGAGGGTGGGGGCGCCCTCTCCCGGTGAGGGAGGGAGGGGTCGGGAGAGGGGCGGGGTGAGGGTTCGGACGGCCCTAGTCGAGCTCCGCGGCGGCGGCCCGGTCGGCGCGCCGGCGGGCGCGGGCCCGGGAGCGGGCCCGCCAGAGCTCCCACACCGCCGGCAGGATGGAGAGGAAGATGATCATCAGCACCACCAGCGAGAAGTTCTCCCGGACGAAGGGCAGATTGCCGAACCAGTAGCCGGCTACGGTGCAGATCACCACCCAGGCCACGCCGCCGATGACGTTGTAGCTCATGAACCGCCCGTAGCTCATGCTGCCCAGGCCGGCCACGAAGGGGGCGAAGGTGCGGACGATGGGCACGAAGCGGGCGATGATGATCGTCTTGCCGCCGTACTTTTCATAGAACTCGTGGGTGTAGGCCAGGTGCTCGGGCTTGATGACGCGGAAGCGTTTGGCGTTGAGCAGCCGGCGGCCGAAGAAGTGGCCGATCCAGTAGTTGACCGTGTCGCCCACCACCGCCGCCACGATCAGGCTCCCGACCAGCACCCATAGGGAGAGGGAGCCGGTGGCCGCGAAGGCGCCGGCCGCGAAGAGCAGGGAGTCCCCCGGCAGGAAGGGGGTGACGACCAGCCCGGTCTCGCAGAAGACGATGGCGAAGAGGAGCAGGTACGTCCAGGCCCCGTATTCCTGGATGATCGGGCTCAGGTGCTTGTCCAGGTGGAGGACGAAGTCGAGCAGATGCTTCACGAATTCCATGGCGGGTGGAGACTAAGGGCTGGCCGCCGAGATGTCCAGCGGCCCGCGGAAACCGGTAGGATGGCGCGGCCATGACGTTCGCGATCGGCCTCGTCCTCTTCCTGCTCGTGCTCGTGATCGTCGTTTTTGCTTTTGAATGGCTGCCGGTGGACGCCACCACCCTGCTGCTGCTGGTGACGCTGGTGCTCTCGGGCATCCTGAGCGTGGAGGAGGCGTTCTCCGGCTTCTCCAACGAGATCATCGTCATCCTGGGGTCGATCTTCATCCTCTCCGGGGCGCTGATGAAGGGCGGGGTGATGGACAAGCTGGGCGACGCCATCTTCCGCATCGCCGGGGGGAGCCGGGCCAAGGTGCTGATGTGCGTGATGCCGATCACCACCTTCGTCTCGTCGTTCACCAACAACACCACCACCACGGCCGTGCTGATGCCGGCGGTCCTGGGGGTGTGCAAGAAGAGCCGGGTGAGCCCCAGCCAGGTGCTGATCCCCCTGGCGTACGCCTCGATGCTGGGCGGCACCTGCACCCTGATCGGCACCTCGACCAACGTGGCGGCCAGCGGCTACATCCGCTCCTCCGGCCTGGAGCCGTTCTCGATGTTCGAGTTCCTGCCGGTGGGCGCGGCGGTGTCGGTGCTGGGCATCCTCTACATGACCCTGCTGGGCTGGCGGCTGCTGCCGCGGCGGAGCGGCGAGAGCGAGGGGACGGGCTACCAGCTCCGGGAGTTCCTCTCCGAGGTGGAGATCACCGGCGGCTCTCCTCTGGCCGGCCGTGAGATCCGCGACACGCAGCTCTCGCAGATGGGCCTGCAGGTGCGGGCCGTGCTGCGCGGCGGGCGGCGGCTGGAGGCCGAGGCACGGACGGTGCTGGAGGAAGGGGATCTGCTGCTGGTGCAGGCCGGCAGCGAGGCGCTGCTCCAGGTCAAGGACACCGCCGGGATCGACATCCGGCCGGACGTCAAGCTGCGGGCGGACGACCTCCAGAGCAGCACCATGAAGATCGTGGAGGCGCTGCTGATGCCGCAGTCCAACCTGATCGGCCGCACGATCAAGGAGCTGGACTTCCGCAGCCGTTTCGGCCTGACCGTGCTCGCCATGTACCGCAGCGGCCACGCCCTGGCCACCCGCATCGGCGGGCTGCCGCTGCGCGCCGGCGACGTGCTGCTGCTCCAGGGGCGGCCGGAGCGGTTCCAGACCCTGGCCGACAACGCCGACCTCTGGTTCCTCCAGGAGACGGAGCACCAGCCGGCCCGCCGGCGCAAGGGTCTCTACGCCATGGGCATCTTCGCGCTCGGCATCCTGGCGGCGGCGGCGGGCTGGGTCCCCCTGCCGGTCGCCTTCCTGCTGGCCGCCCTGGGGGTGATCGCCACCCGGCTGATCACCATGGAGGAGGCCTACAACCTGATCGACTGGCGGCTGCTGATCCTGATCGCCGGCATGACCGCGTTCGGCCTCGCCATGCAGAAGACGGGCGCCGCCGACTACGTGGCCGGTCTGGTGGTGAGCTGGGTCTCGCCGCTGGGGACGCTGGCGGTGATGCTGGCCTTCGTGGCGCTGACCATGCTGCTGACGCAGCCGATGTCCAACGCCGCCGCCGCCCTGGTGGTGCTGCCGGTGGCGATGAGCACGGCGACCCGGCTGGGGCTCGACCCGCGGACCTTCGCCGTGCTGGTCACCATCTCCGCCTCGCTCTCGTTCGTGACCCCTTTCGAGCCGTCCTGCCTCATCGTCTACGGGCCGGGCAAGTACCGCTTCCGGGACTTCGTGATCTCCGGCATGCCCCTGACGGCGCTGGTGATCCTGGTCATCCTGCTGATGGTTCCGCTGATCTGGCCCATCCGCTGATGTTCCGCTACGAGCTCCCGGCGAGATCCCGCCACCGGCGGGTGCGCCACGTCCCGGCGGACGACGGCGCCTGCGGCTGGATCGAGGTCCTGCCGCCCCCGCCGCCGTCCCGCCGGCTGGTTGCGGACGAGCGGGCGGACTGCGCGATCCTCGGCGCGGGCTTCACCGGGCTGGCCATCGCCCGCCGCCTGGCCGAGCTGCGGCCGGACTGGCGGGTCGTCGTCCTCGACGCCCACCGTGCCGGCGAGGGGGCCTCGGGGCGCAGCTCGGGCTTCGTGGTGGACCGCGCCCACTTCATCGCCCGCCTGGACTTCGCGGCCAGCCGCCGCTACATGCGCCTCTGCCGCTTCGGCATCGACCGGTTGCGGGAGGCGGTGCGTCGCCACGGCATCGACTGCGGCTGGGACGAGACCGGCTGGCTCCACGCCGCCGCCGGCGAGGAGGGCGCCGCCGCCCTGCCCAACCTGCGCGCCTGGCTGGACCGCCTGGGCGAGCCCTATGAATGGCTGGACCGCGACGGTCTCGCCCGCGTGACCGGCACGGAGCACTACCGGGCCGGCCTGCGGCTGCCGGGCAGCGTGCTGGTGCAGCCGGCGGCGCTGGCGCGGGGGCTGGCCGCCGCGCTGCCCCCCTCCGTCGACCTGTACGAGGACTCGCCGGTGCGCACGATCGATCGGGGGGACCGCGGGCAGCGCTTCCGGCTGGAGACGGATGGCGGGTCGGTCGAAGCCGGCCGGCTCTTCCTGGCCGCCAACGGCTGCACCCCGGCCCTCGGCTTCCTGCGGCGGCGGGTCTTCCCCCTGTTCACCTTCGGGAGCCTGACCCGGCCGCTCACGCCGGCGGAGCAGGAGATCCTGGGCGGCGAGCGCGAGTGGGGCCTGCTGGCCGAGGACCCCATGGGCTCGACGGTCCGCCGGACGCGGGACCAGCGCATCCTGATCCGCAACTCGGCCCATTACGAGCCCCGGCTGGCCGTGGAGGAGGCCCTGCGCCTGGAGGCGCGGCAGCTCCACCGGATCGCCTTCGACGCCCGCTTCCCGGCCCTGCGCCACGTCGGCTTCGACTACACCTGGAGCGGCATCCTGGGGTGCTCCCCCAATCGTGGCCACAGTTTCGGGGAAATCGCGGAAGGACTGTTTGTGTCGGCCGGCTACACAGGGGCCGGCCTGGCGATGGGCACCACGGCTGGCATCCTGCTGGCGGACCTGGCGGCCGGCGAAAGCTCCGGGCTGCTGGACGACATGCTCTCCTGCCCGGAACCGACCCGACTGCCCCCCGAGCCCTTCTTCGGGATCGGGGCCCGGTGGAAGGTGAAGCGGATGAACGCCTCGGCGGCCGAGACGTTCTGACCTCTACGCCGCCTCTTCCCGCCGGAACCGCTTCTCCATGATGTCCTTGCCGCGGTGGATGAAGCAGGTCTCGATCAGCCGCGGCTTGAACCAGTTGCGCACGAACTCGGTGACGTCCTCCTCGTTGAACGGCTTGCAGGAGTAGACGTCGATGCTGATGAAGCGATTGTTGGACGAGGTGTGGATCTGGATGCCGCTCTCGATGATCGGCACCCAGCCGCTGTAGCCCGGCTTGCCGGGGAAGGTGGTCTCACAGGTCTTGAAGATGTAGGGCTGGGTCTGCTTCGTCATGTGCAGGTAGACGCAGATCTTGTCGAGGAACTCGTATCCCCGGTCCAGATCGCAGCAGGTCTCCTCGTCGCAGCCGAAGCAGTCGAGGACGAGCTGGAAGCCCCAGGACGTCTGGTCCGTCTTGTCACAACAAGGGTCGCTCTGGGTGGTGCTCTCGGTCATGGTCGTCATCTCCATAGTTCCTCCGCGGGTCCCATGCCGGCCCTAGGCCGCTGGTTGCTTCCTCGCCGCAAGCGATTCGCGGACGCTCCGGAAATACGGCGCGTCCGGGTTTTCCAGCATCTGTCCGGAGGGCACCCAGGAGGGACGTTCCTCCCAGCGGTGCTCCCCGATCTCCGTCTTGAATCCGAGGTCCCGCCACAGGCGGGCGGCGAGCTCGGGCAGGATGGGCGCCGCCAGCGTGGCCAGCGTCTTGGCCGCCAGCAGCTCCAGGGCGGCGGCGGTGCGCCGCTCCTCGCCGCGGGCGGGCACCCGGCGCCAGCTCTCCTGCGCGCGCCCGAAGCGGCGCGCCTCGCGCACCAGCTCGCAGAGCACCCGCGCCGCGCGCTGGGGCGAGAAGGTGCGCGCCTCGTAGGCCGCCGCCGCCTCGGCCGACAGCTCCTCCAGGCGGTTGAAGAAGCGGCGGTGCTCCTCCGTCCAGTCGCCGGTCGACGGCACCTTGCCGCCGAAGTCCCGGCCCACCCGCTGCCACAGGCCGGAGAGCCAGTCTTCCCAGGCTCCCAGCTCGCGGTCGCAGGTCTCCTGGAAGTCCTCCAGGGTGAAGTTGGTCCCCTCGACCTCCGGGGCGGTCCAGGAGAGGTAGAAGCGCATGACGTCCGCCGGCACGTCGGCCAGCAGCTCGCGGCCCCAGATGGCGTGGCGGCGGCTGGTGGAGAACTTGAGGCCGTCCAGGCGGTAGAACTCGTTCATGATGAACGCCGCCGGCAGCTTCAGGTTCCGGTCGTAGGCCATCCACATGGCGGGCAGGAAGACCGCGTAGTAGAAGCCGTTGTCGAAGCCGAAGCAGTGCACGAACTCGGCGTCGTCCGACTTCCAGTAGGCTTCCCAGTCCCCCAGGTGCTGGGCGTAGGAGAAGTAGCGGGGGGCCATCTCGCACCAGACGAAGATGCGCTGGTCCTCGAAGCCCTCGACGGGGACCGGGATGCCCCAGTCGGTCACGTGCGTCACCGTCATGTCGGGCAGCCCCGCCGCGATCACCTGCTCGCACAGGGAGCGCAGGCTGGGGTTCATGCCGACCTTGAGGTGGAACTCCCTGAGCTCGTCCGCCCAGCGCGAGAGGGGGAAGAAGAGCCGGGTGAAGCTCCGCCGCGCCGGCGGCTCGCCGCACTGGGTGCAGACCGCGTCCAGCAGGTCGACGCAGTCGTTGGGCCGGCCGCAGTCCTCGCAGAGGTTGCCGCCCGAGGGGGAGCCGCAGTGGGGGCAGCGCCCGCGGATGTAGGCCTCGTAGAGGTAGCGCTCGCAGGTCTCGCAGTACGGCGACAGGGTCTCGCGGGCCTCCAGGTGGCCGTCGTCGTACAGCTTGCGGAAGAACTCCCGCGTCATCCGCACGTGGTGGGGCGAGGCGTTGGGGCGGACGAACTCCGCCAGCTCGATGCCCGCCGCCTCCAGCGTGGCCTTGATCTCGCCGGCCAGCTTGTCGCCGGCCTCCTGCGGGCCCAGCCCCAGGCGGACGCCGTTGGTCTTGGTGTAGCTCTGGTTGTCGTCGGTGCCGAAGATGTAGCGGGCGTCCACTCCGCGCAGCCGCAGATAGCGGGCGTGGATGTCGCCGGCCAGGTAGGGGCCCGAGAGGTGCCCCACGTGCAGGTCGCCGTTGGGCGTGGGGGGCGCGGCGCTGACCATGGTCCGCGCCGGGCGCTCCGCTTTGCCTTCCTCCCGCCGGCCGGCCCACAGGCGCAGGTCCTCCCACCAGACGGTGAGGAAGAGCAGGTCCTCGTCCGCCGTGTTCTCCAGCGTGTGCTGCTGGAACGGACGCTGGAAGACGACGTCCCCGGTCTGGACCTCGGTGGAGTCGTCGCCGATCCGCATCACGCCGCGCCCCTTGACGAAGAAGAAGGTCTCCCCCTCCTGGTGCGCGTGGTGCTTGGTGCTGCCCCCGGGCGGCACCACCGCCCAGGCGGCGCCGAACGGCGGCTCCACCACCCCTTCCCAGGGGTACAGCATCTGGACCTGGATTCCGTACGCCTCGAACAGCTTCGCGGAATCCAGCTTCTGGATGTGCATTCCTCGCCTCTCCTCGATGGTCGTCCGCGTCAGAGCGCGTAGTTCCTCACCGCCGACTGGGCGTTGAGGAGCGACTTCAGGATGTCTCCCGCCCGGATGGGCAGGAGCGACAGCACGGTCTCGCTGGCGCCGTGGGTCTGCTCCGAGAACCCCTGGAGGTAGACCCCGGCGGCGAACGACGGATCGGTGGCCACGCGGTAGTCCCGCTCGATCCGGTAGCCGCCGGCGCCGTCGCGCCCGAACCACGGCGCCAGGTTTTCGAGCAGGGGGTGCTGCCGGCGCCAGGTGTAGCCGGTGCACACGATCAGACCGTCGGCCTCCAGCGTCACCGTCTCGTCGCGCAGCAGGTCGCGGAAGCGGGCGATCACCGCGTCGCCGGTCTCCATCAGCTCTTCCAGCATCATGAAGTTGCGGACGCGGACGCGGTCGCGGCCCAGGACCTTCTCCTGGTACATGCACTTGTAGATCCGCCGGATCAGCGGCAGGTCCACCACCGCGTAGTTGACGTCCCGGCAGTCGTCGAGCAGCATGCGGCGCTTCTCCTCCGGCAGCCCGTAGAGGAAGTCGACCATCTGCGGGAAGAAGATCTCGTTGGTGAAGTCGCTGTCGTCCACCGGCTTGTAGGCGAAGCGGCGGACGGTGGCCGTGACGTCGGCGTTCGGGTACTTCGTCATCAGGTAGTGGAAGAGCTCGGCGGCGCTCTGGCCCGAGCCCACCACCACGAAGCGGTAGGGCGCCTGGGCGTCGGGGAAGTCGCGCTTGAGGCGCAGCATCGAGTCGTTGGAATGGAAGGCGCGGCCGCCGGGCTGGAGCCGGACGCCCTCCGGCAGGCAGGGCACGCCGCCGGTGGCGAGGACGATGTTGCGGGTCAGGAACGCCCGCGGCTCGCCCGTGGCCACGTCGCGGGTGAGGACCCGCACCAGGCGCACCTCGCCGTCTTCCCGCACCGGCTCCAGGGCCAGCACCTCCTGGCCGTAGCGGACGCGGTCCGCGAGCTCCCCGGCCACCCAGCTCAGGTAGTCGTTGAACTCGATGCGGGTGGGGAAGAGGTCCCGCAGGTTGAGGAACTCGAACAGGCGCCCCTTGGCCTGGAGATAGTTCAGGAACGTGTACCGGCTGCGCGGATTGCGGATGGTCGCCAGGTCCTTGAGGACCGAGATCTGGATCAGGGAGTCCTCGATCAGCATCCCCGGGTGCCAGACGGGGCTCGCCTTGGACTCCAGGAACAGCCGGCGGACGTCCTCACCGTTCTCCGCCTCTTCTTCCAGGGCCACGGCCAGCGCGAGGTTCGCGGGGCCGAAGCCGATCCCGATGACGTCGTAGATTCCGTCCTGGGCCGTCTCTTTCTCTTTCATATCCAGGTCACGCGCGGTCCTCTCCGCCGGTGTTCAGCGTGGCGGGGAGACCACGGTTACTCCGACCCTCCGAGGAACGAATGGAACAGCACATCCTCCTCGGATTTAGGTGCTTGTCATCCCAGGAAAAGGGACAAAAGCCCTATCCATCGTGACTTTTGATTTGATTTGTCGTGGATACCAGGATGTGTGGATCTTTACGAAGATATATACGGGCCTGACTAACGGATGGATTTATCTTTCCACGATTTTTAGGGAAATCGACTAGAGGCGGCCCTGGATCCAGCAGCCGCCCAGGACCCGCGTGCCCTGGTAGAAGACCGCCGCCTGTCCAGGGGTGATCCCGCGCTGGGGCTCGGCGAATTCCACCGCGGCCAGGCCGCCGCTCAAGGGACGGATGCGCGCCGCGGCGCCGGGATGGCGGGAGCGGATCTTCACCGTGGCCTCCACGTCCCCCTCGGGAGCGGGACCGATCCAGTGCAGGCGCTCGCCGCGCAGGCCGGGCGCCATCAGGCCGCCCTCCTCGCCCACCACCACCCGATTGCGCTCCGGCTCCACGGCCAGCACGTAGAGCGGGCTGGGCGCGGCCAGCCCCAGGCCGCGGCGCTGGCCCACGGTGTAGCGGTAGTAGGGCTGGCCCGCGCCCAGCTCGCGGCCGGCGGTGTCCACCAGCGCGGCGGGCGCCGCGAGAGAGACGTCCCCGAAGCGGTCGGGGTTCGCGGCCACCTGCTCCTCCACGAACTCGCGCACGCCGCCGGCGACGAAGCAGACCTCCATGCTCTCGCCCTTCCCGGCCACCACCAGCCCGGCCTCGCGGGCCAGCTCCCGCACCTCGCGCTTGGTCATGCCCCCCAGGGGGAACAGCGAGGCGGCGAGCTGCTCCTGGGTCAGCTCGAAGAGGTAGTAGCTCTGGTCCTTGTCGGCGTCGAGCGCGGTGTGCAGCTCGTAGCCCTCGGGCCCCTCCAGGATGCGGGCGTAGTGGCCGGTCGCCACCCGGCTCGCGCCCAGCCGGCGGGCGCGCTCCAGCAGCAGGTCGAACTTGACCCAGGTGTTGCACCGCACGCAGGGGCTCGGGGTGCGGCCGGCGAGGTAGTCCTCCACGAAGGGATCGACCACCTTCTGGCGGAACTCCTCGTCCATCTTGAGGGTGTAGTGGGGGATGCCGGCCTGCTGGGCGACCCGCTTCGCGTCCCCGAGGTCGAGGGCGCCGCAGCAGCGGCCGTGGGCCTCGGCGCCGGAGTGGTCCCAGAGGAGCATGGAGAGGCCCACCACGGGCCGCCCCTCGCGGGCCAGCAGCCAGGCGGTCACCGAGGAGTCGAGGCCGCCGCTCATGGCGACGGCGGTCAGCCCGGGCGCGCTCACGCCACCGCCTCCCGGGGGGCGCCGGGGCTGACGCGCCGCAGCTCGGCCACCTCGCGCGCCAGGGCGTCCAGGAAGCCGTCCACGTCCTCCCGGGTGTTGGTGATGCCGAAGCTCACCCGCAGCGAGGCGAGGGCCTCCTCGCGGGAGATCCCGGCGGCCAGCAGGGTCCTGCTGGGCTCCACCATGCCCGAGGAGCAGGCCGCGCCGGTGGAGACCGCGTAGCCGGCGAGGTCGAGGCGGATCAGCAGCGACTCCCCCTCGGCGCCGGGGAAGGCGACGTGGGAGGTGTTGGGCAGGCGCGGCGAGGTCCGGCAGTGGAAGACGACGCCGGGGACGCGGCGCGGCAATTCGTTCTCGAAACGGTCGCGCAGCGCGGCGAGATGCGCCACCCGGTCCGCCATCTCCTCGCGGGCGGCGGCCGCGGCCGCGCCCAGGCCCGCGATGGCCGGGACGTTCTCGGTGCCGGCCCGGCGGCGGCGCTCCTGGCTGCCGCCCACCAGGTAGCCGGTCACCGCCACCCCCTTGCGCACCCACAGGGCGGCGGCGCCCAGCGGTCCGTTGAATTTGTGGGCGCCGAGCACGAGGTAGTCGACGCCCAGCGCGTGGACGTCCACCGGGATCTTGCCCACGGCCTGCACGGCGTCGGTGAGGATCAGGACGCCGCGCTGGCGGCACGCCGCCGCCACCTCGGCCACCGGCTGCAGAGTGCCCAGCTCGTTGTTGGCGAGCATCAGGCAGACCAGCCGGGTGTCCGGCCGCAGGGCGCGGACGACCTCGGCGGCGGGGACGATGCCGTCCACGCCCGGGGACACCCGCGTCACCTCCACTCCCTCCTTTTCGAGCCGCGCGGCGGCCTCGCGGATGGACGGATGCTCGATGGCGGAGATCACCAGGTGGCCGCCGCCCTTCAGGGCATGGAAGACCACCGCGTTGTTGGCCTCGGTGCCCGAGGCGGTGAAGACCACCTCCGGCGGCCGGCCGTCGATCAGCGCCGCCACAGCCTCCCGCGCCTCTTCCACCGCCTCGCGGGCGGCCTGCCCGAAGGCGTGGATGGACGACGGGTTGCCGTGCCGCTCGCCCAGCCAGGGCAGCATGGCTTCCCGCGCCCGCGGATGGAGCGGCGTGGTGGCGTTGTGATCGAGGTAGACGGCCATGGCGCGGAGTATTCTAGCCGGCATGTTTGTTGAATCTCTCCTGGCCCCCGGGAGATTCCCGGTTTAGCTCAGAAGGTGAATGAATGCGCTCAAGTCTGAAGGCCCTCTTCCTTCTCGCCACCGCCCTCTCCTCCACCGCCGCCGTCTACGCCGATCCTCCCGCGGAGAAGCCCGCGGAGCAACAACAGCAGGACAAGAAGCCGACGCGGGCGGAGAGGAAGGCGGAGAAGAAGGCCCGGGAGGAAGCCATCGCGGCGCTCGCCGCGAAATACCGGGGCTGGGTCTACATGGTCGAGCTGCTGATCTCCGAGGCGGAGCTCGACACCTTCCTCGCCCTGAAGGAGGACTACCAGCGGGACGCCTTCATCAAGAAGTTCTGGGAGTCCCGGGACACCTACAGCTCCACCGCCCGCAACGAGTTCAAGGAACGCTGGGAGGCCAACTACCAGGTCGCCATCCAGGAGTTCGGCTCGATCGAGGACGAACGCGGCCGGGTGCTGCTGCTCAACGGCCCGCCGGCGGTGCGGATCGCCTCGTCGTGCAACAGCATCATCTGGCCGACGGAGGTCTGGTTCTACGCCACCGGCGACCGCATCCGCGGCGAGCTGATCGTCGTCTTCTACCGCAAGTGGGGCGCCGGCCACTTCCGGATCTGGTCGTCCACGGAAGGCCTGGACTCGCTGTTCGCGAACGGCGCCGGCAGCAGCACGGGCGAGAGGAGCCTGCAGGCCATCGCCAGCGGCTGCATCGACGGCGACAAGATCGCCGTCGGCGTCAACTGGGTGCTCCGCCAGGGCCTGCAATACAGCCTGATCCAGCAGCGGATGATGGCGAAGCCGGAGGAGCGGAGCGGCGAGTGGGTCTCCTCCTTCCACTCCTACTCGACCGACATGCCCGAGGGGGCGGCGCCGCTGCCGGCGAAGCTCGATCTCGACTTCCCCGGCCGCTACCAGAACCGCACCGTGATGCAGGGCCTCATCACCGTCCAGACCGCCAACGCCGGACAGGCGACCCTGGGACAGGCCCGCACCTACAACCTGCAGCTCAACGGCGAGGTGCTCCAGAACGACGAGCTGTTCGACAACTTCCGTTACAAGTTCGACTTCCCGCCCGGTCCCGGAGAGACGCTGCCCATCGTCTTCCAGCGCTTCCTGCGGCCGGGCGACTACATGCTGGTCCTCAAGCTGGAGGACATCAACTCCGGCAAGATCTTCCGCGAGGAGCGGAAGATCTCGGTGCCGGCCACCGAGCGGGTCGCCAACGTGGCCCCGATGAGCGATCCCAACAGCGTCAGCCTGCGCATCCTCCAGGAGGCCAACGCCGTCATCGCCAACGGCGAGACGACGCTGAAGATCGTGCGGCCGGTGGGCGAGATCCAGACCGGCATGGAGCGCTTCGACACGCTGACCACGGGCGAGAACATCGACAAGGTCGTCTTCGCCATGGACGGCAAGCCGCTGCTGACCAAGAAGCGGCCCCCCTTCAGCGTCGAGCTGGACCTCGGGGCGGTCCCCCGGCCGCGCACCCTGAGCGCCATCGCCTACGACCCGGCCGGCGTGCAGGTCGCCTCGGACGAGCTGCTGCTCAACGCCTCCCCCAACCGCTTCCAGGTGCGGCTGGTGGAGCCGCAGAAGGGCCGGCGCTATGACGGCAGCCTGCTCGCCCGCGCCGAGGCCACGGCCCCCGACGGCCAGGCGGTCGAGCGGGTGGAGTTCTTCCTCAACGAGACCCGCGTCGCCACGGTCTACCAGCCGCCCTACCAGCAGCCGATCCTGCTGCCCAAGGAAGACTCGCTGTTGTACGTGCGCGCCGTCGCCTACCTGCCCGACGGCAACTCGACCGAGCACCTGGTGTTCGTCAACGCGCCGGAGAACATGGCCGAGGTGGAGGTCGACTTCGTCGAGCTCTACACCTCGGTGCTGGACCGGGAGAACCGGCCGGTCTCCGGGCTGGAGGCCAAGGACTTCACCATCCTGGAGGACGGCGCCCGGCAGGAGATGGCCCGCTTCGAGACCGTGACCGACCTGCCCATCCACGCCGCCGTGGCCCTGGACGTCTCCGCCTCCATGAACGTCAGCCTCGACAAGGCGCGGCAGGCCGCCCTGCAGTTCCTCCAGGGGACGCTGCGGCCCCGCGACCGGGCGGCGCTCATCACCTTCAACGACCACCCCAACCTGGCGGTGAAGTTCACCAACGACGTGCCCACCCTGGCCGGCGGCCTGGCGGGCCTCAAGGCGGAGCGCGGGACGTCGCTCTACGACTCCATCATCTTCTCGCTCTACTACTTCAGCGGCATCCGCGGGCAGCGGGCGATCCTCCTGCTCTCCGACGGCAAGGACGAGGGGAGCCGCTTCACCTGGGACGACGCCCTGGACTACGCGCGCCGGGCCGGCGTGACCATCTACAGCATCGGCCTGGGCGACGACGTGGAGAAGAAGAAGCTCGCCCGCCTCTCCGAGGAGACCGGCGGCCGCGCCTTCTTCATCAAGAGCGCGGACGAGCTGGCGGGCATCTACTCGGCGATCGAGCAGGAGCTGCGCTCGCAGTACCTGATCGCCTACCAGTCCAACAACACCACCGGGGGCACGGCGTTCCGGACCGTGGAGCTGAAGGTCGGAAAGCCCGGCCTCGAAGCCAAGACGATCCGGGGTTATTACCCTTGAGACCCTCACCCCCTGGCCCCCTCTCCCGCCCCCTCCCCGCTCCCCGGGAGAGGGGGAAGGCCCTGGTTCTCGGCCTCCTGCTTCTCTGCCTCCCCGCCGCCGCCGCTCCCCAGGACCGGTGGCCCGGCCCGGAGGAGAAGGCGGCGGTCGCCAGGCTGCCCGAGAAGTACCGGGTCTGGATCGAAGAGGTGGACGTCCTGCTCTCCGAGAGCGAGCGGGCGGCCTTCCTGGCCCTGGGCAAGGACTACCAGCGGGACGCGTTCATCCAGCGGTTCTGGGACCAGCGCGACCCGCTCCCCCGGACGGCCCGCAACGAATTCCGCGAGGGCTGGGAGCGCAACGTCCGGCTGGCCCGCGAGACCTTCGGCGACCTCAAGGACGGCCGCTCCCGCGTCCTGCTGCTGAACGGCCCGCCCGACGAGCGGCTGGAGTCCAACTGCCCGCAGGTCTACCAGCCGCTGGAGGCCTGGTTCTACAGCCGCAGCGACCGCGTCCGGGAGCCCTTCGCGGTGGTCTTCTTCCGCAAGTGGGGCGAGCGCCGGTTCCGCATCTGGGTCCCCGCCGAAGGCTCCCTGGCCGCCGAGGGCGTGTTCGAGCAGCGGCCCGGGACCCCGCTCTCGGGCCAGGGGGCGGACCGTCCGAAAGACACGGTCGAGCGGCAGAGCGGCGGCGAAGCGGACGCGGGCCCGCTGCCCGACTGCGGCGAATACGAGCACTCGCGGAAGATCAAGGCCGCCATCGCCTGGGTGGCCTCGCAGGGGCTGCGCTGGCCGCTGCTGGAAGCCCGCATGAACTATCCGCCGGAGCCGCCCGCCGGCGAGTGGGTCTCCGCCTTCAACTCCTATTCGACCGACCTGCCCGCGGGGGCCGGCGCCCTGGCCGCGAAGCTGGACATCGCCTTCCCCGGCCGGCGGCAGGGCCGCACCGTGGTCCAGGGGCTGCTGACGGTAGGCGCCGAGGCCGCCGTCCAGGCCGCCATGGGGGAGGCCCGCTCCTACAACCTCCTGCTCACCGGCGAGGTCCTCCGCGAGGGGGCGCTGCTCGACAGCTTCCGCTACAAGTTCGACCTGCCGGCCGGCGGCGAGACCGCGGCGGCCCTCCCCCTGGCCTTCGAGCGGCAGCTCCGGCCGGGCGAGTACACCCTGATCGTCAAGCTGGAGGACGTCAACGGCGGCCGCTTCTTCCGCGAGGAGCGGGCGCTCGCCGTGCCCGCCGTGGAGGCCGTGGCCCCGGCGGCGCCGCCGTCCGCCGCCGATCCGGAGGCCGCCGAGGCCGCCCGCGTCCTGGCCGAGGCCAACGCCGCCCTGCGCAGCGGCGAGGTGACGGTCCAGCTCATCCCGCCGGTCGGCGAGCTGCAGACCGGCATGCAGCGCTTCGACGCCCTGACCACCGGCCCCATCGCCAGCGTCACCTTCCAGCTCGACGGCAAGCCCGTGCTGACCAAGAAGGCGCCGCCGTTCAGCGTCGAGCTGGACCTCGGCACCGTCCCCCGCACCCGCATCCTGGCCGTCACCGCCTACGACGCGGCCGGCGGCATCCTGGCCGGCGACGAGCTGATGCTCAACACCCCGGCCCGCCGCTTCCGGGTGCGGCTGGTGGAGCCCCGGAAGGACAAGGTCTACGCGTCCAGCCTGCGCGCCGAGGCGGAGGTGGAGATCCCCGACGGCGAAGCGTTGGAACGGGTCGAGATGTACCTCAACGACACCCGCATGGCGACCCTCTACCAGCCGCCCTGGGTCCAGCCCATGGTCCTGCCGAAGGACCAGCCGCTCGCCTACGTGCGGGCCGTCGCCTATCTCACCGACGGCACCTCGGCCGAGCAACTGGTGTTCGTCAACGCCCAGGGCCAGGACATCAATATCCTCGAAGTGGACCTGGTGGAGCTCTACACCACCGTCCTGGACCGCCGCGGCCGGCCGGTGACCGACGGCCTGGCGGAGAAGGACTTCACGGTGACCGAGGACGGCGCCCGGCAGAAGATCGCCCGCTTCGAGCGGGTGGACGACCTGCCCCTGCACGCCGTCGTGGCCATCGACGTCTCGGCCTCCATGCTGACCAGCCTGGAGAAGACCCAGGCGGCGGCCCTGCAGTTCTTCCAGAAGCTGGTCCAGCCCAAGGACCGCGCCGCCCTCATCACCTTCAACGACCACCCGATCCTCAACGTGAGGTTCACCAAGGACGTCAAGGCGCTGTCCGGGGGACTGGCGGGCCTGAAGGCCGAGCGCGGCACCTCGCTCTACGACAGCCTCGTCTTCTCGTTCTACAACTTCAACGGCATCCGCGGCCGGCGGGCCCTGCTGCTGCTCTCGGACGGCAAGGACGAGGGGAGCCGCTTCACCTACGACGAGGCCCTGGAGCTCGCCCGGCGGTCCGGGGTGACCGTCTACGTCATCGGCCTGGGCGAGGAGGTGGAGAAGAAGAAGCTGGCCCGCTTCGCCGAGGAGACCGGCGGCCGGGCCTTCTTCCCCCGCCAGGCGGACGAGCTCGCCGGCATCTACGCCGCCGTCGAGGAGGAGCTGCGCTCCCAGTACCTCATCGTCTACCAGTCCAACAGCAACCGCACGGACAACGGCTTCCGCGCGGTGGACCTCAAGGTGGCGAAGTCCGGGCTGGAGGCGAAGACGATGCGGGGGTATTACCCATGAGACCCTCACCCCCTGGCCCCCTCTCCCGCCCCCTCCCCTTCCTCCCCGGGAGAGGGGGAACGATTCCCGCAGGTTTCCGGTAGGATCGCCTCGATGTCGTTGATACCGCGCCTTACGATCCCTCTCCTTCTCGCCCTCTTCCTGCCCGCTGCGCTCCCTGCCGCTCCCCAGGAACCCTCTCCCGACCTCTCCCAGCGCCACCGGGCCTGGCTCGAAGAGGTGGCGGTCCTGATGACCCCCGAGGAACGGGAGGTGTTCCTGGCGCTCAAGAAGGACTACCAGCGCGAGGCCTTCATGCGCCGCTTCTGGGAGGTGCGCGACCCCTTCCCGCAGACGGCGCTGAACGAGCTTCAGCAGCGCTGGCAGGACCGGGCGCGCAAGGCCCGCGAGCGCTTCGGCGGCGACCTCACCGGGGACCAGGCCCGCATGATGCTCATCAACGGCGAGCCGGCGGAAGTCCTCAAGGTGAGCTGCGACATCCTCTTCCCCCTGGAGATCTGGAGCTACCCGGGATCGGACCGCGTCCGCGGCGACTTCAGCCTGACCTTCCGCGGCGCCTCGCCCAAGGGTCCTTTCTTCCTCTGGTCCCCGGCCGACGGCATCGAGCGCCTCTTCACCCTCGACACGCAGGCCCGGGCCACGGACCCGGCCGTCGCCCTCGGCGCCATCGCCGAGATCTGCCCCCGGGGCGAGGACATCTCGGCGCGCATCGGCGAGTCCCTCGACTGGCGCAAGGTCGAGCAGAACGTCCAGCTCCTGCCCAAGGCCGGCCAGGAGTGGCTCTCCAGCTTCGCCACCTACTCGACCGACCTGCCCGCGGGCGCCGCCACCTTCCCGGCCCAGCTCGACGTCACCTACCCCGGCCGCTACGGCAGCCGCACGGTGATGCAGGGGATGGTCAGCGTGCCCCGGGAGGCGGTCAAGACGGAGCGGATCGAGGGCAGCTCCACGGCGACCTACAGCTTCCTGGTGGACGGCGAGGTCCTCTACAAGGGGGAGCTGTTCGAGCACTTCCGCTACCGGTTCAACCTGCCCGAGGGGGAGGTCGCCTCGGACAAGATCCCGGTGGTCTTCCAGCGCTACCTGCGGCCGGGCGCCTACACCCTGGTGCTGAAGCTGGAGGACCTGGGAGGCAAGCGCTTCTTCCGCGAGCAGCGGGACCTGGAGATCCCGTCGGTGGCCTCGGCGCCCGCGCCGGCCGTGCCCGCCCTGGCCGAGGCCAACGCCGCCATCGGCTCCGACGAGCAGACCATCCGCATCCTGCCGCCGCCCCCCGGCCTGATCACCGGCAAGGTGCGGGTCGAGGCCACCGCCACCGGCGACGGCGTCGCCCGGGTGCGGTTCGAATTGAACGGCCGCCCCGTGCTCACCAAGAGCCGGCCGCCGTACAGCGTCGAGCTGAACCTCGGCGACCAGCCCCGCATCCACACCCTGCGCGCCCTGGCCCTGGCCGAGTCCGGCGACAAGCTCGCCGAGGACGAGGTCCAGCTCAACGTCGGCCCCCACCGCTTCGCCGTGCGGCTGGTGGAGCCCCAGGCCGGCCGGAAGTACCAGTCGAGCCTGCGCGCCCAGGCCCTGGTCGAGGTCCCGGAAGGCGAGCGGCTGGAGCGGGTCGAGATCTTCCTGAACGACGACCTGATGGCGACGCTCTTCCAGCCGCCGTTCACCCAGCCCATCCTCCTTCCCCAGGGCAAGGAGGTCACCTACGTCCGCGCCGTGGCCTACCTGGAGGGCGGCAATTCCACCGAGGACCTGGTGCTGGTCAACGCGCCGGAAAACGTCGGCTCCATCGAGGTCGACTTCGTCGAGCTGTACACCTCGGTGGTGGACGGCAAGGGCCGGCCGGTGGAGGGGCTGGAGCAGGGGGACTTCACGGTGGTCGAGGACGGCCAGACGCAGCAGATCCGCCGCTTCGAGCTGGTGCGGGACGTGCCCGTCTACGCCGGCGTCCTGCTCGACGCCTCCTCCTCGATGGCCGAGGGCAACCGGCTCGACGCCGCCGTGCAGGGCGCGCTGCGCTTCTTCCAGCAGGTGCTCACCCCCAAGGACCGGGCGGCGGTGATCACCTTCGCCGACACGCCCACCCTGGCGGTGCGTTTCACCAACCAGGAGCCGGTGCTCGCCGGCGGCCTCTCCGGCCTCAAGGCGGACGGCAACACCGCCCTCTACGACAGCCTGGTCTACGCCCTCTACTACTTCGGCGGCGTCAAGGGCAAGCGGGCGCTCGTCGTGCTCTCCGACGGCAAGGACGAGGGGAGCCGCTACACCTTCAACGACGCCTTGGAGTACGCCCGGCGCAGCGGTGTCGCCATCTACACCGTGGGGATCGACCTCTCCTCCCGCGACACCGACGTCCGCACCAAGCTCGCCCGGCTGGCCGAGGACACCGGCGGCCGCTTCTTCTTCATCACCGGCGCCAGCGACCTGCCCGGGGTCTACCAGGCCATCGAGAAGGAGCTGCGCTCGCAGTACCTCCTCGCTTACCAGTCGTCGAGCTCCGGCGACTCCGACAAGTACCGCAGCGTCGAGGTGAAGGTCGGCAAACCCGGGCTCGAAGCCAAGACCCTGCGGGGCTACTACCCCTGAGCGCGCTCCCCTCGTTCATCCTCGCTTCGGCCTCCCCCCGGCGCCGTGAGCTGCTGGGAGGCCTCGGCGTGCGCTTCACCATCCGGGCCACGGACATCGACGAGACTCCCCGGCCGGGGGAGGACCCGCGCGACACCGTGCTCCGGCTGGCGAAGGAGAAGGCGGCGGCGCTGGCCCATCCCGGCGAGCTGGTGCTGGCCGCGGACACGGTGGTGGTGATCGACGGCGAGCTGCTGGGCAAGCCCCGCGACGCGGAGGACGCCTGCCGCATGCTGGGCCGCATCGCCGGCCGCGAGCACGTCGTGCTCACCGCCGTGGCTCTGGAGGAGCCGGGCCGTGACCGCCGGACCCTGGGGATCGAGACCTCCCGCGTGCGCATGGCCGCCCTCACGCCCGCGGAGATCGCCTGGTACGTGGACACAGGCGAGCCCATGGACAAGGCCGGCTCCTACGCCGTCCAGGGGATCGGCGCCCTGTTCGTGGAGGAGGTCCACGGCAACTACACCAACGTGGTGGGCCTGCCCCTTCCCCTGACCTACCGGTTGTTCCGCGAGCTGGGATACGAGCTGCTGGACTTCAGGACCTGACCCGGGCCGGCGCCGGTGGGAACGCCGCCGTCGATCACCGGGACTCCATTGACCAGGACATAGCGGAACCCGCTGGCGAACGCCCGCGGCTGCTCGAAGGTGGCCTCGTCCCGCACCGCCGCCGGATCGAACAGGACCAGGTCGGCCGCGTAGCCTTCCTTGACCAAGCCGCGCCCGTCGAGCTTGAAGTGGCCGGCCGGCAGCGAGGTCATCTTGCGGATCGCCTCCTGGAGGCCGAGGCTCTTCTTCTCGCGGACATAGCGGGCCAGCACCCGGGCGTTGTTGCCGGCGGCCCGGGGATGCGGACGGCCTTCCGGATCGGGGACCGAGCCGTCCGAAGCGAAAGCGACGTGGGGATGACGGAGGATGCGCTCGACGTCGTCCTCGGACATCAGGTGGTAGACCATGCCCGCGCCGCCGGCCCGCAGCATCCTACGGGCGGCCTCGAACTGCGCGTCCGCCGATCCGTCCCCGAGCAGCTTCTCCGCCACCTGCTTCATCGACAATCCCTGTAGAGAGGGATCGGGAGGATAGGACGCCACCACCGCGAAGGAGAGATCCTGGAATCCCCGGCCGGCCAGGATCAGGCGCATGTCGGCGCGGATGCGCTCCCAGGTGGCGGGATCGTCCAGCCGCTTGCGGATCTCCTCCGGCCCGCCTTCCAGGGCCCAGTCCGGAAACCGGATCGACAGGCTGGACGCGGCGGCCGTGTAGACGTACTGGTCCGCCTCCACGTCGATCCCCCGGGAGCGGGCCTCGTCGATCATGGCCAGGGTCTTCGTGCTGGCACCCCATCGGCTCGGGCTGTCGATCTTGAGATGGGAGACCTGCACCGGGCAGCCGGCCTTCTCGCCGACCGCGATCGTCTCGGAGAGGGCCTTTTCGATCTCCGTCCCCTCGTTGCGCATGTGGGACGCGTAGAGCCCGCCGGCCTTGCACGCCACCCGGGCCAGCTCGACGATCTCGCCTTCCTCGGAGTAGCTCCCCGGCACGTACTGAAGCCCGGTGGAGAGCCCGACGGCGCCGTCCGCCATGGCTTTTGCGACCAGCGCCTTCATCTTCTCCATCTCCACCGGAGTGGGAGCGCGGCGTTCGGTCCCCATCACCGTCTCGCGGATCGAGCCCTGACCGACCAGCGTCGCGAAGTTCACCGACGGTCCCGCCGCCCGGATCTCCGCCAGCTCCTTGCCGATCTCCACCGGCGAGTACCCGCAGTTCCCAGCGACGATCGTGGTCACCCCCATCCGCACGAAATTCTCCGCCCGCGCCTTCTTCGCCAGGTCGTCCGCGTGGGTGTGGACGTCGATGAAGCCGGGAGCCACGACCAGGCCGGAGGCGTCGATGACCCGCTTCGCGGGAGCGTCCTTGAGATCGCCGATCTTCGCGATCCTGCCGTCCCGGACCGCCACGTCAACGCGGCGGGCGGGGGCGCCGGAGCCGTCGACGACCGCGCCGTCGCGGATCAGGAGGTCGTAGGGGGAGGCCGGGAGTAGAATGGCCAAGACGAAAAACGCGGCGGGGGACATGCGGAGAGGGTACACCGGGATCGAAGACTCCGGTGGTCGGCTCCGCCCTGAGGAGGGCGCTCATCGCCCCGGAGAGGGGCGTTGCGCCCCTCGCGGATTCGGGGCGCCCCCAGCGAGGGCGGTGGCGGCCCTTCACGGGGGCGTTGCGGCCCGGTCAGGGGGAGAGGCAGCCCTTCCGAGGGGAGAAGCGCCCCTCCCCGTTGCGCCGTCGCCCCCGCCGGGGCAGCGGAGGCCCTCCGCGGGGCGGAGACGCTAGTACGACATCCCCGAAGTCCGTTTCGGATTTCGCCCCTGAAAGGGGCGACCGTTGAACAGCCTGGGGTGCAACCCCAGGACAAGTCCAGCCCCCCGGACCTCAAGCCCCCAGAGGGGGCGGCATGGCCGGCCGCAGCCTCGATGTCGCCCCCTGCGGGGGCTCTGAATGGGGGAAGGATGGGCCTGCGAACCTGGGGCTGGCGCCCCAGGCTGTTCAACGGTCGCCCCTTTCAGGGGCGGGGGCGGCGACAGGCCTAGTGGAAACTCGGAACGAATTTAGGGAGCGTAGTACACCCCAAGTTCGTTCCTGGTTGGTCCAAGCCAGGCGTCTGTGGACTCCAGGCTCCCTCCCCGCAGGGCGGACCGACCTTTCGGCGTCGCGTCGTCCGCGAAGCTCGGCGCGCCATCCGCCTGTTGGTCAGGCGCCGTCTCCCCTTGCTCTCCAGTCTTACAAGTTGTAAGCTTCCTCCATGGAGATCCCAAGACTCTCGAAGAAAGAAGCCTTCATCCTCCGCCTGCTGGTCGGGAAGGGGGAAATGTACGGGTTGGAGTTGGTCAAGGATTCTGGCGGTGAACTGAAGCGTGGGACCGTGTACGTCACCCTGGGCCGGATGGCTGACAAGGGCTACGTGGACTCCCGCACAGTCCCACAGGACGATGGGAGCGGAATGCCCAAGCGGCTGTTCCGGGCTACGGGGTACGGAGCCAGAGTGTTGAACGCGTGGGAGTTGGCTGGTGCTTCGCTAGTTTGGGAGGGGGTCTGAATGATGAGTCCGGAGGAGCTATACATCGCTGCAAGGATGCTAAAGGAGGTCGTCTTTCGCCTGGAGCATCATAGGGATTACAAGACGGTTATGAAGGTCGCTTTCTGGTCTTTTGTGTGCGCAGTGGGTCTTTTTGGGTTAACGATAGATCAATTTTTCTCTAGGCGGCAGACTATAAAATCACCTCCTGGCTTTCGCCTGAGAGGCTTGGCTGAATTTTTATTTTCTCGGCGGACCTTCGATCAGATCCTAGAGCCCCTCCTTCGAGATCTGTATGACGAATATTGCGCAGCCATGGCCGAGGGCCGCCCTTGGAAAGCGCAGTGGGTGCGAGTCCGTGGCTACTGGTCTTTCTGGGCCGCGTTCTTCGCTCAGACTCCTATATCGCTGGTGAAAAAGATCCACCAGATCTGGAAGGCGACGATTCCGTAGAAGCGGACTGTATCGTTTGGGAGCACATCATGCTGACCGTCACTGTCTCTTCAGACTTCCGAGTCACGATCCCGAAGGAAAGCCGGGAGGCGTTGGGAATCCAAGCTGGAGATAGATTGTCGGTCATGCAGTTGGGCAACCGAATCTCGCTTGTTCCTATCCGCCCAATCCGTGAGATGCGAGGCTCCCTACAAGGAATCGACACGACCGTAGAACGCGACCCGGACCGCGTCTGACTCCCTACCCCCGTTCCGCCAACCGCAATCCGATCACCCCGAGCACGATCAGCCCGATCGAGATCATCCGCAGGGCGCCGCGGGGCTCGCCCAGGATGTAGAAGCCGACCAGGGCGGTGCCGACGGCTCCGATCCCCACCCAGACGGCGTAGCTGGTGCTGACGGGGAGGTCCCGCATGGCCAGGCCCAGGAGATAGAAGCTCACCCCCATGAGGCCCAGGGTGAGCAGGCTGGGGTACAACTTCGTGAACCCCTGCGTGCTCTTCATCGTGGCCGCCCAGGCGACCTCCAGCAGGCCGGCGATGACCAGGTAGATCCAGCTCAAGGCAGCCCCTCGCCCTCGTCCCAGCGGAAATCCGTCTCGTCGCCCGGATCGATCTTCCACGCGGCCCGGTAGACGGGCGCGGGCCGCAGCCGCTCTTCGAGGGCGGCCCGCACTTCACGGGCGGACGGGAGGAGATGGGCCGGCGCGGACTGGCGGGCCCGCTGGAGGAAGAGGTCCAGATCGGCGTCCTTCCCGCTCTGGGCGCTCGCCACGTAGAAGACGACCGGGTCCGGCGCGAGCCAGCGCCCCTCCAGCGACTTCAAGGCCTCCCAGAGACCCAGGCTCGGCACCGACAGCGTCCCCTTCGCGCCGGGCGTGAACCCCTCCACCGCGAGCGGCGACCCCGGCAGCTTCACCGCCAGCCGCGCCGGGAAGGGATCGTAGACCAGGTGCGAGACCTCGTCCGGCGAGTACGGCCCGTTGTCCGGCACCACCAGGATCTCCAGCACCTGCCGCGTGGCCTCGTCCAGGCGGCCGACGACCTTCTCCTCCTCTTTCGTGAGCTCTTCGAGGGAGCCGACGTCGTCGTCGGAGAGCTGCTCCGCGAAGAGGGTGCCGAAACAGGCGTGGGCGCGCTCCGGCTGATCCTCCAGATAGGCGTAGAGCTGTTGCGCCGCCGCCAGGTACTCGGCCAGGGAGGCGGTCCACGTCTCCATCACCCGGTCCAGATCCTCGCGCTGCTTGCGGCTGGCGCGGGCGGAGGGGCCGGGGACGATCGTCAGCTCCGCCATCCGCCGCTCGACGTCCACCTCGTAGTTGACGGAGAGGGAGGTGTCGCCGAAGACCGTGGCGAGATTCCTGGGCTCGGCGATCACGGCGGAGCGCGAGGCGCCGCGCAGGTCGCCCAGCCGCTTCTCCCAGGAGAACCGTTCGGCGGCCGGCTCGGCGGCGGCGAAGCGGGCGGCCCAGGGGTCCGATCCTTCCAGGATGGCCCGCCGCATCTCGCTGACCCGGCGGTCCAGCGCCCCGTTGGGCGTGCCCGTGTCGGCGGCGATCTCCACCGTGCTGGTCGCCACCACGGCGCCGTTGGGAAGGAAGCGCAGGAGCAGGCTCTCGCGGACCGGCGGATCGAAGCAGGAGGCCAGGGCCAGGCAGACGAGGACACCGAGGCCGGCCCGCCGGAGCGGGAGCGCTTTCGAGGAAAACATGAAGGGGATTATAAGGAAAGAGGGCGGGGGGCCAGCCCCGCCCTATTTACAGCACAACCGTCAAGGAGGAAATTAAGCCGGGATCTCACCCTCGGCATCGAGTTCTACGTAGTCACAGGCTTCTGTGTTGCAAATATAGCGCAAACCGTGGCGCTTTGTCACGCTCTCCAGGAGGAATTTGGCGCCGCACTGCGGGCAGTCCCGCTGGACCGGCTTCTTCCAGAGAGAGAACTTGCAATCCGGATACCGGTTGCAGGACCAGAAGGTCTTGCCCCGCTGGGAGCGCTTCTCGACGATCTCCCCCTTGCCGCACTCCGGGCAGGGGACGCCGGTCGGCTTCGGCGGCGCGGCCTTGGGGCCGGTCTTGCGGATGTTTTTACACTCCGGGTAGCCGGTGCAGCCGTAAAAGGTGCCGAAGCGGCTCCGCTTGAGGGCCATGGGCCGGCCGCAGCTCTCGCAGGGCGGGACTTCCTCCTCGGCCGCCGCGCCGTTGCCGGCCGCCGGGGTGTCCGCCGCCGGGTCCTCCAGGTTGCGGGTGTACTTGCAGTCCGGATAGTTGCTGCACGCGATGAACGGGCCGTAGCGCCCGAAGCGCATCAGCAGGCCCGAGCCGCACTCGGGACACTTCTCGTCCAGCGGGATGCCCTCGCGCTTGACGTTGGGCATCTGCTCGCCGGCGGTCTCCAGATCCTTCGAGAACTTGACGTCGAAGTCCCTGATCGCCCGCTTCCAGTCGATCTTCCCTTCCTCGATCTCGTCGAGCTGCCCCTCCAGGGCGGCGGTGTAGCCCTCGTTGAGGATGTCGTTGAAGCCCTTCTGGAGCATCTCGTTGACCAGCCGGCCGAGCTGGGTGGGGCGGAACCGCCCCTCCTGCCGGTCGACGTAGTCGCGGTCGGTCAGCACCGAGAGGATGGTGGCGTAGGTGGAGGGCCGGCCGATGCCGTTCTCTTCCAGCGCCTTGACCAGCGTGGCCTCGCTGTACTGCGCGGGCGGCTGAGTGAACTTCTGCTCGGAGCGGACCTTGACCAGGCCGAGCGTCTCGCCTTCGCGCAGCGCCGGCAGCATGCCCTCCTGCGGCTCGTCGCTCGCCGGCGCGTCCTCGTCCGGCGTCTCGCGGTAGACGGCGAGGAAGCCGGGGCTCTTCAGGACCTTGCCCGAGGCGCGCAGGACGTAGCGGCCGTTCTCCACGTCCACCTGGGTGACGTCGAAGACGGCGGGCAGCATCTGGGAGGCGATGAAGCGGTCCCAGATCAGCTTGTAGAGCTTCCACTCGTCTTCCTGGAGATACGCCCGCACGGCGTCCGGCGGCAGGTCGAAGCTGGTGGGCCGGATGGCCTCGTGGGCGTCCTGCGCCCCCGCCTTCGACGAGTAGACGTTGGGCTTCTCGGGCAGGGCGCCCTGACCATACGTGGCGGCGATGAACTCGCGCCCGCCGACCAGGGCTTCCTCGGCCACGCGGGTGGAGTCGGTGCGCATGTAGGTGATGAGACCGGTGGAGCCGCGGTCGCCGACCTCTTTTCCTTCATAGAGGCCCTGGGCGAGGCCCATGGTGCGCTTGACCGAGAAGCCGTAGCGCCGCGCCGCCTCCTGTTGCAGGCGGCTGGTGATGAACGGCGGCGAGGGCTTCTGGCGCGACTCCTTGCGCTCGACCCTGGCGACGACGAACTTGCCGCTCTCCAGGTCGCGGACGATGGTCGCGGCCTCTTCGCCGTTGGTGACCTCGGCCTTCTTGCCGTCGACGCGGTGGAGGCGGGCCTCGAACTGCGGCGGCTGGGCGGCCTTGAGGTCGGCGGCGAGGTTCCAGTACTCCTCGGACTGGAAGGCGTCGATCTCGGCCTGGCGGTCGCAGACCATCTTCAGGGCCACGGACTGCACGCGGCCGGCGGAGAGCCCCTGCTTGATCTTCTCCCAGAGGAGGGGGGAGAGGCGGAAGCCCATCATGCGGTCGAGGACGCGCCGGGCCTGCTGGGCGTCGACCTTGCGCAGGTCGATCGTGCCCGGGTTCTCCAGGGCCTTGAGGACGGCGCCGCGGGTGATCTCGTTGAAGGTGACGCGGCGGACGTCTTTGGCGTCCTTGGCGATGATCTCGGCGATGTGCCAGGCGATGGCCTCGCCCTCGCGGTCCGGATCGGGCGCGAGGTAGACCGTCTCCGCCTCCTTGGCCGCCTGGCGGAGCTTCTTGACCACGTCCTTCTTGGCGGCGAGGACCTCGTAGCGGGGCTCGTAGTCCGGGCCGATCCCCATGTCCTTCTTGACGAGGTCGCGGACGTGCCCCACGGAAGCTTCGACGGCGTACTGCCGGCCGAGGAACTTCTTGAGGGTCTTGGTCTTAGCGGGGCTTTCGACGATGAGCAGGTTCTTTGCCATGGCGCTTAATCAACGCCGGGCGCGCCGACATTTATTTCGGATGGAGCTTTGCGCGACCCGGGGCAGGGCCGGGACACTAGCACCGGGGACGGTGTGGATGTCAAGGGTGGGATCCAAGAGAACAGCCAGGAAGGAGCCGGGTTCAGGGTCCCATTGCACTGCGGAGGGCATGCCCTTCGAGGCCTCACCCCCTGGCCCCCTCTCCCGGGGGAGAGGGGGAACGATGAGGGGACGATGATGGCTAAAGACGAAGGGTGGCGGCGGTTTCGAGGATGCGGGTCAGGACGGATTCGCGGTCGTGGAAGACGTCGTGGTTGGGGAAGCGGAGGATGGTGCAGCCCTGGGAGCGAAGGTAGGCGTCGCGGTTGGCGTCCCGGACGGCCCGGCGCGGGGCGTCGTGGACCTCGCCGTCCAACTCCACGATCAGCTTGAGCTCATGGCAGAAGAAGTCGGCTACATAGATGCTGATGGGGTGCTGCCGGCGGAACTTGATCCCTTGCAGCCGCCGGTCCCGAAGGATCTCCCACATGGCCCTCTCCGCGCGTGTCGGAGTCTCCCGAAGGATCTGAGCCCGCGACCGGATCGTCCTGATGGGAATCGGAGCCGGAGACCGCCGTCTTGGTTCTTTAGCCACCATCATCTCCTCATCGTTCCCCCTCTCCCGGTCGGGCGGGAGGGGGTGGGAGAGGGGGCCAGGGGGTGAGGCCTCGAAGGGCACGCCGCCCCAGCTGCCCAGGCCACCCTGAACCCGGGACGTCTACCGCCCATACGCCGAACCCGGCAACCGCTTCACCCACCCCTCCAGCTCGAGCTCCAGCAGCGCCCCGAGCACCTTGTCCACCGGCGCGTCCAGGCGCACCGCGATCTCTTCGGCCAGCCGGGGGGAGCCCTGGGGGATCGCCGCGAGAACCTGTCCGTTGAATCCCTCGGGAAGCTCCTGGCTTGCGGCGGGCATCTGCGCCAGGGGCAGGGCGAGCTGCGGAGCGGAGCGGGGGAGGAGCGTGTCCAGGAGGTCCGCGGGGTGCTGGGCGAGATGGGCGCCCTCCCGGATCAGCGCGTTCGTCCCCAGGGAGCCCTCGTCGAAGATCCGTCCGGGCACGGCCCAGACCTCCCGTCCCAGGTCCAGGGCGTGGTGGGCCGTGATCAGCGAGCCCGAGCGGAGGGCCGCCTGCACGACCAGGGTGCCGGCGGCCAGCGCGGCCAGCGAGCGGTTGCGGAGCGGGAAGTGCCAGGTCCGGGGGAGAGACGAACAGGGGAACTCCGTGACCAGGGCGCCCTGCGCGGCGATCTCGTCTCCGAGGGGACCGTGGCCGCGCGGGTAGTCCACTCCCAGGCCGCAGCCCAGCACGGCGACCGTCTTTCCTCCCGCCGCCAGAGCGCTCCGGTGAGCCGTGGCGTCGATCCCCCGGGCGAAGCCCGAGACGACCGCGACGCCCTCCGCCGCCAGGGTGCCCGCGAACAGCTTGGCCGCCTCCCGCCCGTAGGCGTCCGCCCGCCGTGAACCGACGACCGCCACGGCGGGACCTACAGGGATCTCGCCCCGGATGCAGAGCACGGGCGGTGGCGGCGAGAGCTGGCGCAGGCCGGCCGGATAGCCGGGGTCGTCCAGGGTGACGATCCGGCCGCCCAGCCGCTCCGCCTCGGCGGCCTCGCGGGCGGCGGTCTCCGCGCCGCCGCCGAGGATCGCGAGGGCCTTGCGCATCTGCGATTTGGGCACTCCAGCCTCGGCGGCCAGGCGCTCGGAAGGGCCTTCTCCATGGGCCCAGCGCTCCAGCTCCTGGGCCAGGCGGTAGACGGCCGCGCGGGAGATCTCGGGGGCGGCGTTGAGGGCGATCAGCAGCTCGCGGCGGTTGAGCTCGGACATCGGATGCGGAGTCTCCTTCTCCTGGACAAGGAAAAGGGGAACTCTACTACCACCGCACTTTTTTCAGGAAGAGGCTATCTCGCCGGGTCAGGAGCGAGGCCTCGGAGGGTATGCCGCCGCGGGTGTTTTCCGAGGCGCTGAAGCCCCCCTGACCCCCGGCACGCGTTGTGTATACTAGGCCCCTCGCGGAAACCGGGCGATGATGTTGTCCACTTACACGCCGACGTCGAGGTCCCTGCCGATGCGATCGTTCGCTGCGTTGTTCGTCGTCTTTCTTTCGCTCACCGCCTGCAGCGGCTACGGCCGCTCCGACCAGGCATCCTCCCAGATCGCCTTCGGCGTCGACATGGCGCGCCGCGGCCTGTGGGACGAGGCCCTCTTCCGCTTCCAGGCGGCGGAGCGGCTCGATCCCCAGAACCCGCGCATCCAGAGCAACATCGGCGTCGCCTACGAGGCCTCCGGCCAGTTCGACGAGGCGCTGGAGGCGTACCAGCGGGCGCTGAGGCTGGCGCCCAACGACAAGGACATCCGGGCGAACTACTCCCGCTTCGTCGAGTTCTACCAGGGCTTCCGGGGAGAGAAGACCGGGAACGCCGGACAACCCCGGCCGGCCCAGCCGCAGCCGCCGGCCGGGACGCCGGACGAGCCGTCCACGCCCGAGGACGCTCCGCCACCGCCAGCGGACGTACCTCCGCCTTTCTGACCTCCCGTTCGCGGACGGGCCGACCCAAGGAGGAATCATGAACCGCCGCCACAGCACGCTCGTCCTCGCGACCCTCCTTTCCCTCGCCTCTCTGCCCGCCTTCGCCGGCGTCGAGGTCAAGCTGATGCTGCCCCAGCGCGCGAAGCTCGACCTGCAAGGGCGCAAGAACCTGGCCGTGGCCCCCTTCCTTGTGGTCCGCCAGGAGGGAGCGGAGAAGGTGAGGGGGCGCGACATCGACGTGCAGAAAGAGTTCGACCGCTATCTGAACAAGGTCATGCGCCGGGAGACCGAGCTGAAGGTCGTGGAGACCGGTCCCATCGACTACCCGACCTACGACCTGGACCAGCTCTCCAAGCAGACGGACTTCTGGCGCGCCCTGGGGGAGCGGACGGGCGCCGACCTGATCCTGGCCGGCGGCCTGGACTTCGACATCCAGGACCGCAGCGGCTACCGCACGGAGGAGTACGTCTCCCCCTACAACGGCCGCACCTACCTCCGCCAGGTGCTGGTCGAGCAGACCGGGTTCCAGTACGACATCCTGATGCAGGTCTACGACGGCAAGACCGGCGAGCTGCTGTACCAGGACAATTTCAAGGATTTCCAGAGCTTCGAAGGCGAGAACACCGACCCTCTCGCGGGCATGTTCGAGAACCTGCTGTCCCTGGAGGACCGCATCGTCAACGTGTTCTCGCAGAAAGAGGTCGAGGCCAGCCGCATCCTGTTCACCCAGTAGGGGAAAGGAGATCTCGTTGACCCGCTCATCGCACCGCCTGCTCTCGGGACTGCTCGCCGCCGGCTGCCTGCTGTTCCTGGCGCCGCCCCTCGCGGCCCAGTACGGAGGCGCGCCGAACCTCACCGGCATCGGTTTCGGCAAGAACAAGATCCAGTATCGGGACTTCGACTGGCGCATCTACCGTTCGCCCCACTTCAACGTCCACTACTACTCGGCCGAGGAGCCGCAGCTCCAGAAGATCGTCTCGTTGGCCGAGAGCGCCTACGACCAGCTCTCGCGGGAGTTCAACTTCCAGATCCAGGAGCCGGTGCCGCTGATCTTCTACGCCACGCACTCGGCGTTCGAGCAGAACAACATCATCCTCAACTTCATCCCGGAGGGCGTCGGCGCGTTCGCCACCTCGGCGCGCAACCGCATGGTGCTGCCGGTCGACCTGCCGGACGCCGAGCTGTTCCAGCTCATCATGCACGAGCTGACCCACGTCTTCCAGTACAGCATCCTCTTCCAGGACCGCCTGGGCCGGAGCATCCGGTCGGCCGGCGCCCCGCAGTG
>DASVAS010000010.1:0-2179 GCA_036376245.1 Thermoanaerobaculia bacterium | reverse complement strand
GCGGGCCATCCAGGCGGCCAGCCGCGCGGGGGCGATGTCGTCCGGAGCGGGCACGCAGATCGTCGCGCCCAGGTACAGGGCGGTGAAGATGTCCCGCTGCAACGGGTCGTGCGAAAGGCCCGACAGCAGGCTGAAGCGGTCGCGCCCGCTCAGGCCGAACCGCTCACACATCCAGGGCAGGAAGTGCGACAGGCCGCCATGCGAGCCCAGGATGCCCTTGGGCACGCCGGTCGAGCCCGAGGTGAAGGCCACGTAAGCCAGATCGTCCGGTCCCAGCTCGATCCGCTCCGGCTCGCCGGCGGGCAGCGCCGCCAGGACCGCCGCCGGACCACCGGCGGGCAGCACGATCTCCGGCAGGCCGGCGGCCATCAGCTCCGCCGGCGGCGCGCCCGTGGCTTCCAGACGGACCAAGGCCCGGACTCCGGCGAGCTTCACGATGTCCCGCAGGCGATGCGGGGGATACGCAGGATCGAGCATGACGAAAGCGCCGCCGGTTTCGAGGACGCCCAGCACAGCCGTCACCAGGGAGGGAGCGCGGTGAGCATAGACCGCCACCCGATCGCCCTTCTCCACTCCCTGGGCCTGTAGGCAGGCGGCGATCCGGCCGCTCACCTCCTCCAACTCGCCGTAGCTCCAGGCCTCCTCCGGCCCCACGACCGCGGTCTTCGCCGGGTGCATCGCCGCCCGTTGCCGGAACAGATCGTGAACCGCTCCCCGCCATTCGTCGCCAAGGACCGCTCTGGGGTCGGGCAGCAGGGCCAGGGCGTCGGCGGTCGCCAGCGAGTAGGAACCGATCGGATCCTCAGGTCCCGACACCGCCTGCGCGAGCACAGCCTCCAGTTGCCGCAGCAGCTCGGCGGCCCGGGCCTCGTCGAACAGGCTGATGTTGTAGTTCAAACCGAAAAAGAGCTGCTCTCCCTCATCGCGCGCGTAGAGGGTGAGGTCGAAGTTGGACGGAGCGGCGCCCGTTCCCCCTCCTCCCCGCAGCTCCAGACCCGGCATGCGGATCTCCGAATCGGAAGCGTTCGTCATGTTCAGGAAGACCTGGAACAGCGGCGTCCGCGAGAGATCTCTCTCCGGCCGCAGCTCCTCCAGCAGCTTCTCGAACGGCACATGCTGGTGGAGATAGGCCCCGAGGGTGGTCTCCCGGACTCTCCCCAGCAGGGCCAGGAAGGAGGGATTTCCCGAGACGTCGGTCCGCAACGTCAGGCTGTTCAGGAAGCAGCCGATCAGTCCCTCGATCTCCTGACGGACCCGGCCGGCGATGGGAGTTCCCACCGCGATGTCGTCCTGGCCGGCCAAGCGCGAGAGCAGAACGTCCATGGCCGCGAGCAGGGTCATGAACGGCGTCGTGCCCGCCCGCCGGGAGAGAGCCTTGAGATCGCCGGTCAGCTCCCGCGAGAGTCGCAGAGCACGGCCCGCGCCCTGGAACGTACGCGCCAGCGGACGCGGGCGGTCGGTGGGCAGCTCCAGCGGCGCGACCCCCTCCAGGCGTTCCCGCCACCAGGCGATCTCCGCTTCCAGGGCCTCCCCCTGCAGCCAGCCGCGCTGCCAGATCGCGTAGTCGGCGTATTGGACCGGCAGCTCAGGGAGCGGCGACGGCCGCCCTTCCAGGAACGCCGGGTAGAGGGCTCCTACCTCCTCGACCAGCACCCCGAGCGACCAGCCGTCGCTGACGATGTGGTGCAGGACGATCACCAGGGTGTGCTCTGCGGGAGCGATCCGCAGAACCAGCGCCCGCATCAGGGGGCCGCGCGTGAGATCGAAACGCCGCTCCGTCTCCTCTACTTTGAGGCGGACGGTCTCCACCTCGCGGCGAGCTGGCGGGAGGCCCTGGAGGTCCACGATCCGCAGAGCAAAGCCGCTGTCGGGGTTGACGATCTGGACCGGCCCCTGGTCGGTGAAGACGAAACGGGTACGCAACACCGAGTGGCGGCGCACCACCTCCGCGAAAGTGCGGTGGAGAGCCGGGATGTCGAGGCGCCCGCTGAGGTCGAGGGAGACGGGAATGTGGTGGATCAGGTCGTTGGATCCGAGCTGATCCAGGAACCAGAGCCGCTCCTGGGCGAAGGACATCGGCAGCGGCTCGCCTTCCGTCCAGGTCCCCCGCTCGATGGGACGCCACGTGACCTCGGGCGCGATCTCGTAGCCCAGGCGGGACGCAACGACCCGCGTCGGC
>DASVAS010000003.1:0-213858 GCA_036376245.1 Thermoanaerobaculia bacterium | reverse complement strand
GTTTGTCGGGTTTGTCTGTTTTTCTTCCCCCAGACAAACTGTTCCCCCTCTCCCGGTGTGGGTGGGAGGGAGGGGTCGGGAGAGGGGGCCAGGGGGTGAGGGTCCGGGCGGGGGTCACGGCGCCACCTCCTCCACCATCTTCCCCTTCGCATCCACCAGATACACCGGCTGGATCAGGAAGTGATCCCCGCCGAACCGCAACTGCGTCCCCTTGTGGCCGTCGAAGCCCGCACTTCCGAGCTGCTCCAGGACTCCGCCCCGCAACGCGGCCTCGGCGGCGATCTTCACGGCCACCCAGCCGCGCCAGGCGGCCTCGTCCATGGGACGGCCGAAGCGGCGGTGGAAGCGCTCGTTGAGCTGCTCGGCGCCGAAGCGCTCCAGGTCCGGGTGCCAGTCCACCACCCGCAATCCCTTGCGCTTGGCCATGACCCTTTGCCGGAAGTGTGGGCTGGACGCGACGCGGAAGACGCGGGGACGGGCCAGCGTCTCCAGCGCCGGACCGGCGGCCAGGAAGGGAACGCTCAGCTTCGCGGGCGCTTCGCGGCCCGCCAGGACGTCGGCGGACGCGGCCCACTGGAGCTTCACCTGCAGCAGGGCGGCCGTCCGCTCCGCCTCCTCGAACCCGAGGAGCGCCCCCGGCCAGGAGGCGTCGCCGGTCGGAAAATGGTTTCCGATCCGCAGGACCCGCGGCGCGGCGCCCAGGCCGGCCAGCGCGCCCAGCCCCAGGAAGGCCTTCAGCAGGTCTCTGCGGGTGGTCGTCATCTTCCGTCAGCGCAGGGTGTAGAGGTAGGCCGCGATGTCCTTGGCGTCCTGCTCGGTCACCCCCATGTCGGGCATGGCCGTGCCGGGCGCCACGGACTGCGGGTCGCGGACCCAGCGGATCAGGTTCTCGGGGTTGTTGGGGAGCTGGCCGGCCAGATAGGACCGGCTGCCGATGGTGTCCAGCGGCGGGCCGACCTGGCCGCGGGCGCCTTCGATGCCCCGGATGCTGTGGCAGACCTGGCAGCCGTACCGGCGGATGGCGGCCTTGCCCTTCTCGGGATCGCCGCCGGTCATCGCGGCCGCCGCCTTGGCGACGTCGTTTCCACAAGCCCCCAGCGCCAGGGCCAGCAGCCCGGCCGCCAGGAGCGTCACTTTCTCAAACGCCATGTTTCGTCGTTCCTCCTTGCAGGCCCCGGAACAGGGTCTCGCTCCGGGTGTGGGCCACCCTGCGCTCCGCCTCCCCCAGCCAGGCCGCGAACAGCCCCAGGCCCAGGATGATGAAGACGAATCCGGCGGGTACCCACATGATGAGCCCGGCGAGCTGCTGGTCCTCCAACGCGGAGAGACCCCATTCACCCGTCCGGGCCGCATAGATGGGATACCACAATCGGGGCGCGAACGTGAGCAGGGCGCCCAGGACGCCGCTGTGCAGCGAGGTGGTGAAGACCCAGAGCACGGCGACGCCGTAGCCCAGCCGGCCGAAGCGGCCGTGGATCAGCGCCCACCAGAACAGGACGGCGCTGCCGAAAAAGCTGAGGTGCTCGAGGATGTGTAGGAATTCGTTCCGCAGCGCCGCCTGATAGAGGCCCGGCAGGTGCCAGAGCCAGAGAGCGACACCGTGGATCGTCCAGACGGCGAGCGGCGCGGTCAGGGAGCGCCAGACCCGCGAGAACCCCGGCGAGCGCGCCCACCTCCCCGCCCGCTCGCGGTCCTCCTGCGGCAGCGCCCACAGGAAAGCGATCAGCGGCCGGCCCAGCACCAGCAGGGGCGCGGCGATCAGGATCAGGACTTCGTGCTGGACCATGTGGGCCGAGAAGAGGATGCCGCCCAGGGTGTGGAGGGGCGAGACCAGGGCGGCCAACAGGCTGAGCCACCCGGCGGCGAAGCAGGCCGCCTCCCAGCGCCGGATCCCCTGCCCCACCCCTGCCCGCCGCCACAGCAGGAACAAGCCGAGGGCGTAGAGACCCGCCGGGAAGGCGAGGAAAGCCGCCATCAATCGCAGACCCTCAGCGTCCAGTTCGGGATTTCCAGGGCCACGATCACCAGCGCGAAGAACAGGCCCAGGATCATCCCGGACAGGGCCATGAAGCGCGCCCTCGATGCCTCGGCGTCCCCAAACTCGGTCGATCCCTCCGGCAGCTTCCGCCGCCAGAGCCAACCCACGAACGCCCCCGCTACCGCGACGAGGAACGCGACCAGCGAAACCAGGTGGAGGAACGTCTTGCCGCCCAGGGCGCAGGCGGTGGGCGCCAGGGCGTAGTTGATCTGGAGCTGCGCCGCCCAGGCCAGGGGGCCGGCGAGGACGCCCAGCCAGAGCAGCACGTCCCGGCGCTCGACGCGCGGCGGCCGCGGGTCGACGTCGTGGGTCGTCATGGCAGCGCCGCCGACCGCAGCGCCAGGAGGGCCGGGTCGAGCCAGAAGATGACGTAGAACGGCACCCAGGAGAGCGCCACGAAGTACCAGTAGAAGCTGTTGAGGCGGGCGTCCAGGAGGTGCTTGTCCTCCACCGGCCCCCGGTGGAGCAGGATGACGAAGAGGATGTTCTCCACGGTGCCCGTAAAGATGTGCGTGATGTGGAGCCCGGCGGTGGTCCAGATCAGGGAACCGTAGGCGTGGCTGTTCCACAGGAACGTGAGGCGGTCCAGGACCATGGCCCGCAGCACCAGGGCGGCGATCCCGAACAGGACCGTCACCGCGAACCAGTTGCGGGCCCCCCGCAGGTCTTCCCGGGAGATCGCCCGGGCCGCCAGGTACGCGGGCGCCATGCTGGCGAGGAGGACGGCGAGGCTCAGGGTGGTGATCCCGACGCCGGGGTGGACCACGCCGCTGGGCGGCCACATCTGGGCCGTCCCCCGCAGGTAGTAGTAGGAGACCGCCATGATGGCGAACATCATCCCCTCGATGGTCATGATCCCCATCACGCCCCACCAGAGCGTCGACCGGGGACCGAAGACCACCGTCGGCAGGTCGGAGGCGTCGAGGACGGAGACGGGCCGGTCCCGCGTCATGACTTCTTCTCCTTCAGCACGGTATGGCCCTGGTCCAGCCGCGGCCAGAACCAGGCGAGCAGGGCGAGGAAGCAGGGCACGGCGCCGATCACCACGCCCCAGGGCGTGAAGATGGAGGTGATGAAGGTCACGGCCACGCCCACGGCCAGAAAGAACGGCGAGAAGGAGGGGCCGGGCGAGGTGTCGCGGTGGTCCAGCTCGGCGTCCAGGGTGTTGGTGACCAGCACCTCCCGGCGGTCGCTCTTCAAACCGGTCACCACGGGCTCGTCGCCGGTGCGGGTCCACAGCGGGTAGCGGTCGCTCACCGTCGGAATCAGGTGGAAGTTGTAGGGCGGCGGCGGCGACGAGGTGGCCCACTCCAGGCTCTCGGACTCCCAGGGGTCGTCCCCGGCGATCGGTCCCGATCTCAGGCTGCGGAGGGCGTTGAAGACGTATACCAGCACGCCGAGGGCGAGGACGACGGCGCCGAGCGAGGACAGCAGGTTGAGGTCCCCCCATCCCGTCTCGGGCGGGTAGGTATAGACGCGCCGGGGCATGCCGTTCAAGCCCAGGATGTGCTGGGGGAAGAAGGTCAGGTTGAAGCCGAGGAAGACCAGCCAGAACGAGAGGTGGCCCAGCTTTTCCGACAGCATCCGCCCGGTCATCTTCGGGAACCAGTAGAACAGCCCGCCGAGGAGCGGGAAGACGGCGCCGCCGATCAGCACGTAGTGGAAGTGGGCGACCACGAAGAAGGTGTCGTGCACCTGGAGGTCCAGCGGCACGGAGGCGAGCATGACGCCGGTCAGGCCCCCCATCACGAAGGTGAAGATGAAGCCGAGGACGTACATCAGCGGCGTCCGGAAGCGGAGCTTGCCGCCCCAGAGGGTCGCCAGCCAGCAGAAGACCTGGGCGCCGCTGGGGATGGCGATCATGATGCTCGCCGCCGTGAAGAAGCTCTGCCCCAGTTGCGGCAGGCCGGTGGCGAACATGTGATGGACCCAGAGGCCGAAACCGATGAAGCCGGTGGCCACCAGCGAGAGCACCAGGGTCAGGTAGCCGAAGGTCTGCCGCCGGGAGAAGACCGCGATCAGCGTCGAGACGATGCCCGTGGCCGGCAGGAAGATCATGTAGACCTCGGGGTGGCCGAAGAACCAGAACAGGTGCTGCCAGAGGATGGCGTCGCCCCCCTCGGCGGGATTGAAGAAGTGGGTGTCCACCAGCCGGTCCATGGCGAGCATGAGGCTGGCCAGCATGATCGCCGGCATGGCGAAGACCACCATGAACGAGGTCACCAGCATCGACCAGACGTAGAGCGGCAGGCGGTTGAGCGACATGCCCGGCGCCCGGTGCTTGAAGATGGTGGTGATGAGGTTGACGGCGACGGCCAGGCCCGAGATCTCCGTGAAAGTGATCAACTGAGCCCAGACGTCCGCCCGCTTGCCGGGGGAGTAGTCCGGACCGGCGAGCGGGACGTAGGAGAACCAGCCGGCGTCCGGCCCGATGTTCAGGAAGAAGAAGGAGTAGAGGAGCAGCCCGCCGGCCAGGTAGGTGAAGTAGGAGAAGGCGTTCAGGCGCGGAAAGGCCATGTTGCGGGCGCCGATCATCAGCGGCACCAGGTAGACGCCCAGGCCGAGCATCATGGGCACGGCGAAGAGGAACATCATCGTCGAGCCGTGCATGGTGAAGATCTGGTTGTAGAGGTCGGGATCGAGGAACCCCGCCTCCGGCCGGGCGAGCTGGATGCGCATCAGCGCCGCCTCGATCCCGCCCAGGGCGAAGAAGACGAAGGCGGTGACGACGTAGCGCTTGCCGAGCTTCGCGTGGCCGACCTCGCTGATCCAGCCGAGCAGGCCGGGCCTGGACTTCCAGGTCTCCTCCAGCCGCCGCCGGTCCTCGGCGAGCGCGTCGTCATCCGGGTAGCTGATGGGCTCGGCGCTCATTGCAGGCTCTCCAGATAGGCCAGCAGGGCCAGCAGGTCTTCGGAAGGCATGGGATTCTGCGGCATCCGGTTGCCGGGCTTGACGCTCTGCGGATCGACGATCCAGCCGGCGAGGTGGCCGCGGGTGTTGGGCAGCGTCCCGGCGCCCAGGGTGCGGCGGCTGGCGACGTGGGTGAGGTCGGGTCCTATCCTGCCGCCGGCGTCCGTCCCCAGGACGGTGTGGCAGAGGGCGCACTGGCGGTTGAGGAAGACCTGCTGGCCGCGCAGCTCCAGCGGCGTGCGCGGCGGCCGCGCGGGCTGGCTCGCGGCGGCCCGCCAGGCCTGGAACTTCGCCGGCGGCTCGGCCACCACCAGGAAAGCCATGTGGGCGTGCTGGAGGCCGCAGAACTCGGCGCACTGGCCGCGGAAGACGCCCGGCCGGTCCGCCTGGATCCAGGTGTCCGTGACATAGCCGGGGATCAGGTCTTTCTTGCCGTGCAGGTTGGGGACCCAGAGGCTGTGGATGACGTCCCGCGACGTGCCGCGGATCAGGACCGGCCGGCCCACCGGGATGTGGATCTCGTTGGCGTCGGTGAGGATGTTGGACGGCTGGTCGTCCATGTACCGGACCTCCCACCACCACTGGCGGCCGATGACCTCGATGACCAGGGCGTCGGGCGAGGTGAGCGACCCCAGGGCCCGGCCCGTGGAGACGCTGGCCGCCAGGAGGACGAGGAGGATCACCGCCGTGGTCGCCAGGGCGCCGGAGACCACCCAGGTCATGCGGCGGTGGGACTCCGGCGCGATGGGCTGGGGGGCCTCGCTCTCCCGGCGGCGCCGCGCGTGGAGGAGGCCGCCGAGCAGGGCGAGCGTGACCAGCGCCATCACCACGGCGCAGACCCAGAACATCAGCCACCAGACGTCGCCGATCCGCTCGGCCTGGGGACCCGCGGGATCGAGCGCCGACTGTTGGACCGCCGAGAAGACGTGTCCACTCATCCCGGAGGGCTCGCTTTCTGCGTCTTCGGCTGCTCCTCCTTCGTCGCCTGCTCGGAGGGCCGGGCCGCCATGTGGTCGCTCCGGCCGGGAGACGCGGCCTTGCCGAGCTGGCCGGAGAGTGAACGCACGTAGGCCGCGATCATCCAGACCTGCTGGTCCGGGATGTGGCCGCCGTAGGAGGGCATGCCGTTGGGGCGCCCTTCGACGATCGTCTCGTGGATGTTCTGGGGATCGTCGCCATAGATCCACTTGTCGTCCATCAACGGCGGGCCGATGCCGCCGCCGCCCTGGAAGTGGCAGCCGGAGCAGTTGTAGAGCTGGTAGAGCCGCTTGCCTTCCGAGATGGCGTAGGCGTTGCCCTCGTAGCGTCCGCCGCTGCGGGCGGGCTGCGGCCTTCCCGGCTGGAGCTTGACCTCCCGGACGGGCCGGCCGGTCATGGCCAGGGCCGGGAGCTCCCGCAGCCTGCGCTCCTCCCGCTCGCAGGCGGCGAGGCCCAGAAGCAGGAAGCAGGCGCCGAGGGCGAGAGGACGTCGCATGCCGTGTCTCCTTTCTCAGGCCCGCGGGACCCCGTAACGGTCCAGCAGGGCGTCGATCTCCGGCCGGCGGCGCTCCAGGATGCCGTCCAGCTCCTCCTGCAGCCTGACGTCGCTTCGCCGCACTCCCATCGAGATGTCCCACACGAAGGGGAGGAAGGGCATGTCGATCTGGGGGGAGACGGGGACGATGGCGAGCGGCGCCTTCTGGCGCGGCGCGAAGTAGCCGGCGAGCGGCCCCCACACGACGGCCACGTCGATCTCTCCCGCAGCCACCGCCGCCACGATGCGGGACGGGGGATCGGGCCGCGAGTAGTCGCCGTAGACGGTGTAGCCGACGACGTTGTCGACGATCCCCCGGTTGGCCAGGGCGTGCGCGGGCGGCGAGTTGTACCCGTCGTCGCCGATCATCTGGACGCCAATGCGGAGCTTGCGCAGGACCGGATCGTCGAACGAATGGACCTCGATCCCGCGGTCCCGCCGGTAGACGAAGACGTAGGTGGACCGGTAGTAGGGCCGGGTGGGGAGCGCCAGCTCGAAGCTGCTGGGCACGCCGAGCACGACGTCGCACGCGCCCGCCCGCAGGGTGTTGCGGACGAAGCCCCGGCGCTGCGGCCACCAGGTGTAGCGCACCGCGGCCCCCATGTCGCGGGCCACGATCTCCGCCAATTGGTTTTCGAACCCTTCGAGGCGCTGGTTGGAGAAAGGCAGGTTGTTGGGATCGGCGCAGACGCGGAGAACGCGGGAAGGCTCCGCTTCCGAGCAGGCGGAGAGAAGGAGCGCCAGGAGGACGGCGGCGCGGCCCAGGCCGCCCGCCCGAACCCTCACCCCTGACCCCTCTCCCGACCCCTCCCTCCCTCCCTCACCGGGAGAGGGGAACCCCCTCCCACGCGCATTCAGAGCAGTCTCCCCTCCTCTCCCGGTGAGGGAGGGAGGGAGGGGTCGGGAGAGGAGGGGCCGGGGGTGGTGAGGGCCCACACACCCGCTACGGCAACCCGAACACATACAGCATGCCCCCCTTCGTGGTGTGCTGCGGCAGATCCTTCATGGCGTTCACGAAGCCCAGTCCGGCGGTCGCGTCCCGTGGATCGAGCCCGCCGGAGACGACGGCGCCGGCCCAGCCGCCCACGCCGGAGAGGATCGCCACGTACTGCTTGCCGTCAGGTCCGCGATAGGTGACCGGCTGGCCGATGATCCCGGAGCCGGTCTTGAACCGCCACAGCTCCTGGCCGGTGCGGGCGTCGACCGCCTTGAACCAGCCCTCCATCGTGCCGTAGAAGACCACGTCGCCCGCCGTCACCAGCGCGCCGCTCCAGGCGGGGAACTTCTCCTTGATCTTCCACACCGCCTTGCCGGTCGCCGGGTTCCACGCCGTGAATTCGCCGCGGTGACCGCCCGGCCCCGGATACATCTTCACGTTCGCGCCCACGAACGGCGTGCCGGCGATGTAGTTGGCCTCGACCCCCTCGTGGTCCATGCAGAGGTTGTTGTGCGGCATGTAGAGCAGCCCCGTGCGCGGCGAGAAGGCGGACGGCTGCCAGTCCTTGGCGCCCGGGGCCGCGGGGCAGATCTCCCGCACCACGACGCCGGTCCTCGTCCGCTTCGAGGGCACCTCGCGGTGGCGGCCCGTCTTCAGGTCCACGCCCGTGGTGACGGTCACGTAGACGAAGGGATCGGCGGAGAGCACCTCGCCGGTCACGCGGTCGAGGACGTAGACGTAGCCGTTGCGCTCCGGCCGCACCAGCACCTTGCGCCGCTGCCCGCGCACGTCGAGGTCGAGCAGGATGTTCTCGTTGATGCCGTCGTAGTCGTAGAGGTCGTGCGGACTCCACTGGTAGAACCAGCGCGCCTGGCCGGTGTCCGGATCGCGGGCGAAGATGCCGCACGTCCACCGGTTGTCGCCGGGGCGCTGGTCCGGGTTCCACGGCCCGGGATTGCCCGTGCCGTAGTAGACGAGGTCGAGCTCGGGATCGTAGGAGATCCATCCCCAGACCGTGCCGCCGCCGGTCTTCCAGGCGCCGGGGGGCCAGCTCTTCACGCCCAGGTCCTTGCCGCGGTCCTGAGGATAGAAAGGTTTGAAATCGGGACCGATCAGCACGTCCTTGTCCGGCCCGGTGCTGAAGGCTTTCCAGACCGGGCGGCCGCTGCCGGCGTCGAGCGCCATGAGCCAGCCCCGCACGCCGAACTCGCCGCCGCTGTTGCCCACCAGCACCTTGTCCTTGACCACCAGCGGCGCCATCGTGATCGATTCGCCCTTGTTGAAATCGCCGACGCGGGTGCGCCAGGCCTCCTGTCCGGTCGCCGCGTCCACGGCCACGGCCTGGCCGTCGAGGGTGTTGTAGTAGATCCGGCCGTTGGCATAGGACGCGCCGCGGTTGACGTGATCGCAGCAGGCGACGCCCTGGGCCGCGGCCTCCACCGGCGGCTCGTAGACCCACTTCATGGCGCCCTGCCGGTTGAGGTCGAGAGCGTAGAGCTGGTTCGGGAACGGGGCGACGACGTACATCGTGTCGCCCACGATGAGCGGCGCCGCCTCGTGCCCGCGCAGGTTGCCCGTCGAGAAGGTCCACGCCGGTTTCAGGTTGCGGACGTTCCGGACGTTGATCTGGCCGAGCCCGCTGAAGCGGGTGCTGGCGTAGTCCTTGGCGGGGATCAGCCACTGCCCGTCGTCCTGGGCCACGGGACCGGCGGCCACCCGGGCGCCCGCCAGAGCCGCGCTCCGGGAGCCGGACGCGGTTGTCTCCCCCGCCTCCGAGCGGGCGCGGCAGCCGGCGATGGGGATGAGGATCAGCAGGGCCGTAAAAAACATCGCGGCACGAGTCAGGAAAACACAGCTATGCGTTTTCGCCCAATGCCTCATTCAGGATCTCCAATTCCATCTTCTGAGAACTCCCATACCGGAACAGGAGCCAGCAAAACCCGGGCCAGCGTTCGGGCAGAGTAGAAGAAGGAGGGGAACGATTCAGGGATGGATCGAGGCAGGGAGAAGAAGTTACAACGGCCGGCGGAAAAATACCGCCGGCCGGGGTCTTTACGAGCCAGAGGCGCAGCCCTGGTAAGAGATGGTCCAACCCGCGGGTACGGAGCACGGGTTGGGGAACTCCCGGCACTCACCCGTGGCGGGGTTGGTGCCATAGGCGACGACGTCGATGCAGTCCGGGCCGGCGGCAGCGTTCCTCCCGCCCATGGCCACGAGGCTCAGGACGACGAGCGAGAGTCCCAAAAGACGTATCTTGATCCTGGACATGATGGTCTCCTTTTTTCCCACGATCCTTGGCCGTGGCGGGAAGCCTCGGCTGGTCTGTGGTCATCAATGGGTACGCAAGAAGTGGAGGCTTCCCGCCACGGCAGGCAGGAAAAAAGGAGGGAGGAAAAGACCGGCGGCGGGCGCCGCCGGCCTGGACGGGACTAAGAGCCGGCCGGGCAGCCGGAGGTGGACGTCTGCCAACCGTCCGGAACCACGCAGGGATTCGGGTAGACGCAGCAGGTGCCGGTATCCGGGTTGATCGCGTACGTGATCACCTGGATGCAGGCGCCGTTGAAGTGCTTGGTCGGGCACTCCGGCTTCGCGACGGCGTCGCTGGAGGCGAAAGCGGTGGCGAGGAGGAAGGCGGCACCCAAAAGACGGAACTTCATGAGGCGTTCTCCTAACAAAAACGGTTGACTCTTCGCGGGTCCTGGATCGCCAGGACTCCTATTGCTCGAACAAGAGATATCCTGGGCTTTAATTTGAAGAAAGTCAACACCAACAATCTACAACCTGACTATTGTTCATTCTCACTTCCCGAGCGGCAGGGAGAACCCTTCTCGTAAACCGCCAGGGCGCGGGCGAGATCCCCGGCCTTGGCGTCCGTCCCCTGCCGGCGGGCTTCCTCGACCAACCTGCGCTGCCATTCGGCGGCGTCGGCGCAGCGGTCCAGCTCCGCGTAGGCCATCGCCACGGTCTCGCCGTGAGGCAGGGCCGGCCGCGCGTTCCAGACGGCCAGGGCCAGTTCCAGAGCGCGGGCGCCGTCGCGGACGGAGCGGTCCGGGCAGGCGGCGAGGAGGCGGGCCAGAGCATGGCTCAGCAACCCGCTGCCCGGTACGGCCTTCAATCCCTCTTCCAGCTTCCGCCGGGCCTCTCCATAACGCTCCAGGCGCACCAGAGTCTCCGCCTCGCCCAGGCGGGCCGCCTCGTCCCCCGGAGCGAGCTCGAGAGCTTTGGCGTACTGCTCCAGCGCTCCCTGGGGGCGGCCGGCGTCGCGCAACGCCCGCGCCAGCAGCCGCCGGGCTTCGGCATCCTGCGGGCGGCCCGCCACTGCGGCCTCCAGATGCGGCAGCGCCTGGGCCGGCGCGCCGCCCTCGACCATCAGCGATCCGAGATTGAAATGGGCCGTGACGTTCCGGGGATCAAGGCGCAGGGCTTCCTGGAACTGCTCGGCGGCGCCGGACTGGTCCCCGGAGAGCCCCAGCACCGCCCCGAGGTTCACGCGCGCCTCGACGCTCTCCGGTTTGGCGGCCAGGGCGCGGCGGAACTCGGCCGCCGCGTCGGCGTAGCGTCCGGCCTGGGCCGCCGTCTTGCCCTTCATGATCGCCACCCGCTCGCCGACGCGCAGGGCCTCGACTTCGTCCAGGAGCGGATCGGCGGGCCCAATCCCCACCGTTCCCGCCTTCGCCAGGTGCTCCTCGGCCTTGGCCCGGTCCCCCAGACCACGGTAGGCCAGCGCCAGCGGATGGTGCAGCCGGTTTGCCTCGGGCGCGGCTTCCAGCGCGGCCTCCAGGTGCTCCACCGCGGCTTTGTAATCCCTCCGGGCCAGCGCCACCTGGCCCAGGAGCGCCCGCGTAGCCGGCAGGGGGGGCGTTTTGCGCAGCGCCGCCTCGGCTTCGTCGAACTTCCCCTGGAGGAGCCGGATCTCGCCGAGATGGACGTACCCCGGCGCTGCCTGCGGAGCCAGCTCCAGCGCCTTGCCGAACGCCTCCGCCGCCTCGTCGAGCCGCCCGGCCGCCTGCTCCGCGGCGCCCAGGAGGTAGGGCCAGCGGAAGTCCTTCGGATCGAGCGCGGCGGCGTTGCGGAAGCAGTCCGTGGCCGCGTCGTGGAAGCTGTAGGCCAGGTAGGCCTTCCCGAGCTCGCCCCAGGCGTCGGCGGACTCCTGCGCCGCGGCGATCCCCTGGATCTCGCGGATCTGCGCCGCCACCGCCTCTTCGAGGCCTTTGAGATCCGGCGAGCGCACCGGCACGAGCGCGGCGGCGAGGAGGAGGAGAGGCAGGAGCGGGTTCATGGCGTCTTCTTCTCCAGCGGCTTGCCCGTGCCGCGTTTCAGGGTGGTGTAGGTCCGCAGAGGCGGCGCGGGGAACGTCTCCGCCGAGCCGTCCGGCCGGTAGACGCGCACCCCGGTCACCTCGGCCGCATCACCGAGCCCCACGAGCACGCGGGGATCGTTCGCGGAGGCGTAGCCGCCGTCCGTGGCCGCCCGCCGCCAGAGCGAAGGCGCGCCCTTGCGCAGGACCTCGACCCGGGCGCCGGGAACGTCGAGGCGCAGGCCCAGCCAGGGCTTGCGGCTGCCCACCTCGTTGATCAGCAGGCGGACCGGGGTCTCGGCGTCCACCACGAGGATGTCCGTATCGCCGTCGTTGTCCACGTCGCCGAAGGCCGCGCCCCGGGAGACCGCGAGCTTGCGGAACGCTTCGGAAGCGGCCGGGACGAACCGCCCGCCGCCCTGGTTCAGGTAGAGCTGGTCCGGCTGGGTGTAGGGAGCCAGGCCCTCCCCCGAGCCCATGGCGCCGACCAGGTTCACCGCGCCGTTGAAGGCCGCCAGGTCGAGCCGGCCGTCGTTGTCCACATCGATCCAGCCGGTGCCGAAGCCGGTGAACGGCAGGCTGGGCGCGCCCAGGCCCGACCGGGCGGTGGCGTCCTCGAACAGTCCCCCGCCCTGGTTGGCGTAGAACGTGTTGGTCTCCCCCGTCAGGTGGGTGATCAGCAGGTCGTCGTCGCCGTCGCCGTCCCCGTCGCCGAGAGCGATGCCCATCCCCGCCTCGGCCCGTCCGGCGGCGTTGAGGGCCACGCCGGCGAGCAATGCGTCCTCGCGGAAAGTGAAGTCCCTCCGGTTGATCCAGAGCAAATTGGCGGCGCCGTCGTTGGCCACGAAGAGGTCCTGCCAGCCGTCGCCGTCGAAGTCGCCCGCCACCACGCCGAGCCCGGGGCCGGCTTTGCGCCCGATGCCGGAGCGCAGGGAGACGTCCTCGAACGTGCCGTTCCCCCGGTTGCGCAGCAGGCGGCTGGTCACCGGCGGGAAGGTGCTGGGACCGCAGTAGTCCCGCTTGCTGCTGGGGGCGTTGCACCGGACGTTGTTCTCCCGGGAGTAGTCCACGTAATTGACGACGAAGAGGTCGAGCCACCCGTCGCGGTCGAGGTCCGCGAACGTGGCCCCGGCGCTCCACCGTGGATCATCCACCCCGGCCTTGGCGGTCACATCGGCGAACGTGCCGTCGCCGTTGTTCCGCCAGAGCTGGTTGGAGCCGAAGTTGGCGAGATAGAGATCGGTCCGGCCGTCGTTGTCGAAATCCCCCGTGGCCGCGCCCATCCCGTACCCCGTGGCCCGGATGCCGCTGGCCTCGGTGACGTCCACGAACCGATGTGCGGGCAGGTCGTTGCGGAACAGGCGCCCCCACGCCGCGGGACCCGGAGCCGGAGCCCCGGCCGCCAGCGGATGCCCCTGCACCAGGAAGGCGTCGAGGTCGCCGTCGCTGTCATAGTCGAACAGCGCCGCCCCGCCGCCCATGATCTCGGGGAAGAACAGCTCGCCCGTCTGGCCCGTCTTGTAGGTGAAGGTGAGCCCCCATTCGGCGGCGCGGTCGGTGAACAGGTCTGGGGGAGGTGCCGGGGAGGGCGTGGCCAGGAGTAGAGCGAGGAGCATACGCGGTAGCATAGGACCGGTTAGACTAGCGCCTAGGGGGAGAGAACATGCAATCGGCAGTCAAGATCGACATCATGATTCCCAAAAGCCGTCGGGTCGAGATCGAGTTACCCGAGGATCTGCCTCTCGGCCCCGCCGAGATCATCGTCCTCGCCGGGCCGGAGCGCTCCATCCAGCGGGAGCTTCGTCCGATCGGAATCGATGTCGGCAAAGGAAGGATCGCCGAGGACTTTGATGCGCCGCTTCCAGACGAGATCCTGGATCTCTTCGAAGGGCGTTCGTGAGACTGCTTGTCGATACGCACTGCTGGCTCTGGTACCTGCTGGAGCCGGAGAAACTGAATCCCGACACTCAGGCTGCGTTGAGAGAACCTGAAAACGAGGTCTTCTTCTCGGCCGCCAGCGCTTGGGAGATCGTCATCAAATTCGCTCTCGGCAAGCTCGAAGTTCCGCTTCCTCCCTCCGAGTACATTCCAGACCGCCTGAAGACTCTGGGACATCGGGAGTTGCCGATCCGACAGGATCACGTACTCAGGATCGAGGCTCTTCCAGCCCACCACCGGGATCCTTTCGACCGGCTCCTTGTCGCTCAGGCCCAGGAAGACGGCCTGACCCTGGTAACCGCTGACAAGATCCTGAAGTCCTATGATGTTCCGGTCCTCTGGGCCGGCCTCGGCAAACCCTGATCTATTCCCTCCGCCGCCCTCCGGAACCGCCGCACGATCTCCCCCGCCGGCTCGACCTTCTCGATCCCCGCGACGCTCTTGCCCGCCTGGAGGTAGTCCTTGTAGGAGAAGGCGCGCACCGAGGAGCGCTTCAGCTTCCAGATAGACTGGAGGGAGTAGATCATCCGCATCCAGTGCTTGGTCTTCCGCCCCTTCAGCATCCAGCGGGCGAGGGGGCCGGCCTTGGTGCCGACCTTCTCGATGTACGGCGTGCGGATCACCGCCACCGGCACGCCCGTGATGCGCTCGGTCAGCACGACGTCGTCCTCGTCCGACTGCACGATCGCCCGCTTGTAGTCCTCGTGGGCGGTGCACTCCGTGGTGGCGATGAAGCGGGTGCCCATCTGCACCCCGGCGTAGCCCATCCGCAGGACGCGGACGAAATCCTCCTCGTCCCCCACGCCGCCGGCGCAGACCACCGGCACGCCCAGGTCCCCCAGCTCCGCGATCAGCGCCTCCTCGCTCTTCGGGCCGGCGTGCCCCCCGGCGCGGCTGTTGACCGCGATCAGGCCGTCCACCCCGGCCTCCAGCCCCTTCATGGCCCACTTCCGCTCGGTCACGTCGTGGTAGACGAAGCCGCCCGCCGCGTGAGCCTTCTCCACCACCCAGCGCGGGTTGCCCAGCGAGGTGACGAAGAAGCGGATACCCCCCTCGATGGCCTGGTCCACGAAGCGCCGCATCCTCTCTTCGTAGACCTTGGAGGAGCGCTCCACGATCACGTTCATCCCCACCGGCTTCGCGGTCAGGCTCCGGATCAGCTTCAGGCCGGCGCCGAACTCGTGGCCGTGGACGTAGACCATCGAGAGCGGCTGGATCACCCCGATCCCGCCCGCCTCCGAGGCCGCCGCCACCAGCTCCGGGTTGCTGCACGGATACATGGCGCCGCAGATCAGCGGCACCTCGATCCCGAGCTGCCGGGTCAGGGGTGTGTCGAGGAGAGACACCTAGCGCTCCACCTTGACGCCGCGCCAGAAGGCGACGTGGTCCTTGATGTTGGCCGCCGCCGGCTTCGGCTCCGGGTAGTACCAGGCCGCGTCCTTGTTCTCCAGGCCGTCCACCACGACCGTGTAGTAGCTCGCCGTCCCCTTCCAGGGGCAGACCGTGTGCGTCTCGGTGGGTTTGAAGAGCTCCTTGCGGAGGGCGTCCGGCGGAAAATAGACGTTCCCCTCCACCAGCTCGAACTTGTCGCTCTCGGCGATCACAGCGCCGTTCCAGATGGCTCTCGGCATGTCCTCCCCCCTCTCTGTGCTTGGGGAGGATTGTAGGCCAGGGAGCAGCCGATACAATGGCCGGGGAAAGGGAGGGGACAGACTTGGATCGAGACCAGCTCCTGCACCGCTACCGCGAAACCCGCGCCCTGAGCGTCGACCTCTGCCGGCCGCTGCGGCCCGAGGACTACCGCATCCAGTCCATGCCGGACGTGAGCCCGCCGTGGTGGAACCTCGGCCACACGACCTGGTTCTTCGCCAGGAACATCCTGGAGCCCTTCGGCCGCTACTCCCAGGACGACGCCCGGCTGGAGTTCGTCATGAACTCCTACTACGAGTCCCTCGGCCCGCGCATCCGCCGCGACCACCGGGGCCTGGTGACCCGGCCCACCAACGACGAGGTCTACCGCTTCCGCGAGTCGGTGGACGCCCGCGTCGAGGAGCTGATCCGCTCGGTGCCGGACGAAGACTACGAGCGCCTCCGCTTCCTCGTCTTCACCGGCGTCCAGCACGAGCAGCAGCACCAGGAGCTGCTGGTCACCGAGGTCAAGCACATCCTGGGGAGCAACGTCCCCGAGCTGCGCGAGGCGTACCGCCCGTCCACGGACACCCAGGACCGTCAAGCCGCGCCCCTGGCGCGTTGGATCTCCTTTCCAGCCGGCCTCCACGAATTCGGCAACGTCGAGGGCGGCTGGTGCTGGGACAACGAGATGCCTGTCCACAAGGCCTGGCTGGAAGACTTCTCTCTCATGAACCGCCTCGTCACCAACGCCGAGTACCTGGAGTTCATCGAGGGCGGCGGCTACCGGAACCCCCTCCTGTGGCTCTCGAACGGCTGGGCCAGGGTGCAGGACGAGGGCTGGGAAGCGCCCCTGTATTGGGAGAAGGTGGACGGCGACTGGAAGACCTGGACTCTCTCGGGGACGCGCGCCCTCGATCCGGACGAGCCGGTCTGCCACGTCAGCTTCTATGAGGCGGACGCCTTCGCCCGCTGGAAGCGAGCCCGCCTCCCCACCGAAAGGGAATGGGAGCACGCGGCCCGCGTTTCGGGTTTCCAGGGCTCGAATTATCTCGACAGCAACGCCCTCCACCCGCGGCCCGCCGACGGCGAAGACGGCCTACTCCAGATGGGCGGCGATCTCTGGGAGTGGACTTCGAGCCACTACGAGCCCTATCCGGGCTACCGGCCGTTCGAGGGTCCTTTGATGGAGTACAACGGCAAGTTCATGGACAACGTCCGCGTCCTGCGCGGCGGCTCCTGCGCCACGCCCGCGAACCACATCCGGGTGAGCTACCGCAACTTCTGGGCGGGGGACACCCGGTTCCAGTTCACGGGCATCAGGTTGGCGAAAGGACTTTGAGGTTCAGGGACCGAGCACCGTCTGCCATGCGGCGATCATTGACGAACGCGCCCAGCTCGTGCCTCAGCCCATAGGCCGTGGCGAGATGGATAGCGTCGAGCGAACGGAGGTGGAACGGCTCGAGGAGGGTCGCGTCTCCCAGGATACCCATATGGGTCTCCATGAAGTGGATGCTCGAGAGCACCTCTTCGACCCGCCGCAGGACCTCGCGATCCGCGGAAGCACGACGCACAGCGCGGTGGACCTCCACGAAACCGATATGGTTGACCAGCCGATAGGGCCAGGAGAGAAGGAGACGGAACAACGCCACCGTCTCCTTCTCCGGCAGGACCAGCTTCACCAAGGCCGAGGAATCGATGTAGAGGATGTCAGCGGGCAAGCCGGTCCTCGCCGCGATCCAGCATCAAGGCCTCCGTCAGGGACATCTTGACCGGGATGTCGCGCGGCAGGCCGATCGAGGCCAGGTCGCGGGTGGGCTTCCGGACGTACGGAGAATCCAGGACGCTCTTCGTCTTGCTGCGCTGGGATGCTGGCCTTTGTACTGGCATCGAACTATCCTCCTCCTCACCGGCTGACGGCCCTAGGCATTGAAGAGCGGAAGCGCGTATCGTTGGCATGAACGATAGATTACCCCCAAACACTCCCCTCCGCAAGGGGGATGTCGTCACCACCGATGTCCTTATCCTCGGCGGCGGCGTCATGGGCGCCAGCGTGGCCTGGCATCTGGCGACGCGGGGATGCCGCGACGTGACGGTCCTCGACCGCGCGCCCCGGCTCGGAATGGGGAGCACGGGCAAGGCGACCGGCGGCTTCCGCGCCCAGTTCGCGACCGAGGTCAACATCCGCATGTCCCTCCTCTCGCGGGAGAAGCTGCTCCGCTTCCCGGAGGAGGTCGGCGGCGATCCCGGGTACGCACCCCGCGGCTACCTGTTCCTGGCGAAGGACGAGGAGCAGATGGAGGCGCTGCGATCGATCCGCCCGCTCCAGAAGAGCCTGGGAGTCCCTGTCGAGGAGATTGGCGTGGAGGATGCGCGGCGGCTCAACCCGGCGGCCGTCCTGGACGGCATCGCGGGCGGCTCGTTCTGCCCCATCGACGGCTTCATCCGTCCCATGGGGATCCTGGAAGGCTACGCCGAGGCCGCCCGGCGGCTGGGCGTCCGCTTTGAATGGGATGCCGAAGTGACGGCGTTCCAGGTCGCGAAGAGCCTGCCGGGCCGCATCCTGCGCGTGGAGACGACCCGGGGTCCCATCGAGGCCCGGCACGTGGTGAACGCGGCCGGCGCCTGGGCGGGCGCGGTGGGCCGTCTCGCGGGAGCCCGCATCCCCGTCTCGCCGGCCCGCCGGCAGATCGCGCCCACGGTCCCCACCTCCGTCCTCCCCGAGGAGATGCCGATGACGATCTTCCTCGAAGACGGCTTCCACCTGCGCGTGCGCGACGGCCGCGTCCTCCTCCTGTGGCCGCGGGATCACGCCGCGGACGATCCCTTCGACGAGAGCTTCGACGAGTCCTGGCTCCCGGGGGTCCTCGAGCGCGCCCACGCCCGGATTCCCTGCCTGCGGGACGTGCCGGTCGACCGCGCCGCCTGCTGGGCCGGCCTCTACGAGATGTCGCCGGACAAGCACGCCCTCGTCGGCCGCGCCCCGGAGCTGGAGAACTTCTGGCTGCTCAACGGCTCCTCGGGCCACGGCGTCATGCACTCGCCGGCCCTGGGGCAGCTCGTGGCGGAGATGATCCTGGACGGCGAGGCGAAGGCGATCGACGTGCACGCCCTCCGCCCCTCCCGCTTCGCGGAGGGTCAGCCCATCCCCGAATTCCACCTTCTCTAATATTGACTTATTTTAAAATCTAAATAGAATGCCCGCCGTCGTAGGGCGCCGGGCCCGGCCGCCGAATAGCTTCAACCTTCAACTTCCAGCTCATCGAGCTGGGAAGGAGGACAGCCATGAAGACTTTCGCCGGTTTCTGTTTCGCCACCCTGTTCCTGGTCTCCGCTTCGTCCGCCTTCGCGGTCTGCAGCAGCCCTCCAACCGCAAACACCGACGTCTACAACATGGCCAAGAACACGACCCTCAACATCTTCGACGCGGATCTCGCTTTGAACGACACCGACCCGGACGCGGGCGACTCGCTCACCTCCTACGTCAGCGGCTATCCTTCAAGCGGTTCCTGGTGCGGGGTCGCGCCGGGCGGATGGTGCTACCAGCCCCCTACCAACTTCACCGGCCTGGTGGCCATCCCCTACACCGTGCAGGACACCTGCAACAACACTGACGGTGGCACGATCCTGATCTACGTCCAGTAATCCTGGAGGCGCCGGGGGTGGTGAGGCCGCTCACCACCCCGTCGTCCCAGCCCCGCCCTTGAACGGCCCCATGACGTCGCTGGTGATCCAGCCGCCGTAGTAATCCCCCTCCTGGGCCTGGACCCGTTCGCCGTCCACGAAGCAGGCCTCCATGGCCTGGGGATAGAAGGCCACGTAGTGCATCATGGGCTCGTAGATGCGGGTGGGCAGCGGGAAGTACCAGGCGGCGGCCTCGGCGCGCTTGCCGTCCACCTCGACGTCGTAGTAGCGGGCGAGCCCCTTCCAATCGCACCAGGTGGCCTTCGGATTCTCCTTCAGGAGATCCATCCGGACGTCCTCGGGCGGGATGTAGTAGACCGGGGGATGGCTGGTCTCGAGGACCCGCTTGGCGCGGCGGGTCTCGGCGATGGTCACGCCATTGAAGCGGACCTGGATGAGCCTGGAAGTGTCTTCGAGCGCGGGCGGACGCGGGTAGTCCCAGACGGATTCCTTCGTCATGGCGCGGAAAGATAGCAGTTGCAGGGGCGCAGCCGTACAGCGCTGCGCCCCGACGACCGCCCCTGCACTACCGCTTGACCAGCTCCGGCTCGGGCTCGTGCGTCACGGCCTGCTGACCCTGCTGACCCTGCTGCGGCTTCAACGCGTCCGGCGTCAGGTCCTGCCGCTTCGCCTCTTCCTTGGCGGTGTTCACGGCCTCCTTGGCGACCGTCCGCACCTTGTCGGCCACGTTGCTGACCACACTGTCGGGGGTCAGGCCCTGGCCCTTGGCCTCGTCCTTGACCTTGTCGGCCACGGCTTCGGCGACGTGGCGGCCCTTCTCCAGGACCTCCTGCCCCGTCTCCTTGACCTCCTCGAACAGCCGGTCGCGGGTCTCACCCATCAGCTCGTTCTCCTTGCGGGTCGAGGGGATCGAGAGACCGGCGATGACGCCGAGGGCCAGCGTCGCGGCGCCGACCATCAACGGGTTCTCTTCCATCTTCTGCCAGAAGCCGAGCCTGGCCTGGCGCGTCTTGTAACCGGCCTGGCCCTTGAGGGCGACGGCGCGGTCCTTGGCGCGGTGCTTCAGTTCGGAAGCGCGATCCTTGGCGCGGTGGCCGAGGTCGAGGGCGTGCTCCTTGGCGCTGCTGGCCGCGTCACCGACCCGGTGGGCCGCGCCGCTGACCGCGTCCTTGGCGCTTCCCGCCACGTCCTTGACCTTGTCCTTGGCCGCCGAGAGCCGGCCTTCCTCGTCGTACTCGTCGTAGTCCGACTCGTAGGCGGTGTAGGCCCGGGCTCCGGCCGCGCCCGCGTAGGAGGGCCGGCCGTAGCCGTAATCGCTGTACTGGCCCCGGAGGCGGTAGGACGCGCGGTCTTCCTCCTGCTTGGAGCTCTCCACCAGCAGCCAGCCGAGGCCGAGGCCGATCACGGCCGCGGGCATCGGATGCTCCTTGGCGATCCGCCAGAGCTTGCTGGCCCCGGCGCTGGAGCCGCCCTTGAAGAGATTCCAGACCTCGAGGCCGATCTGGCTCGGCGTCAGCTTGGCGTCGAGGGCCGCGAAGGTCTCGTCCATGTTGGAGCGGGTACGGTTGATCTCCGACCGGATCCGCTCCGAGTCCCGCCCGCCGCCCAGGTCGCTGGCATCGGAGGTCACCGCGGTGTTGGTGGTGGTCACGAAATCTTCTCTTTCAGCCATTCCTTGTTCTCCTGCAAGCTTTGGGTGGTTTTCTTCGGAGCGACGCTTTCTCGCTTGAGGGTCTCGAGGGACTTCTTGATCATGCTGTAGCCGACGCCGGCCAGGATCGCACCGATGATCAGCGGCGCCAGCCAGACCGCGACGCCCAGGGGCAGGAACTGATCCAGGAGCGACGTCAGGCCGTAGACCGCGAACAGGAGGAGCGCGATGGCGCCCAGGAAGGCGACCGCGCCGCCGACCGCGACGTGGCCGAGGTTGGTCCCGACGCGCGAGGCCTTCTCGGACATCTCCGTCTTGGCGAGGTCGACCTCCTGCTTCAGCAGCGTGCTGGATTCGTGGGTCAGCTCCTTGAGCAGTTGCCCGATGGACCGGTCGTCCCGGACGGTGCGTTCATCTCGTACTGCCATGGCTCACCTTCACCTTCCGATCGGCTCGTTGAAGGGCGTGGTTCCGGCGTTGGCGAGACCTTCCTCGGGATCCCTGCGCTCGGGGGTGTACGACGACCGGTCCCCGGCGCTCGTGCCGTAGGAGGAGGTCCCGGTCCCGGTGGTCCCGGCGCCGGTGGTCCCGGTCCCATACGAGCCCCCGTAGCCGGAGGTCCCGTAGGCCGAGGTCCCGGTGGTGCGGGGATACCGCTGCCAGTCCTGGCGGTCGTAGCCGTCGTACCCGGTGTCCTGGCTCGTGCTGGAAGCCTTGAGGAAGCGCGCCAGCATCAGGCCGGCGAGGAACGTGGTGCCGAGGAACAGGTCCGGACGGCGCCGGGCGAAACTCTCGGTGTCGCGCACGAAACCGCGCAGGTCGTTGTCGCGCAGATAGGTCGAAAGCTTGTCGACCTGCTGGGCCGCCTGGTCAGCGTAGCGGCCGAAGTCGCCGCTCTGCTCGCCCTCGTTCAGCTTGTTGGCGGCTTCGCGCAGGGCGCCCGCCAGCGTGCCGAGCTTGTCGGCGGCCTGGTCCTTCTGCTGGCCGACCAGCTCCTGGACGTGGTCGCGGGCCTGTCCGGCCACCTGCTTGACCTGGTCCTTGGCCTCGTGGGCCAGGCCCTTCGCCTGATCCTTGGCCTGCTGGGCGACGCCCTGATGCTCTTCCAGAAGGGGTTGGTTCACGTCCGTGCCCACGTTGGTGCCCGGATTGAAGGAAGCTCCACTGGTCAGCGGATCGGGGGTCATGGGTGTAGTCGTGGCCGAGCCGCGGCCACCGCCGACGTCAGTTCTCTTCGCCATCGTGACCTCTCTTTCGAAGATTGGTTACTGCGGGCGTGCCCTGCTCAAACCTTGGTATCAGTAGCACCGGACCTTGGTCTCAAGGTCACCGCATCTGGAATTTGATCTTCGCAAGAGGTGTGCCAGATTCCCGCCGTGAAATACACTCCGGCATCCAAGGAGGAGGGGAGATGGAAAAGAGAAGGCGGAACATCTCCGGCGGCGCGCCCTGGGAGCCCATCGTCGGCTACTCGCGGGCGGTGCGGGTCGGCCCGCACATCCAGGTCGCCGGCACCACGGCCCTCGACGCCGCGGGCGCCGTGGTCGGGCTGGACGATCCCTACGCCCAGACGGTCCAGATCCTGAAAAACATCGCGGCGGCCCTGGAGAAGGCCGGCGCGCGGATGGAGGACGTCGTCCGCACCCGCATCTTCACCACCGACATCTCCCGCTGGGAGGAGATCGGCCGCGCCCACGGCGAATTCTTCCGCGACGTCCGCCCGGCCTGCACCATGGTGGAGGTGAGCCGGCTGATCTCCCCCGAGATGCTGGTCGAGATCGAGGCGGACGCCCTGGTGGAAGAACCGTGAGCCTCGACCGCCTGCGCGCCTCCCGCGCCTTCGCCCTCCTGCCGCTCCTCCTGCTGGCGGGGATGGTCGCGCTCGGCTTGTTCATCGAGGCCGCGCGCTACCGGACGCTGCTCTGGGAGACCAAGATCCCGCTCGCCCTCCTCCTGCTCCTGGCCTTCCTGCGCAAGAGAGCCCCGGGAGAGGGCTGATGCACCTCTTCATCGAGCTGCTGACCCTGATCTTCTTTCTGGGCTTTGTGGCCCACGCCGTGGCGATGCGCGGCCGGGCCGGCGCGGGTTTCTTCGCGGCCATGCTCCTGCTGGGTTTCCTGCGCGAGAACCTGGTGATCCTGCGCGACATCCTCTACGGCTTCAGCCCGCTCCACCTTCTGCTGGGCCGGGCGCCGCTGATCGCTTCCATCATCTGGGGCTACAGCATCTACGCCGCCGTGGTCTGGGCCGAGGCGGTCTCGGGCGAGCGCTTCGGAAGCCGCCGCCCCTCCGGCCGCTTCCTGGGTCTCGCCGCGCTGTTCATGATCGCCCTCGCCTGCTTCTACGAGCCGTTCCTCAAGCTGATCGACATGGCGCGCTGGCAGGAGGGCACGCGGAGCACCCTCGACGTCCCCTGGATCACTTGGATCGGCTATCCCACGATGGCCGTCCTCTTCCTGCCGCTCTGGGGCTGGGCCATGGGGATGGACTCGCGGGCGAAGCGGCTCGCCGCGCTCCTGATCCCCCTGCCCTTCCTCGCCTTCGGGCACGCCCTCGCGCTCCAGGCGCTGAAGAGCGCGCTGGGGTGGTGATCCGCTTGCCAGCCCCCGCGCCAATGCGAGATCATCGGCGCCTCATCATGGAGGTGACTACCGTGAGAAAGCTCCGTCGTTCGATCGCCGCCGCCGCGCTGTTCCTCACCGTCGCGGCTCCCGGGTTCGCCGGCATCCACTACAAGGCGACCACGTCGACGCAGGACGCCGCTTCGAAGACCAACCAGATCCAGGTGGAGAGCTGGGTCTCGGGGGACAGCGCCAAGATCGTCTTCCTGGAGAGCGGCGGCAACCCCGTGGCCCAGGAGGGCACCTACATCCTCACCAAGGACGGCGGGCGCACCCTGTACCTCGTCAATCCCGAGGAGAAGTCCTACGCCAAGTGGGACCTCCAGGGCATGCTCGGGACCATGGGCGCGGTGATGAACGGCATGGGACCGCTGCTGAAGATCCAGTTCTCCAACGTCAAGGTGGAGAAGGTCTCCGAGGGGGACGGCGGCACGCTCCTGGGACTGCCCACCCGCAACTCCAAGTACCGGACCAGCTACACCATGACCATCAAGGTGCTGGGCATGGGCAACACGTCGGACGTGGTCACCGACCAGGAGGTCTGGTCCACCACCAAGCTGCAGGACGCCGGCCTGGGCGTCTGGCTGCGCGCCGAGCCGCCGCGCACCGGCAACGCCGAGTTCGACAAGCTGATCAACGCCGACGCCTACAAGCTCGAGGGCTTCCCGCTGAAGATCGTGGCGGTCAGCACCCAGACCTCCAAGAAGGGCAAGAGCCAGACCACCCGCAGCACCATGGAGGTGACGCAGCTCGACGCCAACGCCGCCGTCCCGGCCACGACCTTCGAGATCCCGAAGGGCTACGAAGAGACGCAGATCCTCCCCTCCCAGGGCGCCGAGCAGCAGGGCGAGGGGCAGCAGGAAGAGAAGGGCGGGTTGCGCGGGCTGCTGAAGCCGAAGAAGCCGCCCGTCGAGTAAAGGGTCCCCGGGAGGGGATGGTAGAATCCGCCCCCGGTTGGGGTGGACCGGCCGCCAGCGGGGCGCGGTCTCCCCCTTTGAAACGCGGCCCGGCCCTTGCCGGGGGCGAAGCGGCCCAGGCCGGGGCTGACGCGGCGCCGCCGGGGGCGAGCCCGCCCTCCCCGGGGGCGAAGCGCCCCCCGAAGGGGCCGGAGCCACCCTCTCCAGGGCCGGACCCGCCCAGGCGGGGGCGGCGCGATCCCCGCGAGGGCTGTACCCGCCCTTCCCGGGGCCGCGCCCGCCAACCCGGTCCCGACCTCGACCACCGATGATTCGAACGCGATCCGAACGGAGACTCTCATGCGCAAGCTCATCCTCTTTCTAGCCGTCGCCACCGCCGTCGCCCTGATCCCCAACGTCCAGGCGGGCGACAAGACTTACGGCGCGGGTGTGAAGACCGCCGAGACCACGTCCATGGCCAAGATCCTGGCCAACCCTGACGCCTGGGTCGGCAAGAAGGTGCGGATCGAAGGCAAGGTCGTGGACGTCTGTCCCATGAAGGGCTGCTGGATGGAGCTGGAGGAGGCGAAGGGCGGGGCGAAGATGAAGGTCAAGGTGGACGACGGGGTGATCGTCTTCCCGGTCGACGCCAAGGGCAAGCTGGCCGTGGCCGAGGGAATCGTCGAGTCGATCCCCATGACCCGCGAGCGCTATGTGGCCTGGCTGGAGCACCTGGCCGAGGAGAAGGGCCAGAAGTTTGATCCCTCGACGGTCGGCGACGGTCCCTACCGCATCTTCCAGATCAAGGGCGTGGGCGCGGAGATCGCCAATTGAAGGACGGCAAGGCGGAGCGGCTCGGCACCCGGGAGATCTACCGGGGACGCACCTTCGACGTGGACGTCGACCGGGTCCGCCTCCCCAACGGCCGTGAGATGGAGCTGGAGCTGGTCCACCACCGCGGGGCCGCCGCCGTGGTGCCGGTGACGGACGACGGCCACGTCCTCCTCGTCCGCCAGTACCGCTACGCCACCGGCGGCTGGCTGCTGGAGGTCCCCGCCGGCAAGCTGGACGGCGGCGAGTCCCCCGAGACCTGCGCCCGCCGCGAATGCGAGGAGGAGACGGGGTTCCGCGCCGGCAAGCTGGAATCCCTGGGCTGGATGTGGACCACGCCCGGATTCGCGGACGAGAAGATCTGGCTCTACCTGGCCACCGAGCTCGAAGAAGCCTCCCAGACCCTCGAAGACAACGAGGTGCTCTCCCTGGAAAAGGTCCCCCTGGCTGAAGCCGTCGAGAAGGCGTTCCGGGGGGAGATCCACGACGGCAAGTCGGCGGTCGCTTTGATGCGGGCGGGGCGAGCCCTCACCCCCTAACCCCATATGCGCTAACTTAACGAGCCCGAGGCGAGTTGTAGAGAGTTTTGAATAGCTTGAGGGGCTTGCTTGACTCTGGCTCGGGGAGAGTCAAAGAAGTGGCGAGTCATCTCAGAGGCCCTGCGAGTCAGGTCCGCAAAGCTCAGACTCCCCAGCAGCACAAAGGACAGAGCCCCCAGGAGGATCTGCTGGATTCGCCACAGACACACCGGCCTGGACTGGTCCTGCAGAGCCTGAGGGGGAAAAAGCCAGAAAATCCTTGGTCAGATCTTCCAGCATCAAAGCGGCCAGCAACTTGGCGCACAAATAGCCGTGCGCCAGTTGGGGATCTTTCACCGGTAACTCGCCCAGGTGCAGAAGGCCCTTCATGCGCTTGAAGGCCATCTCGATTTGCCATCTCAGCCGGTAGAGCTCCAAAACCTTCTCTGCGCTCAAGACTGACGGGGGCACCGAAGTCAGAACCAAGAAGAAGGCCGCCGCCTTTAAGGTTTTGGGGTTGGCTGTACGTCCCTTGCGAGAGGCTTCCCGCAAGATCCGACGGCGTTCTGCCTCGGCGGCCTCGGCAGGCTTGCGGACCACGATCAAACGAACCGGCAGGGAGGGGAGGGCCTGGCTCGGGTCCGCCACCGTGGCGAGATCGTATTCCACAGCCTCCGAGCCCTTGACCGACTCGAGAAGCTCTATCAGATCCAGTCTTTGGTGCTGAGCATCCTCGAGCGGCAGGTTCTGCCAGTTGATGCGCACCAGGAAGTCGGCGCCGGCCTGGCGGACCGCTGCTAGGCCACGGCGATGGCAATAGCCTCGGTCCCCGAGAATCAAATCTCCTGCCTGGCTCTCCAGTCGAGAGTAGCTTTCTCCTCCCTGGGCCCCAGTCACTTCGATCCGATCGACCTGGAAGGAACCCAGGTCAAAGCCCAAATGAACCCGGTAATCCGTACCTCGGCTGCCTGGAATCGACGCCGTTGTGGCATCCACGATGCGCAGTCGATAGCTCAGAGGCTGGGGCTGGAGCCCCTCGACTCTGTCGGCGAGTTTGGCTGCGAGCAACTGGCCCATCCAAGAGCCCGCCTTGCGCAGCCGCTTCAGGAGCGCCACGTCGGAAACATCGGCCACGCCTTGGGCTTGTGCCCAAGCTGCCGTCGCGCGAAGCGATAGACCGCAGAGGCTGTACACCAGGATCAGGCGTAACAGCGCCTCCGCGCTGGCAATGCCCCGCCTGCGCACAAGCGCCTTGCTCTCGCGTACCGTCTTCTCAAGATCGAACCCGCGAGGGAGCATGGCACGAAGTGATTTCCACTGGTCACCAAGGATGGGTAAGAAGCTCATGGGCACCAGATTATAGAACCTGGTGCCCGATGAACGGTAAGTTAGCGCCTATGGGGCCAGGGGGTGAGGTCTCGGAGGGCATGCCGCCCCAATAAGTTGCGCTCTCTTGAACGCCCCATACCTTCGATAAAATCCTTCGCTTGAAGATCTCCATCCCCGAGCTCTGCCTTGTCATCCTGATCGGCCCCTCCGGCTCCGGCAAGTCCACGTTCGCCCGCAAGCATTTCCGGTCCACGGAGATCCTGTCGTCCGACAGCTTCCGGGGTTGGGTCTCCGACGACGAGACCGATCAGAGCGCGACGGACGACGCTTTCGAGCTTCTGCATCTCCTCGCCCGGAAGCGCCTGGCCCGCGGCCGGCTCACGGTGGTGGACGCGACCAACGTGCAGCTCCACGCGCGTCAGCCCCTGGTCGCCCTGGCCAAGGAGCACTACGTCCATCCTGTAGCCCTCGTGCTCGACCTGCCCGAGAAGATCGCCGCCGAGCGCAACCGCGACCGGCCGGACCGCAGGTTCGGTCCTCATGTCCTGCGAAACCAGTGGGAGCAGCTTCAGCGGTCGCTCTCCGGCCTCGAGAAGGAGGGATTCCGGAAGATCTGGGTCCTGCGCTCGCCCGAGGAGGTGGAGGAGGTCTCCATCCACCGGCAGCGCCTGTTGCCCAACCGGAAATCTGACCGCGGACCGTTCGACATCATCGGCGACATCCACGGCTGCGCCGACGAGCTGGAGGAACTGCTGGCGGTCCTGGGCTACGCGCCGGACGAAGGGGGAGTCTGGCGGCATCCCCAGGGAAGGAAGGTTGTCTTTCTAGGGGATCTGGTGGACCGCGGTCCTCGCGTCCCCGATGTACTGCGGATCGCCATGGGGATGGTGAAAGCCCGGACGGCTCTCTGCGTTCCCGGCAACCACGATGACAAGCTCCGGCGGTGGCTGGAAGGGCGGAGGGTGAAGCTCGCGCACGGACTGGAACGCTCCGCCGAGCAGCTCGAACGGGAGCCGCCTGGGTTCCGCGCCGAGGTCGCCCGCTTCCTGGACCGCCTGGTGAGCCACTACGTCCTGGACGGCGGCCGTCTCGTGGTGGCCCACGCCGGCATGAAGGAGGAGATGCAGGGACGGGACACCGGCAAGGTCCTCAGCTTCGCTCTCTATGGCGAGACCACCGGCGAGATGGACGAATTCGGCCTGCCCGTGCGCCTCGACTGGGCCGCCGGGTACCGCGGCTCCGCCATGGTCGTCTACGGCCACACCCCGGTGGCCGAGCCCCTGTGGCTCAACCACACCATCAACATCGATACGGGATGCGTCTTCGGCGGCCGCCTGACCGCTCTGCGCTACCCCGAGCGGGAACTGGTCTCGGTTCCGGCCCGGCAGGTCTACATGGGATCCCGCCGGCCCTTTCCGCCGTCCGCGGCACTCGTTGTACGATTCGCCGAGGAGGCCCCTATGCTCCAGACCATCGATCACGGACCCGTCCGCGAGCTGCGGTTCAACCGTCCGCCCGCCAACGCGCTCTCCCCGGAGCTGATCTCGGCCCTGCGCTGGGGCGTGGAATCGGCGCCCCGGGAGGGAGCGCGGGCGCTGGTCCTTTCCGGCTCGCCCGGCCGCTTCTCGGGCGGCCTCGACGTGCCGCTCCTGATCCACCTGGACCGCGACGCCATCGCCGCCGCCTGGCGGGAGTTCTACGCCATGATGCGCGCCCTCGCCGCCTCGCCGATCCCGATCGCGGCGGCCATCACCGGCCACAGCCCGGCCGGCGGCGCCGTGATCTCCATCTTCTGCGACGCCCGGTTCATGGCCGAAGGGGACTTCAAGATCGGCCTCAACGAGGTGCAGGTGGGCATCCCCCTGCCGCCCGTGATCTTCCATGCCTTCCGCCGGCTGGTGGGGGCCCATCAGGCCGAGCGGCTCTCCGTGAGCGGCCAGTTGATCTCGGGGGAGGAAGCCCGGCGCATCGGCCTGGTAGACGAGCTGGTGGCCCCGGAACGGCTGGTGGAGCGGGCCGTGGAGTGGTGCAACGGCATGCTCGCCCTGCCGCCGGAGGCCATGTCCACTACCCGCCGCACCGCCCGCGCCGACCTCGCGGCCCTGCTCGACGAGAACGAAGCCGAGCTCTCGCGCCTGGTGGACCAGTGGTTCAGCGCCGAGACGCAGTCGGTGCTGCGGATGGTGGTCGAGCGGTTGACGAAGAAGAAGGCGTGAGGGCGACGAGGAGCCCGCAGCAAGGACCTAAAGGACATAAACGACATAAAGGACTCAAAGGACTTCAAAGTTGTCGTCCCTTGTGTCCTTTAGGTCCCTTGTGTCCTTTATGTCCTTTCCACCCACTTCGTCAGCAGGTACCGGTCGTGATCCTTGTACCCGATCCGGCGATAGAGCGCCTGGGCTTCAACGTTCTCCCGCTCGACCTCCAAGTGTAATGCCCGCACGCCCAACTCGTGGCATGCCTCCTCGGCCAGCGCGAGCGCCCGCGTGCCGAGGCCACGGCCGCGATGGCTGGGAGAGACGTAGATCTCGTCGACGAACGCGTCGCGTCCCCGGAACTCCAGGCTGAAGCCAAGCCCGAGAATCAGGTAGGCCACCGCCTTGCCGTCCTCCTCCGCGATCCACGCCCGTCCGAGGAACGGATCGCCCAGCAGCCGCGCGAGGTTGATCCGGATCTCCGCCTCGTCGAACGGATAGCCGTCCTCGACATGAAAGGCTTCGACCAGGACCGTCAGGGCGTCGATGTCAGAAGGCAGGGCGGGGCGGAATTCGGGCATGGGGAGATCGTATCCTGCGATATCGTTCCCCCGACCCAGGAGGGGACGTGATGAAGATCGTCTCGGTCAACGTAAGTGAGCCCCGGCCCGTCATGTGGCGCGGCCGGCGGATCATGACAGGCATCTTCAAGGAGCCTGTCGAACGCCGCCTGCAGGTGCGGAAGCTGAACCTGGAGGGCGACGGCCAGGCGGACCTCTCGGTCCACGGCGGGACCGACAAGGCCGTCTACGCCTATCCCTCCGAGCACTACCCCTTCTGGCGCCGCGAGCTGGAGCTGGAAGATCTCCCCTGGGGCTCCTTCGGCGAGAACCTGACCACCGAGGGCTGGTGGGAGGACGAGGTCCACATCGGCGACCGCTTCCGCATCGGCACGGCGGAGATGGTGGTCACCCAGCCCCGCCTGCCCTGCTTCAAGCTGGCGATGAAGTTCGACCGCGACGACATCGTCGAGACTTTCCTCGAAGCCGGCCGCCCCGGCTTCTACCTCGCCGTCCTCCAGGAAGGCTCCATAGCGGCCGGGGACGCCATGGAGCGCATCCACGAGGACGAGAACGGCGTCAGCGTGGTGGACATGGTCCGCCTCTACCTCGACCGGCACGGCGAGGCCGACCAGGATCTGCTACAGAGGGCGGTGCGGATCGAGGCTCTGCCGAAGAGCTGGCGGGGGAGTCTGCGGAAGCGGTTGGGAGCCTCATAGCGGCATTGCCGGCTGAGACGGCTGCCCTTCGAGACCTCACCCCCTGTCCCCCTCTCCCAATCCCCTCCCGCCCGACCGGGAGAGGGGGAACGCCTGTGAGCGCCCTTGCCCACCCGGCGCAGGCAAGATCGTCTGCTCATCGTTCCCCCTCTCCCGGGGGAGGGTGGGAGGGAGATGGGAGAGGGGGACAGGGGGTGAGGTCTCGAAGGGCGTATCGCCCCCGAAGGCAACTCCATGATGGACGCGCTATAGTAGTTCCACCCATGCGCGACACACGCCCCTGGAGTCCCGGGGATCGTTTCCCCTTGACGCGTCGTTCCGTCCTCGCGGCCGCCCGGGACGCTGATCCGGAGGTGCGCCGGCAAGGGTGGGAAGCGCTCGTGGCCTCCTATTGGCGGCCGGTCTACAAGGTGCTCCGGGTGCGGTGGAACCTCCCCCGCGAAGACGCCGAAGACCTCACCCAGGAGTTCTTCGCATCCGCCCTGGCGAAGGGGACCTTCGAGCGGTACGATCCCCTCAAAGCCCGGTTCCGGACGTACCTCCGCACCTGCCTCGACGGCTTCGCGGCCAACGAGCGGAAGGCCGCCCGCCGTCTCAAGCGGGGCGGCGGACAGACCTCGCTCTCCCTCGACTTCGAAGGCGCCGAGGCGGAGCTGCTGCGTCACGGCGCCGGCGAGGGGCTCGACGTGGACGAATACTTCCATCGCGAGTGGGTGCGCTCACTCTTCGGCCTCGCCGTCGAGGATCTCCGCCGCTGGGCCGAGGCCTCCGGCAAGGAGGTCCATTTCCGCCTCTTTGAAAGCTACGACCTCGAAGGACCGGACGCGCCCGAGCGGCCCACCTACGCCGAGCTCGCCGCCGAGCACGGCCTGCCGACCACCCAGATCACGAACTACCTGGCGGCGGCACGCCGCGAATTCCGCCGCCTCGTCCTGGAGAAGCTGCGGGACCTCACCGCGACCGAGGACGAATTCCGCTCCGAGGCCCGGCTGATCCTGGGAGTCGATCCGGGATGATCTCCGACGCGGCCCTGCGCCATCTCCGCGAAGTGGCCGACCTGCCGGATCTCTCCGGCACACCTTACGAGATCGTCGAGCCCCTCGGCCGCGGCGGCATGGGCGCCGTCTATCTCGCCCTGGACCGCAAGCTCGACCGCGAGGTGGCCCTGAAGGTCGTCCAGCTCCCCGAGGGGAGTCAGGAGAGCGTGGACCGCCTCCTGCGCGAGGCGAAGGTCCTGGCCCGCCTGGAGCATCCCGGCATCGTGCCCGTCCACGACGCCGGCCTCCTGCCGGACGGCCGCGCCTACTACGCCATGAAGCGCGTCCGTGGCCGCCGGCTGGACGACTACGCCCGCGAAGCCTCCCTGACCGACCGTCTGCGCGCCTTCGAGCGCATCTGCGAAGCCGTGGCCTTCGCGCACGCGCACGGCGTCATCCATCGCGACCTGAAGCCCGAGAACGTGATGGTAGGCGCGTTCGGAGAGGTGCTGGTGATGGATTGGGGCGTGGCGAAGGTACGTCCCCCCGCCCTGAACCCTCACCCCCCGACCCAATTGTTTCCGCATGGGCCCGCCCCCTCCCTTCGTCCCTCACCGGGAGAGGGGGAGAAAGACAGGGTGGCCCTGGGGGGCGCTACCGCCCACGGCACCATCCTCGGCACCCCCGGCTACATGGCCCCCGAGCAGGAGCGCGGCGACGTCGCCCGCATCGACGAGCGCACGGACGTCTGGGCCCTCGGAGCGATCCTCCAGTTCCTCCTCGCCGGCGCGGATCCGCCCCGGCCGCTGGAGGCCATCCGCCGCCGGGCCATGGCCGCGGAACCGGAGGCGCGCTATCCACGGGTGGAGGAACTGGCGGCGGATCTCTCCCGCTATCTCGCGGGCCTGCCGGTCGGGGCTCACCGGGAGAGCCTGCTGGAGCGGGCCGGACGCTTCGCCCGCCGCCATCGCGTGGCGATCCTGCTGATCCTGGCCTACGTCGTCATGCGGGCGATCCTGCTCCTGGTCCTGGGCCGTTAAAGGAAATCCCGGGGACGTTGAATAGAAGGATGTCGGCTTGAAACGGACCGCCACTATCGGAGGGATAGGAGACATGAGCAAACCGGTATTCGGCCTCCTGCTGGGAGGCATCCTGGGTGTTTTCGACGGCCTGACGTCGCTGCTCTCGGCGCCGGAGACGAGGCCCGAGCTCCTGGGCATCGTCATCGGCTCTACGGTCAAAGGATTGGTCGCCGGCCTGCTGATCGGCTTCTTCGCCCGCAAGGTGAAGTCGCTCCCGTTGTGCCTCCTGTTCGGCGTCATCGTGGGTGGGCTGCTGGCGTATGGAGTCGTGCTGATGGGCAATCCCTATTTCTGGGAGATCGTGCTCCCCGGCAGCCTGGTGGGACTCATCGTAGGCTACGCGACGCAGAGATACGGCAAGGCTCCGGAACCTTCGCCCAAAGCTTCCTGAAACTGAAAGGAGAAATCGCGATGCGGAAGACAACCTTTTTCATCGGGCTGGCCGTGGCGGCGCTGATCACGGCGGCCCCGGGAGCGTGGGCGGGAGACGAGGCTGCCGGGAAGATCGACCCCAAAACCGCCTTCGAAAAGCTCAAGACTCTGGCGGGCGAGTGGACCGGGACGGCGGACGAAAACATGCCGGGCGGTGTGATCTACCGTGTTACCGGCAACGGCAGCGTGGTCATGGAGACCATGTTCCCGGGCACCAATCACGAGATGATCAACATGTACCACATGGTGGACGGCGAGCTGGTGGCGACCCATTACTGCTCGTCCGGAAACCAGCCGCATTTCAAGTTTGACGCCGCGAAGTCCACCCCCACCGAGCTGGTCTTCGCCTTCAACGGCGGCACGAACTTAGATCCCGCCAAGGACAGCTACGTCCGCGGCGCCAAGATCTCCATCGGGGACGGCAAGCTGGTGGAGGACTGGACGTTCTACGGCGGCGGCAAGGAGACGGGAACGGCGACGTTCAAGTTGGGGCGGAAGTAGGGGATCTAAGCGAGAATCAGCTCAGGCGGTGCAGAAGTAAGGCGAAGACCACACACGAGGCGGCGTTGCTGTCAGCATCGCCGCCAAGTTCTCTCTACTAGTTAGGCTGGAAGCTCCAGCTCCTTTTTGAGGAAAGAAAACCGCCAGTCAACTAATTCGTCGAGCGCCATCTTTGAAAAATCCTGGGCGAGTTGTCCGAGATCTCTGGATGTTGTGTCTTCTCCCAAGCAGTGGAGTTCACAAGCTAGCATCTCTAGATTTGCCTTCAGTGCTTCTGAACGTGAAGCAATCCTCTCGAACTCCCCAATGTGAGTGATTGCCCCAAAAGCTCCAGCAAAGGCAGGCAGAACAATAGTACCAATTCCTAGCGGAAGGCTCAGCTCCTTAATATGGAAGCAGAGATGCAAGATGCAGGAAATGAGAGTTACCCAAAATAGAAAGTGAGACAATTTCTGAAGTCGGCGGTGGAGTTTTTTGTAGTTTTCCGCGTTTAGGCGATGGTATTCCGCTTGAGACCGAATCCAGCCTGCAAGTACTTGGCGGTAGGCATCTAGGTATGAAGCATTGAATTTAGCTCGTACAAGGCCTACCTCACGAACAACGGCGCGAAAATACCAGTTGAACCATTTATTTTGAGGATTGCTTGTTTCTAGATGGACAGGGATTTGGAAAGAAGAAGTGATTCTTCCTAACAATGAGAGGAACTGCATCTGGCGAAACTGCTCAGCGAGCGCTCTGTAATCCAGCCAACGGACGTGCCATTCCCTTCGTCGACCCCAGTAGATTACGACCATGATAAGGCCGATTAGGATCAGTTCAGTCCAGCGGTTCGCGTTATGCGCCTCAGGAGGGAAGCCTAGGAACGCGAACAGAATCGCCAATGCCCCCATTAGATAGGTTGTCACAAACGAGCTACGGTATTTATCTGCGTAGTGGTCGGCTAGTCCATCTGCCCAAGCAAATGACTCAAGGTACCCTGTTTCCAGAGGGTGCGCCTTCTCTTTCTCGGGTTTTTCAGCTTCAGCTTCGCTGAGGATCTCCCAAGTGCCTTTCCAGTTCTCGCGGGCCTGTTCTCTGAAGTCCTGTACAGATAGCTTGGGCCATCGCCACGTGGATACGAATAAGCGACGAAAAAGCTTGAATACAAAGCCCAGTGAATAAGATGGCTGAGTCTCCTTAAAGAACCGGTCTGCAGGTCCGAGTTCGTCATTGCTTGGGAAGATAAAGCTTCTTCTGATACGTTTCCTCAGCAGGCTAATGTCGCTTCTTCGTGGTCCTTGTCCGGGCCTGCCTCCGCATTCGAGCAAATAACTTTCATGAGAATCCGTGTGGAGCCAGACGACCGGAACTCCGAATTCTAAAGCCTCATCGATTATCTGTGCAGTCCCTCCTATGCCGGAAGGAGGATTCCCGTTCCAGACGGCGAGTAGTACATCGCATTGGCGCAGTACGGTTCGGCCTACCATATGATATGAGAGTTGCCTTTTCTCTTCAGATTCATGCGAGCCGTCTAGCTGAAAGACCGAGGTCGCTTTTTTGAGGAGTCTTTCGAATTCATCCGCCGAATTGGGGAAGTCCTGCTTCTTATACTCTTCCTCAAAGAAAGGAAGTGGGCATTGGAGTTCGAAGCCCATTTCATCAGTAGCTATTTGTGCCACTAGTCTATCTGCACCCTCAGCTAGTGGAGAAACAAGCCGAATGAGCGGCTCTTCATCAGAGTAGGTCAGGTAGTTGTTTCTTCTCCGTTGATTATATATCTCAGCTACGATGCTTTTGATCTCGATTAGAGCTACTCTGATAGATTCCCGGAGCTTATCGAGATGTTCCCCTGTGGGCAACTTGTCGATTCGATGACCAGTTACGCCTATACGTAGGACGAGCCTGGGTCTGGTGGGATACGGAGGACAAGCGTTGGCTTGATAAAGGGATGCTGATTGAGATGTCGTTTGCGGTTCTAAGGCCAAGCCTCCCTGCACATCTGTCGGTTTACCGTCGAGTTCCATAGCTTAGGCACCCCTAACCAACTGTAATAGATTATGATTCGTAACCTCTCTAGGTAGCTGGGTTACCTCTTGGCAGCTTCCAGCTCATCAACCGCCTTTTTCACTTCAGTGAGAAGGTCTCCTTGGATAACGCCGGCATCAACGTAAGAGTGGAGGGGACCAAGAACTGAGGAAAGAGTATCCTGTTGTGCACCTTCGGGGATAAGCTTTATGGCCCTGCCGAATACCTCGTGTGCTTCCTTGTACTCGCCAGAGAACAGGAGAGCATCAGCTAGATCGAACTGACGCCAGTAGTCCTTCGGATTATCCTGAACCGCATGGCGACAGAGGTACAATTGTTTCCTAAATCCTTCTTTAGCTCGCTCCAAGAGTTCCGGCTCCCATCTGGACAACAGCAGTTCCAAGCGAGCCACATTCAATCCAGAATAAAGATCAAACTTGTTGAGAAGATGGGCCTTCGCATAACTGTCACGGGCTTCGTTGAGGCTACTTCTATCGGGGTTTGCAGGGTTTGTCATTCCGACCCTGCGGAGAGCTCCGCCTAGATTGCTCCACGCCTCTATGTCGTTGGGGTCTATACGTACAGCCTCTCGAAGAGAGTTTGCTGCCAGTGGTGAATTTCCCTGCTTGCTATAAGCTACGCCTAGCTCACGAAAGGGCGCTGCATCCCTAGGGGAGAGCCGCTGGGCAGTTTGCAGGGCATCTACAGCATCAGGATATTCGCCGAGTTCCCGATGCGTTTTCCCGAGTTCTAGCCAAGCTTCTGATAGTGCCGGATTGGCGTCAACCGCTTGCTTTAGGATATCTAGTCGGTCACGTGGGGTCTTGGTGGCTACTGCGGCTATGAGTAGATCCTTACCTCGTAAGGCTTTTAGCTGTTCTATCTTTGCCTCAAGATCCTCTAGTGAGGTCTTGGGAATCTCGACGAATCGGCTGTTAAGGCGTACAGGGCTGTCGCAGGTTTTACTATTAAGGCCTGAGCAGATAGTTTCGACAATGTTATCCCTGGCTTTAACCAAAATGCCTGCATTATAGGGGATGACGCGATTAGCGTGTACGTTAAATTTAAGATCTTCGGTGCCTTGAGCGATAAGAACCGTTACGTAGTCGCGCAGAGCCCATCTGACACCAAGTTCAAGATACACATTGGGATTTGCACCAGTGAGATCAGCTATATAGACGTCCGAGTCCCGAGCTTCTGCAAACATAGATTCATGAATCACGCCCGACCGAAGTTTGTCCTTCTCAATTTCCAGTTTGACTTGCCGGCCAAGTTTTTCTTGCAGTTTCTCTTTGATGGGTATCAAAAGATTGTCCTTGACCTGTTCCGGAGTGAGTCGATTCTTTGCCCCCATGCTAGTGCCAGGCATCGCGACGAAGATCCTCAGTTCATGTGTTGCTCCTCTATCCTTCATGGTCCTGTCCTCTAGTGCGTCAAAAAGTATCAGCTCTACAAACAAGTTCCTCGCCTAAAGAGGCAGTCCGCTCTTTGGAGTTAGCCGGATCTGAAGGTCCACGCTAACTCTGGGCGACGCTGCGTAGAGAACCGCCCGCTCTTGAGCTTATAGCTACGGCTTGGATTCTAACTGAAAAGACACCTCTCCTGCACAGGGGTCCCGGCCCGATCCTTGCAACCCCCTCCCCTCGGCGGGACACAACCCCGGGCACCCGGGTCCCTCCTTCCGGCGGTCCTCCTTTGCCCTGACGACAGACTCCTGCAGGTCCGCCGGCCGCCGGGTGCCCCTTGAAGGAGGCTGTTCGATGGCCGAAATCAGGATCGAGAAGAAGAAAGGGATCCCTGTCTGGGCGATGCTCCTCGGGCTGATCCTGCTGGCTCTGATCATCTGGGCCGTCGTGGAGATGGGCGACAACGACCGCCCGGCGGACGTCGCTGGACATACGTCGATGCTCGAGCGGGTCGCGCCGCCGACGGCGCTGGCCTGGGATGTCGAGTTGTCGGAAGCGGCCTGACGAACCGGCGGGAACGCCTTATCCGGAGAACCATCAGGAGAACCAACCATGAGAAACGACGACGCTTACGCCGGCCGGCCCGGTGCCGCCGCGGCGGGCACCGCGACCGCCAACATCGCCCCCCTGAAGGAACTCAAGGACTACAAGGTCGCCAGCGACGATCCGGACGTCCGGGGCTGGGACATCGTCGCGCGGGACGGCCGCAAGATCGGCGACGTCCACGATCTGCTGGTGGATACGGTGGCCATGCGGGTCCGCTACCTGGACGTGGAGATCGACCGCGACCTGCTCGCCAACGCTCCCGCCGTCCCGGGCATGGCCCATACAGGAATGACGGGAGAGCACCGCCACGTCCTGGTGCCCATCGGCACCGCCCGGCTGGACGAGGACCACGACCGGATCTATGTGGACTCCCTGGACAGCGACGATGTGGGCGTCCTGCTGCCGTACGACCACACGGCGTTCAGCCGCGAGTACGAGAGCGGCGTCCGGCAGCGCTGGGACCGCAACTACGCTCCGTCCCCGGACCGCGACCGCGATTTCTACGCGGGCGACCTGTACGACCAGGAGCGGTTCTACGGTCCGCGGCGCAAGAAGCGGGGGCTGTTCCGGTAGGCCTCACCATCCCCGGCCCTCCTCTCTCAGCAGCCGGAGAGGAGGGGGAGTTTGTCAAAGGACACCAAGGACACCAGGGACCTCAAGGACGGCGCCTTTATCTGTCCCTGGTGTCTTTGGTGTCCCTGGTGTCCTTTTCCCCTCTCCCGGCGAGGAAAGGCGAGAGGAAGGCTGGAGAGAGGAAGCGGCGAAGCGATGTGACAGCTCCGAAGCCGTGGAAATCGACGGCGAGCCGTCGTCAGGAGACTCTGGCCTGGAGACGTTGACTACGCGTCAGAGATCTTGGCTTCGCGTCAGAGACGTTGGATACGCGTCAGAGATCTTGGCTATGCGTCAGAGATGTTGGATTTGCGTCGGAGACGTTGACTACGCGTCAGAGTCCCGAGACTTTGCGTCAGAGACGTTGACTCCAGCCCAGAGTCAGTTGACTCTGAGCTGGAGATCTTGACTCCGGCCTGGAGATGTTGACTCCGGGCCAGAGACGTTGACTCTGGCTTGGAGACGTTGACTCCGGCTCAGAGTCAGTTGACTTTGGGCTGGAGACGTTGACTCTGGCCTGGAGATCTTGACTCTGGCGTGGAGACGTTGACTCTGGGCCAGAGCCAGTTGACTTTGCGCCAGAGACGTTTACTCCGGCCCGCCGCCTACTCCAGCACCTCGATCCCGATCTCCTGATCGCCGGAGATCTCCACTTCTCGGTTGAATACGCGTCCGGAGGTCTGATCCTTGATCCGCAGGATGTAGCTCCCGGGACGGAGGTGGGGGAACTGGAACTCCCCGTCGAGTATCCCGGCGCCGGTCGCGGCGATCTTGTTCCCTTCAGACGTCAGCAGCTCGATGCCCGCGAGGATGGGATTGTCGTCCGAGCCGAGCCTACCGGAGAGGCTGGCGTTTCCCAGAGCGAGGTCGAAGTCGAAGCGGCCGGCGGTCTCCGGCGACAGGACGACGCTGCCTCCTCCGTCCCGGTGGAAGTCCTTCATGGAGACGCTCACGCTCAGCTTCCATTCCCCGGGTCCGAGATTATCGAACCGGTACGCTCCGTCCGGGCCGGCCTGGATTATATGGGAGGCGCCGTCCTGCTCGGCCCGAATCAAGCCCTGGGCTCCGGCCGGCAGGTCGAGAATGCGTCCGGTCAGGGTCAATCCCGGCGGCAGCCGGATCTCCAGCCCGTCCAGCGTCTCCGCCAAGGCCATGGATTCCAGCCGGACGGGCCCGTATCGGGAGTGCGTGGCCAGGAGGGAGTAGGTCCCGGGCGATACCTTGGCGGCGAAGCGGCCGTCCGCGTCCGACCAGACCGTCAGGAAGCCAGTTCCGGCGCTCTGCCCCGGCCGGGCTTCCACCCGGCTGTGGAGCGCGGCGACGTACCCCGGCGCCTCGGCCCTGATGTCGAAGTCGCCCCGCTCCCGGATCTCCAGCGAGAAGCGCCCATCCGCATCCGCGGCCACCACCGGGTCCGGGATGCGCTCGCCGGTGCAGGCGTCGACGAAGGTGGGGACCACGCAGCCGTCCTCATGGGGGCTGCTCCGGACCCGGGCACCGGCCACGGGGCGGCCTTCATCGTCCAGGATCCGGCCGGTCACCCGGAACGGAGGCGGGATGGGTTGCAGGACGATCCGGGCGAGATTGGAGGGCCGGGACGGAGACACGACAGGTCCCACGGACCAGTACCCTTCCTTGCAGAGCGTCAGGTGGCCCAGGATCATCTCCGGGAGGACAAAGCGGCCATCCGGGTCGGTCTCCGGCGCCGCCGCGATCTCCAGCGGACCGCTCCGTTCCTGAAGGATGCGGACCCCCGCGACCGGGCGTCCCTCCTGATCGACCACCTGGCCTTCCACGCGCTGGGCTCTGGCCAGGGAGAAGCCGCCGATGTCGACCTTCCCCTTCCCATCGGGGATGTCGATCCCCGCCTGATAGAAGCGCGGGTGCTCCGGATGCGCCGCGCGGAGGACGTACACCCCAGGCGCAAGGCCGGCGATGGTGAACCGCCCGTCCGGCCCGGTCGTAGCGCGGTGCGGTCCGGGCTCCTGGACGCCCGACGGGACCAACGCCACCTGGGCTCCCGCGACGGGCTGGCCGTCGGCGCCGGTGATTCGTCCGGAAGCGGAGACCTTGGGATCGGCCAGCCATACCCTCTCCAGCCTGGGCCACTTCTTTATAGACCAGGTCAGGTATCAAGATCCGGCCATAGGTCGCCGGCAGCAGATCGATTCTGCCGAGCAGGCTCAAATGGATGAGGGGACCAGCGTCCGCGACTACGATCACGCCCCGATCTCTCGGGTGAGCTCGTCTTCATCGTAATCGAAGGGGGTGATCTGATGCTTCCCCATGAGGCGGAGGAACTCTACGGTGGGAACTCCCGCGAGCTCGGCGGCCTTGCCATAGCCCAGCCGTCTCGCCCTAACTTCCTCCAGCAGCCAGAGCACCCGCATCTCCTGAGCGACCTCGGCGGGATCCCAGGGGCGGTGCTGGAATGCTTCCGATGGGATCTCGACCTTCACGGTCCTGGCGGATTCCGAGGCTCTGCTCATGGTGTGAAGTATAGCTTCAACTACGTCCGGAGTTCTATGGAAGGGCCACCGCGAATGTGCCGGGCCTCGTTGACGAGCATGGGACTGCATGCGTAGCATACGACTTAAATTACGGTAGCGCTGACACATTGAAGTTGGGGAACCAGGGGTTAGGGTACGCCGGTGTCACACCGCACGAGGTATCAACATGACTGCTGCACGCGGACAACAATTACTCGACGCCTTGCTGGACTCCTGGGATCGAAACAACGTCGTCCTAGTCAACCTGCTGCGAGCCATTCCGGACGGCGGACTCGACGCCAGAGCGATGGCGGGGAGCCCGACGGTCGGCGAGATGTTTACGCACATGCACCACGAGCGGATGGTGTCCGTCCTCGAAAACGCTCCGGAATGCGCGGGCCAGGTGCCCGCACAGGAGTGGAATCCCGAGCGTGACGCTGATCGCATCGCGCAGATGCTCGACGAGAGCGGAAAGCGGGTGCGCGACGCGGTCCAGGGCAGAGTGGAGGCCGATCGAGCCCTGGACCAGGACTTCGCGCATCCGATCCAGCTTCTGCAGTTCTTGATCTTTCATGAAGGTTACCATCACGGTCAGATCAAGTTGGCCCTCAAGGCGGCCGGCTGTCCGATCGCGGATGCGGTGGCCGGGCCTCTTACGTGGCAGGTTTGGAGGAGGCGGTAGGATCATCCATTCCACACATCTTTAACCACATCTTCGTAGAGACGACACAGACGATTAACGACACCTTTTCGGTGGCCACGGGGACGGCGTGGCGTCTCTTCGGAGGGCAGATCGCGTCCTTCAGCAAGCCGGATTGAACCGGCTCGGCGTCGGTTTTTTCTCTAGGGCAGGAGGCAGGGCCTTCAGGAGGATCTGCCCTTCGGGACGGCATGCCCTTCGAAAGACGCCACGCCGTCCCCGTGGCCTCCGAAAAGGTTTCGTTGATCGTCTGTGGCGTCTCTACGGAGGGACGAGGACGGTTCAGGGCAGCTCGATCACGACTTCGCCGTCCGGCGGGACCTCGACCGGCTGGTCGGCCACGATCTTCCCTCCGAAATCCACGATCCGCAGCCGGTAGGTTCCCTCGCGGAGCCGGTCGAAGTGGAACTTTCCTTCTTCGAGCAGGCGGTCGTCGGTGATCAGCTCTGTGCCGTCGGGCAGGAGCAGGGTCGCGAAGACCTTGGGGGGATGGCTGGCGGTGACCCGGCCGGAAAAGGTGTGGTTCCCCATGTGGAAGTCGATGTCGAGGACCGCTTCGTTCCCCGGCTGGACGGAGATCCGCCCGATGGCGTGCCGGTCCCGATAAACATTGGCGGTGTCGCGAATGGCGGCCTTCGCGGTCAGCTCTCCCGGCGCGAGGCCGTCCACCTCGTAACACCCTTCGGAATCCAGAAGGGCTCTCTCAATGCCACGGTGCTCCACCCAGAGGCCGACGCGCGCGCGCTCGCCGGGCAGCAGGCCCGGGAGGCAGCCGTGGAGGGTCACCGACTTTTCCGGCGGGATCCGGTCTTCGTCCGCCGGGGGCTCGGGCTCGATCCCGTCCGGTGGCGGGCATTGGAGGTAGAGGCCGTCCTCGGTCCGGTGCTTGATGCAACCTTCGCTGAACGCCTTGGGGGTTTGGTCCTGGACCGGCGAGCCCAGGAGGAGGGCAAGGAGGAGAGGGGCGATTTTTGCCATACCTCATTTTACGGACGACAGGCTGAGAACGATGGTGCGGTCCGCGGTGAGGTCGACGGGTTGATCCAGGAGGATCTTGGCCTCGTCGTCCTGGATCCTCAGGCGGTAGCTCCCCGCGCGAAGACGGTCGAAATGGAAGGCATCTTCCTGGAGGGCGCCCGCATCGATGACGAGGTTCTCGTCCGGAGTGATCAGAACCGCCTCGAGAGTCGACAACAGCTCTTCGGCAGCCTCGACGCGTCCGGACAGGGTCAGGTCTCCCAGGAAGAAATCGAGGTCGGCCACCGCTTCGGTTCCCGGACGGAGGAGGACCTCCGTCCGAACCTGTCGAGACCTCTTGGCGCGGGTTTCAAACAGAGTGGCGGTGAGGGTCCAACTCCCCTCGCTCAGGGTATCGAGTTGGTAGCAGCCCTTGGGATCGGGATCGGCGCTGACTCTCCCGCCGGAGCTCTCCGCATCGACGCGGGAGAAGGCATCACCAGGGTCGCTCCGGGCGGGAAAATCGCGGACGCAACCGCGGAGGATCAGGCCGCTCTCCAATTGGATTTCCAGGCCGTCCACCGGGGCGTCCGCGACCGTGAATTTCCGCCCTGATGGAGGCTGGTAACCCGGGGCGGAGACCTCGATTTCGTAGTCGCCGTTCTCCAGCCGGATCCCGAAGGCACCGTCTTGCCGGGATTCGAGATGCTCCACGCGCCCAGAGGGAGATGTAATCATGATCTTCGCGGCGATCCCCTCTCCGCCGGGGCCGACGATCCGCCCCCGGACGTCGAACCGTTCCGTGAAGACCAGGTCGAGGGTGGCGCCTTCCTCGCCGGCCCGCAGGACCACCCGGCCTTCGGCTTCGATCCCCGCCGCATCGGCGGTCACCGTCCACTCGCCAGGACCGAGGTCGCCGATCCGATAGGTTCCGTCCGGGAACACGGCGCTGGGGTGAAGGACGCCGGACTCCGGGACGTCGACGACGGCCGTGGAGATCTCCGAGGGATCGAGGCCGAGAAGGCGGCCCGTCAGTGTCAGGCCTTTCTCCAGCCGGATCTCCACGCCCCCCGCCGGCGGGTTCTGGAAATCCACATCGATCCTGGCGGGACCGTACCCTTCCTTCCAGGCCGTAATGGGATTCTCATCCTCCGCGAGGGTGAACGAGCCGTCAGGTTCCGTAAAGACAGGGCCTCCTCGACTCCCCGTGACCTGGGCTCCCTCGATGGGCTCGCCTTGCGGTCCCACCACGCGTCCGTGAATCGTGCGCTCCGGCTCGGAGGCTTCGGATTCCAGGGTCAAGTCCAGGCGGTTTTCCCCCGGCCCGATCTGGACATCCTGCTGTCGCGCGGAGCCGACGGTGTGATCGGCGGAGACGAGGCGCGATCCCGGCTCGACGCCTTGCAGGCGATAGCTCCCATTCTGATCGGTCAGGGTGGGGGGAGAGCTCCGCCCACCGGTCGCGCGGACCGTGGCTCCAGCGGCCGGAGAGCCGTCCGCCATGAGGACGCGCCCGATCAGGATCGCGCCGCGCTCCAGCACGACCTCCATCGCTGGCAACTCCCGGTCTACGTCGACCTCCAGGAGCTCCGGCTCCGTGACGAGGAATCCTTCGGCGGAAACGTGAAAAGCATAGAAGCCCGCCGGCAACGGCTCCAGGACGAAGCGGCCGTCCCCGTCCGTGTTGGCGTCGGGGAACTTGCCGTCGCCTGAACAGGGAGGACGGCCCACGTCGATCGCATCCCAGGGATTTTCGCCGGCGACATCCGCGCGCACATAAGCTCCGGAAACGGGATGGCCGTCCGGATCGACGACTCTGCCGGTAAGCCGGGCGGCGGAGGCCAGCTCGATCCGGAGCGGCCCCGGCGCGGCCTTGGCGAGAGGAAGGATGACCTCCGGATGTCCCTGCCGGCAGGCATACAGGGTCCATTCCTCCTCTGGCTCCAGGTTGGGAATGGAGAACCGTCCATCCGGCCCGGTGACCTGACGCGGACCCCGTTTCAGGAAAACGTGATCGATACCATCCCCGGGCCGGAGCCAGAGGGCGGTGTCCGGCAAGGGACGGTCCTGGGAATCGACGACGATGCCTTCGACGGTCAGTCCCGCTGCCAGCGTGAACGTTCCGGCGTCCACCGGTCCGGCCTCCTCTGGAATGATGATTCCCCGCCGTTGGTGAGACGCGAAGTCCGGATGCTCGATCCGCAGGCGGAACCAGGAGGCGGGAAGGTCACGGACCTCGAACCGTCCCTCGGGACCGGTGCGGGCGCGGTGAGACTCCAGACCTTCCAGGCTGGAGACCAGAACGGATCCCGTGTTCCTTCCAGGGGTCCGCTTCAGCTCGACTTCGGCGCCGTGAACCGGCCGGCCTTCTCCGTCCACCACGAGACCGGTCAGGACCCGGCTCGGCCCCAGGACCATGCGGACCGTGGGGCGCTTTCCGGAGCTGCTCAAACGGACGCTGCTGAAGGCCGGAGCGAATCCGGGCTTTGCCGCGGAGAGCTGGTAATCCCCCTCCGTGAGAGGCATGCGGAAATGTCCGGAAGCGTCGCTGCGGCTCCGGTGCACGTCCGGGGGGCCGAAGGGCGACCCGTAGTAGTCGATCGCCCGGACCTCCGCCCCCGCCACGGGCCGTCCCTCCACGTCCACGACCAGACCGTCGATCCGCGGCACGGGCTCCAGAGCGATCCGCAAGGGAGAGGCGGCCGAGCGTGGCTTCTCGGCGTTCCAACGGGTTCCCGGAGCGGCGGCCACGATCCGGACTCCCGATCCCGGCGTCCAGGGCAGGCGGAACTTCCCCTTGCCGGTCGCCCGGACGAAGGCGGCCGGATCGTGCTCGGGCCAGACCAGCGCGCCCGCGACGGGACGGTGGCTCGCGGAGTCCTCGACGACGCCTTGCATCGCGACCGGACCGGGCAGGACCAGGGAGATGGCGTCCACCTCCCGCGACTTCGCCCGGATGCGGCTGCCGGCGGCCCTGCCGTCCACTCCCAGGGTGAGGATCTCGAACCAGTCCGTCGCCGGCATGGCGAGCGTGATTTTTCCGTCCGTTCCGCTCCTGCCGAGGATCAGACGGCTGGCGTTGTGCAGGATCAGAGCCCCCGCCAGCGGCTTGCCGTCTTCCTCCCGGGTCAGCTCCAGGGTGCGGAGGACGCCGCGGTCGAGACGGAGGGAGAGCGAAGCGCTCCGGACCTGGGGGCTCTGCCGGGGAAGCCATCCCGGAGCGGCCGCCCAGACGTCGAAGTCTTCGACGGCGGCCCTGGGGAGGCGGAGCGCGCCGTCCGCTCCCGTGACGCCCTCGCGCCGGGCGGTGACCCATCCGGTCCAGGGTTCGGGCGAGGTCCGGATCACGCGGACCCGCGCGCCGGGCAGCGGCCGTCCGGCGTCCTCCTCGATCCGCACCCGCAGACCGGTGTCGGGCTCCAGGTCCACGATCGGCAGGCTGATGTCTTCAAGGAGGGGGATCAGACCATGCTCCACGGGCACGAATCCGGAGGCCTCGACGCCGACCTTCCACATGCCGGCTGCCGGCGCGCGCAGCGTGAAGCAGCCGTCCGCGTCCGTCGCGGTCCGCTCCACCGGCTCCGGAGCGCCCTGCCCCTGGAGCTCCCGGACGCCGTTCTCATGTATGGAGAGGACCGGCCGCAGATCGACCCGGATGCCGGCGACGGGGCGGCCGCCGGGAGCGGCGACGCAGCCGTCGATGGAAATTCCGGAGGCCTGAGCCAGGGCGGGGAAGAGGAGCGCGATCAGGTAGAGAGCGGCGGATCCGCGGAGGGTCATAGCCCCCCGCCGTGCAAGGGGGGTTCCAGGCTGTGCTGTCGAGAGAAGCTACACGGAATCAGGAGTTTACTGGAGGTAGGCGGGCTTCGAATTCAGCCGGGCGGGACGGTTGGTCCGATTTTGTGGACAGCGAGGAAGGGGCAGGAGAAGGACCTGAAGGACATAAACGACCTAAAGGACTCAAAGGACGATAACGCTGATGTCCTTTAGGTCGTTTATGTCCTTCAGGTCCTTCTCCGCGACAGCAAACGGAACGGGCCGCCCGTTTCCGGACGGCCCCTGTATCAACTCCCAGAGAGCGTTCAGGGATTGGGCTGGAAGATCTTCCCGGAGTCGGTGCGGACGGTGACGTCCCACTCGGCGTCGATCCGCTCGACGTCCATGCTCACTTCGAGGTACAGCTTGCCGTCGGTGACCCGGTTGCTGGAGTTGTAGAACCAGGCGGCGGTGGAGGCGTACGCCTTGCCGGTGAAGTACAGGCGCGCGCCTACCTGGGTCTTGACGGTGATCTCCGGCGACTGGACCTCGGGATCCGGGACGCCGGGTTGGGTGGTCCAGTACGTGTAGCCCACCGAGGAGCCGATCTGCAGATCGACCCGCGCGGTGCCGTAGTAGGTGTTCTCGGCGCTGCCCTTCCCGATCGCCGTCGCGGCGCGGAACTTCAACGTCACCGGCGTGCCGGCCGGCAGCGTCGAGGATTCGACATTGAGGCCGTATTCGACGAAGCTGCCCTGGGCGTTGGCGAGGACGTTGGTCATGGGGGAGACGTTCGGCGAGACCCGATGGGCGTAGGAGTAGGCGGCGGCGGAGGCATGGCCCGGCTCGGTAAAGCCGCTGGAGCCCGCCTCCGCGTAGAGGGTGCCGCTGTTGAAGTGTGCCCCCATCGGATTGGAAGACGCGCTGTTGGACGTCGCGCCGGCGACCACGGGAGCCGTATACGAATAGGTGCCCGGGAAACCGTTGGTGGTGGCGCTCGCCTTGAAGTAGAAGGTCGGGCTCTGCGCGGCGGCGGGCAGCGCGTTGAGGCTGAGGAAGAGCATGGCCGCTCCGGCGATCCATGAAGAAGTCTTGGTGAACATTGTCGATCCCTCGCTTATATGTAAAGTCAGTTCTGTTGTCTGTCGGTGTTTTCGGCCCCCGCTCAGCGGGTTCAGCTATGGAACGTTGACGGGTCAAGCTTCCCCTCACCTCCGCGGATGGCCCCGGCTTTGCATCAAGAGGCGGTGCTGGATGTACCTTTGTAAGGCGGATTTCGCTGGACCTGGAAAAAGGGTGTAAGGAGCGAATGGAGAAGGTCTACCTTTCCACGGTGACGCCGGTCTACAAGGGCGCCGACTACCTGCGGGACCTCTGCGCCGAGCTGGCCGCCCTGCGGGCCTCTCTCGCGGACGAAGGCGGGCCTCTCGAGCTGCTGGAGGCCATCTTCGTGAACGACTCGGCGGTCGACGAATCGCCCGAGGTCCTCGCCGAGCTGCAAGCGGAACACCCCTGGGTCAAGGTCGTGCACCTGTCCAGGAACTTCGGCCAGCACCCCGCGACGGTCGCCGGCATCCTCCATTCCTCGGGCGACTGGGTGGCGACCCTGGACGAGGACCTGCAACACCATCCCAGGCACCTCGTCCCGCTGCTGGTCGAGGCCATCGCTCACCGCCACGACGTCGTCTACGCGAACGCCGAAGGCGCCGTGCACCAGACGGTTTTCCGCAACGCGTCCTCCCGGCTCTACAAGACGCTGGTCGCCTGGCTGGTGGGCAGTCCGCGGGTGCGCCAGTTCAACAGCTTCCGGCTGATGAGAGGCAGCGTCGCGCGGGCCGCGGCGTCCGTTTCGACGCACGACACCTACTTCGACGTCGTGCTCTCCTGGTTCACGAACCGCATGGGCGCGTTGCGCCTGCCGCTCGTGGACGTGCGTTCCATGAAGACGGGCCAGAGCGGCTACAGCTTCCGCTCCCTGCTGGGCCACGCGCGGCGGATGCTGATCTCCTCGGAGATCAAGCCCCTGCGGTTCGGGGCGGCCATGGGGATGGTCGCCCTGGCCGCCAGCGTGATCCTGTCGGTCGGGGTCCTCATCCTGAAAGCCATCCACCCGGAGCTGATCCTGGTCCGCGGGTGGACCTCCCTGATCCTCGCCATCGCCTTCTTCGGCGGCCTGAACGCTCTTCTCGGCGGGATCGCCATCGAATACCTGTCGGCCCTGCTCCTGCAAGCGCACGGCAAGCCGACGTTCTTCGTGATCGATCGCGGCAAGGACAGGCTGCTCGCGCCCCTGGTCGAAAAATACGGTACGAAGAAATGATCCTGCTCACGGACTCCGGCGGCGGAAACCGGCCCTCTTGTTCGATCCCGGTGTTCGGAGTGGGCCTGCTCGGGTCGGCCATCGTGAACGCCGTCACCTCCACCGCGCACCCGCGGGTCGAGAGAATCCCTCTGAGCTGGACCGATCCGGCCCTGCAGGAGCGGCAGCTCCAGGAGCTCGAAGCCAGGATCGCCGCGCCGTTGCAGGAATCTCCCGCCGCGTGCTTGAAAGTGCTCTGGAGCGCCGGCCGGGCCGGCTTCGCGGCCACGGAGGCGGAGATCGCCGTCGAGCTCGAAAGCTTCCAGGCCGTCCTTGGCATGACGGAGCGCCTGGCGCGGCGGTTCCCGGACGCCGGGATGGGGTTCTACCTGTTGAGCTCCGCGGGCGGACTGTTCGAAGGCCAACGCCATGTGGATCAGGACTCGAAACCGGAGCCCCGGCGCCCGTACGGTGTGCTCAAGCAGCGGCAGGAACAGCTCCTCGCGGCGAGCGGCGCTCCCATCACGAAGCGGATCTACCGTCCGACCTCGGTGTATGGATATCTGCGGCCGAATCAACGGATCGGATTGATCTCCACGTTGATCCTGAACGGGCTGCGCCATCAGGTGTCCAACATCACCGCGTGGATGAGCACCCTGCGCGACTTCGTGTTCGTCGAAGACATCGCCCGGTACATCAGCCGCGTCCTGCTGGAGGACGACGCGCGGGGCGAGGAATCGACGGCTGTGCTCGCCCACGCCAAGCCGTTTTCGATCTTCGAGATCGAGAAGATGGTCGAGAACGTCCTCGGGCGCAAGATCTATGTGAGCTATTCGCTGGAGCCCTCGAATCAGGAAGACATCACGTTTTCACACTCGGTCCTGCCGCCGGGATGGCATTCTTCCGACCTGAGCTCCAACATCAGCCTGATCTACAAAGAGGCGGTCGCCAGCGGGGCGGCTTTCGGCCAACCTCCTCGCCTGCTGGACCGCTCGTAACAGCCATGGACTTCAATCAGTACACAGCGGGCTACTCCAAACGGGTCGACGACGCCGTCTCCTTCTCCGGCAGAGACCACGACTTCTTCCTGGAAGTGAAGGCCAGGAGGCTGATCGAGATCGCGCGGCAACGTTTCGGCCGCACCTCCGATCTGGCCGTGCTCGACGTGGGCTGCGGGGTCGGTCTGATGGAACGCTTCCTCTTGCCGCATTTCGGCAGAATTCACGGCGTGGACATCGCGGCGGAGTCCATCCGCGAGGCGAAGGAGAACGCGCCGGGGGGCGAGTTCTCCAAATACGACGGCTCCGCGTTGCCTTTCGGCGACGGCGAATTCGACGTCGCCTTCGCCGTCTGCGTGCTGCACCACGTGCCGCCGGCCGAGTGGGAGCGGTTCGTCGCCGAGATGTTCCGCGTCGTCAAGCCGGGAGGGCTCGTCGCCATCTTCGAGCACAATCCCTTGAATCCGCTGACCCGGCTGGTGGTGTCCCGCTGCGAGTTCGACCAGGACGCCGTCCTGCTCACGGCGGGAACCGCGCGGCGGTTGTTCCGCGGCGCCGGCCTGGGATCGATCGAGTGGCGTTATTTCCTGTTCTTTCCCTGGCGTGCCAGGATCTTTGGAATGTTCGAGCGGTTTTTCTCCTGGCTGCCGCTCGGCGCGCAGTACTACATCCTGGGCGGCAAGGAACGGGCGTCGTAGATCACGAATTCATCCACCTGGAACCTGGGCTGGAGGGACGCCACGCCCGCCATCTTGGAGCGTAGCGCCTCGCTGTCGCGATTGCCCTTGAGGTGCACGAAGCGGAATTCTTCCGGCAGGCGGACGCGCGCGATGGGATCGGACTCCACGATGCGCTTGACCGGACGGTCGCTCAGATAGAACTCCGCCGGATCGCTGCGCGGCGCGTCCACCATCACCAGCGGGAGATCGTGCCCGCCCCGCCGGTCGAGCTCGCGGACCAGGTCGCGCCAGGCGCCGGTCTGCATGCCCAGGGGCTTGCCCGCGACGCCGAAGACCCCGGAGATGGGCTGATACTGGAATCTTCCCACAGCGAGAACGAGGAGGAGCGGCACCAGGGCGAGGCGTCCCCACCGGGTCTGCGCGAGCTTCGCCGCCCCCACGCCGAGAGCGAGGGTCAGCGGCGCCTCGCAGACCAGCAGGTTGCGGTCCGAGAGCAGCGGAACGCCTTTGAGCGCGAGAGCCAGGACCACGGCCAGGGGGACCAGCAGCAGGCCCGCCAGCAGGGCGTTGACCGCCAGCGGCCGGCCGGCGCCCCGTCTGGGCAGCCGGGCCAGCAGCGACGAGAGCCAGCGCCAGCCGAGGATCACGAGACCGATCGCTCCCAGGGCCAGGGGAATCGAGATGGCGAACTGCATCAGGCCTTGTAATTCCCGCTCGATGTCCGCCGGGCTGTATCCCTCGGAGAGGAGCACCTGCCGGGCCTGGGGGAAGAGATGAACCGGGGCCACGAGAGGCACGCCGACCGCGATCAGGACCGCCGCCACCAGCAGCAGGAAGCCCAGCCACCGCGGCGGGACGCTCGCGGGGCCGGATTCGGCGGCGGCGGGCAGGCGTTCCCGGCACAGGAAGGCGAAAGCCAGCAGGGCGAGCAGGGCGGCGGTGGTAGGAAGGAGGTACGGCGACGGGCCCAGGCCCGCGACGTCACGGAGGAAGCCGCCCGCCCGGGTGAGAGGAGAGTCCGACGCGAGATAATCGAGCGACGCTCCTTCGGGGCTTCCCGACGCCTGGAAGACGAGGGCCGGCAGCCAGGCGATGTAGGTGGCCATGGCGCAGCCGAACGTCAGCAGCGTCGACCGGGCGGCGCGGCGTGAACCCTCGTCGCCGGTCAGCAGCGCCCACGACGCGATGAAGCCGTGAGACAGCAGCGCGAGCAGGGCGAAGTAGTGCGTGTAGATGGCGGCGACCAGGAGCAGCGCGTAGACCGTCAGATTCCGCGCCGACGCCTCGCGGAGCGACCGCAGCAGGAAGAAATGGGACGCGATCGTGAGCGCCACCGCCAGCGCGTAGGACCTCGCCTCCTGGGAGTAGGCGATGTGGAACGGATTGAAGGCCATGAGCGCGGCCGCGGCGAGCCCGACCCAGGTCCCGCCGATCCGCCGTCCGATGAGCCCGATCAGCGCCACCGAGACCAGCCCCAGCAGCAGCGGCAGGGAGCGGACCGCAACCTCGGCCGTCCCGAACAGGGCGATCCAGACCATGTAGACCAGGTACGAGAGCGGCGGGTGTAAATCGTGGAAGACCGAGCGTCCCACGACGGAGGCGATGGATTTCGGAGAGAGGCCCTGGATGCGCAGGGAGTAGAGCTCGTCGCAGTCGTAGGCCGGCACGCCGAGGTGGTAGAAGCGGAGGAGCGCGGCCAGGATCAGGAGCACTGTCAGCCCCCCGACGAACAGAGTCCGTTCGCGTATGGACACAGAAGAGGAAGAGCTCTCCAGTCGTACCGAAATCGCCTCCAACCCGGAACCTCCTTCGAAAGCGCTGAGGCGGCATGCCCCGCCGGCGAGCAGACCTTGCCGTGTTGAAGCGGGGATTCAAGGCTCGTGCCACGGGCCCGCCATGGCGATCTCCACGGTGCAAGGGGCCCCGCCAGGGGGCCAGGGACGTAGCCCAGGCCTTCAGGCCTGGGCCGGGGAGCCGGGGAGCACCGAGGCCGCTCCGTGCCCAGGATTGAAATCCTGGGCTAGGTCCCCGCGCCCTCCGGGCGCAGATCTCTCTGCCGGACACCTGTCCGCCCATCCCCCGGACACCTGTCAACCGCCGCTGTCCGCGGACACTCGTCCGCTCTTCCAAGTCTCTGATTTACAGCCATTTACAGCCGTAGCGGCCCATGGCACAGCCGTTGCCTATAAGGGCCGGCATGATCAGAGAAACCGATTCGATGGACCAGATTGTCGTGAAATCTCCCGGACTGTCCCGGCGGGCCAAGATCCTGCTCGGGACGGCCGTGCTGGCGGCGGTCCTGGTCGCCGTCATAGCCCCGTCCCTCCAGCGGTGGATGCGGGCCGAGCAGTCGATCGACTTCGAGCGCCTGCGGATCGCCACGGTCACGCGCGGCGACCTGGAGCGCGACGTCGCCGCCCAGGGGCGCATCGTGGCCGCCAACCATCCGCGCCTGTACAGCCCGGCCCAGGGCATCGTGACCTTGAACGTCAAGCCCGGCGAGGCGGTGCGCGGCGGGCAGGTGCTGGCGACCCTCGCCAGCCCGGAGCTGGACGCGCAGCTCGCCCAGGAACGGTCGCGGCTCCAGTCCATGGAGTCCGAGCTGTCGCGCGCCGAGCTGTCCGCCCGGCAGCAGAACCAGGGCGACGAGCAGACCGTCAAGCTGCGGCGCGTGCGGCTGGAGTCCGCCCGGCGCGACCTCCAGCGGGCCGAGAAGCTGCGCTCCGAGGGACTCCTCAACGAGGTGGAGCACGAGCGCAGCCGCGACGCCGTGCGCGTCGCCGAGGTCGAGCTGGAGCAGGCCGACCAGGGCGGCGGCCTGGCCCGCGAGGCGCGCCTGTTCGAGGTGGCGGACCGCCGCCAGCAGATCGCCCGCCAGCGGCTGGTCGTGGCCGAGTTGGAGCGCCGGATCGGCGAGCTGACCGTCCGCTCCCCCTTCGACGGCCTGGTGGCCGGCGTCGACGTCCAGGACCGCGACGCCGTGGCGCAGAACGCGCCGCTGCTCACCGTGGTCGACCTGTCGAAATATGAAGTGGAGGTCCAGATCCCCGAGTCCTACGCCGACGAGGTGGGCGCCGGCACGCCGGCGGTCATCTCCTGGGGCGGCCGCGAGCTGCCCGGCGAGCTGACGGCGGTGTCGCCCGAGGTGCGGTCGAGCACGGTGCAGGGGACGGTGGCCTTCCAGGGCGACGTGCCGGGGCTGCGGCAGAACCAGCGCGTCTCCGTGCGGCTGCTGCTGGAGAAGCGGCCCGGCGTCGTCAAGGTGCCCCGCGGGCCGTTCATGGACAGCGGCGGCGGACGGCAGATCTATGTCGTCGAGGACGGCCTCGCCACCCTGCGGACCATCCGCACCGGCGCCCAGAGCGTCGCCGAGGTGGAGATCGTCGAAGGCTTGCGCGAGGGCGAGGCTGTCGTCCTTTCCGATATTCAACAGTTCAACGGCGCGAAGACCGTGCTGGTGCGGCGCTGAGCGCGCGGGAGAGAAAAACCATGCTGAAGATGGAAAACGTTACCAAGATCTATCGCACGGGACTGGTCGAGACCCGGGCGTTGCGCGATTTCTCGCTGGAAGTGGAGGAGGGGGAGTTCGTCACCATCACGGGGCCTTCGGGCTCGGGCAAGACCACGTTCCTCAACGTCTCCGGCCTCCTCGACGGCTTCGAGCAGGGCAAGTACTGGCTCGACGGCAAGGACGTCAGCCGGCTCTCGGACCGCGAGATGTCGCGCATCCGCAACGAGAAGATCGGGTTCATCTTCCAGAGCTTCAACCTGATCCCCGATCTCGACGTGTTCGACAACGTCGACGTGCCGCTGCGCTACCGGGGACTCTCGGCGAAGGAGCGCAAGGAGCGTATCGAGCGCGCGGTCGCCCAGGTGGGACTGTCGTCGCGCCTGCGCCACCTGCCGTCGCAGCTCTCGGGCGGCCAGCAGCAGCGCGTGGCCATCGCCCGCGTGCTGGCCGGCGATCCCAAGATGATCCTGGCCGACGAGCCCACGGGCAACCTCGATTCCGCCATGGCGCGGGAGATCATGGATCTCCTCGAACAGATCAACGAGGCGGGAACGACCATCATCATGGTCACCCACAGCCCCGAGCACGCGCAGCGGGCCAACCGCCAGCTCCACATCGCGGACGGCCGCATGGTGGACTTCGAGCGGATCGCGCCGTTCCCCCTCAACCAGGTTCATCCGGTTCAAGAAACCGCCCGCCGGACGGCTTCGTAGGAGGCGACGAAAATGTTGCTCTACAACCTCCGCCTCGCCGCCAGGAGCATCCGGCGGCATCCCGTCCTGACCGGCCTGATCGTCGCCGGCATCGCCCTCGGCGTGGCGGTCTCGACGACCTTCCTGACGGTCTACAACACCCTCGCCCGGGATCCGATCCCGGGGAAAAGCGATCGGTTGCACTACGTGCGGCTGGATTCGTGGGACCCGCGGGACGCCTACTCCGAAGACGGCGCGCCGCCGCAGCAGGTAACGTATCAGGACCTGCGCCGGATCATGCGCAGCGACATCCCGACCCGTCAGGCGGCCATGTTCAAGTCGCGGATGTACATCTATCCGGAAAAGGCGGGCGACCGTCCGTTCCGCGAGCTGGTGCGGCTGACGTTCAGCGACTTCTTTCCGATGTTCGACGTGCCGTTCCGCTATGGGTCAGGCTGGAGCCGCTCCGCCGATGAGAAGCCGGAAGCGGTGGTGGTGATCAGCTCGGAGCTGAACGACCGCCTGTTCGGCGGCGAGAACAGCGTCGGCCGCAAGATCCGCATCGAGGAAGGGGAGTTCCGGGTGGTGGGCGTGCTCGATCAGTGGCGCCCCCGGGTGCTGTTCTACGACATGACGCAGAATCCCAACCAGGAGCCGGAGAACGTCTTCATGCCGTTCAACTTCATCGAGCCGATGGAGATCCAGACGGCGGGCAACCTGATGGGCTGGCGGCAGGAGGAGGGGGACGGCTTTCTCGAGCGCCTGCACGCGAGCGAGATGGCGTTCGCCCAGATGTGGGTGCAGCTCGACGATGCCGCGCAGGTGAAGGCCTATCACAGCTTCCTCGACGCCTACGCCATGGACCAGAAGAAGAGCGGCCGTTTCCAGCGGCCCCTGAACAACCGGGTGACGCCGGTGCTGGAGCTGATGGAGGAGTGGGAGGTGGTGCCGCGGCAGTCGCGCTCCCTCGCCCTGATCTCGCTGCTGTTCCTGGTGGTGGCGGCGCTCAACCTGGTGGGCCTGTTCCTGGGCAAGTTCCTGGCCCGGGCCTCGACGGTGGGCGTGCGGCGGGCCCTCGGGGCGAGCCGGCGGGCGATCTTTCTCCAACATTTGGTGGAGTGCGAGCTGGTGGGAGTGCTGGGCGGCCTCGCGGGCCTGCTCCTCTCGCTCGGCAGTATCGCGGCGGTCAACCGTTTCTATCAGCCAGGCGCGGCCGACGAGGCGTTTTTCCAACTCGACGCGCGGATGGTGGGAGCGGCGATCGTGCTCTCGCTGATCGCGGCGGCCATCGCGGGCATCTATCCGGCGTGGCGGATCTGCGCCATTCCGCCGGCGCGGCACCTCAAGAACCAGTAGGTCAAAGGAAAACAGCCATGCAACTGGAAATCGGACCGATCTTTCGCGCCATGACCCGCAGCCGGGCGCGCTTTCTATTGATCGTGGCGGAGGTGGCGCTGACGCTGGCCATCGCCGCCAACGGCATCACCCTGATCCTCGAAGCCCGCGAGGCCATGACCCGGCCTTCCGGCTTCGACGAGGCCAACCTCGTCCGCGTCGTGAGCGAGCCCTTCTCCGACGCCCTGCGGGATCCGGAGCGGCTCGCGCAACTCACCCGGGAGGATCTGGCGGCCCTGCGCGCCATGCCCGGAGTCCGCTCCGCTTCCAATACGTTTTTCACACCGTGGATGGGAGGCGGCGCCGTCACCGAGGTCCTCCTTCCCGGCCAGGAGCTGGGCACCAACACGCAGTTCTATTATGTGGATCCCTCCATCCTCGACACCCTGGACGTCGAGCTGGTGCAGGGCCGCAACCTGACGCTTCAGGAGTACGAAAGCGTTCCTCCAGACACCGGCTACGACCGGGCGCAGGTCGGAGTAATCATCAGCCAGGCCCTGGCGAAGCACCTTTTCCCGGACGGCCAGGCGGTCGGCAAGACGCTCGCGTACTCGAACGTGGAGCAGACGCACACGATCGTCGGCGTCTTCGACAAGTTCTACAACCCGGTGGGGAATGCGGGAGGTCTCAACGAGTACACCGTTTTCTATCCCATTCCGTCCGGCGGCCTGCAGCGCGGCACCCAATACCTGGTGCGGGCCGAGCCCGGTCAGGCGAACGCCGTGGCGGCGGCGATCGATCAGGCGCTCCTGAAGGTGGACGACGGGCGCAACGTCCGGGTGCGGACGATCACGGAGACCCGGCAGCGCTTCCATGACAGCGACCGTCTGCTGGTGGCTTCGCTGAACGCGGTGATGATCCTGCTGGTGGTGGTGACCGCCCTGGGCATCGTGGGCATCACCTCGTTCTCGGTCACCGAGCGGCGGCGGCAGATCGGCACCCGGCGGGCCCTGGGGGCCACGCCGGCGGCGATCGTCCGCTACTTCCTGGTGGAGAACTGGATCGTGACGACCACGGGCGTGGTCCTCGGACTCGGGCTCGCCTACGCTCTCAACTACGGGCTGGTCACCTGGGTGGCGGGCTCGCGGCTGGACTGGCGGGTGCTGGCTCCGGGCGTGGCCTTCCTCTGGATGCTGGGCTTGGCCGCGGCCCTGGGACCGGCGCTACGCGGCTCGCGGGTGCCGCCGGCCATCGCGACGCGGAACGTATGAGGAGATCCGCCTCCCGGCCCTCCTCTCCCAGCCTCTTTCCGAGGTCCGGGAGAGGAAGGAGCCATTCCCACATCCTCATCCCCCTTCCCCTTCCGGCGGCGGAAGGGGGTTGGGAGAGGAGGGTCGGGAGAGCGAAAATCGTCTGGTTTAGATCTCAGCGCATCCGATCGCGGGGCACGTCGTGATCTGGAACCGGCCCACGGTCTCGCACCAGCAGGTGATGCAGCATTGGGCGCCGCTGGACAGCGTGGTGCACTGGACGCAGGGATAGCCGCCGTCCGCCTCTGCCCGGGGAGCCTGGAGCGAGGCCGCGAGGGCGCCGAGGGCCAGGGTGAGGAGCAACATCTTCTTGCGCATTGGATTCCTTTCTAGAAGTCGCCGCCGCCGGCCGGCGGACAGTAGTTGTTGGTGCAGGCGATGGGGATTCCGTTCTGGCAGACGCACGAGACGCAGCACTTGGAGCCGTCCGCGTAGTACGTGCACCGGGGGCAACTGTAGGTACCGCCCGCTTTGGCTGCGGGAGCCGCGAGCGCGCCCGCGAGAGCGGTCAGGGACAGGGCCAGGAACAACATCCTCTTACGCATTCCACACACCTCCATGGCGGAGATCCAGAGACCTTCTGAACCTCTAAAGCAGGGTGCCCCCGGGATCTCCTGGAGGGACACCCGGACCTGTTATCCTGCCGGGGGAGCGCCCATGCTCAAGGTCCTCATCGTCGAAGATCAGCCCGCCGTCGCCACCGCCCTCCAGGTCCTGTTCGAGATCCGGGGAACGCCCTGCGCCCTCTCCCGTTCGCCGGGGGAAGCCCTGGCGCGTCTGGACGCCGACACGGCGCAGGAGATCGGCGTGGTCGTGCAGGACATGAACTTCAGCCCCGAGGCGACCTCGGGCGAGGAGGGGATCGCCCTGTTCCGCGAGGTCAAGCGGCGGGACCCGGGCCTGCCCGTCCTCCTCCTCACCGCCTGGACCTCGCTCGAGACCGCCGTCCAGCTCGTCAAGGAAGGGGCGAGCGACTACCTGGCCAAGCCCTGGGACGACGAGAAGCTCCTGGCCTCGGTGCGCAACCTCCTGCGCCTGCGCGAGCTGCAACTCGAGAACGCCCGCCTGCGCGGCCGGGCGCGGCGGAGCTGGGAGGACCTCGCCGAGCGGCACGACCTCTGCGGCGCCGTCTGGGCCAGCGAGAAGATGCACGCCGTGGTCACCCTCGCCCTCCAGGTGGCCCGGGGAGACGTGCCGGTGCTCATCACCGGCCCTTCGGGCGCCGGCAAGGAGAAGCTGGCGGAGATCGTCCAGGCCAACTCGCGGCGCAAGGAGAAGCCCTTCGTGCGCGTCAACGCCGGAGCCCTGCCGGACGAGCTGCTGGTCAGCGAGCTCTTCGGCGCCGAGGCGGGGGCCTTCACCGGCGCCACCCGGAGGCGGGTCGGCCGCTTCGAGGCGGCGCACGAAGGCACCCTCTTCCTCGACGAGATCGGCAACCTCTCGGCCTCGGGCCAGGCCAAGCTCCTGCGCGTCCTCCAGAGCGGCCAGTTCGAGCGCCTGGGCAGCAGCGAGACGCGGCGGGTGGACGTGCGGCTGATCTGCGCCACCAACGCCGACCTGCGGCGGGAGATCGCCGCCGGACGGTTCCGGGAGGACCTCTTCTACCGCCTCAACGTCATCGAGCTGGCCGTGCCGCCTCTGGGCGAGCGACCGGAGGACGTGCTTCCCCTGGCGGAGCGCTTCCTGCGCGACCTCTCGCCCGCGCCCACCGGCGCCGTCTGGCGGCTGGACCCGGCGGCGCGGGAGGCCCTGGTGCGCTATCCCTGGCCGGGGAACGTGCGGGAGCTGGAGAACACCCTGCGGCGGGCCGTGCTGGTGGCCTCCGGCGACACCATCCGGCCCGAGGACCTGGGGCTCGGCAGCGGCCCGGTGCCCGCCATCACCCCGCTCTCGGCGGAGGAGACCGACGAGGTCAGCCTGGCCGAGCGGGTCCGCCTCGAACGCGCCCTCTCCGACGCCGGCGGCGTGGTCGCCAAGGCCGCCGAGATCCTGGGCCTTTCCCGCCAGGCCCTGTATCGCAAGATGGAGAAGCACGGCCTGACGGTCGAGCGGCGGTTGCGGGGATGAAGCCCGTCCGCTTCGCCGCCCGCATCCGCCTCGCCTTCCTCGCGGCCCTCCTCCTGATCACCCTGCTCGCCGCGGCCGCGGTCTACTACGTTCCCTCCCCCTGGGCCGTCCTGCTCGCCTTCGTCTTCGGCCTGCCCGTGGGCTGGTGGCTCCTCGACCAGGTCCTCAACCCCGCCTCGCGGGTGCTCCAGGCCGTGCGCGACGGCGTCCAGGGCTTCCGCGACCACGACTTCAGCCTCAACCTCGCGGTCGACCGCAAGGACGAGCTGGGCGAGCTGGTGGATCTCTACAACTCCGTAGGGGACGTGCTGCGGGAAGAGCGGCAGGGGCTGATCCAGCGCGAGATGATGCTGGAGACGGTCTTCGAGGCGACGCCCATGGCGATCATCCTCACCAACGCCCGGGACCGTATCGTCTTCGCCAACCGCGCCGCCCGCGAGCTGTTCTTCTCCCGCCGCCGGCTGGAAGGCCAGGTCTTCGGGGCTATCCTCGCGCAGTGCCCGGAAGCCTTGCGGGAGGCCCTCGGCGGCGGGCGGGACGCCCTCTTCTCGCAGGACCAGGGGGGAGAGGAGGAGGTCTTCCACGTGTCCCGCCGCGCCTTCGAGCTGAACGGCCAGCGCCACGACCTGGCGCTGATCAAACGCCTGACGCCCGAGCTGCGGCGGCAGGAAGTGGACGTCTGGAAACGGGCGATCCGCACCCTGTCGCACGAGCTCAACAACTCGCTGGCGCCGATCGCCTCCCTGGCCCGCTCCGTGCGCCTGATCGTCCGCCAGCCCGAGCACGCCGACCGCCTGGACTCGGCCCTGGACGTCATCGAGGAGCGCGCCACGCATCTCAAGGAGTTCCTGGAGGGCTACGCCCGCTTCGCCCGGCTGCCGCAGCCGAATCCGCGGATGGTGGAATGGGAAGGTTTTCTCACCGAGCTGCGGCAGGTGACACCGTTCGAGCTGGAGGGGGAGCCGCCCAGCGCGCCCGGACACTTCGATCCCGGGCAGATGCAGCAGGCCCTGATCAACCTGCTCAAGAACGCGCACGAATCCGGGAGCCCGCCGGACGAGGTCAGGCTCGCCGTCGAGCCGACCGGCGAAGGGGGAGTCCGCTTCCGGGTGCTGGACCGCGGCACGGGCTTGAGCGAAGAGGCCATGCGCAAGGCGCTGCTGCCGTTCTACACCTCCAAGGCCGGAGGATCTGGCCTCGGATTGCCGCTCTGCCGCGAGATCGTGGAAGCCCACGGCGGCCGCCTGCGCATCGAGCGCCGCGAGGGCGGCGGGACGGCGGTGGTGTGCTGGCTGCCGGGGACGTGAAGGCGGCGGGCGCCCGGGCTCGTGCTACCCTTTTCTCGTATGAAGAAGAACGCTCTTTTGGCCCCCATGCTGTCGGCTGCCGTTCTCGCCGGCGCCTGCGCCTCGACCGTCCCGACATCCCGTTCGCAGGCGGGGAACGAGGCGGTCCGTGAGCAGGACGTGTCCGACGCCCGGCTGGAGGCCGAGGTCCGTCTGGCCCTCCTGGAGAAGCTCGGGAGCGACGGCATCGACGTCAAGGTCGACGCCCTCGGCGGCCGCGTCCGGCTGAGCGGCGCCGTCGAGAAGCGCTCCACGCAGGAGCTGGCCGAGGAGGTCGCCCGCGCCGTCCCCGGAGTCCAGGGGGTGGACAACGCCATCGCCTCCCGCGAGGAGGGAGCGGCCGGCACCCCCGTCGCCCGGGCCGTCGGCACGGCCGAGCACGAGGTGGGGGACGCCATCCTCGAAATGCGGGTGGGCAGCAAACTGTTGGGAGAGATCGGCCGCTACGCGCTCGACCTGGAAGTGGAGTCCACCGACGGCGTCGTCAGCCTGCGCGGCACGCTCCCGGACCCGGAGCGCAAGTCGCTGGCCCTGCGGGCGGCCCGGGAGACCTCGGGCGTCCGGAGCGTCGTCGATCTGTTGAAGGTGGAAGGCCGGTAGCACAGGCTACTTTCCAGTCCGAACAAACTCAATCCTGGAGACTGTCGTGTCGATTGCAAGCTGGTTCCGCAAGTTGTTCGCCTCCGCCTCCGCGCAGCCTGAGTCCGTGGAGGTCGGCCGTAACGATCTCTGCTGGTGCGGGAGCGGGAAGAAGTACAAGAAATGCCACCTGAAGAGTGACGAGAGCAAGCGGGTGGAGGCCCGCTTCGCCGCCCAGGCCGCCGCCGCCCAGGCGCGCAAGGCCGGTATCGTGCCGCCGTCCGGCGGCAAGTCCGGCAAGGCCAAGCAGCGCCTGGAGCGGGCGGCCGAGCCGGGTGGCAAGCGCTGACCGGCGCCGTCGGTCTTTTCTGGATTTATCTTGTAGTGATTGGCCGGCAGGGGGACGCCCGCTGCTCAACGAAGCGGGCGTCCAGGGGTTTCTCTGCTCTACGGGACCTGCTGATACGGATCAATCGAGCACTGGTACTTGCAGCCAAAGTTCGTGACGCCGTCGAGCTTGTACGGGTTCACCGGGTCCACGGACGACCAGTCTTCGCAGGGAGGAATGGTGAAAGCGCAAACATTGGTGGAGCTGCCGCAGGTACTGTTGGCCTCCGGCCGCGCCAGGGCTCGATAGGCCGCCTGCGCATCGGCACAGGTGGGCCCGCTGGCCCAGTACTGCGCAGTCTGGTAGCCGGTCTCGCAGCACAGGATGGCGTGGGCGGGCTTCGCAGTCGAGAACGCCATGGTACAGGCGAACACGGCCACCAGGAGGGTACCTAACAGAACTGTTCTCTTCATTCTCTTACTCCTTTCTGAGCATATCTGCATGCATTAATGTAGGTGCTTCCCGAAGGCTGAAGCGAGCCTCCGGCCGGCCTTGGCGCCGAAGATGCCGGCTGCCAGGTCCAGGAAGTGTCATCCGAAGAACGACGCGATCGAGCGGGGGGAGGCTGCAGGGCGCCCGAGGACGCCTGCCGCCTCTCAGGCGGCAGGGTCCCCGGGGAGCTTGGACGGGTTTACCGTGGATTTACGGGTTGATCGTGCACTGATACTTGCAGCCGTAGCCAGCCGTGCCGTCGATCTTCCACCGATTCACCGGGTCCATGTAGTACCAGTCTTCACAGGGAGGAATGGTGAACGCACAGACCTGGGTGGCGCCGCCGCAGTCAGCCTGGGCCTCGGGCAGCGCCAGGGCTCGGAAGGCCGCCTGCGCCTCGGCGCAGGTGGGAGCACTGGCCCACCACTGCGAGGTGGAGTAGACAGCGCCGTCGCAGCATAAGAGGGCGTGGAGAGGCTTCGGCGTCGAGAACGCCAGGCTGCCGGCGATCACGGCGACGAGTAGAGCACCTAAAAGTGCTGTTCTCTTCATTCTAAGCTCCTTTCCAAGAATGCTTCGTACATTTAACACGGTGCTTGGCAAAGGCTAAAGCGAGCCTGAAGCCCGTGGTTCAGGGCGCCGCGCAGGCGAACGCCGTCGGAGTCACGATGATCGACCAGGCGTTGAGCGTGCCGGTTTCGCCACCGAAGACGTCGGCCGCCAGAACCTTCCAGGTGCCCCGGGTACCCAAGCCGTCCATCCGGGAGAGCTGGCCAACGGGATCGGGGAAGATGGCCGGATTGCCGAACAGTATCCAGACGCTCGAGTTGAAAGCCGGCGCCCAGGAGCCGGTGAACGGCGCGTCGGTCTCCTCGGACAGGTTGAGGTCGTTCGTGGACTCGTCGTCGATCACCGTGTTGATGAAGTCGGCGCCGGCGCCGCCGCCCAGCACGCCGGCCTCGCGCTGCCAGATCAGGTCGGCGCCGTAGCCGTTGGGTGCCTTCAGCAGCAGGGTGATGTCGCCGGTGAAGGGGTGCTGGAGGTTGTCCACCCGGAAGTTGATGTCGGCGATCTCGAGATCGTTCGCGACCGTCAGAGTGTCGGTGACGCCGCGCAGGTCGCCGTCGGGGATGGGCAGGCCCGGGGACAGGGTCCTGGTGAGGGTCACCGGCGCGCCGGTGCCCGCGCGAGTTCCCACGCGCAGGGTGAAATCCGTCGTGGTGACGCCGAGTGAGCTTTCGACGGTGAGGGTGAACTTCAAGGACTGGCCGCAAGCGGCGCCGGGCGCGAGCTTGAACTGGAACCCGTTGTTGGGAGCGAGGTCCTGGCCGTGTTTGGTGCGGTAGTTGGCGACGTGGTTGAGGACCGTCACTCCCGGCGTCGAGGAGGTCAGGGTGGCCTGGGCTTTCTCCACGGCGAAGGCGGGGTTGCGCCAGGGGTTGGTCAATTGGACGGTGAGCCGGATGGTCTCGCCGGGCTCGATCGCGCCGTTGCGGTTGCCCTTGATGTCTTCGACGGCGGTGGCGGCGACGTCGAGACGGGGAAGGGCGAACGATTCGCCGATTCCGACGTGGCCGACGTTGGCGAAGCCGGCGTGTCCCAGGGGAGCGACGGCGCCGTAGCCGAGGCCGCGGTCGGCGAAGCCCTCCCAGATCGAGCGCTCGTTGGCGCAGGCGTTGGTGGCGCAGTCCGCCAGGATGAGGGCGTCGCGGGCATCGACGAAGCTGGGGTTCGCCGGGGTCATCTTGAGCGCGTCGGTGACGAGCTGCAGCATGGTCTGGTTGCCGGTGGGCACGTCGCCGTTGGCGCCGGCCGGATCGGCGATGATGCGGCTCCTCACCTCCCACAGCGACAGGGCCCAGACCTCGCCGGCGTTGAGGGCATTGAGGCCGCCGTTGATCGACTGATTCGGCCGGTTGGGGGGGATGCCGCCGGAGACGTCCGCCGTCACGTCGTCGACGTCCGCCCAGGTCAAGGGATTGATCGTGTTGTCGGTCGTGTAGGGGAAGCGGCGGGTGCCGTAGATGTAGTTGTCGAGGATGTTGCGCTGGTAGTGGGAATAGGCCCCGAAAGCGTAGAGGCCGTCAGGGTCGTCGGCGTTGGTGTTGTTGAGCAGGGCGAAGGCGTAGAAATCGCTCCAGCCTTCCCCGAGGGCCCGGCCGACGCTCCAGGTGAGGCCGGCGGCGTTGCCGATCAGGCGGTTGGAAAGGCCGTGGGTCAGCTCGTGAATCGCGATCTCGGCGTCGAGGGCGCTGTCGCGGTTCGGTTCCGGGAAGGGGAACAGGTGCATGGTCAGGCGGCCGGAAGCGCCGTCCGGGGGCGTCGAGAAGCTGGGGTTGTTCACCCCCGCGCCGTCCTGGACGTCGGCCCGGATGGGGTCGTTGCCCCTGCCCAGGCCGCTGAAGTTGGTGGTCTGGAAGTTGCCCGCGGCCTCGTCGAAGCCCAGATTGAAGAGCCGGTCGTGGTACCAGTTGGCGACGTAGAAGATCTGGGTGACGGAGCCGCGCCGGAAGCGGATCTGGGCGGCGGAGGGCATCGGCGGAGGAGTGCCTGGGGGCACAGGCAGAGAAACGCCGCTGTTCATGGGATTGTCTCCGGCGTCGGGGTTGCCTCCGAGGGGGGCCGGCGAGTAGCTGAAGTCGCGGGGAGCGGCGCCGAGGAAGTCGCGGTTTCTGCCGCTGCCGTCGGGGTTGCCCACCGGCCGGCCGTTGTTGTCGAGGGCGCCGATGTCGCAGACGTTCCGCTCGGTCGCGGCGGGGGTGACGATGTCGTCGATGCAGGCGTCCACGTTGTTGCCCGTGGTCGTCGTGCCGCCGTCCGGAATCCAGCCGTTGGGACTGGCGACGGGGTCCTGGACGGAGAGCATGCGCACCGTGGTGCGGGAGATCTCGGGGAACTGCGTGCTGGCGCCCAGCACCGCCGTGGAAGGCGATTGCGGCGCCGGGCTGTCCGCCGGGGTGACGCCGTCGGCCTGGACATAGACGCTGAAACGCGCATCCTGGGACGAGAAGTGCTCGCGGACCTCCTTGCGCCAGAGGACGACGCCGGTGGCCGCGTCGACCAGCGTGTACCAGTCGCCGTCCGCCGTGAAGGCGACCTGCCGCCAGGCGGGCACCAGGCGGCCGGGCGCCACGGGGACGTAGACGAGGTCGCTCTTCACGTCGTCGCCGATCCGTTTGTCGCCGAGCTCGATCCCCACGGAGCTCATGGCCCGCGCCAGGGCCTCGGGAGCGGAGACCTTCGGCTGCCGGGGAGGCACGGGGGCGGTGGCGCCGGACGGCACCAGGAGGCCCAGCGAGCGCCACACCCGGCCCTCGCGGTCGAGGAGGAACCGCGTCTCGCTCTGGAACACGGGCAGGCCGTTGACGCGCTGCTCCACCCGCACCATGCGCAGACCGCTGTTCGGGCTGACGCTCTCGCCGAGGAAGTGCAGGGCGTCGATCTCGGTCTCCGTCAGCCCATAGAGGGCTTTATTGGCGCGCAGGAAGTCGCGCACGACGTCGATCCCCGGGCGGCCGGAGGCCGGAGCGGAGAGCGGTTCCCGGTCGGCCGACACCATCTCCGGGGCCGCGGTGATGGGCGAAAAGCGGGCGGAGGCGCCGGGGGCGGCCTGCCGCAGGCTCTCGAGCGCCTGCCGCATGGTCTTGATCTGTGCGGCCAGCTCCGTCCGGGTGGGCGCGCTCTTCAGCGGTGCCCCGAAACCCCCGGAGAGGACCTCGTCCAGGTCCCGCCCTCCCTGCACCCGCACGTCGTAGTTGCCGGCTCCCGCCGAGCTTCTGTCCGCAGCCGCGGCCGGTCCGGGAGCGAGCACGGCCAGCGCGGCTGCGGCGAGGGTGAGCACGAAGGCTCTTTTGGTTAGCGATGCTCTGCACATGTGTAGATCTCCTCAAATCGTAATCTGTGCACTTCCTTTACGTCTGTCCAAGAGGTGTCGGCCGGGAGGGAAACCGAGACGGGTGGGAAGAATTGGGGTCTGGCCGCGGCGGCCCCCGCTGGCGCGGAGACCAGGAAGAGGTACGGGAAGGACGACGAGGGTCGGCGGCCGGGCCGCCTGGCAAGAGGTGAGCGCCGCCGGCGTTCCGTTCCCGCAAATCCCCGGCGAACTTCCATCGCCGGAGGTTCGCGGAGAAGCTCCCGCCCTCTCCGTGCCGCAAACGAGCTTGTCTCGGCCTTCTCGAAGGGTCTCCGCCCGACCGGTGAAGCGCTGGATGCCTCAGGCGGCCGGTTCCGCGCCTGCCGCTACCGCTCGAATGCCGCGAGTCATGCTTCTCGGGTCTCCTTGGACCGCTGAGCTCCCTCCCGGGAAAGGTAACTTGCCGCGCACGAGCCTTCGATGTGCGGCATCTGGCCGTTCCGGGGTGGCCTTGCGAGGGATAAATGCCGCGCTGAGAGCGTCAAGCGCGGTATTTGTGACGTCGTGTGCGGCATTTCAGGCTCCGTGTGCGGCATTTGGAGCTCCATGTGCGGCATTTGGAGAGATCAGCGCGGCATTTATCCCGTCACGGGCCGTCATCTTCACGTGACGCGCGGCATAATTTCCGGGGCGCGCGGCATTTTTAGCGGGGCGCGCGGCATTTCCCGCGGGGCGGGCCGTCCACCTTCCGGGGCGCGCGGCATCTTCCTCGGAACTTGCGGCATCTTCGGGACTCGCCTCGGCGCCTGAGCCTATGAGATGCTCCTGAACAACAAATCGAGCCATGCCTGACCATAACTACTTCGTCAACCTGATCTGGCAGATCGCCGATCTGCTGCGCGGTCCCTACCGTCCACCGCAGTACGAGCGCGTCATGCTGCCCATGACGGTCCTCCGCCGCTTCGACTGCGTCCTCGAGCCCACCAAGGAGAAGGTCGTCAAGGAGTACGAGCGCCGCAAAGGTGGCAAGCTCGTGGGCGACGCTCTCGACGTCAAGCTCAACGAGACCGCCGGCCAGCGGTTCCACAACCACTCGCCCTTCACCTTCAAGAAGCTCAAGGGCGACCCCGACAGCATCGAGAAGCACCTCGGCAGCTACCTCGACGGCTTCTCGGCGAACGTGCGCCGCATCTTCGACTTTTTCGAGTTCGAGAAAGAGATCGACAAGATGAACGAGGCTGGCATCCTCTACCTCGTCGTCTCCAAGTTCTCCGACGTGGACCTGCACCCGAAGACGGTCCCGGGGCTGACCGGGCCCGCTATGGCGAGGGACTCATCGACGCCTTGGCCGTGGCGTTCAAGGCGCGTGGTGTCAGCGGTCTTGGCCGTAGCAACCTGAGGAACTACCGGCAGATTGCTCTCACCTGGCCGACGCTGGGGATTCGCCAGACACTGTCTTGGCGAATCGGATGCGTCCGGCCACACATGGCAGACACTGCCTGCCGAGGCCGTGCCCGTCTTGCGGACTGGTGGCGAGAGTTCTTGGGCTTGCCGGAAAGGCGCGGAGGAGGGGCAGATGCAGGTCATCGCCGAGGTCCTGGAAGTACTGGGAACGTAGCCCTGGGACCGCCGGCGTCCCGCCGGCAACAAACTAAAAACGAAGTAAGTCTGCCGGCGAGACGCCGGCGGTCCCAGGGGGCCTTGACAGCCGCCGTACTTGCTCCTACCATCCCGAAAAATACCGAACGCTCGTTCTGTAAGGACGGCCGGCATGGCGAAGAAGCGAACCCAGGCGGACAAGACGGATGCCTCGACCCGCAAGGTCCTGAAGGCCGCGCTGTCCCTCTTCTCGCGGCAGGGCTACCGCGCCACCTCGATGCGGCAGATCGCCCGCCGGTCCGGCCTTTCGGTGGGGAACCTCTACCACCACTTCGGCAACAAAGAGACCATCTTCCAGCGGCTGATCGACCAGTACTGGGAGGTGCTGCTGGACCCCGAGCTCCCCCTCAACAAGATCTTCGCCGAGCGCCGCTTCCCCGACGACCTGGAGGAAATGGCGGCGGCGATCGAGCAGGTGGTCTCGGAGAACTCCTCGCACATCCTGCTCATCTACATCGACGTCATCGAGTTCAAAGGCAAGCACATCCGGGCCTTCTACCAGCAGATGGCGGATCGCTTCGCGGCCACCTACACCGAGAGCTTCGAGGAGCGGCGGCGGGCCGGGGAGTGGGGCGAGGCGGATCCTCTCGTGGCGGTGATGCTGGCCACCCGATGGTTCTTCTACTTCTTCACCGTCGAGAAGTGCTTCGGCGTGCCCATGCATTTTGGTCTGGATGCCCGTCAGGCCGTCCACGAGTTTTCCAGGATCCTCCGGAGCGGCCTCGATCCGCGCCCGGAAACGAGCCATGAATCGCTGCGTCCCGCGCGGACGCGAGGAGAGGGATCATGAAGATGAACGAGCTTCCGCCACGCGGGAGGGCCGCCCTGGCGCTCGCCCTCGCGCTGGCCCTGGGAGTGCTGGGCGGGGTGGCGCGCCTGGGCGCGCAGGTCAGCACGGCCAACGTCGAGGTCGTGGTCGTCGGGACCGACGGCGCGCCGCTGCCGGGCGTCACCGTGACGCTGGAGAACATGGCGACCGGCCTCTCCCGGCAGGAGGTCACGGGCGAGCATGGGAGCGCCACGCTGCCGGCGCTGCCGCCCGGCGACTACAAGGCCCTCTTCGAGCTGCAGGGCTTCTCGCCCGTCCAGCAGGAGGGCGTCGTGCTCCGCGTCGGCCAGACCGTGCAGGTGCGGGCCACCCTGAATCCGGCGGTGGAGGAGACGATCACCGTCAGCACCACGGTGCCGCTGGTGGACGTCTACAAGACCGACAGCTCGACCAACATCGTGCCCGAGCAGATCGAGGCGCTGCCCGTGCCCGACCGCGACTTCCAGCGCCTCGCCTTCATCGCGCCGGGCGTGCAGCGCGAGCGCGGCGGCTTCCGCTTCATCGGCGGCGGTCCGGTGGTGGGCGCCGGCGGCAACGCCAGCCAGTCCACCATCCTGGTCGACGGCGTCGATTTCACCGACGCCGCTCTGGGCCTCTCCAAGATCCGCTTCAGCCAGGACGCCGTCGGCGAGTTCCGGGTGATCAACAGCCGCTACGACGCCGAGATCGGCGGCACGGCCGGCGGCGCGCTGTCGGTCATCACCCGCAGCGGCACCAACCAGATCAACGGCTCGGCCTTCGGCTTCTACCGCGCCGACGCGCTGCGCGAGCAGAGCGAGCTGGAGCTGGAGAACAACGAGTTCGCCCGCGATCAGTTCGGCTTCAACGTGGGCGGCCCGATCAGCCAGGACCGCACCCACTACTTCGCCGCGCTCGAACAGATCAACGAGGACAACATCGCGTTCTTCCGCCCCGGCGGCGCCTTCGCCGGCCGCGCCGAGGACGTCGATCATCCCTTCGATCAGACTCTCGGATTCGCCAAGCTGACCCACAACCTGAGCGCAAGCCAGACGCTGGCGGCCAACGTCTCCTACGACCGCTACCGCGAGGAGAACTTCCGCGTCGGCGGCATCGCCGACGAGTCCTACGGCCAGAAACTGGAGCGCGACAACTGGAACGTCGTCCTGGAGCACCTCGCCGTGCTCTCCGGCGGCCGGCTCAACGAGCTGCGCGTCCAGGGCGGCGGGCGCAAATTCTTCGAGCCGACCAACTCGGACGCCGTGTCCGAATGGTTTTCCAACGGCAACACCCTTCAGACCGGCGCCAACATCCTCAGCGACCTGCTGGGCGAAGGCAAGGGGTACGAGCTGCGCGACACCTACCATCTGGCGCTCGGCGGCGGCACGCACGACGTCAAGGCCGGCGCCGCGATCCTCTACCATGAGGAGCGCTCGATCATCGACACCTTCGAGAACGGCCTCTTCATCTACGTCACCGACACCCGCGCGCTGCCCCTCGCCTACCTCTACGGCGAGGGCTCCAGCGACGTCACCTACGACACCACGCGCTACGCCGTCTTCGTCCAGGACGACTGGCGCCCGCGCCCGAACCTGTCGGTCAACCTCGGCGTCCGCTACGACCTCGACGACGGCGGCAACAACCCCGGCTTCACGCATCCGCTGGTGCCGAAGCCGCGCGAGAAGGACACCGACGACGTCCAGCCGCGCGCGGCGTTCTCCTACGATCCGGGCGGCAACGGCCGCAGCGTGTTCCGCGCCGGCGCGGGCCTGTTCAACGGCCGCTACCTGCTGATCCCCGCGGGCATCGAGCGGCAGCAGAACGGCGTCACCGGCCGCGTCAGCCGCACGCGCGTCAACGGCGCCCTGCTCGGCCTCAACTTCCCGCCGTTCATCCTCGATCCGAACAACCCGACGAACACCGGCGTCCTGCTGCCGCCGGACATCTCGCTGATCGATGACACGCTGGAGACGCCCGAGTCCGTGCAGGCCAGCGCCGGCTGGACCCAGGCGCTGCCGGGCCGCTTCTTCCTGGATTCCGAGGTGGTCTATGCCGAAGGGGACAAGGAGATCGTCATCCGCGACGTCAACTTCGGCGGCAACTCCAACCCGGTGCGGCTCAACCGGCAGTACAACCAGATCAACACCTACACCAACGAGGGCCGCAGCGAGTACAAGGCCTTCATCATGCGGCTGAACGGCAACCTGCGGCAGAGCGACATCGTCACCGCTTCCTTTACCCTGGCGGACAAGAAAAACATTTCCGACGACTTCAGCCCCGAGTTCCCCTTCGGCTATCCGAACGACCCGGCGAACATCGACGCCGAGTACGGCCGCAGCCGCGCGGACGAGCGCTACCGCTTCGTGATGACCGGCATCTTCCGGCTGCCCTGGGGCCTGACGCTGGCGCCCATCTACGAGTACGGCTCGGGCCAGCCGTGGAACCATCGCCTCGGCTACGACTTCAACGGCGACGGCAAGAACTCCGACCGCCCGGCCGGCGTCGACCGCAACAGCGAGGACGGCCCGCCGTTCCGCCAGCTCAGCCTGCGGCTGACGAAAGGTTTTTCGATCCTCGGCGACCAGGAGCTGGAGGTGATCGCGGAGGCGTTCAACGTCACCAACGTCACCAACTACGACGTCAATTCGATCGACGGCGCGCAGTTCCTCTCCGGCCCCACGCTGGCGAATCCGAACCTGCCCTTCCGGCCGAACCCGAACTTCGGCAAGGCGCGGGCGACGCTGCCGGGCCGCGAGATCCAGCTCGGCCTGCGGTGGGTCTTCTAAGACCCTCACCCCCAGCCCCTCTCCCGCCCCCTCGCACCCTCCCCGGGAGAGGGGAGCAGGAAGGGGGATGGATTACGATCATCAGGTTCCCCCTCTCCCGGGGAGGTGGGTGGAAGGCGGGAGAGGGGGCCAGGGGGTGAGGGTTTCGGGCGGGGGCGAGCGATGAACAAGGAGACTGCATGAAGGAAAGGGTTGTCATCGTGACCGGAGGCGCGGCCGGCATCGGCCGCGCCACGGCCCGCCGCTTCGCCCAGGACGGCGCTCGCGTCGCCGTCTGGGACGTGAACGAGGGGGAGGGCGGGGACGGGGTCTTTCAGAAAGTCGACGTCACCGACGCGGCGGCGGTCGAGGCCGCCGTGGCCGAGGTGATCGATCGCTGGGGGCGGATCGACGTGCTGGTCAACAACGCGGGCATCCTGCGCGACGGCCAGTTCGTCAAATGGAAGGACGGCCAGAAGCTCTCCGAGATGAGCGAGCGGGATTTCGACGCCGTCGTCTCCGTGAATCTCAAGGGCGTCTTCCTCTGCACCCGCGCCGTGGTCCCCCCCATGATCTCCGGGGGCGGCGGCGTGATCCTCAACGCCTCTTCCGTGGTGGGACTCTACGGCAACTTCGGACAGACCAACTACGCCGCCACCAAGGCCGGCGTGATCAACATGACGCGGACGTGGGCGCGGGAGCTGGGGAAATTCAACATCCGGGTCAACGCCGTGGCTCCGGGTTTCATCGCCACCGAGATGGTGACCGCCATGCCCGAGAAGGTCCTCCAGGGCATGGTCTCCCACACGCCGCTCGGCCGCATGGGCAGGCCCGAGGACGTCGCCGACGCCTATTTCTGGCTGGCCTCGGAGGGCGCGAGCTTCGTCCACGGCGTCACGCTCTCGGTGGACGGCGGGCTGGTGATCGGCACGTGATCGCGGGCGACCTGCTGGGCGAGCGCGCCCGCCTGACGCCGGACAAGACCGCCCTGGTCTACGTCCCGACGGGCGAGCGCCTCACCTACGCGGAGCTCGACGCCAGGGCGGAGAGGATCGCCCGGATCTGGCGGCGGCTCGGCGTCCGCAAGGGCGACCGCTTCGCCATCCTGGCGGACAACCGGATCGAATATCTCGCCGCCTTTTTCGCCGCTCCCAAGGCCGGGGTGATCCTGGTGCCCCTCGGCACCCGCCTCACCCCGCAGGAGCTCGCCGGCATCCTGGAGCACGCCCGGCCGGCGGGCCTCTTCTACGGCGAGGAGCACGCCGGGACCGTACAGGCGCTCAGAGACCTCGTCCAGCTCGATCATTGGATCGCTCTGGACGATCTCGCGGATCTTCCGGAGGATCCGTCGTGGACGCCGGAGCGGTGCGGTCCCGAGGATCTGTGGTGCCTGCTCTACACCTCCGGCACCACGGGAAAGCCGAAAGGTGTCATGCTCCCGCACCGGATGGTCCTCTGGAACGGCTACAACACCACGGTCGGCTGGCAGCTCCGCGCGGACGACGTCAGCCCGGTCTTCACGCCGCTCTACCACGCCGGCGGGCTGGGAGCGTTCCTCGTCCCGATCGTCACCATCGGCGGGACCATCGTCCTCCACCGCGCCTTCGACGCCGCCGAGGTCTGGCGGACGATCGAAACCGAAGGCTGCACGGTGGTCCTCGGCGTGCCGACGATTTTCAAGCTGCTGATGGAGGACCCCGGCTTCACGACGGCGGACCTCTCGAAGGTGCGCTGGCTGATCAGCGGCGGCGCGCCGCTCCCGACGTACATCATCGAGGCCTACCAGCGCCGCGGCGTGGCTTTCAAGCAGGGCTTCGGCATGACCGAGGTGGGGGTGAACTGCTTCGCCATGACCGTGGAGGAGGCCGCGGTCAAACCGGGCTCCATCGGAAAACCCTTGATGTTCACCGAGGCGCGATTGATCGGCGAGGGCGGCGCCGAGGCCCCGGCCGGCGAGGTCGGCGAGCTGCTGCTGCGGGGGCCGCACGTCTGCCGGGGATACTGGAACGACCCGGAGGCCACCGCCGCCGCCCTGGACGCCGAGGGCTGGTTCCACACCGGCGACCTCGCCCGGCGCGACGAAGACGGTTTCTTCTACATCGCCGGCCGCCGCAAGGACATGATCATCAGCGGCGGCGTGAACGTCTATCCGGCCGAGATCGAAGGGCAGCTCCTGCTCCATCCGGCCGTGCGCGACGCCGCCGTCGTGGGCGTCCCCCATCCCACCTGGGGAGAGGCCGGGATCGCCTTCGTGGTCCCGGGCGGCCAGCCGCCGTCGCCGGACGATCTCGCCGCTTTCCTGGCCGAGCGTCTGGCGAAATACAAGGTCCCCCGGGAGTTCGTGTTCGTCGAGGCGTTGCCGCGGACGGCGTATGGGAAGGTGGTGAAGGGGGAGTTGCGGGAGGATTACCTGAAGAGGCAGGGTTCATGAGGGGTGGCTCTCTGGGGCGGCGTGCCCTCCGAGACCTCACCCTCGGTCCCTCTCCCATCTCCCTGCCGCCCGCCCCCGGGAGAGGGAGGGCCCTGCGATCCAGGTTTCCGAGCTCGGCAAGATCGCTGACTCATCGTTCCCCCTCTCCCGGCAGGGTGGGAGGGGGATGGGAGAGGGGGCCAGGGGGTGAGGTCTCGGAGGGCATGTCGCCCGAGAGGGCCAGGACACCATGAATTCTCTCTTGACCCACCGCCTTACCGGTCCCGAAGCCGCCCCGCCGGTGATCCTCCTCAACGGCGGCATGATGACCATGGCGGCCTGGGAGCCGGTCGCGGCCGTCCTGGAGAAGGATTTTCGCGTCATCCGCTGCGATCTGCGGGGGCAGCTTCTCTCGCCGGGCGAGCCCGAGCCGAGCCTGGAGACCCACGTCGAGGACGTGATCGCCCTGCTCGACCATCTCGGCGTCGAGCGCGTCCACCTCGCCGGCACCTCCTTCGGCGGTCTGGTGGCCCTGCGTCTGGCCTCGTTCCGGCCGGAGCGCGCCGCCTCCGTGACGGTGATCGCGGCCACGGACCGCATCACCCCGGACGTCTGGGAAGGCTCCGTGGCGGTCCGCGAGGCGGCCCTGGAAGCGGCCGCGGGCGCGGGGGACGGCGGGCGGGTCCTGGACCTCATCCTGCCCGTCACCTACAGCCCGCGCTACCTGCAAGCTTTCCGCGCCGTGCTGGAGGCCCACCGGGCGCAGGTGGCCGCCCTGCCGCCGGTCTGGTTCCTGGGCACCGCCCGGATCGTCTCGGCCCTGGAAGATCTCGATCTCACTCCCTTCCTGCCGGACGTCCAGGCTCCGACCCTCGTCGTGGCCGGCGGGGAGGACCGCATGTTCCCGCCGGAGCGCTCCCGGGCCCTGGCCGCGGCCATCCCCGGCGCGCGGCTGGAGATCGTGCCCGGCGCCTCCCACGGCATGGTCATCGAACGGGCCGGAGACGTCGCCGCCCTCCTGCGCGGCTTCCTCGCGGCCCAGCCCGCTTGAATCACCTCTGGGAGATCTCCCATGCCTCGATACGCCAAGCTCGTCGCCACCGGCTCCTATCTTCCCGAGCGGGAGATCTCGAACGACTTCCTGCGCCAGCGCTTCCCCGAGCCCCCCGAATTCGTGGACAAGATGGAAGCCTCGACCGGCATCCGCCGCCGCTGGTGGGCGCCCGAGGACTGGAGCGCTTCGGACCTCGCCCTGCGCGCCGCCCGACAGGCCCTGGAGAACGCCGGCCGCCGTCCCGAGGACGTGGACCTCATCATCCTCGGCACCGACTCGCCCGACTACCTGACCCCCGCCACCTCGGTCGTGCTGCAGGCGAAGCTGGGGGCGAAGAACGCCGGCACCTTCGACGTCGGCTGCGCCTGCGCCTCGTTCCCCACCGGCTTCGCCACCGCCGCGGGCCTCATCGCCGCCAACCCCGGGCTCAAGACCGTGCTGGTGGTGGGCGTCTACCAGATGCACAAGCTCGCCTCGCCGGACGATCCGATGATTTTCTTTTATGGTGACGGCGCGGGCGCGGCGGTCCTCGAGCCCGCGGACGAGCCGGGCTTCCTCAACGCCGCGTTCCAGGCGGACGGCTCCTACGCGCCCTACTGGGGGATCTATTCCGGCGGCACCGCCGAGCCCGCCAGCGAAGAGTCGATCCGCGCCGGCCGCACGACCGTCAAGATGATCCAGCGCTATCCCCCGGAGATCAATCACGAGGGCTGGCCGCGCCTCGTCCGCCGCCTGGCCAGGGAGGGCGGCTTCGAGCTCTCCGACATCGATTTCCTCATCTTCACCCAGGTGCGCAAGCCGTCGATCGAGCTGGTCATGGGCGATCTGGGTCTGCCGATGGAGCGCACCCATATGGTGATGGAGGACTGGGGCTATACCGGCTCGGCCTGCGTGCCCATGGCGCTCCACGACGCGCGGGAGAAGGGAAAGATCAAGCCGGGCGACCTGGTCGTCCTCGTCGGCTCGGGCGTGGGCTACAACCAGGCCGCCGTCGCCTTTCGGGCCCTCACCCCCTGACCCCCTCTCCCGACCCCTCCCTCCCTCCCACACCGGGAGAGGGGGAACCCCATATCAAGGAGGAGAGAAATGAAGAGGTCCGTTCTTCCGTTCCTGCTGCTCCTCGCCGCCGCGCCGGCCGGGGCCCTGACCTACACCGGCGGCTCCAATCAATTCGCCGGCGGGTTCAACGCCAGCAATTCCTATGGCGGCTTCGGCGGCGGGAGCTGCACGGCCACCAAAACGCCCATCGTCTTCCTCCACGGCAACGGCGACGAGGCCAAGAACTGGGATTATCCGGCGGCGACGGGTGTGCTCTCCGTCTACGACGAATTCAAGGCGGCGGGCTACAACGACTGCGAGCTCTTCGGGCTCACCTGGCTGTCTTCGTCCGAGCGGGGAGCGCCCCAGCTCAACTATCACAAGCCGGCCAAGGCGATCATGGTGCGGGACTTCATCAACGCCGTCAAAACCTACACCGGCAAATCCCAGGTGGACGTCATCGCCCACTCCATGGGCGTGACCGTGGGCATCCACGGCATCGACTACGGCGGGCAGTGGGGGAGCGTGCGGAAATTCATCGCCATCTCGGGCGCCGTGCGCGGGCTCTCCTCCTGCTACTGGGCCGGATACGCCAACCCGTACATCACCACCTGCGGCAGCCAGAACGTTTTCGATTCGAACATCTTCGGTTTCTTCCCCCACATCTCTCCGGGATACAACCCGAAGATGGGGGACGGCGGCTACCGCGACAAGCCTTCCGGCAAGACCACGCAGTTCTACACCATCCGCGCTGGCTACAACGATCAGATCACCTGTTCCACGAATTCCTATTACACGGGCTGCGGCGACACGGCGAAATTCGATTCGTACACGAATGTCAAATCCCAACTCGACGTCGGGCGCGGCTCCACCGCCGCCCAGGTCGATTACGACTTCGGCGACTGGAGCGTATACAACCTGGGAGGGGGCGACGCGGACGGCGTGGGGCACTTCCGGGCCAAGAACAACACCGGCGTGATCCAGCGCAACATGATCACCGGGTCGTGCACGGGGACGGGGTGCTGCTCCGGTTACGGCTACGCATGCCGGTGAGATGAAACGAATGTCCTCCTCCGGTCACCTTCTTTCGGGGAGGACATTCTATGGAGCACCCTTCGGATGAAATCCTGAAGCGTTTCGCGCGGGGCGCCGCCTCTCCGGAAGAGAGCCGGATCGTGGTCGCCCATCTCCTCAAGGGATGCGGTCCTTGCGCCAGGAAGCTCAAGGGCTTCATGGAGCCCGATCTCGTGATCGGGGTGATCGACGAAGCCCTGGAGGACCCGGTCAGCCCTTCCGCGCCGCCTGCTGCGCCACCGCCTCGGCGGCCTTCCGCGCCGCTTCCGGATCGCCGAGGTAGTAGCTCCGGATCGGCTTCAGGTCGCCGTCGAGCTCGTAAACCAGAGGAATTCCTGTAGGGATGTTCAGTCCCACGATCTCGTCGTCCGGGATGCCGTCCAGGTGCTTCACCAGCGCCCGCAGGCTGTTGCCATGGGCGGCGATGATCACCCGCTTGCCGGCCTGAAGGTCCGGCACGATCCTCTCGTGCCAGTAGGGGAGGAAACGGGCGATCGTGTCCTTGAGGGACTCGGCCAGGGGCAGCTCCTCCTTGGGGATGTCGGCGTAGCGCCGGTCGTGGCCGGGATGGCGGGGATCGTCGGGGGTGAGGGGCGGCGGCGGATCGGAGAAGCTGCGCCGCCAGATCAGCACCTGCTGATCGCCGTACTGGGCGGCGGTCTCCGCCTTGTTGAGCCCTTGCAGCGCGCCGTAGTGCCGCTCGTTCAGACGCCAGCTCCGGTGGACCGGGAGCCACATCAGGTCCATGCCGTCCATCACGATCCACAGCGTGCGGATGGCCCGCTTGAGGACGGACGTGTGGGCCACGTCGAACGTGTAGCCGCCCTCGTTCAGCAGGCGGGCCGCCTCCTTGGCTTCTTCCAGGCCTTTCGGCGTCAGGTCCACGTCCGTCCAGCCCGTGAACCGGTTCTCCAGGTTCCAGATGCTCTCTCCATGGCGGAGAAGGACCAGCTTGATCATCGCGAGCCTCCCTTCCGGGGCGAGAGGATATCAAGCTCTCCGGTTATCCTCTTGGCCTCATGGACAACCTCTGCCATTCCCTGGTGGGCGCCGCCCTCTCCGAAGCGGGCCTCAAGAAGCGGACCGCCCTGGCCACCGCGACGCTGGTCATCGGCGCCAACCTGCCGGACGTGGACGTCCTCGCCTACTTCTGGGGACCGGACGAGGCTCTCGGTTTCCGCCGTGGCTGGACCCACGGCATCCTCGCCCTGGCCCTCTGGCCTTTCGTCCTCACCGGGATCATGCTGGCCTGGGACCGCCATGTCCGCCGCCGGCGCCGTCCGGACGCCGTGCCCGCCGACGCCCGGGCGCTGTTCCTGCTCGCGGTGATCTCGATCCTCAGCCATCCCTTCCTGGACTGGCTGAACACCTACGGCATGCGCTGGCTGATGCCCTTCCGGGACGTCTGGTACTACGGCGACGTCCTGTTCATCATCGATCCCTGGATCTGGCTGATGTTGGGGATCGGCTGGCTCTGGTCGCGGATTCTCTCCAAGAGAGGGAGCCCCCAGGCGGAGCGGCCTGCCGTCATCGCACTGGTGGCGGTCTGCTTCTACATCGCCGGCCTCTGGGGGATCCAACTCGCGGCGAGATCAACCGCCCGGACGACGCTGACGGAGCAAGGTCTCGAGATCGATCGCCTGATGGCCGGTCCCGTTCCAGTGACCCCCTTCCGCCGCGAGATCGTGGCCGAGTCGGGGGACCGCTACGCCCTGGGCACGGTGGACCGGTTTCGATACATCCCCCGTCAGCCGCCGCTGATCGCGAAGAACGAGGGTCATCCCGCCGTCGCCCGAGCCGCCGCCACCAGGGAAGGGGAGATCTTCCTTCACTGGGCGCGCTTCCCGTTCTTTCTCGTGGAGGAGGCGCCGGACGCGTGGATCATTAGGATGACGGACGCGCGGTACACGATCAATCCGGGGACGGGGTTCGGGGCGTTGACGGTGGAGGTTCAGAAGGACGTTGCCAGTCGAGGCGGTCTGCCCTTCGAGACCTCACCCCCTGTCCCCCTCTCCCACCGCCCTTCCACCCGACCGGGAGAGGGGGAACGATGAGTAAACGATATTGCTGATCGAAGAGCCCTCCCTCTCCTTCAGGAGAGGGACCGAGGGTGAGGTCTCGCAGGGCAGAGCGCTCGATAAGGTATCCGCCCTGAACGCCGTCAGTACCGCAGCAACGCCGCCACCTCTCCCGCCTCCGACAGCCCCTCGATCGGATCGACGAAATCCGCCTCCGCGCTGGTCAGCGCGGCCAGCTCCACGAGCTCGTTGACGAGGTCCACCTGGAAGAGATCCTTCGAGCCGCAGATCTTGCAGTTCTGGAGCTTGCCGACCATCAGGTTCTCGCAGCTCCGGCAGCGGGTGCCGGGGATCTTGGCGTCGCGGGTGACCGCGATCTTCTCGACGCGGCCCACGGCCGTGGCTTTGAGCACGGCGTCCGGTCCGGTGACGGCGAGGCCGCCCTTGCAGTACTCGTCCTTGATCCGGTCCCAGAGCCGCGACTCGGCTTCGCGCTCGGCGGCGGTGTGGAGGTCGAAGGCGGCGTCGAAGATCTGCTCGTCGCCGGCGCTGAAGTCCACGTTCTGCTTGCCGGCGAGCCTGGCCGTCAGGCTCGCCGTGAGGGCGCCTTCGATCTCCAGCATGGTCTCCTGCGAGCCCACCAGGAACAGGCGGTCGAACTTCTCCTTCTGCTCCATTTCGCCCAGGACGTCCACGATCTCCTTGGCGTAGTGCATCAGCTCGTTGCCGCGCCGCCGCTGGTAGCGCTTCTGCGACCAGCCGCCCTTCTTCACGTGGTTCTTGATGTCGCCTTTGACCCTGGCGTCCTGGTCCGGCCGGGCGGAGGTGACGAAGAAGATCCGCGTGTCGGTGTTGTCCGCCGCCACCACGACGAAGTTCTCGTATTCGTCCTGGAGCTCGGCCAGGGGGCGGATGTAGGGCGAGGAGTCCACCCAGACCATGTCGGGTACGGCCACGGACAGCGGATAGGCCTGCACGAAGTCCAGGGCCCAGCAGACGAAGAGGCAGGCGCCCTCGGTCGTCCAGGTGTGCTCGGCGAGCCACTGCTCGATGAGCTTCAGGTTCTCCTCGAAGTGCTGGGTCTCGTCCTCGTTGTCCGAGAGCAGGGCGCGGATGGTATCGATACGGCCTTTGAGGCCGGAGAAGGAGTCGGGGGTCGAAAGGTAGAGGCTCACAAAGGCCCGCTCGGGGCCGGAGATCTGCGCCAGCTCGCGCAGGTCGATGTTGTTGAACATGCGGTGGTCTCCCTTGGCGGCCGGAGAGGTCCGGCGGCGTAAGGGCAAGCCTCTGCAAGCCGAGGGCCAGCCCGGGCTGCTGCCTGCCGGAGCCGGGCAAAACTCTCGCCCCCGCTCACCGACGGGCGATGAGGGCCGGGACGAGCAGCAGGGTCGCCGTGAAGCAGGAGAGGATGGAGAGCACCAGCAGGCTGGCCAGACGGGCGTTGACCGGGACCTGAGACAGCAGCAGGGTGCTGAACCCCAGCCCTACCACCAGCACGTCGACGCCGATCGAGGGCCCCACTTCGCGCAGTGTGGCGGCCAGCGCCTCCTCGCCAGGCAGCCCCGCCCGTCGCAGGAGACGGTGGCGGGCGAGCAGGTGGATCGTGAAGTCGTCGCCCACCCCCATCGTCATGCTGGCGAACATCGAGGTCGCCACCCCCAGGGGGATGCCGCTCACCCCCATGAACCCGAACGAGACGAGGATCGCCAGCAGCGGCGGCACGACGATCAGGACGCCCCAGGACAGCGACCGGCTGTGCAGCGCGCCGAAGAGAAAGACGGCGAGCAGCGACAGTGCGAGAGAGGAGACCTGCGTATCGACCACCGCGGCGATCATCGCCTGCGAGATGGCGGCGTTGCCGGCGAACCTGAGGGTCACTCCCAGAGGCTCGAGGCGCCGCCGCCCGAAGTCCTCGAGAGCTGCCTCGAGCCGCGCCACGGAGCCATAGTTCGCCTCCCTCAAGAAGAGGGTGACGAGCGTCCGGGTGTAGCCCTCGGGATCAACGATCTGGCGCAGCCGCTCGGGACCGGCAGCGACGCGCAGCGAGGACCAGCGCGTGAGGATCTCGGAAGGATCCCCAGGGACTGACCGCGGCGCGCCGCTCTCCGGCGCCAGCAGGTAGCCCACCGTCTTGATCTGGGCCGCGGGGCCGAAGGTCCCCCCCACGACCGGGAAGCGGGCCGCGAAGGCTTCCAGCTCCTCGGCGCAGCGCAGCGGACCGGGAGCCATGAACGGCTCGCGGTAGACCTCGAAGCGGACCGGGCCGGGGCCTCCTCCCGTCTCGATCCAACGCCGGGGGGAACCCATCCGGGAACGTGTTTCCAGGATCAACCGCCCTCCGTTCCGGCGGCTGGAGGCAATCCATCCCTGCCACTCCCGGCGCTCGCTGCGGAACTGGGTGAGCCAGATCCAGGAACCGGCGAGATGGCCGGCGGCCCCCTTGACAGCCGTCCCGGCCAGGACGACGTGATGGTCCCGCAGCGCCTCCGGCGGGATCTCACCTTCAGCTTTCAGGCCCGCGGCGCTCAGCTCCAGGAGCAGGAGGTCGGCGCCGGAAAACTGGCGCTCGAACCGGTGGGTCGCCTGGGCGAAGCCGCTCGCCGGATCGAAGCCGTCGAGCCAACTGTCCTTCACCTCCAGCCGCCACGCTCCCAGACCGGCGGCAACGGCCAGCGCCGCCACCGCCGCGAGGAAGCTCCAACGCCGCCGGTAGATCCCCCGCGCCAGGGCAGCGAACGCGCCTTCCAGCCGGCCGCCGGAGACAGCCACGGGCTCCCAGCGCCGACGGTCCAGGACCAGGAGGAGAGCCGGTGTGACGGCCAGCGCCCACAGCATGCAGACCAGGACGCCGAGAGCCCCCCAGAGTCCGAAGGTCCGCGACGGCCCGATCGGCGACACCGCGAACGAGAGGAAGCCGATCGCCGTAGTGACCGCGGTCTGGACCACTGGCATGGCCAGCTCGTCGAGGGTGTGTTCGAGCAACTCGCGCGTGCCTACGCCGGCCTCCTCCCGGGCGAGCCCGCGTGCCCGCCGGAGAATGTGGACCTCGGCCGTGATGCCGAGGGCGGTCAGCATCACCGGCAGGATGGCGGTCGTCAGGTAGACCGGCACCCCCAGCCAACCCATGGCGCCGAAAGTGACGGCCAGGCAGGCGCCGGTCTTGATCATCGGCACCAAGGCCGCCGCCGGCCGCCGGAAGACGAGGAGGAACACCCCGGCCATGACCAGGACGGAGAAGGGGACCAGCGCCCTGAGATCGGCCAGGATGTGAGCGCCCAGCAGGGCTTCGGCGACCGGCGCTCCGATCACCTCGGCCGTGTCGCCCGGAGCCCGCGAGGCCGCCACGACGCGGAGCACTGCCCGATGGAAGGCGCGGCGATCGCCACCCGGCGGCGTGCCGACGTAAACGGCCGTGGAGCGGCCGTCCCGGCTGACCAGCAATCCCCGCCACTGAGCGATGCGCTCAAAGTCCCGGGCGGCGCCGGCGGCGCCGGGACCGTTCAACGCTCCGTCGAGCAACCCCGCCGGTGCCGCCATTCCGGGCGAGGAGCGGAGGCCCGGCACGGTGGCCAGCGACAGGAGGTCTTGGGGACGGACCCCCTCCAGTCTCCCCAGAGCGCCCGTGATGGCCTGGACAGAGCGCAGCGTCGCGGGGTTGAAGACGCCGCGCCGGTCCGCGGTCGTCAGCACCGCCACCGTCACGTCGCGGACGTCAAAAGCCTCCCGGATCTCGCGATCGACCGCGACCCGCGGATCCCCCTGGGGGACCAGCGCGCGGCCGTCCGTCTCCAGCCGCAGCCGCGACAGCCCGAGAGCCGCGACAGCGGTCAGCGCCGCGGCGGCGGCGAGCACCGCCCACGGATGACGGAGCGCGGCGCGGTGCAGGGAGGCTAAAAAAGATCTTGACATAGTTAATAAACATAGTTAGCGTATCATTTGCGAGAGTAGGTGAACAGCTTCTCCGGGGACAGCGCGACCACCGCCTCTATTCGGCAAACAGAGCCATTCGCGGCCCACCACTCGATGGTCGGGTCGGTGGGCCGCCGATGTAAAGGAGGTCCGTGTCATGGTGAGACCGAGAGCGTGGTTCGTCTTGCTCACAGTCCTCGCAGTGGTCGTTCTCGCGGCAGGCGTCTTTGCCGCACCCAAACCCCAGGCCAACTCGCTTCCCGCGGGCTCGCAGCTCGAAGCTGTCGCTTTCCGGGTGATCGACGAGAAGGTCGCGATGAAGGCCTGGGTGTCGAGCCGGGATGCGAAGGGATGGGAGGTACGGCGCGAGCTGGCGGCCAGGGATGGCATCGAGTGGACCGTCGTCAAGGGCGACGGCAAGCTCTTCGAAGATCCCGGCACCGGCATGATCCTGTTCAAGCCCGTCGGCCGGGAGCCTCTGGTCGTTCAGGCGAAGCTCGGCAATCTGGTCAGTGAGCCGATCCGGGTCGGCCTCGACCCCGCAACGGTCAATTCGTTCGAGCATCACCCCGATTCGCCCGAAGCGAAGTTGGCGGAATCCGCCGACTCCTTCGACGCCGCCGGTGGCGGGCTCTGCGGCCACCGCAACGGCCCCCGGATGTTCGAGGAGCCGGTCGACGTCCGCTCGGTGGTGAGCGCCTCCATCATCCCCCTCTCGGCGACCGAGCGGGTGGTCCGCTACGCCTTCGGCGACTATTACTCCTACCACCCGAAGGTCGGGCCGATGCAGATCAACTACAACCCGAACAAGATCTCCGAGGTGCGGCTGAAGAGCCTGTCGCCCACCGGCGATCCCTTCTTCCCCGCCACGGCCGAAGGCGATCTCTACTTCATCATCAAGACCCTCAGGAACGGCATGAAGATCGCCAATCCCGAGCCCATGACCGTCCACGCGACCGTCATGAGCTGGCCGCCGTTCGAGACTCCGGTCGTCAACGACAAGGGCGTCCGCTTCTTCGACATGATGAAACCGGATGTCGAAGTGCACCGGATCGCCTATCAGGAGCTGTATCTCTATCCCACCCGCGAGCTCACCGTCGATCTCGTGAGCTCGAAGATCGAGAAGGGAGTCCTGACAGCGGTCTTCGACATCAAGAACGTCAGCCCGACCGCGGGAGACATCCGCTGGTTCCTGATCGGCGATCTCAACAAGCCGCTCACCCCGGCGAAGGGACTGGTCCGCCTTGAACCGGGCCGCACCCACCGGGTGACGTTCAGCTCCCGCCTGGCTCCGACCGCGCTGCCGCAGCACATCACGCTGGGGGCCGTGTCGCAGTCCGGACCGCGGATGCTCGGCTACAAGGGGCTGGACTTCCAGCGTCAGCGGTCCGGTGACGACAGGTTCGCGGGTCTGGTCGACCAGAGCTCCAAGCTGCGGCGGGGAGATCAACGCGTCGCTCGCGCCGCGGGCCGTTAACCGACGAGCCAACAGAGGAGGCCGGCGATGAGGGGACCGAAACTGATCGCGTTGGGTCTGGGCCTTCTGTTTCTTGCTTGCGGGGTCTTCTACAGGCCCTCCGAGAAGGTGGAGGTCCCTGTCTGGACTCAATCCCTGTTGGCGTTCGACGAGGCCGCGGGGCTGCTCCTCGTGGCTCATCAGGACGCATCCCGTGTCGTCGCCCTGCGGGCGGCCGACGGCGGCAAGGTCTGGGAGACCGCCGTCGGCCGTGGTCCGCGGTTCCTGGACCTCAGAACCGGCGGCTGGCGCCGGGAGCTGCTGGTGTCCTGTGGCGGCTCCGGCGAGGTCTGGCGGCTCGACGCCCGCACCGGACGCGTGCTCGACCGCCTGGCCGTCGGCGCCAACCCCCGTGGCTTCGCGCTCGTGGGCGGCCGCCACTTGGTGGTCGCCCTCTATCCTCTGCACCAGCTCGCGGTCTGGGACCTCTCCACCCGCCGCCGGGTCGCCACCGTCGACGTCCCCCGCTTCCCCACCGCCGTGCGCGCCGGGCGCGGGAAGGACGGTGAGGAGATCCTCTACGTCGGCCATTTCTTCGACGGCCGGGTCACCGTCGTCGATCCGCGCGCCTGGAAGATCAAGTCCACCCTGCAAGCCGTGGAGAAGGCGAACCAGGTCTCGGCGCTCGCGGTGGCCGACCGGGGCCGGACGCTCTTCATCCCACACATCGTCTCCAACACCGGGCAGTTTGAATTCCACCTGGCCAACACGGTCTTCCCGGTGGTCTCGGTCGTGGACACCGCCGCCGGAGCCGCGACGAAGCTGGATATCGGCTTCATCGACACGCCGGTCAACGGTCCGGAGTCGCTGGCGGTGTTGCCCGGGCGCGGCCTGATCATCTCCGTCAATTCGCGCAGCGACGATCTCTCGCTGATCCACCGGCCCAGCTCGCTGGCCGCCGGCCACATCGAGGTCGGCCGCTTCCCGCTGGGGATCGTGATCGAGCGCGGCGAGCGGCGGGCCTTCGTCGCCAACGCCTTCGAGCACACGATCTCGGTGATCGACCTGGCCACGTTCAAGGAGCTCGGCCGTTGGCGCTACGGCAAGGAGGTTCTGCCCCCCCAGATCGCGCGGGGCCGGGATCTGTTCAACAACGCCAACACGGTCCAGATGGTCCTCAACCAGTGGATCGTCTGCTCCAACTGCCATCCGGACGGGCACTCGGACGGCCGGGTCTGGAAACTTCCCGGCAAGCCGGCCCTGCGCACCAAGGACCTTCACGGCCTGGCGAGCACGCTGCCGGCCGGCTGGACAGCGACGCAGGACGAGATGCAGGACGAGGAGGTCTTCATCCGCAAGTTCATGCTCGGCAACGGGCTCTCGATGAAGCCGCCGCACCCGGAGCTCGGCAAGCCCAACGCCGGCCTCTCGAAAGATCTGGAAGCCTTGACGGCGTACGTCTATTCGCTCCGTTTCCAGCCGAGCCCCCACCTGGAGAACGGCGCTCTTTCGGCATCCGCCGAACGCGGCCGGCGCCTCTTTGAATCCCCGGTCCTTGGTTGCGCGAAGTGCCACCCGGCGCCCTACTACACGGTGAGCCGCCTGGAGGACAATCCTCGGTTCGCCAACCTGCTGGAGCCGAACCCCACGCAACTGCCGCCGCTCGACGTGCCGTCTCTTCTCGGCCTCTACATGCAGCCGCGTCTGCTGCACGACGCGCGCGCCGCGCGGCCCCGCGAAGTCTTCCAGCGCTGGAACCAGGGGAACCGCCACGGCAACACCCGCAGCCTGAGCCAGCGGGACCTGAACGACCTCGAGGCCTTCCTGCTGTCGCTGCCCTACGAGCCCCCACGTCCCCCGGCCGCCGTCCAACGGGCCAGCCTGGCGCCGTGACGAGGAGAGAGACCACCATGCGACGCCGCTCTCTCGTCTCTGCGTTCCTACTGCTTGCCCTCGGCCTCACCGTGCTCTCTCCGCTTTCCGGCGGTGACTGGCCGGCCTGGCGCGGCGCACGCGGCGACGGCATCGTCGACCAGGGACCGCTGCCGGAACGCTGGCCCGAAGAAGGGCTGCCCACCCTCTGGCGCCGACAGCTCGGCGCGGGCTTCTCCGGCATCACGGCCGCCGGCGGCATGCTCTTCACCGCCTACGGCGACGGCGATCAAGAGTACTGCGCGGCCATCGACGCGGAGACCGGACGCGAGGTCTGGCGCCAGCCGCTCGGCGCCTCATTTCTGGGCGGAGACCCCAGCGGCGGCCCGCGCGCCACGCCGGTGGTCGACGAAGGCAGGGTCTATGCCGTGGGGAGCCACGGCCGCCTCTGGTCCTTCGACGCCGCCACCGGCAAGCCTCTCTGGGACGTCGACCTGCTGGCGCGCTTCAAGGCGAAGAAGCCTATGTACGGGATCGCCTCCTCGCCCCTGATCCACGAGGATCTTCTCCTCTTCAACGTGGGCGGCCCGCAGGGACGCTCCCTGGTCGCCTTTGACAAGAAAACCGGAACCGTCCGCTGGACCTCGGCGGACGATCCGCCGGCCTACTCGACCCCTGTGGTGCGGGAGATCGCCGGCCGCAAGCAGGCGGTGTTTTTCACCGCCCGCGGGCTGGTGGGCGCCGACCTCGCGAGTGGCGCCGTCCTGTGGCGCTTCGACTGGGAAACCTACGATGACGCCAACGCCATGACGCCGATCGTCGATGGCGATCGGGTGTTCATCTCCTCGAGCTCGGGCGCCCTGCTGATCGAAGTCCGGCAACAGGAAGACGGCTCCCTGCGGGCGGTCGAGGTCTGGCGTAACGAGGATCTCCCTACCGATTACTCGAACCTCGTCCTCGCGGGCGGTCATCTGTATGGCGTCAGCGGCGGCGCTCTCTTCTGCGTCGAGCTCGCCACGGGCAAGCGCAGGTGGGAGCAACCGGGCTTCAGGGTCGGCAGCGTGCTGGGATTCTCCAATCGCAAGCTCGTCGCGACCGAGTATGAATGCTCCCTGACGCTCGCCGAGCTGAGCCCGGAAGGCTACAAGCAGCGGGGCCGCTTCACCGTCTTCCCTCGGGCCCGCTGCATCACCGGCCCTACCGTGGCGGGTGGACGCCTGTTCCTGCGCAACGAAAAAGAGATCATCGCTCTCAAACTGAGCGCTGAGGCTGCGCCATCGGCTGCTGGCGGGGCTCCGGCGACACCTTGAGGCTTCATTCCTCCGGGTGCGGCGAGGGCTCCTCCGCCACCGACAACCCGCCTCTATCCACGGCCTTGACCCCGGTGGGCTATGCTTCTCTCGACATGACCATCCATGGACGGCTCGCCGCCATCGTCGCCCTCCTGCTGGCGGCCGGCCCTCAAGCGCTCCGGGGGGCGGGGCTCGAGGACCAGCTCAACGCCCGCTGGCGAGGCGCGCACGCCGTGGCGCGCCTGCCCATCGCGTCGAGCTGCGACGGCTACTACAACGACAATGACGTAGTGGGGAACCGGGTGGACAGCAAAGCCCGGCATCGTTTCGAGGCGGGCGAGCTCGTCCGCGTGGAGCGCGTCGGCGCCCGGCGCGGGCGGATCGACGTCTTCCTCGATCTCACCGAGCAGGTGTTGGACGAGATCCACGACGGTCCGTTCACGCTGTACGAGCCCCGCTCCTGCAAGATCCAGCTCCGCGTCCCCGTCGTCGACCGCTGGACGCCCGAGCAGGTGGAGGCACGGCTCGGGGAGCTGCTGGAGCGTCACGATTCGGTCCGGGCCGCCGAGGCCTCGAAGACCTGGAACGGCCGCCGGCGCGAGCCCTTCCCCGAGAACTATGAGCAGACCCTTGCCGCCTACCAGGTCTGGAAGGCGCAGCAGGCGAACGCGGCGGTCCAGGCGCGTATGGAACACGCCATCGAGGAAGCCTCGCGCATGAGCGAGCGGGTCCGTTCCGATCCCGAGTACCTCGAAGGCTTCGCCGCCGGCATCGACGAGGTCCGGGACCGCTCCTTCGGCGACTGCCCGTCTCTCGTCCACGCCTCCTTCACCCCGGACTCCCGGAGCGGCAAGAGCTCGGACTGGCGGCGCGGCTACGAGGACGGCCAGCGGCTGGAGTTCAACCTGGAGCTGCTGCGGCGGCTGAAGGAGTGCTTCGTGCCGGTGCCGGCGGGCTGAGGCCGGGGGCCCTCCAGCCGGCGAGGCCGGAGGGCCAGGGATTCTCAGCAGATCCTGCGGCTGTCCGCAATCACGTAGGTACAAGCGGAGGTGTTGACCGTGCAATTGTATTGGGTTGGAATCGCGCCGCCCCGCGCGTCCGCCAGGTTCTGATCGACGAGAGTCCGCACCGTCTCCTTCGCCAGCGTCAGCTTCTTCATCGTCTTCTTCATCACGCCCCCCTCTTGTGGTCCGGGGACCGGTCCCCGGACGGAGAAGTCTACCCCGCAACCGGCGCGACCGGCAGGCCGTCCAGAAGCTGACGCACCTCTTCGCGGCGCGGCGTCGTACCGGTGCCGTTGTCTGAACCGTGCCTTCAGGCACATTCGCAGGTAGACCCAGGTTTTAACCTGGGGCGGGGGAGGCGACCACCATTGCGAACCGCGATGCCGACCCGGTGCGATCCGGACTCCCGCCGCCCCTTCGCGGCCTAGGTAGAGGCGTGGCGGGCCGGAGGGGAGACCAGAGCGCCGAGGGCTGTCTCCTGAAGGCTCCGGGCCGAGGTCCGCTGCGAGAGACTCGACTGGCCCCGGCCGGCAGCCAGCACGGCGTCGAAGCTGTGGAACGGCTTCCGGGGAGGCGGTTGCACGGGAACCCGGTTGGAGATCTTTTCGGGAAGGGTCTCCCCGGTCTCCGCATGGATGACCAGCACGTACAGGCACTGAAAGATGGTCGTCCAGAGCGTCAACCGCTCTCCCTCGCTCCAGGTGTCGGGAGGAGAGTTTCCGGTCCATGGCAAGCCGGCTTCGAGGACGTAGGTGGCGCTGTGAGCCGCGGAATCGAGGATCCGGGGGTGGATCCGGAAGACCAGCCCGGCCTGAAAGGTCTGCCCGTGCGGGCTTCGCCCGATGATCGTGCCGGGATCAGGCTGCTCGTCTCCATACGAGGCGGGTTGCAACCACCGGTCGAGGAATTCCGTGCGCTCTTCGGCGTTCAGGGTGTCCAGGGCGGGCTGCAAGGCGAGAGGAACGAGAGGAGCCAGCCGGCCCTCGTGCGCAAGCTCGGTGGCTCCGGCCGTCAGGACCTGGACCATGGCGTCCTGCTTGGACACGGACCGGGGAGTCGCGAGGGCTTCTCCCGGCAAGCTCATCTGGATCAGGACCCTGGGCTCTTCCCAGGTGGTCTTCCAGACATCGGGATTCTCCAGGTCCTCCTTGAGCTTGGAGAACGCAAACCTCTGCAAACGCCGCAAATAGAGGGTTGCTTCCCGCCTGCAAACGCCGCCAGGGGTTCCGGAAAGCGCGTCGAGGAGGCTTTGCCAGGACCAGTCTTGCCAGGAGTCTCCTTCGGTCTTCATCCCCCCATCATAGACCACATCCGCGTCAGCCCCTCCGCTGAACCCTGGTTCCATGCCCGCCGGACGGGTACGATATGCGCTGATCCGACGGAAAGGGAGGACCGCGATGTCCTATGAAGTGTTCACCCACGAGTGGGCGGTGGCCTGCGGGGAACAGATCAACGCCAATGAGGATTACCGGGCCGCGGCCAAGAACTGGGAATGGCCCCTGGTGCTCACCATGACAGCCGATTCCAAGCTGGGCCTGCCGGAACGGTCGGTCTATCTCGACCTCTATCACGGCGACTGCCGCGAGGCGCGGGCCGCCACGCCGGCCGACACCTCCAGCGTGCCCTACGTCATCGCCGCCGACCCCAAGACCTGGAAGAAGGTGCTGGACCGCGATCTGGAGCCGATCTTCGGCCTGATGCGCGGCAAGCTCAAGCTCGCCAAGGGCGGCCTGGTCGGCCTGCTGCCCTACGTCTCCGCCGCCAAGGAGATGGTCCTCTCGGCGGCCTGCGTCGAGACCCGCTATCCCCAGGGGCTTTGAAGAGGGAACCGTGCCCTAGACGATCCCGAGCTGCGTCATGCGCTGCTGGAGACCCTTGCGGGAGACCTCCAGGAGCGTGACCATGGCTTCGAGATCGCCGCCGCAGGCCGCGCGGGCTTCCAGGATCTCCTCGCGGGTGAGGTCGGAGGCCTTGCGGACGGACGGGAACTTGTCGATCAGCAGGTAGAGGGCCGGCCGGGAGATGCCCAGCCGCTCGGCAGCGGGCTTGACTTCCCAGTGGGTGGCGCGCAGGGCCTCGATGAGCTCGGCCTCGTTGACCTCGGAGGGGGAGCGGTACTCCAGCGGCTCGGCCCGGCGCGGCGGCGGCGGCGCTATCGGAGCGGTTTCGACCGCCACGGAAGACGGCGGCATCGTGGCCTGCCGGAGCAGACGCTCGATCTGGGGACCGATCTCGACGGTCTCCAGGGAGCGGCTGGCGATCACGATCTGGCGCACGGCGTTGCGGAGCTGCCGGACGTTCCCGGGCCAGGTGTAGCGCGCCAGCCGGGCCACCACCGAGGCCGGCATCCAGGGCTCGACGTCGTCGCGGACGGGAGCGAGGCGGTGCTCCTCGCCGATGGCCCGCAGCTCCTGCCGCAGGAAGTGGAACAGCAGCCGGCCGAAGTCGTCGCGGCGCTCGCGCAGAGGCGGGATCAGGATCTCGTAGCCCGCCAGCCGGTGGAGCAGGGGAGCCCGGAAGCGCCCCTCCTCGATGAACCGTTCCAGGTCGGCGTCGGTGGCCGCGATCAGGCGCACGTCGACTTTCTGCGGCTCCAGGCCGCCGACCTTCTGCAACTCGCCGTTCTCCAGGACGCGCAGCAGCATGACCTGCACCTCGGGGGAGGCCTCGCCGATCTCGTCGAGGAAGAGAGTGCCGCCGTGGGCGCGCTGGAAGTGGCCGACCTGGTCGCGCACCGAGCCGGTGAACGATCCCTTGACGGAACCGAACAGCTCCGAGGTCGCCAGGCTCGACGGGATCGCCCCCATGTTGACGCAGATGCACGGGTTCTGATGCCGCCGGCTCGCCTGGTGGATGCCGCGGGCGACCAGCTCCTTGCCGGTGCCCGTCTCGCCCCGCAGCAGCACCGGGACCTCGAGGTCGGCCACCCGGCGGATGTCGTTGCGCACGCGCAGGATCGCCTCGCTCTCGCCGATCAGGCCGAAGCGCTCGGAAGCCGCGGGCAGATTGGAGGAGAGGGTGTGCAGGAGCAGGACCACCGACTGCCCCAGCTCGAGCACGATGCCGCGCTCGACCTCGGGCCAGGAGAAGGTCCACGAGCCCTGGACCGGCGCGCCGTCCGCCGACAACCGGGTCCGGCTCTCTCCCAGGGAGACATGGACGCCGCCGTCCATCGACGCCGAGAACAGGATGGGGGACCGGCTGATGTGGCGGTCCTCCAGCGGGCGTGGATCGCTCCGCTGGGGCGGCGTGAAGCTGGGCTCCAGGCGCGAGAGGTGGACGGTGCGGCCTTCCAGCAGTCCGCTCAACATCGCCCGCTCGCCCACCCGGTGGAAGTCGGGGTGGTACAGGATGGTGAGGGCGGGCAGCCGCGTCCGGGCGCGTCTCCGCCGCTCGCCATCGGCGGCGGAGTCCTGCCAGGCAGGAAACTCGACGGTCAGCCCGGATGTCGGCTCCATTCCTGGTGGAGTCTACCGGGGCGGTCGTGCTCCCGCAAGAAAATAAAAAGACTCCCTGGCCCGCCGGCCAGGGAGCGGAGAGGCAGGGCTTGCCTGCCGGGAAGGACTTTGGGGTTCAGTTCAGGGGGCACCCCAGGTTGTTGTCGGCGTCGATCGCCGAGGCCAGCCCGAGGATGGTGTCGCGGTCCCGGGAGGCCAGGGCGGCGTTGACGTCGGCGATCACGCTGGCCGGGCTCCGCGGGTAATCGACCCCAGGGTGCGAGGCGTCGAGGAGACCCGCCACCGCGGCCCGCAGCAGGATCCCCGCCGCGCCGTCGATCGTGGAGCCGCCGCTGAACGAGAGCGCGTTCAGCAGGCTGGCCGAGCCCAGGGACGGATAGCCGGAGGCCGCGGAGAAGACGCTGGCCACCTGGGTGCTCGTGCTGTAGCCGGCGGCCGCCCAGGAGTCCGTGTGGTTCTTCCAGTAGCCGGGGGTGCAGCCCTCGTTGCCCGCCGGCGGCTGTTCGCCGAAGTAGTGGCTGGGGTCGTCGTCCGTGACGTTGTTTCCCTTGGGCGGCGTGCCGACCACGGAGCCGATGTTCTTGTATTGGCCGGCGGTGGCGATGCCGTTGCCGGTGCAGGTCATGGACTCACCCACCTGCAGAGAGCTCTTGGGGCAGCTCACCAGGACCCCGCGGTCGTCGGTGACCTTGACGTTGCTCAGGGCCACCTCGCCGTCGTTGAGGACGATGTAGGTCCAGAGGACCGCGGTGCCGACCGTGAGCTTGGGGCCGGGAGCCTCGTCGGCGTCGTCGCCGTTGGTGTACTTCTTGATCGTGATGTGCGCCACCGGAGGCGGCGGGCACGGGTCGCCGTAGTAGTGGCTGGGGTCGGAATCCGTGACGTTGGGGCCTTTGGGCGGCGTGCCGACCACGGAGCCGATGTTCTTGTACTGGCCGACGGTGGCGATGCCCTTGCCGGTGCAGGTCATGGACTCACCCGACTGCAGCGAGGTCTTGGGGCAGCTCACGGCGACGCCGCGGTCGTCGGTGACCTTGACGTTGCTGAGGCTCGTGTCGCCGGTGTTGGTGACGATGTAGGTCCAGACGACCGGTTCCTTCTCCTGGATGTGGGGGCCGGGGGCCGTGTCGGCGTCCTGGCCGTTGGTGTACTTCTTGATGCTGATCTCCGGATCCTCGGGCTCTTTTATGCTGCCGAAGTAGTGGCTGGCGTCCTGGTCCGCGACCGGGGGGCCGCAGGGCGGCAGGCCGGTCACGGCGCCGACGTTGCGGTACTGATCCTTCACCGCGGTGCCCTTGCCGGTGCAGGTCATGGACTCGCCCGGCTGCAGGGTGGTCTTCGGGCAGGTCACGTTGACGCCCTTGTCGTCCGTCACGGTGACGTTGGTCAGGGCGACGTCGCCGGTGTTGGTCACCATGTAGGTCCAGGTCACCGGATCGCCCACCGGGATCGTCGGGCCGGGGGCGGTGTCGGCGTCCTCGCCGTTGGTGGCCTTCTCGATGTCGATGGCGGCGTGGTGCTGGCCGAAGTAGTAGCTGGCGTCCTTGTCCTTCAAGGACTGCCCGGTGGGCGTCTTGGCCGTGACCGTGCCGAGGTTGATGTACTGGCAGGCCACCGCGACGCCTTTGCCGGTGCAGGTCATGGACTCCTTCGGCTGCAGGGTGGTCTTGGGGCAGGTCACCGCGACGCCCTGGTCGTCCGTCACCTTGATGTCGTTCAGGGCCACGTTGCCGATGTTGGTCACGATGTACTCCCAGACCACCGGATCGCCGACCGGGATCGTGGGACCCGGGGGCAGGCTGCAGTCATGGCCGTTGGTGATCTTCTGGATCTTGATCCCGGGATCGTCCTTCTGGCCGAAGTAGTGGCTGGGATCGCTGTCCTGGACGTCCGGGCCGCAGGACGCCTTGGCGGTCACCGCGCCGACGTTGCGGTAGAGGCCTTCGGCGGCGGTGCCGTCGGCGGAGCAGGTCATGGACTCGCCCGGATGCAGGCTGGTCTTGGGGCAGGTCACGGCCACGCTCTTGTCGTCCGCCACCACGATGCCGGTCAGCTGCACGTCGCCGGTGTTGGTCACCTTGTAAGTCCAGCTCACCGGCGCGCCCACCGAGAGGGTCGGGCCGAGAGGGTCGTCGGCGTCCTGGCCGTTGACGGCGGTCTCGATGTCGATCTTCGCGTTCTGGTCGCCGTAGTAGTGGCTCGCGTCCTGGTCCTTCAACTCGGCGCCGTCGGGGGTCGTGCCCACCACGGAGCCGATGTTCTTGTACTGGCAGGCCTGGGCGATCCCCTGGCCCTTGCAGGTCATGCTCTCGCCGATCTCCAGTGTGGTCTTCGGGCAGTTCACCTGGACGGCCAGGTCGTCGTCGCTGACCTTGATGTCCGTCAGGACCGTGGCGCCGGTGTTCCGCACGATGTAGTCCCAGGTCACCGCGGAGCCGGCCTTGATCTTCGGGCCGGGAGCCGTGTCGGCGTCCTGGCCGTTGACCCACTTCTTGATGTCGATGCCGGGATCCGGATCCGGGAGCTGCGGGATCTCGGGGATGCAGTAGGCCTGGAGAGCGGCGCCGTCGCTCTTGAGGCGGTTGTAGTGGATGCCGATGAAGACCGGCACGTCCGTCCGCAGGTCGATCCAGCCGAAGGGCTCGCTCAGCCCCAGGGAGCCGAGGGTGACGACCTGCATGGGAGTGAACCGGATCTCACGGTCTTCGATGTGCTTGCCGGACTCGTCGTAGATCGCGGCGTACCCCTTGAACTTGAGCTCTTCCGGATAGGCGGTCTGCCGGGGCTGGCTCACGGTCTCCGTCCAGAGCACCACCTCGGTGTCCGCTTCGACCACCACGCCCGCCAGGAAGCGGAGGGCGTGCTTCGAGCAGAGGCCGCCCTCGCAGCTCGTCGACTCGTCGAGGTTGACCAGCGAGTCGCCCAGGGAGGCGCTGCGTGAGGGATCGATCAGCAGGTAGTCTCCCCAGAAGGCCGCGGAGCGGTCGCCGGTCGTCCGGATGACCACCGAGCCCACCGCGAGGTCCGGGGCGACCGGCGTGGAGTAGAGGAGGTTGTCCTTGGGAGAGCGCTTGCCTGTCAGGGCCGCCTTCATCTGGTCCTTCTCCGCGACGCGCAGCGTGCGGTTGGGCATCTTGCCCTGGAGGAACCAGTCCCGCAGGTTGAAGGACTTGAGCTCGCGGGCCTCCCATCGGATCGTGAAGGTCGAGATCGGGATGCCCCAGTTGGTGCGCACTTCGATCTGCCCTTCCACCGGCTTGTCGAGGATGTTTCCGACCGCCAGCAAGGTCGTCTTGCCGGCATCTTTCAAATCGACCTCGAAGTAGGGCAGCAGGACCTCAGAGGAAGGCTTGAGCTGAGCCTGTGCCACACCCACCCCGAGAAAGGTCATCAGTGTGAGGATCGGGATGAGAATCTTGGATTTCATTTCTTCCTCCCAGGAAGAGGTTCAAAACAATTCGAGACACTCCCCGGAAGGGCAAGGCCTGTACCAAGCGGCCTGAAATCGTAAGTCACTGAAAAATATGGATTTTCAGTTCGGGCGGAAGCTGCGGCGGGAGCTGTCAGAACAGTGACAGCCCGTGTCAGGCCGCCGGGGCTCTGTCAGACGTGGAGGGGTTCGGGAGGATAAAAAAAACTCCCCGGCGTTACCGGAGAGTTGTATAGGGGAGGGCTACGTCTCTCCTCCTATTTCAAGGCGCGTACCAGGTAGCGTCAAAACCGTAAGTCTTTGAAATATATGGATTTCATGGAAAAGAGGGGGTGAACTCCTGACAGTGTCAGGAGAGTGTCAGAAGTGTCCGGAGTGTCAGAGGGAGTGTCAGGAGTGTCAGAGCGGTAGTGGTGGCTGGAGCGGCATGCCCTGCGAGGCCCTCACCTCCCCGACCCTCCTCTCCCGACCCCTCCCTCCCTCCCTCACCGGGAGAGGAGGGAGAAGTACAGAGACTCTTTTTTCGAGGGGTGGGGGCGCCCTCTCCCGGTGAGGGAGAGGGCGGGAGAGGGTCGGGGTGAGGGCCTACCCGCGCTTCAGGTTGTACACATACAGGTTGTCCTGCTCGCGCAGGTACAGCTTGCCGCCGGCGACCACCGGGTGGGCCCAGCTCGGGTGGCTGACCCCCGGGATGCTGAAGGCGCCCTTCATCTTGTAGCCCTGGGGCGTGGCCTCGATCAGGGCCATGCGGCCGTTCTGGTAGCGGAAATAGAGGTGGCCGTCGGCGGCGGTGACGGCGGCGGAGCCGGTGCCGCCGTGGCCGGGCTCGATGCCCTCGCCGCCCCAGGCCACCTTGCCGCTCGCCATCTCGACACAGATGGGGTAGCCCCGGTTGTGGCCGTGGCCGCCGTAGATGTGGTCGTTGATCAGGACCATGCCGCCGTGGTGGTTCTGCAGCGTCTTGCTGGGGAGGAAGTAGACCTCCTGCGCCTGCACGCCCTCGCCGGATTTGCTCAGCTTCAGCAGGGCGCTGCCCGTCTGGTAGCCGGTCGAAGCGAAGACGTGGTCGCCCCGGACGACCGGCGTCGAGATGTTCGCGACGCTGTTGGCGACCTTGTTGTAGCCCCAGAGAAACTTGCCGTCCTGGGTGCGCACGGAGACCAGCCCGCGGCCGGTCAACTGGACGTACTGCTTGACGCCGCCGCCGTTGGAGATCACCACCGAGGAGTAGCCGGCGCCGTCGCGCCCCTGGTCGCCGAGGCTCGGCGTGGCGGCGCGCCAGACCTCCTTGCCGGTCTTCTTGTCCAGGGCCACGAGGGTGGCGGCGGAGACGCCGGGCGTCACGATCACCCGGTCGCCGTCCACCAGGGGGGATTCGGCCCACTTCCAGCTCGACATCACCCGGCCGCCGAAGTCGCGGCCCAGGTTCTTCCGCCACACCTCCTTGCCGGTGGCCGCCTGCACGCAGACCAGGTCGCCGTCGCTGCCGAGCGCGTAGACCCGGTCGCCGTCGACCGTCGGCGTCCCCCGCGGGCCGCCGTACTCGTCCTCCCAGATGGGACCGACCTTGGCGGTCCAGAGGATCTTGCCGTCCGCCAGGTTCATCGCCACCAGCTCCTGGTTGCCCTGGCGGTCGCCGAGGGTGTAGATGCGGCCGCCGGAGATGGCGAGGCTGGAGAATCCGCCGCCCAGCCCGCTCGCCTTCCAGGCCAGCGGCGGCCCGGCTTCGGGCCACTGGGTGAGCAGTCCGGACTCCCTGGCCACGGCGTCGCGGTTGGGGCCGCGCCACTGGGGCCAGTCCGGCGAGGATTCCGCAGCCATGGCGAGCGCGGCCGTGGCGAGGATGAGGGCGAGAGCGGTGGACGGTCGTGCGATCCTGGACATCCCAGACCTCCTGTTGAGACCCGCCGAGGGGGGGCGATCCGATCCTACAACGGCGGCGGCGGGAGGAGGTCCGGGGGAGACGTAACTTTTCTGTAATAGCGGTGCTCAGGCCGAGACGGGACGGAGCCCGGCGCCGTCGTCCCGGGAACCCGAACGGCTGGGGATCGGCGCCAGCCGCCAGCGGCCGTAGGCGACGAACGCCGCCAGGATCCCCGTCACCAGGGGTACCGCCGCCATCCCCAAGCCCATGGGGAAGGTGATGGCCGTCGCGCCGATCATGATGATCACCAGCCCGGCGGCGGCCAGCGGCGTCAGGCCCGGGCGGATGCGCAGGGCCGAGGGGAGGATCAGGCCGAGGCCGCCCAGGAGCTCGGCCAGGCCGATGAACCGCAGGAACAGCTCCGGGAACGCCACCGGTCCGGCCATCTTCTCCATCGGCGCCACCAGCTTGAACCCGCCGGCCCACAGGAAGAGCAGGGCGAGCAGGATCTGGATCGTCCAGAGGACGTAGTGGATGGGTTTCCGGGTCCGGGCGGGGGTCGTATTGGCCATGGTTTCTTCTCCTTGTCGTGCCGTTCGATCCCAGGACGAACGAGGGGGCGGCGAGCCGACAACAAGGTTGAACATAGTTGCCGATGCCTCTCCGGCCACCTATTCTGGTGCATGATGGTTCAACTTGCTGTATCGTGAAGCCATGGCCATCGTTGAGAAACCGGTCCGTCAAAGCGTCAGCCTTCCGCCGAGACTCGCCCGCCGCATCAAGTCGCTGGCAAAGTCGAACCACATGAGCGCGAACCGCATCCTCGTGACGCTGATCGAGTCTGGTCTGGAGGCCCGGGAGAGGGAACGGCAGCGCTTCTTCGACCTGGCTGACCAACTGGCAAAGAGCGAGGAGCCGGAGGAGCAGAGTCGCCTGAAGGAAGAATTGGCCCGCATGACCTTCGGTGAATGATGCCGAAGATCCAGTGGACCCAGCTACCTCCCGCCCTGCGCGATCATCTGTTCGAACGCCTTCGCGAGCGGAAGATCACCGCTGAAGATCTCTACAAGCTGAAGGAGTGGAGAGAGTCCGAACCAGAGGCCCCGGAGGGCCTCTGGTACAAGGACTTCGGCTCTTTCAAGATCTGTGGGGAAGGAAAGTACCCCAAGACCTTCCTGCTCCGGGGGCAGGCGGCCAAGGGCACGAAGCTCTGACTACTTGGCTTCCTGGAACTTCAGCGCCACCCCGTTCATGCAGTAGCGCTGGCCGGTCGGCGGGGGGCCGTCCGGGAAGACGTGGCCGAGGTGGCCGCCGCAGCGGGCGCAGTGGACCTCGGTGCGGACCTGGAAGAAGCTGCGGTCCACCGTGGTGCCGACGTGCCCGGGGTCGATCGGCGCCCAGAAGCTCGGCCAGCCGGTGCCGGAGTCGAACTTGGTGTCCGAGCTGAAGAGCTCCAGGCCGCAGGCGGCGCAGACGTAGACGCCCTTCTTCTTGTTCTCGTTCAACGGGCTCGTCCAGGCCCGCTCCGTGCCGTGCTCGCGCATGACCTTGTAGGTGGCGGCCGGCAGGATCTTCTCCCACTCCTCGTTGCTCTTGTTGACTTTCTCGATCACTTTTTTCGGTCCTTTCCGCGCGGCGGGCGCCTGGCTGTCGGCGTCGACGGAGCCGGCGAGGGCGAATCCGAGGGATATCAGGGCGATCATCAGGAATGCAAGGCGCTTCATCTCGAGGTCCCTTCTCGGGCGGCCGGGGGAGCTGCCGTCCTGGCAGGGAAAACCGGGCTAGACATCCACCCCATTCCCTTGCAGGAAGGCCAGGAACTCCTCTTCGTTCATGGTCTGGATCCCCAGCTTGCGGGCGTCGTCGGCCTTGGAGCCGGCGTCTTCGCCGACCACCACGACGTCGGTCGACTTGCTCACGGAGCCGGTGGCGCGGGCGCCCAGCTTCTCGACATGCGCCTGGGCGTCGCGGCGGGAGAGGCGGGAGAGGCCGCCGGTGAAGACCCACTTCTGCCCCGCAAGAGGTAATACGGAGCCCGCGGCCGGAGCGGACGGCTCCGTCTCCTTCAGGCTCACCTTGGAGACCAGCTCGTCGAGCACCGCCGCGTTGTGCGGCTCGCGGAAGAACGAGGTGATCTGCTCGGCCATCCGCGGCCCCACGCCGGAGACCTCCTGCAGGGCGTCCTCGTCCGCCGCGCGCAGCCGGGAGAAGGCGCCGAAGTGGCGGGCGAGGTCGCGCGCCACGGCCACCCCCACCTCGGGGATGCCCAGGCCGTAGAGGAAGCGCGGCAGCTCGGTGTCCGTCGCCGCCTTGCGCAGGGCGTCCACCAGCTTGTTGGCGGACTTCTCGGCGAAACCCTCCAGCTCCATGAGCTGGTCGGGGCGGATCTCGAACAGGTCCGGGAGGTTCTTCACCATCCCCCGGGCCACGAACAGCTTGGAGGTCTCGTCCCCCAGCCCCTCGACGTCCAGGGCGTCGCGGGAGGCGAAATGGACGATGCGGCCGGCGAGTTGGGCCGGGCACTCGAAGCTGTTGGGGCAGACGGTGAACGGGCCGCGCTCGGTGAGCCTGGTGTCGCAGGAGGGGCAGCGCTCGGGCATCCGCCACTCGGGACCCCGCTCGCGGTCCGGCTCCTCGATGCGCTCGATCACCTGCGGGATCACGTCGCCGGCCCGCTGCACGCGCACGCGGTCCCCCTCGCGGACGTCCTTGCGCGCTATCTCTTCGCGGTTGTGCAGGGTGGCGCGGGCGACCGTCACGCCGCCGATCTCCACCGGCAGCATGATCGCCACGGGAGTCACCACGCCGGTGCGGCCGACAGACGGCAGGATGGAGAGGATGCGGGTGACCTCCTTGCGGGGCGGGAACTTGAAGGCGAAGGCCCAGCGCGGATGGCGGGCGGTCCAGCCCAGGGTCTCGCGGTCCTCCAGGTCGTTCAGCTTGATGACGACGCCGTCGATCTCGTAGCCGAGGTCGTCCCGCTCGGACTCCAGGCCGCCGTGGTAGGCGAGGATGTCGTCCAGGGTCTTCGCCTTCTTCACCCGCTCGTTGACCTTGAGGCCCCAGTCGCGGAGGGCGGCGAGGACGTCCCACTGGGTCGCCAGGCCGTCCAGCCCCTCGGAGGCCAGGATGTCGTAGGCATAGAGGTGGAGGGTGCGGGAGGCGGTGACCTGGGGATCGAGCTGGCGGACGGTGCCGGCGGCGGCGTTGCGCGGGTTGGCGAACGGCTCCTTGCCTTCGGCGAGGAGCCCCTCGTTGAGCTTGTCGAAGGCGGAGGCGGGCATGATGATCTCGCCCCGCACGGCCAGGAACGGGGGCGCCGGGCGCTTGGTCTCGCGCAGCCGCAGGGGGACGCTGGACAGGGTGCGCACGTTGGCGGTGATCCCCTCACCCTTGCGGCCGTCGCCGCGGGTCGAGGCCTGGAGCAGCGCGCCGTCGCGGTAGACCAGCTCGACCGACAGGCCGTCCAGCTTGGGTTCGAGGACGTACTCGACCGGCGTGTCCGGTCCCAGGCCCTTGCGCAGGCGCTCGTCGAAGCGACGCAGGGTGTCCTCGTCCTGGTGGGATTCCAGGGAGAGCATGGGCGCGGCGTGCTCGATGGTGGGGAAGCCGTCGAGGGGCGAGCCGGCGACGCGCTGGGTGGGGGAGTCGTCCGAGACGAGGTCGGGGAACCGCTCCTCCAGGGCCACCAACTCGCGATAGAGCTTGTCGTACTGCTCGTCGGAGACTTCGGGACGGTCTTCGACGTAATAGAGATAATCGTGGTGCCGGATCTCGCTCCGCAACTTGTCGATCCGCGCGACGGCCTGCTCCCGGGTCATCAGCGTTGCCTCCGTCGAAACAGCGGAGGACTTTAACAGCTCTTCCCGTCCCAGGTCTCTTGTGGGCGAGCGGTCGAGCGAGGCTCAGGTGAGCGGAGCCGCCGCGAGCCTGCTCGCCCTGATGGGCCTTGCGCTGGTCTACGCGAGCCGTGAAGTTCGGCTTGGCGCCGCCCGTTCGGCGGCTTGATCGAGCGCGCCAAGGCTCGCTGGAACTGTGTATTTCGTCCGGGAGGGTGGGGGAAGCGCCCCTTGTGGGCGCCGGCACGTAGCCATGGGTTTCAACCCGTGGTGAGGAGGCCCGGTCAATCGGTTTTTCGAGCGTTCGAAGGCACAGGGTGCCGCGAAGACCTCCCGAGACCGACCGAGAGGGTGGCGCACCGAGACGCACCGCCCTCTCGGGTCAGGAAGGCCATGTTACAGGCAGATGCAATTGTTGCCGGAGCAAACTCCGTATCCCGGTCCACCGCAGGAGAGATCACATGCCTTCTTGTTGCAGGTACTGGGACACGCTGGGCAGTAGATTCTCACGTCGTTACAAATTGCATAACCCCGAACACCGCCCGCACAGTACTGGTCAACGGCAGGTCCGCACGTCACCCCCGAACAGGTGACCGAGGTGCCGCTGCTTCCGCACCAAGCAGTGTCGGTGCAGGTCAACTGGATCACCGGCGGCAAGCCCACTCCCTCAAGTCCTGACGCGACCTCCGCGCTCAAGGAGGCCAAAAACCCGGCGACCGAAGGCCCAGGGTTGGGGGCGGCATGGACCATCGTAGGCACGAAGAGACAAACAGCGACCAACAGAGCGGCTGCTTTGACAATTCGCATGTAGCATTCCTTTCCCCCCTTTGGAGGGGGCTGAGCTGTTCAGGTGTACGGGAGCTTCGGCGAAGCCATGAGCAGTATAATAGACAAAAGCGCTTCCCTGAAATCTCAGGGTATCCCTGAATCCAAGAGACACACAAGGAGGGCGACGGCACGTCTTTGTGCCGCAGTCACGCGTTGGTCTGGCATAGAGTCGTGGCTTGATTCCCAAATCTTTGAGAAGGGCACGAAGGGTGGTGTCTTGCGCAGGCGTGCCAGCTCTGCCAGATGCAACTCTTCGAGAGTCCAGCCCTTCGACTTGCTCCGTCAACCGAAGCAATTCCTCGTGCTCGGCCACGGTGAGCACAGGAGGGCCTTTCTGCGGCCAAACTGGCTCGCTCGTCCGAGCCGAGCCGCCGGCTCGGTCGTCGGGTTCGGCGGCATCGGTGGCATGCTCATGCTGCTCGTCGCGGGCGGAATGCTGTAGTGGCTCGGCAACTTCAAGCCGCTCTTCATCTTCGCCGGCGTCATACACCCCCTCGCCTGGATCGCGATTCGCGCGCTGGTGGGAAAGAACATCGCGCAGATCGACCTCGACAAGGGCCTGCGGACCGCGCAGAGCCCCGCGCTCCTCGCGATGGGCTTGGGGCTCGTGGCCGTGGGCGCCACCCTGGCCGCGCTCGTTTTCGCGAACTGGATCTACATCCTGTCGGTGACGAAGGGCTCCGTCGCCGCTGCAAGCCTGCTCGCCCTGATGAGCCTTGCACTGGTCTACGCGAGCCGCGAAGTTCGGCTCGGTGCCCGATAGGCGCGCGTGCTAGATGATACACACTCCGGCTTCCTCATCTACTATTCCGTTGCACACACTCTCACACTCTTCAACCGTGACTATTTGACCCTCCCGGCACGTCCCGCCGCCACCATTACCTCCCCCCCCGCCTCCTCCGCCATTGGGGGGCGGAGGCAAATCGCAATGGTAATTCTCCCAGTTGAAGGTTCCTCCCTGCAGTTGGCACTCGGCGATGATGGCCTGACATAATTCCAGCGAGCTGTCGAGGTTTTGCCAGTAGATTCTATCGGCTTCAGATGCGCAATATGCCGCAGTGTATGGAGGATCCGCATTCATGCACATTTCATAAGCCAGGTCGTACCAGCACTGGGCGTATATTCCCCATTCGCTTTCGTCACAAGCGCTCATGCCTACCATCGCAGGGCAAAAATCCTGTGCCGACAAACCGTTGGGCCATATCAACGACATCGCAACCGCCACCGCCAGGAGCAAGACTCGCTTTCTCATCTCGACCTCCTTTCGCAGGATTGCACTTTGATCTTTGGTTTAGGTATTCTGATCCTTAGCCCGCTTGGGCTTCTACGAACCGCATAAGAGCCCTCTGGCTTTTCGCTTCCTTACCATAAAGTCCTCTCCCACCTCAACTTAAGGAAGGATACGCCTCCAACTGGAGAGAGTCAACGCGACTGGATTTCCATCGCCTGTGGCGCTGCCGCCGCGAGCCTGCTCACCCTGATGCGTGATCGCCCGCGCCGGCACCAGGCGAGTGTGCCCGTCTGAAGGATGCACTTGCATTCGGCTCTCTGCAGAGGTGCCGAGCCTGCATGCGGTGTGTAGCTGCGACCTTGCGTGCAGGAACTGTACTCAGCTTTGCGCGGCCGATCCTGCGGCCCGACGTTCCTGGAAGGGCGCTGGGAGGAGGGTGGTTCTGGGGAGGCAGCCTCGCCGGCCGCTGCGGTCGCTGATACCTCCTCATGCAATGTCATTTGACGTATCGTCGCAACTTGGCTAAGCTCGAAGCAACGGCTGATACTGCACCTACTGCGACACTCCGCGCCAATGCACGAAAACGAGAGATCTCTGCCTATCGTAGGCGAAAGGTTCGTCAAGCTCTGGTTTTGCGGAAATGGAAAGGACTCGGAGGCGACCATCGAGATCGAAGGGGCACGAGAGATCGTGATCCCCCTGAGCGACGCTGCGATGGACATCAGTTTCTCGGACGCTACGATGGTGAGGACGCGTGGCTGGGGCGACACAGAAGTCGTGATCGAGATCGTTCCAGTCGCAGACCAACCGGTGACGATTGGGGAAGCATCGGTTCACTTTCCGGGGAGCGACGATGAGTGGAACGAATGCGTTCGCGACTATGCGGACACGGGGCTTTGGACACTGTCTTGGTGCGTGTCGCTCCGACTTCGGCTCATTACGATAGATAGTTGATGAGCACGGCTGATCGGCAGACTCGCTTCAAACACCCAAACCCGCGCATTTTTTTGGTGTGCAAACTGTGGTGAGTAGCATCTGAGCAAGCCCGCTCCTGCTTCCGCTTGCAGAAGCGCAATCACAGCGCAGGCGTCGAAGACGTAGACGGCGTCAGCGGGCAAACTTCCTGTCCTCGATCTCGATCTCTTCGGCCTTGCGGCGTGCGAATTCTTCGCTTGAGGAAAGGAGACCCCGGCCGATTCCTTGCAGCCGGTGCAGCCGATCGCGCCGCTCCTCTGGAGAGAGTTGGCGGAAGGGGCGCGGATCCCGGGCCAGCTCGACCCTTATCTCTTGCCAGCGCGTGTGTGCGGCACGCCTCGCGCTTTCCGGCAGCTCTTCGGCTTCCGCCGGGCCTTCGGAGGGTGTAACGAAGATCAGCGTCGCGGGTCCCGCATGGACCGTCTCGGGAACTTCGAGGACGAGGCGCCGGTCCTCCGGAATCACCACTTCGATCTGATGTGTCGCCATCGCGGGTTTCTCCTGATCGACCGGTCGCTGGGGGAAAGTCCATGGCCGGCGAATCTGCTCCTAGTACTACGTCCCCGAAGTTCGTTCCCGGTTGGTGGCCAAGGCACGCCTGTCCCCTGGAGAGGGCGTTTTTCTGCGGAGCAGGGGTGCTCCAGGCTTCAGCGGGCCAACCTGAGCTTCGGCGAGCCGCTATAACCTTCGGTGACAGGTTCCAAGCCTCGGAGTGTCGTCTCAAGCTTCGGCGGGCCCACCCAAGCTTCGGGAGTCTCATCCCAGGCTTCGGAGCGGCATCCTCAGCTTCGGCGAGCCGCCTTAAGCTTCGACGGCTCGTCCGAAGCTTCGGAGTCCCAACCGAAGCTTCGGTGAGCCATCTCAAGCTTCGGAGTCCCATCCCAAGGATCGGAGTGTCCTCCGAAGCTTCGGAGAGCCATCGTAAGCTTCGGCGGCGCGTCCGAAGCTTCGACGGCCCGACCTGAGCTTCGGCGAGCCATCCCAAGCTTCGGAGTCCCATCCTAAGGATCGGAGCGTCCTCCGAAGCTTCGGTGAGCCACCGTAAGCTTCGGCGGCTCGTCCGCTTCAACCCGGAACGAATTTGAGGGATATCGTACTAGTAGGGTTCGTTTCTGACAGCAAGTGTCCGCTATCCTCGCGGCGGCCCATGTCTCCTTCGATCTGCCTGCTGACCGAGATCCCGGGCCGCGCGAAGTCGGCTCGGTGCCGCCCGTTCGGCAGCGTGATCGCCCGCGCCCGCCCGTGCCGTCGTCCGGACTGAAGGGGCTCGAAAATGAAATATGAAATCGGGCCTCCTACCACGGGTTGAAACCCATGGCTACGTGCCGGCGCCAACAAGGGGCGCTTCCCCCACGCTCTCGGCGGCATGTGGGGCGTCGAAGTCTTCGCCGCGGCGCTCGCCCCTCTGGGCCGGGTCACCCCCCGGAGAGTCCGTGCCGTGCGTGCCTTCCCATCTTGGCACCGGTCTCCGCCTTCGGATATCCTCAGGTCGAGCCGTAGGACATGGACAGGCGCGACGGTGATACGTGTGCGCATGAACCGGAGGAGCGGGATTGGCGATGGCCAGGACCTATACAAAGCTCATCTATCACATCGTGTTCAGCACGAAGGAGCGGATGCCTTTGATCGCCCCTGAGATCCGCGACCGGCTGTACGAATACCTCGGCGGTGTGATTCGAGGCGAAAAGGGGAGCCTCATGGAGATCGGCGGGATGCCGGATCACGTTCACATCCTCGCCCGCTTCGGAGCTGCCATCGCCGTCTCGGAAATGCTCAAGCGCACCAAGGGGAGCTCCTCCCACTGGCTGAGCCAGGAAACCGGTACCTGGTTCGCCTGGCAAAGCGGCTACGGCGCCTTTTCGGTCAGCGAGTCCCAGGTGGCGGCGGTCCGGAAGTACATCCAGCAGCAGGAAGAGCATCACAAACGAATCTCCTTCAAGGACGAGCTCATCTCACTCCTGCGCAAACACCGGATCGAATTCGACGAGGGCGACCTCTTGGATTGAGCCCGATTCCGACCGGCTGGTTCGGAGAGGTCGGGACCGCCATTTCCGGAAGGGCAAGGGGAGCGCCCCTTGTGGGCGCCGGCACGTAGCCATGGGTTTCAACCCGTGGTGAGGAGGCCCCCGTCTCGTTTTCGAGCCCCTGAGGGGCGTTGGCACGGCCGCGAGCCGGATTGATTCGCCAACGTCACCCCCTGATTGGAATCCGATCTCCAAGCCGTCCCCCGCCCGTGCCGTCGCCCCTGAAGGGGCTCGAAAATGAAAATGAAATCGGGCCTCCTCCACGGGTTGAAACCCATGGCTACGTGCCGGCGCCCACAAGGGGCGCTCCCCCCACGTCCCCGGGCCATCGCGCCATCGGGCCTCCCTGACCCGAAAAGCCGCCGTTCCCGCCACGCGCCCGGAAGGTCGAACAAAATTTGCAGACGATGTCGATTTCCGGCAGGCTCGTTCGTCGTCTCAATGAGACGCCAAAGGGGCGGGCTCATACAAAAGGAGACAGACGATGCGGGTTATGGTGTTCGCCAAAGCCACTGAGGACAGCAAAATGGACGGGCCCCCCACGCCCGAGCAGCTCGAAGCGTTCGCGGCGATGGACCGGTTCACCGAGGAGATGGTCAAGGCCGGCGTCTTCATTGCCGGCGCCGGCCTCAAGAACGGCGCCGATGCCAAGCGCATCGTCTTCGATGGTCCCGGCCGCACGGTCATCGACGGGCCGTTCACCGAGACCCGCGAGCTGGTCGTCGGCTTTATGATCTGGGAGGTCAAGGACATGGACGAGGCCGTGGCCTGGGCGAAGCGCAGCCCCAATCCCATGTCGGGCCAGAGCGAGATCGAAATCCGGCCGTTCTACGAGGCGGCGGATCTGGCCGAGTTCATGACGCCCGAGGAGCTCGCTGCGCCCCGTGACGGGGAGCGCGGGAAGCTCGGCGTCGCCTGATGAACCGCCGGCTGGAGCCGGCTTACCTCCGGTTTGCCTCTTTTGGGGCCGTAGCCGAAAATGAGGTGTGACCGCGGGCGAGACGCACCAGGCGATCGAAGCGACCTTCCGCATCGAACGGGCCAGGCTCATCGCGGGCCTGGTCCGCGTGGTGCGGAATGTCGACCTTGCCGAGGAGCTGGCGCAGGACGCGCTGGTCGTCGCCCTGTCCGAATGGCCGCGGATCGGCGTTCCGGCCAATCCCGGCGCCTGGCTGATGGCCCTCGCCAAACGGCGCGCCATCGACGCCCTTCGGCGCGACAAGATGCGCGAGCGCAAGCACGAGGAGATTGCGCGGACGCTGGACACGACGTCCGGCGGCGCGCTCGAGGCGATCGAAGCGGCCATGGACGACGATCTCGGCGACGAGCTGCTGGGCCTCATCTTCACGGCCTGCCACCCCATACTGTCGCCCGACGCCCGCGCGGCGCTGACCTTGCGGGTCGTCGGCGGCCTGACGACCGACGAGATCGCCCGCGCCTTCCTGTCGAGCGAGGGGACGATCGCCCAGCGCATCGTCCGCGCCAAGAAGACCATCGCCAAGGCCGGGCTCGGTTTCGAGACGCCGCGCGGCGCCGAGCGGGCGACACGCCTCCCCTCCGTGCTCGAGGTCATCTACCTCATTTTCAACGAAGGCTATGCGGCCACGGCGGGCGACGACCTTGTCCGGCCGGCCCTGTGCCTGGAGGCGCAACGGCTCGGCCGCATGCTGGCCGGGCTGATGCCCGAGGAGGGGGAAGTGCTCGGCCTCCTGGCCCTGATGGAGATCCAGGCGTCGCGCCTCAGGGCGCGCACCGGGCCGGACGGCGCCTCCATACCGGTGACCGAGCAGGATCGCGCGCGCTGGGACCAGTTGCTGATCCGCCGGGGCCTCGATGCGCTGGCCCGCGCCGAAGCACTGGCCAAAGAACTTGGGGGCGGCGACGGCCCCTATGTGCTGCAAGCCGCGCTCGCCGCCTGCCACGCCCGCGCGCGCCGGGCCGCCGATACCGACTGGCCGCGCATCGCCGCGCTCTATGACCGGCTGCGCGTCGTGGCGCCCTCGCCCGTGGTCGATCTCAACCGCGCGATCGCCCACAGCATGGCCTTCGGGCCCGAAGCGGGCCTCAGACTGGTGGACGAGATCGGCGCCGGCGCCCTCCGCGACTATGCGCCCTTGCCGGCGGCGAGGGGCGACTTTCTGTTCCGGGCCGGCCGGCTGGCCGAGGCGCGTTCAGAATTCATGGCCGCGGCCACGCTGACCCGCAACGCGCGGGAAAGGGCCTTTCTTCTCGCACGGGCGGACGCCTGCGACGGCCAGTGCTGAATCTTCCCTGCTGGCCCCTTCCTCTCCTGTCCATCCTTCCCTTTTCGAACGTTCCTCCCCGCTTTCGAACGTTCGAAACGCCGCGTCGAACGTTCACACGCCGTTTTTGAACGCTCGTCACTGCTTTTCAAGCGTTCGAAGGCACAGGGAAAGAATACGTATGATCCGGGTTCCAGGATCTTGATCTCGGAATACGTATTGCTTCCAGGCCGGTGCTGTACCCCCTCATACCACGGCGCCGCTCCGTTTCCGCGGGCGGCACCTTTACAATTCGCGAAGAACCGGCACTAATAGCTGAAAGGGAGAGGAGGGTCCATGGAGCACCGGTGCGTGAAGGTGGACTTTGCCAACCTTATGGATGCCATTGGGATCGCCGACAAGCGAGGCGGGCGTATCCGGCTAGCGGATCGACGTGCGGTGCAGGAGTTCCTGGCGGAGAACCATCTCGATTGGATCTGGGTTGGGGAGCTCCAGCGCCAGCATGGCCTGCCCATGGCAACAATCATCTCCTCTGGTCTCATGAAAGGGCTCTACTTCTATTCCGTCGACGCCCAAGAGGCTTGGCTCTGTATCGCCATGGATCACCAGTTTGCCGAGCTACGCCCCTATGACGACCAGATGTGCTTCGATATTGCCCTGAGCTATTCGAGCGAGGACCGTGAGACTCTGGCGCTACACCTGCGGGACGAGTTCACAGCCCGTGGCATGTCCGTGTTCGTGTTGGACGTTGCGACCGCGCCCGGTGAGCCTCTCTGGAGGATCCGCTTCCGCGAGGCGCTCTTCCATAGCTGTTTTTTCGTGCCGATTCTGACGGAGCACTATCTGGCCCGTGAAGGCACATCCATCGAGCTCTTCGAAATAGCCCGCGAGGCGGTCGAGCACCGAAACACGGAGTTCTTCTATCCGCTGGTCCCTCTCGTGCGCGATCCGCGCGACTTGGCGGGGCGCGTGTTCGAGCACCGAGGCAGTCTGGCGAAAGGTTTCGATGAGCAGGAGTTCGAATGGCTCAGGACCCACATCTTTTCCGTGAACCTCTTGCAAGGACTTGACTGGCTCGCTCGGTTCTTCTCTTCATTGGCTCGCAACTATCGCAACGAGATCGACACGGAATTCCTCGACTGCCTGGCACCCCAGATCGAATGGATCGAGCTCTTCCGCTTCACGGATGGTCCCGCGGCTCAATTCCTGATCAAGCACCCCATTCTCACCTATCATCATTTCATGATGTATGACTCGGGCATCGTGAGGTACTTCGGGATGGGAGAGCCTACACCCGAGGCTCTTTCAACCTCGGGCATGCCGGATGTCGTCGGCCGGATCCTCGAATGGCTCGGGCTGGAGCGGAGCACGGGAGAGAGGCGGATCCGCCGGCCTCGGCGCGTGGCGGACAGCGCGCCGGTCTTGGCGGACGACAAGACCTCCGAGCCTGAACCGGAGCCGACTCTGCCGGAGTCTCTTTTCTGTCCGAACTGCCACTTCAAAGGTACGCCCGATTGGCGGAAGATCAAAGACTACGAGAATCTTCTCCTCCGCGGTGGGAAGTCCCGTTACGGGCCTGTGATGCCGATGTGCCCCAAGTGCGGCAGGTCAACGATGGTCGAGCGCTGAAATAGCGCGGGTCACCGGTGCGACGGTGGCGGGGCGGGGGTGAGGCCGGGCAGCCACGAAGCCCGCCCATGCTACTCTCCCTGAGAGTCGGGACCCCGAGGAATCGACGATGTCGCATCGCTCCAACACCATCGCATCGAGCCTGCTCGCGGTGCTGCTGCTTGGATGCGCAGCCACCGTCGAGTCGCCGGCACCGCACGCGACCGAACCAGCGGCATCGGATCGCCTCGAACCGCGCGTCGCGCGCGCTCGCGCAGGGCCTCGGCTGGTACGTCACCGACTATCGCGGCACGCGCCTGGTCTGGCACTTCGGCCACTGGGGCATCGGCTTCTCCGCGATGTATCTGAAAATACCGGCGCGGCGGCTCACCCTCGTCATGCTCACCAACAGCGAAGCCCTCGCCGACCACCACTACCAGGTCGGCCAGGACATCACCCACAACGTCTTCGCCTGCGCCTTCGTCCATACGTTCGTGCCCGAGGTCGCGAGCGCCCCGTCGCCGCCGGGCGATGCCGCGCCGGAGGACAGGAGCTCCACGGCGCCCTCCACGGACTGCGAACGGAGCTCGCGCACCGCACTGGCGAAGTGGATCGAGGATCGCCGCGCGAAGGCGCGCAAGGCCGTCCCCGTGGACAGCGCGCTGCTCACCGCCTACGCGGGGCGCTACCAGTTCTCCCATCGCGTGGTCACGGTGCCCCACGAGGATGGCCGGCTGTACATCGACGTTCCCGTGGACGACCGCTCCGAGCTGTTCGCTGAAACGCCCACGCGGTTCTTCCTGAAGATCCGGCCTTGGACGCTGACCTTCGTGAAGGACGGGGCGCGGGTCGCGCGCCTCGACATCCTCGACAGCGGCGAAACCGTGCCGGGGACGAGGATCGACGAGGGTGTGCCGAGGCACTGATTCGGGCCTGTCGGTGACGAAAGGCTCTGCCGGGGATCCCTACATTCGTTCCTACTCAGGCGTTTTCCGGCTCCAGGCGCACCGGCACGCCGCTCAGGACGGCGTTGCCGGAGAGCGGATCGCGCAGGTTTTCGTCGAGCAGCGCGTTGAGGTTGGCGCCCGGCCGCCGGGCGGCGACCTCCAGGCGGATCCCGGGGAGATCGTGGCCCCAGCCGTGCGGCAGGGAGATCACGCCCGGCATGACCTCGTCGCTGACCTTCACCTCCACCGTGACCGCATGTCCGCCGGCGCCGATCAGGCGCGCGGGACCGGCATCGGTCACACCGCAGCGGGCGGCGTCGGCGGGATGGACCAGCGCCGTACACCGTCGCGGACCCTTGGCCAGGACCGGAAGATTGTGCATCCAACTGTTGTTCGAGCGCAGGTCGCGGCGTCCGATCACCACCAGGTCGGGAGCGGGCGCCGCGAGATCCGCCTCGGCGTGCTTCAGATCGTCGAGAAACAGGGCGGGCGCGAGCTCGATCTTTCCCGAGGGGGTGCGCAGGACTTCCGGCACGCGAGGCGCCAACGGGCCGAGGTCGATGCCGTGAGGCGCGGCCTTGACCTTCGCCAGCGTCAGGCCGTCCGGGCGGCGTCCGAACTGGTCGCCGTACGGACCGCCGCGCAACGCGAGATCGAGCAGCCGCTCGGGGCCGCGCCATTGCGCCACGGCCTGCAGCAGGAAATCGGCCTGGGCGCCGGCCCGGCGGCGAAGGTCCTCGGCCACCATCTCGTCATCCAGGGTCTGCACGTCGGCTCCGGCGCCCCTTCCTTCGGCGACCGCCGCCAGCCGCAGCAGGATCTCCCACTCCGCGGGCCGGCCCGGCGGCGGCGTGAGCACCGGCGAGCTGTAGCGGGCGTGGTTGCGGTAGGAGAGCTGGGGGAACGCCACGTCATAGTGCGACTCCTCGAACGGCAACAGCCCTGGCAGGATCACATCGGCGTGGCGCGTGGTCTCGTTGACGTAGACGTCCACGCTGACCATGAATTCCAGCGTCTCCAGCGCCGCGGCCAGCCGCGGACCGTTGGGGGCCGACAGCACCGGGTTGCCGGCGACCGTGAGCAGCGTCCGGACCTGGCCCTCGCCCGGGGTTTCGATCTCCTCCGCCAGGCAGGTCATGGGCAGCTCGCCGTACACCTCCGGCGCGTTCGAGACGCGGCTCCGGCGGCGCCCGGTCGCGACACCCTTACCCGTGCCGGGAGACCCCATCGTATTGGCGGCGAAGGCGGCGGCCTTGGGAAACATCGCGCCCCCGGGCACGTCCAGATGGCCCGTGAGCGCGTTGAGCACGTCCACCAGCCAACTGCTGAGCGAGCCGAAGCGCTGCGTGCAGGTCCCCAGCCGCCCGTACACGGCGGCCCTCCCGGTGGCGGCCAGGGTGCGGGCCAGCTCCCGGATCGTCTCCGCCGCGATGCCGCAGCGGGGCGCGACGCGTTCGGGCGCGAACGGCACGACGGCCTCGCGCACCGCTTCGACGCCGTTCACGTGCTCCGCGAGAATCCCGAGACGCGCCAGCCCCTCGTCGAACAGCGTGTGCGCCAGGCCGAGAAGGAAGAAGACGTCGCTTCCCGGGCGGATGAACAGATGCCGGTCGGCGAGCCGCGCGGTCTCCGTTCGCCGCGGGTCGACCACCACCAGTCTTCCGCCGCGCGCCTGGAGCGCCCTGGCCTTGCCGCGGAAATCGGGCACCGTCCACAGGCTGCCGTTGGACGCCATGGGATTGGCGCCGAGGATGAGCAGGAAATCGCAGCGCTCGATGTCGGGCACGGGAATCGACAGCCAGTGGCCGAACATCAGCCCGCTGGACAGCTGCTTGGGCATCTGATCGAGGGTCGAGGCGCTGAACACGTTGCGGGTGCCCAGGGCACGGGCGAGCCGCGTCACATAGAGCAGCAGGCCCATCTTGTGGGCGGCCGGGTTGCCGATGGCGAGCGCCGCCGCGTCCCGTCCCGAGCGCGCGAGAATGGGGGGGAGACGCCTCTCGATCTCGGCGAAAGCCTCCTCCCAGCTCGCCGCCGCGAAACGGCCGTCGCGCTTCACCAGCGGCGCGCGCAGCCGGTCCGGATCCTCATGCAGCTCCTTGAGCGCCACCCCCTTGGGGCAGAGATAGCCGGCGCTGAAGACGTCCTCCCGGTCGCCGCGGACGGCGGCCACGCGGCCCTCGCGCAACTCGACCGTCAGGCCGCAGCAGGCTTCGCACAGGGGGCAGATGCGGTAGGCGACAGTGGGTTCCGGCATGTTCGTCTGACGCAATGTTAACGGAACCGGCCGCTCTGCCGCGCCTCCGTCCCCTGCGGATCAGCTCAGAGGGCAACGATCCCGATTTGCTATCGTCTCCCTCTTATGCAGACCCTCTGGACCCGCGCCGGCCTCTCCTGGAAGCAGTTCTTCCTGCGGCTGTGGCGGCAGATCTGGGAGGACGAGGTGCTCGGGCGGTGCGCGGAGCTGGCCTACTTCTTCCTGTTCTCGGTGTTCCCCCTGCTGCTGTTCCTCACCACGCTCCTCGGCTACCTGGCGGAGACCAATCCGGAGCTGCGGCTGGACCTGATGGCCTACCTCATCCAGATCTCGCCCAGCGCGGACATCTCGATGCTGCTCACCGGCACCCTGCAGGAGATCACCGTCGCCAACACGGGAACCAAGCTCTGGCTCTCCCTGGCCGCCGCCATCTGGATCGCCTCCAACGGCATGATCGCGGTGGGCCGGACTCTCAACACCGCCTGCGGCCTCAAGGAGACCCGCCGCTGGTGGCGGCGGCGGATCATCGCGGTGGTGCTCACCCTGACCTTCGCCGTCCTCACCGTCTGCGCCCTGATCCTGATCTTCTACGGCGGCGCCATCGCCAATACCCTGGCCGGATGGTTCGGCCACGGCTCCTTCTTCGCCATGGCGTGGCGCATCCTCCAGTGGCCGCTGATCCTGGTGTTCGCCATCATCTCCTTCGAGATGGTCTACAACTACGCCCCCAACCTCGGCGACAGCCCCAACCGCCAGTGGGGCACCCCCGGGGCGGTCACCGGCGTGGCCCTCTGGCTGCTCGTCACCTTCGGCCTGCGCCTCTACCTCGCCTACTTCCGCAGCTTCACCACCGCCTACGGCTCGCTGGGCGCGGTGATCCTGCTCCTGGTCTGGTTCTACCTGACCGCCTTCGCCATCCTCATGGGCGGCGAGGTCAACTCCGAGATCGGCCGCGAGCTCGCCGAGCGGCGCGGCGAGCACATCCCTCGCCCCAACCGCCAGCGCCAGCGGTTCCTGAGACCCCTCCCGCTACGGCGCCGCCGCTAGCCCGCCGCGCCTCCTGGCGGCAGGCGGAGCTTCCTCCGCCCCTTTCCCTTTTTGTCCCGTGGAACAGTTGGGAGACACCAGTTGAATTGTGAGGGAAGTATTTGCCAAAGCTAAGGAGGAAGCGATGAAGAAAGTTTTGCTGAGCATCGTAGTGTTGCTGGCGATTCTGGCCGTCCCGGCCGCCGCTCAGACCCTGAGAGCGGGGGACGGCGCCCTGAACACGCCGTTGGGCGGCCAGACGCTGTTCGACCTCAGGACCGTGCCGATCCAGCAGGTGTTCGGAGCGTCGCTCCAGAGCAACCCCAGGGTGGATCTGTTCGGCCGGCCGTTCCCGGATGTGCCCGGCGTCGATTCGGTGATGCGCCGGGATACGGACGTGACGATCGGCGCCAGCGGCACGGCGACGAGCCCGGTCGTGATCGTGGCCCTGAGCCTGGAGTCGGAGAAGCCGGTGCTGATCGGGGGGCAGAAGTTCCGGCTGAACATCGTGCTGTCCGACTCCCCGCAGCAAAAGGGAAGCGCGACGTATCGGCGGGTCAACGCCGACGGCGGCACGTTCTCCGCCACTCTGCCAGTCCTTCCCAAGCTGATCTTCACCGATGAAAAGGGCAACCAGGTGGTCATCGACTGCGCGGTTGTGAGTTGCCGGCCGTACGTCCTGCAGGTCTCGAATGCCGGCTGGGTCCGGACGGACGGTCCCGGGCAGTTCGATCCCGCGAGCCGGGGCATGACCCAGCTGAGGCAGGGGACGCCCATCGGTAATGTGACCTCCATCGGCAGCGGCAACTTCGTCGCCGGCATCACCGCTTCCAACTCGTTCCCCGAGGCTCCGTACAACATCTTCATTCCCGAGCCCGAGCCGCCCGTTGAGCACTGGGTCCGGCCGCCCATCCCGCCGTTCGACGTGCTCCCGGATCCGGGTCCCTTCCCGATCTTCTGAGCCCCTCAGGCTGACGGCGGAGAGGAATCTCCTCTCCGCCGCCGTTTCCTTTGAAGATCTATTTTAGGTCTATGGGCCCGAGGCCGGGACTCTTTTCTTCGCTCTGTCACGCCTTCTTTGTCTCGCTACGGCTTATTGAAGCACCGTGATGTATTGGGAAGTTGCTCATTGCCTAGCGACTTCGTAATAACCAGGAAGGAGAAGAGGATGAGTAGATTTTGGAGGAGTTTAGCGTTCGCCGCTCTGGCACTGGCGGTCGCCGCGGCGCCCTCGCTGGCGCAGCCGATCACAGTGGCTCCGGGCAACGACGGCTGGGTGACGCCCGCGAACAGCTCGCAGATCGATCTGGGTGTGTTCCCGATCAACGCTTTCTTCGGTCCGGGCTCGGTGGTGACCCCGCAGATCGTTTCCCTGAGCGGCGCGCCGCTGGCTCCGGGACTGGGCTCGATCGACACCCTGCTGGTGCGGAACCCGCCGCCGGTGACCTTCAACCTGATCCCCGAGACCAAGACGTTCCCGGTGGAGATCAAGGCGCTCCGGCTGCGGGGCAACGTCAACATCAACGGCACGAACTTCCAGTTGACGGTGGCGCTCTCCAGCACGCCGTCGGGCCCGGGTACGATCACCGCCACCCGGCTGACGCCGGACGGCGGCCGGTTCAATTCGAGCTTCCCCGTGCTGCCCAAGCTGGTCTTCATCGAGGTCGGCAACCCCGGCAACCGGGTGGACATCGACTGCGCGGTCGCGGCTTGCCCGTCTCCGCTGATCCTGGGCGCCAACAACGTGTGCTGGGAAGTGGCCTTCGGGCCCAACGGCTTCAACCCCGCCACCAAGGGCATCACCCCGATCGCGGCCGGTATCGGTGTGGACGGCGACTTCGACGGCGTCAACGACTACGTGACGGTCGGCCGCAAGCAGGCCGGCTGGCCCGGCCTCGAGTTCCATCAGGGCTATGATCCGACTCCGCCGTGGCCGCTCTGCGGCGGCACCGGGGAGTCTTCGCACGACCACGCCGTCTACTCGCTGACCCACAAGGTCAGGCCGCCCAGGGATTGCGCGACGCAGACCGGCACGGGCACGCTCGGCTCCGACACCGATGTCGCGGGAGGCAAGGCGACCGCGATCGATGCCAACGGCACGGCCGTGACCGCCACCCCCAGCCGTCTCTGCACCTATCAGACCACGACGGCGACCGAGCTCCAGCCGAACACTGACACGACCCTCACGACCGGCAAGAAGCAGCCGGCGGGCGGCAAGAAGGCCCCCGGCAAGCCCGTGCAGGACAACCAGCAGCAGTAGCTTCCGCTCGGGAGCGTTGCGAGGCCGGCCTCTCCGAGGCCGGCCTTTTTCTCTTCAAGCGCTCGCCGCACATCTCACCTGCGCTTCCCGACGGCTCTCGTCCCTGGCTGCACCGGCCCGTTGGGCCGGCAACGTTCGGGGATGACCCGGCAAGTTGGCGCGCCCCGCCGCGCCCGACCTTTTCCCCTGCCCTCAACAGTGAGCCTCCTGAAGGAGTACACTAGCCACTCCTTAAGGAGGACTCATGAAGAAGCAGGCGAAGAAGCTGAAGCTGGCGAAGGAGACGCTGCGGGGGTTATCGGCTCTTGAATGGGGAGAAGTCGCGGGCGGCGGCTACACTGACACGGGCACTCATAACACGGTCACGTGCCCGTTTACGTGCCGGTGCGAACTCTATAAACCGCCTACTACCTAAAGCCACGTGCTTGTAGAAGAGACGCCATAGACGATGTGGCAAGACCTGCCGAGGCCACTGTCGGCATGGCGTCTCTTCGAAGGGCAGACCGTCTCAAAGGGCAGGCCCTCTTGGAGGATCGATTCCCCCTGACCTAGAAAAAGGGAACGTGGCGTCGATCCGGTTCACTCCGGCTTGTTGAGGGTTGCGCTCTGCCCTCCGAAAGACGCCACGCCGGCGGTAGCCTCGGCAGGTCTTGCTACATCGTCTGTGGCGTCTCTACCGCTGGGATTTTCTTGCCCAGGGCATCGGCTCTGGAAGAAAACCACCGCAGCACCTCCGGCAGGAACACCACCGTCGTGGCATAGCTCGCCATCATCGCCGCCGCCAGGAGGAACCCCAGGCTGGCGTTGGGCTTGATGGCGGAGAAGGCCAGCGCCGAGAAGCCGAAGGCGAGGACGAGGGCGTTCCAGAGCAGGCCCCGGCCAGCCGTCCGCAGAGTCTCCAGGACGGCGTCATCGTGGGAAAGCCCGGTTTCGCGCCCGCGCCGGTAGGTGTGGACGTAGTGCAGGGCGAAGTCCACGCCGGCCCCCAGGGTCAGGGCCGCGAACATGCTGGTGGCGATGCCGAGGGGAATACCGGTGTAGCCCAGCACCGCGAAGAGGAGCACGGTGGCGGTGAACACGGGGACGACCGAGATGACCGTCCAGCGCAGGCTCCGGAAGGCGATCAGAAGGGTGAGCAGGATCTGGACGGCGGTCCAGCCGATGGAGCCGAGCTGGTTGCCCACGATCGCTCCCACCACCGAGAGGCCCACCGGCACGTCGCCGGAGACATGGGCCTTCACACCGTAGCGGCGGGCGAGCTCCGGCAGGCGCGCCTCGATCCAGGCCCGCAGCTCGCGGCCCTTGGCGTAGTCGGCATCCGGGACGAACAGGCGCACCCGCGCCGCGCTCTTGTCCTGGGTCAGGTACTGCCGGAGGCTCAACCGGATCGACAGCACCTCCACCAGGGCGCCGGCCTTCCTGGCTTCATCCGCGGAGAGCCTGGAGACCGGCAGCGGCTGGTCCCTCGCCTGGGCGCCGATCTCCAGGAACTGGAGGTAGCCGAGCCGGCCGCCGACGTGCGGGGCCGCGAGGGCCAGCCGGTCGAAGTCCTCCAGCAGCGCGGCTCCGGCGGGCTTCCAGAAGAATTCGCGGTCTCCCTCGAACACCACGTCGAAGCGGTAGGTCCCCCAGAAGGAGGCGTTGAAGGTCCGCTCGGCGGTGACCAGGGGGGAGCGGGGATCGAAGTTGTCGATCCAGGAGTCCTGGACGGTCAGCCGGAAGAGGCCGGGCACGGCGAGGGCGACGAGGATCGCTCCCCCGAGGGCGAAGGTCCGGCTTCTGCGGGCCAGCAGCCTCTCCCACGCGGGGACCTCCGGGACGCCCGCGGCGGAGCCGGGCCGGCCGCGCTCGGTCCAGCCCGGGGGCAGGAACGCGATGAGGGCGGGAATGAGCGTGAAGGTGAAGAGCAGCGCCAGCATCAGCCCCGAGCCCGCGAACAGGCCGAGGTCGCGCAGCGGCTTCATGGAAGATCCGAGGAAGGAGTAGAAGCCGGAGGCGTTGGTCAGCGAGGTGAGGATCAGCGGCGAGGCGATGGCGGCGTAGGCCTCCCCGGTGGCCTGGCGGAGCCGCGCGCGGGCGGGGACGTCGGTGGGGATCTCCGCCAGGCGATGCTGGATGCGCTCCAGGAGGTGGATCGAGTCGGTCATCGACATCGCCATGAGCAGAACCGGCAGGATGGTCGTCACCAGGGTGACGGGGACGCCGGCCCAGCCCATGAGGCCGAGGGTCCAGGTCAGGGTGGCCAGGATCTGGGCCAGGGGGATCAGCACGCCGCCGGGGGTGCGCAGGGAGATCACCAGCAGCAGGGCGATGGCGGCGACCATGATCGGCACCAGGCGGGAGAGGTCGTCGAGCACGGTCTCACCCAGCACGGCCTCGGCCGCCGCCGGGCCGGTGATCCGCAGGTCGAAGGGGGCGGCGGCGCGGGAGGCCCGCCAGCTTTCGAGCTGCCGGATGACGTCGCGGCGGTCCGCGTCCTGGCCGACGGGAATGTAGAACGCCGAGACCCGGCCGTCGCGAGAGAGGAACAGCCCCTCCGTGACCTGGTTCTTCCGCAGGCGGTCCATCAGGCGGGCGAAGGCGGCGGGCTGATCCGGGATGTCGTCGAGGTAGGTGATGATCTGCAGCTTGCCCGGCTCCGGGGTCTCGATGAGGTCGGCCAGGGAGTGCAGGCCGAACCCGCTGACGCCGGGCTGTCCCCGCAGCTCCAGATAGGCCTTGCGGAGGAAGCGGAAGCCCTCCGGCGAGGCCAGCGGCGGGCCGCCCGGCTTGGCGGTCGCCAGGAGGAGGATCTGCTCGGTCTCGTAGAACGTGTCGCGGTCCGCCAGCGTCCGCGCCACGACCGGATCGTCCTCGGGGTAGATGGCGGCGCCGTCGGTGCGGACCTCCAGGCGGGGGAGGCCGGCGGCCACGGCGACGGTGCCGAGGAGAAAGGCGAGGAGGACTAGGGCCGGGCGGCGGAGGGCGATGTCCGGGAGCTTCAGCATGAGGCGCGGAATTGTCACATTGAACAGGACGCGCGGGAAGGCCGCGGGCGGTCCTCTGGAGAGGGGCTATTTTGGATCTAACGCAATCTCATGCGGCTCGCGGGAGTGCTTAGAAGCACTACTACTATTGAGGAAGAAATCCGACTCACAAGTTGTGAGATCCAGGCCTGAATAGCGAATCGGGCACGGCTGGACGTGTCCCTTTCGGAAGGAGGAGAGCGAATGAGGAAAGTTTTGAAAGCCTTGGTTTTCACCGGCATGGCGTTGGCCATGGCCGCTGTGCCTGCGTTGTCCCAGCCCATCACGGTGGCTCCGGGCAACGACGGATGGGTGACGCCCGCCAACAGCTCCCAGGTGGACCTGGGGGTATTCCCGATCAACGATTTCTTCGGCCCCGGCTCGGTGGTGACGCCGCAGATCGTGCTGCTCAGCGGCGTGGCGCTGAACCGGAACAATCTGGGCTCCATCGACACCCTTCTGGAGCGTTATCCCCCGTCGGTGACCTTCAACGCGTTCCCCGAGACGCACAACTTCAGCGTCGAGATCAAGGCGCTGCGTCTGCGCGGCCGCACGCGGATCAACGGCGTGGACTTCGACCTGACGGTCGCCCTGTCCTCGACTCCGTCAGGTCCGGGGACCATGGTCGTGACCCGGCTGACGCCGGACGGCGGCCGGTTCAACTCCAGCTTCCCCGTGCTGCCCAAGCTGACCTTCATCCAGGTGGGGAACCCGGGCAACCGGGTGGACATCGACTGCGCCGTGGCCAACTGCCCGGCGCCGCTGGTGCTGGGCGCATCCAACGTCTGCTGGGAGGTCGCCGCCGGCCCGAACAACTTCAATCCGGCGAGCAAGGGCATCACTCCGATCCGCGCCGGCATCGCGGTGGACGGCGATTTCAACGGCGCCAACGACTACACCACGGTGGGCCGCAAGCGCGCCGGTTTCCCCGGCCTCGAGTTCCACGTCGGGTATGAGCCGACGCCGCCGTGGCCGCTCTGCAACACGGGCGGCGGCGGCACCCCGGGCCAGTCGACGCACACCCACTCGGTCTACTCGCTGACCCACGTCTCGGCGCCGCCCACGGACTGCAAGCAGGTTTCCACGACGGAAGCCGACGCCGCCCAGGCGAACAAGATCCTGATCGGCCAGCAGTCGCTCTGCACGTCCATCTCCACCGATCCGGTCGCGACGGATCCGGTCATCATCAACCAGAACCAGAATTAGTTCCCTGTCCGGTTGCACCGGGCCGGTCCCGCTTCGGGACCGGCCTCCCGCCGCCCTTACCCGCCGTACGGCTTCAGCGCCTCGCGCAACGGCGCGGGGATGGGGGTCGACACCGTCCGCTCCCCTTCCCGGCGCAGGCAGGCGACGATCTGCTCGCCGCGGGCCACCAGCTCCTCGCCTTCGCCGTTCTGGCGCCAGTATTCGAAGCTGAGCGTGATGCGGTTCTGGACGACGCCGCCCAGGCGCATGCGGATGACGAGCTGGTCGAAGGCTTCCAACTCGGCCAGGTAGTCGCACGAGCAGCGGACGGTGGCGAGGGCGAGGCCTTGAGAGAGCTCGGCCAGGATCTCCGGGGCGTGGTCGCGCAGGAACATCTCGCGGCAGCGCCCCTGCCAGCGCAGGTGGTTGACGTAGTAGACGTTGCCGACCAGGTTGGTCTCTTCGAACCCGACCAGGTGGCGGTATTCGTAGGCCTTCAATGCACGCTCTCGACGAGGACCGCGAGCGCCGCCTCTCCCGACAGCTCGCGGAAGGGGGCGAGCCAGGTGCCGATCGTCAGCTCGCCGGAGCGCAGGAGGAGCCAGCCGTCGTCCCCGGAGCGCTCCAGGGTCAGGGGGGCGCCCTGGGGGACCCCCGCCTTGACCAGGCTCTCGGCCGCCGCCCAGACGCGGGTGGCCGCCCCGTGCGGGCTCTCGCCGCGCTCGTGGGCGATCAGCTCGGCGAGCCGGTAGCGTTCGGCCCCGAGCAGGCCCTGCCAGACCTCCTCCGTGCGCTCGGCGACGGGCTCCAGGTCGCAGCCCAGCCGGCCTTCGCCGGTCACGGCCAGGGTGAGGGCGCCGGCGTGCGAGCGGGAGACGTGGGAACCGTCCGCGGGCTCCGGCTTGCCGTCCGGCCGATGGAGGACCGGGGAGCCGTTGCCGTTCTCCACCGAGACCCGCAGGTGCGAGCCGGGGAGGATCTCCTGGAGCCGGCGCTCGACGTAGGGACCGAGCAGGGCGGCGGTCCAGGAGGCGGGCGGGGCGATGCGGTCCACGGCGCGCAGGCGGAGCCCTTCCCAGCGCTCGCACAGCCGGCCGTCCACCGTCAGCAGCTCGAGGTCGTAGACGAAGTCGTCGCCGTTGCGGCTGCGCTCGCGGGCGGCCAGGAGATGGGCGTCGCCGCTGGCGATCCCGAAGGTCACCACCCGGTCCACTCCCGTGGGGAGCAGGGTCGCATGCGGGATGCAGGCCTGGATGCCGTGGATGGCGGCGTCGCGGGCGCCGGGGTCGCCCAGCACCAGGCGGTCCGGCAGGTAGCGGCCGAACCAGGCGGTGCTGCCGTCCGGCGAGATGTTCGCCAGGCATTCGGTGGCGCTCAATTGGCGGTAGCCGGTCACCCGGCGGAAGCGGCCCTGGTGGAAGAGGACGCTGCCGTAGAGGTCGAGCCGCGGATCGAGCGCCACAGTCCCGTCCTCCTGAAAGTCGGCGAGGAGGCGGGGAGCGGCGTCCACCGCCTCCGCGCCGCCGCCGAAGCGGCAGAGAAGGCGGAAGTGGTCGGCGGCGAAGCCGGTCGAGGCGTCGCGCAGGACGACCTCCACCAGCCCCGGCTCGCGGACCAGGGCGGCGACGCGGATGGTGGTGGAGCGGCCCGGCGGCACGGCCACGGGACGCTGGAACACGGCGTTCTCGAACACCGGCAGGGAGTCCGCGCCGGCCACGGCCATGGCGGCCTGCGCCATCGCCTCCATCCCCAGCACGGCGGCGAACAGCGGCTCGCCGCGGAAGACGTGGTCGGCGAGGTGGGGATCGGTGTCGGCCGAGACCTCGGAGTCCACCACCAGCTCGACGCCGGGCACGAAGACCCGGGACTTCTCCAGGTAGCGGAGCAGCGGCAGCTCGGGGCGCTCGACCTCCAGGGTGGGAGTGTCGCCGAAGCGGCCGGTCACCACCAGGGTAGTGGCGGGGAGCTGGCGCGAGATCAGCTCGCGGGTGACGCGCACGCCGGTCTCGGGCGGGATGGGGGTGATCCCCTGCGCCATGAGGCTCTCCAGGGTGCCCAGCTTCTCGCCCATGCCGACGCCGGCCCAGACGGACCACTCCAGGGTCAGGCAGCGGCAGCCGGGATGCTCCGCCGAGAAGCGCTCGGTGGCGCGCGCCAGCCACTCGTTGGCGACGGCGTAGTCGGCCTCGCCCTTGAGGCCCGTGCGGGCGATCACGGAGCCGAAGGTCACCAGCAGGCGCAGGCGGTCCGGATCCACGGCGGCGAGGACGTTGCGCAGGCCGGCGGCCTTGGGCGCCAGGGTGCGGCGGAACGCTTCTTCGTCAAGGGACGCCAGGGACCGCGGCTGGTTGGCGCCGGCGCCGTGGAGGACGGCGGTCACGGGGCCCAGCTCGTCGGAGATCCGGGTCACGGCTTCCAGGACGGCCTCGGCGTCGGTGACGTCGGCGGAGACGTAGAGGGCGTCGACGCCGGCCGCCCGCATGCGCTCCAGGTTGGCGGCCAGCTCCGCGTCGGCCTCGGGCCGGGAGCGGCCCAGCAGGGCCAGCTTGACGCCGGCGGCGCGCGCCAGATCGAGGGCGCACTCGGCGGCGATGCCCTTGCCGCCGCCGGTCACCAGGAGGACGTCCTCTTTCCCCAGGGGCAAGGGGCCGGGCTCGGACGCGGGCAGGAGCCGCATCACCGGGACCTCGCGCCGGCCGTCCGCGGTATACCGGCATTCGGCGTAGCCGGACTGGCTGGCGGCGGCCTCGGCGACGATCCACTCCGCCGCTTCGGCACGATCCAGGGGAGCGGTGACGACGCGGACCGCCACGTCGGGCATCTCCAGGTGCAGCGTGCGGGCGAAGCCGCCGCCCACGCCGTCCGGCTGGACGAGGACGAAGCGCGCCGGGCGCGGGGCCGCGATCACGGCCCTGGCGGCGTCCACGAACAGGCCGGCGTGCCGCTCGTCGGTGTCGGGCGGCAGGCAGAGGAGGACGCCGCGGCCCTCCAGCCGGCCGGCGAGGACCTCGGCGAGAGGGTGGTCCGGGGGCGCGATCACCGTCCAGGCGCGCTCGCCGCCGGCGTCCGGGGAGCCGGACAGTGCGCGGGGGATCCACTCGACGGTGAACGGCCGCACCCAGGAATCGACGCCAGCCGGCGCGGTCTCGGCAGGGGCGCTCTCCGCGCCGAGCGCGGTCTGGTCCTCCAGGGCCTGGGCCACCTGGGCCACCGTGGCGCGGGCGAAGTCGGTGGGGGCGGCGGGCGGGCGCAGGCCCAGCCGGCGCGCGGCCTCCACCACGAGCTGGCCGACGGAGATGGAGTTCAGGTGCAGGTCGGAGAGCAGGCGGCTGTCGTCCCGCACCGCGTCGGGCGGCAGCTCGGCGCGGGCCGCCACGAGCTGGCGGACGACGTCCCGGGCGCCCCGCGACGGAGCCTCGGCCGCCGCGGCCTCCGTCACCGGCTCCTCGGCCGGCGGCCTTCCCCAGCTCGCTCGCGGGGAGGGAGCCAGGGCCGCCATGGCGCCGAGCAGCTCTGGCATCCGGGTCGTCACCTTGCCGGTGAACGCCGCGACGGTCTCGCAGGGATTCGCCAGGAACCGCAGGGGGCGGTCGAGGTCGAAAGGCCGGGTGAAGCGGCCGTCGAAGAGGATCGAGGGATCGATCGCCTGACCGGCCGCGAACGCCGCGCCCGCCGCCTGGAGGAGCCCGGCGATCGAGGGTCCGCCGGCGTCCAGGGGGATCACCGGCCGGGCGAGGGTCTCGGCGGTCAGCTCGGAGAGGGCGCGGCCGGGGCCCACCTCGATCCACAGGTCGACGTCCCGCGCCGCCGCCAGGGCGTCGGTGAAGCGCACGGGGGCGGTGATCTGATCCCGCAGCAGGCCGCCGAGGTCGGCGTCCGGGCTCAAGGGGCCGCCGGTGACGGTGGAGGAGACGGGCCGGCTCAGGGTGCGGAAGGGCAGGTCCGCCAGCTCGGCCGCGAGGCGCGGCGCCACCGCCTCCACGAGCGGCGAGTGGAAGGCGTGCGAGACGCGCAGACGGTGGGTGGAGAGGCCGCGGTCGCGGGCGCGCTCCATCACTTTCTCCACGGCGGCGGCGTGGCCCGAGACCACCGTCCGCTCGGGCGAGTTGCGGGCGGCGATCACGGCGCCGTCGGCGAGCAGCTCCGCCACGGTCTCGGGGGAGGCGCCGAGGCTCGCCATGGCGCCGTTGCCCTCGCCGAGATCCGCCATGATCCGCCCGCGCACGGCCGCGAGGCGCAGGGCGGCGTCCATGTCCAGGGCGCCGCCCCAGTGCAGGGCGGCGATCTCGCCCAGGCTGTGGCCCACCGCGACCGCGGCGCGCACGCCCAGGCGGTCGAGGAGCCACAGGCTGGCCAGGGAGTGGGTGAGGATGGCCGGCTGCGCCACGGCGGTGTCGACCGGATCGGCGGCGGGATCGAGCCCGGCCGTCTCGTAGACCGCCTCCAGGGCCTCGAAGCGCCGGCGGAAGAGGCCGCCGTCGAGGTGCGAGGGGGAGCCCTGGCCGGGGAACAGGAAGCCGACCCGCCGGCCGCGGGCGCCGACGCCCAGGAACGCGCCGTGGCGCGGCTCCAGCCGCAGGGTTTCGCCGTCCTTGAGCCAGCCGAGGATGCGGCGCAGCCGCTCCACGGCCTCGCCCGGCCGCGCCGCCACCACGGCCGCCCGCGCCGGACCGTCGCCCAGGCGGCGGCGCAGCTCGGCGGCGAGGTCGGTCAGCTCGGAGCGGGAGAGGCGCGGCAGGATCTCCGCCAGGCGCTCCAGCTCGACGGCGAGCGAGGCGCTGTCCCTGGCAGCCACCAGCAGCAGCTCGGCGTCCTGCCAGGAGGAGAGCACCTCGCGCTCGCGCGCCAGCAGGACGCGGCGCCGCACGGCGGGAGAGCCCTCGAGGACCACATGGACGTTGATGCCGCCGAAGCCGAAGGAGGAGACGCCGGCCCGCACCGGCTTGCCCGCGGGCCAGGGCTCGCCATGGTCCAGCGTGCGCAGCGGCGCGTCCGCTCCCGCGATGTCCGGATGCGGCTCCTCGCAGGCGGTGTTGGGCGGCAGGATCTGGCTGTGCACGGCGAGCGTGGCCTTGATCAGGCCCGCCACGCCGGCCGCCGCCTTGGTGTGGCCGATGTTGGCCTTGACCGAGCCCACCGGCGAGGCCTGCGTCGCCCCGGCCTCGCGCAGGGCGGAGGTGAGGGCCGCCAGCTCCGTGGCGTCGCCGACGTAGGTGCCGGTGCCGTGCCCCTCGAAGTAGCCGACGGTGTCGATGCCGAAGCCGGCCTTCTTGTAGGCGCGGCGCAGCGCCAGCTTCTGCCCCTCCGCCTCGGGACGGCTGATGCCGCCGTGGCCGTCCGAGGAGATGCCCCAGCCGCGGATCACGCCGTAGGAGCGGCAGCCCAGGCGGAGGGCGTCGGACTCGCGCATCAGCACGGCGAAGCCGCACCCCTCGCCGGGCAGGAAGCCGGAGGAGCGGGCGTCGAAGACCCGCATGTCGTCCGGCGCCAGGGCCTGGACGCGGGCGAAGCCCACCAGCTCGAAGGGATCGAGCGAGAGGTCGACGCCGCCGGCGAGGACGACGTCGAGGTCTCCGGCGGCGAGCGCCGAGCAGGCGTTGGCCACCGCCAGCAGCGAGGAGGCGCAGGCGCCGTCCAGGGTGTAGCCGCCGCCGTGGAGGTCGAAGTGGTTGCAGATCCGCCCGGCGATGGTGTTGGCCAGGCCGCCCGCCAGGCTCTCCTCCATGGGCTCGGGGAAGGGGGCCTTGTAAGCCGCCTCCAGCCGGCCGAGGATCTCGTCGATCTTTCCCTGCTCCCAGCCCTCGGCGGCGAGCGTGCCGGAGACCACCCGCCGCACGTACGGCCAGCGCAGGCGCAGCGTGTTGGCGCGGGTGAACTCGCTGGTCAGGGTGTTGCCGACCAGCGCGCCGGTGGCCTCGCGGGGCAGTCCTTCGGCGTCGGGGAAGCCGGCGTCGGCCAGCGCCAGGGCGGCGACGTCCAGGGCCAGCCAGTGGGCGAGGTCGGTGGCGCGGTAGGTGCGGCCGGCCACCCGGAAGCGGACACGGTCGAACTCGTAGCCTTCGAGCAGCGCCGCCTCGATGGGGTAGAGGCCGTCCGGATCGCCGGGGCCGTTGAGGTAGTCCTCCATCCGCAGGCGCTCCGGCGGGATGGGCCGGAAGGCCCGCCGGCGGGCGAGGATGTTCTCCCACAGCTCGCCGGGGGTGCGGGCGTCGGGATAGCGGCAGGCCATCCCGACGATGGAGATGCCTTCTACCAAGTCAAGCCTCCGCCGGAACGTGGACGTCGATCCGTCCCTGTTCTTGCGCTTTCGCGCGCGCCTCCGCCCGCTGGTCGGCCAGGGAGCGCACGTAGAGCAGCACGCCGCGCCCGAGGCAGACGGCGCTGAGGGCGAAGAAGAGCCCGAACACGACGTGCAGGGCCATCAGCGTGCCGTAGGCCAGGGCCACGGACGCGCCGAAGGCGATCTGGCCGCGGACGGTGGACGGCGTCGTCGCCGGGTCGGTCACCATGTAGAAGGTGAACAGCAGGAAGGCGACGCCGGTCATCGGGTTGAGCGACGGCAGCAGCAGGCTGCCGAACACGAAGTGGCGGATCACCGCCTGCAGGGCGAAGCAGCCCAGCCAGGCGAGGATCAGCGGCACCCGTTTGGTGAACACGGTGTTGAGGAACGAGCCCGTGCAGATGATCAGGCCGGGCAGGAACCAGTCCCAGCCGCCGCTGAGGTTCTCGGTAAACATGTACGGCTGGGCGATCCCCACCCAGGGGAAGGCCAGCAGGGTGGCGGTGATCCCCAGGTTGGACGGGTTGAAGAAGTGCCGCCGGCCGCCGTTGACGCCGACCCGGAACAGGTGCTTCGAAGCGATGGCCACCACCGCGGCGAAGGCCACCGGCCACAGCCGGTCGTTGGCGTAGAGGAGCATCGAGACCGCCAGGCCGCTGATGTGGGCCGAGAGCAGGAAGTCGATGACGCGGGTGACGCCGCCGCCCAGGAAGCGGGGCTGACGGCCCTGGCGCCACGCCTCCAGGAGCTCCAGGACGGTTTCGGAGGAGTAGGCGGCGAGCAGCGCCACGATCGGTGTGGCCCACGCCTGCTCGAAGCCGAGCACCGTGTGGCCGAAGATGTTCAGGAGGGTGATCGCGGTCGCGAACCGCCGCAGCGCCGGCAGGCGCAGGTCCTTGCTTTCAGCCATGATTGCTCACCCCTCCTTCGCCGGGGAATTCGTCGTCGTCGCTCCGAGCAGCACCTTGTGCCACCCAGCCTTCAGCTCGAGGGTCTCCGTCCTGACGCGTCCCGCGCCGTCGCGGTAGTGCACGTCCACCCGCACCGGGCCGCTGGCGTGACCCAGACCAAAATGGACTTCCGGCGAGCGCTTGCCCGAGTGCCCGGTGCCGCCGTCGGCCTGGCCCACCAGCACGCGGCCGTCCGGCAGGCGGACCTTCGCCACGGCGCCCACCGCCGGCCGCGTGAGGCCGCCGGCGGCCGGCAGCCGCAGGTCGAGGACGAGGGCGGCGTTCCGCCGCGGGTTGTCGTTGCGCACGAAGTACGAGGTCTGCCACTGGTTGGCGACCGCGTAATCGAGGTCGCCGTCGCCGTCCACGTCGGCGATGGCGATGCCGCGGGTGACGCGCTGGTCGTCCAGCCCGAGCTCGCGGGCGATGTCGTAGAAGCGGCCGTCGCGGGCCCGCGCGAAGAACGGGTTGTGCAGGTGCCCCGAGAGGTCGTCGCCGGTCGTGAAGTGGTGCCAGGCCGTGGTGTGCTTCAGGTTGGCGTCGTTGCCCATGGCAATCTCGTGGAGCTCGGGCCAGCGGTTCTTCTCGCCGCGGACGAAGCCGATGGCCTGCGTGGCCTCCTGCACGCCGTCGTTGTCGAAGTCGGCGAAGCGGGAGTCCCAGCCCCAGCCGCTGCGCGAAAGGCCGAGCGATTCGCTGTGGTCTTCGTAGGGGGCGAGGCCGTCCTTGCCCAGCGGCTGGCCCGTGCTCACCCACACGAAGTGGCTCTCCTCCAGGGCCCAGTTCTGGGCGATGTTGCTCACGTACATGTCGAACCGGCCGTCGCCGTTGATGTCGGCGAAGTCGACGCCCATGCCCTTGAAGGAGTCGTGGCCCAGGACCTTGGAGTTGGGAGTCGTGAAGCCCTTGTGGCCTGCCAGCACGACGAAGCGGGGCTTGCCGGGCGTCGACAGGTTGCGCAGCAGCTTGTCGTTGCCGAAGTCGTTGCCGAAGTAGATCTCCGGCCGCAGGTCGCCGTCGAGATCGGCGGCCCCCGCGGCCAGGGTCCACGAGTAGGCCGTCGCCGGATCGAAGGCCCCGTCCACGTCTCTGAACCGCACCGCCGGCTCCGGCCCGCCGGAACCGGCCTGCCAGAGCAGGAGGCGGTTCTTGCCGCCGTTCTCCGAGCGGGACATGGAGGAGTGCATGTGGGCCCCGTCCGTGGCCCGGGCGTCCAGCACGCGCATGCCGTCCGGGAAGTAGTTGCCGACGATCAGGTCGAGATGGCCGTCGCCGTCGACGTCCGCGCTGGTCAGGGCGTTGGTGTTCCAGATCTGGCTGACCGGGGCCACCTCGACCGGGCGGTAGGCCGCGGCCGCCGGCGAGCCGCCGCCGGCCCGGCGCAGGAACGCCACGGGCGGCCGCCCCCAGTAATAGACGACGAAGTCGGTCAGCCCGTCCTCGTTCCAGTCGCCGGGGAGGCAGCCCATGGGCGCCATGACGCGGGCGTCGTGGGGCAGGGGGGCGGGATCGAGGACGAACCGCGCGTAGCGGGCGCCGGTGCCCGGAGCGGGCGAGACCAGCGCCTGGTCCACCCGCGGATCGACCAGACAGAGGTCGTTGTGGAGCCCGTCGCCGTCCACGTCGTGGAGCGCGACGCCGGCGCCGACGCTGGAGATCCAGCCCGCGATGTCCTGATAGCTGGGGTGGACCTCCCGGATGGAGCGGCCGAGGTTGCCGGCGGGCTCCGGGATCGCAGTGCGCGTGAAGGCGAACCGCGAGGCCAGGGATTCCCGCTCGCTCTCCGGCAGGTCCGGGATGCGCGCCGCCCCGTACAGGGCCGCGATCGCCGCCACCGCCGTCAGCCGCGTCGCGTTGCGGCGCAGGAAGCCGGGCTGCTCTTTCATGCTGCTGTTCCTTTCGCGAAGTGTACTTGAATCCGCCGCCTCCAGACTTCGAAGACGGGTTCGTCCGGCCGGTCCGCCGGCAGATCCCGAAGGGACTCGGTGGTCACCGCGGCGGCTTCGGTGGCGCTGGCGCCGCAGATCACCTCGGCGGCGAGCTCCGTGTGGGGCGTGAGGATGCCGGCCCGCGCGCGGGCCTGGGCGGCGAAGGCCACTCCTTGAGCCAGTTGCGGGAGGTAGGGACCCACCGCCGTCCGCAGCTCCTCGACCTCGGCGCGGGTGCGCCCGCCCGCGTAGCCGCAGGCGAGACCCAGGCCGCTCCACAGGTCCGCCTGGCGCGCGGCCGGGAAGGCCCCGATCGTGCGCGGCAGCCGGCGGACGTCGGCGCCGTCCACGAACCACAGGCTGCGGCCGAGCCCCTGATCGAAAACCCGGCGGGCGTAGCCCCGGAGCTTGCCCGGCACCTGCTGGCGTTCCACCGACCGCGGCCAATGGAAGAAGCCCTCGTGGAAGCCGTAGCCGTCCAGGGCCAGCCAGCGGAGGACCGGATCCTCCAGGCGCGCCAGAAACCGCTCGGGAGAGAGCGGCAGACGGGCCATGATCCAGCCGGCGCCGACGTAGATGATGTAGATCTGGGAGGCGCCCGGTCCGGCCAGGAACCGGGAGAGCCGGTCGCGGCGCCAGGGCGTCAGGACGTCCAGGAGGGCCAGGGCCATGCCGGCCCCCTCGTAGGCGAAGCCCTGGAAGTCCCGCGCCACCTCGGATTCGATGCGGGCGGCCAGAGGCTCCGGCCGGTCCTCCTCCAGGGCGGCGTGATAGCCGGCCGTGAAACAGCGGCCAACTTCCTCCAGACGCTCGCGGACGACCGCGAAATCGCCTCGGAATCCGCGGCGCGTGAACGACGTCTCCCCGGGGGAGATGCCGAAGAGCGCCCGCTTCAAGGAAGCCCCGCGGGAGCGGACCTGAGGGCGGGGCAGGCCGAGAATTTCGGTACGGTCTTGGTTGGTCAATGAAATGCTCCTCAATCTCTGTCAGTGCCGCAACTCGCCCAGAGCGAGTCGTATCCGCCAAGAAAGTTGAGGATCAATTTTGGGCTAGGGGTCGGCCGCCTCCCATTCCGGCCTTAAAGCTTTGATTTGATGATAGATACTGGAATAGGAATTTCGCTACTCCGATCTTGCGGGCGCGCTCGATCCGGAGCCTGCGCCGGCGGCTGTCCGCCGGGAGCAGCGGGCCTGCCGCCCTCTGCCAGTTCTATGTTGAGCGAGCGAACGGAGTTGCTGGGAATGCGAGGGGCGAAAGGATCAGGCGCCCAGGGGACATTCTAGCGTAGCGGACCTGTCATTTGGGAAAAATGAGCCCCCTCCGACGGGCGGAAGGGGCCCCGCAGTCGCTGGAAAGCTGCGGTGGCGCGTGCTGGACAGCGCAACCGCGGACTACGGTCCGTTGATCTCCAAGGAGCTCAGCGACTGTCGTCGACGAGCTTGACCCCCCTCCTCCCCCTCCCTTTCGTCGAGGCAACCGTAGTCGCCGGCCTCAGTGTCGGCGAGCCGGGGCTGGAACGGTATGAGGAGAATCCCTCAGGAGGAGATAGAGGCTTCCCTCAATGGCTATGGGCCGGGCGGAGGGCTATGGGCCGGGAGTGAGGGCGCGCTCCGGCGCGTCCGACTCCGGCGTCGTCGGGCAGTGGCGGTCGCGCCGCTGTTCCAGGTCGTTCACCACCGCCCGCCGGAACCCCCGCGGCCCCGCCTCGGCGAGCCGGGCGTTGCGGTACTCGCCGATGTCCACCACTTCGAGCCGCATGCGCAGGGTCTTGAACAGGCGGGGGAGCTTCTGCCCCGGGATCTGCACGTGGTGGAGGCCGCCGCTGTAGGCCAGGAGCATCCGGCCCTCGCCCATGGTCTCCAGGATGTCCGCGATGCCGCCGCGCACCGTCATCGGCTTGCCCTGGGAGTCGAGGCCGTTGGCCCGCTTCATCCGCCCCTCGGGGAGGAGCAGCACCATGGCGTCCGGGTCGATTTCCTTCAGCACCTGGGACCAGGTCTCGTCGCGCTCGCGGGTGATCGAGACCACCCGGGCGGCCACCAGGCCGTAGAAGCGGCCCACCAGGGCGCGGTCGGCCGTCTTCTGGGCGATGGGGACCACCCCGTGGCGGGCGATCCGCCACAGGAAGTGGTTGGGGCAGACGCCGGCGAACAGGGCCTCGTACAGGCTGGTGTGGTTGAGGATCGCGGTCAGCCGGATGCGCCGCCAGGGCTCGGGCGGCACGTCGCCGATGAACTTGACGTCGACGCGGTAGAAGACCCGGGCGATGATCTTCAGCATCAGCAGGACGAGGAAGACGATGTAGGAGCGCACGAGCCTCCCCGGGAGAAAAAGTCCGGACCCTTCGATTCGCCGGGATTCTAGCAGGGGAGCACCCTCTGATACGCTTACCCACCTATGCCGGCGCCTTCCGAGACCCGCCCCCCCCGTCCCGCCGTCTCCGCGATCATCACCACCTTCAACGAGGAGGTCCACATCGCGGGGTGCATCGAGTCGCTGCTCTGGTGCGACGAGATCCTGGTGGTGGATTCCTTCTCGACGGACCGGACGCCCGAGATCGCCCGCGGCTACGACAAGGTCCGCTTCTTCCAGCGCACCTATTTCGGCTCGGCCTCGCAGAAGAACTGGGCCATGGACCAGGTGACCAACGACTGGATTCTGATCTTCGACGCCGACGAGCGCTGCACCCCGGCGCTCCAGAAGGAGATCGAGACCCTGCTCGCCGGCGGCCCCGAACATGACGCCTACACCATCCACCGGCGGGTCTTCTTCATGGACCGGGTCATCCGCTTCTCGGGCTGGCAGCACGACCAGGTCGTGCGCCTGATCAAGAACGGCTCGGCCCGCTATCCCAACCGCCGGGTCCACGCCGACATGATCACCCGCGGCCCTGCGCCGCTGCTGCGCGAGTCCATGGACCACTACATGGCGGACTCGCTGGACGAGTACATCAAGCGCATCGAGAAATACAGCTTCTGGGGCGCGGCGCAGAACTGGCGGGAGAAGAAGAAGTCCGGCTTCACCCAGATCTTCGGCCGCTCCATCTGGCGCTTCTTCCGCACCTACATCTTCCAGCTCGGCGTCCTCGATGGCATGCACGGCCTGGTCTTCTGCATGCTCCAGGCGTACGGCACCTATCTCAAGTGGGCCCTCCTCTGGGGCTGGCACCTCAACGCCGCCCGCGGCCGCATGCCCAACCTGCCGATTTTCGACGAGAGCGAAGAGACTTGGCGGGGGCTGGAAGAGTCGGCGGCGGTGAAGTAGGGGCTTCAGAGCAGCCTGCCTTCTGGGGCGATCTGCCCTTCGAGACCTCACCCTCGGTCCCTCTCCCATCTCCCTGCCGCCCGCCCCCGGGAGAGGGAGGTCTCTGCGCTTGAGGTCTTCTTGATCTCGGCAAGATCGCTGCCTCATCGTTCCCCCTCTCCCGGGTGGCGGGAGGGGGGTGGGAGAGGGGGCCAGGGGGTGAGGTCTCGGAGGGCACCCCGCCCGCTTGGCAAGGCCCCCTTGAACGCCCCCCTGTAACCTTCCCCCATCCCTCCGCGTAAGACCTCCTGGAGGGATTTTCCATGACCACCATGTCCCAGGACGTCCGTTTCGGCGTCCGGATGCTTTTCCGCCATCCTGGCCATACCGTGGCGGCGGTGCTCGCCCTGGCTCTGGGGATCGGGCTCGCCACCGCCATGTTCAGCATCGTCTACGGCGTCATGTTCCGCGGCCTGCCGTTCCCCGAGTCCGAGAAGATCCTGCACGTCGAGAACAACAACCCCTCGCGGGACGAGCCCAGCCTGGAGGTCTACCTCCACGACTACCTGGACTACAAGGCGCGCCAGAAGAGCTTCGAGAGCTTCGCCGCCTACTACGAGGGGACGCTCAACCTGAGCGGCGACGGTGAAGAGCCGGAGCGCTTCGACGGTCTCTTCGCCACGGCGGAGACGCTCAAGGTGCTGCGGGTCACGCCGATCCTCGGGCGCGGCTTCCTGCCGGGCGAGGACGCCCCCCAGGCCGAGCCCGTGGCGATCCTTTCCTACGGCGTCTGGCGCACCCGCTACCAGGGCGATACCAACGTCATCGGCAAACCGGTGCGCATCAACAGCGCGGCGGGGACCATCGTCGGCGTCCTGCCCGAAGGCGTCGCCTTCCCCGAGACCACCGAGGTCTGGACCAACATGCGGCTCGATCCGCTGCGCATCGAGCGCGGCCAGGGCGAGACCCTGGAGGTCATGGGCCGTCTGCGCGACGGCGCCACCGTCGCGGCCGCCCAGGCCGAGATCGAGGGCTTCACCAAGGCCATCGCCAAGGAGTACCCGAAGACCCACGAGGGGCGCGGCGCGGTGGTCAAGCCGTGGATGGAGGAGGCCCTCGGCGACGACATTCCCAGGATGCTGTGGACGATGTTCGGGGCGTGCATCACCGTGCTCCTCCTCGCCTGCACCAACGTGGCGAGCCTGATGGTGGCCCGGGCCTCCCGCCGCACCCGCGAGATCGCCATCCGCTCCTCCCTGGGGGCCAGCCGCGGGCGGATCATCGTCCAGCTCCTCCTGGAGAGCCTGCTCCTCGCCGCGGTCGGCGCCGTGCTCGGCTTCATCCTGGCCCGCTGGGGCGTCCAGCTCTTCAACTGGGCCATCTCCGACACCAGCCCGCCGTTCTGGATCCAGATCAAGGTGGATCCGGTGGCTCTGCTCTTCACCCTGGGCATCACCCTGGTCGCCGCCCTGCTCTCAGGGTTGCTGCCGGCCTTGCAGATCTCCAAGACCGACGTCGGCGAGGTGCTCAAGGACGAAGGGCGCGGCTCCTCCAGCTTGCGGGTGGGACTGATCAGCCGCGGCGTGGTGGTCGTCGAGGTGGCCTTCGCCTGCCTGCTGCTGGTCGGCTCCGGGCTGATGATCCGCAGCGTGATGCAGATCAAGAACGTGGACCTGGGGTTCGATCCGGCCAACCTGTTCACGGCCCGCATCGCCCTGTTCGAGTCGAACTATCCCAAGCCGGCCGACCGCGTCCGCTTCTTCGACGAGCTGATCTCGCGCCTGGAGGGCAACTCCGGGGTCGTGGCCGCCGCGGCCACCACCAACCTCCCCGGCAGCGGCTCGGGCCGTTGGCCGTACCGCCTTGAAGGGAAGGCCTATCCCAACGAGAAGGACCTGCCGCGGGCCCGCCTCGCCATGGTCTCGCCCGGCTTCTTCAAGGTCTATGACGCCAACCTCCTGGCCGGCCGCGGCTTCACCGCGCTCGACAACGAGGGCGCCCTGCCCGTGATCATCGTCAACAAGAGCTTCGCCCAGAAGATCTGGCCGGGCCAGGACGCCGTCGGCAAGCGCATCCAGCTCGACGAGGAGCCGGACAACCAGAACCCGCCCTGGCGCCTGGTCATCGGCGTCGTGCCCGACCTCCAGATGGCCGGCCTCGACGATGGCGACGAGGAGACCCCCGAGGGTTTCTACATCCCGCTGGCCCAGAACTGCCCCGGGTTCGTCAGCCTCGCCGTGCGCACCCGGGCGGAGCCCACGGCCCTCACCACCACGGTGCGCCAGACGATCAACTCCATCGACCGCGACCTGCCCATCTACTTCGTCTACTCGATGGAGGAGCTGATCCGGCGCAACATCTTTTTCCAGAACCTCTTCGCGACCCTGTTCGCGATCTTCGGCGGCGCCGCCCTCGTCCTCGCGGCGGTGGGCATCTACGGCGTGATCGCCTTCTCGGTAAACCAGCGCACGCAGGAGATCGGCATCCGCATGGCCCTGGGCGCCCAGCGCCAGAACGTGCTCAAGATGATCCTGCGCCAAGGCATGCTCCAACTCGCCGCCGGCCTCGGCGTCGGCCTGCTCCTGGCCTTCTTCGCCTCCCTGCTGCTCGCCGAATTCCTGGTCGACGTACAGCCGCGCGATCCGGTGACCTTCACCCTGGTCGTCGTGGTGCTCGGCCTGGTCACCCTGGTGGCCTGCTGGATTCCGGCCCGGCGGGCGACCCGGACCGATCCGCTGGTGGCGATCCGCTACGATTAGCGCGTGGAAACCGCGCGGCAGGTCCTCGCCCATCTTCAGGCACGGCGGGAGGAGATGGGCGATCTCCTCCGCGCCCTCGCCCTTCTCGAATCCCCGTCCCTGGTGGCCGAGAGCCAGGAGCCGGTCTTCGCCCGCCTCGCCGTCGAGCTGGAAGCCGCCGGGATGCGCACCCGCCGCCTGCGCGGGCGCCTCGCCGGCGGCCAGCTCTGGGCCGTCCCCCGCGACCGGCGCACGGGACCGGGGCAGCTCCTGCTCGGGCATTGCGACACCGTCTGGCCCGTGGGCACCCTCGCCTCCATGCCGGTCGAGATCCGCGACGGCAGGCTCACGGGGCCCGGCGTCTACGACATGAAGGCGGGGCTGGTGCAGGGGATCTTCGCCCTCAGGGCCTTGCGCGATCTGGGGCTCGAACCGGAGGTCACGCCGTGCGTCTTCATCAACTCCGACGAGGAGATCGGCAGCGTCGAATCCCTGGCCCGCATCGAGCGGCTGGCGCGCCGCGTCCACCGGGTCTTCGTGCTGGAGCCCTCGCTGGGACCCGAGGGAAAGCTCAAGACCCGGCGCAAGGGCTCGCTGCGCTTCACCGTCCGCGTCCACGGCCGGGCGGCCCACTCCGGTCTCGATCCGGAGAAGGGGGCGAGCGCCATCCTGGAGCTGGCCCGGGTCATCCAGCGGTTGTACGACCTGGCCGAGCCGGGGCGGGGGCTGACCGTCAACGTCGGTGTGGTCTCGGGCGGGCTGCGGCGCAACGTCGTGGCCCCCGAAGCCCAGGCCGAGGTGGACGTGCGAGTGATGGGCTGGGACGATGCGCTGCGGATCGAGAGGACCGTCCTGGAGATGAAAGCCGCCACGCCCGGCACCAGCCTGGAGGTGACGGGAGGCATCGACCGTCCTCCTCTGGAGGCGACGCCGGGCAACCGCGTCCTCTGGGAAGCGGCGAAGCGCCGGGCGGAAGAGCTCGGATTCACCCTCGGCGAGGGCACGGCCGGCGGCGCCTCGGACGGCAGCCTGACCAGCCGTTTCACGCCGACGCTGGACGGCCTGGGCGCGGTGGGCGACGGCGCTCACGCCGTCCACGAGCATGTGCTGTTGGACCGCATGCCGGAGCGGGCGGCGCTACTGGCATTGTTGTTGCTGGAGCCCGAGACCAAGATGCCCGGGCAGGGGTGAGGGCATCCAGGGGTTCTGGATCGTATATAAAGGGAAGTGGGAAGCCCGCGCAGCGCGGGGTCCGGTCCTGGGCAAGGGGGGTTGTTCGTGAAGCCGTTCCGCTGGTTCGCAGTCCTCGCCGTTCTTTTCTCGTTTCTCGCCTTCGACGCCGAAGCCGTCCAGAAAGCCACGTTGACCAAAGCCGAGATCCGCCAGGCCGAGCAGTGGCTCGCCGACCTCGGCTTCTGGACGGGTCCCATCGACGGTGTCTGGGATTCCTCGACCCGCCACGCGCTGGTGGCGTTCCAGAAGATTCAGAAGGCCAAGCCCACGGGCAAGCTCACCCGGGCGGAGTGGAACGCGCTGTCGGTGGCCGCGCCCATCAAGCCGCGCCACGCCACGGGCCCGCACATCGAGGTGGACATCGCCCGCCAGGTGCTCTTCCTGGTGGACACCGAAGGCAAGGTGGCCAACATCCTCCCCATCTCCTCGGGCAGCGGCAAGCGTTTCTACGAGAACGGCTACCCGGAAACCCACGCCATCACTCCCTGCGCCCGCCTGGAGGTCTACGCCAAGGCCTCCGGCTGGAAGACCAGTCCCCTGGGGCAGATGCACAACCCCCTCTACATCGTGGGCGGCATCGCCATCCACGGCAGCGAAGACGTGCCCCCCTATCCCGCCAGCCACGGCTGCATCCGCATCCCCATGTTCGCCTCGCAGCGGCTGACCAAGATGGTGCCGACCGGCACGCCCGTCTACGTCTACGGCTGCAAGGACGAGCAGGCGGCGCCGGCGCGGGAGATCGCGGCGAAGCCGTAACCTGGGACCGCCGGCGTCCCGCCGGCTTCTTACTTTTGCCGAGGCAGGATCGGCAGGATACGTGCTCTGAAGCCCTCAGGCTCGATCACGATGAGCGCACCGGCTATCAGCATCTCCTCGAACTGACTGAGAGCCTGGAGGACGAGACCGCCGATGCTCTCCGGCAGGACGTCCTCGGATCGGACCTGGATCACGCTGGGTCCAGAGGCGTGCGTCAGCGCGAGCAGGTGGCCGAAATCGAGATCGTGGGTGAACACGATGAAACCGCGCTCCCGGGCCCACGCCATGATGTCGCGGTCCTTGGCCTTGGGGTGGCCGACTTCAGACCAATGAAGGGACTTGATTCCGTTCTGTTCGAAGGTCTCGCACCAAGCTGGCGGGAGTCCCATGTCGACGAGGATTTTCATCCGCGCGCCACGGGTACCTCGATCTCCTCGACGCGCCAGGTGGCGTACGCGAGAGCCGCCTGGATGTCCTCGCTCTCGAGATAGGGATAGGCCTTCAGGATCTCGTCTTCCGTATGCCTGGAGGCGAGCAGGCCCAGGATGGTCCCCACCGTGATTCTCATCCCCCGGATGCAGGGTTTGCCCCCCATGACGTCAGGATCGAGAGTGATGCGGTCGAAGGCTGGCACGTGCTGGTTCTCCAGAGAGCGGTTCAGGACCCGGGAAGTATACCGCCCCCGGAACCAAAACGCCCGCCCACCCGTCCAATCCCAACAGAGGCGCCTCCGTTGAACCTTCCGCTCCGGATCTTCCGGAGCGGAGACGATCAAACCCGTTCGATCGCGGAGGTGCGCCATGGCCCTGAATCTTCAGCGTTCCACCATCCGAAGCGAAATCAACGTCACGCCGCTGGTCGACGTCTGCCTGGTGCTGCTGATCATCTTCATGGTGGTCATGCCCATCCTGCAGGCCGGCGTCAAGGTGGATCTGCCGAAGACGGCCGAGGGCGGTGATCGCCTGGGGGACCAGAACCAGCTCAACGTCTCCATCCGTGATGACGGCGTCTATCTCACGAACGATCGGATCGCCGACGGCCAGCTCCGCGACATCCTCGTCGCGCTGCACACCGCGAACCCGGACCGTCAGGTGATCGTGCGCGGCGATCGTTACCTTCATTACGAGAGGATCTGCGACGTGCTGACCCTGCTCAACGAAGCGGGTTTCGAGCGCGTCGGACTGGTGACCGAGAAGAAGGAGGCCTGAGATGAAAAGACTGTCTTTCGCGGTCCTGATTTTCTGTTTCGCCTTCCTGGCCTGCTCCGGCCACCGTCCGCCCGCGACGGGCGGCCCCGAGCCCGGCACCGGCGACATCGCCTTCCGTCTGCTCTGGCAGGGCAACTCCGACCTCGACCTGTACGTCACGGATCCGGCGGGGAGCTGCGTCTTCTTCGCCAATCCGAAGACCGAGTCCGGGGCCATCCTCGACATCGACTGCAACGGCGGCAGCGACAAGATGTGCGAGCACCCGATCGAGAACGTCTACTGGCCGGCGAGCACGGCGCCGGCCGGAACCTACACCTACTGGATCCACGCCAACTCCATGGTCCTCACCGAAGGCCCGGTCCCCTTCGAGCTCCAGCTCCTGCGCGGCGACCGGATCGTCTGGAGCCGCAAGGGAGAGATCCGGACGCAGCAAGGCGAATTCGGCCCCTTCGCCTACCCCTTCTCGGCCACGAAGGCGGCGACGCCGGTCGAAACCACGGAGCAGCCGCGGTGCAGCGTCTACCGTTTCCTGAGCGAAGAGGAGGAGACCTCTCTTCACGGCCAGTAGGGTTGCCAGCATGTGCTAGCATAGGGCTGGAAGGAACTTGTGGAGGTGCCCTTTGGCCAGCCTGAGCATTCGCAAGCTCGACGATGAGATCTATGACCGGCTCCGGGTCCGGGCGGCTCGTCGCGGAGTGTCCATGGAAGAAGAGGCTCGTCAGATCCTGATGCGGGCGGTCTCGTCACCGGAGCGGTTGGGTGATCTGGCGTTGAAGATTTTCGGCCCCGAACGGGGGGCGGACCTGGAGTTGCCCCACCGCGAGCCGCACGATCCCATAGACCTCAGTGAAGACCTTGCCAATCATGATCGTCGTTGACACGAACATCTTGGCAGAGTTGATGAAGGAAGCGCCGGCACAGGCAGTCTTGTCCTGGGTGAACGATCAAGAATCGTCAGCACTGTTCGTGACAGCAATCACCATAGGAGAGATAGGATACGGTTTACGAATCATGCCTCAAGGCAAGCGCCGATTGCAGTTGGAGCAGGGCTTTGAGAGATTTCTAGCTGAGGGATTCGCGGGCCGTATCCTGGACTTCGACGAGAAGGCAGCCCGTCACTATAGTGAGGTGATGGGAAGACGCAAGGAACTGGGGCGCCCGCTCAGCGTGCAGGACGGCCAGATTGCATCGATCGCCCGGGCGCGCGGCTGCTCGGTCGCTACCCGCAACGTGCGCGACTTCGTCGAATGCGGAGTAGAGATCGTCAATCCCTTTGAGCCAGTTTGACCGATCGGTAATTCAGGCCTGATGCCCGCACAAAAAGTCACCCTCATCACCGCCGCCAGCAGAGGCATGGGAGCCGCCATCGCCCGACGCCTGGCGGCCGACGGCTACCGTCTCGCGCTCATGAGAGGAGGCACGATGCCCAATCTGTGGCCGTTCGAGATCCTGGTAGTCAGTTGGGCCGGTCTCGTCCTGCTGGCGATCCTGTACGGGGCGAGAGGGTGGACGCGGGACGAGAGGGCCGGTGGATCAATCTGAGACCTTTGGACGAGTTGACGGTCCCGCGCGGGCGTCATAGCCTCCGGTTCATGAGTTCGATCAAGCAGGATCGCTTCGGCGGCATCTTGTTTCTCGTTGCGGGGATCTCTTTCGGCGCTTCAGCCGCCCTGTTCTTCCTGGCCGACGTCGTCGCGGTTCAAAATGTCACCCGCATCGCTTATGGCGTGCTCGCCCTTTTCTTTCTGGCCGGGCTCGGCTGCCCCTCCGCGCTCTCCAGCCAGACGCCGCCCGAGGGCTCTTTCGACCGCTGGATCCTCACCCTCGCCACGGTCGGACTGGCCGTCGGGCTCGTCGATTCGATGCGGGGGTCTTATCTCGGCACTCTGTTCCCCTGGCCGGCGGGATTCCCTTCCCTGCTCAAACGGACCGATCCGCTGGGCCTCGTCACCTTTCCCGCGATCGGCCTCTGGGTCCTGGTCAGCGGCCGCAAGCTGCGGCGGCTGGCGCCGCCACGGCACGGGCTTGGCCACCTGGGGCTGGCGTGCGGCCTGCTGCTGTTCCTGCCCCCGATCACCGAGACGCTCGGCATGCTGGGCTGGAAATACATCGTGCCCGTGTTCGGGGTGGTGGTCCTGCTCATGTTCGGAATGGTTCTGCTCTGGTTCGGCGGCGTGGGGCTCCTGCTCCTCAAGCCGGCGGCCGCGCGCGACGAGCCCGGCCAGGCTCAGGAACGAGCGTGGCCGGGGGATGGGGGGGGAACTGTCCGCTGAGGCTCAGAAGTCCGAGCCCGCGTCCGTGTCCGCGACCGCGGGCGCCTTGTTGATGCAGCTCACCCAAGCGAAGACATTGCCGTTGGCGTCCTCGTAAACGCAGGTCACCGCGTTCGGCGGCATGTTGACCGTGTTGTAGCAGCCGACGAATACCGACCCCGGAGGTCCCGCCGGGCAGCAGGCGCATACCCCCGCGGCGGCGGCTCCCTCGTAGTACGTCGTGCCTATGGCGGTGAAGGCCGCGCCGCTGGAGGTGAGGATGGCGACGGTCACGAGCGCCAGGACGACCACGAGCTTCCTGAAAGAATTCATGGCTTTTCCTCCTCTGGAATGATCCGCAATTTAGCAGATGAGTCCGGCCAGCACAATGCGCGTCCCGCCTTCTATCCCCGCAACGCCAGTGCCATCAGCGCCGGCACCTTGGCCATCGACGGCGCGGCTTCGAAGTCCACGAGCTTCGGGGTCAGCCGGTGCGCGGTCTTGTGGGTGGCGAACCAGACCGGCTTGGGCCAGATGTAGAAGGGCGCCCGCACCACGGTCTTCTGGGCCCGCGAGAACATCAGCGTGTTGTGCACCACGCCCAGGCCCGACTGGATGTCCTGCGAGGTGTGGCCGGGATGGGCGCCCCAGGGCGTGACCACCAGCCCGTAGCCCGCCGCGGCCCACATGTTGAACGAGACGGTGCCGTAGCGCAGGTCGTCGGTCGCGCGTTCCACCGCCGCGGCGACGCCCGGATCCTTCATCGATTGCGGATGCACCAGCAGCGTCACGTTGAGCGTGCCCCAGAGGGTGCGGTTGCAGAAGGCCACGGCGCGGTCGATGAACTCGGGCACGCTGTCCGCCTCGATCCCGGTCTCGCCGAAGACGCCGCAGAAGGCCTCGGTGGTGAAGCAGACGTCGTCGGAATCCAGCGGGTCGAGATCCGGGATGAGGGCCCACGGGAGCCGGTCGCCGGCGCGGTCGCCGAAGGTCTCGGCCTGCCTGTGGGCGGCGAGGAAGGACTCGAAGCGGTCCGCCGCCCCCGGGTACCAGGCGCGGCGGACGGGGATGCCCTTCAGCACCTCGCGAACCTTGTCCAGCAGCGCCTGCCGCTGATCCCAGGAGGCGTGCTGCACGATCATCCGGCTGGCGTTGCAGTTGAACCCGGCGTTGTTGGTGAGCATGGTCGCCAGGTTCTCGGCGTGGAATTCGAGGTCCCCTTCGTCCCAGGGGCCGGGGACGACGATGACCGGGCTGACGTTGCCGAGCTCGGCGGTGAACCGCTTGTGGAGGACGGGCTCGCCGGCCAGCTTGCGCCGCCGCCCTTCCTCGCCGGGACCGAAGACGATGGCCTCGTAGGTCTTGTCCGAGCCGGTGATGTGGATCTCGTCCACGCCGGCGTGCTGGCAGAGGTAGGCCCCCTCTTCGGCGCCGCCGTAGACCCCCCGGAAGAAGCCCCGCGCGATCAGGGGCTGAAAAGCCTCTTCCATGAGCGGTCCCAGGAAGGCGTTGACCGGATGGTTCTTGTACACCACCACCTGGTCTTCCACGAACAGCTTGTAGAGCGCGTCCATGGGGCCGATGGAGGAGACGTTGCCCGCCCCCAGCACCAGGGCGACGCGGCCCTGGCGGACCGGCGCGTGATAGGCCACGGCCATGGTCCCGGAGAGGCTCTTCTCGGTCACCCCCGGCTCCATCCAGACGTCGGCGGTGACGCCGGGATAGAAGACGCGGTCGTAGAGATCGATGGGGAAGACCCGCGCCGTCACCTGGCCGTTGGGCAGGGTGCGCACGGAGCCGGCGATGCGCGGCCGGCCGTGGGTCTGGATGTCGAGGAGCGACTCCCGGAGCAGCCGCAGGTTGCGCAGGATGAAGTAGGGGCCCACCAGGGCCTCCTCGCCGGCGCCGGGCTGCTCGGGGGTGAGCCCTTCGTGCTCGACGCAGAGGGCCGCCCAGCGGTCCGCCAGGGAGTGGAAGCGCCGGGAGAGGTCCGAGAGGATCGCGATCCGCTCCTTGACCGGCACGTCGGTCCAGGCCGCCTTGTTCTGCTGCAGGACGGCGACGGCGGCGTCGATCTCCTCGCGGGACGAGGTCGGGCTCGCGCCGGCGACGATCTGGGGGGTGAGGGTGACGGTCATGGGTAGTCCTCCCGTGCCGCGATGCGGCACGGGAAAACATACCATGATCCTACGGGGTTACGGGATCTAGACCGGCTCCTTGGGCATCACGATCCAGAGGATGATGTAGGCGATCGTGCCGGGGAAGCCGACCGAGGCGATGGAGATGACGACGTAGGCGACGCGGACCGCCGTGGGGCTCCAGCCCAGCCAGTCGGCGATGCCGCCGCAGACGCCGGCGATCATCTTGTGTCGTTGTGAGCGATAGAGCGGCATGTGCTTCTCCCTTCCGGCCGCGCGCGCGGCCCATGCCGGGCGGGCCTTTTCCCACCCTCTAGAAATATTACGAGATCCGGATGAAACGGTTTCTCCTCCACGCGCATTACCTGTTGGTATAGCATTGGAGAACACTGCGGACAAACAGCTCGGAGGAGATTCCATGCCGGCATTTCTCGCCCGCCTCGGATTGCGAATCCCCGCCGCCCTCGCGGCCATCCTGACGGTGGCTCCGGCCGCCGGCCAGACCGTTCCGGAGATCCGGATTCAGCCGGATACGCTCTATTTCGGAGCCGCCGCCGCTCCGCCGTCCGCGGTGACGGCGGAGGCCATGCAGGCCGCGCCGTCTCCAGCGCCCCGGCGAGAGGTCCCGCGGGAGCTGCGGGAGAAGGCGGCCCGCGAAGGCGTCGTGCGCGTCCTCGTGCGGCTGAACCTGCCGTTCACGCCCGAAGGGGGGCTCGCCAGCGTTCAGGTGCGGGACCAGCGGCAGGCTGTCGCGCGGCTCCAGGACACCGTGCTGCAGCGGCTCGCGGGCGCGAACGCCCGGCCGCACGCCCGCTATCGGTTCATCCCCTATATGGCGCTGGCGGTGGACGCCCCCGCCCTGGACCGTCTCGCGCGCCTCCCCGAGGTCGCCGCGGTCGAGGAGGACGTCTTCGAGCGGCCGTCGCTCTCCAGCAGCACGGCCGTGATCGGCTCGGGCGTGGCGTGGGCGTACGGCCTGACGGGAGCGGGCAAGACCATCGCCGTGCTCGACACCGGCGTGGACAAGACCCATCCCTTCTTCTCGTCGGGGCCCCAGAACAAGGTGGTCTCCGAGGCCTGCTACTCCTCGGCCATCAACGGCACGATCAGCCTCTGCCCCGGGGGGGCGACCGAGGCCACCGGCCCGGGCACGGGGGCGAGTTGCACCCCCTCCTCCGACTGCCGTCACGGGACGCACGTCGCCGGCATCGCCGCCGGCAACGATGGCGTGGGCCCCCATTTCGGCGTGGCCCGCGACGCCGACATCATCGCCATCCAGGTCTTCTCCGCGGACTGTGGCGGCTTCTGCATCGGGGCCTGGGTCAGCGACCAGATCAAGGGCCTCGAGCGGGTGTACGAGTTGGCGGACGACTTCGACATCGCCGCGGTCAACATGAGCCTCGGCGGCGGCTTCTATTTCAGCCGCGCGAGCTGCGACGCCAGCAACAGCGCCCGCAAGGCGGCGATCGACAACCTGCGCTCGATCGACATCGCGACCGTCGCGGCGTCCGGCAATGACTACGGGGACGGATACATCGCCGCTCCGGCCTGCATCTCGAGCGCGGTCGGCGTGGGCGCTACCCGTGACGACGACTCGTTCGCTGAATTCTCCAACGTCGCTTCCTTCCTCGACCTGATGGCCCCGGGGGTTTCGGTGACCTCCTCGGTGCCGGGCGGCGGCCTCGCTACCCTCGACGGCACCTCGATGGCCACGCCGCACGTCGCCGGCGCCTGGGCCGTGCTCAAGCAGGCGCATCCCACGGCGACCGTCTCGGACATCCTGGCGCTCCTGCGCAACACCGCCGTCCCGGTGAGCAGCTTCGGCTACAACCTGCGCCGGATCAACCTCGGCAAGGCGGCCGCCGCCGGCCCGCTGCTGGCGCGGGACTTCACCATCCACAACGACGGCAGCGGGGTGCTGGCCGTCCTGGGGATGCAGCTCGAGAGCGCCGCTTCCTGGATCCGCTGGACGCCGGAGGCGCCCTTCGACGTGCCGCCGGGAGGCTCGCGCGTGGTGAGCGTGTCGGTGGACTTCGCCGCCGCGCCGGCCGGGACGTCCATGAACCGGCTGATCGTCACCTCCACCGACGCGGACGAGAGCCCCTATCCGGGCGCCGTCCACCTGGTCATCGGCAACGAGCCCTGCTATCCGCTGGAGCGGACGCACACGGGCTTCGGCAGCCATCCCATGGCGACGCCCGTGAGCGCTCCCGGCTGTCCGCCGGGACAGTTCCGCGCCGGGGACGTGATCCAGTTGACGGCCCTGCCGGGCACGGGCTCGGGCGTGGCGGGCTGGAGCGGCACGGCCAACGACGCTTCGACGGCGGTGACCAACTCGGCGACCATGCCGGCGGGCGCGCACGCGGTCTCGGTGACGTACGTCGCCACGTGCTTCCCCTTGACGCTCACCCACACCGGCTCCGGCGCGAACCCGGTGGCCACGCCCGGGAGCTCCGCCGGCTGCGCGGCGGGGCATTACCACTACAACGAGCAGATCGCGCTCAGCGCCAGCCCGACCCTGGGATGGAGAGTGGGAGGCTGGACCGGCACGGCGGCCGACGCCAGCCGGGCGCTGACCAATTCGCTGAAGATGCCGGCCGCCGCGCGGACCGTCAGCGTGACCTATCTTGAAGGGCTCCCGTCGGTCCTCTTCGTGGACGAATACGGCTCCACTACGTTCCGGTCCCTCTACACCGGCGCCCTCACCGCCGCGGGCCGGGCCTACGACGTCTGGGATTCTCTGGCGAGCGGCTCTCCCAATGCCGCCACGCTCGCCGCCTATCCCCGGGTGATCTGGTATTCGGGGCCGTACACGGGACCGGGCTCGGCGAGCGAGGCTACGCTGGCGACCTACCTCGACCAGGGAGGGAGCCTCCTGATCAGCGCTCAGGACTACCTCTTCGACCGGGGCTTCACGTCGTTCATCCAGGACTATCTGGGAGTGGCGTTCGCGAACGAGGACGACTCCTATCCCGGCGTCGTCGGGCAGGGTGTCTTCGGCGGCCTGGGACCGTACGAGCTCTCCTTCTCCCTCTTCACCAACTGGGCGGACCTGATCTACCCCGGCGCGGGCGCCGAGACGGTGTTCACCGCGGGTGGCGGCAGCGCCGGTGTGCGCAAGATCGGACCGGGCTACCGGACGATCTTCCTGGGTTTCAACCTCGAGGCGCTGACCACCGCGGAAGGGCGGCGGGACGTTCTGGAGGCCGCCATGGACGACCTGGGCACGGTCTTCGCGGACGTCGAGCGCGGCCACTGGGCGAAGAAGTTCATCGAGGCCATGTACCGCAACGGGGTCACCTCGGGCTGCGGCTTGAATCCCCGGATCTACTGCCCCACGACCCAGGTGACGCGCGAGCAGATGGCGTACTTCCTGCTGTTCGCCAAGGAGGGGCCGGCCTACGCGCCGCCTCCCTGCGTGACGGCGCCGTTCAACGACGTGCCCGTGGCGAGCCCGCTCTGCCCGTGGGTCAAGGAGCTGGTGGCGCGCGGCGTCACCGGCGGCTGCGGCGACGGCAACTTCTGCCCGCAGGCGGTGGTGACCCGTGAGCAGGCGGCGGTCTTCCTGCTGAAGACGCTGGAGGGACCGGCCTACAACCCGTCCGCCTGCGCGGCGGCGGCGTTCAACGACGTGCCCATGTCGAGCTCGTTCTGCCCGTGGGTGAAGGAGTTGGTGGCGCGCGGCATCACCGGCGGTTGCGGCGATGGGAACTACTGCCCGTCGAACCCGATCGACCGGGCTCAGATGGCGGTGTTCCTGGTCACCAACTTCCGGCTACCCATATTCTGAGTCGATGTCGGGGCGGGTCTCGAGAGCGATCTCCTGGCCCGCCCCGTGCCGCGCCGCCACCACGGCGGCGGTGAACAGCCCGCAGGTGATGCCGAAGACGAGCAGCCCCGCCAGAGTCAGCCAGTCCTTGTTGTCCTCCGGCCGCAGCATCGAGACCAGCGGCGTCAGGAGGTCGAAACCGGAGCCGGGGTTGTCCTTGGCTACCTTGAGGGCGTCCATCAGGGCTACGACCAGCGCGCCGAGACCCGCGCCGATGGCGCCGCCCGCGAGTCCCCGCAGGCCGAGATCCAATCCCGTGAGCGGCCGCCCGATGCGCGGCGGCTCGATCTTGAACTCCGGCTCGCGGGCGTTCCAGGGCACGAAGCGGGCGAGCATGATCATGCCCGGGATGCCGAAGGCGAGCGTGGACCAGAAGAACGACTCCCAGCCGATGGCGTAGACCATGTAGCCGCAGACCGGGCCGGAGATGATGCGCGGCAGTCCGAAGAGGCTGGAGAAGAGGGCGTACTGGGTGGCGGAGAACCGTTTCTGGGTCATCCGCATCATCAGCACCAGGAAGGCGCCGCTCCCCAGGCCGCTGGCGAAGGACTCGAAGAAGAAGGCCGCCCACATCAGCGGCCGGTTCACGCCGGCCTCGTGGGCCACCAGGGCGTAGCCGATGTTCGAGAAGATCTGGAAGAAGCCGAAGATCCAGAGCGAGCGGCCGAGCCCCAGCGGCTTGGTCATCAGCCCGCCGATCAGGGTGCCCACGATGTTGCCGACGAGGCCGATCCAGAACAGCATGACGCCGCGGTCCCAGTCGCTGTAGCCCTTGTCCACCAGGAACGGCCGCTGGAGCGCCTGCACGAGGTTGTCCGCCAGCTTGTAGAGGAGGACGAAGGCGAGGATCTCCAGGGCGCGGTGGCGGGAGAGGAAGCCCAGGAAGGGATACCAGACGGCTTCCTTGAGCGTCTTCGGAGCGACCGCCACATCCTTGGGATCGGGGGCCAGGACCGTCACGAACAGCATCGGCAGGTAGAGGGCGGCCAGGAGCATGAACACCGTCGGCCAGCCCCACCAGCCGGCCATGGTGATGGAGAAGCTGCCCGCGAGCTGCATGCCGGTGCGGTAGAGCGCGTTGCGCGCGCCCACGGCCACGGCCTGCTCGTCCGGGCGCAGCACGTCCACGGCGTAGGCGTCGACGGCGATGTCCTGGGTGGCCCCCGCGAAGGCGAGCGCCAGGGCGAGGGACATCAGCACCCACGGGGTGTCGGGATGGTCCCCGAGGCCGGCGAGCGCGAGGGTGCCGCCCAGGAGCACGACCTGTGCGATGGCGGTCCATCCCCGGCGGCGGCCCAGCTTCGGCGGCACGAAGCGGTCCATCAGGGGAGCCCAGAGGAACTTGAACGTCCACGGCGCCTGCGCGAGCGTGATCAGGCCCACCACGCGGATGTCCATGCCGGATTTCCGCATCCAGTCCGGCAGGGCGATCCACACCAGCCCCAGCGGCATGCCCGAGGCGAAGGACATCAGGGTCACCGAAGCGGTGCGCCAGGAGGTGAAAGCCTCCTTGAAGCTCTGGAGGGTGCTGGGCTTTTTCTGCTTTTTTGCGGCGTCGCTCAAGCTGGGCGCTCCCCTGTGGGTGGTGGAGGGGGGAGCTTACAGGAAGGCCGGGGTGACTGGAGCGTCATGCCCTTCGAAGCCTCACCCCCTGGCCCCCTCTCCCAGCCTCCTCCCATCCCCCGGGAGAGGGGGAACGATGAGGAAGCGGTGTTGCCTTCTCCGGGCAGGCAAGATCCTTTCGGTTACGTTCCCCCTCTCCCGGTTGGGCGGGAGGACGGTGGGAGAGGGGGCCAGGGGGTGAGGTCTCGAAGGGCAGAACCTTCATAGGGCAATCCATACCGAAGGCCGCCTACAACCCCTCCACCCGCGACCGCAGCCGCACCAGCCCCTGGGTGACGCCGTTGAGCTCTTCGCGGGCCTGGCCGAGGTGCTCGCGCTCGGCGCGGACGAAGCGGGTGTAGGGACCGATCGCTTCTTCGATCCGGCGCAGGCTGCCTTCGACCTCGCTGTCGAACTGGCTGGTGAGCGAGGACATGAGCTGCTCCCGCATGGCCTCGATCTTCTCCCGCAGGTCCTTCTTGGCCGCGTGGCGGCGGTTCGGGATGATGAAGAGCCCCATCACCGCGATGGTGCTGGCGGCCAGGATGCCCGTGAAGTCCGCCGCCGCCGTCACGGCGACGTGGGTGAGCACCGCCCCGAGACCGATCGCGCCCACCTCCGCCAGGGCCGTGCCCGCCACCGCGACCTGCACCGAATCGGCCAGCCGGTTCGCCTCCCGCTCGCGGTCGTAGGTCTCCACCGAGCGCTGCGCCGCCCGTCCGACGCTGTCGAGGAGGCGCGTGCGGTCGAAGTCGAAGCTGCGGCCCACCTGGCCCACGATGCGGTCGGCGTGCATCTGCCGCCGCTTGGCCAGGTGCTCCGTCACCGCCTGCCACTGCCGCAGCTCGGCGCTGACCAGCCAGTCGATGATCTCCGCCACCCGGCGCTCGATGCGCTGCGGCAGGTCGGCCACCACGTTGCGCTCGAAGTCCGCCTTCATCTTGGACTTGTTGATGAGGTCCATGAAGCGGGCGAGGCGCATGGTGTCGTCGAAGAAGCTCATGCCCCGGTTCTCGAACTCGTGGAGGATCTTGTCCACGTCCGAGAGCCGGAAGCGGAACTCCCGCTGCATGTCTTCCTTGAACAGGCCGAGCTGGCGCTCGATGTCCTCCAGGGCCGCGAAGTCCTCCTTGAGCAGCTCCAGGCGGCCGTCGGTCACCTGCAGGTACTTCTTCGAAAGGTGCTCGGCCACCCCCAGGGGATTGAGCAGCTTGAGGCGCACCCGCTCCTTCTCGTCGAGGGTGCGGACGATGAAATTCTCCAGCTCCTCGAACCGGCTCTGGGCGAGCAGGGCGGCGTCGCCGGTGGTCTTGGCGCGCAGGGCCAGGCGGGCGGCCACGGGGAAGATCTCGGGTGTGGAGCCCAGCAGCGTCTTGGCGTTCTCGGCCACGAAGCGGAGGACGTTCTCGACGTCCTCGGGCGTCTCCAGGATGTCGACCTTGTTGACCACCACCACGATCTTCTTCCCCCAGTCCCGGATGCCCTGGAGGAAGGCCCGCTCGCTCTCGGTGAACGGGCGGTCGGCGGAGGTGACGAAGAGCACCATGTCCGACCGCGGGACGAACTCGCGGGTGATGGCCTCGTGCTCGCGGTGGATGGCGTTGGTGCCGGGCGTGTCGACGATGTTGATGTCCTGCAGCAGCTCCACCGGCGCCGTCACGATGTCGAGCGCAGCCTCGACGGGGACGCGGTCCACGGCCGGGCCGTGCTTGAGGACGTGGACGTGGGTGGTGGTGGGAGTGACGCCCTCTTCCAGCACCTTGCTCCCCAGCAGGGCGTTGATGAAGGCGCTCTTGCCGGCGTTGAACTCGCCGGCCACCACCAGCAGGAACAGCTCGTCGAGCTGCTGGGCGCTCCGCCGCAGGGTCGCCTGATCGTCCGCCGAGGCGTCGAACCGCGCCAGGACCGTCTGGAGGTCGGCGACCAGCCGGCGGTTCTCCGCCAGCAGCTCGTCCTGGTTGCGATTGAGGATGCGCCTCAGCATGGTCCCCCCACCCGCGGGGAAGATAGCACGCGCTGTGCCAGTGCCCGGCCGGCGTCGCGCCCGGGGATTCAAAAGAGATCCACAGATCTCCTCCCGGCGATCCGGGCGGCTCATGTCCGGAACCCCTGCGCACTTCAACTGATGAGCACGTAAAGACTCCTTTGAGCTTGGGAAGGACAAGTCCTGGCGCGACTTCGGGTCCGGGTCTCTCCGGATCCGTTGGAGGAAAGGAGGCTGTATGAAGAAGGTATGGAGTGTGTGTCTGGGAGTGGCCATGCTGGCCTTGCTGGCGGTCCCGGCGGGGGCGGCCGAGGGCATCGAGAGCGGCGCCGACCTCTGGCACTCGGTGACCGGGTATACGTTCTCCAGCTTCACGGAGGATCCGATTCCGGCCGGCTTCTTCTGCCCGAGCTCGAAGCCGTTCTCGGGGATCATCCAACTGGAGGGCTCTCCTCTGGCGACGGCTCCCGCCGGCGCGCTGGGCGACATCGACACGATCGTCCGCCGGCTCGACAAGGGCGTCTTCAACGAGAAGGGTGAGGCGACGACCCGCATCCAGCTCATGGCCCTGTCGCTCGCGAGCGTCAAGCCGATCGAGACGGAGTGCGGCCAGTATGACGTGACCGCCTCCCTGGGCGGCGAGCAGCCGGTCACCGAGATGAAGATCGTCCGCACCAGCGACGACGGCGGCTTCTATGTGGCCCCGCTCGAGCTGAACGTGAAGGTCGTCTTCACCCCGGTTTCGGGTAAGGGCGAGCGCCGCGAGCTGACGCACCGCGTCAGCCTCGGACCCGGCCATCAGTCCTATTGGGCCTACAACCGCGGCAGCGCCGCTAAGGTGGCCGAGGCGGCCCGGCGTACCGGCACGATCAAGGTCGACACCGACGGCGACCTTGCCCCGGACACCCTGGTGCCGGCGCTCGGCAACTTCGTGGCCGGTTTCGATCCGGCCGCCATCGCCAGCCCCTCGCCGGAGCTGTGCAAGGCCGAGTCCTGCCACTGCGCCCGGTGGATGACGGCTGAAGATGGCGATCCGTACGTGCCCAACTGGTATTGCGTCCACCTCCACTGCGTCACGGTGTGGATCAGGTGCGACAAGCCGATCGAGAAGATCCGTTACGGCCCGATCCCGGTGGACCCCACCGGCGTGGACGAGGCGGAGCCGATCGGCCATACCAGCCTCAGCGGCAACACCACCAGTCAGAACTGATTTTACCGCTGGCCTTCAGGCCGGGGGCGGCGCTTCATCCGCCCCCGGCGCTGATAGACTCCGCGGGCCATGAGCCCAGCCCGCAACATCCCCACGGTAGACCTCGACGATTACACCTCCGGCGACGGCGCGGCCCGGTCGCGGATGATCGCCACCCTCGGCGACGGCCTGCGCGAGTTCGGGTTCCTCAACGTCGAGGGGCACGGGATCGACGCCAGCCTGATCCAGGGCACGTACGACCTCTGGCGGCGGTTCTTCAAGCTGCCGGACGACGTCAAGCGGCGGTACGCGGGCGTGGCGGGTGGTGCCGTGGGGTTCACCCCGTTCGGCGTCGAGCACGCCAAGGACAGCCCGCTGCCGGACCTCAAGGAGTTCTGGCACGTGGGGCAGGAGGCGCCGGAAGGGCATCCCCTGCGCCGGACGTATCCCGGAAACGTCTGGCCGGCGGAGATCCCGGAGATCCGGCAGCCGACGCTGCGGCTCTACAAGAGCCTCGAGCGGGTGGCCGAGAACCTCCTGCGCGCCCTCGCCGAGTCCTTCGACCTGCCGCGGGACACCTTCTCTTCCATGATGGACGTGGGCAACAGCGTGCTGCGGATCATCCACTACCCGCCGGTCGCACCCGAGCACGAGCCGGCCGTGCGCGCCGCCGCCCACGAGGACATCAACCTCATCACCCTGCTCTGCGAGGCCACCGACTCGGGGCTGGAGATCCTCACCCGCGAGGGGGAGTGGATGGCGGTCGAGAGCGGGCCGGGGCAGATCGTGGTGGATGCAGGAGACATGCTCTCCCGCTTCACCAACGAGGTCGTCCCCGCCACCACCCACCGGGTGGTCAACCCGGCGGCGGACGCCGGCCGCGACCGCTACTCCATGCCCTTCTTCGTCCACCCCTATCCGGACTGCGACCTGACGATCCACGAGCGCTTCGTTTCGGCGGAGAACCCCCCGAAGTTTTCTCCCATTACCGCGGGGGAGTTCCTGGAGCGGCGGTTGCGGGAGATCGGGCTGAAGCGGTAGGGCCGGAAGGACCTAAAGGACATAAAGGACCTAAAGGACTCAAAGGACATCAGAGTTGTTGTCGTTTAGGTCGTTTAGGTCCTTTATGTCCTTTAGGTCCTTGCACTAGCGTTTCTGCCTTCCAGGCTTTCCTGCCTCGACCTGCCTTAAGATTCCGCACCGCAACCTGCCGGTCTCTTGCGCGTACAGAGAGACCCATGTCCAGGTTCTGGAGGAAGTGGATCTATGTCCTTTGAAGCTGTCCGATTCCGCCGCGCCCGCGCGGCCGTGCTTTTCCTGGCCCTCCTGGCGGCTCCCGCGGCCGCCGCGAAACGGCCCATCACCGAGACAGACCTGTTCAAGTTCATCTGGATCACCGACCCGCAGATCTCGCCGGACGGCCGGCAGGTCGTCTTCACCCGCGTGACCGTCAACGAGAAGAAGGACGGCTACGACACGGCCCTCTGGATCGCCTCCACGGACGGCGGCGAGCCGCCGCGGTCCTTCACCAGCGGTCCGCGCGACTCGTCGCCCCGGTGGTCGCCCGACGGCACGCGGATCGTCTTCTCCCGCTCCGCCGAGAAGGACGGCAAGCGCCAGCCGGCGCAGCTCTTCCTCATTCCGACCCGGGGCGGCGAGGCCGTGGCCCTCACCGACATGCCCGACGGCGCGGGCGGGCCGGTCTGGTCGCCGGACGGCAAGACGATCGCCTTCGGCAACAGCGCCAGGGAAGAGGATCTGAAGAAGTGGCGGGAGGCGCGGGCCAAGGGCAAGGAGACCACCAAGGAGCCCCCGGCCGAAGACAAGAAGAAGGACGAGGAGAAGGCCGGCGAGGAGGAGAAGCGCGAGAGCGACGTCCGCGTCATCACCCGGGCGGTCTACCGCTTCAACGGCGGCGGCTATGACGATCCCACCCGGATCGGCCACATCTGGACCGTCGCGGTGCCGGCGGGCGGCTTTTCCGAGATCCCGGAGCCGAAGCAGCTCACCAAGGGAGCGCTCGGCGAGGGGGGCCCGGTCTGGTCGCCGGACGGCTCGAAGATCTACTTCTACGCCGACGTCGACAAGGAGCCCTATTACTCCGACCCGGACAACGACCTCTACGTCATCCCGGCCGGCGGCGGCGAGATGAAGAAGGTCGTCGACATCGACGGTCCGGTCGGCGACATCGCCATCTCGCCGGACGGCAAGCGGATCGCCTTCACCGGCTTCCTCAACCCGGAAGCTCCGCACTCCTACAACCAGTCCGACCTGTTCGTGGTGGACGCCACCCCGGGAGCCCAGGCGCGCAACCTCACCGCCCGGTACGAGGGGGAAATCCAGGATGGGCTCGCCGGCGATCAGCACGCGCCCCGGGGCGGCCGCCCGCAGCCGCTGGTCTGGAGCCAGGACGGCCGCTGGATCTACACCGTCACGGGCGAGCGCGGCCGGGTCAACATGACGCGCTTCGACGCCGCCGGCGGCGCCATCGAGCCGGTCACCCAGGGTCCGCAGGAGATCGCCTCCTACACGGCCACGCCGGACGCCTCGCGCATGGCCATGGTGGTCTCCACCGCGCTGGTGATCGGCGACCTCCAGATCCTCGACACCGCCTCCGGCCGCGTGACCACCGTGGCGCGGCCCAACCAGGAGCTTTTCGACCAGCTCGACCTCACGGCGCCCGAGGAGATCACCTACAAGAGCTTCGATGGCCGGGAGATCCACGCCTTCGTCCAGAAGCCGCCCGGGTTCGATGCCAAGAAGAAGTACCCGGTCATCCTCAACATCCACGGCGGTCCGCACGCGGCCTACGGCCACACCTTCTTCCACGAGATGCACTGGATGGCGGCCAAGGGCTACGTGGTGATCTACCCCAACCCCCGGGGCAGCTCGGGCTACGGAGAGGAGCTCGGCAACATCATCCAGTACGAGTTCCCCGGCGACGACGCCAAGGACCTGGTGGCCGGCGTGGACGAGCTGATCCGGCGCGGTTACGTCGATCCCAAGCGCCAGGGCGTGACCGGCGGCAGTGGCGGCGGCATCCTGACCAACTGGATCGTCACCCAGACGGACCGCTTCCAGGCGGCCGTGTCGCAGCGCTCCATCGCCGACTGGACGAGCTTCTGGTACACGGCGGACTTCTGGCTCTACCGCCCCACCTGGTTCCGGGGCGCGCCCTGGGAGGAGCCGGAGGACTTCGCCCGCCGCTCGCCCATCACCCACGCGGACAAGATCAAGACGCCGCTGATGCTGATCGAAGGCGAGGCCGACCTCCGCACGCCGCCCGCGGCCGGCGGCGAGATGATGTTCCGGGCCCTGAAGTACATGAAGAAGCCGACCGTCATGGTGCGCTTCCCGGACGAGAGCCACGAGCTCTCCCGTTCCGGCCAGCCGTGGCACCGCATCGAGCGGCTGCGGCACATCGTGGCCTGGTTCGACAAGTACCTGATGGGGAAGGAGACGATCAAGTACGACCTGCCGTAGGGCTGGGAGCCTGGCCTCTCTCCTGTCCTTCGGTGGGGGAGAGGCCTCTCAGATCTACGGCAAATTTCTGCCTCCTATCTATTGTGGTACGGGACAGTTGCTTTACTGTAGCTTTCCCGGACGGAGGCCCAGATCACGCCTAGCCTCGGCTACGGCAGCATCCATTTCCCCCTCTCCTATGTAGCTTGGAATTTTTTCTCTTTCCTCTGGCAAGGGTGAGTACCAGACAATTCGATCGAAGAGCCTTTCGAAGACCTTGAATTCAACTTCCGTCACCGACTCCCGGTCCAAACCGAAGTTGTACAAGTCTTCGTATTCAATCCGGAAATCGTCATAGCCGATATCTTTGCCAAGCTCTAGACGTAGAAGCTTGTATATGCGCTCGCGAGCCGAAACCGGATTCTGGGACATGTTGGTGTACCTCACTTCGTAGATTTGAACAGGACATGGACTATCTGGCCGGTTTTCTCGTTCACCACTACCGTAAGGGTCCCTTTGCTGCCGTTCCGTGTGGCTTCGGCCGTATACTGAAAATGGTTCGCCACTTTCTTGGGGTCAGCGTTTCTCGCGCCAGAGCCTATCGTATCCAATATTGCCTGGGTTGGTATAAATGAACGATTCTTCCCCTCGGTAATTCCCAGTAGCTGTTTCCCTACTGTATCGGAGACGTTCAGGCTTCCATCCGTCTTGATTACTCTTTGCAAGAGACCTGCTCGCTCTTCTACCTGTGCGAAACGAGCCGCAAGTTTCCCCACATCCACAAGCTCGTCCGCCTTGCCGGCAGCTCTTATGGCAAGCCCACCACCCGAGGCAAATGGAACAATAGCGCCACCAATATCTGCCGCAAGCGCCAGTCCCTGAGTCTTACTGACTCCCTCGCCTCGATACAGACTTCGGCCGATGTCGTATAGGTCATAGGCAATGAAGCCCACATCGAGCACGATGTCGACGAACTTGCCGTCCGAGTCAATGAACTTCAGCGGATTGCTCAACGTGTAGGTATACCGGTTCCAGGTCTGCGGGACCTTCGACTTGCCTTGGACGGTGTCCATGCTCATAAACCGCCCCACCAACGGCCCATAAAACCGAGCATGCATGTAATCCAGGTCATCCCCCGCCCCGGCGGAGTTGTTCAAATCCCTTTCGTGTCCCGTGAACTTGGCGCGGATGGTGTCCTGGTTGAAGGCGGTCGCTTCGTCGCCGTAGGGGTAGTAGACGTGGTACGCCTTCTGCTGGCCCAGGCCGTCCGAGATCAGACGCGGGGTGCCCAGGTGGTCCAGGTGGAAGTGGCGGAGGCCCTGCGGGGTCTCGGCGGCCAGGAGGGCGCCGTCGCGGTGGATGTAGTCCGAGGCCACGGACCAGGCGCCGTTGGTCGTGTACTCCCGCAGGACCTTGTTATCGAGTCCCCTCAGAGCCCAGAGGGAGGTGTTGTCGGTCTTGTAGGACCAGGCTCTCTCGTCGTCCGCGGTGTAGAGGTAGACCCACTCGTCCGAGCCCGTCCGGTAATTCCACATCAGGTTGAACGGATCGTAGGCGTAGGCGTTGCCGTTCCAACTCGTGACGTTGCCCGAGGCGTCGTAGGACGCCAGGGCGAGGCGGTTCGTGCCGGGCGTGGTGGGCGTGTTGCGGCCGGCGTGGCCCCCGATCGCGAGGAGGTTGCCGAAGGCGTCGTAGGTGAAGGTCTGGCTGCGCAGATTCGTCGAGCCGTTGGGCTCCAGATAGAGGTTGGCCGACTTCAGACGGCTCACCTTGTCATAGGTGAAGGCGTGGGTGCCGATCGTCTTGACGTTGCCGGCGCCGTCGTACGCGTAGGCCCCCGTGGACCAGCGCACCGCTCCCCCCGAGGTGGTCACGGCGATCGAGGCCGGGCGGCGCATCAGGTTGGGATCGTTGGCGTAGGTGTCCGTCAGGGCGTTGGCGTGGACCACCTGGCTCACCATCAGGTTGGGGTGATAGGTGAGCGAGCCGGCGTACTGGCCGGCGTTGGCGGGCGTTCCCACCGCCGTCAGCAGGTCTTCCGAGTAGGAGAAGGTCACGGTGCGCGGCGAGGGAGCCCCGCAGGCCGCGTGGGTGCACTCCGGATATCCCAGGGAGGTCACGTTGCCCAGGGCGTCGTAGGTGATGGCGGGCAGGACGAAGGACTCGCTCGGGGTCGCGGCGCCGTTGACGTAGTTGTCCAGGGTCCGCCGGGAGAGGCGGCCGTCCCGCCCGCAGTAGGTCATGCCCTCGCGCAGCTCCACCGTGTAGGGCGAGCCGAAGATGGTCACGTAGTTGAAGCGGGACTGCCGGAGAAGCCTGCCCTTCCGGTTGTCCGTGCAGATCGCGCCCGTGACCGGGTCCGTGAAGGTGGCGTTGGCGCCGGCGTAGGTGAAGGACTTCAGGGTCCGCTGGCCTCCCGAGGTCTCGCGGACGAGGGTCAGCCGCTCGGCGCCGTCGTAGACGAAGGTCAGGTCGTTGCCGCCGTCGATCCGCCGCAGCAGGTGACCCCGGGAGTCATAGCGGGGATAGCTGGTCGAGCCGTTGCCGCTCGCCCCCAGCTCGGGATGGGTCTCGGACTGGAGCAGGCCCGCCCGGTCGTAGCTGAAGCTCCGGCTCTGGGTGACGTTGCCCGTGCCCGGCACGTACGCCGTGGTCGAGACCGAGGTCAGGCGGTTCCCCACGTCGTAGCCGTAGCTCGTGGCGACGTTGGCGTTGGCGTCTCCGGAAGGCTCGGTCACGGAGAGCAGGCGGCCGTGGCGGTCGTAGACCTCGGTGGTGAGGGCGTCGGACTCGACGCCCGCGGCGGTGGCGACCTTGACGGTGCGCTCCACCTGCCGGGCGCCGCGATAGTCCAGTTTCACGTTGTGCGCGGAGCCGTCCGGCGGCTGGATGGTTCCCGGCCGGCCGAAGGGGTCGTCCGGACGATCTCGGCCGAGAGGCCGGCGTCCACCAGGCGCTCGACGCCCAGCCAGACGACCTTCTCGCCCGGCGTCAGGCCGGTCGCCACCACGGCCGCCGCTTCGAAAGCAATCTGGGGCTGGGGCTTGGGAGGCGGAGTGGATTGAGCTCCCGCCATCCCCGAGGACGTCAGGAGGAGGAGCGTCGAGACAAGAAGGGACAGCGGCGGACTCCATTTCATCGTGAGCATTCTCCCAGGTGCGAAAGTTGGAGTGCTGCCTATATACGGGTGGAGCTATGAGATCGTCTAGGAAAACACGGACGAGCGGTACAATCCCGGGCCTATGCGATCCCTGATCCTCTGTAGCTGTCTCCTGCTCGGGGCCTGCGCCGCGCAGGCCCCCGCCCCTGCTCCCAGGCCGGCCTTCCCCGCCGACACCGAAGCCACTTCCCTCTTCGGCGAGCCTCTCGTATCGGCGGCGCTGCCGGCGGACGTGCGCGCCCGCCGCGAAGCTCAGCTCGCCGAGGCCCGGGCGGCCATGGAGGCGGCGCCGGACGATCCCGACGCCCTGATCTGGCTCGGCCGGCGCACGGCCTATCTGGGGCGGTACCGGGAGGCCATCGGAGTCTTTTCCCGGGGCGTCCTGAAGTTTCCGCAGGACGCCCGGTTTTATCGCCACCGGGGCCACCGCTACATCACCGTGCGCGAATTCGACAACGCCATCGAGGATCTGGCGACGGCCGCCCGGCTGATCCAGGGCAAGCCGGACGAGGTCGAGCCGGACGGCCTGCCCAACGCCCGCAACATCCCCACCAGCACGCTGCAGTCGAACATCTGGTACCACCTCGGGCTCGCCCACTACCTGAAAGGGGATTTCGGCAAGGCGCTGGAGGCCTACCGGGAGTGCCTGAAGGTCTCGAACAACCCGGACATGCTGGTGGCCACCACCTACTGGCTCTACTCGACCCTCCGCCGTCTGGACCAGGAGGACGAGGCGCGGGCGGTGCTGGCGCCGATCCGTCCCGACCTGGAGATCATCGAGAACGAGGGCTACTTCCGGCTCCTGCGGATGATCCAGGGGGAGCTGCCGGCGGAAGATCTGCTCAAGGACGCCGCGGGCGACCTCGATCCGCCGACCCTGGGCTACGGGATCGGCAACTGGCATCTCTACAACGGCCGTAGGGACGAAGCCGCGAAGGCGTTCCGCCAGGTCTTGGCCGGTGGAAACTGGCCCGCCTTCGGATACGTCGCCGCGGAGGCGGACCTGAAGAGGATGGGGGAGAGGCCGCGCCTGTAAGCTTCCGCGACGCCCGCAGAGTCTGAAAAACTGTGGCGGAAGCCGAAAAACGGCGCCGGAGCGTTAAAAACCCCGCCGGACCGTTAAAAACTCTGGCAGAGCATTAAAAACTCTAGCGGACCGTTAAAAACCCCGCCGGAGCATTAAAAGCGACGCCGGAGCGTTAAAAACGGCGGCGGAAGCTAAAAAACGATTTCTATCGCTTATAAACGGTCGCGGAAGCTTTTTGAGCGTTTTTGAGGCCTCGCGGACGCCCCGGAAGGTTGGCGGTGAGCCCGGAGCGCTAGGGAGAGCCCATGAGGATCTTTTCCAGCTCTTCCGCCAGCCTGCGGAAGGAGAGGCAGCGCTGGAGCGCGAGATCGAGGTCCATCCGGGCGGCCATGACCGGCTGGTCGTCGACTTCCAGATAGCGCCGGTTTCCGTCCATGTTGCGGGTCAGGCGCTCCTTGGCGCCGCGGATGGCCTCGGGGCCGTCCGGCGCGTTGGCGATCTCGCGAATGCCGCAGACGCCCCGGAGGGAGTCCTTGCTGCCCAGAAACCAGGCTTCGAGCTCTCTCCGGGCCGCCACGATCCCCACGGGAAGGTGGATCGCCTGGCGGCAGCGATGGAGCAGAGAGGTCTCGAGGCTCTCCGGGTCATCGTCATCCGCATCGAGGATCACCAGGACCCCAACAATTCCGGTACGGCTCCGTATACCCTGCTGGACAGCGCGCTCGATCTCCCCCGGCCGGACCATCTTTGTCCGCGATACCCGGAAGGGGTGGGCGACCTGGACCTCGGGTTGTCCGAGCCGTCCCAGCAGCCGACGGAGCAGCACCGGGACCGCCTCGACTTCAGAGTAGCCTTCGACGACCGGCAGGATCGCGCGGCTCATGAAGGGGTGGACGCTGGCTCGGGGAACAGGTCCAGGCGTTCGGAGGCTGCCTTGGCGGCTTCGACGTCCTGCCAGAGCTCGCCGATCCTCAGGAGTTCGCCCGGGGTGTAGAGGTGCTCGCGGATGGCCTGACGGCTGGACTGGGCGAGGGGCGCGATGATGGTCCGGCCCCGCTCCATGGTCACGACGCGGATCTGTTCATCCCGAAGGTCCTTGGAATCGAGGACGTCGGGGCTGTGGGTGGTGATGAGGACCTGCCGGTCCTGCGCGGCGTCCATGAGCACCTGAGTCACCAGCTCCGCGGCTCCGGGGTGGATGGTCGCTTCGGGTTCCTCGAAGGCGAGGACGGTCGGACGCTTCAGTTGGTAGACCGCCAGGAGGAGTCCGAGGATGCGGAGGGTACCGTCGGACATATCGGCAGCGAATTGATGACTCGTACGATCAAGGCCAATGTCCTTCTGAAAATCAACAAAGAGATGCTGGTTTACCTCGCGAGCGGTCACTTTCTGGATCCCGTCCACAACCTGACTGAGTAGCCTCTCGATCTTGGAATGGGATTCTGGAGCAAGTTCCTGGAGAGCCTTCAAGACTGCGGCAGCGTTCCTGCCACTCGGCTGCAGGAACTCGGCGGGACCGGAATCTATCAATGTACCGATGCTGTATGGATCGATGTCATAGAAGCTCATCGAGTTGAGGAAATCATAGAGCGACCTGAAGTCATCTATGGCTGAGGCAGCGAAGAGCGCGAGTCTATCGGAGGCCAGTTGAGGGCGGATTCCAGGAATCTCACGAACGAAGCTTCCATTCAAGGTCTCGAAACCTGTCTCCTCATTCAACACTCGCATCAGGCAACGCTCATGAGCAACCCGATACTCTCCTAGAAGTCCTCCCTCGATCAAAAATGCATAATCAGCCACAACGTTTTCCGAGATTTCGATCAAGAGTCTGACGCCGCAGCGATCATTGTTCAGCCAGAAAGGGAAGATCCTTCCATGATTCAGAACGGCATCGGAGACGGGCATCGTAAGACAATCCCGCACGAACTCCAGCACCTCCAGGAAGTTGCTCTTCCCCGTACCGTTGAGCCCGACCAGAACCGTGAACGGCTCCAGGTCGACCACCGCGCGGTCGATGCTCTTGAAGCCCTGGATCTGGATCTGGCGGATGCGGGGTGTCATGGAGACGCTGTCCGGCTCGATCCTACCACGGGGCAAGTCTCTGACCCGGCTCGCCTTGACCGATGTTGGAGCAGGTCATAAGATTGGCCGACATCTACCCGAGGAGCACCCCTATGTCCACCCAACGCCATCTGTGTCTCCGGCTCTGTATAGCCGTTCTCCTGTTCCTGCCCCTGGCCGCCTCCGCCGCCACCCCGGATCCGGCCTATACGGCGATCCGGAACGCCCGGCCGGACGGCCGGACGGTGCCGGTCAACAACCTGGTCCTGGAGCGGGACGTCTACCGCTTCCAGTTCGACTCCGGGGCCTTCCACTTCCTGGCGCCGGTCCAGGGGCGGACCTGGGGGGCGGTGTTCGTGGGCAAGGGCAGCTACCGCCTGAGTCCCGCCAAGGAGAGCGAGCGGCGGCAGCTCGCCCTGTCCTCCGGCGCGGACCCGAAGACCTTCGAGACGCTGACCGACGACTTCGACCAGCTCGTCCTGCTGTTCGGGGACGACACCGCCCAGGAGATCGAGATCCACGCGCCGATGCAGACCGGATCTCCGGACGCCCGCGCCGCCTCGGCGTACGAGGTCTATCTCAAGCGGCAGAAGAAGGACTACCGGACCAACTTCCATCTCCGCGTCCTTCAGGACCTCCTGAACCAGCCCAACCTGACCAGCGGCGTGTTCATGGCGTTCATCGACGGCAAGAAGTACCCGCCGGCCCTGGCGGCCGTGGACCCCAACGGCGCCGAAGCCCTGCGCGTCGGCTTCCGTCTCGGCGGCGAGGACACGCTCTTCGTCGTCTTCGACCCGAACCGCGGCGGCTACTGGTACCACTGTGACCAGAAAGGCGAGGTGGACCGCAAGCGCGCGATCCCCGAGAAGGTCCTCACGGACGCCCTGGAGTACACGGTGGACACCAACATCCAGGGTAACGAGGACCTCGCGGGCACGACGATCGTCCGCTTCCAGCCCCTGGTGCCCAATCTGCGGCTCCTGCCGGCTTTTCTGACCGAGAACCTGCGCGTCCAGGAGGCTTCCTACGCCCTGGAGACCGCGGGGGCCGAGCCGGAGTGGAAACCGGCCGCGTTCGTCCAGGAGGAGAAGAAAGAGGACTCGGACCTGGCGGTGATCTTTCCCGAACCTCTGGCCAAGGGAGCCACCGTGCGGCTGAAGATCTCCTACAAGGGGGACAAGGTCCTGCAGGACGGCGGCGACAAGAACTACTACGTGCGCGCCCGGGAGAGCTGGTACCCGAACCTGGGGATCTTCACCGACCAGGCCATGTTCGACCTCACGTACCGGGTGCCGGTGGGCAACGAGATCATCTCGGTGGGCCGTCAGCTCGAGAAACGGGACGAAGGCACGCAGAGCATCTCGAAGTGGAAGACGGAGCACCCTGTCCAGGTCGCCGGGTTCAACTACGGCAAGTTCAAGAAGTTTGAAAAAACAGACGAGGTCAGCAAGCTGTCCGTGGAGGTCTACACCAACCCCGGGACCCCCGACGTCATCCGCGAGATCAACTCCGCGATGAGAAATGAGGACTTCCAGAGCGCCTCCTGGGAAGGCTTCGAGACGGACAACGCCGCTCCCAACGAGAGCCTGGGCACGATGAACACGGCCAAGCTGGCGGAGGCCGCCATCGCGGACGGCCTCAACTCGGCGCGGCTCTTCACCGCCTACTTCGGCAAGCTGCCGCAGTCGCACGTCGCCATCACCCAGCAGTCGGACTTCGGCTTCGGCCAGTCCTGGCCGTCGCTGATCTTCCTTCCTTACATCTCCTTCATGGACGGCACGCAGCGGCAGCGTCTGGGCATGGGAGCCGGGTCCAAGGATTTCGTCGACGCCGTGACGCCTCACGAGTTCGCCCACCAGTGGTGGGGCCACCGGGTGGGCGCCGCCACCTACCGGGACCAGTGGATCGAGGAGGGTTTTTCGGAGTTCTCCGCCGCCCTCGTCCTGCAGCACACCCGGAACTGGGGAGCGTACGACCGCTTCTGGAGCGAGAGGCGCAAGGAGATCCTGAACGTCTTCCCCGGCAATGCCACGGGCGCCTGGGAGGCCGGACCGGTCACCCAGGGCTACCGCGTCTCCACCCCGCGGAACCCGGCCGCCTACCGGCTGCTGGCCTATCCGAAGGGCGGCTACATCCTCCACATGCTGCGCATGATGATGTACGACCAGACCGCCCAGGACCCGGACCTGAAGTTCAAGGAGATGATGTGGGACTTCACGTCCACCTACGGCGGCAAGTTCGCCTCCACCGCCGACTTCCAGAAGATCGTCGAGAAGCACATGGTGCCGGCCATGAACGCGACCGGCGACGGCAAGATGGACTGGTTCTTCAACCAGTGGGTCTACGGCTACGAGGTGCCCCGCTACGTGAGCGACCTCAAGATCAAGACCTCGGGCGACGAGGCCGTGATCACCGGCACCATCCGCCAGGAGGGCGTCTCCAAGGATTTCCGCGCCCTGGTCCCGATCTACGTGGAGCTGAGCAAGACCGAAACCGCCCGGGTGAGTCAGCTTCCCCTGGTCGGGGAGTCCAGCTCGCAGGTGAACCTCACCGTCAAGCTCCCCAAGGACAAGAAGCCCCGCCGGGCGCTGGTCAACGCCCGCGGCGAGATCCTGGCCCGCGACTGATCCTCGACCCCGCCGCCCGGGCCTGAAGGTCCGGGCGGCACAGCCGTTGCACCTGCCGTCCGGCATGGACGGGAAGCTCGCGAGGGCGGAGGAGCGGGAGCCTGAGCCGGAGAAGGTTCCCGGCCGCACCCGCGCCCGTCTCCTGGCCGTAATCGCCGCCGTCCTGGTCCTCGCCTTCCTCAAGTGGAGCGCCGTGGTGACCATGCCGCTCGGGCTCTCCCTGTTCCTGATCGCCCTCGGCTGGCCGCTCCAGGAGCGCCTGGAGCGGCGGCTGCCGCGCAAGGCGGCCTTCCTCCTGACCGTCCTCACGATGCTGCTGATCTTCGCCGCCTTCGTGGGCTCCCTGGTCTGGAGCGGACGGCTCATCGCCGAACGGGCGCCCCAGTATTCCGGCAAGGTGAAGGCGGTCTACGCGCAGGTCCAGGAGCGGGCGCGCGACTATGGCATCTCCCTGCCCGGCGCCGGTCAGGGCGGGCAGGGCTCCTCCGCGCAGGGCCTGGTGATCTCCGGCCTGAAGGTCGCGGGCTCGTCGATCAGTCTCGCCCTGCTGATCGCCGCCTTCGTGATCCTCGGTCTGTACGAGGTCCACGACTTCAAGGACAGGACGCGGGGGGCCTTCCGCCAGCCGCGCCACGGCGCCGAGCTGATCGAGACGAGCCGCGCGCTCTGCGAGCGCTACATGCAGTATCTGCGGGTGTTCACCCTCACCGCGCTGATCCAGGGCGTGGTGGTCTTCCTCTTCGCCCTGCTGGTGGGGCTGGACTTCGCCTTCGTCTGGGGCCTGCTGGCGTTCCTGCTCAACTACGTCCCGACGGTCGGCTCGGTCATCGCGGTCGTTCCTCCGAGCCTGTTCGCCCTGGTGCAGTTCGACAACCTGAGCCGGGCTCTGCTCGTCTGCCTCGGGATGGCCGCGCTCCAGTTGATCTGCGGCAACTACATCGATCCCCTGCTCAAGGGCCGCTTCCTCAAGCTGTCGCCGGTGGTGGTCCTGATCTCCATCACCTTCTGGGGCTGGATCTGGGGGATCCCGGGAGCCTTCCTGGGCGTGCCGATCACCATCGGCCTCGTCATCGCGGCCGACCATTTCCCGAACACCCGCTGGATCGCCCGTCTCCTCTCCCAGGCGTCCCGGCGGCGATATGATGGTGGCCAGGAGGAAACGACATGAAAAAGATCCTTTCCATGTTGCTTCTGGTGACCTTGTTCACCGTTCCGGCCATTGCCCAGGGTCCCGTCTGCAGCGAGGAGCGCGCCGCGGGCATCGGCCGCAGCCAGTTGGGGCAGTGCATCGCGGCCGCGATCGGTCCCAACGTCGACGTCGAAGTGACCGCCCTTTGCGAGTGTCCGGAGTTCGGCATTTCCGTGCTCGCCATCGCGCGGGTCCGCTGCAATCCCAACGAGGAGTGCCCGCCGTTCGGCATCCTCATCGGCAGCGTGCAGCTCGACTGTGACTACAACGTGATTTCGGCGACCTGCTTCTAGGATCTACATCGGAAGCCGCCCTCGCCTCAGGCTGTCCGGGCCTGGGGCGAGACCGCGGCCCGGATCGCGGACGGGACTTCCGGTTGCTCGAAGACCGCCGCCGGGAGGTAGATCGTCCTCGAGTCCTGGTCGGAGACCGGGCCGACGCGGAAGCTCGCTCCCGGCGGTCCGTTCCGCGGCTGAAAGGCGCGGATGTCGTGGAGGTCGCTCCAGGGGAAGAACAGGGGAACGTGCCCCGGGAAGATCTTCAGGACGCTCAGGCGCAGGCCTTCGGGAGAGACGTGGGCCGTGACGATGCCGCGGTAGCGGGCGAACCCGAATAAAGCGAACCGCGCGGAGATCCTCTGGCCGGCTGGAGGCGTGGTGGCACGGTACCTTGAAGCGAGGCTCCGCCAGCCGCTGAGAACCGACGACAGCAAACAGACTCCGATCCAGATCAGGGGAAATCCCACCAGGAACGCCAGCGGGATCAGGATCGCGACCAGGGTTTCTTCGTCCATGGGCGGGTATTATGACGGCTTCTCGGCGGCTTGCCCTCCGAGACCTCACCCCCTGGCCCCCTCTCCCACTCCCCGCCCGCCACCCGGGAGAGGGGGAACGATGAGGAAGCGTCTTGCCGATCTCAAGAAGACCTCAATCGTAGGGCCCTCCCTCTCCCGGGGGCGGGCGGCAGGGAGATGGGAGAGGGACCGAGGGTGAGGTCTCGAAGGGCAGGACGCTCCAACCGGCCATGCCCTTCTGAATCCTCCTCAAGCAGCCGCCGGTATACCCTTACGGTATAAGATCCCTCAACCGATGAACACCCGACGACAGACCAAGCTCCTCCGCGAAGGACAGCTCGTCGCTGAAGTCGATGTCGAGCTGATCGAGTCGGACGAGGAGTGGGCGCCCTACCTGCCCCTGGAAGAGGCCAAGAAGCTGGACTCTGTCCGTAAGGCGCTTCGAGCCGGGGATGTGGAAGCCGCGAGCAGGTTGGCCAGAGTCACCGAGCTCGGGATCGGCGTTTCTTCGGAATCAACTCAATCAGCCCGCGAAGAGCCTGATTGACCGACTCGGAATCTGGAAAATATCTCTGGACATCCGGTTCCAGTATGACAGCCCCCTCTTCGAGCGTGAAATGCTGGACTGTCGTAGTTCCGTCCATTCTATGGATTCTTACGGTATGTCCTTGCCGATAAGCCTCCGCGTGCTTTCCCCGGATTCCGCCGCGGAAGTCGTACTCGGGCCGCATATCGTCGACCTCGGTCGGTGTGCTCTTACTGGAAGCCTTCTTCATAAATCCTTCTCTCCCATTGCGTTGCGCGTCGGGAGCTGATCAGACGAATGATCCTGGATCGGCGCTCGGTATAGACGACGACCAGAATACGTCCCTGGGCCGAGCGCCCGATGTCGATGTAACGATGTTCTTCATCCGAGTGGTCGGGGTCGGAGAGCGTGATCGACAGTGGATCGCCAAAAACGGTCCGTGCCTAGTCGAAAGAAACCCGGTGCTTGCGGAGGTTGGCGATCGCCTTCTTTTCATCCCACTCGAAGGTCGGCTTCATGGCGCTTGGGCGACCCTGTGGCCGAACCCGTCCTTAGTCTACCTCAAGCTCAGTCCCCCTCCTCCTCCCCGCCCGCCCCCGGCCGCCGGATCCCCAGCACCTTCACCTTCTGATGCAGATAGGTCCGCTGCACGTCCAGCGAGCGGGCGGTGGCGGCGAAGTTCCAGCGCAGGCGGCGGAGGACGCTTTCGATGTACTCGCGCTCGCACTGGGCCTTGAAGTCCCGCAGGGGCACGATGGGCAGGGTGGTGGAGGAGAGGAGGAGGCCCGTCTCGGGACCTTCCACGGGCTCCAGGAAGCTCGACGGCAACTGGTCCGGCGTCAGCGGATCGGCGCCGAAGACCACCAGGCGCTCGGCCAGGTTCCGCAACTCCCGCACGTTCCCCGGCCAGGCGTAACGCTCCAGACAGTCGTACAGCTCCGGCACGGCCTTGCGCGGGCGCGTCCGGTGCTGGCGGCTGAAACGGTCCAGGAAATAGTCGAAGAGGAGGCGGACGTCCCGTGGCCTTTCGCGCAGCGACGGCACCTGGAGCGGCAGGTGGGCGAGGCGGAAGTAGAGGTCCTCCCGGAAACGGCCGGCCTTCACCTCCTCCTCCAGGCGCCGGTGCGTGGCCGCCAGCACCCGCACGTCCACCTGCCGGTCGCGCGTCTCGCCCACCCGGCGCACCAGGCCGTCCTCCAGCACCCGCAGCAGGCGCGACTGCACCGTCAGGTCCATGTCCCCGATTTCGTCGAGGAACAGCGTGCCGCCGTCCGCCTCCTCGAAGAGGCCGGGCTTGGCGGCCTTGGCGTCGGTGAAGGCTCCCTTGGCATGACCGAACAGCTCGTCCTCCACCAGGTGGTGGGGGATGGCCGCGCAGTTGATCTTGATGAAGGGTTTCTGGCTCCGCGCGCTCAGCCGGTGCAGGGCGCTCGCCACCAGCTCCTTGCCCGTGCCGCTCTCGCCCACGATCAGCATGCGGGCGTCCGTGGCGGCGGCGCGCTCGATCTTCCGCCGCAGCTCCTCGATGGCGGGCGAGGAGCCCAGGATCTCCGACTCACCCCGGAGATCGGCCCGCAGGGTGGCCACCTCCCGCTTCAGCGCCTGGTGCTCCAGGGCGTTGCGGATAGATTGGAGAAGGCGCTCGCGGCTGAAGGGCTTCTCGATGAAGTCGTGGATGCCCAGCCGCAAGGCTTCGACGGTCTCGCTGATCGACGCCTCGCCCGAGATGATGATGGTGGGCGGCAGGCGTTTGGCTTCCACCAGACGGCGCACCAGATCCACGCCGCTCATGCCGCGCAGGCGGACGTCCAGGAGCAGGAGATCGGGGAGAGCGGCCTTGGGGTCTTCCAAGTAGGCCGAAGCCTCTTCGGCGGAAGAGAGGGCCTGCGGCGCGTAGCCCTCCTCGCGGAGTTGGAGGAGGAGGCTGGCGCGGATCTTTTCGTCGTCCTCGACGATCAACAGCCGGCTCACGCGGCGGCCTCCTCGCGCTGGCGGGGGAAGGTGAGGCGGAAGGTGGTCCCCGCCCCGGAGCTCGCCAGCACCTCCAGGTCGCCGTCATGATCCAGAAGGATCTTCTTGCAGATGGCGAGCCCCAGGCCCATGCCTTCGCCCACCTTGCGGGTGGTGACGTAGGGCTCGAAGACCCGGCCGCGGATTTCCTCGGGGATGCCGGGGCCATCGTCCGTCACGTCGAGAAGGACGTTGCCGCCGGCCTCGCCCGCCCGCAGGGTCACCGTGCCGCGGCCCTCGCCGAGGGAGCGGATGGCGAGCGAGCTGTTGTCGCAGAGGTTCACCAGCACCTGCCGGAGCATGTCGCGGTCGAGCGCCGCGGGCAAGGGGTGGGACGGCCGCTCGTGGCGGATCTCCAGGTTGGACCAGGCCGTGGCGAAGGTCTCCGCGAACTCCGCCACCACGGCGCCCAGGTCGTGCACCTGTGGCCGGGGCTGGGGCAGCCGCGCGAAGGAGGTGAACTGCTGGGTGAACTTCCCCAGCCGCTCCAGCTCCTCGCCGACGCTCGACGCCACCTGCCGCGCCTCTTCGAATCCCTCGTCGGGGAGGAGGCGCTGGAGGCGGGAGAGCTCCAGGCGGGCGGCGGTGAGAGGGGTCCGCATCTCGTGCGCGTGGCGGCGCGCGGTCTCCTGCCAGACGGAGAGGTTCTTGAGGGAGGCCAGCCGCTTGCGGTCGCGCGCCATGGCGCGGGAGGTCTCCTCGATCATGCCGGCGATCCTGCCGACGGTGTCGCGCCGGCGGTCGCCGATCTCCAGGTCCATCTGCCCGGCCGAGAGCGCCGCCAGCGCCATCCGCAGCCGTTCCAGCCGCGTGTCCAGCCGGCTCTGCCGCGCCAGCTCCACGCCGCCGGCGAGGACCAGGACGCCGATCACGGACGCCAGCAGGATCGTCGCCCACCGCTGCGCGATGCCCTCGCGATTGTGCTCCAGGATGCGCAGGCGGTTGACCAGCGTCTGGGTCTCCTCGAAGCGCCGCCGGTAGTCGTTCCGCCGCGCCGGATCGAAGCGGGCCAGGGCTTTGAGATCGGTCATCGAGCCTTCCAGGGCGGAGACGATCTCCGGCTGCACGCCGAGGCGGAACCAGGGACGGGAGATCTGGCGGTCGAAGAGCCAGAGCACGGCGGCGGCGGCGAGGAGCAGTCCACAGAGGGTTGCGGCGGCGGAGCGGAGGTTCATTTCTTCGGTCTCGCGGGAAGGGGGATTTTCCACTGGTATTCGAGCAGGGCGGGCCGGCCGATGGAGGTGGCCATCAGCAGGTTGAGCACCTGGCCGAAGGACTCGGACCGGTCTTCAGCGGCCTCGTTGAGCGCGCCGGCGGTGCCCGATTTCTCGGCGGAGAGCGCCTGGGAGAACCAGCGTTGGGCGTCGAGCTGCTCGGACTGGGAGAAAGGGATGATCCGCAGACGGATCTCGACCGGCTTCGCGGTCATCGCCGAGGAGGCTGGCAGCGCCATGATCCGCGCGTCCCGCCACCACTCGGCCAACCGTTCGAACGAAGGGAACGTCCGCCGTCCGGCCCGGCCGTGGACGTCGGCCCAGGTCACCAGATAGACCTCGTCCCAGAGCTCGTAGCGGATGTCCACCCGCGCGCCGCCGCGGATCTTCGCGTTGGCGGGTCCCCGCGCGGTCAACTGGAACACGAAGCTCGTGGTGAGGCCCGTGCCGAGCTGTTTGCGGACCTCCGGTTCGTTCAGGACCGGGGGCAGGCGCGCCAGCAGCAGGCCGCCCCCGCTCCACTCGATCGACGGCGCCTGCACAGCCCGCAGGGGAACGGCCAGCAGCAACAACATCAGGAGGAGCGCACATCGCGCGGGGGGCCTCACCGGAAGACCTCCCCGACGTCCAGGTACGACAGCATCAGCCGTATGCGTCCCCACGGATGGCGGAAGACGAGCCCGGTCCAGATCTGCAGGCGCTCCAGGGGATCGACGGCGAAGGCCGGGTCGACCCTCTCCTCGCCGACTTCGACGCCGGACTCCAGGCGCAGGTCGCTGGCGTTGCCGGCCTCCCGCGACCGGTAGACCGTCACCGCGTGCTGGACGCCCACCGAGCCGCTGTAGAGGTCGAGATTCGTGGCGGGCCGGACGTTGTCGTCCACCAGCAGGTTCTCGATGCGGGATTGCCCGACGGCGAGCCGGCCGGTGACCGAGACCGTCTGCCGCGGCGTGACCGACCAGTGGCGGATGCCGGAGACGGCGGCCACCACCTGCTCGGCTTCATAGGCGGGCAGGTTGCGCACTTCCTCCTCGGGGCCGGAGAACCTGAACGCCCGGAGGTTGCCGGCCTCGAAATGAGAGGCTTCCAGGCCCGCCGAGGCGCTGACTCCGCGGGTGGGGAAGAGCGGATCGTCGCTCGTGTCGTAGACCCATTTCGCCTCCGCCCGGCGATGCTCCAGATCGCCGTTCTCCAGGGTGAAGCCGGAGAAGTCGCGGGTCAGGAAGACCGGGTCGCGGTCGAGCGCTTCGCCCCGCCGCTCGCTGAGGGCGACCTGGATGGATTGCCGGCCGCCCAGGGGGATCGACAGGCCCACGGAGAGCCTGGTGGATTCCTCGTAGGTCCAGGAAGCGAAGGTCGGATCGAGGCCGAGGGGCAGGACTTCCTGGAGACAGCACAGGTTTCGCGAGGCGCCGGCGCTGGCGATGATGCCGCGCCCGAGGAGGTCGTACTGCGTGAAACCGATCTGGCCCCCCTCTTCGCTGTCCAGGGCGGCGAAGACGACGCCGGAGCGGCCCACGAACAGCCGGGCGCCGACCAGTCCTCCCAGGTCGAAGCTGGAGTCGAGCTCGCGCTGGAAGGTGGCGTCGAGGTCCAGGGGCTCGTCGAACTGGAACCCCCGCATCCAGTGGTCGTAGAAGAACCACCGGGCCGGCTCGACCTCGATCAGGAGCTCGTAGGCCCCGCGCTCACTTCCCTTGCGCAGGGAGAAGCTGGCGACGAGCACGAACGGCAGGCGGTGGATGCGGTAGACCGCCTGCCGGAGCTGATCTTCGGTGTACGACTCGCCTTCCTTCAGCAGAGTCTCCGCCCGGACGATGTTGGCCGGCGCCGCCTTGGGGCCCTGGACCGTGATCTTTTCGATCAGGAAGCGGGCGGGCTCCGGCGCGGGCTCCTCCTGGGCGAGGACAGGAAGCGCGATCAGGGAGAGCAGGACGAGGCACAGGATGACGCGGTACGGCGACGGCGCAAGCTTCACGGGCGTTCCCCTCCAGACTGGTACATCGATCTGGAGGGCAAGGCCGGTGCCGGGCGGCGGCGGACCGCCGGAGAGACGCGCAAGCTCAAGCAAAGAAAGCACATCAAGGATTTCTACGCGGGCCTGGGTGGTCCTGTCGCTTCCACGGGAGCGTATGGAGAAGCATACACCTGTAACGGAGGTGGCCGCCTGGAGCCATACCAGGAGATACGGAAACCCATCCTTTGGGGTTGGGCCTGCCGCCGCTCGCGGCGCTATCCTGGCTGCGGTCCAACTGAGAGGAGGGCCGCATGGGACGCAGGAAAGTCGTCATCATGGGAGCGGCGGGGAGGGACTTCCACAATTTCAACACCCTGTTCCGCGCCGACGAATCCTACGAAGTCGTCGCCTTCACGGCCGCGCAGATCCCGGACATCGAAGGCCGCACCTATCCGCCCGAGCTGGCGGGAGCTCTCTATCCCCAGGGCATCCCCATCCGCGCCGAAGGTGAGCTGGAATCGATCATCAAGGACCACGGCGTGGACGAGGTCTGGTTCTCCTACTCCGACGTCTCCTATCTCGATCTGATGCACAAGGGGAGCGCCGTGGTGGGCTGGGGCGCGCACTTCGGCGTCTGCTCGGCCACCCGCACCATGCTGCGCTCCTCGAAGCCGGTGATCGCCATCACGGCCGTCCGCACCGGCGTGGGGAAATCGCAGACCACGCGCTACATCTCGCGCATCCTGCGCGACCTCGGCAAGAAGGTGGTGGCCGTGCGCCATCCCATGCCCTACGGCGACCTGACGAAGCAGATCGCCCAGCGCTTCGCCGCCTACGAGGACCTCGACCGCTACGAGACCACCATCGAGGAGCGGGAGGAGTACGAACCGCACATCGACAACGGCTTCGTGGTCTACGCCGGCGTGGACTACGAGAAGATCCTCCGCCAGGCCGAGCAGGAAGCGGAGGTCATCCTCTGGGACGGCGGCAACAACGACACGCCGTTCTACCAGCCGGACCTCCACATCACGCTCCTCGACGCCCACCGGCCCGGCCACGAGACGAGCTACTACCCCGGCGAGACCAACCTGCGGATGGCGGACCTGCTGATCGTCAACAAGGTGAACACGGCGGACCCGAAGAACGTCGAGGCGGTCCTGGAGAGCTGCCGCCGTCACAACCCGAAAGCGCGGGCGATCCAGTGCCGCTCGGTGATCCGCGTGGACCAGCCCGAGCTGATCCACGGCAAGCGGGCCATCGTGGTGGAGGACGGCCCCACCTTGACCCACGGCGGCATGACCTACGGCGCCGGCTGGTTCGCCGCCGAGCAGGCGGGGGCGGCGGAGATCGTGGACGTCACGCCCTATGCCGTGGGTTCCATCAAGGCGACCTACGAGAAGTATCCCAACGCCCGCAAGATCCTGCCCGCCATGGGCTACGGCGACCACCAGGTGCGCGACCTGGAAGCCACCATCAACGCCACGCCGGCCGACGTCGTGGTGGAGGGCACGCCCATCGACCTCAAGCGTATCCTCCAGGTGAACAAGCCGATCGCGAACGTCAGCTACGAGCTGGAGGAGGTGGAGCCGGGGGTGATCGCGGAGGCGGTGCGGCAGGTGGTGGGAGGGTGACGGCTACCCCCGGTTCAACCACTCCACCGCCCGCTTGATGCCGCCCAGGGTGAGGTCTTCCATGCGGAAGACCTCGCCGATCCGGCGGATCGTGGTGCGTCCGTAGGCGTCCGGCCAGTTCTCCTTGGGGATGGGATTGAGCCAGACGGAGTGGCGGAAACGGTCGCGGAGCTGCTCGAGCCAGCGGAGGCTGGGCTCGGCGTCGTCGTCCCAGTAGGAGATGGAGCCGCCGGGGTAGAGCAGCTCCTCGGGCGCCATGGAGGCGTCGCCCACGATGATCAGGCGCGTCTCCGGGTTCCGCTGCAACAGCTTCGGCGTGGGGATCGGCTGGCGCCGCTGCGGGTCCTTGTAGACCTTGGAGTAGATGGTGTTGTGGAAGAAATGGGTGTGCAGCCGCTTGATGCGGTCCCGCAGCTTGCCGAAGAGCAATCGCGTCAGGTTCACGTGCGGCAGCATCGAGGTGCCGCCGTTGTCGATGAGCAGGGCGACCTCGATACGGTCGAGGAGGCCGCGCTTGAAAACGAGATCGATCTCGCCGCCGTTGCGGGCGCTCTCACGGATCGTTTCGTCGAGGTCCAGCTCGTCGCGCGGACCCGCGGGCGTCAGCTTCTTGAGCGAGGTCAGCGCCTGCGCCAGGTTGTCGCTGCGCAGGGCCTGGTTGTCCGAATAATCGATATATCGCCGCTCGCCGATCACTTTCAGGGCCGAGCGCCTGCCGCCCTCGCCCCCCTCGCCAAAAACGCGCACGCCGCCGCTGGAGTTGCCGGAATGGCCGAACGGCGAGTTGCCGCCGGTGCCGATCCAGCGGCTGCCGCCGTGATGGGCTTCCATCTGCTTGCGCACGGTCTCCCAGAAACGTTTCATCAGCTCGTCCGGGGACATGCTCCACATCGCGTGCGGCGGCAGCTCCCCCTTGCGCACGGCCTCCTTGAGCCATTCCCGGAACTGCGGCGTGTTGAACAGCTCCGGATCCCCCTCGGCCACCCGCGGCAGGTCGAGGCCGTAGAAGTGGAACGCGAAGGCCCGCTCGTAGGCGTCCATGTGCTCGACCCGCCGCACGAAGCAGAGACGGCCGAAGAGGAAGAGGGAGTCGAGGTCGGGAGCGACTCCCCGTTCCAGGCCCCGGTAGAAGTCCAGCGCGTCGGTCATGCTGGCCGGCACGCCGTACTCCCGCAGCAGGTGGATGAAGCCGTCGAAAAACACCGCCGGTCTCCGGTCAGTTCACCCGCGCGCGCTTGCCGCCGCTGCGGAAGGAGAGGATGTCCTCCGTGCGCTTGAGGAGCGTGCCGATATAGGGGACGTTCAGGCGGTCGGGCGTGATCCGCGAGTGGTTGAGCGCGCCCAGCCAGTTGAGCAGCTCGCTGGTGGCGGGCGGCTTCTCGTAGCCCCGGCCGCGCAGCTCGTAGAAGATCCCCAGCGCGGCGTCCAGGAGCCCCTGGTCGAGGTCGGGGAAGTGGAGCTTCACGATCTCCCGCATCTGCTCCGGCGAGGGGAAGGCGATGTGGTGGCAGAAGCAGCGCCGCAGGAACGGATCGGAGAGCTCCCGCTTGGCGTTGGAGGTGAGGACGATCACCGGCCGCACCCTGGAGCGGATGACCTGGTTGACCTCGCGGATGGTGAACTCCGTGTCCTCCAGCACGTCGAGGAGGTTGTCCTGGACGTCGGACTCGGTCTTGTCGATCTCGTCGAGCAGGAGCACCACCCGCTCCTCGCTGCGGAAGGCGCGGCCGATGGGACCCCAGATCACGTAGTCGAAGAAGTTGTTGACGTCGCGGCCCGTCCCCGAGGTGCCGAAGCGGGCGTCGTTGAGGCGCAGGACGGTGTCCTGGACGTAGCAGGCCTCCTCGCCCTTGATAGTGGACTTGCAGCGCAGGATCTCGATCCCCAGGCCCAGCGAGCGGCTGATCTCGAAGGCGAGCTGCGTCTTGCCGGTGCCGGCCTCGCCGGTGAGGAGAAGCGGCTTCTCCATGGCGATGGCCATGTTGACGATGGCCCCCAGCTCGGGGTCCAGGTAATAGCGTTCGGTGCCTTGGAATTCCATGTGTCTCCGTGCTCCCAGAGGAGCCCGGAGTCTAGCAGAGGCCCGCTTCCCGCCCAGTTTAATTTCAGTGGCTCGCATTTTAGAATTAACAGCACTATACGATTATGGGGCGTCATCTGGCCTGGCGCGGTGCCGTGGCCCGCCCTTGGGAACACGCTCTGCAAGGAGGAGTTTGCATGTCTACCAAGAAGAATTGGCGGCAGGTGTCGTTCGTGGCCATCCTCGGATTCGCCGTCGCGGCCGGCGCGGCCCTGGCCCAGGGGGCCGCCGTGCCGCCGCAGTGCAAGCAGCCCGTCGTCGGGGGCACCGTGACTCTGCCTCCCGCGGGATGCAAGTACCTGACCGCGGCTCAGGTCCACGAGATCATCGGCGGGTTGCCGGCTGGGACCAAGATCATCCTGTCTCCGATCCATAGCGACTTCGTTTGCCGGCTTGGGGGACAAAAGAACTGCATCCAGCAGGGAGGTTCGCTGGGTGGAGAGATCGAGGTTTTCGCTTCGATCATCACCTTCCAGATGACGGGGGTGTCCAACGATCCCACCAGCCCTCTGAACGGCTGGACCCGCACCATTTCCATGCCGCTGGCGGTCGAGACGCACACCGGTCCGCGCACCCCCGGTGCCGCGGTCCAGAGCTTCCCCACCGACATGCACCGGATCCAGGGCTCGCTCGCCGGGGATCCCGATTTCGCGCAGCTCGACATCGTCGGCGGCACGGCCAACGGTTTCCCCAGCCCCGGCCACACCACTTTGACCTTCCTGGACGACGGCACCGCTGAGGTCGACAGCTACTTCGACGTCACTTTCCAGATCACCTTCACCGGCGCTCCGGGTGGAATCCTTGAAGGAGCCGCGGGCACGACCACCGGCACGGTCAGGATGAAGGCCTACCAATAGAGGATTGGGCTATGGGCCGGACGGATCGTCCGGCCCGGTCACTTTAGCGGCTCGCAATTTAGCTTTATCAGCACATAAGAGTTTGTGGGCGTGATAAGGCCTGGCGATGTGCCGAGGCCCGTCCCAGGAAAACGAATCTCCTGAAGGAGAATCTCTATGTCCAGGACAAAAAAGAGTTGTCGGTTCGTGGTGTTCGTCGCGTTCGGGCTCATCATCATGGCTGGAACGGCCCATGCCCAGGATCCCTGCTTCGCGCCCAACAACGGCATGGGGACGGTGACCCTGCCTCCCCCCGGGTGCCAGTATCTGAGCCCAAATGACGTCCACAAGATCATCGCCGGGCTGCCGCCCGGTACGGAGATCATCCTAGCCCCGATTCACACGAACTTCATCTGCCGGCAGTCAGGCGCCCCCACGGGTACGTGCGGCACGCCGGGCGGGACCCTGGGCGGCCAGGTCGAAATCTTCGGCTCGAGCGCGAACTTCCAGTTGACCGGGACCGGCGCTCTGGCCGGGTGGAGCCGCCTCGTCTCGATCCCCCTGAACACCGAGACCCACACCGCGCCGCGTGTGAACGGAGCGCCGGTGCAGACCTTCAAGACCGACATGGCGCGGATCCAGGGCTCGATCAGCGGCGATCCGGACTTCCAGTTTCTCGAGATCGTCGGTGGAACGGCGAACGGTTTTCCGAGCCCGGGGCAGACCACTCTGACCCTGCAGCCCAACGGGACGTACCTCGTGGACAGCGTCTTCAATGTCGGGTTCAGGATCCGGTTCGTCGGCGCTTCCGGCGGACGCCTGTCGGGACTCTCGGGCACGACCGTGGATTCCGTAACGATGAAGGCGTACCAGAAGTGCCCGTAAGTCAGAGACCGTGAGCTTCCTTTCCCGAGCCGCCATCCGTCATCCGGGCCGCGCCCTCGCCGGCGCGGCCCTGGTGGTCTGCGCCGCGCTCCCGGGGCTCGCCCGTCTGGAGCTGCGCACCGACGGCCAGGCGCTGGTGCCCGGCCGGGCTCCGGCGGTGGAGCACGACCGCGAAATCCGGCGCGCCTTCGGCGTCCGCGATTCCATGGTCGCCGTCGTCCGGACGGACCATCCGGAAGGCATCTTCAACCCCGCGACGCTCCGCCTCGTGCGGGACCTCACGGCGGCCTTCCAGGAGATGGAAGGGATGGGGCCGGCGGACGTCACGAGCCTGGCGACCGAGACCGGCTTCCGCTTCCGCCCGGGGACGCTGCGCCGCAGCCTGCTGCTGGAGCCGCTGCCGGAGACCGCCGCCGATCTCGCGGCGCTGCGCCGCGACGTCCGGCGGATCGGCCTCTACGAGGGAGTGCTCGTCTCCAGGGACGGCGGCGGCGCGGCCATCGTGCTGGGCGTGCCCCCGGAGGTGGACCGGCGGGTCTTCCACCGCCGGGTCCAGGAGATCGCGTCGGCCTACGCGACCGCGGGCGACCGCGTCGAGGTGCTGGGAGCGCCGGTGGCGGAGACCCTGCTGGGCAGCCACATCCTGGCCGACCTCGGAGCACCGCCGTCCTGGCTGGGAACGGCGGCCGGGGAAGGCGACCGGGGCCCCGGGCTCGTCCCGCTCTGCCTGATGGTGATGGCGCTGGTCTTCCTGATCGGTTTCCGCCGGCCCGCCGCCGCTCTCCTGCCGCTGCTCAAGGTGGGGGTCTGCCTCGCGGCCGTCTTCGGCCTCATGGGCTGGCTCGGCGTGCCGGTGTACCTCACGACCGCGGTGCTGCCGGTCATCCTGATGGCGGTGGGGATGGCGGGCGAGGTCCATCTCTTCCGGCGCTACGGCGCGCTCCACCGGGAGAACCCGGAAGCGGGAAGCGCCGCATTGGCCAGGGGCGCCGTCGAGGAGGTGGAGACGCCGGTCTTCCAGGCCGCGGCCACGACGGTCATCGGATTTCTCTCGTTCTCGCTGTCGCCGCTCGGCCCGGTCAGGGCTTTCGGGCTGTTCGCGGCGGCGGGAGTCCTGTTCTGCCTTCTGTGGTCGCTCACCGTCACGCCGGCGTTCCTCGCTCTCGTCCCGCCGGGATGGGTGGTCCGCCGGGGCGGCGGGCGCCGCGAGCGGGGGAATCCCTTCGGTTCCCTGGCCGCCGCCACCGTCCGCCACCGGCGGGCGGTGCTGGTCCTGGCGGCGGTCGCGGCGCTGCTCGCCCTGGACGGCGTCCGCCGCCTTTCGGTGCAGGACAGTTGGATGGACGGCTTCGCTCCGAAGAGCGCCTTCGCCCAGGGGATGCGCCGGTTTGACGAGCAGTTCAACGGCGCCCACGTCCTGCTGGTGACCGTGGAGGCCGATCCTCACCGTCTCTCCGGCGCCTTGCGGGCGGAGGCCATGGGCGACCGGCGGCTGGAGCTGCCTCTCGGCGCGGCCCGGGGGATCGCGGCGGCCCGTCTCCAGGGAAGCCTGGTGGAGATCGCGGCAACCGGCCCGGCACCGCTCAAGTGGTCTTCCTGGGTGGAAAACGCCAGCGTCGAAAAGGGGCGGCTCGTCCTCTCCTGGCCGATGAACGGCGGCTCCCCGAAGTTCTGGCTCCAGCCCCGGCCCGGAGAGAAGGTGGCCTACGAGGTGTGGTCGGAACCACTGGCCGTGCCCGCGACGCTGCGGCGGATCGCCGGCCTGGAACGTTTCCTGGAGACGCGCCCGGGAGTCGGCGGCGTGCTCGGTCCGGCGGGTTTCCTGGCGACCGCCAATTTCATGGTCCAGCCCGACAGCCCGGGATCCCGGCGTCTGCCGGAAGACCTCGACGAGACCCGCATCCTGTGGCGGAACTCCCGGGTCGTCCGTGGGGAGGAGCGCTTGCGGCGGCTCGTCGACGACGGCTACGCCCGGACCCTGGTGACCGTGTTCCTCCAGGACTCGAACTACGCCGCCACCCGGCGGCTGATGGCGGACGTCCGGGATTACGAGCGCCGCTTCCTGGCGCCCCAGGGCGTGCGGATCGGGTTCGCGGGGGACGTGGCGGTGAGCCAGGCCTTGATCGGCGCCGTGGTCTCCACCCAGGTGGGTTCGCTGGCGCTCTCGCTGCTGGGGATTTTCGCGATCACCGCCTGGCTGTCGCGGTCGCCGCGCCGGGGCTTCTACTGTGTATTGCCCATCGGCCTCGCCGTGCTCCTCAACTTCGCGGTGATGGGCTGGCTGGGCATTCCGCTCGGCGTGGCGACGGCGATGTTCGCGGGGATGACCCTGGGGGTGGGAGTCGATTCCGCCCTCCATCTCCTGGCCCGCTTCGACCGGCTGCGGAGTCAGGGACGGGACCGGGCGGCGGCGATTTCCGGCGCTCTCTCCGCCACCGGCCCCGCGATCCTCATCGACACCCTGAGCGTCACCCTGGGCTTCGCGGCGCTCCTGCTCTCGCAGGTGCCGGCCAATCACCGCCTGGGAGGGTTGCTCGCGCTGAGCCTCCTGGTCGGCTTCGTCGCGACCCTGCTGATCGTGCCGGCGCTGCTGGCAGGCCGGCGCGGAAGCGCTACTTCCGCATCGCCCGCGTGAACACGTCCGGCTGCAGCTCTCCGGCTTCGGTCCTGGACGGGTTCAAGGCCCCCACCCAGAGCGGGTAGAACATCTTCTTGCCCGCGACGAGGCCCTGGTAATCCCCCAGGAAGAAGCCGCGCGCGACGGCGGCCCAGCGCAGGTCCCACGAAGTCGAGCTCACCCGCACGCTCTTGCCGAACTTCTTGCCGCCGTCCCGGGAGATGGCCAGGTACTCGTCCACGAGGACGCGGCGCGAGGGATCGTTGCGGAAGGAGTAGTAGGCGACGCCCACCACGCCGTCCGGGGTCACCGCCACGGCGGGGGTGAAGCTGGCGGCGTTCTTCGGACCGTCCGAGACCAGCTTGGGGGCGCTCCAGGTCACGCCGCCGTCCTGCGACGAGGAGAGGACGATCTGGTCCGTGCCGGGGGAAAAACGGTTGTCCTGCCAGACCACGTAGAGAGCGCCGTTGCGGGGATCGACGGCGGCCGAAGGGATGCCTTCCCCGGTGCGCGCCCCCGGGATCCCGACGGGGCGGATGTTGGAGATGAGGACCGGCGGGCTCCAGGTGTCGCCGCCGTCGGTGGAGCGGGCGGCGACCATGTTGCCCGTCGCCCCGATGGCGCTGAGCCAGACCAGATGGACGACGCCCCCGGGACCCACCAGGGGAATGGCCCCGATGTTGGCGGTGCGGTCGAACACCGTGACGGCGCCGCGGTAGGAACGGCCTTCGTCCGCGGAGTAGGAGAAGAGCAGCGGCTGCCGGCTGTCGCTGGGAGCGTCCCAGACCACGTAGACGCGGCCCTGGTACGGGCTGTCGCTCCGCGTGTCGACGATCATCGCCTCCTTGTCGTCGAAGGCGCTGCCGCCCAGGTGGACGGTGACGGGATCGCCCCAGGTCAGCCCGCCGTCCTCGGAGGCGGAGACGTAGACGCCGTCCGCCGAAGTGTCCCCTCCCTCGTTGTAGGCGAGCGAGGCGTAGTAGGCGCGGTTCCCGGGTCCGAACGCCACCCAGGGATCGGAGGCGCGGTCGAACCTCCCGCCGGTGGTCTTGGTGAGCCGGGGCAGCAGACCTTCCTGCCAGGACTTGCCGCCGTTGAAGGACACCGCGTAGGTGAGAGCGAGGGCGCCGCCGCCGGCGAAGCGGCCCTCCTGGTAGCCGGCGAGCAGGTGGTTGTCCCGCTCCGGGTTGATGGCGAGGTGGGGCTCAGCCTGGGTCTCGGGCTGGGCGTTGCCGCTCGTCGTCTGCAGGATGTCGAGGCTCACCCGGAAGGGTTTGGGACCGACGGCGCGGGCTTTCGTGATCGTCGGCGCCTCCAGCAGCTCCCTGGGCACGGGCCGGTTCCAGAACCGGGCCGCCCAGCTTTCCTGTTCTTCTCTTTCGGGCTCCCGGGAGCCCGTCTCCGAGAAGACCTGGCTGGCGATCAGGGACAGGGAGGCTCCGGTCAGGAGCAGGGCTGCGAGATATTTCTTCGACATCGCTTCCTCCCTCTACTTTTCTCATCAGAATAGCCGAGACGAGTGAGGAATTCTAGGGCGTTGTACGATGTCTGCCGGTATGGCGACGAAGAAGAGCGACGTCGACGTCGAGATCGGGCGCCTCTACCGCAGACCGCTCGACGAGTTCATCTCCGCCCGCAACGATCTGGCGAAGCAGCTCCGGAAGCTCGGAGCGCCCGAGGACGCCGAGCGGGTGCGGACCCTCCCGAAGCCCACGCCGTCCGCCTGGGCGGTGAACCTGCTCTTCGAGCGCGAGCCGGAGAAGATGGAAAGACTGCTCGGGACCGGCCGGCGGGCGCTCGCCGCCCAGCGGGAGGCGGTGTCGGGCCGCGGCGCCGCTTCCCTCCGCGAGCACATCGAGTCCGGGCGCTCCCTCACCGAACAGCTCCGGCGGCGGGCGGTGGAGATCCTCGCCGAGACGGGCCGGGCCGTCAGCCGCGCCCTCTCCGACCGCATCGGCACCAACCTCCAGGCGCTCGCCCTGAGCCCCGCCGCGGCCGAGGAGGCCTCCCGCGGCTGGATCGGCCGCGACCTCGATCCTCCCGGCTTCGAGGTCCTGGCCGGCCTTCAGGTCGCCAGCGCGCCGGTCGTGGACCTGGCGTCCCGGCGCGCCGAGCGGGAGGCGAAGCGCGCGAAACCGGAGCGCGAGCGCAAGGAACACAAGGAGAAGGAAGAGCCGTCCCCCCGCGAGACGGCCCGGGAGGAGCGCGAACGGGAACGGCGGGAAGCGGTGGAGAAGGCCCGCCGCGAGCAGCAGGAGGAGAAGGTCCGCCGGCGGGTGGAGGTGGCCGAGACCAAGCTGAACCGCGCCCGCGACGAGGCCGACGCCCTCCGCAAGGAGGCGGAGCGCCTCGAACGGGTGGCCGCCGAGGCCCAGCGCAAGGCGGAGGAATCCACCCTCGCCGCCTCCCGGGCCCGCGACCGTTCCGACCGCGCCGCCGAGCGCCTCGCCCGTGCCGAGGAGGCGCTGGCGGAGGCCCGGGAGGAGTAGGACGCCCTACGGGTACTTTGGATACGCCGGCTTCTTCGGCTGCCACTTCTTCGTCTTTGGAATCTCCGCCATCACGGCCCTGATCGCCGCTTCGAGCTGCGGGTCGCGGCCGGCCTGCCAGGATTCGGCGTCCCATTCCACCTCGACGTCCGGGTGCACGCCGTCGTTCTCGATCCCCCAGGTCCCGTTGGGGTCGTAGGAAGCGCGGTTGGGGATGGTGAGCTGGCCGCCGTCGATCAGGTCCGGGCCGAAGAGGGCGCCGCCGATGCCGCCGCCGCCGGTGCGGGTGCCGACGATCGGACCCACGCCGGCGAGCTTCCACATCAGCGCGAAGGTCTCGGCCGCCGAGCCGTTCTGGCGGTTGATGATCAGGGTCTTGGCCGCGGTGGTGAAGTTGGTGGGCATGGGCAGGTCGATCCCTTCGCGCCAGGCGTAGGCATAGAGCGGCCGCCGCTGCAGGATCTCGATGGCGGAATCGAACACGGTGCCGCCCGGGCTCCAGCGCTGGTCGACGATGATCCCTTCCGCGTCCAGGTTGCCCAGCAGGCCCCGGAGCAGCTCCTCATATCCCGAGCCGCCGTGGTTGGGAAGGTACACGTAGGCCAGACGGGCGCTCGAGATCTCCTCGACCCGCCGCCGGTTGCGCTCCGCCCAATCCATGCGGCGCAAGGTGTTCTCGCCGGGCAGCGGGACGACCGTGTAGACGCGGGCGTCCTTGCCTTCGGGATCGGCGGCGACCCGGATCTGCACCGGCTTCATCCCCTTGCCCACGAGATAGCTGGAGACGTCCCGCGTGGCCCGGACCTCCTCGCCGTCGACGGCCAGGAGGTAGTCGCCTTCCCGCACCTCCACGCCCGGCTGGTCGAGGGGAGCCCGCAGGAGGGGATTGCCGGCGTCGGGATGGCCGGAGCGGTAGATCCGCGCGATGCGGAAGCGGCCCCGGTCGACTCGGAAGTCCGCGCCGAGGAGGCCGGTCCGCTCGGACCGGACGGCGGGGGGCGGGACGTCGCCGCCTCCCACGTCCAGATGGGAGATGGAGAGATAGGCCAGCATCCGCGTGAACAGCTCGTTGAGGTCGGCGCGGCGGGTGACGCCGGGGAGATAGGCGGCGAAGTGGCGCTCCAGCTCCGGAAGGTCCTGGCCGTGATGGCCGGGGTCGTAGAACCAGTCGCGGGCCAGCCGCCAGACCTCCCGGTACATCTGCCGCCACTCCGCGTCCGGCTCGACCTCGACCGTGAGCCCCGCGAGGTCGAGCGGCTTGCGCTCGGCGTCCGCCGGGGCGCCGGAAGGCATCAGCGTGAGGGACGGAGCGCCCCCGCCGCCGGTGCGATAGAGGACGCTGCCGCCGTCGGCGGAGACGGCGAAGTCCCGGACGTCCGTGGCGATCTTTTCGGGCTTGCCCTCCTTCGTCAGCGTGTAGCGATAGAGGACCAGGGTCGGATCGCCGGCCCCCGGTGTCGCGGGCCATTCCTGGACCTGCGCGAACAGCACGCCGGGCGGACCGGCGGCGAGCCCGACGACGTCCCGGGCCTCGGTGGAGAGCGGAACGATGCGGCGCGCGATCCCTTCCAGGTCGACCTGGACAGGGCCGGCCGCGGGTTCCCAGCGCGCGCCGGCATGAGGCTGGTTGACGATCGGCAGGAGCGGCGGTGGATCACCCCGGCGCAGGACCAGGGCCTGGAGCCGGGAGGTGACCAGCGGGCGCGCGAGAGCACTCGACATCACGCCCCAGGAAAGGTCGTCCGCCGAGGCCGTGCGGGCGTTGCCGCTGGTGGTGAAGTAGAGATACCGGCCGGAGCGGTCGAAGGCCGGGAGGTCGGCCTGCACCTTGCCGTCCGTGACCTGGTGGGACCGTCCTTCCTCCGCGTCGTAGAGGAAGATCGTGCGGACGCGGTTGGCCAGCGCCTGGGAGTACGCGAGCCAGCGGCCGTCGGGAGACCAGGAGGGGATGTAGCCTCCCTGGCCGATGTGAGGCGAGGTGGCGATCTTCCGCGCCCGGCCCGCCTGCGCGTCGGCCACCCAGAGGGAGAGGCGCTTGTCGGAGAACGCCAGCCGCCGCCCGTCGGGCGACCAGGTCAGCTCGCGGTAGAAGGACGGGCGCTCCTCGACGGCGATCCGCCGCGCCTCGCCACCCGCCGTGGGCCGCAGGTGCAGCTCGTACTCGCCGGAAGCGTCGGAGAACCAGGCGATCCACTTCCCGTCGGGCGAAGGGACGGCGTTCCGCTCGGCCACGCCCGGGGTCCGGGTGAGGTTCTCCGCCTTGGATGTGGCGGGATCGAAGGCGAGGACCTCGCCCCGGGCGCTGACGATCAACCCGCCGCCGGGCGCCGGCGCCGCGTGCTCCAGGGTCCGCGGGGCGGGAACCTTGCGGGGGGCGCGCTCGGGGGCGGGAAGGGTGAGCCGGACGTCGACGGTCCGGTCCTCCCGCCGGGCGGCGTCCCAGAGGTGGATGGCTCCATCCGCTACGAAGACCACGCCGTCCGGGGCCGCGGAGGCCCAGAGGATGCCGTGCTTGGGATAGCGGGTGAGCTGCTCGCTCCTGCCCGTCCGCAGGTCGTGGGCGAAGAGGTTGGGCGTGCCCGTACGGTCGGAGATGAAGTAGAGGGTGTCGCCGCTCCACACCGGATAGCGGTTGTTGGCGTCCCGCCGCGCCAGGTCGGGCCTCGCCTCGACCTTGCCGCCGGCGAGGGGGGCGATCCAGAGGGGACTCGTGGAGCCGCCGCGATAGTGGCGCCAGTCGGCCCAGGAAGGGCCGAAGGGCACGATGGCGACGCGCGAGCCGTCGGGCGAAAAGGCGGCCTGCCGTCCTTCGGGGAAGGGGAGGGGCTCCGGCATCACGCCGTCCACGGCCAGGGTGTAGAGCCGCCAGATCCCGTCGCCGTCCCGGTTGGTGGAGAAGAGGATGCGTCGTCCGTCCGGGGTCCAGCCGCGCACCACGTCGTCCTTCGGGTGCCAGGTGAGACGGCGGGCCTCGCCCCCGGCCGCGGGCATCACGTGGACGTCCGCGCCGCCGCCGGCGTTGCGATGGAAGGCGAGCCACGCGCCGTCCGGGGAGAACGCGGGGCCATCCTCCTCTCCGGGGAAGTCCGTCAGGCGTTGCGCCTCGCCGCCTTCCCGCCCCACCTTCCAGAGATCGCCGGCGAAGGCGAAGACGACGTGCGTGCGGTTCGCGGTCACTCCGCCCAGGATCATCGGCGGCCGCACGGTCACCGTGGGAGCGGCGGCCTCCTGCCCGTGGGTGGGGGAGGCCAGCGCGAACGCCAGGACCATCCCGGCGAGAATGGACTGGCGGAACGAAATCTTCATGCTTTGCCCTCCTGTCTACCGGAGCCGCCGGCTGCCTGGATACAACGGGCAAACCGGATGGAAGGTTAACGGAGGCCCGGCGGCTGCCACGCGGACAAGCCGATCCGCGACGCTGCGGCGGTGAATTAAAGCGGTTGCGGGAAGATCTGATCGATCGCGATTCGCAACCCGGAAAGGAGCCGTGACGCCACGATCTCTCCGGCTCCGGCCCGGGCCAGCTCAATGAAACGGCCGTTGTCATCGAAGCCATGGACCACGACGTTCCGGCGTTGTGGATCCGCCAGCCAGACCTCAGGAACTCCGGCATCCCGATAGGCGGCGAGCTTGACCTTCTCGTCGCGACGGCGGGTCCTCGGAGAAAGGACTTCAACCACCAGGTCCGGGACACCCTCGAAGCTTCCGGCTCCGGGTTGCGGACCATTGCCGATCCGGAAGAAGAGAAGATCCGGCTGTACGGGATCGGCGATCCCCCTCGGGAGCAGGATCTCGAAAGGCGCGACAAGAACGGTCCCGAGCGCCCGGCCGTCGAGGAAGTTCCCGAAAAGTCTGCCGAGCTGGGTGACCGCGAATTGATGGTCGAAGTTGGGGGCGGCCGTCACGTAGAGATGGCCTCGAATGACCTCATAGCGCCGGCCGTCCTTGGGAAGACGAAGATAGTCCTCGTAGGTCCAATGGCCCTGCGCGGGCCAGTCCTGTCCGGGAAAATCTATCTTGTATGCCGGTTCGGTCATCGGTGACTTCCTGACGCCTCAATGAGCCTAAACGGCCTCGCGGGGGACCGTCAACCCGCGTCCCTCATTCCTGGAAAGCATATCATGACTTCCCTTCATCCGCGATCCGTAACATCCCTCTCCCGGAAACGTACAAGTAGAAATCCACAAGGAGGGATACGCCATGAACGAAAGCCGCAGGTTCCAGATCCATTGGATGCTGTGGAGCGCCGCCGGTCTGGCTTTGGGGCTCGTCGCCGCTCTCGCCCTCGGCGCGCCGCTGGAGACGGTCCTGGGGGCGATGCTGGTGACGCCGGCCCTCACCTCCATCGTCGGAGCGTTTCTCGGGACCTCCCAGTGGGTCCTGCTGCGCCGCCGCCTGAGCAACGCCCGCTGGTGGATCCCGGCCAGCGCCGCCGGCCTGGGTCTCGGCCTGACCGCGGGGGTCGTTCTGGTCGAGCAGATCGGGAGGGCGATCACGGGCGGCCAGGTGAACATCCGGATGTTCGACGTCGTCACACGGGCCGGCAGCTTCGCGCTGGTGGGTCTGGTCAGCGGCGTCTGTCTCGGGGCCGCGCAGTGGCTGGTCCTGCGTTCTTCCTCGCCGGCCGCCCGAAGCTGGTTCTGGACCAGCACGCTTTCCCTGTGCGCGGCCTTCGTGACCGGCTCTCTCGCCGCCGATCTCGTGTTCGGCGGCCTGACGGCGCCGGTCGGCTTCATCGCCTTCGTCGTGATCACCGGGCTGCTGGCGGGCGCTTTGACCTCGCGCCCGCTGGCCAGACTGCGGATGTAAAGCCTTACGAATCCCGCAGCGCCGCCAGCGGATCGAGGCTCGCGGCGCGGCGGGCGGGCAGCCAGCAGGCGGCGAGCGTCACCAGGACCAGCGCGGCGGGGACGCCGACGAAGGTCAGCGGATCGTTGGCTTCGACGCCGAAGAGGAGCCCGGTGAGCAGGCGCGTCAACGCGGAGGCTCCGGCCAGCCCCAGGGCCAGCCCCACCACGACCAGGGTCATCCCCTGCCACAGCACCAGCCGCAGGACTTCCCGCCGGCCCGCGCCGATCGCCATGCGGATTCCGAACTCCCGCACCCGCAGGCTCACCGTGTAGGTCAGCAGGCCGAAGAGCCCGAGCATGGCCACCCCCAGGCCCAGCAGCCCGAACAGGGCGGCGACCTCGGCGTGCAGCCGCTGCTGCACGAGGCCGCGTTGCATCTGTTCTCTCCCGGGAACGAGGTCGACGATCGAAAGGTCCGGATGCGCTTTGCGGAGAGCGTCCCGGAGCGCCGGCGCCAGGACGGCGGGGGATGAGGCCGAGCGCACCACCAGGGTCATGCGCGAATGGGACCGCTGCTGGTGAGAGAGGTAGAGGACCGGCTGCGGCGGTTCCAGGACAGACGCCAGCCGCACGTCCCCGGCCACTCCCACCACCTCGAAGACCGGTCCGGCTTCGCCGGCGCGCGGCGGCTCGGAGAATTCGAGGAGGCGTCCTACGGGATTGGCGTCCCCCCAGAGCCGCCGCGCCAGCTCCCGGCTCACCACCGCCACGGGCGCCGTGTCCACGCGGTCGTGGTTGTCCAGAGGACGCCCCTGGAGGATCGGGATGCCCAGCGTCCGGAAGTGCTCCGTCCCTACCATGTTGAGGGCGGCTTCCAAGCGCTGTTCCGGACGTTCCGAAGCGGCGACCTGGGTGGTGCGCGCCCAGCCGGCCAGGGGCACGAGCTGCGACAGGGTGGCGGACTCGATCCCCGGCAGCGAGGAGAGCTCGTCCAGCACGCGCTCGTACACGGCGGCGGACCCCTGCCCCTCCAGCCCGGCGTTGCGCGGCACATAGAGCGTGGCCATCAGCAGGTGGTCGGGATCGAATCCCGGATCGACGTTCCGGGCGTTGTTCAGGGTGCGCACGAGGAGGCTGCCGCCGAGGACCAGGACGACGCAGAGTCCCACCTGGGCGACGACCAGGAGCTTCCGCGGCGCCAGCGTCCCGGCCGGTCCCACCGCTCCCGCCGTATCGGCCTTGACCGCGGCGAAGAGGTCCCCCCGCAACACGTGGAAAGCCGGGGCCACGCCGCAGAGCAACGCGCAGCCGAGGGCGGTCAGCAGCGCGAATCCGAAGGTCCTGAGGTCGAGCTTGAGGAGCTCGGCGGAGTCCCCCCAACTGCCCAGCCCGCCGGGCGCGGTGAGCAGCAAGGTCTCGATGCGCCGCATCAGTCCGACGGCGAAGACCAGACCCAGAGCCCCGCCCGCCAGGCAGAGGACCAGGCTCTCGACGAGCGCGGCGCCCGCCAGCCGGGCACGGTCCGCTCCCAGGGAGGCCCGGATGCCCCATTCACGCTGCCGCGTGGTGGCCCGGGCCAGCAGCAGGTTGGCCACGTTGGCGCAGCCCAGGAGAAGAAAGAGCAGAGCCGCCGCCATCAGGACCCGCGCCGCGGCGATGAAGCTGCCGTCGTCGGCCGCCGGATCGTACGAAGTGGCCGCGGCGAACGCGAAGCGGCGCTTGCCCTCGGGGAGGGGCATTTCCTGATCCAGGCCCCGGGCCACGCTGTCCAGGGCCGCCTGTGTCTGTTGCGGAGCAGCGGACTCGGAGAGCCGTCCCAGGATGCTGATCCAGCGGTTCTCCGCTTGATTCATCCTCTGTGTGCCCGTGGTCTGATCGATCTGGGCGAGGGGGATGTAGAGGGGCGTGGAGCGGCCATAGCCCTGGAATCCTTCGGCGGCGACTCCCACCAGGGTGTAAAGCCGGCCGTTGATCCGCAACGGCTTCCCGATCACGCCGGGATCGCCTCCCAGGGCTCCCCGCCAGAAGGGATGGCTGACCACCACCACGGGATCCGCGCCGGGCCTGTCGTCCCCGGGCTGCAGGAGACGCCCGCGGGCGGGAGGTTGGCCGAAGAAGGAGAAGAAGCCGCCGTTGACGGCCTGCGCCCAGGCGAACGTCGCCGTCTCGCCATAGGTGACCGTGGTGCCGGTGCTCGTGAACGCCGCGAAGTCCCGGATGACGCCCTGCTTCAGGATCTCCTGGTAGTCGGGATACGAGGAGGGAGAGCGCGGGAGGTCGGGCGTGACCGAATAGATCCAGACCGCCCGGTCCGCCTCCGGAGCGTCCAGCCGGGGCCACAGGATGGCCGCGAGATAGCCGAACAGCGCCGTGCTCGCGCCGATCCCCAGGGCCAGCGTCAGGACCACGATCAGCGTCAACCCCGGCTGGCGCGCCAGGGAACGCAACGTCATACGGAGGTGCTGGACGGCGTCGCGCACGGTTCGTCCTCCTTCGGGAAATCGACTTTGATGCAGAGTCGGCTATGAGAATTGTACAGCGCCCCAGGCGACCGTGCCAGGGGAGCCGTCTGCCCTTCGAGACCTCACCCTCGGTCCCTCTCCTATCGCCCACCCCCCGACCAGGAGTGGGAGGGCCCTGCGATCCAGGTTTTCGATCTCGGCAAGATCGCTTCCTCATCGTTCCCCCTCTCCCGGTCGGGCGGGAGGTGGTGGGAGAGGGGGCCAGGGGGTGAGGTCTCGGAGGGCAGACCGTGCCAGACAGCATGCAGCCCTGAGCATTGTCCCCCCTCCCCTTTCTTCACGCACTGACCCCAGGTAGGAGTCTTTTCATGAGCTCCGGAAGGGAGATCTTCATGTCGATTCGACGCATCGCCTTGCTGGCGACCCTCTGCGCCGCCTTCGTCGCTCAGGCCGTCCAGGCCGCCGGTCCCTATACCGTGATCGGGACCGCCGAGAGCCGCGAAGGCAGCCTCGTGCGCACCGAGTACACCGTCAAGGTCGGGACCCATCCTCTCGACCGCTTCAAGATGGTCAGGGTCGTCCGGGACGTCCCCGTCTCGCAACTTCGCGGCTCGATCGTTCTGCTGCCGCCTCTCGGCCCCACGTTCACCTTCTACGAGCAGCGGGATCCGGAGAACGCCGCCGGCTCGTCGATCGCCGAGTACTTCGCGCAACGGGGCTTCGACGTCTACGGCTACTCGCCGCGCTTCGAGGGCATCCCCGCCGGCACCTGCGAGGCCGGGGTCCTGGATTGCTCCATCATGAGCACCTGGAACCTCCAGTCCATGCTGGACGACCTCGCCTTCATCCGCTCCCAGATCGAGATCCTGCATCCCGGCTCGAAAGTCGTGGCCGGCGGCGCCTCCCTGGGCGGCATGCTCGCCTTGGCGCTCGCCAACGCCGCCCCGAACGACTACGACGGCATCTTTCCCTGGGAAGGGATGCTCACCACGCCCGATCCCGCCGTGCGGGCCCTGAACCAGGGGTATTGCGCCGGCCTTGAGGCGCAACTCGCCGCCGGGATCGTTTACGACGGCGTGGGGCCGAGCGTCTTCAAGGAGGTCACCAAGAACGCCCGCCTCACACCGTCCGGCCTGACCCCGATCCCGCTGTTCCCGCCGACGCTCACCAACCATCAGGTCTTCGTCCTGCTGCTGAGCGTGCCCAGCCCCGGGCCGGTCACCATGCCGGTGCCGAGCTACATCCAGATGAACGGCAGCTTCGCGGAGGACCGGCTCTTCTTCGCCTCCGAAGAGCGGGCCTACGAGAACATCCCGCGCTTCGTCTCCTACGCGCCGATCGCGCTCGTGCGCGACATCAGCTGCTCCCTGGCGGGGAACGAGACCGGCTACACGGCCAACGCCGGCAACTACCACGGCTCGGTGCTCGCCATCGGCGGCGGACGCGGCTTCGGCGCCTACATGCCGGGCCATCTCGCGCTGCTGGGCTCGACCGATCAGACGTTCCTCCTGGAGCCCGAGTTCGGCCACATCGACCACTTCATGACCCCGAAGCACCGCGACTTCGTGGAGAAGCCGATCTTCGACTGGGCGGTGAGGGTGTTCGGGCAGCCCTGAAGTCCTCCGCAACGCGGGAAGGGGAGCGCGCGTATAAAGGGGCAAAGCTGTTCCTGACCTCAGGAGACCCTATCGTGCGCTTCCTCCTCCTCGCCGCGGCGCTCGCCACCTCTCCACAGCCCGCCCCGGCCCCGGCTCCCGCGCCCGCCGCCTGGGACGCCAAGGTCGGCCTCTCCTATCTCTCCACCAGCGGCAACAGCGAGGCCTCCTCGGGAGGCTTCGACGCCGGCTTCAACCGCGCCTGGAAGAGCTGGGCGCTGGAAGGGAGCGCCAACGGCTTCTCCGCCACCCGCAAGCAGCGGCGGACGGCGGAGCGCTTCAACGCGCAGACGCGGCTCAAACGCCGGCTGCGGAAATTCCTCCACCTCACCTTCGGAGCGCACTGGGACCGCGACCGGTTCGCCGGCCTCGACTCCCGCCACACCGCCGACATCAGCCTGCTCTGGGAGATCCGCGAGACACCCACCTGGAAGCTGCGCGCCCTGGCCGGCCTCTCCGCCGGCCGCGAGGACCCCCGGGGCGACCGTCCCATGGTGGATTCCTTCGGCGGCCTGCTGCAGGTGAACAGCGACGCGAAGCTCTCGGAGACCGCCTCCTGGGACGGCCAGCTCATCCTGTTCCCCAACTTCGACGACTGGGAGGACTACCGCCTGCATGGCAAGCTGGGCCTCCAGGCCGCGCTCAACAAGCACCTCGGGCTGCGCCTCGGCTACGACCTCAAGTACGACCACGAGCCCGTGCCCGGGTTCGAAACCACGGACACCTCCACGACCGCCTCTCTCGTCCTGCAACTCGGCGCCAAGCGCTAGGATTGAACCGTCGCGCCCTCCCCCGGGACTTACGTTTCCGGGGAGGGTCTGTCGCCTGGCTTGGACGGATTTTTGCAAGGGCTACACCGCGTCGTCCCAATGAAGCGCCGCATCCTCGCGGCGCAGGAGGAGAGAGAGATGAGAAAGCTGAGCATGCTGGTGCTTCTCGCGGTCGTCCTGTCTCTGGTCGCGGTATCCGCCCCGGTTCAGGCCCAGGGGGGGACCCTGTCCACGCGTCTGCGGAGCTTCGACGAGGTGCCGTCCATCGCCAGTCCGGGCGGCGGACGCTTCGATGCCACCGTCAACGACGCCGGCACGGAAGTCGAGTACTCGCTGACCTATGCCCACCTGGAAGGTCAGGTCACGCAGGCTCACATCCATATCGCCCAGCGCGGGGTCAACGGCGGCATCATGGTCTTCCTGTGCTCGAACCTGGGGAACGGTCCCGCGGGCACTCCGGCCTGCCCCGCCGGCGGCGGCACCGTCACCGGGACGTTCGACGCTTCGGACATCATCGGTCCCGCGGCCCAGGGCGTGGCCCCCGGCGAGCTCTTCACCCTGCTGCGCGCGGCCAAGGCCGGCTTCGCGTACGCGAACGTCCACACGAATCTGTATCCCGGGGGCGAGATCCGCGGCCAGCTCAATTTCCAGGGCAACGACGGCGACGCGGCGGCGGACGCCGGGTCGAACTGAACGCTCTCCGCGGCCTCGACGGGCGCCCCGTCCGCGGGCGCCCGTCCTACTCCACGTCCTCCGACACCGGCAGCACCCGCCATCCGCGCGCCGCCGTGAGACCCGGGCGGCGGACCACCTCGGCGATCACCGTCCGCGTCCGCTCGGCGTAGGTCGCCTTGGCGGTGATCAGGAAGACGTTCGCGCCGAGCCGCTCCACCGTGCTCTCGATGGTGCCGCCGCCGAAGTCGTGCTCGCGCGCTCCGGAGTAGAAGGAGCTCTCCGCCAGGTTCGCCATGGCCTCGGCCAGGGCGGCGTCCGAGAGGGAGGAGAGGATGACGGTCTCGGCGTCCCGCTTGACCAGGTTCATCCGCAGCAGGAGCGAGGAGGCGAGCAGGCCGAGGGCGACGGAGAGGAGGAACGTCACCATCAGGGCGGTGATCATGGCGTAGCCGGACTCCCGGCTTCCCTCGCGGCGGCCTACCATGTCCACCCCAGCCCGCCGCCCCGGGGGCACAGGAACAGCCGCTGCGTCTGCATCTCCCGGAGCTGTCCCCGGTCCGCGGGAAGGGTCGGCAGCGGCGTCTTCGGAGTGGACCGGCGGGTGTAGGTCACCTCCAGGTCGATCAGGCTCGTGTCGCCCACCCGCTGGCAGCGCCAGCTCACCACGTTGCGCCACAGCGGCGCCGGTTCCTGCGGCAGCTCCTCGCCCTTCCGGTGAAAGGTGCGATACAGGGTGTCCTCCTCCAGGCGGTAGAAGATCTGGCCGTCGAAGTTGCGGATGTCGATCTGGGTGAGCCGCCCGTTCCGGTCCGTCACCGGCTCGACTCTGTACGCCCCCTGGAAGTCGTTGCGGATGCGGGCGATGGCCAGGGGGATGGGGGTGTCCCCGGCCTCCCCCTGGGCCTCCACGAACATCTTCGAGGCCTCCAGCAGCAGTTGCGAGGCGAGGGCTACGGCGAGGAGGAGGAGGATCAGCGAGAACAGCAGCTCGACCAGCGTGAAGCCCTTCTGGCCGGCGGCGGGGACTCTCACGGGATCCATACCATGCTCTCGACGGTGTTCTCTTTCTTCTCCCCGACCGCCGTATAGGTCGCCGTCAGGCTCACCTTGTAGAGGCCTTCCGGCTTCAGGTTCTCGGCCCGCATGAAGATCCTCAGGTCGTCGGGAGCGGGATCGCCCACGGCGGTCTCCAGGACCTCGATGTCGAGGTTGCCGATCGGGAAGGCGCCGGCCCGGACCCCTTCCATCACCGACTCCAGGGCCCGGAACGCCTGCCGCTCCGCGTCCGTCCGGCGCACGACGCGGGGAGCCTGGACCATGAGCTGCACGCCCATGAGGAAGGCCACTCCCAGGAGCACGAGGGCTACCAGGAGCTCGATGAGGGAGAACCCGCTCGCGGGGTGCGACCGCCGGGAGAGCTTAGGGACGCTCATGAAGATGTGAAAACCCGAAGGCGAGAATAGCACCTCCGGGAGCCCTCACCGGCCCGGCCGCCGGGAGGAGGAAGAAGTTGGAAAAAGGACCTAAAGGACCTAAACGACCTAAAGGACCCAAAGGACGAAACCAGCGAGCTCCGTCCTTTTCAGTCCTTTATGTCCCTTAGGTCCTTTATGTCGTTTAGGTCCTTCTGTCCTTTTCCCGGCTCACCCCGCCAGCGCCACGACCCTGGGGAACAGCACGTTGTTCTCCAGGTGCACGTGCAGGTGCATCTCCTTCTCCAGAGCCTCCAGGCCGCTGAACAGGGCGCGGAAGGTGCCGCACGCGCCCTCGGGGGGCTGGTAGCCGCCGCTCAGCCGGCGCATCTCCTCCAGCAGCCGGCCGGCGTCGTCGTGCTCCGCCTCCATCACCGAGATCGGACCCTCCACCGGACCGAAGGGAGCCCGGGCGGGCGGCCGGCCCTCGTTCAGCGACCGCTCCAGGGTCACCACGTAGGGGAACAGCACCCTCTCCTCCTTGACCATGTGGAGCTCCAGCTCCTGCCGCAGCTCCCGCAGGCGCGCGGCGAGCGCCGGGAACATCTCCGGGAACTTCGATCCGTGGACACGGGCGACCTTCTCGGCCATCTCCGTCAGGCGGGGCAGCTCCTCCCGCAGCGGCGCGTGATAGCGCTCCAGGATGTGGTCCACGATGGCCGAGAGAGGCGCCTCGCTCCAGTCCCGCTCCCCGGCGTCGCCGGGTGAGAGCGACTCGATCTCGCGGCGGACCTGGTCGGGATCCAGCCGGCGCTCCGCGCACACCTCGCTCAAGGGGCGCTTGCCGCCGCAGCAGAAATCGATGCCGTGGCGATAGAAGACCTTGGTGGCGGCCGGGTTGTGGGTGACGATCTCGGCGACGTGGGTCTGGGGGGTGATGTCCATCGGGCGTCTCCTCTTGGTTGTTCCGAGGAGACGATAGGGCGAGGGGAGAGGGGGCGTCGTTGCGCTGGCGCAAGGAGGGAGGGGGTTCCCCTCTCCCGGTGAGGGAGGGAGGGAGGGGTCGGGAGAGGGGCCAGGGGTGAGGGTTCAACTATCCCTCGTCCCCCTCCGCCAGCTCTTCCAGCTTCTCCAGCGACCGGATCGTCACCTTCTCCCGTCCGGCCTCCACGACGCCTTCCTCCTCCCATTGCGAGAGCAGGCGGCTGACGGTGTAGATCGTCGTCCCCGTCATCTCGGCCAGCTCCTGCCGGGAGAGGGGATGGTCCACGATCACGCCGCCGTCCAGCGGCCGGCCGGCCTGGCGGGCCAGCCGCAGCAGGGCGCGCGCCACCCGCTGGGGGACCCGCTCCGTGGCAAGCTCCCGGGCGCGGGTCATGGAGTCGTGCAGATGGCCGGTAATGGCCCGCAGGATGTTGGTCTGGATCCGCGGATGCCGCTCCGCCAGCTCGCGCACGGCCTCGCGCGGCCATTGCAGCAGCCGGACCGGCTCCACGGCCTGGGCCGTCACCGGATAGGTGCTCCCCTCCAGGACGGCCACCCCGGCGCAGATCTCGCCCGGCCCGACGAAGCGCACCAGCACCTCCTGGCCGTCCGCCGCGAGCTGGGTGAGCTTGAGGCGGCCCGCCTCCAGGAGGAACATGACCGCCGCCTTTTCCCCCTCGTGGAAGAGCACCTGCTTGCGGTCGAGCCGCCGGGAGACGGCCCGCTTCAGCAGCGCCTCCCGCCCGTCGGCGGTGACGCCCTGGAAGAGGACGGACTCCTCGGGCGGCACGCTCCCGGTCATCCTTCCCCTACTTCCCGGCCGGCTTGCGCTCGGAGACCAGCGTCTGGATCTTCTCCGTAAGCTCCGGGTTCTTCAGCCCCGCCGCCTTGGCCTTGGCCAGCGCCGCGTCAGGCTTCGCGCCCTTCTCCAGCACCAGCCAGGCGTAGTACAGCGCGCCCACGCGGTTGGAGGTGCTGCAGTGGAGGAGCACCGGGCGCTCGGCCTTGCGCATCGTCTCCAGGAACTTGTCGATCGTGGCCTGATCGAGCGAGGCGGGCGTCACCGGGATGTTCACGTACGCGAGCCCGTTCTCCTTCGCGGCGCCGGGCTCGTCGTAGCCCCGCGCCTCTTCGGCCGGCCGCAGGTCGATCAGGGTCTTGTAGCCGTCCTCGGCGGCGAGCTGGATCTGTTCCCCGGTGGGCTGGCCGGCGGCCAGGATTCCCGGCTCGGGGAGGCTCGCGTTGGGGATGCCGAAGGTCTCCGGGTCCGCCGCCAGCGCCAGGCAAGGGAGAAGGGCCAGGACGAGAAAAGTCAAAGTCTTCCTCTTCATGGCGGATACCTTATCCGAAGGTGGGCCGGCGCGCACCGCCCCGTCGCTATACTTGTGGGCCGACATGACGACTCTTTACGTGCTCGGCCTGCTGGGCTCGGCCGTGTTCGCCGTCAGCGGCGCCCTGGCGGCCGGGCGGAAGAAGCTCGACCTGCTGGGCGTCGTGGTCATCGCCCTCGTCACCGCCATCGGCGGCGGCACGGTCCGCGACCTCCTGCTCGACCGGCATCCGATCGTCTGGCTGACGGACCCGGCCTATCTTTTCGTGATCCTCGCCGCCGCGCTGCTGACCCTGGTCTACGTCCGCTTCCGCAAGCCGCCGCAGATGTCGCTGCAGATCGCCGACGCCCTGGGTCTCGCCCTCTTCACCATCAGCGGCACCCAGATCGCCGAGCGGGCCGACCTGCCGGGGATCGCCGCGGTCGTCATCGGCACCATCACCGGGAGCGTCGGCGGGGTGATCCGCGACATCCTCAGCGCCGAGATCCCCATCCTGCTGCGGCAGAGCGAGCTCTACGCCACCGCCGCGATCGCCGGCGCGTCGGTCTATCTGGTCCTGCAGGGGATCGGGATCGAGCGCACCCCCGCCTCCTTAGCGGGAATGGCAACGATTTTCACGCTCCGTCTCGCCTCCATCATCTGGCGTCTCCGGCTGCCGGTCTTCGACCTTCCCGACGAGCAGAATCCTGACGCGGAGAAAACATGAGCGATCCCCAGAAGACCTCCGGGATTCACTTCCCGCCCCCCTTCATTTATGTGGGCTTCTTCCTGCTCGGATTGGGCCTGGAGAGGATCGCGCCCGCCGTTTCGCTCCCGCGCGGCCCTGCCCTGGCGGTCGCCGCCGTCCTGCTCGTCCCCGGATTCGGGCTGCTCTTCTGGAGCCTCTTTCTCTTCTTCAAGGCCCATACGAGCCCGCTGCCGATGCTGCCCACGACGGCGATCGTGAAATCCGGCCCCTACCGGTGGACGCGAAACCCGATGTATCTCGCCATGCTGCTGGTCTACATCGGCGTGGCGCTCTGGTTCGACGTCTTCTGGGCGCTCCCTTTCGTGCCCGTGGTGATCTTCCTGGTCGGGCGGCTGGTGATCGGCAAGGAGGAACGTTACCTGGAGGAGAAGTTCGGGGAGGAGTACCGGCGGTATAAATCAGAGGTGGGCCGGTGGTTGTGACGCCACCGGCCGGCTCTGCGGAAAACCTTACTTCTTGTCGTTCACCGTCACCACCGCCTGCGTCGGCTGTCCCGGAGTGGCCGAGACCATGACGCTCGCCTCGCGCTTGCCGTCGGCGGACTTGCCGCCGAGCATCGTGGTGGAGGACTGGTCGCTGGAGGACATGGTGGTCTTCTCGACCGTGATGCCCGCCTCCTTGAGCTTGCCCTCGTAGAAGGTCGCCACCGTGTCCACCGCATCCTGGGAGCTGACGGTGAAGATCACCGTCCGGCCCTCGCCGGTGGTCGAATCCATCGTGCCCTGGACGGTGCCGCCCGGATAGACCGGCACCCAGGACGGCAGGTTCTTGGGTCCGCCCTCGGTGGCCCCGAAGGTCGACACCTCGCCCTTCTCGTTGGTGATCTTGACGCCCTCCTGCGAGGCGGAGAAGTCCACCGTCTCCCCCTTCTCGTTGGTGACCGTCAATTTGCCGTCCTTGAGGTCTTCGCCGTTGAAGGTCAGCACCTCGCCTGTCTTCTTGTTCCGGACCGTGAGCGTGTTCTTCTCGCGGTCGCTGTTGACGACTTCCAGGTCCGGATTGGCCCGCACCGCCAGCTCGGCGGCGGCGAAGCCCGGGTTGTCAGCGAACTTGTCGATCTGCTTCTTGGCGAACCAGCCACCGGCGGCGACCAGGACCATGCCGATCACCAGGAGAACGCCGCAACCGATGCCCACCCAGGCGAGGGGACCGAGGCCCTTCCTGGGCGGCGGCTGCGGGGAGCCGGGGGGAGGAGGAACAGGCGATCCGTTCATCGAATTTTCCTTCTTGTTTGTTGTTGGAAAGACGTGCCGTCCAGCCACATGACGATACCACTATTGGCGTCGCGGGGCGGCGATTCGTTTCAACGACCGCGGGGGTAGAATCCCCTCATGCGCGCCATCGTCGCCTCCACGCTGGGGGACCCCGAGGTCCTGAAGATCGCCGAAGTCCCGCGCCCCGAGCCCGCGTCCGGGCAGGTCCTCGTCCGTCTCCACCGGATCGGCGTCAACTTCTCGGACACCGAGCGCCGCCGCGGCCTCTATCCCAGCACGACGCTGCCCTGGCGGCCCGGCAGCGAAGGCGCGGGGATCGTCGAGGCCGTGGGCGAAGGCGTGGATCCGGCGCTGGTCGGCGGGCGCGTGGGCTTCTGGGCCATGCCGCCGGCCGTCACCGGCGCCTACGCCGAGTACGCCGCGGCCCCGGCGGACTCCCTCTTCCACCTCGGCGACCGCGTCAGCTTCGACGAGGGCGCCGCGCTGCCGCTCCAGGGGCTGACCGCCTACGGCGTCGTCCACTTCGCGGCCCAGGTCCGGGAGGGGCAGACCGTCCTGATCCACGCCGCCGGGGGAGGCGTCGGCCTGATCGCCGTGCAACTGGCCCGGCTGGCCGGCGCGCGGGTGCTGGGGACCGTCTCGAACGACGCCAAGGCGGCGGCCGTCGAGGCCGCGGGCGGCGAGCCCCTGCCCTACGGCGACGACCTGCCCCAGCGGGTGCTCGCGGCCACCCAAGGGCGCGGCGTGGACGTCGTGCTCGACTCCATCGGCCTGGCCACCCAGCAGGTGAGCCTGGCCTGCCTGGCCCCCTACGGCCACCTGGTCCACTACGGCGAAGCCAGCGGCCCGGCGCTGCCGGTCGATCTCGAATGGCTCTACTACCGCTGCCTCAAGGTCAGCGCCTTCGGGCTCTACCTGGACGACCCCGAAAGCCTGGCCGCCGCCCGGCGGGACCTGCTGCGCTGGCTGGAGGAGGGGTCGCTGCGCCTCACCATCTCCCACGTCCTGCCCCTGGAGGAAGCGCCCGAGGCGCACCGGCTGCTGGAGTCGCGCCAGGCGGTGGGAAAGGTGCTGCTGAGCCCGCTCTGAGGGCCCTCACTCCCCAGCCCTCTCTCCCGACCCCTCCCACCCACACCGGGAGAGAGGGAGCGGTTAGTCAAAGGACAGCAAGGACACCAACGACACCAAGGACCACAAGGACGGGGCATCTGTCCCTGGTGTCCTTGGTGTCCTTCTGTCCTTTCCCCGTCCGCCATTAGGGAATCCACCCCTTGCTGGTGTACCATAGATCCAACATCCTCTGTTGGAGAGCTGTATGGTGAAGCAAAGTTTGTACTCGTGTCTCCTCGCTGTCTTCCTCCCCCTTTTAGCATTCGCCGCTCCTCCCGAAATCGGTAGAGAAACGACAGTCGGAATCGTCCACGGAGAGGGGGGCAGCTTTGCCTTCCAGGCTCCGGACGGCTGGACCCTCGACTGGCAGAGCGGGGCCGACCAGGGACTCCCCGCCGTCCTCTATCCCAATGGAGGAAGCTGGGCTGAATCCCCGGTCGTGATGTACGCCACCCTCGCCAAGAAGAACCCGTCCAACCTGGACGCCTTCATCACCGGCGAGCTGGAGCGGCTGCGGGAGTCGTCCGGGGCCGGACTGAAGGTGGAGAAGGGCAAGCCCATCGCCACCCAGGGGGACCGGAACTCCGCCCACGTCCGCAACCTCTCCGGGGCCAAGCACGGCAATTTCGAGAGCGTGGCCTACATCGAAGAGAAGAAGACGTACGTCCGGATCGTCCTCTCCTCCCGCGACCGCGCCTCCTACGAGTCGTCCCTCGACGACTTCGAGGAGTTGGTGGGGAGCTACAAGTTCCTGGCGGAGAACCTGTTCGTGCGCTAAGCCCTCATTTTCCCCTCTCCCGGTGAGGGAGGGAGGGGTCGGGAGAGGGGTTAGGGGTGAGGGGGGTGAGGGCTCGCAACGCCGGCTCGATGCGCCTTCGATGCCCCGGCCCCGGGGCGTCGAAGGAGATCCCCACCGAGCTGTCGATCGGCTTGCCCGGCGTCTCGTTGCGGAGCAGCACGCCGCCGGATGCCACCACGTACAGCCCGGAGCCGGGCGAGACGGTCTTTGCTCACTTCCGAAAAAATCGAGAGGTTCTCGATCGCTGCGCTCGCGGAGGGCATGGCGTATCGCGATCGTCGCACGTCCATACGGGCGGCGCCAGCGGGGAAGCCGCTCAAGCCGCTGAATCATATATACTTATTCCGTGATGCTTGAAAGGATGCGGATGAGATCGCAGGCATTTCGCCGGCTGGCCCCGGTCTTCCTGCTCGCCGCCGTCACGGCGGCCGGCGCCCAGGAAAAGTCCCAGGAGAAGCCCAGGGAGCCCAAGGCGCCGGAGGTCGAGCTCAGCGTCGTGCCCGAAATGGAAGGCGTGGAGCCGGGCGAGGCGCTGGCGCTGCACGTTTTCGTTTCCAATCCGTCCGCGGTCCGCCTCGAAGGCGTCTCGCTCGTCCTGCCATCCCTGGAAAAGATCAGGATCGAAAGGTCCGGGACGCCTCTCGCGAGCGTCCTGCCGCCCTTCGGCAGCGCCGGCGAGAGGTTGATCCTGCGGCCTGAAAACGGCGCTCTCCTGGGAGAGCGGAAACTGCCGTTCACCCTGCGCTACCGCTGGCGCATGGCGCCTCTCCAGGGCGAATCGGCGAAGCGGACCGTCGTCGCCGTCGAGGTCCGTCCCCCCTTCGCCGAGGAGGCCAAGGGGCTTCCCGGCGGATCGGGCGCGCTGCTCGCCCTGCTGCTCCCCGTGATCCCCGCCTTCCTGACCTATCAGGTTTTCGACGAGCTGCGGAAGAAGCAGGGATTGCAGATGCCGCGGTTCAGCAACGAATACATCGTGCCGGCCTTCTTCATCGCGCTCATCGCGAGCGCGCTGCGTTTTCTCCCGTGGCGGGGAGCCGCCGGGCTGGGCCTGGGAAGGCTCCTGGTCCTGAGCGCCGTCCTGGGAGCCATCTGGCCCCTGTTGCACTGGGCCGTCGACATCTACCGGTGGAAGAAATGGGGATTCGGCTCTCAGGACGAGATGAAGGATTACCTGCGCAAGGCGCTCCTCTCCCCCTGGTCGCCCCGGCATTTCACGTGGACCGTCGGGCTGGTGGGAAAAGAGAAATGGGAAGGCATCATGCTGCGGCAGCCGGACGGGAGCCTGGTCCTGGGCTCGACGCTGGTGATCTCTCATAAGTCGAAGACGCCGAGCGCGGACGAGTACAAAGCCGCCGACGACCTGATCCAGGAGGTCAACGAGAAGGGCTTGCGCGAGAGCCGGGAACGGCTGATCCGGGAGATCGAGAGCGGCGCGCTCCAGGCGAAGGCGGACAAGGAGCCGCAGATGGCGGGCCAGGACGCCGGCCAGGCGGTCGTATCAGGAGAGGAGATCGAAGGGTTTACCCGGACGCATGGAAAGCGGTGTCCGCTCCTGCGGCATAGCCAATAAAAGGCGAAACCGCGCGAAGAAGCGCGGTTTCAAGCGCACTCAGCGTCATCGCCGAACCCTGGCCTCACCGAGGGCTCGGCGATGGCGCCGAGTGAGCAAATCAATAAGATTAGAGGACAGCACGAAACAGGTGTCAAGATGCCGACCCTCAAAGAAGTCATCCTGGAATTCGCGGACTGCAACACGACGCTCGCGCAGCTCGGCTCCCAGCCCTACCAGGCGCCGCTCTCCCTGGGAACCAAGGACGGCTACCGCCAGCTCTACCAGCAGATCGCCGGAGGAGGGAAGGACTACCAGGAAATCCGGGGGCAGTCCGGCGCCCTGCTGCGCCGCCTGAAGCCGGTCTACCACTCCAACAAGTACTGGCAACGCTATTTCAGCAGCGACCAGATCGACTTCTATCCCCAGAGCGCCTGGGCGAACCTCGTCCCCATCGAGGCGCGGCTGGACCTGGATCTCCAGGCCCAGCCCCCGGCCGCCATGAACGTCAAGATCAGCCCGGTGCCCCGGGTGCTGCTCTATCCCTTTGGCTGGTCGACCTGGATCAGCCTCCGCGTCACGGGGGAGCACAGCCTGGAGGATCTCGCCGCCCTCGCCTGTCACCTCGCGACGGCCAAGGCCTACATCCTGTCGTCGGACCCCGCCCCGCTGACCCTGGCGGATCTGACAAGCCGGATCGGCAAGAAGGTCTGGACGGACGTCTTCGACGGCGGGGACTGGGATGTGAAGACGCCGGTGGACAGGCTCAGCGTCATCACCGTCCTCGACAAATACGGCGGCGTTCCGGACCGCGACCCGGGCACCGCCGAGGGGCAGGCTCTCCGGCAACTGGTCCACCCCTTCGGGAGCCCCGCGCAGAAGCCCTGGAACGAGCTGGCGTCAGGGCTCCCCCTGGGAGGACAGGACGCGGCCCACATGAACTACGCCCTGCAGGACGGCTCCGGCGTCTTCCTCTGGGCGGACCACAAGCTGAAATCCGTCGGAGCCAACCGCCGCCACCTGCGTTGTTATCACAACAACACCTTCCTCTCTCTGTTGCAGGCGTGGCAACTCGTCCGCTTCCTCGCGGCCGCCGCCAAGGTGGATCCCCGCGGCCCCGCCCTGGAGGATCTGGTGAAGAAGGCCTGCGACCAGATCGACGGCCAGATGGACACGAAAGAGCTCTACCGCGGCGTCTGTCTGATCGCGTTCCTGGAGAGGAAGGACGTCCAGACCATAATCCAGAAGGCACGCGCCTGACTCGCCCCGCCTTCCCGCGCGCCGGCCCGTCGTCGCCGGAAAAGCCGTCGCGGCATCCGGATCGGCGCCGAAGTCGCGGGACTCCGGACCGGAGAAGCCGGCGCCGAGCCGGAGCTCCGGGACTTTGCGCCGGAGAAATCGACTTTGCATCAAAGTCCCGGGACTTTGGGCTGGAGATCTTGACTCTGGCCTGGAGACGTTGACTCCGGCCCAGAGTCAGTTGACTCTGGCTTGGAGATGTTGACTCTGAGCCAGAGTCAACAGACTTTGTCTTGGAGACGTTGACTCTGTCTCAGAGTCTGGAGACTCTGTCCTGGAGATCTTGACTCTGGCTTGGAGACGTTGACTCTGCATCAGAGTCCCGGGACTCTGTATCGGAGACGTTGACTCTGCATCAGAGTCTCGCCACTTTGCATCAGGGGAGTTGACTTTGCATCAAAGTCCCGCGACTTTGCACCGGAGACGTTGACTCTGATGCAGAGTCTGGAGACTCTGGCTTGGAGACGTTGACGACGGCTCGAGTACAAAGATCTCCGCCGGGCGGCGGCCGGTTCCGTCAGGCAGCGGGATTACGCGTCCTCTTTTCTCTCGTACACCGGCGCCAGAAAAACCGTTTCGAAATCCGGTCCGGTCACCGGCACCTGGAGGAAGACCTGCCAGTACGTGGCGTCGACGCGGTAGAGGTCCGTGCCGGGGAGGTCCGTCGGGACGTCGAAAGCAACCGGCAACTCCCGGAGGACGTCGCCGCCCGCATCGATCTCGCGGGTCTGTTTATAGATCACGAACGGCTCCGAAGCTTCACCGGCCCCGGTGTCCTGGATGCAGCGCAGGGTCGCCTTCACCGGTCCCTTCTGCCGCAGGGCGCGGCTGATCAGGAAAACCCCTTCGAGACGGTCGCCGAGGAAGGCGGGGAAGGTCGTCCAGCGCATCCGCGGCCGGCCATGGCGAGAGGCCTGCCAGAGCTTGCGGAGGCCGTCCAGGAGCATGACGAGCGCGAAGAGGTCGACGAGCAGGACGATCCCGCGGAGCAGCCAGGGGCTGGGGGAGGTGAACACCAGGTTGAACAGCCCGATCAGGCCGAAGAAGGCGATGTATCCGAGGACGAAGCCGCCGGTGTTCCCTGTGTAGTCGGGGGCCTGACCCTCCGGCTTCCAGGGGTGGTCCGACTCCCAGGGCCGCTGACCGCTCCGCTCGCGCCCCCGGCTTTGCCTCCGGGCCCCGGTGAGGACGATCTGGAGCATCCGTAGCGCGATGAGCCCGAACACGGTGCCGAACGCCATCATCGCGTAGAAGAACCGCGGATCGCCGTTCGCCCGCAACCCCTCCTTGTAGGGCCCCCAGGTCCCCGCCGCGCCGAACAGGAAGATCCCGAGCCCTATCGCGACCATGAACAGGAGCATGCAACCGCCGCCCTGGGATTCCCGAAACGCGCGCAGGAGTCCCGGGCCGAGCAGGGAGCCCTCGCCTGCCGTGCGCAGAGCCGAACGCGGCGGCGCATAGAGCCGTTCGCGGTCGCGAGACTCCTGGACGGAGGCGGTGGAGGAGCCGGGGAATCCGATGCCTGGATCGTATCACCGTCCCTTGTCTCCCGTAGAGGACGATCCGGAGCTCTTCCCCTGGAGAGCTGTTCTGGTTCTGTTCTTGCAGCTTCCAGGGATTTGAAGCGGGCCCGCGGCCAACGGGTCCCGGCTGGAGCCACGGCGCCGGCCGAGTGGAGAGCGCGGAGCCTTCGGGCGCAGCGTTCCAGACAAGGAGGCTGAGATGAGAAACCGAAATTTCCTGCCGATCTTCCTGCTTGCCTTCGCCCTGGCGGCGCCCGTCGCGATGGCCGATCCAGGCCCTGGAGCGGCAGCGTTTGCCGAGCGGGACAAAGACAAGAAGAACAAGAATAAAGGCAAGAAGGATAAAGACAAGAAGGATCACAGATGGGAGGGCCGCGACCGGGATGATGACGGCCGGGGCCGCCGCGATGCCCAGGGCATCCCTCCTGGTCACCTGCCGCCCCCCGGCGCGTGCCGCGTCTGGTACAACGGAGTGCCGCCGGGCCAGCAGCCGCCTCCTACGGATTGCGACACCGCTCGCCGTGAGGCCGCGCGCGGTGACGGCCGTGTGATCTACGGCGGCGACCGCGACGACCGTTACGATGACCATTATGATGACCATTATGATGATCGCTACGACGACCGCTGGACCGATCGCCGTGACGACGACTGGTGGGACGACAGCGACCGCTGGGACGACCAGGAGTGGATTCGCCGCTTCGACAGTCTCGATCGCAACAACGACGGCGCTCTCTCGCGTGCCGAGTGGACGGCGGACGACCGGATCTTCGAAGTCCTCGACGTGAACGACGACCGCCTGCTGAGCCGCGGCGAGTTCCGCGAGGCCCGGCGCCGGTATCTGGAGAACCGGCGAGGTGAGCGGCTGGACCAATTGGAAGACCGTTTCCGTGACAACGACGACAACCGGGACGGCCGCGTGAGCCTGAACGAGTGGTGGGGCCGCGACGAGGAATTCGATCGTCTGGACCGCAACAACGACGGCTATCTGAGCTGGGTGGAGGTCGCGGACACAATCCGCGGAAGCCGTTAGGCCGGGGAAGGTAGGCGGCCGTTTCGCGTCCCGCGGGTTCTGATCCGATGGTAGAGTTCGCGAGGCGGCCTTTCCGGGGCGGCGAGCTGTCCAAGATGACCATCCTCGATTCACACCTTCTGGAGTCGCACTGCGACGGTTCCTGGTTTTCTTAGCAGCCTGGATGGCCCTCTGGTGGGGGATCCTCGGCGCGCTGCTCGCCCCGGTGCTGCCGGGCTACGGTCTGCCGGTCCTCCTGGCGGCGCTCGTCACGGCCGCTCCGCTCTTCCTCTTTCTCCGGATGCGCGCCGCCGGGGACTACCCTTCGGCGGCCGTCCGCCTGTGGATCTTCCGTCCCTTCCTGTACGTCCAACTGGGGCTCCCGATGATCGCCGCCGGGGGCGCGCTCGGCTCTCTGGCCGGCGCTCCTTTCGGCGCCGCGGGGGCCACGGGCCGGTGGGCGCTCCTGATCGCGGCCTCGGGCTTCGTGCTCGCCGCCATCGCCGGCTACCTCGGCTCCCGGTGGCTGCGGGTGAAAGAGCTGGAGGCGAGCTTCCCGGACCTCCCCGACGGCCTGGAGGGGATGCGGATCGTGCAGATCTCCGACCTCCATGTGGGACCGCACACGTCGCGGGGCCATCTCGCCGCGGTGGCGCGGGCGGTCCGGAACGCGCGCCCCGACCTCCTCGCGATCACCGGCGACCAGGTGGACGACTACGCCCGGGATGTCACTTATTTCGCCGGCGCCTTCGCGGATCTCGCGGCGCCGCTGGGGGTCTTCGCCATCCCGGGCAACCACGACGTGTACGCGGGATGGGGCGCGGTCCGCGTCGGACTGGAGGCGATGGGGATCACCGTCCTGGTGAACGAAGCGGTCGAGGTGAGGCGTGGAGAGGGCCGCTTCTGGTTGGCCGGCACGGGAGATCCCGCCGGCCGGCGCGGGACGGACGTCGCGCCCGACCTGGTCCGGACCCTGGCCCGTGTGCCGGAGGGAGCGTTCACGATCGCGCTGGCCCACAACCCCGCGCTCTGGCCCGCCCTCGCCAAGCGCGGCGTCCACCTGACGCTCAGCGGGCATACGCATTACGGCCAGTTGTCCGTTCCCTGGCTGGGCTGGAGTCTCGCCACGCCTTTTCTGGAGCATGCCATGGGGGCCCACCGTCTCGGGGATTCCCTGCTCTACATCAATCCAGGGACCAACTCCTGGGGCCTGCCCTTCCGGATCGGCGCTCTCCCCGAGGTGACGGTGGTGACGCTGCGGCGTTCGCCGGTCCCGCGGAGTACCATGACAAGTCATGAAACCGACCTTCTTCGCGACTCCTGACGCTTCTGGGTGGTCAGCGCGAAACGGGAGGAGACGCGGGTGAAGCGTCTCCAGACGCTGATCGAGGATTCGGCCGCGGGCCGGAGGATCGGATTGCTCCGCCAGACGGAGAAGGGCTCGAAAGACGCCTCCTGATTTCTACGCCGATGGCCGACTACGACGATCTGGCCCCCTTCTTCCACCTGATCTTTCAGGATTGGGACGCCAGCATCGAGCGGCAGGGAAGGCAACTCGCTTCGATCATTCACTCGACGTGGCCCGGGCATCACACCATGCTCGACGTCTCCTGCGGGATCGGCACACAGGCCATCGCGCTCGCCAAAAACGGCTTCAAGGTCACGGGCTCGGACCTGTCCGCGAAAGCTGTCGAACGGGCCGTTGCGGAAGCGGCTCTGCGCCATCTGGACATCGCGTTTTCCGTGTGCGACATGCGCGAAGCCCATGCCCATCACGGAAGCGGCTTCGACCTGGTGATCTCGGGTGACAACTCGATCCCCCACCTGCTCACCGATGAAGACATCTCCCTCGCGCTCCGGCAGATGCTCGCCTGCCTGCGCCCGGGTGGCGGCTGTCTGTTGACGGTGCGCGACTACGACCGGGAGGAGCGCGGAACGAACATCGTCAAGCCGTACGGCGTGCGGAGCGAGAACGGCAAGCGCTATCTGGGCTTCCAGATCTGGGATTTCGAAGGGGAATGCTACGACTTCACCCTGTACTTCCTGGAAGAGGACCTGGCGTCCAGGGAGGTGAAGGTGCGGTCCATGCGCTCCCGCTACTACGCCGTCGGCACGCCCAGGCTCCTGGCCCTGATGGAGAAGGCCGGTTTTGAAGATGTCAGGAGACTCGACGAAGTCTTCTACCAGCCGGTGTTGATCGGTACCCGGGCTCTGGAATCGTGATAATCGGTGATCCGTGCTTGTCTTCTCGGCACCGTCCGTTCTCTCCGCATGACGCATAGTGCTTGCCTGAGAAGTGAAGTTTCAGATCCTCGCTACTTCGTGAAGCCGTCGAAGGAGTTGTCGTTTTTGGGTCACCTCCCTCTTCCAGCCAACTTCAGAGAGAAGAAAACTGACAAGGTTCTCGTCATTTTCCTGGAATCCCGCCATTTTCAGTGCTCGACTTGTTGAGTTGTGGTCTATGGGGCGCTTTCTTAAGATGCCCTCATGTTCTTCGGCAACGAGCACCTCGGACGGGCGGTCGCTTTTTTGAGGGACAGTCAGGACCTCAAGCAGAATGAGCTCGCCGCCAAACTCGGCCTTCATCCAGGCACGCTGAACCAGTATGAAAGCGGCCGTCGAGGCATGACCGAGGCTTTGGTCAAGAAAATCGCGGAAGCTTTGCAACTGGATCCGAGCGCGATCTGGGACACGGCCTTCAAAATCTTCCGCTACAACTACTTCCTGGAGCGGGCTCAGGAGGAAGGGATCGCGGTGGAAGAGTTGATCGACCGCGTCGAGATGCGGCCATCGGTCGAGCAGGTCATGGAGAGTTACGATTCCATGGCCGAGCAAAAGCGCCGGCACACAGAGTTGACCTACCGTTTCTGGGCCTTTTCTGGGAAAGCGGGGCTGGACAGTTCCAGTCTGCTGAAGATCGTCGTCAAACCTCGCTCGAAGGGAACTTCCCCGAAGAAGGCTGTACGGCTCGATAAGAAAGATTCGAAACGCCAGAATGGATGACAGTCAGCCCGCATCCATTGTGGCCGGCCAATCCGGCAAATCCAGAGCCGGGGGACCGGTGGCGGCGCCGGAGATGAGACTCGCGGCGAGACACGGGATGGCGGCCTCGCCGCCATAGAGCCCGGCCTTGCGCCATTCCTCGCGCTCGCACAGGAGAGTCGAGAGCGCAAGGTCCATGGCTTTCGTTTTCCAGGGGCCTTCAGGATCCACGCGCGCCAGGGCGAGGCCGGCGTAGGCCGCCCCGGCCCTGCCGCAGCAGAGATCGGGACGGTCAGAGGCTGTCGCGAGCGCGAGAAGCCCGGCCTTTCGCGCCCCTTCGAGAAGCCCCGGGCCGCCCAGCGTCCGGAAGGCCCTCGCGCCCAGGAAGGCCAAGCCGGAAAAACCGTTGCAGAACATCGCGTGATACGACTCGTTCGGACAGAGCCGGGAGGGTGTGGCGAGCGCCAGGCGGAGCACGTTCTCGACGGAAGGGGCATACCATTCCGGCAGCGGCGATCCGGCGGCGCATGAATGCAGAAGCAGGGCGAGACAGGGCCCCGCGCTGCCATGAGAGAGACTGAGACCCTGGAGCTCGGGCCACAGGAAATTACCCTCTGCGTCCGGGACCGCCCGGCCGATGAGATCGCTCGCCAGCTCCGCGCCGGTCTCTCGGAGCCGGTCGTCGCCCGTATACGCCAGGAGGATGGAGAGACCCGCGAGGCAGCCGGCCGCGCCGTTGTAGAGCTCCGGGGAGCCTGCCCGCGCCGCCAGGCTCAAATCCACAAACCGTGTGATCGCGGCTGTCCGCGCCGCTTCATCCCGCCGCGCGTGGAAGACCAGAGTCCGCACGAAGACCAGCCCGGCCTCGCCGAACAGAAAGTGGCTCGCCGGACGCTCCCGCAGCTTGGACTGCGGCACCAGGAAGGACAGCCTGTCCCGTTCGCGTCCCGCAGTCGAGGTGAGCCAGCGCTCGGCTTCGTCCAGGAGCTCGGGCTCATCGAGCGCCAGCGCCGTATGCCAGCAGGCGTAGGCGACTCCCGCGGCGCCGTAGGCGAGGCTGGCGTGAAACCCGTACTGCCGGGCTTCGAGGTCGGTATAGGAGAGGCCGGACAGAGACTCGAAGTAGTCCTCGACATAGGCGGCCAGGACGTCTTCGATCTGGAGGTCAGTCATGAAACGCCGGGCGTCGAGGGTAGGAGCTCGACGCCCGAGAGTCTTCTAATATTGCGTGGTGGAGCAGTCGCCGCAGGTGTCGGTGCACGTGAAGGTGACCCAGGGGCTCATCATGCCCGAGCAGTCACACGCGGTGAAATCGCCTCGGGTTTCCTTTCCCTCCACACAATCGCTTCCGCGGCCGGCCACGAAGCGCAACTGGGAGGTCATCAGGTTGCGGATTGTTTCCTTGGACAGCGAGAGCTTCTTGTTTTGCGAGCGCCTCTTCATGGCTTGGCCCGTCCTTTCGTAGCAGGGGGGCTGCTTGACCGCAGTCCGCCTTTGAAAGTCGAGTGAGAAGAGGCGCCGTTTCTCCCGGCTGGCGGGCTAGGTGGTGCCGAGCGTCTCTCTATCCTCAGGGTGCTCCTGGGAGGCCCGGGCGAGCCTCGCGCGCTTGACTCCCCGGGACCACCACCGTAACCTTCTCTCCGCATTCCTCAAGAGTCGGGCAGGAAATCGCGGCCTTGCGAAGCCGCTAAGGAAAGGCTTGCCATGAACGAGTCGACGAGGCGGTGTCTCCGGAGAGGCCTCGCTCCAATGATGTTGTGTCTGTTTTCCCTCGCCGTCTCCTGCTCGCCGGTGGACGAGCCGAGTTCCTTGGACGGCTCTGCCGGGAGCGGCGCGGAAAGCTCCGCGGCGACCGTGGCGCCTGCCGGGAACAAGGGGGGCCTGCGCCACCGACCGATCACCCGCCTCGGAAGATCGCGCGCGGACCGTGGCAACTTGAAGCTCGTCTACGGCCGGTTGACCGTGGACGAGCATCGCGAGCTCGAGAAGGTTTTCCGGGAAGAGCGCTTTTTCGAAGACATCCTCCAAGGATTGAACGAGAGTCTGATCCTCCCCCGGGACCTCCCGGTCCGTCTGGAGGAGTGCGAAGACGTCAACGCGTTCTATGACCCCGAGGACGGCTCGATCACGCTCTGCTACGAGTTGCTCGGACACTTTCTGGAGCTCTTCGGCAATCAGTTGGAAGGGGACTCGGAGGAGGAGCAGGAAGAGGCGGCGTCCAAGGCGGTGGCCGCCCTGGTGTTCTCCTTCTACCACGAGCTGGGACACGCGCTGATCGACATCTACGACCTGCCCGCGACCGGCCGCGAAGAGGATGCGGTCGACCAGCTCGCCACCGTCATGCTGCTCGAGACCTGGGACGGCGAAGACAGCGAGCTGGCCATCCTGTCGAGCGCCGAGTGGTTCGATCTTGACGCCATCGAGAGGGAGGAAGATCCCGACATGGCGGACGAGCACGCGCTCGAAGAGCAGCGCTATTTCAACCTGGTGTGCTGGATCTACGGCAGCGACCCTGAATATTTCTCGGATGTGGCGGAAGACTGGGGGTTGCCCGAACAGCGCGCCGAGCGTTGCGAGAGCGAGTACCAGCGCATGAGCCACGCCTGGGATGCGCTGCTCGGACCGCACCTGCGGCCGGTGGAAGGCTGAGACGCTGCGAAGCGGGGTGCCATGCTCTTCGCCCGCCCCAGCGGGGAGCTTTCCTCCTGCCTTGCCGTTTGTGGGTGACTCAAGACCTCGCTCAGCTTGTCGTGGCCTCGAGCAATGTCATACTGCCCCCATGAGCGGCCCCGTTGGGAAAGTCCCTTTCCGGCCCTCCGACGTCCGTGGGATCAGCCTCCTCGCCGTCGAGGCCACCGTGAGCGTGACCGACCTCGTGGAGGCGATGCATCTCAACATCGCCAAGACCGTGAAGACCGCCCCGCCGGCACAACAGGTTACGCGCGGCATCACCGGGCTCGTCTATCGGAGCATCCGGGGAGTGGCCCGGCTCGTGGGCGCCGGGCTGGACGCCGTCCTCGCGCCGGCTGTGGCGAGGCTCGGCGAGGGGAGCTCGCCGCCCGGACGCGAAGCTCTGCTGGCGGCGCTGAACGGTGTGGTGGGCGACCACCTCGCCGCTTCCGCGAACCCGCTGGCCATCCCCATGCGGCTGCGCCGGGACGGACAACCCCTGGAACCCGGGCCCCTCCTGGCCGCGGCCATCCCGCGGCCCAGCGGCAGACTGGTTGTCCTGGCGCACGGCCTGTGCATGAACGATCTGCAATGGAATCGAAAGGGGCATGACCACGGCGCCGCGCTCGCCCGCGACCTCGGCTACACGCCCCTCTACCTGCACTACAACAGCGGCCTCCACGTCTCTACGAATGGACGCGAGCTTGCCGGGCTGCTCGAGAGCCTGGTGCGCCATTGGCCGGTACCGGTCGAAGAGCTCGCGATCCTCGGTCACAGCATGGGCGGGCTGGTGGCCCGCAGCGCCTGCCACTACGGGGGAGTCGAGGGGCACGATTGGCCACGGGTCCTGAAGCGGCTCGTCTTCCTCGGCACGCCGCACCACGGCTCGCCCCTGGAGCGCGGCGGCAACTGGGTGGACGTCGTCCTGGGGACCACTCCCTACACGGCGCCGCTGGCCCGTCTCGGCAAGATCCGCAGCGCCGGCATCACCGATCTGCGCCACGGCAACCTGTTGGACGAGGACTGGGCCGGCCGTGACCGCTTCGAGCGCTCGGCGGATCCGCGGCGGCCGGTACCGCTGCCCGAGGGCGTGGCGTGCTACGCGATGGCCGCCAAGGCGAAGAAGGGCCTCGGCGGTCCGTGGCCCGGAGACGGGTTCGTACCCCCCGACAGCGCTCTGGGCCATCATGAAGAGCCCGGGCTGAGCTTGTCGTTTCCGGAGTCCCGGCGCTGGGTCCTCCACGGCACCCATCACTTCGACCTGCTCGGCCGGCAAGCCTATGGAAAGATCAGGAAGTGGCTTGCATCGTGAGCCTGGGAGACGAACTTGAACACTCGCATTCTGATGACAGCAAGTAGCCTGTTCCTGGGCCTCGCCGGCCTCTTCGCCTCCTTCGCGCCGCAAGAGCTGCTGACTTTTCTCGATTCCCCTGCCGCGGGGCTCGCTCCCGTCCTGGTGCAATTGATGGGAGCGCTTTATTTCTCTTACGCTCTGGTCAACTGGGCGGCCAAGGACAGCCTCATCGGCGGCATCTACTCCCGGCCCGTCTCGCTGGGCAACATGGCCCATTTCCTGATAGGCGCTCTGGTTCTGGCCAAGTCCCAGAGCGTGGGGTTGGGCAACGGGACCACACTCGTCCTCCTCGTCGTGTATGTCGTGTTCGCGGTCCTTTTCGGCGGGCTCGTCTTCGGGCGCGGCGCGGCGGGCAAGGTGGCGAAGGTGAATCCCGCAGGCTGAGGCGAACAGCGTCTCGGAGGGCGAGGGTGCCATGCTCTCGCCAAGGTGCCATGCTCTTCGCCCGCCCGCTCTTCGCCCGTCTTTCCGGTTCCGGCTCCACGAAACAAGGTACAGGGGATTGCATCGCGCGTCTCTTGTCCAAGGGAAACATCTCTGGCATTGGGAAGCCGACCTATGCTATCTTGTAGCTGCGGGCGGCGACCACGGGTCCAAGTTCCGGGTACGAGGTCTTTGTCCCGGGGCGTCAGGACAGAATCCCGGTTTCGGGAGCGCCGACCTCATTGTGGCGCCGCCCGCGTTACCCGCGCCGAGGGCCTTGACCGGTCCAAGCTACTTGGTTGGCCTCCTGTAAGCTTCACTCGCTGCTCCATGAATCTCTCCTTCTCCCGGCCATCGTAGCGATTTCAGTCGCTGAAGCGGGTGGCTTCAGCCATCGATCGAGCGGCTTCAGCGACTGAAGCCAGTGGTTTCACCGGCTGAAGCGGCGGATTCTCGGAAAGAAGCGGCGGATTCAGCGACAGAATCGAGCGGCTTCAGTCAGTGAATCGAGCGGTTTCAGTCCTTGAAACCGCTGGATTCAGGGATTGAACGGTCCGTTTCGGTGCCTGAAACGGGCCGTTCTGCCGGTGAATCGAGCTACCACTCCTCGTACTGCGGCGAATCGCCATGCTGCCCGGTCCGTTTCAGGGCGGCGACGGACAGCGGATGCTTGGAAGACGCCCGCCGCCTGAGCCCGGCGACCCTCGGCAACCCTTCGACAGACCTCGAAATGTCCTCCTGACCCCCTCCGCAAACGCCCGTAGTTCTAGGACTTTTCAGATTGGAGCCCCGTTTTACGTCTTTTTAGGGGTATGGGACGAGATCTGCGCTACATCCCCGAAGGGGGCGCCTTAGTAGAAGTCACCTGCCGGACGATCCACGGCCGGTTCCTCTTTCGCCCGAGCCGGGAGCTCAACGACATCATCGTCGGCGTCCTCGCCCGGGCCCAGCGGCTCCATCCGGTGGACATTTGCTCCCCGGTGTTTATGTCCAGCCATCTGCATTTATTGCTACGGGTTCCGGACGCGAAGAGGCTGAGCGACTTCATGCAGTACGCGAGCTCCAACCTGGCCCGGGAGGTCTCGCGTCTGACGGGCTGGGACGTCAAGATCTTCGACGGCCGGTACCATCTCGTCGTGGTCAGCAACGAAGAGTCGGATCAAGTGGAGCGGCTGCGGTACCACCTCAGCCATGGCTGCAAGGAAAACCTCGTAGCGCGTCTGGGGGAGTGGCCCGGGGTCCACCTGATCCACGCTGTAGAGAACGACGGGGTCCTGAAGGGCTACTGGTTCGACCGGACCCAGGAGTACGCCGCCCGCCGCCGCGGGGAGAAGTTCGATCCTCTCCAGTACGCCACGCCTGAAGAGCTGGTCCTGTCGCCGTTGCCTTGCTGGAAGCATCTCCCTCCCGAGGAGTACAAGCGTCGCCTCCTCAAGATGCGGGATGAG
>DASVAS010000088.1:0-115488 GCA_036376245.1 Thermoanaerobaculia bacterium | reverse complement strand
AACCAGTAAGTCTGCCGGCGGGACGCCGGCGCTCCCAGGGGTATCCTTCCCCCCATGCGCTTCCGCCCCCCGCCCCTGGCGATCCCCCCCGAGGCCCGCTGGATGCTCCTCCGCGCCTTCGGACCCGCCGGCGCGCCGTTTCCCGGTCCTCTCGATCCCGGGAAAGCCCTGGGCCTCGCCCGCACCTTCGAGGTCTCGGCGCGGATCGCGGCGCGGCAGGGGCGGGAGCGGCTGGCGGCGGAGCTGGGACTGGAGGGGGCCGGGGGCTTCGCCCGCGACCGCACGGCCGCCGCGGCCTCGGGGCTGCGGCTCATGGCCGCCGTCCGCCAGGTGGCCGAGGCGGCGGCGCCTTTAGAGATCCCCCTCGCCTTCCTCAAGTTCGCGGCCCTGGAAGGCGCGGGCCTGCTCGCGGCCGGCAGCCGCGGCGCCTGCGACGTCGACGTGCTGGCGCCCGGAGGTCGGGCCGAAGAGATCCAGGGCGCCCTGACGGAGATCGGATTTCGAGTTTCGGGGATGCCCGAGATGGAGCACCAGCTCCCGCCCCTCGCGGCCCCCTCCGGCGCGGTGGTGGAGATCCACCGCCACCTCCCGGGCGTGCGGGTCGGCGGCGGGCCGTCCGCCACCTTCGAAGCCCTCGACCGCGAAGGGCTCCTGGAACCGCTGACCGACCAGCCCGGCCGGTGCTCCGCGCCGTCCCCGGAGGTGCTGGCGGCCCACGTCCTGGTCCACGGCCTGGGCCAGCACGGCTACTGGCCGGCCTCCTACTCCCTGCTGAAGATGGTGGCGGACCTCCTCGACCTCGGTGCCGAAGCCTTGTCTCCCCGCGCCCTGGCCTGGACCGCGAAGGACGTCCCGGCGGCCGAGGCCGAGGCGGTCCGCCGGCTCTGCCTGCGCCTCGCGGCCGGGGAGGATCCGGCGGCGTGGGACGGGCCCGAGGAGGCGCTGCTGCGGCACATCCTGGCCGGCCGCCTCGACCCTGACTACGAGCGCTCCCTCCGCCTGGGACTGTTCCAGCCGGTGCCCAGCGACCGGCCCCGCCCGTTGCAACTCGCCCGCTCCGTGCTGGCCGCCGTCTTCCTCACCAATGCCCAGATCGACGCCGTCTACGGCCGTCCGCGCACCCGCCTCGGCTACCTGGGGCGGCGGCTCGCCCGGCCGTTCGATCTCCTCTGGAGATTGGGGAGCTACGGGCTGGCGCGGCTGCGGAAAGGCCGCACGGACGAACACGGACGAATCACGGACGAGCAGGGACGATAGGAAACGCGAAGACCTGTCCGTGATGTCCGTATCCGTCCGTGAGCGTCCGTGTCCTCTGTATACTCCCACGCCGTGAAACCCGCCCGCGGCAACGCCCGCCGGCCTTCCAAGGCTCCAGCGCAGACCCGCAAGAGCGCCGCGGCTCCCGCAACGCCCGAGAGCCCGTTCGATCTCAAGCTGGGCACGTTCTTCCTCTGGCTCGTCATCCTCCTGCCGCCGTTCGTGCTGGCGCAGGTGGCCAAGGAGTCCTTCCGGCAGCCGAAGCTGATGGTCAGCGAGTGGCTCGTCCTGGCCTCCCTGCTCTGCCTCGCCTGGGGGTTGCGGCGGGTGGAGGAGATCCGGCTGGCGGACCTCTGGCGGCTGCCGGCCGTGCGCGTCGCCGTCCCCGTCCTCCTGGTGGCCACGATCGGGCTCGCCACGACCCGCCATCCGGCCAACACCCGCGAGGCGCTCATCGACCTGTGGATCGGCGCCGCCGCTCTGGTGGGCTGGAGCGCGGCCCTGCCGGCGGCGCGCCTGGAGCGGCTCCTCCACGGCCTGCTGATCCCGGCCGCGCTCCTGGGCTTCGTGGGCATCCTGCAGTTCCACGGCGTCTGGCAGCCCCTGGACCTCTTCGGCCTCACTCCCGGATCGCGCCTCACCGTCACCTCCTACGCCGGCAACCCCGGCGACCTCGGGGCCTACCTGGTGCTCCCCGCGCTCATCGCGCAAGGATTGCTGCGCCGGCTGCTGCGGGATGACGACAAGGACCTCCTGAAGATCGCCGGGACCGCTCTCGCCCTGGCGGTCTGCCTGTACGCCCTGCTGATCACCCAGACCCTCGCCGCCGTGGTCGCCCTGCTCGCCGGCAGCCTGCTGCTCTGGATGACTCTGCTGCCGCGCCGCATGACGGTCTTCGGCCTCGCCGGAACGGTCCTCGCCGCGGCGCTGCTGGTGGCGGTCGTGCCGCCGCTGCGCCAGCGGGTGGTGGAGACGGGGAGGCAGGCTCTGCGGGGGGATCTGAACATGGTCCTCACCGGCCGCCTGGACGGCTGGAACGCCGCCGGCTGGATGCTCCGGGAGCGCCCTTTGACCGGCGTCGGCCACGGCGCCTACCGGCCGGAGTTCGCGCCCGCCAAGCTGGCCCTGCTGGAACGCGGCGTCCGGTTCTTCCCCAACCAGACGCAGGTGGTCTTCGCCAACGCCCACAACGAGTACCTGGAGGTGGCGGCGGAATGGGGCGTCCCCGGCCTGCTGGTGCTGGGCTGGTGCTTCTGGGTGCTCTTCAGCGCCCTCCTGCGCCGCGACCGCCCGCCGGAGCGGCGCGCCCTGGCCTGGGCGGGCGTGGCGGCCCTGGCCGTGCTGTCGCTGGTCCATTTCCCGTTCCGGCTCGCCCTGGTGGCGTTTCCGGCCCTTCTCTTCCTGAGCTGGGTGCTGGACGGCGCCGAAGAGGAGGCCGAGGCGTGAAGGGGCGCGTCCTGGTCTGTCCGGTGGCGGCCCTGCTGACCCTGGCGCTCGTGGGGCAGACCGTGCGCTGGCGCGACCGGCTGACGGCGAGCCGGCTGCTGCGCGAGGTGGAGGCGGTGACCATGTCGGCGATGTCCGCCCGCCAGCTCACCGAGCCGCTGCTGTTCCGGAACCTGGAGGTGCTGCGCACGGCCGCTCCCAAGGATCCCGTCGAGGTGGGCATCCCCATCGCCCGCGGCACCCAGTACCTCCTGCTCCGCCGCAACGACGCCGCCATCCGCGCCTACGAGGAGGCGGTGGCTCTGGAGCCCCGGCCCGAGGGCTATCTGAACCTCGGCCGCGCCCAACTCGCCGCCGGCCGGCCCGAGGAAGCCCGCGCCAACTTCCAGCGCGCCGTGCGGCTGGAGCCGCGCCTGATCCTCCAGGTCCCCGAGGGGGCGCTGTGAGGAGTCCAGGAGATCCTGGTTCCGGGGGCGGCATGCCCTTCGAGACCTCACCCCCTGGCCCCCTCTCCCATCGCCCTCCCGCCCAACCGGGAGAGGGGGAACGTAGTCCGGCAAGACCGCCTGCTCATCGTCCCCCCTCTCCCCCCGGGAGAGGGGGCCAGGGGGTGAGGTCTCGGAGGGCGGACGCTCTCCTGGACCTCCTTCGCCATGAACCCTGCGAAATCATCATCCGCGGCGACTGCATGGCGCCGGGCATCCGGGATGGCGACCGCATCAGGGTCTTCCCCGGCCGCTTCTACTGGCCCGGCGACGTGGTGGTCTTCCGGGGCGCGGACGACCGGCTGACCGCACACCGTCTTCTGGGATACCGGCCCGGGGCCGGCGGTCTGTTGCTGGTCACGCGGGGGGATTCCTGCGCGGTCCACGACACCCCCGTTCCTCTCGCCGCCGTGCTCGGCCGCGCCGGCGACGTCCGACCCTCCGTCGCCGTCCGTCTCTCCTCCCTCTTCCGGTTCTTCGGCCTCATCCTGGCGCGCCTCGGGCGGCGATGAGCTTCGGAAGCGGATTCCTCCGCTATCCCGACCTCTTCCCCGGCCGCCGCGGCGGCGAGCCCTGGGGGGGCCGGAGCCTCGCGCTGGACGTCCCGGGCGGCCCCTATGTCTTTCGCGGGATCTCCGAGGCGCAGGAGGAGGCGGTGCGGCAACGGTTCGGAGCCCTCTGCCGGGAGGCCGCCGGGGAAGGCGTTCCCAGCGCGGTCTTCCGCGCGCCGGCCGCCGACTTCCTGGAGATCGACACGCGGGGCTGGGAGTACAACTTGGAGATGGACCAGGATCCCGGCTCCGTCCGTCTCGCCGGGCTGCGCCTGATGGCCCGCCTGGACTGGACGCCCTCCCTGGCCGGCGGGCTGTGGACCCCGGAGGCGGCGGGGGAGGAGTTTTCCTCGGTCTTCGAGAACTACCTCCGGGTCCTCTCCGCCTACCGCCTGCTGGAGACCGGCGGCGCCGTGCTCCACAGCGCCGGGATCACGGACGGCCAGGCCGCCTTCCTGCTCCTCGGTCCCTCGGGCGCGGGCAAGACCACCTCCTCCCGCCTCTGCATGGAGAAGGGCGCCACGATCCTGTCGGACGACCTCAACGCCGTGCGCGGCGGCTCCGTGATCAAGCTCCCGTTCACCGGCGACCTCGGCGAGCGCTCCGGCGGTCCGGAGTCCACCCCCCTCCGCGCCCTGCTCAAGCTCGTCCAGGGTCCGGAGGACCGCCTGCGCCCCCTCTCGCCGGCCGCCGCCCTGGCCTCCCTGGTGGCCGCCGCTCCCTTCGTCAACCGCGATCCGTGGCGGCGCGAGGCCCTGCTGGAGATCCTGGAGGGGTTGGCCCGCGCCGTCCCGGCCTACGAGCTGACCTTCACGCTGGAAGGAGACGTCTGGGGTATATTGAAATCGATCGAATCATGATCCCCATCACGCTATCAACGGTCTTGCGGCGGCGGTCCGACGTCCGCTACCGGCACATCGAGGGCGAGGCCGTGGTGGTGCGCCAGTCCTCCGCCGAGGTGCTGGTGCTCAACGAGGTCGGCGCTTCCGTGCTCGACCTCGCGGACGGCGAACGCGACGTCCGCGCCTGGATCGACGCCCTCTCCGAGGTCTACGACACCGATCCGGCCGTCCTCGCCCGGGACGTGCTCGCCTTCGCCGCCGAGATGGAGGAAGCGGGCCTCCTGGAAGCCGTGGAGGACGCGCCGTGAGCCTCTCCCGCGTCCTCGCCGCGGCCTTCCGCGAGAACCACCTCTTCTCCGCGCTGGTCGAGCTGACCTACCGCTGCAACCTGGACTGCTTCTTCTGCTACAACGACCTCGGCCTGCGCGGCGAGCCGCTGAGCCGCGACGAGTACTTCCAGTTCTTCGAGGACCTGCGGGACATGCAGGTCCTGAACCTCACCCTGACCGGCGGCGAGCCCCTGGCCCATCCGCATTTCCTGGCTCTGGGCGCCCGCGCCCGCGAGCTGGGCTTCGTGGTGCGGATCAAGTCCAACGGCCATGCCCTGCGGGGAGAGCTGGCCCGGCGCGTCCGCGACGAGGTCGATCCCTTCCTGATCGAGGTCAGCCTGCACGGGGCCGTCGCCGCCACCCACGACCGGCAGACCCGGGTGCCCGGCAGCTTCGACCGCCTGCTGGCCAACCTGCGGGAGATGCGCGAGATCGGCCTGCGGGTGAAGGTCAACAGCACCCTGACCCGCTGGAACGAAGGTGAAATCGAGGGGATGTTCACCCTGGCGGACTCCCTGGGACTTCCCCTGCAGGTCGACCCCGAGGTCACGCCCCGGGACGACGGCAGCCGCGAGCCGCTGGAGATCGCGCCCAGCCGCGAGGGCGTGCTCCGCCTCTTCCGCCTGCAGTTCGAGCGGGGGAGGGCGGCGGAGGCGGGAGCGCCCCCCGAGGTGGCGCGGGGCGGCGACGACGGCGCGGCCCCCGTCCCCACCGGCAAGCACTGCGGCGCCGGCTCCTCGGGGATCGCCGTCGATCCCTACGGCAACGTCTACCCCTGCGTGCAGTGGCGCCGGCCGGTCGGCAACCTCCACGAGCGGCGCATCCAGGAGATCTGGCTGGAGTCGCGGGGCCTCCAGGAGGTGCGGGACCTCTCCGCGGAGGTCAAGCGCATCCTGGACGCCGAAGGCCCGGGAAGCCACCTGCTCAATTTCTGTCCCGGCACGGCCGAGGCGCACACGGGAAGCCCGTTGAAGATTTACTCCGAGGCTGCGCGGCGGCGGGAGCTGCTGCGGGTCGTCATGAACGAAGAGTAGGAAAGGACCTAAACGACCTAAAGGACATAAACGACAAAAGCGTGTCCCTTAGGTCCTTTAGGTCGTTTAGGTCCTTTCAGCGATAGGGCTTCTAGGAAGAAATCGGCCCCTGCGGGCAGAACCCCGGATTCCCCTTGGCCGGCGGGTTGGGAGCGCAGACGGCGGCCACGGCCTCCAACGGCTCCCGCGAGAGGATGCGAGGCCTCTCATACGGCCGCTTCGACGGAACGCCGGCCGCGGAATCCGGGTAGGGCTTCGAGGTATTCACTCGAATCGAGGGTAAGCCGACACGACGGGTGTGTCAAGCATCCCACGTCCTCCTTTCTTCAAGCAGCATCGACATTTAGCGGCGCGGTTGTAAGAAATCCAGCGCCCTGTCCGTCCCTCCGGAAGGGGCGGCCCCTGCGTTTATAGAAGAAGAAGCCTGGCAGATCCTTTGCAGAAGTCCTCACCGGCTTGGATCAAGGCACACCCGCCGCGAGGCGGGGTCGCAAAGCCAGGGGTCTCCCGCCTAGATCGCCCGGTCGCCGAAAAGCCCTCAACGGACGCGTAGTCCAACGTAGTTCAACAGGGGGCAGTAGATGTTTTCCGGGCTTTTTCCCAGCCTTCGCCTCTTCCCTTCAGCCGGGCTCCACACCGGTCCCCATCGAGGACCGATGAGAGATATACGTGGATGTTGAAGTACCGATTGGAAAACTAACTGTGAAAAGGAGAACGCTTCTATGAACTTCCATCGGCGATTCCTGTTCATCCTGCTCGCTGCCCTGCTGGCCCTGCCGGCGGCCGGCGGCGCAACCGCCCTGGCGCCCTTCATCGATCTCCAGGAGGCGGGCCTCACGGTCAGCGAGGATGGCGAAGGACTCATGAACTGGGACCACACCAGCCCGGTGAATCTGAACGTCAACGTCGGCGGCACGGTGCGCTTCGCCCTGCTCTACTGGGCCGGCCGCGAGCGTCCCTGTGACTGGAACGGCAGCACCTGCACGTTCAGCCAGCCCTACAAGGACCAGCAGGTCACCTTCAACGGCAACGCCATCACCGGCACCGTCATCGGCAGCGAGAGCCAGCCGGCCTCGGCCGGCGGGCCGATCCTCAACATCGGCTATTTCGCCGACGTGACCTCGATCGTGGCCGGGGCGGGCACCGGCCCCCAGAGCTTCGCCTTCGGCGACGGCAACGGCGCGAGCAACCTCTGGCGGCTCGACGGCGTGGGCCTGTTCGTGGCCTACACCGACGCTTCCGATTCCACCTTCTACCGCGTGATCGTGTGGGACAACCTGGACTTCGCGTACGGCGACGATCCCACGCCCGGCGAGACGCGCGTGACCAGCCCGGTCACCTTCGGCCACGGCGCGGCCGACTCGGCCCGCACCGCGCAGCTCTGGCTCTTCGCCGGCGACGGCGAGGCCGGCCGCCCGGACGAGACCACGATCAGCAACAACCCCACCCTCTTCAACGTCCTCGACAGCGTGCCGGACGGTCCGCAGTGGACCACGGACGAGTACACGATCAACATCCCGGCCAACGTCGAGACCACCGTCGTGCAGATGCATTCGACTCCGCCGGGCCAGAACCCCGACTCCATGCTGTGGGAGATGGCCGCCCTGCGGATCGCGCTGCCCGGCGGCGATCTCCAGGAGCTCCCGCCGGCCCCGCCGACCTGCCCGACGTTCGTGGTCTCCGGTCCGCCGGCCCAGGCGGTCACCACGTTCCAGGACACCGCCTCGGGCCTGGTCTCGCTGGAGGTGACCCTGTCGGAGAACGCCGACACCGTGGTGCCGCCCTTCATCCCCGGCACGACCGATCCGGTGACGGTCACCTCCACCAAGATCGACCAGAGCCAGCGGGCGCGCATCGAGATCCGGGCGACGGACGGCGCCGGCAACGTGGCGATCTGCGACCCGATCCACCTGATCGTCTCCCGTGACAACAACAAGCTCACGGCGGACACCCTCAGCACCGACGTGCCGCGGGCCGAGGACAAGGTCACCATCCGCAACGGCGATCCGGGCCTGTCCAACCTGTCGATCCTGGTCAACGGCGTCCGCTTCAAGGTCACCGGCCTGAAGAAGGGCGGCGAGACGACGGTCGACATCTCGTCCGCGCTGCACGACGGCAACAACAACATCGTGGGCTTCGAGGCCCATGGCAAGAAGGGAAGCTGGGCCGAGATCATCATCTGGGACGGCGGCAGCCAGTAACTCGGCACGGATCTTGAACACTAGCCCGGCGTATCTCCCGGAGGAGTCCACGCCGGGCGCCTTGCTCAACGAAGAGGAGCTTGCAATGGTCAAAAAGGCGTATAGAAAGCCGTCCCTGCGGCGTCTGGGCCTGCTGCGGCGCGTCACCCGGTTCAGCTTCTGAGAAGCCGCGAACAGTTCCAGCCGGCCGGTGGGTTCTTCCAAGGGCCCGCCGGCGTCTCTTTTCTGTGGGAGGAGCCTGAATGCTCGAACCGGAGAGCCGTCTCCGGCATCGCGACCGTGTGCTGACCCAGCGCGCGGCCGGAACGCTGGTCCTGCTGGACCTCGACGGCGGCCAGTACTATGCCCTCGACGAGGTGAGCTCCCGGGTCTGGGACTTGTGCGACGGCGAGCTGGGCGTCGAGGCCATCATCTCTACAATCGGAGAGGAATTCGAAGCGCCTTTGGAGACGATCCGGGGGGACGTCGAGGAGTTCCTGCAGGAGATGCTGGATGAGAACCTCCTGGTCGAGGAATCCTGAGGCCGGAGCCCTGTTCCCGCTCCGCGTCCTGGTCTTCGCGGCCCTGGCGCCGCTCCAGCTCCGGTGGCGCAAGCTGCCGGACCTTCCCGCCTGGCTGGAGCCCCGGGGGCCTCTGCCGCCGCCCCCCAGCCCTGAAGAAGTCGCCGCCCTGGTGCGCCGGGTCGATCGCCTGATCGCCGCCGGCCGCCCGCTGGTCCGCTCCGGCTGCCTCACCCGCGGCCTCACCCTCTACCGGTTCCTCCGCCGCGCCGGCGCCGACGTCTCCCTCCGCTTCGGAGCCGGCTCCATGGACGGCGGTTTCGCCGCCCACTGCTGGGTGGTCTACCAGGGCGAGCCGTTGATGGAGAAGCGGGATCCGCGAAGGGATTTTGTGGAGACATGGCGTATCGAGCCCGAACCCTCACCCCCTAGCCCCCTCTCCCGACCCCTCCCTCCCTCCCTCACCGGGAGAGGGGGAAAAGAGGCGTCCTTGTCATGACGGACCGCGCGTATGTTCTCCATGGCGTGCGGGTGGGCGTATCCGCCCCCGAGGAACGGGTGGCGGCGGGGGTGCGGTCGCGGCTGGCGGGCCTGCCCCTGGACGGCGGGCCGCCGCATGACGTGACGTTCGAGATCCATGTCGGGGACCACCCCTTCGGGCGTCCGGAATCGGCGCGGCCGGTCTACGACCCGCCGGTGGGAGAGGTGGTCTACGACGACCGGGCGGACGTCCTCTACATCGACTACGGTCCGCGCCTGCGGGTGCTCTGCGAGGCAGGGGAGGGACGGGTCCGTGCCTCGGCGACGGGAACGGAGCCGGCGGACCTCTGGGCGGTCTCCCACCCCCTGTTCACCCTGCCCCTGGTGGAGCTGCTGAAGCGCCGGGGTTTGTACGGCTTGCACGCGGGCGGGGTCTGCCGGCACGGCCGCGCCCTGCTCCTCCCGGGGACCAGCGGCTCCGGCAAGTCCACCCTGACCCTGGCGCTGGCCCGCGCCGGCTTCGGCTTCCTGGGGGATGACACCCTGTTTCTCCAGGGATCGCGCGTCCTGGCCTTCCCGGACGAATTCGACCTCACGGACGAGACCGTCGCCTTCTTCCCCGAGCTCGCCCCCCTGCTCGACGGCGGCCGGCCCGACGGCTGGCGCAAGCGGCAGGTGCGGGTCGAGCGCGAGTACGGGGCCGAGGTCGTCTGGGAGTGCGAGCCGGCGCTGCTGGTCTTCCCTCAGGTGGCCGGGATTCCGGAGAGCGGGCTGACCCCGATGGAACCGGGAGAGGCCCTGCTGGAGCTGGCCCCCAACGTCCTGCTGACCGAGCCCCGCTCGTCCCAGGCTCATCTCGACGCCCTGGCCGGACTGGTTGAGCGGTGCGCGTGCTATCGATTGGCGACGGGGAGCGATCTGGAGGGGGCGGTGCGTCTCCTGTCGGGTCTCTTCTCCCCCTCTCCCGGTGAGGGAGGGAGGGAAGGGTCGGGAGAGGGGGCCGGGGGGTGAGGGTTCAGGATCAGATCCTCCGTTTTTGCGCCCGGCAGGACTTCCTTCCCGCCCACCAGGCCGGCGTCGAGGACCTCTGCCGCAACCATCCCATCGACTGGAAACGGCTCGCGGCCACGGCCGAGCGCCACGGCGTGCTGCCCATCGTCGGCGCCAACCTGCGCCGCTGCGACCGGCAGATCCTCCGCCTGCCGGAGGAGATCGCCGACCGGCTGGAGACGGCCATCTTCGAGAACGCCGCCCTCCGCGAGCGGGACGCCGACCGCCTGGCCGCCGGGCTCGCCCGCCTGCGCGAGGTGGACCTCCACGCCATGCTCCTCAAGGGGACGGCCCTCACTCTCTCCGTCTACGAAGAGCCCTGGGTCGTCACCTCCCTGGACATCGACCTCTCCCTGCGGCCCGGGCCGGACTGGGCGAAGGACAAGGGGGACGAGCGGAAGATCCGCAAGGCCCTCTACACCCACGGCGTCGAGTGCGATCTGGACGCCCATCACGACGTCACCATGAACGGCATCCTCCCCATCGACTTCGAGCGGATCTGGGCCGACGCGCGGCCGGTGCGCTTCCGGGGCGAGGACGCCTGGATCATGTCCCCCGAGGACCTGCTGATCTCGCTCTGCGTCAACGCCTGCCGCAAGCGCTACTTCCGCCTCAAGGTCCTCTTCGACCTCAACGAGACCCTGCGGCGGGGAGGCCCCTTCGACTGGCCGCGTCTGGCGGACCTGGCACGGCAGGGGCGGTGCGAGGGAGTCGTCTACACGGCCCTGACGGCGGCCCGGGAGACTCTGGGAGCCGAGATTCCTCCCGAAGCCCTCGACGTCCTGAAGCTCGCGCCATTCCGGGCCGCCCTGCTGCGCCGTCTGGTGGCCTCCTGCCTCCGGGCCGGATCCCTCCAGGGCCGCGGGACCGCCCTGCTCCTCACCTACGCGAGTCTCCGCCCCGCCGAGGCGTGGCGCTCCCTCACGTACAGCCTCACCCATCCCGACAAGCACAAGGGAGAGGACCCGTTCGCGCCTCTGACGTCGCCCCAGACGCTTTCCTGATCGTCCGGGCGCTCTCCCGGATGGCTCTACCCAACAGGTAGAGGCCTCTACCCAATCGCCGGAACGCTCCGCTCTCTGGCCGGAGCCCTCTACCCGCGTGCCCGGACGCTCTACCCGTTGGCCGGAGCGTCCTACCTGCTGGGGGGAGAGGTCCACCCACTCGGTGGAACGTTCCGGCGAATGGGTAGAGACCTCCACCCACTGGGTAGGGCGCTCCGGGAGCTCGTACGAGCGGTCCGGGACCTGGAATGGACGATCCGGAGGTTCGGACGAGCGTCCTCCCCTTACGCCCGGGAGATCCGGCGCGCCGGTGGTCGCGGTTCCATGGACTTTTTTCTCTCCTGGTGTTAGCTTGGTCCGGGCCGGCGACATCGAAAGACGCGAAGAAACTCTGGGGCAAATTCTTCGGATCGTTGTCCCGTTTGGCAGTCGTCCCGCACTGGAATCTATAGAGCGAAAATTCGCGCCCACGGAGGTCCCGGGAGGACCTCAAGGGGGATTTTTGTCCAATCGGAGGGAAAAGATGAGGAGATCCTCGCGGCTCCGCGTCGTGCTTTTCGGTGGAATCATTCTGATCTCTCAAGCCACGCTCTCTGAGCGTGCGGACGCCTGCGAGGTCTGCGGGCGCAGCAGTTGGCTCACGCCCTGGAACTATCTGTGCCGGCCCGCGAAGGACAAGGAGACCGGCGCGACAGGATGCACGGACAACTACGAGCCGGTCAGCAACACGACCTCCTGTTTCGAAAGCGGCGATTACTGCACGGTGATCATCGTCAACGGCGGCGGGACCGGCGGCGGTGGTGGCGGTGAGGAGGAAAATCCTTGCCAGACCTCGAATTTCTGCCCCGCTGAATGCTTCAGCTGCTCCGGAGGAGGTGGCCGGCCCGCGGTCTAGCGGGACGTGGCGCCAGATGGCCGTCTGGTATCTCAAGGCTCTGGCCGCGTTCTGCTTTCTGACGGCGCTGCTGACCGGCCTCGTTCCCGTCGAGATCACGTTCGTTCAGAAATCCGCTTCCAGCCTGCCGGTGAAGGGGCGGATCGTCCTGCATCCTGTCGAGAAGGGACGGGAACCTGTAACGGCGGACGTTTCCTCGCTGGCGCCCGTCCGGCTGGAGCTGCCGGCGGGCACGGAGTGGGAGGTCTCCACGGACCTCCCGGGGTACTGGGCCCCAAGGAAGAATCTCAAGGTTTCTGAAGGCGCGTCGCGGCTCTCCCTGGACCTCTGGCCGATGGGGACCGTCTCCGGCGTCCTGAAGGTGAAAGGGAAGGGCGTCGAGCGTCCGAAGCTCGTCCTCGTCAAGACCCTGGCCGCGCCCTCCTATCTGAAGCGGCCTCCGGCGCCTCCGGGAGTCCTGAGCTGCCCCGTGGATGCCAAGGGCGCCTGGAGCTGCGCGCTGCCCGCCACGAAGTTCGATCTCGTGATCACCGCCGAGGGCTTCACGCCTCGGTATCGATGGGGGGTGGAGGTTCCAGCCGGCAAGACGCTGTCCCTCGGCACGGTCGAGCTCGAGAGGGGGGCCTCGGTGGCGGCCTGGGTGGCGGTCGAGGATGGGGCGATCGAGCCGGGCAAGTGCAAGGCCAGGTTGTCTCCTCTGCTGGCCCGCGACACGGAATTGGGGCGGGCCTCCGATCTCCAGCGCACGGCTGTGGAACGGGAGGTTGGCAAGGACGGTTTCGTGCAACTGACCGGTCTGGCTCCCGGCTCTTACGTTCTGGAGGTTTCGCAGCCCGGCTATCCCCCGGCCAAAGCTTCTCCGGTCGTTGTGAAGCCCGGCGCCGAGACGTTTCTGCGCGAGCCCTTGATCCTGAAGCGTGCCCTTGACATCAGCTTCGAGATCTCTCCGGCGCTGGACTGGCTGGGAAAGCCCTGGCGCGCCCAGGTCCTGCGGGACGACCCGACGCTCCGTATGGCTCCGCTCGTCTTTGACAGCGCGGCGAATCCCGAGGGGCGATTTACAGTTTCCGGCCAGTCCCCCGGCCGGTTCCGAGTCAGAATTCAAGATTCCCTGGGCAACCGGCTCTACTCAGACACCCTGGCCATGGAGGGGCCCGACTCCGCGGCGCAGAGGATCGAGATCAAGTTGGTCGATCTGGAAGGGAGCCTTCGTCTGGGCGACGACCCCCTGGCGGCTATCTTGTGGTTCGACGGGCGCAACGGTGCGGGCTCGATCCGGATGGAATCCGACGCGGAAGGCTCCTTCCACGGCGTTCTGCCGAGGGAAGGCGTCTGGAGGATCGAGATCGAATCCCAGGAGCCCACCCTCCGGACCTGGACCCGGGCCAAGGTCGAGGCCGGCCGCTCCGGCAGGGCCACGCTGAACCTGGACCTTCCGGACGCCCGCGTCTTCGGCCGGGTCGTGGACGGAAAGGGCCAGCCCGTGCCCGAAGCGCAGGTCGGCGTCATGGCGGAGGGCGTCGATCCCCTTCTGGTGCCGACCGGCGCGGATGGGACCTTCGACATCCGTGCGCTTCCCGAGGGGACGGCCTGGCTCGCGGCGGAGTCCAGGGACCGGGTCAGCGGCCGCACCCTGGTCACTCTCGTGGAAGACCGCGCGGTGGGGCCGATCGAGCTCAGCGTGCGTCCGCTCAAAGAGCTGACGGGAACCGTGACCTCCTCCCGGGGCCCGGTGGCGGGCGCTCAGGTGACGATCCTCTCCTATCCCTCGGGAGCGGGAGACGCGGCGACGACCGATGACGCGGGCGGATTCAGGATCAAGGTGCCCGAGTCCGCGACCCGGCTGGTGGCGATCGTCAGCGCACCGGGCTTCGCACTGCGGGCGTCTCCGGCCTCAGCGGACGGGGCGCCGCTCGCCTTGACGGTCTCCGAGGCGGGGGGAGACCTGGAGGTGTCTCTGCCCTGGGGTCCCGAAGAGTTCCTGGAGAGGGGCCGGGCTCTGGTCTTCTTTCAAAACGGGCTGCCCCTTCCCGCCACCATTCCTTTTCAATGGGCGCGCGACCAGGGACAGCCGCGGGAAATCAAGGGACGGACCTTCCGCATCCCCAGCGTGGCGCCGGGAGAGTACCGCGTCTGCCTGACGGCGCAAGGCAATCCCATGGACGCCGTCCCGGCCGAGGCGGATGCCTGCGACGCCGGCACGCTGACCCCCGGGGCGACGTTGACGCTGCGCCCCGGGGGATGAAGGTGAGTCGTCAGGGAGCCAGGCAGGTCGGCTTGGAAGCGGCCACGGACGCCACGTAGGCGCTCATGCGCGACGGCACCCGTCCCGGCATCACGCCGTAGGGATGAGAAGTCCCGAACGTCAGGGCGATGTTCGAGTAACCGCCGCTCAGCAGATGGCAGTAGCTCATGAGAGTGCCGCTGCCGGCGCCGGCGGGGCCCGGCAGGCTCTGCGTGCCGGCGTAACAGCCCGTTTCCCCGCTGCGGCACTGGTCGACCGGGCTGGCGTTGCCGCCGATCCCGTTGTAGCAGTGGGTGTGCGGCGAGTTGAAGTTGTGGCCGATCTCGTGGGTGACGCTGAAGAGGTCCCACACCACCGTCGGGCTGGCGATGTTGAAGATGCCCGACATGCCGCCCGAGAACCCGTAGTCACCACCCCAGGGCGCGTCCTTGGGCACCGTCGGGCAGTTGCTGCTGCTGGCGAACGCTCCGGAGCAGAGCTTCCCCGTCCAGGCGATGCCGCTCCCCGGCCGGCCGCTCATGAAGTGGGCGATCGAGCGCGACACGCCGGTTTTGTTGAGGTTCCAGTAGCGGCCGAACTCCATCAGGCTGCAGGTGGCGGTGGTCTGGGTCCAGGGATCGCTGCTGGTCGTCCACAGGCTGATGGACTGGACGGCGAGGCTGGTGTTGATCTCGGCCTGATAGAGGGTGGAAGCGTAGCCGATCAGGTTGCCGATGTAGGTGGACGCCGTCGTGGAGCTGTTGAACTTGGCGTAGAACTCGTAGTCGGTCTCGATCGCCACGCGGGCCGTGTAGGCGGCGGCTTTCGCGGTGCTCGCGGCCTTGGCGGTCTTCGCGGCCGGCGCGGCCATGTCCATGAAGTCCGGCCCATCGAGAGAGCTCTGGCCGGGGGGCAGGAGCTCGTTGCCGCAACTGAACCCTTCCTCGCGGGACGCTTTGAGGTCCCCGGCGTCGATCCGGCGCATCGCCAGGGGAGCCCGCCGGGCCTTGGCCGCCGGCTGGTCCTCGCCGCCGATCAGGTAGATCGCCTCGCCTTCGGTCACCATCCCTTGCGCCGTGCCGTCCTCCAGCACGGCCAGGAAGACGAGGGAATCGGGACGGCCGGCCACCTTGCCGCGGAAGTACTTGTTCGCGGGCGGCGGCAGCACCTCGTCGCCGTGATCGCCGTGGACGGTGATCTTGGCGTCGGGCGTGAACACCTCGAAGCGCTCGAGCGCGAAGGCCGCGGTCTCGCCCGTGTCCGGTCTCTGAACGTTCGCCACCCGCAGGCGGCCTCCGATCGGCGTCGCCGCGGCGATTCTCGCCAGGTTGCGGTTGGCCATCGCCGGCCGCGCCGCCGCCGCATTTCCCGCCGCCCAAGCGGGCACGCCAGCAGCCAGCAATACGCAGCCCATCAGCATCGATCGTTCCCAGTTCCTGTGCATCAGTCCTCCTTGATATGAGCCGGCGCACACACACGGCCCATACGGTTCTGGGTCAGTCGGGGCCCTACATCCAGCGTTGGATGCGTGAAGGGGGTGAGTTTGGGGGTATTAAGCCCTGACGTCAACTACGCGGAGCAGTCCAGATTTACGCGTCGTAAATCTTTTCCTGGATCCTGAGGTGGTTTCCGTCCCGCGAGCAGAACGTTGGCGTAGGGCGTGCCCATTCCCATGGGCTGAACGTCGACGGTCAGACCCAGATCCTCCAGCATCTCTCTCCAGTCCGCCGCGTTCCTGTAATGGAAGCGCTGGCGCCAATGCATCCTGAGAAGAGACATCGTCCTCTCCTGGATGCGCGTGGCGGTGAAGCGCCAGCCTCCGGCGGCGTCGGCGTCGCGGATCAGGAGGACGCCGCCAGGTGCCAGGCGCTTCGCGGCACGGTCCAGGAGATCCGCCTGCGCGGCGGCGGGGAGGTAATGGAGGACGTCCAGGATCACGACGGCGTCGGTTTCGGGAAAGGCGGCGTCCCGGAGGTCGGCGGTGACGATCACGGCTTCGTCTCCTAGGGCTTTGCGAGCGGCGGCCGCGGTTTTCGCGCCTCTCTCGATGCCGTGAAAGGCGAGGCGTGGGGGCGGCGGCCAGTCCTTCGGATACTCGCCTCGGGCGTGACGATCGCGGGCGGCGAGGAGGAGGGAGAAGAGGATGCCCCGGCCGCAGCCGAGGTCCAGGAGGCGGCCCTCGGGGGGGAGGAAGCCCCGGCGGAGGAGGTTGAAGTAGAGGGGATCGTAGCGGAGCTTGCCGCGCACGAACTCCCAGTGGAACATGCCGGCGTCCAGATAGCGCCGTCCGGCTTCCTCCAGCAGGCCTTCGACGTCCGGATGGGCCCGCCGCTTGCGCGCCGCCCAGAGGGTGAGGAGGCCGAAGATCACCGCCAGGACCGCCCCGACCACGGTAGCCCCCAGGAGCAGGTCGAGCCCGAACTGCTTCAGGCTGATGTCGGCCATCTTCAATTCGGACGGGCGGATCGAGAGGATGGGCCGGCCGCGCAGCCAGCGGCCGAGTTGGAGCTGCGCGAAGACCAGCAACGGCCAGACGCCCGGCAGGCTGATGTGCGCCGCCAGATAGGTAAGCCCCTGGTTCAGCCGGAAGAGCTTCGCGAAGAGGATACAGAGCGCCAGATGCAGGCCGTAGAACGGGCTGCAACCGATGAAGACCCCCAGGGCCACCGCTCCCGCCTGCTCGCCCGGTGCCAGCCCCTCGGTGCGGATGCGGTAGAGCAGTTCCCGGAGCTGCTTGCGGCGGCTCATTCGATCGGTCTCATTCAAGAAATTGTATATGAGGGCGCGGGAAGTCTGCTGGAAAGGCAAGGACCTAAGGGACCTAAACGACCTAAACGACTGAAACGACTTAAAGGACAACAACGCTGATGTCCTTTGGGTCCTTTAGGTCGTTTAGGTCCTTTAGGTCGTTTCAGACCTCGATCGCCACTGAACGCAATCCCCGCTCCGCCAGCGCGTCCAGCACCCGGGGGAGAACCTCCAGGACCACGGCATTGCCGCCGCCGCGCAGGGCGGAGCCGTCGTGGAGGAGGAGGACGTCCCCGGCGGCCAGCCCGTCCAGGAGGCGGCGGGCGATGGCGGCGGGGTTCTGCCCGACGGCGTCGAAGCCGCGGCGGGTCCAGGAGACGAGACGAAGACCGGCCCGGTGGAGGACCCGGTCCAGCAGCGGGTTGCGCAGGCCGGCCGGGGGACGGAAGAGCCGGGGCCGGCGGCCCGCCACCTTTTCGATCGCGTCCTGGGCCCGCTCGATCTCCCGGCGCAGGCCTGGCGTCAAATAGCAGGCGAAGAGGTTGGGATGGCTCCATGTGTGGTTCTCGACCCGGTGTCCCCGGCGGACGATCTCCGCCACCAGGTCAGGATGCGCGGCGGCGCGGCGGCCGATGCAGAAGAAGGAGGCCCGGGCGCCGGCGCGGTCCAGGAGGTCCAGGACGCGGGGGGTGACGACGGGGTCGGGGCCGTCGTCGAAGGAGAGGGAGATCTCGCCCCGGGCGGCGGCGCTCGCCGGCAGGCGGACGAGGTTGGGGCCGACCGCCTGGCCGCGGGGCAGCATGCTGGCCGTGAGCAGGACCAGATGGTTGGCGAAGAGGCCGGCGGCCACGGCGGGCCAGTGCCGGGGCGCGGCGGCCAGCGCCGCCAGGCCGGCGGCGTGGAGGCCCAGGGAGCCGAGCAGCAGGGCGGGGGGACGGTAGGGCGGGCGGCCGTCAGTCACGGCCCGTCCCCAGCAATCGCAGGGCGGCGCGGTCCAGCTTCCCCCGGGGCGTGCGGGGCAGCGCCTCGGTCAGGAGGACGCTGCGGGGGACCTTGTGGGCGGAGAGGCGGCCGCGGCACCAGTCCATGACCTCGGCGGCGGTCAGCCGGCCCGGGCGGCAGGCCACCACGGCGCGGAGCATCTCGACGCTCCGCCCCGGTACCGGCACTCCCAGCACCGCGACCTCGTCGACCCCCGGCAGATCCGCCAGCACCGCCTCCACCTCGCGCGGGTTGACCTTCTTCCCCTTGATGTTCACCAGGTCGTCCATCCGTCCCTGGAGGGCCAGCTCGCCGTCTCGCCAGACCGCGAAGTCTCCGGCCCTGAACCGGCCGCCGGCGAGCCGCTCGTCGGGGTCCGGCAGGTATCCCAGGGCCACCGCCGGGGACTCCACGGTCACCACCCCGCCCTCCCCTTCGTCCCCGTCCAGCTCGATCCGCACCCCTTCCACCGGCGAGCCGACCGTCCCCCGCTCGGCGGCGCCGCCCTCGCGGTCGTAGCAGATGCCGCCGCACTCGCTGGAGCCGTAGAAGACGTGGACGGGGAGGCCGAACCGCTCGCGGAAACGGGCGGAGGTGGCGGCGGAGAGCGGGGCGCCGGCGGTGATGACCAGCCGCAGGCAGTCCGGCCGGGGGGGCGGATCGGACATCCGCACCAGGGCGTCCAGGTAGGCCGGCACGGTGGGGAAGAAGGCCGCGCCCGTGCGGGCGGCGGTGACGAAGGGATCGTAGACGCCGCTCTCCTCGGGGAGGGCGAGGACGGCGCCGCGCGCCAGGGCGGGAACCGCCAGGCTCGACAGGCCGTAGGAATGGGAGAGGGGGATGGTGGTGAGCAGGCGCTCTCCGGGCCGTAATCCCATGGAGGCCGTGAGGGCCGCGTCGTCGGCCAGCAGGGCCTCGGCCGGCGTGGCGATCCCCCGCGGCGCGCCGGTGGAGCCGGAGGTGAGCTTGACCACGGCGGTCCCCGGCGGGAGGGCTGGGAAGAGCGTAGACCGGGGAGATGTTCTGTCCTCGGCGGGGGCCGCCGAGAGCGTCCAGCCGGCAGGGCCGTCCGGCCAGCCGGACGCGCGCAGGAAGAGGGGGGCGCCGAGGGCGGCGAGGATGCGCAGCGCCTCGATCTCCGGGGTCTGGGCGTCCAGGAGCAGGGCGGTGAGCCCGGCCCGGAGCAGGGCGAGGAACGAGGCGAGGAAGCCCGGCCCGTTGGCGGCGGCGAGCCCCACGAGGGTCCCCGGCGCCAGGCGCCGCGCCGCGAGAAGCCCGCCGGCGATCCGCGCCAGGGCGTCGATGTCGCCGACCGTGGCCCGGCGCTCGGGAGTGACCACCAGCGGCGCCGTGGGATCGCGGCGGACCAGCCGCTCGAAGTCTTGGACGATGGGGCCGTTGGAGCTCAAGGCGGGTGATGATACTAGACGGGATTCCGGCCCCGAGTTGCCAGTCCCCCGGCGGGCACGCTAGCATTGTCTGGCCGGTTCTCGGTCCACAACCCGCGGAGCTGCTGCGGCGGCGGAAGGCCACCGGATTTCAGAGGTTTGCAATATGTCGGAAGTCGTCGCCACCACCCCGGAACGGATCAAGCGCCTGATCGTCGAGAGCCTCAACCTGGAAGGGATGAGCCCGGAGATGATCGGGGACGAGACCCCTCTGTTCGGAGAGGGTCTGGGGCTTGATTCCGTGGACGCCCTCGAGCTGGTGGTGGCCCTCGAGAAGGAATTCGGCATCAAGATCAAGAGCCAGGAGATCGGCCGCGAGGTCTTCTCCTCGGTATCGACGCTTTCGGAGTTCATCGAGGCCCGGACCTAGGGCGTGAAGCCACCCTCCATGGTGTCAGGAGAAGCGGCCGGAACGGGCCGCCCCGTCGCGGTCAGCGGTTTCGGCGCCGTCTGCGGCCTCGGCTGGGGCGTGGCCCCGCTCTGGGAGGCGCTGCGCGCCGGCCGGGGAGCCATCGGTCCCTTCCGCCGCTTCGATCACACGGAGCACCGCACCCATCTCGCCGCCGAGGCGGGGGAGCCGCCGGCGGACTTCCTGCGCGCCTTCCCGGAGCGGAAGCGCCTCTCGATCGCCGACCGGTTCGCCCTGTTCGCCGCCCGCGAGGCCATGGCACAGGCGGGCCTGCCGGCCCCGCTGGACGGGGAGACCGAGGCCGGGGTGTGGTTCGGCAGCAGCACGGGGGGGATGTTCGAGAGCGAGGAGTTCTTTCGCGAGTTCCTCCGCGACCGCCGGCGAGCCCGGATAAGCGTCCTGGCGGCGCAGCAGGTCAACGCCCCGGGCGACGCCGTGGCCCGCCATCTCGGGGTGACCGGACCGGTGCGGACCCTCTCCTCGGCCTGCGCCTCGGGGGCGCTCGCCCTCGGCGCGGCGCTGGACGCGGTGCGCTCCGGCGAGGTCGAGGTGGCGGTGGCGGGGGGGGCGGACTCCCTCTGCCAGCTCACCTACGCCGGCTTCAACGCTCTCCGTTCCGTGGACGAGACGCCCTGCCGGCCGTTCCGGGCCTGCCGCGCCGGCATGTCCTTCGGCGAGGGGGCGGCGGTGCTGGTGCTGGAGCCGCTGGAACGGGTCCTGGCCCGGGGGGGGCGCCCCCTGGCGATCCTGGCCGGCGCGGGCGCCTCCTGCGACGCCCATCACATGACCGCTCCGGATCCCAGCGGGACCGGCGCCGCCGCGGCGCTGGAGGCGGCCCTGCGCGACGCCGGCCTGCCGGCGGAGGCGATCGGTTTCGTCAACGTCCACGGCACGGGCACGCCGCTCAACGACGCGGCCGAGTTCCAGGCCCTGCGCCGGGTGTTCGGCGAGCGGGCGGTGGAGATCCCCCTGGTCGCCACCAAGGCGCTGGTGGGGCACCTGCTGGGCAGCTCCGGAGCGCTGGAGGCCGTGGTCACCATCCTCTGCCTGATGTATGGCGAGCTGCATCCCGTCCCGGGCGGGGCGGCGCCCGATCCCGAGCTGCCGGTCGCGCTGGTGCAGGAAGAGCCGCGTCCTCTGGACGGCGCGCCGGCGGCGGTCTCGACCAGCCTGGCCTTCGGCGGTTCCAACGCGGCCCTCGTCTTCTCCCGCTGGGTGGACCGCGCCGCTTGAGCCCCGACATCCTGCTGACCGGCGTGGGAACCGTCGGCGCCTGGGGCGCCGGCTCCGACCGCCTCGCCCAGGCGCTGGCCGCGGGAACCGCCCTCGCCTCCGAGGTGGACCGCGCCGCCGGCTATCACCGGCCCGAGGGGGCTCGCCTGGCCTGCCTGACGCCGCCGGGCCAGCTCGGGGAATGGCTCTCCCCGGCCGAGTCCCGGCGCATGAGCCCGCCCTCCAAGCTGGCCGTGGCCGCCGCGCGCATGGCGATGCGCTGCGCCGGCCTGCCCGGCAGGGACGAAGCCGGAACGGCCACGGTGGTCGCCACCGCCTTCGGCCCTTCCACCAACACCGAGGGCCTCCTGAAGCAGATCCTGAACGAGGGCCCCGAGGCGGCGTCCCCCTCGCTGTTCACCGAGAGCGTGGCCAACGCGCCGGCGGCCCAGATCGCCATCGCCTGCAAGGCGACCGGCCCGAGCCTCACCGTCTGCCAACGCGAGGCCGGCCCCCTGCTGGCCCTGGGGAGCGCCGCCGCCGAGCTGGCCGCCGGCCGCGCCCGCCGCGCCCTGGCCGGATCGGTGGACGAGATGACGCCGCTGCTGCACGCCCTGCTGGACCGTTTCGGCGCCCTGGCCCGCGGCTCTTCGGCCGGCGAGGAGGCCGCGCGCCCCTTCGACCGGCGGCGGAACGGCTTCCTGGCCGGCGAGGGGGCAGGCCTGGTGGTCCTGGAGACCGCGGAAGGGCTGCGGGAGCGGGGCGGCCGCGCCCTGGCCCGGGTGCTGGCCTGGGGGAGCGCTTTCGATCCCACGGCGGCGGTCACCAATTGGGGAACGGGACATCAGTCCCTGGCCCGGCATCTGCTGCGCACCCTGGGCCGGGCCGGCCTGGCGCCCGCGGACGTGGACCTGATCGTCTCCGGCGCTTCCGGCTCCCGCGAGGGGGACCGCCTGGAAGCGCGGGTCCTGCGCGCCGCCTGGGGGGACGCGCCGCTGCCCCCCGTGACCGCGCCCAAGGGAGTCACCGGCGAGTACGGCGGCGGCCTGCTGGGCGCGGCCGTGCTGGCCGCCGCCGGCTCTCCCTGCGGACCCACGGCGGGGTTCGCCGAGCCGGACCCGGAGCTCGGGATCGTGCCCCACGACGGCTCCGGGCTGCCGCCCCCTGCCACCGTTCTCGTCACCAGCCTGGCCGCGGGCGGCGCCGCGGCGTGGGTGGTCCTGGGGCGGCCATGAGCCTCCAGGTCGCCGCCGTCATCCCGGCCTACCAGGCCGCTCCTTCGGTGGGCGCGGTGGTGCGGGGGACGCTCGAGCTCCTGCCCGAGGTGCTGGTGGTGGACGACGGCTCGACCGACGGCACGGGCGAGGAGGCCCGCAAGGCCGGCGCCCGGGTCCTCTCCTTCCCCTGCAACCGCGGCAAGGGGGCGGCGCTGGCCGCCGCCTTCCAGGACCTCTTCGGCCGCGGCTTCGACGGCGTCGTCACCCTCGATGCCGACGGCCAGCACCTGCCGGAGGAGATCCCCAAGCTCCTGCGGGTGGCCGAGACCGGCGAGGACCTGGTGCTGGGTGTGCGCGACCATCTGTTCTCGGAGATGAGCGCGTTGCGCCGGGCCAGCAACCGGCTCTCCTCCAAGGCCATCTCCTTCGTCGCCGGGCAGCGGCTCTCCGACATCCAGACCGGCTTCCGTTTCTATTCGCGGCGGTTGATCGACACCGTGGGCTTCCCCGAGACCCGCTTCGAGGCCGAGAGCGCCGTGGTGGTGCGGGCGGCCCGGCGGGGCTTCAAAGTGGTCACCGTGCCCGCCCGCCTGGGGTTCGCCGACGGCCGGACGACCAGCCACTACCGGCCGCTGATCGACAGCCTGCGGATCGCCCGCGCGGTGACCCTCGCACGGTTCGAGAAGGGGCGCGGATGAGCTCGGTCCTGATCACCGGCGGCAGCCGTGGCCTCGGGCGGGCCATCGTGGAGACGCTGTCCGCCGTAACGGCCGAGACCGGCTTTCAGGTGGCGTTCACCTGGAGCCGCCAGGAAGCGGCGGCGCGCGAGGTGGCGGCGGCTACGGGCGCCCGCGCCTTCCATTTCGATTTGTCGGACCGCGGCCGGCCGGACGACCTGGTGGCGGAGGTGGAGGCGGCTCTGGGACCGCTGGCCGGCCTGGTCAACAACGCCGGCCTCCGCCGGGAGTCGCTGCTGGCCCTGACGTCCGACGAAGACTGGGACGCCGTCCTCGACGCCAACCTCGGGGGGCTCTTCCGCTGCTGCCGGGCGGTGCTGCGGGGCATGATGGTGCGGCGGCGGGGCTCGATCGTGAACGTCTCCTCCCTTTCGGCCCTGCACGGCGTGGCGGGGCAGGGGGCCTACGCCGCCTCCAAGGCCGGCATCCTGGGGTTGACCCGGTCGCTGGCCCGCGAGGTGGGGAAGCGGGGCGTGCGGGTCAACGCCGTGGTGCCGGGCTATGTGGCGACCGACCTGACGGCGGGCCTGCCGGAGGCGTCGGTGGCGGCCCTGCGGGCTGGGGAGTGCCTGCCCCGGGGTGTCCAGCCCGCCGACGTGGCCCAGGCGGTGCTCTTCCTGCTCTCCGACCGCGCGGCGGCGATCACCGGCCAGGCGCTGGTGGTGGACGCCGGGGCTTCGGCGTGAGGGGATGCCTCTCTCCAACCGCCTCGCGTCCTTCCTCTCCCGCCGCCCCCGGTGGGTCCTGGCGGTCACCCTTCTCCTCACCGCCGCGGCGCTGATCCCCGCCTCCCGCTTCCGGCTGGAGACCGACCTCTCGGCGCTGCTCCCCGAGGGCGCGGCGGCGGGCGACGACTACCGGGTGTTCCTCCAGACCTTCGGCGGCTTCGAGAAGGTCTTCGTGGTGGTCCGTTCCCCGGGCGGCGGCCTGGAAGATCCCGAGCCCCTGCTGGCCGCCGCCGAGCGGCTGGCGGAGGTCCTGGCGCGGGACCCCGAGGTGGCGGAGGCCCGCTCGGGGATCACCGAGGAGGACGAGCGCTTCTTCCTGACCCGGGTGGCCCCGCGCCTGCCCCTGTTGATACACGGCGAGGGGTGGAAGGAAGACCTGGCCCGCCGTCTCGAGCCCGAGGCCGTCCGCGTCCGGGTCGCCGAGATGCGGGGCGCGCTGCGGAGCCCGGCCGGCGGGATGGCGGCGCGGCTCTTCGCCGCCGATCCCCTCGGCCTCTCCGAAGGGCTGCTGGGCGCCTCGTCCGCCCTGCCCGTCGATCCCCTCACCGGCAGCTTCATCTCGCGCGACGGCCGCGCGGCCCTGGTGATGCTCACACCGGCGCGGGCGGAGATCGACCCGGCCGGCGGGCGGGCTCTCCAGGCGGCGCTGGACCGCGCCTACGCCGAGGTCCGGCGGTCGTCCGGCACCGCCCTGGACTTCCAGGCCGTGGGCGGTCCCCTCTACGCCGCCCAGGACGAGGCCATACTGCGGGCCGACCTGACCCGCACGGCCACCGCTTCGTCGGTGGGGGTCGGCGTCCTGCTGCTGGCGGGGTTCGGCGGCGCGTTCATCCCCCTGGCCATCCTCTGCTCCGTGCTCACCGGGCTGGTATGGACGGTGGCGGCCGCCTCCCTCTCCCTGGGCAGCGTCACGGTGATCGGGGTGGGGTTCACCGCCGCTCTGATCGGCATGGGGGTCGAGTATGGCATCCATGGCGGCGCCCGCTTCCGGCAGCTCCGGGGGGAGGGACTGGACGCGCCGGCGGCCCTGGCGGGGACCCTGCGCGATCCCGGTCCGGGCATCGTCTCCTCGGCCCTGACCACGGCGGCGGGGCTCGCCGCTCTGGTGATCGCCCACTTCCGCCCGCTGCGGGAGCTGGGGCAGGTGCTCACGGCGGGCGTGCTGGCGACCCTGGTGACGACGCTGCTGATCGGCGGCGCGCTCGCGCTCGCGTTCCCGGGCCGCTCCGCGGGGGCGCCGCCCAGGCTCTGGCGGCGCTTCGGCCAGCCGGCGCTGCACCGGACGGTGGGGCTCGCGGCCGGGCGGCCCGGATGGGTCCTGGCCGTCTCGGCCCTGCTGACGGCGGTCTCCTTCTGGGGCGTCTCCCGGCTGTCGTTCTCGACCGACCTGCGTTCCCTGCGGCCGGCGGACCACCCGTCGTTCCGGGCGGAGCGGCTGCTGGTGGAGTCCTTCGGCGTGGGGCTCGACACCTTCACCGTGGTGGCCCGGGGCCGCGATCTGGGAGAGGCCCTGGACGGAGCCGCCGCGGCGCGTCCCGTCCTCGAAGCCCGGCTGGGCAGGACGGCGGAGATCACCACTCCGGCCGACTGGCTGGTCCAGGGGGAGCGCCTGCGGCGGCGGCTGGCGGAGCTGCGCGCTCTGCCCCTGGAGCGGGCGGCGGACGACTTCGAGCGGGAGCTCAGGGCGGCCGGCTTCCGGCTCGAGCCCTTCGCGGGCGCGCTGGCGGCACTGCGGTCCCTGGGCCGGGGGATCGATCCCGCCCCGCCGCCCCGGGAGGCCTGGCCGCGCTGGATGTCCGAGCTGGTGCGGGAGACGCCGGGGGGAGCGGCGGCGGCCGTCCACGTCCGCGTCCCCCTGGGCGCGGGGGGGACGGGGGAGGAGCTGGCGCGCGAGCTCCGGCGGGCCGCGCCCGGGCTGGCCCTGGCCTCGGCCCCGCGCGTGGGCGCGGAGCTGCGGAGCCTGGCCCTGGGCGACCTCGCCCGTTCCAGCGCGCTGGCGCTCGCCCTGGTGGCCGCCGTGGTGCTGGTCTCCATGCGCTTCCGCGTCGGCGACTCCCTCCTCGCCAGCCTGCCGCTGGCCCTGGGATGCCTGTGGACCTTCGGGCTCTGGGGGGCCTGCGGCGGCCGCGTCGACCTGCTGGCGATCTCGACCCTGCCGGTGCTCTTCGGCACCGGCATCGACCTCGGGGTCCATGCCGTCCATGGCGGCCGGCTGCGCCCGCGGGAAGGGATTCGCGGTACAATCGAGGCTTCCGGCCTGGCGATGATCCTGATCGCGCTGACCACTGGAGTCGGCTTCGGCAGCCTGGGCTCTTCCCGGGTGCCGGGAATCCAGAACGCCGGAACCCTGGTTGCCCTTGGCGTCTGCGCGTGCCTGGTGGCCACCTTCCTGGTGCTGCCGGCGCTGGAGACCCTGTTCCGCCGAGGGGATGATCCTGGAAGAGCCGTTGATTCACCATGAGCGTCGCACTACGTCACGAAGTTCCTCCGCACGCGCCGGAAACCGGCTGGGCCCGCAGGATTCTGGGTCCACTCCACGTCACCGGGGTGTTCTGGTTCCGCATCCATTGCTTCGGCGTCCGCATCCTGCCTCCCTGGGGCCTCGCTCTGGTCATCGTGCTCTTCACCCTGTTCTTCTGGATCGCCCTGCGCAACATCCGCGCCGCCATCGCGTCCAACCTGGAGGCGGTGCTGGGGCCCTGCGGCTGGTGGGAGCGGCAGCGCCGGATCTTCCGCACTTTCTGGAGCTTCGCCTGGTGCCTCTCCGAGCGTTATGAGCGCCTGAGCACCGAGCGCGCTTTCGCGGTCGAGGCCGAGGGGCTGGACGGCTGGCGGAACCTGGCGGCCTCGGGCCGGGGCTTCATCCTGGTGACGGCCCATCTGGGAAGCTGGGAGGTGGGCTCGATGCTCCCGGCCTTCCGCGACGGCCGGCGCGTCCACGTGGTCCGCGAGGCCGAGACCGACCCGCGGGCGCAGCAATTCATCGAGAAGCTGATCCGCGCCCGGGGGGGCGAGCTCTACACCACCCATTTCGCCGAGGACCCGCGGCTCGGCATGGAGCTCCTGGACGCCCTGCGCCGCGGCGAGATCGTGGCGCTCCAGGGGGACCGTCCCCGTTCCGGCGGCCGCACCCAGGGGGTGAGCCTCTTCGGCCGGCCCTACTCCCTGCCGGTCGGCACGGTGGCCCTGGCCCGGGCCGCCGGCGTGCCGCTGGTCCCGGTGTTCGTGTTCCGCGAGGGCCGGCGGAACTACCGCTGCATGCTCCGGCCCGCCATCCATGTGGCCCAGAGCGGTGACCGCCAGCGCGACCTGGAAGACGCCCTGGGACGCTTCGCCGCCGATCTGGAAGCGGCGATCCGCCGGGAGCCCCACCAGTGGTTCTGCTTCCGCAGGCTCTGGAATAGGAATTCGCGGTAAAATAGAATTCAGTCAATAAAATCTCTGATTCGGTCTTGGATGTAGGAGGAGGTTCGGGGGGAAAGACGGTCCGGGGCCTGTCCCGGAGAAGTCCAACCTTTGCTCGAAAGGAGCCCCGAAATGCGATCCCTGCGCCTCGCCATCGTCCTTGCTTCGTGTCTTCTCCCCACCACCCTGCGGGCCCAGTCCCTCGTGCTGGAGGCCGAGCCCGGGGTCTCCGACCTCGCTGTCTGTGACAGCGCCCACCGCCTCATCACCTGTGACAACTACCACGTCGACAAGGTCACCGATTCCATGCTGCAACTCAATGGCGAGGACTTCGTCATCGAGTGGAAGGGGCCCGGCTACTACCTGGAGAACGGTCTCGTGGTCCAGCCTCTCGGGGAGACCAAGTCGGCGTTGAAGGGGCAGCGCTGGCTGGAGGTCTACCCCTACGAAGGCCGGGTCCACACCTCCCAGGTCTGGAAGGACCTGGATGCCGACCGGATCCTGGGCGTCGCCGACACCCTGGTGCTCGACTCGGGACGGGAGCTGCGGATCAAGGACGTGCGCCTGCACGTGCGAGTGCGGCCCGCGGCGCCGGAACGCCGGGAGACGCCGCGGGACGGCGAAAGGCCGCCCCGGAACTATTGAGCCCGGATCCGCGCAGTTTTGATGGCGATGCGGAGATGCTAATCTTCAGGGCTCTACCGGGGTAAGTCGAATGAGCGTCCCTCTCGATGTACGGTACGGGCTGCGCAGGCTGAACAACAACGTCGCCTTCACCATGGTGGCGGTCGCCTGCCTGGCGCTGGGCATCTGCGCCAGCATCACGGTCTTTGCCGTGGCCGATGCTTTGCTGATCCGGGATTTTCCCGGGGTTGCCGATCAGGACCGGATCGTTTCCGTGGCGACCCGGCCCCTGACCCCGGGAGCGGAAAACCGGCCGCCGGTCTCCTATCAGACCTACCTTCACTACCGGCAGGCCAACCACGTCTTCTCCGAGCTGGCGGCCTTCCACTCGTTCCCGATGAACTTCTCGGGAGCGGGTGAGCCGTTGCGGCTCCGGGGCTATGTGGTGAGCGACAACTACTTCACCACCCTCGGGATGCGCGCCGCGTCGGGACGCCTTTTCGATCCAGGAAATAGTGGACGCGGGGACCGCCGGGAGGTGGTCCTGAGCCACGCCCTGTGGCAGCGGGCCTTCAGCGGCCGCGGCAAGGTCCTCGGATCCGCCGTGCAACTGAACGGGACCGAGTTCCGGGTGATCGGGGTGGCGCCCGAAGGATTCCGCGGCACCGTCCTCAACGTTCCCGCGGACCTCTGGGTCTCCGGGGAGTCGGCGCCCCTGTTTCTTCCCCCTGTGGTGCGGGCTACCCGCGACGTTTCGACCTACCGCTGGCTGTTCTTCTTCTTCGGCCGGCTGGCTCCCGGAGTGGACGCCGCGCGGGCCCAGGCCGAGCTGGACGTGCTGACCGCCCAAATCGACGAGGGAGTCCCGCCGGACCAGCGGCAGCCGGGGCTCGCGATCCACGAGGATTTCGGCTTCTACCCCGGGATGCGCGTCCTGGCGACCAATCCGCTGCTCCGCCTCTCGGGACTGGTCACGCTGTTGATGCTGGTCGTCTGCGCCAACCTGGGAGGCCTGCTGCTCGTCAAGGCGGCGGCGCGCCGGGAGGAGATCGGAGTCCGTCTGGCGTTGGGGGTCACGCGGGGACAGCTCGTGCGGCAACTGCTGACCGAGAGCATCGCGCTCTCCCTGCTGGGCGGTCTGGCTGGATTCCTGATGTCGCTCTTCGTCGTGGACGTGATCCGCGGCTGGCCGTTCGAGCGATATCTCCCCACTCTGGACAACGTCGTCATGGACGGCCGGGTGGTCGCTTTCACCCTGTTGCTCTCCGTGGGGACCGGGGTGCTCTTCGGCCTGACGCCGGCCCTCTGGGCCACGCGGCGGCAACCCATGCCGCTGCTGCACCACCGGGACGGCGGCGGTCCTCCGGACGGCGGGCGGCTCCGCTTCCAGGAAGCCCTGGTCGTGGCGCAGGTGACGTTCTCCCTGATCCTGCTCGTCAGCACCGGCCTGATCGTGCGGACCCTGCAGAACCTTTATTCCGTCGATCCGGGCTTCCGGATCGAGAACGTGCTCAAGGTGTCGTTCGATCTCTCCCAGGGCGATCCGCGGGCGGACGGACCGCGGTTCCAGAGCCAGCTCCTGGAACAGGTGAGGAGACTGCCGCAGGTCCGCGACGCCGCTCTGGCGTACTCCGTCCCTCTGACTGCGACCTCGTTCCAACTGACCGGCACCCTGCGCCGGCCCTCGGAGCCGGAGGAGACGGCCCTCGAGACCGAGTGCAACGTCGTCACGCCGGGCTTCTTCCAGACGCTGGAGATCCCCCTCGTCCGGGGCCGGGACTTCACGCCGGAGGACCGCAACGGTTCCACGCCGGTCCTGATCGTGGACGAGACCGCGGCCACGCTGCTGTGGCCCGGCCGGAATCCCGTCGGCGAGCAGGTCGCGGTGGCCAACGGTGAGAAGTGGGAGTCCTGGCAGGTCGTGGGGGTGGTCCGCCGGATTCACTCCACGGACCTCTCCGCCGATCCCCTGCCGTTCTTCTATGTGCCTCTCGCCCAGCGGTATATGGCCGCGACCTCGCTGCAGATCAAGACTTCCCGGGAGCCGTCGCAGGCGGTGGAGCCTGTCCGCGAAGTTTTTCGCCAGCTGGCTCCCAACCTGGCGGTGCAGGTGACCCTCCTCGAAGACGACGTGAACAAGACGCTCGCCCAGCCCCGCTTCTTCTCCGTGCTCCTCGGCAGCTTCAGCCTGATCGCCTTGCTGGTGACCGCGACCGGCCTCTACGGCTCCCTTTCCTATGCCGTCAGCCGCCGCACCCGCGAGCTCGGCATCCGCATGGCATTGGGCGCGCGGAGCGCCGAGATCATGGGCATGGTGCTGCGGCGCGGTCTGGCCCTCACCCTGGTGGGCCTGGCCCTGGGCACCCTCGCGGCGGTCTGGATCACCAGCGTCCTCTCCGGCCTGCTCTTCGGTGTGACCCCCACCGATCCCGGGGTCTTCTTCACCGTGGCCGCGATCCTCGTCCTGGTCGGGTTCCTCGCCAGCTCGCTGCCGGCCTGGCGGGCCACCCGGGTCGACCCCATGGCCATCATCCGTCACGAGTGAGACAGCTCCGCCGTCCATGGGGTGGAGCCCGCCAATGGTTCTGTTCCGCGGGCCATGGAATGGTAATTCGCGGTAAAATAGAGCCTAGCCAGAAAATTTTCTGATTCGGTCTTGGATGTAGGAGGAGGTTCGGGGGGAAAGCAGTCCGGGGGGCCTGTCCCGGAAAGTTGAACCTTTTCTCGAAAGGAGAAGAAAGATGCGATCCCTACCCCTCACCCTCACCCTTGCCCTCTTCCTGGGGCTCCTCCCTGGAGCCCTGCACACCCAGGAGTGGATCTTCCTGGAGGCCGACCCCGGTGTCACCGAGGTGAAGCCCTGCGATTACCTACATTTTGAGACGTGCAACCGCCAACATGTCTCGGCTATTACGCTCTCCAGCGAGGGCACCCTGTTGGAATTGGAGAGCGGGCAGTATTTGGTGGAGTGGAGCGGCCCTGGCTATTATCTGGACTCCGGAATGATCGTTCAGCCTGTCGGCGAGACCAAGTCTGCGCTGAAGGGGCAGCGCTGGCTCGAGGTCTTTCCCAAGAAGGGCCGGCTTCATACTTCCATTGCATGGAAGGACTTCGACCACGATGACCTGCTCAGCCCTTCCGACCAACTAATCCTGGATTCAGGAAGAGAGCTCACGGTCAAGGACCGGAGGCTTCATCTGCGGGTACGCCCTGTTCCCGGCGGGAGACCCGCCTCCGGGTCCGAGCTCGCGCCAGAGCGGCAATAGTCGATCTGATTTAGTCTTCGTGCTGGTACCGACATATAGTCTTCTCTGTTGATCCAGGGAGAGCTTCGCCGGTTCTACTGCCATGAGCGTTCCTTCTGATCTGCGATATGGTTTTCGCCAGTTGAACAACGACGTCGGTTTCACCGCTGTGGCGGTGGTCTGCCTGGCGCTCGGGATCTGCGCGAGCATCACGGTGTTCGCGGTGGTGGATTCCTTGCTGATCCGGGATTTTCCCGGGGTTGTGGAACAGGGCCGGATCCTCTCGGTGGCGACGCGGACGGATGAAGAAGGAAGGCGGAACGGGATCTCTCATCGCCAGTTCCTCCGCTACAAGGAAGCCACCCGCATCTTTTCGGACCTGGCGACCTATCAGCCTCTGGCGCTGAACCTCTCGGGAGCCGGCGAGCCGCTCAAGGTCGATGGCCACCTGGTGAGCGAAAACTACTTTCACACCCTGGGGTTGCGCGGCGCCGCGGGCCGCTTTTTCGAGTTGGAACGGCCGCGTCAGGATCGGGAGGCGGTGATCCTGAGCCACCAGCTCTGGCAGCGGCTCTACGGCGGCCGGCCGGCGGCGCTCGGCAGCGTTCTGAACCTCAATGGTCATGCGTTCACGGTGATCGGCATAGCGCCGGAGGGCTTTCGGGGAGTTGTCCTCAACCAGCCCGCGGACCTCTGGCTGCCCGCGGAAGCGGCGCGATGGGTTCTGCCCTACATGGGTGGTACATCGACTTTTGAAGACAGCCAATGGCTCTTCTTTTTCTTCGGCCGCCTCGCGCCCGGGAAGGATGTGGGCGAGGCCCGGAGGGAGCTCGACCTGCTGGCGTCACGCTTCGCGAAGGAGAGCCCGGAAGATGGAGACAGTCCCGGGCTCGCCGTCTATGAGGGTCTCGGCGTCTGGCCTGGGACCCGTCATAGGGTGGCCGGTCCGCTGTCCCGTCTTGCCGGCCTTGTCGGTCTCCTGATGCTCGTCGTCTGCGCCAATCTGGGGGGTCTCCTGCTGGCCAGAGCGTCGTCGCGGCGGGAGGAGATCGGAGTCCGGCTGGCTCTAGGGGTCACTCGGGGTCGCCTCATCAGACAACTGCTCGCCGAGAGCATCGCCCTCTCCCTGCTGGGCGGGACCGTCGGATTTCTGCTGTCGCTCTTTGTCATGGACGCGATCCGTGGCTGGGCCCTCGGCCAGTACCTGCCGAAGCTCGAGAACCTCACTGTCGATGTCCGGGTGGTCGCCTTCACCCTGTTCGTTTCCCTGGCTGCCGGAATCCTTTTCGGCCTGGCGCCGGCTTTCTGGGCCACGCGGCGGCAGGTAATGTCGTTGCTTCACCAGAGCGTCGGCGGCAGCGGGCCGGATCGCAGCCGCACGAGCTTTCAGGAAGCTCTGGTGGTAGGCCAGGTGACGCTCTCCCTGATGCTCCTGGTCAGCACCGGCCTCCTGGTTCGTACTTTCCTGAACCTGCGGGCTGTAGACCCGGGGTTCGACAGCCATGACGTGCTGCAGCTCAAGTTCGATCTCTCGTTACGGGGCTACTCGGAAGCGGCGGGAGCCGAGTTCCTGGATCGCCTCCTGGGGCAGGTCCGCCGTGTGCCGCAGGTCCGTAACGCCGCCCTGTCTGTCTGGGCGCCGCTCTCCTCCGCCTCCCTGGGGCTGACCGCTTCCCTGCGCCCGCTCTCCGCGCCTGTGGACCGGAGCCTGCAAGTCAGCCACAACCTGATCTCTCCAGGCTTCTTCCAGACCCTTGGCATTCCCCTGGTGAGGGGGAGGGACTTCTCGCCGGAAGACAGGAAGGGGGCCCTTCAGGTGCTGATCGTCGACGAGAGTCTGGCCGCGAAGTTCTGGCCCGGGCGGAATCCGATCGGGGAACAGGTCGCCTGGGGGAGCGGCAAGGCCCAGAAGGTCTGGCAGGTCGTGGGGGTTGCCCGACGTGTCTATACCACTGATCTCGCCAGCCGGCCGCAGCCCTTTTTCTATATTCCTCTGGCCCAGAAGCACGTCCCCGTCCTGTCTCTGCAGGTGAAGACGGTCGGGGATCCGATGCGAGCTCTGGATTCCATCCGTGCCGTCTTTCGCAAGCTCGATCCCAACCTCGCGGTCGACGTCAACCTGCTGGAGGAGGAAACGGCGCAGACCTTTTCCCAACCCCGGCTCTTCTCGGTGATGCTCGGCGGTTTCAGTCTGACATCCCTGCTGGTGACTGCCATCGGCCTTTACGGCACCCTCTCCTACACCGTCAGCCGGCGGACCCGCGAGTTGGGCATCCGGATGGCCCTGGGGGCCAGGAACTCGGAGGTCATGGGGATGGTGCTCCGCAGAGGCCTTGCTCTCACCCTGCTGGGCTTGGCCCTGGGTACCCTCACGGCGGTCTGGACCACCACCGCGCTCTCTGGCCTCCTCTTCGGCGTATCTCCCACCGACCCTATGGTCTTTGCCACCGTGGCCGTGATCCTCATCCTGGTCGGGTTCCTCGCCAGCTCGCTGCCGGCCTGGCGGGCCACCCGGGTCGACCCCATGGCCATCATCCGTCACGAGTGAGGATGTAGGTGCTGATGGTCCCCGTCACGGCCCCGGCGGCGGTCACCTCGTAGAGCGACAGCGGAAAGGCCCCTCCCTGGAGGCGGGCCGTGACTTCGAACGGCCGGCCGGCGGGCAAGGCGGGGAACGCGAAGCGGGCCTCCCGGATGCCCACCAGATAGCCGATCCGGGGTCCCGATGCCCCGTCCTTCCGGCCCAGCGCCTCCAGGACCGCCGCCGCCTGGGCCGCGGCCTCGATCCCCAGGAAGGCGGGACAGCGGCCGTCCACGACGAGGGGATGGTCCGGCGGGATCTCGGCGGCGCAGACGATCCCGTCCTCGGAAGCCTCGATCACGCCGCGGACGAGCCGGGCGGGAGGAGAGTGGGGCAGGAGATCCGCCGTTAGGATCTCCCCATCCCTGGCGGGGGTGAGCTCGGCATCCGCCATCTCCCGGGACGGCAGGACGATCCCGCCGCCGGCCATTTCGCCGTCCCGGCTCAGCTCGAACCGTGCCGTGCCGTCCTCCCTGGGGCCGGAGATCCGCAGCTCCAGCCGGTCCCCCGGGGAGACCGGCCGCCGCAGCTTCACGTTGCGCACCCCCGAGAGAGGGCCCAGGACGCGCTCGACCAGGGCGAGCTGAGCCACCCCCGGAAGGATGGGATGACCCGGGAAGTGGCCGGCGAAGAGGGGGCTCGCGGCGGGGATCTCGACCGCGAAGCGGCGGACCCCCTCCTCCGCCTCCGGGATCTCGGAGAGCCTCACTCCTGGTGGTCCAGGCGGTAGCTCCGCCGTCCAGGCCGGGGCTCGAGCTCCCGCAGCCGGAACCGGACTCCAAGCTGGGGCGAAAACGTCCACCCTTCCTCGTCCGGCTCCACCTTGCGGTACCCTTCCGCTCCCAAGGTCCGGATGTCGAAGCGGATTCCCTTACGGCTCCGGGCGTCGACCAACCAGAGCTCGGGAACACCCGCGACGGCATAGAGAGTAGGCAGACGGCGGAGATCCTTGCCGACGGAACTGTCGCTGACGACTTCCACCACCAGGTCCGGCACCCCTTCGAGCTCCATGTATTCACCTGTCCGTGGCGACGGCACCTCCCGGATACGCTCGGCGTCCAGAGAATCCCAGAGCACCACGACGACATCCGGCTCCACGGAGAGCCGAGCGGCCGGACTGGAGACCCTGGCGCCGCCTATGTAAACGCTCCCCCTCTCACGATGGGCTACCAGTCTGTGGAGAACGACGCCGATCTCGGTCTTGACCAGGACATGGGTTCGCAGCTCCTCGGGGCTCATATCCACCTCGATGGAGCCGGCGAGGTAATCGATCCGCCCGCGCTCGGGGAAGTCCCTGGAGAGGGCCCAGGCGCGGAATCCCTCCAGGGTCCAGGCCGTGTCCGGGATGTCCACCGTGTCGTCCAGCCGTGCCGCGGTCTCTTCCATGGGAAAATCCTCTGTCGCCCCTTCACGCTAGCACACCTCCGGCCGCCGCGGCCGGGAGGGGCTGGCGGTCGGCCAGCCACTCGCCCAGGAAGGCGGTCCAGGCCCGCCGCATCTCGTCGTCCCCCTCGGTGAGGGCGGCCACCCGCTTCATCGCCGGGATGGCGTCGTCCACGGTGCGGCTCCGCTCCAGGGCGCAGAGGAGCGATACGAGGTTGTCCTCCCCGGCGGCTTCGGGAACCGGTTCGTGCGCGGCGTCCAGGATCAGGCAGCGCGTCCTGGGCGCGTGGCGCTGGAGCGAGGGGAGCAGCGGCAGGAAGAGGTCGAGCGCGTCGAGGGACGCCGTCCAGCGCTCTTCGCCCCGGTAGAGCACCACCGGCACCGCCACCGGCAGCCAGGGGCGCCGCTGCGGGCAGCGGCGGAGCAGGCCCTCGTAGAGCAGCCCCCGGCACAGCTCCATCCGCAGCGCTATGCCGGGGTCCTCCTCCTCCCGGAAGGCGAGCAGCAGATAGAGCCACGACGAGCCCCCCTGCCATCGCACGCGCCAGACGGAGGCCCCCTCCACCCGCTCCAGCAGGCGCTCCGCGCCGGTTCGGCGCTCCAGGGTGGCGAGGTCCAGCCACCCGGCCCATTCTTCCCGCAGGAACCCGCGGAGCAGGTCCCGGACCATGCGGGGGTGAGAGAAGAGACTGCGGTACCCGGTTCTGCATCGTTCGTCGTTGGTCATGGTTTTTCCTCCCATGCCCATAAAAAGACGTAAAACGAGGCTCCAATCTGAAAAGCCCTAGAACTTCTAAGGCTGAATGAGCACCCGTCCTTCCGCTTTGAAGGAGGTTCTGGAGGATCAGTAGAGGGAGAGGCTCGCCCCGTCAGCGCTCCGCGCCGCCGGCTGGGGATGCCGGAGCGTCCACCCCAGGAGGCGGGTTTCCTGGGCTCCGAGGAAGGGCGGACGGAGGCGCCCCGGAGGGCTTGGGGATTCCGGCGCCAGCGGCCAGAGAGAGAGAACGCGCTCCCAGGCCTCCCGCCGGCGGCCCCGGCGGAGGTGGATGGGGTCGATCCCGTACCAGCCCGCCGCCGGCTCGACCAGCCGCGCCCCCCGTTCCGCCGCGATCCGCCGCAGCCGGCCGTCCAGGTCCCGCGCCCGGTCCAGCAGGCCCGGCCAGGGCGCGTCCCGGCCGGGGTAGAGGACCGAGACCGCCAGCCGCACCTGCCAGGCGGTCAATCTCTCCAGCCGCGCCAGAGGCGGGAGCGTCAGCACCGCCACGGCCTCATGGCGGGCCAGCCGGTCGAGGCAGGATTCCACCCAGCCGGCGATCTCCTCCACGGCATGGCCGTAGACCAGGTCGTTGCCGACGTCGGTGAGGAGGGCTAAAGTGGGGCAGGCCGGCCGCGCCGCCAGCTCCCGCCAGAGGCCGCAGGCGGCGATGCCGGGCAGCCGGCGGACGAAGAGGAACCGGCTCCAGGCGCCGTACGAGCGGCCATGCCCGCAGGCGGCGAGCGCCTCCACCGGCCCGCCCGCCCGCTGCCGCAGCCGGTCCAGCAGGAAGGGCAGGCCGATTTTCAGGTTGCTGGCCCCGAGCAGCACGGTCCGCAGGACAGGTTCCCGGGGCTCCATGCATCCAGTCTAAGCGTTACGCACGGACCTTGAACGTCACGACCTGACGGTATGAAGGCACCTGTAAAAGGGTGGCGCCGTGACGGGAGGCCCGGCGGGCGCGTCGCCTTCTCAATCCGCAACGCCAGAGAGGAGTCTCGATGATCGGTGAAACCAAGCCTGAAACCCAAACCATGGTGGCTCTCGGCAAGTACGCCACCTCGGTCGACCACGTGGCGATCGCCGTGCGTGACCTGGAAGAGTCGATCAAGCTCTATACCGACGTCCTGGGCTTCGAGCTCAAGGAGCGGCGCCGCACCGAGGGCAAGCACACGGCCATGGTCTCGGCGGTGCTCAAGGCGGGCCCGGTGACGGTGGTCCTCCTGCAGGGGACCTCGCCCGACTCGCAGGTCTCCCGTTTCGTCGAGAATTTCGGCCCCGGCGTCCAGCACGTCGCCATCGGGGTCCAGAACCTCCCGGAGATGGCCGAGGAGCTCAAGGCCGCCGGGATGGAGTTCGACACCACGGTCATCCAGAGCCCCGGCCTGCGGCAGATCTTCTCCAAGCGCGACCCGGGCTCCGGCATGATGTTCGAGTTCATCGAGCGCATGGGCGGCGACTTCTCCGACCAGAGCGTGCAGCAGCTCTTCGAGCAGCTCGAGCAGAAGGATTCCTACTGATCCGATGGAGATCGCGCTCAAGGATTGCTTCGGCGATCCGCTGCTCGACGTGATGAACTTCCTCAACGAGGTGGTCCTCCGGTACCCGGAGGCCATCTCGTTCGCTCCAGGGCGCCCCTCGGAGCGGTTCTTCGACGTCGAGGGGAGCCTGCGGCAGGCCGCGGTCTGGGTGGAGGAGCTGGCGCGGCGGTCCGGGCGGCCTCCCGGGGCGGTCTGGAACGATCTCGGCCAGTACAACAAGACCAACGGCATCATCAACGACCTCGTGGCGCGGCAACTGGCCGCCGACGAGGGGATACAGGCCCGTCCGGAATCGATCATCGTCACCGCCGGCTGCCAGGAGGGGATGGCCATCCTCCTCCTGGGCCTGATCGATCCGGCGACCGACGCGCTGCTGGTCAGCGATCCGACGTACATCGGCATTCCGGGGCTGGCCCGCATGATGGGGCTGCCCCTGATCCCGGTGCCGACCGGCGAGCGCGGCCTCGAGCCGGAGGCGGTCCTGGCGGGGATCGCGGAGGCGAGGCGGCGGGGCCTGCGGCCGCGGGCGCTCTACGACATCCCCGACTTCAACAATCCCCTCGGCACCCGGATGCCGGTGGAGACCCGGCGCGCCCTCCTCGCCCTGGCCCGCGAGCACGGGATGCTCGTCTGGGAAGACAACCCCTACGGCATGTTCTCCTACGACGGCCCGCCCCTGCCCACCCTCAAGGCCCTGGACGAGCACGGCGTGGTGATCTACATGGGAAGCTTCTCCAAGACGCTCTTCCCCGGTCTGCGCCTGGGCTATCTGGTGGCGGACCAGACGGTGGTCCTGCCCTCGGGGGAGCGCCGGCTCCTTGCCGCCGAGCTCTCCAAGATCAAGAGCCTGACGACGGTGAACACCTCCACCGTGATCCAGGCCATCGCCGGCGGCATCCTGCTGGAGACGGGCGGATCGCTGCGCCCGCTGATGGCGGAGAAGCTGCCGTTCTACCGGGCCAACCGCGACCGCATGCTCGCCTGCCTGGAAGCGGGGCTGGGCGGGGTGGAGGGGGTGCGCTGGAACCGGCCGGAGGGCGGGTTCTTCCTCACCGTGACGCTGCCCTTCGACTTCACGGAAGACCGGCTGACGGAGTGCGCCCGCGACCACGGCGTCATCGTCTGCCCCATGCCGTTCTTCTCCCTGACGCCCGGGCGGGAGCGGCAGGTGCGGCTGTCGTTCAGCTACGTGACCGGGGAGCAGATCGAGGAAGGAGTGCGCCGGTTCGCCCGCTTCGTCCGCGACCGGGCCGCCGCCGCCCGTCCCGAGCTGACGGCGTCGGGGCACGGCTCTTGAGGCGCGTCCCCGCCGGGGCCCTGGCCCGCCTCATGGAGGACGCCCTCCGCCGGAGGGGTTTGCCGGAGGAGCACGTGGCCTGCGTGGTGGACGGCCTGGTGGAAACGTCCCTGCGGGGGATCGACACGCACGGCGTCCGGCTGTTCCCCACCTACATCGCCGAGCTGGACGGCGGACGCAGCCTGGCCCGGCCGGAATTCCGCTGGTCCGGCCGCGGGGCGGTCCGGGTGCTCGACGCCGGCCACGCCCTGGGGCTGGTGGCCGGCAGGGTGGCGGCGGACGAGGCGGCGCGGCTGGCCCGCGACTTCGGCGTCGGGGCCGTGGCCGTGCGCAGCTCCAACCACTTCGGCGCGGCTTCGGTGTATACCCTGGAGATGGCCCGCCGCGGCGTCCTCGGGCTCTCCTTCACCAACAGCGACGCCCTGGTGGCCCCCCATGGCGGCTTGCGGCCCGTCTTCGGCACGAACCCCATCTCGCTGGCGGCTCGCGGGCTCGGGGAAGACCTCTTCTGCGCCGACTTCGCCACCAGCCAGGTCTCCTACTCCAAGGTCAAGCACCACCGGGCGCACGGCATCCCCCTGGAGCCCGGCTGGGCCGTAGAGGACGCGGACGCCGTCGCCGCTCTAAAGCCCCTGGGGGGCCACAAGGGGCAGTGCCTGGGGATGATGGTGGAGATCCTCTGCGCCGTCCTGGCCGGGATGCCCCTGGACCACGAGCTCTCCCACCTCTACGAGCCGCCCTACGACGAGCCCCGCCGGGTGGCCCATTTCTTCATCGCCCTCGACGTGGCGGCCTTCCGCGAGCCGGCGGACTTCCAGGCGGACCTCTCCCGCCTGCTGGCCCGGACGCGGAGCGAGCCAGGCGCGCCGGATACCCGCGTCATGGCCCCCGGCGATCCCGAGGAGGAAGCGGCGGCCGAGCGGCGCGTCCAGGGCATCCCCATGGACGAGGAGGAATGGCGTTTGTTCGAGGCCGCGGCCCTTTCCTGACATTTTCTGGCCCGCGTTTTGCTGCTGGAGGCCGGGATGCGGGAGACCATGGGCCGGAGCGCGCTCCGGCTGACGCTCGCCGGAGGGATCTGCGCGCTGGGAGTCCGCCTCTGGACGGACCCGGGTCGCTCGCCCAACGTCTACCTGCTGGCGGGCTTCCTGGCCGTCTACCTCCTGGGTTGGGGAACCCTCCTGGCGGCGGCCCGGCGGCGCAGGAGCGAGCTGGCGAAAGGCTTCGCGGTGACGACCGCCGCGGGGATCGCCTGCGTCCTCCTCCTTGAGTCCCTGGTCTTCCTGCGTCTCCTGGACTTCCGAGTCCTCTTCGGCACGCCCGCGGCCCAGCCGTGGAGCCATCCCGGCAACCTCGTGGACCCCACGCTGCTCCACCTCCACCGGCCTCATGACGAGTTCGTCTGGGACGGCGTCCTCTACCGGTACGACCGCAACGGCTTCCGCAACCGCTCCGAGATCCGCGCGGCCGACGTCGTGGTGGTGGGGGATTCCTTCATCGAGGGCTGGGGGGTGACCGCCCCCGATCTGATGACCGCCCGTCTGTCTTCGGATCTGGGGCGGCCTGTGGCGAACCTCGGGCAGTCCTGGTACGGGCCGCAACAGGAGCTGGAGGTGCTCCGCCTCTACGGCCTGCCGCTCCATCCGCGGGTGGTCGTCTGGGCGTTTTTCGAAGGCAACGACCTGCAGGATGTGGACCGGTACGAGGAAGCCCTGCCGGTCTGGCCGGAGCTGTCGCGGCGGAACCACTCCTTCGCCCTGCGCTCGTTCACCCGCAACGCCCTCTACGCCCTCCGCAGGTTCGTCCAGAGCCATTCGGAGGAGGACGCGACGGGGACGCTGGCCTATCCCTCCGGCGTGTTCCACGCCGCCAACCGGGACGTGCGCATGTACTTCGAGTACAAGGCCCACCGCCTCACGCCGCGGGAAGAGGCGGCGCTCGACAGGGTCGGAGAGATCCTCGCCGAGGCCGACCGTCTCTGCCGGCGGCAGGGGAGTCGCCTGCTGGTGGTCTTCGTGCCCAGCAAGGACCGCGTCTACAAGGACCGCTGCCGGTTCGCCCCCGACGCCGAGCCCCTGCGCTGGCCGCGCAACGACCTGCCACGCCGGCTGGAGGAGGTCATTCACCGGCGGGCGCCCGAAGCGGTCTATCTGGACCTGACGCCCGGCTTCCTGAGGCGGGCCGCCCGGGGCGAGGTGCTGTACTTCCCCCGGGACACTCACTGGTCTCCGCGCGGTCACGCCGCGGCGGCCGAGGAGATTCGCTCCAGGGCTGCGGCGATGAGGTCCGCCCCCTGGGACGACGCCAGCTCGTCCAGGCGCAGCGAAGCCAGGGCGGCGATCCGCAGGGCGATCCCGGCCGGGCCCGGCGGCCCGGCGTCGAACCGCTCCAGGTTCGCGGCGGCGGCCACCAGCAGCTCCTGCAGGACGCCGAAGGCGCTGTCCGACAGCGGCGGATCGCCCCGATAGAGGTCGAGCCGGGCGCCGGCGCGGTAGCGCGGGAAGTCCTCCAGGCCCACGAAACGCAGGAACCAGTCGGCGCGGAACCGCCCGATCGCCCCGACCATCCCCGCGTAGTCGGCGATCAGCTCGTCCAGGGCGTTGTTGCGCATCGATCCGAAGAGCCGGCGGGTGAAGTAGTGGGCGCACTCGTGGTCGCGCCGGATGGCCAGCGAGATCTCCCGCCACTCCTCCTCTCCCAGGCCCATCGCGGCGGCGGGCACGGCGCTGTAGGGACCGTCCGAGAGGAGGATGAAGCGGTCCTGGTAGAGCTCCTTGTGGCTCTGGATGCGCTGGAGCTCCTCCGCCCAAGTGGCGGTCTCCCGCTCGGCGAGGTCGGTCGCCTCCCACCGGCGCCGCAGCTCCCCGATGCGGCTCCAGTTGTTGTAGCCGGAGACCATCAGTGCTCCCTGCGATGGCGGGACGGGGACCGGCTCGTTCCGGCGGGTCAGCGCCCGGATCAACGCCGCGAACTCCTCCCGCCGCCGGGCGATCAGCAGCGGGATGCGCCCGGCCGGGCTCTCGTGGAGGACCAGCTCGATGGCCTCGGGATGCTCCAGCTCCAGCTCCTCCTCCGGCCAAGCCGCCATCCCCCGCCGCGTCGCGGCCCGATAGGCTTCCGTCTCGCTGATCCCCTCGCGGATGGGGAACCTGAGCTGCGGAAGGTGATCCCGCAGCACGGCGAACGCCCCGCGCGTGCGGCTTTCCCGCACCCTTTCTTTCCAGAAGGTCACGAACGGCTCGTCGGGCAGGGGAAAGCGCGTCTCCGGCCCGAGGGCCTGGAGGTCGAAGACGTTCTCGTTGTAGGCCCGCAGCTCCTCGGGTTGAAGCACTGGATTCATGGTGTTAGCCTAGCTCAGGCGGCTCCGGCACAGAACGAAGTAGTATTCGCAATGACCAACGGACGGTTTTCCCCGCACTTGGCTCCCGTCCTCATCCTGCTCTGGTTCGCGCAGCCGGGGAGCGCCCGCGCGGCCGAGCCTCCGCCCGGCCCCGGCATCGGTCTGGTGGAAGTCATCCGGATGATGCTGGACCACGACCCCAACGTATCCATTGGCGAGAGCCGCTTGAGGTCGTCCCAGGGAGCCCTGCTCAGCTCCCGCGGTATCTTCGATCCGGTGGTCAACGCCGGCCTGACCGAGAGGGAGCTGAACGACCCGCTTTCGGAGGTCGCCAGCCGGGAACAGAGCATCCTCACCAACAGCCTGGGGATGACGAAGTTGTTCCGCACCGGCCTCTCCATCGAGCCTGAGCTCCAGCTCTCGCGAACGGCGGACACCGGCCGCCAGGACGTCAACCTGGGCACCTTCTCGTTCACTCTCCGGCAGCCGCTGCTGCGGGGACGTGGCCGGGAATTCACGGCCGCACCGGAGCTCTCGGCGGAGCTGCAGGTGGCGGCGAGCGTCCTGGACCTGCGGCAGACCACCTCCGAAAGGGCCCTCGCCGTGGTCGCGCAGTATTGGGAAGCCAGGGCGGCGGTGCTCAACCTGGCGATCCTCCAGGAGAGCGAGGACCGCGCCCGCGAGCTGATGGAGACCACGCGCAAGCTCATCGAGGCCGACGTCACCCCGGCGGCCGACCTCGTCCAGGTCGAGGCCAACGTGGTGTCGAAGGAGACAGCCCGCATCGGCGGCGAGCGGGACCTCTTCGCGGCGCGGCAGGCGCTGGGGCGGGAGATCGGCCTGGAACCGGCGCGCATCGCCGCGCTGCCCCTTCCCTCCGATCCGTTCCCCACCCTGCCGGCCGCCGCGGCGCTTCCGGGCGGCGACGTCTCCCGCTGGATCGCCGTGGCGGTGGAGCGGCGGTCCGACCTCCAGGCCGCGCGCGAGCGCCAGAGCGCGGCCGAGGTCCTCCGGAAGGCGGCGGACCAGGCCCTCCAGCCGCAGCTCGACCTGCTCTTCACGCCCAGCTACTCGGGGCTGGTGGAGGGATCAGATGCGGACAGCTTCCTCGGGCCCCTCTACCGCAACATCCCGGGCGCCGCCTCGCTGCTCTCCCTCAGCCTCTCCTGGCCGACCCAGAACAGCCGGGCGCGGGGCGACCTGGCCCAGATCGAGGCGGTCCGGGAGCAGAACGAGCTGCTGGAGGAGCTGATCACCCGCCAGATCGGGGCCAACGTCCCCATCGCCGTGGACGCGGTCGTCCGCGGCGCCCAGCAGCTCGAGCGGGCTCAGGAGGCGGTGCGGCTCTTCGAGCGGGCGGTGGAGAACGAGGAGAAAAAGCTGCGCGCCGGCACCTCGACGCTGATCGACGTCATCTCCCAGCGCGACCGGCTGACCTCCGCCCGCCAGTCGCAGGTGGCGTCGCATTTCGCCCTGGCCGTCGCCATAGCCCAACTGCGTTTCGAGACGGGGACGCTGCTTCCCGGCGACGTCCGGGGCGTGCAGGCTCTTCATCTCACCACTCTCCCCTTCCAGGCAGGAGACGAGCCGTGATCTTCCGCAAGGTGGCCCTCGAAAGGCTGTCCTCCCCCGAGCAGCTCGACCAGCTCATGCAGGTGACCGGGCCCAAAGGCTGGCTCGCCCTGGGAGCGCTGGGAGCCCTGCTCCTGACCTCGGTGGCCTGGGGCGTCTTCGGCTCCATCCCCACGGAGGCGCGGGGGGAGGGCATCCTCCTGCGCCAGGGCGGCGTCTCCAGCCTGGTGGCTGCGGAAGACGGCCAGGTGGAGGAGATCCTGGTAGCGGTCGGGGATGTGATCGAGAAGGGGCAGGTCGTGGCCCGGGTCCGCCAGGAGGAGCTGCTGCGGCAGATCCAGGACACCCGCGACAAGCTCGCGGGGGTCCGCTCAGAGTATCGCGACCTGGTGCGTTACGCCGGCGAGCAGCGGCGGCTGCGCGAACGCGACCTCGCCCAGCAGCGCGCCGACCTCCAGCGCAGCGTCCAGTCCTTCGAGAGGGAGGTGGAGCTGGCCCGCGACCGGATCGCCGTCGAGCGCGACCTGCTCAAGGACGGCCTGATCACCAAGCAGACCCTGCTGACCTCGGAGCAGCGCCTGAACACGGCCCAGGACCAGCTCGCCAAGGCCCGCCTCGACCTCAACGGCCTGGAGCTGAAGAGGATCGAATCCGAGCAGCAGACCGATCAGCAGATCGAGGTCCGGGAGGCGCAGATCCGCGATCTGGAGATCGAGCTGCGCGAGCGGCAGGCGCGCCTCGGCGAGACCTCCCGCGTGGTCTCCAACCGCGCCGGCCGTGTGCTGGAGCTGCTGGTGGACCGCGGCGACGTGGTCCACCCCGGCACCGCCATCCTCAATCTGGAGGTGGTCTCCGAGGACCTGGTGGCGGTGCTCTTCGTGCCGGCCACGGCGGGCAAGCGGGTGCAGCCGGGCATGACCGTCCGCGTCTCCCCCTCTACGGTGAAGCGGGAGGAGTACGGCTCCATCCTGGGCCGGGTCACCTGGGCCGCCGAGTATCCGTCCACCCAACGGGGCATGGTTCGCCTCCTGGGCAACGAGGCCCTGGTCACCAAGCTCATGGCGGAGGGGCCGCCCATCCAGGTGAACGTGGCCCTGACGCGGGACGCGGCCACGCCCTCCGGCTTCCGCTGGTCCTCCTCGACCGGCCCTAGCGTCAAGATCAGCAGCGGCACGCTAGCCACCGGCGACGTCGTCGTCCGCGCGGAGGCCCCGATCAACCTCGTCATCCCCAAGGTGCGGGAGAAGCTGGGCCTCTGATGTTCAAGCAGGCCGAGGAGAAGCCCCGGCGGGCCCGGACCCCCACCGTCCTCCAGATGGAGGCGGTGGAGTGCGGGGCGGCGGCGCTGGGGATCGTGCTCGCCCACTTCGGTCGCTGGGTCCCCCTCGAAGAGCTGCGGATCGCCTGTGGCGTTTCGCGCGACGGCAGCAAGGCCAGCAACATCGTCAAGGCGGCCCGCCAGTACGGTCTGGAGGCCAAGGGGTTCAAGAAGGAGCCCCAAAGCCTGCGGGCCACCCGGCCGCCGATGATCCTGCACTGGAACTTCAACCACTTCCTGGTGCTGGAGGGGTTCGGGAAGAAGGGGCAGGTCTACCTGAACGATCCGGCGGGCGGGCCGCGGACGGTCACCGGAGAGGAGCTGGATCAGGCCTTTACCGGCGTCGTCCTCACCTTCCAGCCGGGGCCGGAGTTCCAGAAGAAGGGGGACCCGCCGCGGCTGATCCCGGCTCTGCGCAGCCGCCTCGCCGGCGCCCGCGCCGCCCTTGCCTTCGTCCTGCTCGCCGGCCTGGCGCTGGTGATCCCGGGGCTGGTCGTCCCCGTCTTTTCCAAGGTCTTCATCGACAGCGTGCTGCTGGAGAACCGGCGGGACTGGCTGCCGCCTCTCCTCCTCGCGATGAGCTTCGCCGCCCTGATGACCGGCGCCCTCACCTGGCTGCAGCAGTCCCATCTGCTGCGCCTGGAGACCCGGCTGGCCGTGGGCGCCTCCAGCCGCTTCCTCTGGCACGTCCTCCGCCTGCCGACCGAGTTCTTCAGCCAGCGCTTCGCCGGCGACATCAGCTCCCGGGTGGCCATCAACGACCGCGTGGCCCAGCTCCTCACCCGCGACCTCGCCACCAACGCGCTGGGCGCCCTGATGATCGTCTTTTTCGCGGTCATCCTCTTCCAGTACGACCCGGTGCTGACGCTGGTGGGGATCGGCGTCGTCTCCCTCAACGTGGCGGCCCTGCGCTACGTCTCGCGCAAGCGGGTGGACGGCAACCGCCGCCTCGTGCAGGACCAGGGCAAGCTCCTGGGCACGGCCATCGGCGGCCTCCAGACCATCGAGACCTTGAAGGCCACCGGCGGCGAGTCCGATCTCTTCACCCGCTGGGCGGGTTATCAGGCCAAGGTGGTCAACGGCCGGCAGGACCTGGAACGCTATACGCAGATGCTCGACGCCGTCCCGCCGCTGCTCTCGGCGGTGAACACCTCCCTGATCCTGGGGATCGGCGGCCTGCGGGTGATGAACGGCGACATGACCCTGGGCGGGCTGGTGGCCTTCCAGCTCCTGATGGCTCTGTTCATCGCGCCGGTCAACCGTCTGGTGAGCCTGGGCGGCCGGCTCCAGATGGTCGAGGGAGACATGAACCGCCTCGACGACGTGCTGCGCTACAGGGTCGATCCCGCCGCCGGGACCGGTGCGGGGGAGGCGCCGCCCGCGGGCGACCCGGTCAAGCTGACCGGCCATCTGGAGCTGCGGAACGTCTCCTTCGGCTACAGCCGTCTCGACCCGCCCCTGATCGAAGGCCTGAGCATCACCCTCAAGCCAGGAGCCCGGGTTGCCCTGGTAGGGGGATCGGGAAGCGGCAAGTCCACGATCTCGAAGCTGGTCACCGGTCTCTACCAGCCCTGGGAAGGGGAGATCCTCTTCGACGGCCGGAGCCGCGCCCAGATCCCGCCGGGCGTCATGACCAACTCCCTGGCCACCGTGGACCAAAGCGTCTTCCTGTTCGAGGGGACGGTGCGGGAGAACCTCACGCTCTGGGACCCCACCATCCCCCTGCCCGAAGTGGTGGCCGCGGCCAAGGACGCCTGCATCCACGACGACATCGCGGCACGTCCCGGGGGCTATGACAGCCCGGTGGAGGAGGGGGGGGCCAACTGGAGCGGCGGCCAGCGGCAGCGCCTGGAGATCGCCCGTGCCCTGGTGGGCCGGCCTACCTTCCTGGTCCTCGACGAGGCCACCTCCGCGCTCGATCCCACCACCGAGAGCCGGATCGACGAAGCCCTGCGGCGCCGCGGCTGCACCTGCCTGATCGTCGCCCACCGTCTGAGCACCATTCGGGACGCCGACGAGATCATCGTCCTGGAACGGGGCAAGGTCATCCAGCGCGGCACCCACGACGAGCTGAAGGGGGCCGAGGGTCCCTACGCCCGTCTCATCAGCGCCGAGTAGCCCATGACTGGAGAGATCCTCGAGCTGGCCGGCAACGCTCCCCTCCCCCTGGGCTCGGGGCGGGACGTCTGGCTCGTGGAAGAGGGGAAGGCGGAAGTCTTCGCCGTGCTCCAGGAGGGAGCGGGGACGCGTACCCACCTCTGGACCGCCGCCGCCGGGCAGGCGCTCTGCGGGCTCGGTCCGGCGCGCAACGGCCAGGACCTGCGGCTCCTCGCCGTCGGCCATCCTGGCACTCGTCTGCGCCGGCTTTCTGAAGCGGACCTACGGGAGATGGCCCGCGATCCCGCCGCGGCCACGGACCTCGCCGCGCGGCTCGACGCCTGGATCTCGGGTCTCTTCGGGGAGATCGTCCGCGCCGCCGCTCCCAGGGTCTTCGAAGAGCTGCGTCCCGGCGGCGAGACGAGCCTGGAAGAGGCGGGCCGCTCCGCCCGGCCCCGCGAAGGCGTGGCCTGGGTGCGGCACCTGGAGGGAGGCTCCCTGCTGCTCGGAGAAGAGGCTCTGGCCTTGGGCGACGGCGATCTCGTCCCGATTCCCGAGGGCCTTTGGCTGGTCAGCGCCGGCCAGGCCCGGCTCTCGTCCTTGGGCACCGGCGCCGTGCTTCAGGGAGACGCCCTCCTCTGGCAGGGCCTCGCCCGCTTCCACGAGCTCTGCCTCGACTATGTTGCCTTGCAGGCCCGGCGCGCCGAGCAAAGGGAGCGCGAGCGGCTGGGCCGCAAGGTGGACCTCGACCGCTCCACTCTGCGCGGCGCCTACGCCCGCCTCGCCTCCGTCCTTCAACCCGTGACCGGCGAAGGCGCCGCGGCCGGCGTCGCGCCCGACCCTCTCCTCGGCGCCCTCCGCATGGTGGGGGAGGCGCAGGGGATCGCCATCCGCGCCCTGCCGGACTGGCAGGCCGTCGCCCGGCAGGGGGACCGGCTGGAGCAGATCTGCGCCGCTTCCCGCGTCCGCTCCCGGCGGGTGATCCTGCGCGACGACTGGTGGCGCCGCGACAACGGCCCCCTCGTGGGCTTCCGCTTCCTCGACGCCGAACAGAAGCAGCGCCGGCCGGTGGCCCTGATCCCCACCTCGGCCCGCGGCTACGAGATGACCGACCCGGTGGAGGGGACGCGGACGCCGGTGGACGCCGCTCTGTCTGAATCCCTGAGCGGCGACGCCCACATGCTCTATCCGCCCTTGCCCGAGAGGCCGGTGACCCGGGGGGACCTCCTCCGTCTGGCGCTCCGGGGCCGCCGGGGCGACCTCCTGACCATCGTTGCGATGGGAGCGGCCGGCGGCCTCCTGGGGCTCCTGATCCCGATCCTCACCGGCCAGGTCTTCGGCAGCGTCATCCCCGGGGCCGACCGCGGCCAGCTCGGGCAGATCACCGCCGCCCTGATCGTCAGCGCCCTCGCCGCCGCCGTCTTCCAGGTGACCCGCAGCGTCGCCGTGCTGCGCCTCGGCGGCAAGGCCGACGGTGGATTGCAGTCGGCGGTCTGGGACCGCCTGCTCTCGCTGCCGGTCACCTTCTTCCGCCGCTTCACCGTCGGCGACCTCGCCAACCGCTCCCTGGGGATCAACGCCATCCGGGAGATCCTGACCGGCAACGTCCTCACCTCGGCCCTGGCGGCCGTCTTCTCCGTCTTCAGCTTCGCGCTCCTCTTCTACTACAGCCCGCGCCTGGCCCTGGTGGCCACCCTCCTGGTGGCCGTCCTGGCGCTGGTGACCGCGGGACTGACCTGGCTCCAGGTCCGCCACCAGCGCGCCCTCCTGGAGCTTCAGGGCCGCATCGCCAGCCTGCTCTTCGGCCTGATTCACGGCATCTCCAAGCTGCGGGTGGCCGGCGCGGAGGCCCGGGCCTTCGCCCGCTGGGCCGAAGAATTCGCCGAGCAGCGGCGGAAGACCCTCTCGGCGCAGCGGGCGGCCAACGCCCAGATCGCCTTCAATGCCGTCTATGGCGTGCTCACCTCGCTGACCATCTTCGCCGTCGTAGGCTTTGCCGCGGAAGAGACCATGCCGATCGGCGAGTTCCTGGCCTTCAACGCCGCCTTCGGCCAGTTTCTCGCGGCCACCCTGTCCCTGGTAGGAATCCTCTCCAGCGTCCTGGTCATGGTGCCGGTCTACGAGCGCCTGGCGCCGATCCTGGAGACGGCCCCCGAGGTGGACGAATCCAAGGCCGAACCGGGCGAGCTGGCGGGGGAAATCGAGTTCAGTCACATCTCTTTCCGCTACCAGGCGGATGGGCCCTCGATCCTGGACGACGTTTCCTTCCGGGCCGCCCCGGGAGAGTTCATCGCCCTGGTGGGACCATCCGGCGCGGGCAAGTCCACCTGCCTGCGCCTGATCCTCGGCTTCGAGAAATCCACTTCCGGCTCGATCTACTTCGACGGCCAGGACCTCTCGGGCCTGGCGGTGCAGTCTGTGCGCCGCCAGATCGGCGTCGTCCTGCAGACGGGCCGGCCGATGGCGGGGAGCATCTTCTCCAACATCATCGGCAGCTCCAACCTGGGGATCGACGCCGCCTGGGAGGCGGCGCGGATGGCGGGCCTGGAGGAGGACATCAAGGCGATGCCCATGGGCATGCACACCGTCATCTCCGAGGGGGCGGAGACCTTCTCCGGCGGTCAGAAGCAGCGCATCCTGATCGCCCGCGCCATCGTCCACCGCCCGCGCATCATCCTCTTCGACGAGGCCACGAGCGCCCTGGACAACCGCACTCAGGAGATCGTCAGCCGCAGCCTCGAGGGCCTGAAAGCCACGCGGATCGTCATCGCCCACCGTCTGAGCACCATCCAGAATGCGGACCGCATCTACGTGATCGAAGGCGGCCGGGTGGTGGAGGAGGGAACCTACCAGGACCTCCTCCACCGCGGCGGCTCCTTTACCCGCCTCGCCGAACGCCAGATCGCCTGAGGAGCCCACCATGCGAAAAGTCCTCTTCCTCTTCGGCCAGTTGAACGACGACGACGTCGAGTGGATGCTCACGGCGGGAAGCCGCCGGTTCGTCCCCGCGGGAGGGACCCTCATCGAGCAGGGGGTCCCGGTGGAGGCCGTCTTCATCCTCCTGGAAGGAAGGCTCGCCGTCTGGCTGAAGCCTCGGAGAGGCCCGGAACGTGAGATCGCCCGCCTGAACGCCGGCGAGATCGTCGGCGAGATGTCCTTCGTGGACGCCCGTCCCCCCTCCGCGACGGTGCGGGCCCTGGAGGACTCCACCGTCTTCGCCGTTCCGAAGTCCGTCCTCAACGCCAAGCTTCTGTCGGACTCCGGCTTCGCCGCCCGCTTCTACAGGGCGCTGGCGATCTACCTCTCGACGACCGTCCGCGAGCGTCACCGGGCGCTGGGTGGCTCGGGTACGGGAGAGGGGGTGGAGGATGACGAAGTGGATGAGGTGGACGAGCTCGATCCCAATGTGCTGGATGGGGTGTATCTGGCGGGGGAGCGGTTCGACCGGATGGTGAAGCGGGTGATGGTGTCGTAACCCTCAGGGATAGGGGATCACGAACCCGGGAATCGTGCAGAGGCTGTGAGTGAATCTCTGGAAGAGCTGGATCCGGAGCTCCGGATTCAGCTCTTCTTTGAGGTAATCCAATTCCTGGGGGCTCAGGGGCTCCAATGCGCGGTAGAACTTGATCAAGTCTGAATAGCCGACGGCCGAACCGTCGGCGAGCAGGCAAAGGGGCGACCGGTCCTCCATCATCGCGCGGGCGACCTCGATGTGCCGCCACATTTCGTCCCAGTGACGCTGATTGCGCGCAATGCGGGCATGGTGGAGCCGGAACTCGTGGCAGTGATTGGCCAGAGGGAGCAGGAATCGGCACCCGCTGAGCGCCGCCACGACAGACTCCTCCGCCCGCGACAACGATCCGGTAGCGGCTTCAAAATCTTCTACGCAATATTGGTAAAAGGAGAGAACTCCGAAGTACCAGCGGTCCAGCACAGAAAGGACCGCTGGAGGAAGCTCGCTCAAACGGCGGAGTTCCAGGGTGGTCTCCTGGAGCCTTTCCAGCCCGGCGTCGAGCTTGCGGCGTCGCATGAGGAGAAGGGCCTCGTCGATTCTTTGCACGGGACGCTGCACTTCCGGACGGAGATACTCTTGGACCCAGGTCTTCCCTGCCTCGCCGCTGCGAGCCGCGAAGTGGTGAAACTCCAAGGCAGAGGGCGTCAAGCAGCCTCCATGGTCGCCGCCTGAAGCAGCAGGTGATGGGTATATCCCTCTTCCATGGCGTTGAGCCCCAGGGTGTTGGCGAAGCCGTGGAAGACCTTGAAGAGCGGAGCGAAGACGGGATTCGACGTGTAGGGGTCGATGTTGCGCTCCGGATCGGCCGCTAACGGAGAGAGATAGGCGGCGAGGTGGGCCAGGCGGTCATGCCACGGGTCCTCCGAGGCATGGGGCTGCTGGTCTTTCTCCCACTCCGCTCGGGTCAGGGAGCGCAGGCGCTCCAGCGCGGCACCCATCCTGACGGCTTGCTCCTCGAAGCGAGCCAGGATCTCCCGCCCCTGCTCCGGGTGAGCGCCGTTACGGCACAAGGAAAAACGGATTAGCCAGTCCCGGTGATAAGCCAGGTAGGCGCAGCATTCCGAAGCCGGCCAACCGAGGGTGCCAAGCCCTGAGATCAGCCCTTGGAGCAGCGTGGTCCGCCGCAGGCTGGTCGGCGCCTTGCCATCCGCTAAGGGCCGGAAAGCGGCGAGGGTCCGCTCGCAGGCCACGCCCAGGCAAGGGGTGAACAGTGAGAGGAAGTGGTCGTCACGAAGATAAGGCCCCGCCGGCAGGGAGACGTGACTTCGCCGATAGCGGGTCCAGAGGAGAGTCCGGTCCGGGTAGAGGCCCTCTTCGGCATCTTCCTCGTCCATGGGAGGGATGTCCATACGTTCACTGCGGCGCCCTTTTTCTTGTGGAGCCCCGAGAGCGGCGAAGCAGATAGTCACAGACTCGACAAGGAGGGCGCGGAAGCCGGCCCATTCCTCGGGGCCATGCAGGCGTACCTTTAGATGCTCGCCGCGCCGGCCGTAGCGGACCACCCAGAGATAGCCCGGCCCCTTCGGCTCGCGGCGGCGCAACTCCTTCCAGAATGGCGCGACGGCTCCCCGGAGTACCTCGTCCAAAAAGCCATCGCAGTAGATGTTGGCCGAGAAAAGCGGGTCCGGAAGGGAGGTACGGAGGAACCGATCGTTCACGTCGCGCGTTCTCCGTCTGTTCAAGCCTGTTGTCGCAGGCCAAATCTCTGCTCAGGACTGCTCATTCTACGGCAAGCTCGAGAAGGCGCAGCGAGTGGGGAGTTTTCAGACGCCAGAGAGTACACTGAGGGCCGGGGCGAAGGCCATGAAATGCGCGCAGTGCCAGTTCGATAGCCCTCCGGGCATGAAGTTCTGCGGCCAGTGTGGGGCCAAGCTGGCCCCCGTGTGTCCGCAGTGCGGGACGGAGAACCCGCCCGGGTTCAAGTTCTGCGGCGAGTGTGGATCCCCTCTCGCCGCCCGGGAACCGGCCCTGCCTCTGGCGCCGCCTCCCGCCCCAGAGCCCGAGCCCGTCCAGCCGAGCCGTCCAGCCGCCCAGGACTACACCCCCGCCCACCTCGCCGCCCAGGTGTTCCAGTCCAAGGCGGCGCTGGAGGGGGAGCGCAAGCCGGTCACGGTCCTGTTCTGCGACCTGGTGGGGTCCACGACCCTGGCCGAGCGGCTGGGGCCGGAGACCATGCACTTCCTGCTCAACCGGTTCTTCGAGATGGCCCTGGGCGAGGTCCACCGGTACGAGGGGACCATCAACCAGTTCCTCGGCGACGGCTTCATGGCCCTGTTCGGCGCCCCCATCGCCCATGAGGATCATGCCCGCCGCGCCTCCCTCGCCGCCATCGGGCTCCAGAGGCTCCTGCGGGAGCACAGCGCCGAACTGGGCGGGCGCCACGGGGTGGACCTCAAGGTCCGCATGGGGATCAACACCGGCTGGGTCGTGGTGGGAGGGATCGGCGACCAGCTCCGCAAGGACTACACCGCCATCGGCGACACCACCAACCTGGCGGCCCGTCTCCAGCAGCTCGCGGAGCCCGGGATGGTCCTGGTCAGCGAGGAGACCAGCCGGTATCTCCACGGCTCGGTCCAACTGGAGGATCTGGGGCCGGTGCCGATCAAGGGCAAGGAAGCCCCGGTCCGGATCTTCAAGCTGCTGGGGATCGGGACGCTGCAGTCCGAACCGTTGAGCGGTGTGGCGCGCTCTCCCTTCGTAGGCCGGGGACGGGAGATGGAGATCCTGGAGCAGCTCCGGGAGCGGGCGGCCGGCGGGGAGGGGCAGGTGGTGGGCGTCGCGGCCGAGGCCGGCGCGGGCAAATCGCGGCTGGTCTATGAATTCCGCCGGCGGCTGTGGGACCGGCCGGTGCTGTTCCTGGCCGGGCGGTGCCTCTCCTATGCCAGCGGCACGCCGTACCTCCCCATCCTCTACATGCTCCGCAACGAGTGGGGGATCGGCGAAGGGGACGACCCCGCCACCGTTACCGCCAAGGTGGCGGCGGGCCTCGACAGGGCGGGTCTCGATCCCATGGAGTCCCTGCCCTATCTCCTGCACCTGCTGGGAGTGGAGGAGGGCGCGGAGAAGGCGGCGGAGCTGAGCCCGCAGGCCGTCCAGGCGCGGACGTTCCGCATCCTCCGGCAGTTGATCCTCAACACGGGGCGGGGGGACCTGGTCGTGCTGGAGATCGAGGATCTGCACTGGGTGGACAAGACGTCGGAGGACTTCCTGGCCTTCCTGGCGGAAGGACTGGTCGCCTCCCGCATGCTGCTCATCGGAACCTATCGCTCGGGGTACCGCCCGCCCTGGATCGAGAAGTCCTACGCCACCCAGATCGCCCTCTCGCGGCTCACGGACCTGGAGAGCCAGGAGGTGGTCAGGTCGGTGCTCCGCCGGGCCGAGCCCTCGGCGGACCTGATGGGCTCCATTCTCATCAAGGCGGAGGGCAATCCGTTCTTTCTCGAAGAGCTGGCCCGCTCGCAGTTGGAGCGTCCGGGCATCTCGGTGCCGGACACGATCCAAGGGGTGCTGATGGCCCGTATCGACCGGCTGCCGGAGGAGCACAAGCGGCTCCTCCAGACCGCCTCGGTCCTGGGGCGGGAGCTGCCGCTCAACCTTCTGGCGGCGGTCTGGGAACAGCCGGAGAGTCTGGGCGCCTTGCTATCGGACCTCAAGCGATGGGAGTTCCTCTACGAGGAGCCCACGGCCGACGAGCCGCTGTACCTCTTCCGGCACGGGTTGACCCAGGAGGCGGTGTACCAGACCCTCCTGACGGGCCGCCGGCGGGCTCTGCACGCGGCCGCCGGTCAGGCCTTTGAAGCCCTGCATGGAGATCGCCTGGAGGATGTCTACGACAGTCTCGCCTATCACTATTCGGAGGCTGACATGGCGGAGAAGGCGGTCCGATATCTGGCTCTGTTCGCGGAGAAGGCGGCCCGCGGGTACGCCCACTCCGAGGCGGCCCGGGCCTTGCGGGAGGCGCTGGCCCATGCCGGGGGCCTGCCCGAAGGCGAGCGGGACCGCCGCTCTCTGGAGGTGATCCTTCAGCTCGCCCATTCGCTCCTCCCCCTGGCCGGTCTGGCGGAGACCCTGGAGGTCTTCTCCCGCTACCGGGAGGTCCTGGAGCGGGTGGCGGATCCCTCCCTCGCCGGGCGCTACTACTTCTGGCTGGCCCATACCTACAGCTATCTCGGCAACCAGGAGGAGGCCGCGAGCAACGCCCGCCGGGCGATCGCGGAGGCGCGCGAGGCCGGGGACGCCGAGACGGAGGGGCGGTCCTGGTACGTCCTCTGCCGGGATGCCTTCTGGTCCGGGCGGTTCTCCGAAGGGATCGAGCACGGTCATCAGGCCGTGGCCCTGCTGGAGCGGGGCGCCGACCCGTGGTGGCAGGGGCAGGCGTACTGGGTCGTCGGGTTCCACCACTACGTTCTGGGACAGTTCGAGAACGCGTTCGAGAGGATGGAGCAGGCGGAGGCCATCTGGCAGGCTCTGCAGGACCCGCGTCTCGACCCCTCCTGGAGCACGGGGTATTTCCATGCTTCGCTGGGGGATTGGGAGCTGGGGATCGAGAAGTGCAAGGGCGGCCTCAAGCGGGCCCAGGATCCCCTCAACACGGCCGCGGCCCTGGGATTCCTGGGCTACGCCTACCTGCAGAAGCAGGACGTCCGGCACGCCGTCGAGGCGCTGGAGGATTCGACCGAGCGGCTCCGCCAGGCCGGCATGCTGCAACTCTACGGCTGGTTCTCGGCGTTCCTGGCGGAGGCCCGGCTCCTGGCTGGAGATCTTCCTTCGAAAGTCCGGGAGATTGGACTGCGAGCCCTGGAGGCCGCGGAGGGCTCCAACTTCCGGTATGGGGTCGGGCTCGCCCAGAGGACGCTGGGGCGGATCGCCGTCCAGCAAGGAGAACGGGAGGAGGCCGAAACCTGGCTCGGGAAGGCGCTGGAGAGCTTCGACGCCATCCAGGCCCCCTTCGAGATCGGCAGGACCCGGCTTGACCTGGCGCTCGCCGGCCCGGGAGGGGATTCCGGCGAGGCCGCCCGACAGATCCGGGAAGCCCACCAGCTATTCCTGGAGCTCGGAGTCTCGAGGTACGTGGAGAAGGCGGAGGCGCTTGCCGGAGACTTCGGCGTCCCTCTCGCGTCTCAGTTTTCCGCCGCTCTGGAGCGCTCCAGCCATCCGAACGCCAGGTAGACCTTGGCTTCGGGATTGCGGTCCGGCTGACAGACCACCTTCACGTGGCTGAGGCTGCGAACGCAAAAGCCCCGGCGTCCCGCAGCCACGGGCCACGCCTCCGGAGCCGTCCGGAAGGTGTCGTACCCGGACCAGGCGAGGGCCGCGTCCCGTTTTCCGGGATCGCAGAGCCCTGCTGTCACCAGTCTCTCGAAGAGGACGTTCCAGCGCGGCTCCCGTTCCGGCTGGCGGGCGAAGGACGCTTCGATGCCGATCCTCGGCAGGACCTCCGAGGTGAGATCCAGGGAGAGATGAAGCCGGTCGGATTCCGCGAAGAGCGGAGCGACCTCCGCGGCGCGCTCCACCGTCTGGGGGGCCACCCTCTGAAGGGTCTCCAGGATTTCTCGCGGGTCCAGACCGAAGATCTCCAGACGGACGGCGTCGGGATTTCTCGGATAGAGGCTGAAAGCGTAGAGGAGGCGGGCTGATTCCGGGAGGACCGCGAGGCAGGATCGCACCGCTTCCCGCTGTCCGGGATCGAGAGGCTTACCGTGAAGAGCCGGCAGGAGCGTGCCGGTCAGCCACTCCGGAGCCACCGCGCCGGAGAGCTTCGCGCAGGGGATGGGAGAGGGCAGGCCCTCCTCCAAGTCGCGGTCCAGGTCGAATTCCAGCCAGACGGACCGCACCGCGGCGAAGGGTCCGCCCAGCTCAGACCAGGAGCCGAGAAACGCCGCAAGGTGAGGAGGAAGGCCTCGGCCGTCCATCCGCCGCGCCTCGGCGGGCGTCCGCAGGCGGATGGAAAGGTCGACGGGTCCGGGCTCCGGGCGGAGGCGCGTTTCCAGGACCGCCAGGCAATCCCCCGGCAGTCGCCGGCCGGCGGCATGGAGACGTTCGACCGCCCGCAGGCCGAAGAGGGGCTCCGAAAGATAGGGGCTGACGACCGCAAGCCAGTCGCCGCACGTCAACACCCGTGAGGATTCCTAGCCCCCTCCGCTCCCATCCGTAGGCGGAGGCGGGGTGCCGGTGCCCCAGCCGTCATCTCCTCCGGACACGTCGTCGAGATCGTCATCCGTCAGCTCTTCGCCGCAGTCTTCGAGGTTCTGCACCTCTTCGCGGACGTCTTCTTCAAACCGTCCCAGATCATTCCGGTTCATCGCTTCCTCCTGGAGGTCTGCCTAACAATGCTCTACTACAGAGCTCAAAGCAAGCCCTTTCCAACGGGATGCAAAGGGAACGACCAGGAAGGGTCGGCTCATTTGTCATACCGCCCCCGCCGCACATGCTGCCGCAGGCCGTGGAAGATCCAGGGTACGGTGTTGGAGATGCCGCGGTCCACGGCCCAATGGGGAGTGGCGCCTCCAGGGTCGGTTTCGAGGTGGAGAACGGCCTTCGTCCTTCCCGGGCCGGCGGCCGTGAGAGTCCAGGAGCCGTGGTGGTCCTTCAAGTTGCCGGAGCCGGGAATGAACTTCCAGGCTACCCGCCAGGTCCGGACGCTCGGGGCGTTGTCGATCTTCTGGGTGAAGCGCACCCGGTAGCGGCGGTCTCCCAGGGATCTCGGCAGGCGGAGGAGGTGGACGCCGATCACCGAGCCGTCCGGCTGCGGCCGCGCGGCGGACTCCTCCAGGAAGGGCATGAACTCGTGCCAGTGGGCGTAGTCGGTCAGCGCCCGGAAGACCCGCTCCGGCGGCGCCTCGATCCAGCCCCGGCCGACTCCCTTCTTCGGCTTGTTCGCGCCGACCGGGACCATCTCCACCCAGACCTTGCCGGTCGGAGTGTCCCGGACCTCTCCGGGGAAGGCTGCCACGGCGAGCAGGGCGAGGAGAGCGAGGCGCGTCATGGGAGACTGATTCTATGGGAACGCGGGTTGCAGGATCGGGGAGGAATGGCGGTGCGGATCGGGATTCCGGGGCGGCTTTCATGAAGCGGCGGCGGATTCTCGCGCGGCTGGCCTGGCTGGGGCTGCTCGTCCTGCTGCTGATCTGGGCCTATCCCTACCTCAAGAACGCCGTGCGGGTGGTCAGGCTCCTCCGCGAGCCGCCTCCCGCCAACCTGCCGGTGCCGGTCCAGGGCATCCACCCGGACGAGCTCGCCAACACCTGGGGCGCCCAGCGTTCCGAAGGGCGCGCCCACGAGGGGATCGACATCTTCGCCCGCCGGGGAACGCCCGTGCTTTCGGCCACCCCGGGAGTGGTGGTCCGCAAAGGATTGAACCGGCTGGGGGGCAAGACGGTCACGGTCGTGGGGCCGGCGGGCTGGTATCACTACTACGCCCATCTCGACGACTGGGCGCCCCCCACCGTCGGCGACTGGGTCGAGGCGGGGGTGACCCTCGGGTATGTGGGAGATAGCGGCAACGCCAGGGGGACGCCTACCCATCTGCACTACGGGATCTACGCGGGTGGGGAGGCGCGGAACCCGTATCCGTTGCTGACGGCGCGGTGAGGGAGAAAGCAGAAAAGGACACCAGGGACACCAAGGACACCAAGGACACCAAGGACAGAGACAGCGTCCTCTGTCCTTGGTGTCCTTGGTGTCCTTTTCCTCTCCAGGGGCCTACGCCTCCACTGGCCCCGCCTCCACCCGCTCCCGCACCGTCCGCACCTCCTCGGCGGCCGCCGGCCGCCAGATGCCGGTCTGCCGGCGCTTCTCGATCGAGGCGGGGTTGTAGCGGACGGAGGTCACCAGCTTCCCGGCCAGGTTGAAGACGTGCGCCCGGCCCCGGTCTCCCACCACGACCAGGGTCTCCCGGCGCGTGTCGAAGAGGAGGTTCTCGGGCTTGGCCCGGGCGAGATCGGTCAGGGCCATGCGGGTCGGGCGGTCCCCCTCGGCGTGGCGCTGCTGGCCGTGGACCGTCCGGCGCTCCTTGCCCCGCCAGTCCTTCTCCAGCCGCCGGGCCATGCCCTGGACGATCCCCTCCAGCCGCTGCTCCAGCACCTCCTTCGGCATGCGGGAACGCTCCAGCTTGGCCTCGATCCCCGAGAGGGCGCTCTGGGCCCAGCGCACGGCGTCTCCCCAGGGAATCGCGCCGATGCGGTCGTAGAGGTTCTCCAGCGGCTCGCCGCCCGGCCCTACGCCGATCACGTTCACCCCGAACCGCTGGCGCAGGCGCCGCGACCGGGAAGAGACCACCTGCAGCGAGACCGCCAGCGGCTGCCGGACTCCCGCGAGACCGGACCGGTCCGGCGCCCGATACCAGCCGGCGGTCACCTGTCCGTGGACGCGGTAGCTCCCCTCCCGCTGCCGGAAGACCTCGATCAACCCGCCCACGAGGTCGGCCTCCGGGACCACGGTCACCACCAGAGGGGAAGGCTCCCGATAGAGGAGGTCCACTCGTGGGTCGCGGCGCTCCAGCAGCCATTGGCCGAAGTCCACGAAACGGGGGATGCCCGTCTTGCCCCAGCCGGCGAAGACCTGCCGGCTGTCCGTAGGCGCGGCGTGCTCGCAGGTGGACGTCTCGCAGCGCAGGCAGAGGACCCGCCCCGGCTGGAACACGGCATTGTGATGAAGAAGGACCTGGACCGCCTCCTGGATGGACTCGGAGGCGTCCCGGCTTGTTTTTTCGAGTTGCCCGTCCTTGAAGATCGTGGGAAGGCTCAGGCGCAGGTCGATCTTCTCGCCACGGCCGGCCACGAGGTGGCCCAGGGGATGGCGGGCGATACGGTCCCGGATCTCGTCGGCGAGGAACTGGAGGGCCTGGCGGATGCGTACGTCGCGGTCACTGGAGTCGGGCACGGAGGGGCCTCCCGGAAGCAAAACTGTAAACGCGGCGGGAGGATGGGTATTCCCCTGGGAGTGTGTAGAGGAAGAAAGGACCTCGAGGACCTGAAGGACATAAGGGACCTAAAGGACATAAACGACTTGTAAGGACGGCAACTCTAACCTCCCTTTCGTCCTTTAGGTCCCTTATGTCCTTCAGGTCCTCGAGGTTGGTATTTCTAGCGGACTCCTACCTCCCCTCCCCTGCCATGCCCTCCGCCGCGGCCACCAGATCCTGGACGGCCGGGGCGAGACGGTCTACCAGCACGCATTCGATGGCCGAACGGGTCTCCGCCATGTTCTCCGGCTCCTCTCCCCCTAGAAGACGGGCCGTCTCGTCCCGAGGCGAGCGAAGGCTGGCGGCCAGCCCCAGAAGACGATATTGGATGGCCTCCAACTCCCGCACAACGTCCTGAAGCTGCGCCTTCGTCTCAGCCTTCCAGTCCGGCATCGCGTCTCCTCTCCGTGACGCGGAAACGGTAAGCCAACTCCGCGCGGGCCGAAGCGTCAGCCGACGAAAAATCAACAGTTATGACCCTGGGGGGTGGTTTTTTCGGGTCGAGGACAGCTATCTTCTATTCTCGTCACGCAAAAGATGCTAAAAGCACTGTACTATTTGCGGAACAAGAACACGAGGAGAAGAATGGCCAGAACCATGCCCCCTGCCTTGAGTTTGACCCTGACGCTGCTGCGGAGCGCCCGGGGCTGGACCCAGAAGGATCTGGCGAAGGCGACTGGAATCCCGAGCAGCGTGCTCTCGGACTATGAGAAGGGGAGGAGAGCCCTCTCCCGCCCGAAGCTCGACAAGCTGGCCGCCGCTCTGGGCATGGAGCCCGAGGCCACGGAGGTGTCGATCTTCTGCGCGGGGTTCATCCGGCCGGAAGAGGGAATGGAGACGTCCGGCTCCCCGGCCGATCTCAATGCGGCCGAGAGCCGTCTCGCCCGGCGGGCTGCGGCGCTGGCCGCACGATGGACCGGGGAGAGGACCCGGAACGAGATGGTCCGTTTCCTCCAGGCCAGGAAGATCCGCCAGGCCCGGAAGGAGGCGGAGGACCTCTGGGAGCGGCTGAAGCAGTACTCGCCCCGGGAGCGGCGGGTGCTGGTCGAGGGGGGGCGGGAGTTCCGGACCTGGGCTCTATGCGAAAAGCTGTGCGCGGAGAGCGGGAGGGCGGCTGCAGCGGACGCGGAGCGGGCTATGGACTTGGCTGATTTAGCCTTGAGAGTTGCCGTCAGAGTTACCGGAGAAGAACGCTGGTGTTCTCAGGTTCAAGGCTATGCCTGGGCATTTGTGGGGAATGCGCGTCGAGTGGCAAACGATCTACCGGGAGCGGAAGAAGCTTTCATACGTGCGTGGGATTTATGGGGAGCCGAGGCCAACGGTGGAGAGGCCAAGGTGCTTTCGGAGTGGCGTCTGTTGGATCTTGAAGCCTCCCTCAGGCGCGATCAGCGACGGTTGTCCGAAGCCTTGGGTCTGCTTGATCGTGCTTTGATGCAGCAGTCTGGGGATGAAGGACGAATTCTCTTGAAGAAGGCCTTCACCTTGGAGCAGATGGGCGAGTATGAACGGGCGATCGACGCACTGACCCATGCCGCCGATGCCGTTAATGATCAGAGCGAGCCTAGATTGTTCTGCGTTCTGAAGTTTAACCTGGCCGTCAACCTTTGCCATTTGGGAAGGTATCAGCGGGCCAGCGCCCTAATACCCGAGATCCGAGAGCTAGCCTTGAATCTGGGAAACGAGTTGGATCTTGTTCGGTTGCTCTGGCTTGAGGGGCGAATCGCCGTCGCTTCCGGCGGACGACCTGCAGCGATTACTGCATTGGAACAAGTACGCGGGGAGTTTATCTCTCGCAATCTCGCCTATGACACGGCGCTGGTCTCACTGGAATTGGCGGTGCTCTACCTGGAAGCTGGCTTAGGAGGAGAGGTCCAGGTCCTGGCCAGGGAGATGGCCCCGATCTTCCGTGCGCAAGGTGTCCACCGCGAAGCTCTGGCAGCGTTAAGTCTTTTTTGTGAGTCCGTTGAAAACCACACCGCTACGGTTGAATTGGCGCGCCGCCTTGCTGAATATCTCCGAAGAGCTAGACATCAGCCTGGGCTGAAGTTTGAGGCCTGAAATGGGCCGGAGCCTGAATAGGCCCCGGCCAACTAATCAGCGACTCCGGTCAGTTGCCGGTCAGGCAGCGTCCATCGGGGTCGAGTCCACAGCCCGCGTCTTGATTGGTGGTCGTTCCAGTCGTGCTGGTGTTCGGGGTGCAACCTCCGTGTGGATCAATCCCACAACCATTGGGAGCCGCACAGCCATCTGGATCAATCCCGCACCCTTCCTTATCCCAGAAACCGACGATGTAGCTCCAGAACACGACGAGGGGGTTCTCGATGGTGAAGATCCGTGCCGCGGAATCGTCGCTGGAGAAACGGCGTCCGGCGGACCATCCCGTGGCGGGGGTCAGGAGGGTGGCGAGGAGCAGGACGAGGGCGAGCTTCGAGGTCGAGATACGAGACATGTCGGTCTCCTTTCGAAGAGGGCGCTCCGAGGGTGGCCTCCTTGGCCGCCATGGGCGCGTCTCCCGGGAACACAGTGTCTATCCCAAGGTGTGTAATAATCTACTCCCGAGATCGACAATGTCGTTCGCAGACGAGGAGAGACCGAGATGAAGAAAAGGGAGGACCCCGAGGATCTGAAGGTCGCCATCAGCTTCCTGCGCGTTTTCCGGGGCTGGAATCAGACCGAGCTGGCGAGGGCGGCGGGGATGGACAAAAGCCTGATTTCCCTCTACGAGCTGGGGCGGAAGAAGCCCTCTCCCAAGACCGTGGAGCGGCTCCTGAAGGCCACGGGGGTGCCGTCATTCCTGTTCGAGGACGTCCTGCGCATGATCCACATGGTGCGGGTCGCCGCGGCGGACCTGGACGTGGAGAGCACGACCATCGCCGAGGATCTGGCCTGGGCCGTGGCCGCCTCCCTCAAGATCGCCCTGATCGAGCTGCTGGGCGACCTGGAAGACCTGGACGAGAAGGAGCTGGCCAAGGAACCCGAAAAGGAGAGAGCCGAGGCGGAGGAGCTGTGGAGCACTCTCCAGCCCTTCTCACCCCAGGACCGCCGCCTCCTGGTCAAGGAGGGGCGGGAGTTCAAGAGCTGGGCCCTGGTCGAGCGGATCTGTCAGGAGTGTGAGGAGGTGGCGCCGAACGATCCGATCCAGGCGCAGGAGATCGCGGAGCTGGCTCTGATGGTGGCGGCCCTTGTGCCGGGGAACGACCGCTGGCGTTCGCGGCTCCAGGGGTACGCCTGGGCGTTCATGGGCGACGCCCGCAGGACCGCCGGGGACGTGGCGGGAGCCGAGGAGGCGTTCCAGCGGGCCCGGCACCTGTGGCACCACACGGACGGTCCCGAGAGCTTCGCTCTTCTGGACGAGGACGTGTTCCTGCGACTGCAGCCCTCGAACTGAGGGCTGGCCCTCAGCGCACTCCGAAGATCCGCGCCACCCGCTCCCAGCGGCGGCGGACTTCCTGCCAGCTCTGCTTGACGGCGGGACCGGGCCGTGTCTCGGCCATCAGTGCCTCGACTTTGGCGGCGGCCAGGGCCATCTCGCGGGCGCGGCGCTTCACCTCGTCCCGGCCCTCGGCGGTCTTCAGGCGTTCCTTGTTGCGGCCGAGGACGCCGTCCTTGACCCGCTTGTTGAAGCGTTCGGCCGTTTCGAGGAGCGCTTCCATCTCTTCCTGGAGCTTCTCGTCCGCCGCGGTGATCTCCGCGCCGCCGTCCTCCTTCTCTTCGAGGAAGGTCTCGTAGACCTCAATCAGGTGTCCGCTCTCGGCGACCAACTCGCCGCCGAGCCGGCGCAACTCGTCGATCGGGAATTCGCCGTCCGATGAAGGCTCCGCCGGGGCCGGGGCTTCCACCGTGGGCTCAGGCTCGGCGGGAGCGGGAGGCTGGGACCGCTCGGTCGTCTCCGGTTCCGGCAAGGTCTGCGGCGCGGGTGTGGGAGCGGCGGGGCGCGGCCTCTCCTGCTTCGAAGAGGGAAGCGGTTGGGACGGCTGAAGGTCCGCCTTGTTCTCCGTCGCGGGGGCCGCCGGGACCGGCGTCGGCACGAGGGGCGCCGAGACCTGGGCCGGAGTCCCCGTTGGAACGCTCGCCGGAGGAGCGGCGGGACCGGCGGCGGGCTGAGGCTCCTCTTGCCGTCTCCACAGGAAGACCCCCGCCACGACCAGGACGAGAACCAGCGCCGCGGCGATCAGCCCTTTCTTCCCGCCCGGCGCCTCCACGGGCCGGTAGGACGTCCCGGCGGGAGCCACGGGCACGGGGGCTGACATCACGGGCAGCGGCGGCAAGGGCGGCGGAGGAGGTGTGGGCGTCGAGGCGAGACGCGGCCGGTCCGTTTCGATCGTCTCCGGCGAGGAGACCGGCGGCGGCGTCGGCCGGGGCGGCAGGATCAGCGTCGGCAGCTCTTCGGTGGCGTCGGCGGTGGTCGCGGCGGCCGTTCCCATCTCGCGGACCAGCAGGGCGCGGAGCTCTTCCACCGTCTGGAACCGCGCGGCCGGCTCCTTCTCCAGCGTCTTCAGGACGGCGCGGTCGAGCCACTCGGGAACCCCGGTCACCACGGAGCCGGGCGGCACCGGCGGATCTTCGAGCTGCGCCTTCAGGATCGCGAAGTCGGTGGGGCCGTCGAAGGGCACGCGGCCGGTGAGCATCTGGTAGAGCACCGAGCCCAGGGCGTAGACGTCCGTCCGGCGGTCCACCTCCTCGCCGCGGATCTGCTCCGGCGCGACGTAGCGCAGGGTCCCCACCAGCAGGCCGGTGCGGGTCAGGTGGTTGCTGCCGGAGACGCGGGCGATGCCGAAGTCCATGACCTTGAGCGTGCCCGCCTCGGTGAGCATGAGGTTGTCCGGCTTGAGGTCGCGGTGGACGATCCCCGCCCGGTGGGCCTGTTCGATGCCGTCCAGGGCGCTGACCAGCAGGGGCACGGCGCGGCGCCAGGGCAGGGCGCCGCCGGTCTGCAGCACCTCGGAGAGGGTGCGGCCCCGCACGTACTCCATGGCGAGGAACAGCTCGTCGCCGTCGTGGAAGAAGCTGTAGATGGTGGCGATGGCGGGGTGGTGCACGCGGGCGAGGATCTTCGCCTCGGTCCGGAAGCGCTCGACGATCTCCGGCTCCCGCGTCAGGGCCGGCCGGATCGCCTTGACCGCCACCTCGCGCTCCAGCATCTCGTCGACGGCCCGGTACACGGCGCCCATCCCGCCTTCGCCGATCTTCTCCACGATCCGGTAGCTGCCGACGAGTCTGCCGATCATTGGGGGCTCCATGGGATGGGAACGATTCTATCGCGGAAGCTCCTCATCTCTGGGGCGTCCTGCCCTCCGAGACCTCACCCCCTGGCCCCCTCTCCCACCACCCTCCCACCCAACCGGGAGAGGGGGAACGATGAGTCAACGATCTTGCCAAGCTCAGCAAGACCTGGATCGCAGGGCCCTCCCTCTCCCGGGGGCGGGCGGCAGGGAGATGGGAGAGGGACCGAGGGTGAGGTCTCGCAGGAGCCACGCCCCAGAGGGCAACGCCACCCTGGACGCGGTACCTCTCACCCCATCGGCAGCTCGACCGTGAACACCGTCCCCTTCGGCCGGTTGTCCTCGACGCGGATGGTCCCCTGATGGTCGGTGACGATGCGGTGGACGATGGCGAGGCCGAGGCCGGTGCCGCGGCCCTTGGTGGAGAAGTAGGGGAGGAAGAGCTTGTCCCTGGCGGCCGGCGGGATGCCCCGGCCCGTGTCCGCCACCTGGATCTCCAGATGGCCGTTCACGGCGTGCGCCGAGACCGTCACGCTCCCGGGCGCCTCCGTGGCCTCCACGGCGTTGTCCAGCAGGTTGATCAGCGCCCGCCGGATCTGCTCGCCGTCGATCCATACGGCGGTGAGGGAGGGGTCCACCCGGCTGTCCACGGCCAAGCCCGGCTTCAGGTTGCGGTAGAGGTGGAGCGTGTCCTCCACCAGCCGCGAGAGGTCCGTCCGCTCCGGCCGCGGCCGGGGCATGCGGGCGTAGCGGGAGAACTCGTCCACCATCTCCGAGAGGTTCACCACCTCGCGCACGATGGTCTCCGTCCCCTCTTCGATCGCCTGGCCGAGGGCGGGGTCGCGTTGCTGGTGCTTGCGGTGCAGGCGCTCGGCGGCGAGGCGGATCGGCGTCAGGGGGTTCTTGATCTCGTGGGCGATGCGCCGCGCCGCTTCGTTCCAGGCCGCGAGCTGCTGCGCCTTGATCAGCTCCGTCATGTCCTCGATGACCAGCACCCATCCCTGCTCGTGGCCGGCGGCGTCCCGCAGCGCGGTCACCTTCAGCTCGAAGCTCTTCCACTCGCCGCCCAGGGGCAGGTGAACCTCCTTGACGCCCCGGGCAGCCGGTCTGGACTCCCGCGCGGCTTCCCGCGCCGCCGCCGCCAGACGCGCGAGGTCCGGATGGCTCCAGGCCTCCTCCACCAGGCGGCCCACCACATCCTCTTCGCGCTGGCGCAGCATGGCCAGCGCCGCGCCGTTGCAGGCGAAGATGCGGCCCGAGGAGTCGAGGGCCACGACGCCCGCCGCCACGTTCTCCACTACCGCCGCGATCAGCGCCCGCTCCGCCGCCAGCCGCTGGTTGCTGGCGACCAGCTCCAGGTGTCCCAGCTCCAGCATCTCCTTGTTGAACGCCAGCTCCTGGGTCATGCGGTTGAAGGAATCCACCAGTACGCCCAATTCGTCGTCGGCCTCTACGTCCACCCGGTAGGAGAGGTCGCCGCCGCTGATGCGCCGCGTGCCGTCCGCCAGGGCCTGGATCGGCAGCGTCACCCGGCGCGCGAGATAGAGGCCGGTCCAGGAGGACGCCAGGAGGATCAGCAGCGTCACCATGCCGAAGAGCAGGAGATGGCTCGCCCGCAGGTCGTCCTTCTGCACCACGAGCTGGCGGTAGGACTGGTAGTCCTGCACCAGCGTCTCCCGCTGCTTCGCCAGCATGGGATCGAGGAGCTTCCCCGCGATCACGATCACGGGCCCCTGATCGCCTCCCAGCCGGTCGGCGACGGCGGCGAGAAGCAGGCTGCCGCCCGTCCCCGGCGGCGTCTGCACCGCTTCGGCATGCCCCTCCTGGGCCGCCGCCTCCAGGAACGAGCGGTCCTGCTCCGGCAGGTCGGGGATGCCCGACTGCGAGTTAAGGGCGGCGTGGACGAACTCGCGTCCCTCGTAGACCGCCAGGAGGTCGAGGTCCAGCTCGTTGAGCAGCTCCTGCATCCGCCGCGTCAGGCGTGGCCGCTGCCCCGGATCCTGGAGGTCGATCTCGCCGATCTCCCGGAGCACCCGCGTGGCGTCGCGCGCGTTGGTTTGCTCGATGCGGTCGTAGAGCGCCTGGGCCACGGCGTTGCCGCGCTCCAGCACCGGCTCGAGGGGCGTGTTGAACCATCGCTCGATCGACCCCTGCAGCAACTCCGTGGCGATGGCGAACAGCACCAGCACAGGGATCAGCGACAGGCCGATATAGGTGGCCACCAGCTTGAACTTGAACGTCGATCCCAGCGTCCCGCGCCGCCGCTCCACCAGCAGCTTCACCACGTTCCGCAGCAGGACGAAGAGGACGATCAGGATGAGGACGACGTTGACGTACCAGAGCACGAACAGCAGCACCCGGTTGGTGACCAGGGCCGCCGGCAGGTCGCGCCCGCGCTGGGCGAGGTAGAAGAGGACGGTGAAGAGCAGCAGCAGCGCCGCCAGGCCGGCGCCGATCAGCCGGTGGTCTTTGAGCTTCTGGAGGATTTTCTCGCGGCGGTCCATCGGTGCGGCTCAGGGCTGGACGGGGACGCGGAACTTGGACGACTCCTTCCAGTCGGTGTTGATCGACACGGGGATGAAGGACAGCATGGTCCGCGAGCCCATCTCGGCCTGGACCTTGACCAGCAGCCGGCCCTCGCGGGGCAGCCCCTCCAGGGAGAAGACCGGCAGCCGTTCGATCACCGTCATGGCGGTTTCGAGCTCCTTGCGTTCCCGGACGGTGCGGCTCTCGACGAGCTTGCCGTCGAGCTTCTGGTGGACGGTGTAGGCGCGGGCCACCGCGTCGTACACGGCCACGACTTCCAGCGTATTGTCGGCGACTTTCCGGTCCCACCAGCGTTTGCGGTCGCGAGCCAGCTCGAAGCGGTAGAAGATGGACGTGGGCAGACCGCTCTCCACCCGCTCGGAGAGGCGGCGGTCGAAGGCTCCGCGCAGGGTGAACGACGTCAGTACCTGGAAGCCGTCGAGCTCGATCTTGATTTCGGAGATTTTGGCGTCGGCACGGGCCTGAGAGGCGAACAAAAAGAAAAGCAACAACGCGAGTTTTGCTCTCATTGGTGGCGCCAGTCTAGCACCTCACTCCCCCTACCCCCTCTCTCCCGACCCCTCCCTCCCACGCCACACCGGGAGAGAGGGGGATGAAGAAGCTTCTTTTGGCTAACCTCTCCTCCTCTCCCGGTGTGGCGTGGGAGGGAGGGGTCGGGAGAGGAGGCCGGGAGGTGAGGGCTCAAGGGATCACCGGCAGCTCGATATAGGACGCCCTCTCCTTCCCCCGGTAGATCGTCAGCGTCGGCGCCGGCGACTGCTCGGGCGTCACGGCGTTCGCCTTGTCGGCGCCGGTGATGGTCACGCGGATGCGGTGGCCGGCGTCGAAGAGGTTGGAGACCGGGAAGAGATCGAGCGTCAGCTCCACGGGCTCGCCCGGCGTCAGCGGCTGGCGGTCCGCCCGGTTGCCGCGATGGTAGGGGAGGCCCAGGTAGTTGTAGCCGGGCTCCTGGACGGCGCGGTTCGACGCCCGCAGGGCCCCTTCCGAGACGTAGACCGACTTGCCTGTCTTGTCCACCTCCTCCAGGTAGACGAAGAAGTCCGCGTCCGTAGCCGAGGCCGAAGCCCAGAGATGGACCACCGGGTGGCCCGTGACCTCGACCGTCCGGGGGAGCGGAGGCGTCGTGTAGCTCAGCCCCTTGGCGCCCAGGTTGGTGAGCTCCGGAACCTGGCGCGACAGGCCCCAGCGGGGGTTGGGATCGGCCGTGGCGGTGTAGTCCACCGTGAAGGCGTCCTGGCCGCCCGGGTCCGCGGGCGCCGCGGTCCCCAGCCCGCGATCGTTGGCGAAGAAGTACGGGGTGCGCCGCTCCTGGGGCAGGGGCCAGGTAGGGGCGGACCGCCACGCCTTGTCCTCGGGAGCGCCCATGACGTAGTAGTGGACGGGCGCGTCGTCCATGACGCCGTTGGGGATCCCCTTGAGCCAGAAGTCCCACCAGCGCAGGTGCTCGGCGGCGAAGTCCATGGCGTGGTTCTGCGTGTGGGTCCACGGGCCGATCGTCAGCTTCTGGGGATTGTCCAGGTTCCGGAACAGGACCGCCTGGTCCCGCACGTAGCGGTCGAACCATCCGGCCAGGTGGTAGACGGCCACCTTGGATTTCCGGATCTCGTCGCGGTAGGTGATGGGGGTCCAGTAGACGAAGGGCTTGATGCGGGTGCCGGGAGCGAGGCTGTCGCGGTAGGGGGCGCCGGCAACCAGCTCCGCCATGTCGAAGTTCTGCTTGTGCTCCTCGATGGCGGCCTTGAGCAGGGAGCGGTCCTTGTCCTCGTCCACGGGCTCGGCGGGCTTGTCCACGTCCATCTCGCGGACGAGCTTCGTCCAGTTCTCGATGAACGGACCGTGGAAGATGCCGCCGTGCCAGAGCAGGGCATACATGTCCACCATCGCCACCTCGGGGAAGATGGCCTTGAGGTGGGGCGGCTTGCGGCTGGCGGCCATGTACTGGGTGATGCCGAGGTACGACCGGCCGTACATGCCGATGTTGCCGTTGGACCACGGCTGGGCGGCGAGCCACTCGGTCATGTCGTAGCCGTCCTGGGTCTCGCGGAGGTTGAACATCCCCTCGAAGATCCCGAACGACGCGCCCGATCCCCGCGCGTCCACGGCGGCGACCACGTAGCCATGGCGGATCACCTCCTGGAGCCAGGGGAAGGTGTCGAGGATGGTGTAGAGCTTCCCCTCGTCCACGACCGCCCGCTGGTAGCGGTGATGGGTCCACACCACGGGCAGCTTCTCCTCCGCCACCTGGCCGTTCCGGGTGGGCCGGAAGATGTCCACCGCCAGCCGCGTCCCGTCCCGCATGGGAACGTAGACCGAGCTGCGCACCCAGCCGTCGTAGACCGCCTCGGACCAGCCGCGGTACTCGTTGAACCTGGAGACCTTGGCCGGCCTGGCGGATTCGGCCGGCGCGGGGCTCGGAGAGGAAGAGCATGACGTGACGCCTGTCAGGGCGAGGGTGGCGATCAGGGCGCGGAAAGTCGGTCGGACAGACATGGCGGGCGAATCCTACGTCATCCCGCCCTCCCCTGGGAGCGCCGGCGTCCCGCCGGCCCCTTGGGGCGGACCGCCTGCGGCCGTCGGTCCCTGCCGGGGAGCGGCCCGGCCTCCGCCGCCCCAGGTTGAAACCGTGGGGCTACGTGCGGTTGTCCCTCAAGGGACGGTTCGGATGGAAAAGGAATCAGCTCCTCGAAGAGATTAGCCCTGACAAGGGCGAGTTCTGAACAGCCTGGGGCGGCAGCCCCAGGGACCGAGGCCACGACCTACCGGGAAGGCGGTAGAGACGACCCTGCCCGTTTCAGTACACCCTCCGCAGTTCTCTGACGTCGGGTCGTCTCCGGGACGGAGATACCGCTATGGATTCAGGCCTTCGTTGGACGAGGAGAGGGGATCGTTCGCGTGCCCGCCGAACGCATGGCCAAACGGACCGGAATTCCCGCCTCGAGACGCCCCGACGTGGGCGGCCTGCGAAGGGCGTTCTGAAACGGGCAGGGGCGTCTCTACCGCCTTGCACATAGGTTTTCGTACCACAGACGAGATGTGTGTAAGAAGTTGGGCTGACGCCCCAGGCTACATGCCTGCACCTCTTCGAGGTTCCCCCACCCATACAGATTAGGGCAATTCCGAGGAATCCAAGAAGATTTCTCACGCGTGCTCCTCGTAACCTACCGATTGTCGCAATCCCACCCCACAGATCAGGGCAATTCCGAGGACCTCGCGGGGACGTTGGAGTCGCTCAGGCGCTGTTCAGTTTTCAAAGAGAGCTGGCCGGTCCTGTCCCCCGGGTCCAGAGGGAGGAGGCCCGATTCTCTCCCCATCGCCGCCCGACAGGACCGGCCTGTCAGGTAAGACACCATTTGTCTTGAGAATGTTCAGAGACGGACGAAAGAGGCCGGCGGCGGGCAAGGCGTTGGGCAAGGCGGGCAGGCGCCCGCCGCCGACGTAGGAAGGAATTTGCGCCTCCCCGGTCCGCCCGGGCAGGCGCGCGAGAGCCTTCCCGGCCCCGTTTCGGGACAGCTCCCGCATGGATTCAGTTGTCAAAGAGCGGCGCGGCCCCTTTCGGGGCTCGCGCGGGAGCTTTCGCGTCTCGTCGGCTCCCTTTTCCTGAGAGAGAAGAGGTTTCACGGCTCGGATCACGCCTTTTCCGCCTCATCCTCCCGGTTTTCCGTGACGTCTTCCGCCTTTCACGCGATGCGAAAGGCCTTTTCCGCCTCGTGAAAGGGCTTTCGCGGGGCGTCTTGTCCCTTTTACGGCCCGCCTTGCCTCTTTCACACTTCGCGAAAACCTTTTCTGTCCCCGTCAAAGACCTTTCGCGCCTCGTCTTGCGGCTTTTCCGTCAGGCGAAAGGCGGAAAACGGGAGGCGAAAGGGAAATCCCGGGCCGTTTTTTCCTTTTTCCGTCCCGGAAAAGGGCTTTCACGTCCCGTAAAAGGGAGGGAACGCGAGCCGAAATCCGGGGAACGTCCCGCGCAAGGAAGGGAAGGTCTCGTTTCCTGGTTTTTTCCTACCCGAAAGGGCGGGAAACCCTCCGACCCGGGAGGGTATTGAGAGGACGGCGCGGCGGGCGCATCGTGGAGATGGACCTTCCACGAGGACGCGCCCGTGAAGATCGAGCCCCTCTCTCTCGAACGCGAGGACACGCTGCAGTCGGCGGACGAGGCGCCGGACGTGCTGGTGATCGGGGCCGGGCCGGTGGGATTGTTCACGGCGCTGACCCTGGCGGACCTGGGAGCACGCGTTCAGATCGTGGACCAGGAGAGGCGGCCCGCGGCGCGCAGCTACGCTCTGGCTCTGCATCCCCAGTCGCTCCGCCTCCTGGCGGGTGCCGGGCTGGGGGCGGAGCTGATGGCCCACGCCCACCGGGTCGAGTCGGTCGCCTTCTACGAGGGAATGGAGCGGCACGCCGCGCTGGACTTCTCCGGCCTGGAAGAAACCCCCTTCGTGGCGGTGTTGCCGCAGCAGATCCTGGAGGGCGTGCTGGCGAGCCGGCTGGCGCAGCGGGGGAGCGCGGTGCTGTGGAACCACCGGGTGGCGGATCTCGACCTCGGCGACGGGATGCCCCTGGCCGAAGTGGAGCGGCTCGAACGCTCTGCCGAAGGGATCCTGACGGTGGCGGACCGCACGCTGGTGCGGCCCCGGTTCGTGGTGGGGGCGGACGGCCACCGGTCGCTGGTGCGCGAGGCGCTGGGGACCTCCTACGAAGAGATGGCGCCGTCGGCGCTTTTCGCCGTGTTCGAGCTGACGGCGGACGGTCCCGCCGGCCACGAGGCGCGGGTGGTGTTCCACCAGGGCCGCGCTGGTGTGCTCTGGCCGCTGGGCGGCGGGCGGTTCCGCTGGAGCCTGGAGATCGAGGACTGGGAAGGGTTCGAGGAGCCGCGCTTCAAGAGCCGCCACTTCCCGCGGGTCGGAGACGAGCCGTTCCCCTACCTGGTGCGCGACCGCCTGGGGGAGCTTCTGGCCGAGCGCGCGCCCTGGTTCGAGGCGGAGGTCGGCGAGGTGCTGTGGTCCATGGCGGTGCGCTTCGAGCGGCGTCTGGCCGGCAGCTTCGGCCACGGCCACGGCTGGCTGGCCGGCGACGCCGCCCACCTGACGAGCCCGGTCGGCTCGCAGAGCATGAACGTGGGGCTCCGCGAGGCGCGTGACCTCGCGCGGCGGCTGGCCTGCATCCTGGACGAGGACTATCCCGTGAAGGTGCTGGAGCGCTACGGCGCCGACCGCCGCGAGGAGTGGCTGGGTCTCCTGGGGATCGAGGGCGTCTTCGCGGCCGGCGAGCGGGCGGACCCCTGGGTGCGCGAGAACGTATCGGGAATCGTCCCCTGCGTGCCGGCGTCGGGCGAGGATCTGGCGGAGCTGCTCGGCCAGATCGGGATCGAATAAAACCTTTCACCTTTCTGAAAACAAGGATCTTTGAAGCACGTATGCTCCTCATGCGCCTGTTCTTTCTCCTCCTTCTCCTCCCCGCCCCCGTCTTCGCCCAGCTCGAGCTGAAGCCTCCTCCCCGTCCTCCGAAGCCCACGACTTTCCCCGAGATCGTGATCACCCCCGAGCGCGCCGCGGTGCTCCAGAAGGGCGGCATGGTCCCGATCAACGCCTGCCATCTGAAGATCGACGGGGAGTGCGTATCCGAAGGGCTCTCCTGCGTGCGCAAGGCCCTGGGCAAGGCCGGCCTCTCCGGGAAGGAGGGGGTCCTGCTGATGGGAAAGGGCACCGAGGTCGGACGGGCGTTCTGGCTGCTGGAATGGGCCGGGGTGCCGGAGGTGAAGGTGGTCGAGGGGGGCAGACTGAAGAGCCGGTCCCGAAGGGAGACGAGGTTCGAGGCTCCGCCCCGCGAGGAGGCGGCGGCGGACGCGGAGTGGGTGCGGACGCGGTTCGGGGAGAAGGGGACCGAGATCCTCGACCTGCGGGACGAGGGGATCTGGATGGAGAAGGAGTACGAGGCGCCGCCGCGATGGGCGGCGGGCCATGTACCGCACGCCCTGCCGTTCGATTTCCGGCGCTGGCTGCCGGAGAAGGGCCGCTGGCCGGAGCCTGGCGAGCCCTGGGAGACCCTGGATCGCCTGGGACCCCGGAACGCCGACCGGGACCGCATCGAGCCCGAGGCGGAGATCGTGCTCTACGGCGAAGGTCCCGGCGACTCGCTGCCCGGGCTCGGATATCTGCTGCTGCGCCGCATGGACCGGCAGGTCCGCGTCTTTCCCGGCGGCTTCAAGGCCTGGGCGGCGGACGGGACCTCGCCTGTGGTCCGGGTCCTGGGAGCGCCGGAGGTGGCGCGGCTGCTGGGGATCGACGATCCGCGAGGGAAGACGGACGCGGCGTTGATCGACCTGCGGGAGCCGGGCGACTACTCCCGGCTCGGTCACCTGCCGGGAGCGGTCAATCATCCGGCGTACGACGAGAGGGAATCCCTGGAGACCTTCATGGCGGCGCGTTGGCCGGTGGGGACAGCGTCGCGCATCCCCATCGTCCTCTACTGCTACGGCCGGGGCTGCATCCGCAGCCGGAACACGGCCACGCACCTGGCGCGGATGGGGTACATGAACCTGGTGTGGTTCCGCGAGGGGTGGCCCGGATGGCTCGACGCGGGGCTGCCGGTGGTGGAGGAGCCCCGCTGAGGCAGAGGCCGTTGCCTGTCAGACTGTAGAATCCTCGGTCTGACAGTGCTGCCCATTATCACCAGCAACCGATCCAGAGGGCTCGCGGCCTGGCTCACCGTCGCGCTCGCCTGGCTCGCCGCCGCCTCCTTCCTGCTTCGCCATGGCTTCCCTCGCGGGACCGACTGGGCGCTGGAGCTGGTGCGGATGGCCCAGTGGCGCCAGGCGCTCGCCGAGGGGCAGATCCCGCCGGCCTGGGCGCCCGATCTCTACGGCGGGTACGGCTCGCCGGTGTTCCTCTTCTACCCGCCGCTCGCGCCGGCGCTGGCGGCCGTGGGCTCGGCGGTGGCGGCGTCGCTGATCACCCTGTTGATCGCCGTCACGGGAGCGGCGGCGATGGGATTGGCGGCATCGGCGACAACGGAGGACGGCGAGAGGGCTGGCGCGTCCCGCGTCGCCGCCCTGACGCTGGTGCTCCAACCCTACCTGCTGGCCGACCTGCTGCTGCGCAACGCCCAGGCCGAGCTGCTCGCTCTCGCCCTGCTGCCGCTGGCGCTGACAGGACTGCTCGGGGCCGACCGGCGGCCGCATCGGGCGGCCCTGCTGCTGGCGCTGGCGGTCGCGCTGGTGTGCCTGACCCATCCCCTGACGGCGCTGACGCTGATGGCGATCCTGCTCGCCGGCGGCGCGTTCGTGCTGCGGCGGGCGGCGGGATGGGGGGCCCTCGCCGCCGGCATCGGCCTCGGGCTTCTGCTGTCGGCCTGGAGCTGGCTGCCCGCCCTCGTCCTGGGCTCGTGGATCCGGCAGGGCGAGCTTCTCCGGGACCGGCTCGACTTCCACCGCAACTTCCTGGCGCCCGGCCAGCTCATCGGCCACGCGCATCCGTTCTCGGCCGGATGGCTGGGGCCGGCGGCGCTGCTCTGCCTCCTCGGCGTCCTGCTCGCGGGCCGTCTGAGCGGCGCCCGGAGGCGGGCGGCGTTGGCGGTCCTCCTCGGCGGAGCGGCGCTCCTGGCGCTGCAACTGCCGGCCGCGACTCCAGTTTGGGAGGCGGTGCCGTGGATGCCGCTGTTGCAATTCCCCTGGCGCCTGATGGGTCCCCTGGCGGTGCTCTCCGCGCTGGCGGCGGCGCTCGTCTTCGGCGCCTTCGCCGGCTCCCCGCGGGTGCGGCGGGTCCTGGAGATCGGAGTGCTGGCGCTGGCCCTGCTGGACGCTCTGCCCATCCTGCGGGCGGTCCGGCCGCTGCCGCCGGACGTGAGCGCCGGGCTGGAGCGGAATCTCCAGCCGGAGGCCATCCGCGCCTTCGGACACCGGGGCACGGTGTTCGACGAGTACCTTCCGGCGGGCGCCGATCCGGCGCTGTGGCGCGCGGGCTACCCCGGGCCGCTGCTGGCGGCGTCTGACGGCGTCCGCCATCGGGTGGTGCGGGACGCGGGGACTTCGGCGGAGGTGGAGGTGGAAGCTCCAGCCGGCACGGTCGCGCTCTTCGCCCGCTGGTTCTTCCCCGGCTGGACGGCCACGGTGGACGGCGCCGAGGTGGAGGTGGCGCAGGGTCCGCAGGGAGTCCTGGCGGTGCCGGTGCCGGCCGGCCGGCACCGCGTGGCCGTGCGCTACCGGCAGCCGGAGATCCGGGAGGTCTCCGGCTGGCTCTCACTCCTCGGGCTCGCCGGCTGCGTCTGGCTGGTGGTGGCGGGGAGGCGTGCTCAGCGTGTGCCGGCCGAGGGCAAGGACGCCGACTTCGCCGAGGGAGACGGCCCCGGGGCCGGCTTGTAGAGCGTCACCAATCCGGCGCCGATCACCGCCAGGATCAGCCCGACGTAGAACTGCCAGCGGATGCTTCCCCAGCCTCCCGGGGGCGGATGGAGGACGGTGGTGTAGAGGGCGTTCACGACCGGCGCGCCGGCGAAGACGATCGTCATCACCACGGCGGGCGTGCCCTTGGCGCCGAAGGCCAGGAGCACGCAGAAGGCTCCGGCGGCGCCCACGATGCCGGCGAACAGCGACCAGAGGGCGCCCTTGGCGGGGAAGGCCCAGGTCGCGCCTTGCAGCTTGAGGACGACCAGGGGGGCCAGCACGGCGGTCAGGAAGTAGGCGAGGCCCACGAAGAGGAAGGCCTTGTAACGGCCGTTCACGGGATCTCCCATCCCGAGCTGGCCCACGTGCAGAAAGGCCCCGTAGAGCCCCCAGGAGACGACGGTCATCAGGGCGAAGACGAGCCAATTCATCGCGAAACCCCTCCTATCTTTCTTCCTTGAGCACCGGCAGCAGCGGCGCCTGGAGCGCGCTCCAGACGGCGGCGAGCGACGAGGCGAATCCTAAAGCCAGCACGGCCAGCAGGGTCGACAACAGCGGCGTCCAGGGGATGGTATCTCCTCCCGCGGCCAGGCGCGGCGCCACCGCCAGCAATCCCGCGGCGGTCCCCAGGGCCACGCCCAGGAGCAGCAGGAAGCCGTTCTCGGCGGTGATCATCCAGACGAGACGGCGTCTACGGTAGCCGAAGGCCCGCAGCGCCGCCAGCTCGCCCCGCCTCTCGATGACGCCGCGCAGCAGGGCGATCCCCAGGCCCAGGGTGCCGAGCAGCAGGCCGAAGCCCCCGAGCGCGCCGAAGGTCTGCAAGTAGGTGGCCTCGACGGCGCCGTAGGCGGCGATGCGGCCGGCGGTGGAGGAGACGTCGAAGCCGTAGCGCGCGAGGCCTTCCTCCAGCGCCTGCGAAACCTGAGCGGTATGCGGGGCCTGGATGAGGAAGAACGAGCGGCCGGCGCGGCGCGGGAAGTGGCGAAGCAGGTTCTTCTCCGACGACAGCAGCTCGCTCTGGAAGAGGCTGTGGTCCAGGAGCGCCACCAGACGGAGCCTGATCCGACCGCCGGCTTCGTCCGTCATCTCCAGGTCTTCCCCCAGGCGGAGCTTGAGGATCCAGGTGGCCGAGGCTTCGTCGGCGATCACCGGGATCACGCCGGGGCCGAAGTCGCGGTCGAGCAGGCTCCAGGGGTTGTCCGTTTGCTCGACGGCGCGCAGGAAGTGGAAGCGGCCGGCGAAGGCCTGCGGCGGAACTCCCAGCAGCCGGGGCCGCTCGGGGCGGAACAGGTTGAGGCAGCTCGCGTCGTCGCCGGGCACCAGGCGCAGGGGGAGGATGGAGACGCCCGCCAGGGATTCGTCCTCGGAGAGGCCGAGCGTGAGGCGTCCCTCGGGATCGTTGGGATCGGCGGCGAGGGGCACGGCGGACTCGGCGTAGAGGGGGAAGCCGCCGGCTCCTTCGGGGATCTCCGCCGCGTCCCCGCTCCGGCGGTTGGCGGCCACGGTCACCAGCACGAAGCAGGCGGCGGCCACCAGGGCGACGGAGAGGAGGCTGCGTCCGGGGCTGGCGGCGCCGTTCCGGGCCGCCATGCCGAGCAGGGTCAGGCGGCTCGATGGGCGGGGCCGGCGCAGCCAGAGGGAGATCGCGGCGAGACCGGAGACCAGGAGCGCGGCGCCGGCTCCGAAGGCCAGGGCCGGCGAGGAGGTCTCTCCCGAAAGCGCCATGGTGAGCGCGAGAGCCAGGGCAAGGGCGGCGCCGCCGATGGCGAGCGGACGCGCCAGGCGGCCCGGCTTCGCGGGTCCGGGCGCCGTGGTCCGGCCCGCGAGCAGGGCGGGCGCCGGAATCCGGGCGAGCCGCCGCACGGTGAAGAAGATGGCGACCAGCACCGCCAGCACGGAGGCGATCCAGCCCACGATCAGGCTGGAGGGCTCGACGTGGAGGTAGAGGTCGGGCGTGCCGACGGCGGGCAGCCACCAGGTGCGCAGGCCGGCCATCAGCAGCCAGGCGTAGCCGAGGGCGCCGGCGAGTCCCAGGAGAGCGCCCGCGCCGGCCAGCACGGCCCCTTCGGCCAGCAGCCGCCGGCGCACGGCGCGCACGGGATAGCCCAGGGCCAGGAGCATGCCCAGCTCGCCGGCCCGGCGCTCGACCGCGAGGCTGAAGAGCAACCCGGCGAGCAGCACGGCCGAGATGATCAGGAAGAAGCTGAAGGCCAGGAAGAGGCCGGCGAAGTCGGTGGAGCCCTGGGCCGCCGAGAGCCCCTGGTTCTTGACCGGGTGGAAGACGAGGCCGAAGGGGGGGAGGTCGGCTTTGGCGGGGAGCTCGGCGCGGAGGGATGATTCGATACGGTCCAGCTCGGCCGTCGTCCCCCCCGCCCGGGCATAAATGCCCGGGCTAGTCAAAAGAGCCCCCTGAAGGGGACTCCAGTCGGGTTTACCCGGCTGTTTTTGGGTAGCCCGGGCATTTATGCCCGGGCGGGGGGGATCGGCGGCGACGGCCTCGGCCTGCCCCTCAAACCGCAAAGCCGTCAGATCCCCAAACCGGGTGCTCCACAGCCGCCGCGCCGTCTCCAGGGACACGAACGCCTTGGGCGACGCGCCGTAGTCGTCCCAGTACTGCTCGTCCTTGGGGCGGATCGTCGACAGGTCCACCGGGAACGGCGGGTCCCAGGCGGCGATGTCCTCGGCTTCCTCGATCCCCGGGAAGGTGGGGGTGAGGGTGCGGTCCGCGCCCAGGCCGGTCATGGGGACGACGCCGGCCATCTTCAGGACCGCGCTCTTCTCGACGAGACCGCCGCCGGGCGCCATCACGAGGTAGCGCAGCTCGATCGCGTCTCCTGGACGGGCTCCCAGATCATCCGCCGCCCACTGGTTGAGGAGGATCTGGCCGTCCGCGACCGGGAACGACGACAGGCCGGTCACCATCGAATAGGGGAGGAGCCTGTCGCCCGTCTTCAGGCTGGTCGCCAGGTAGGTGAAGACCCGGCGCGGCTGGCCGAGCTTCTCGGCGACCTCGACGGCGGCGTCGTTCACGAAGAAGCCTTCGCTTTCCAGCGAGACGTGGTCCGGGCCCCGGATGATCCGCAGACCCAGGTCCTCCAGCCGGACGGCCTTCCGGGGATCGGGAGCGGGGCCGGACGCGAGCATCGCGTTGGCCTTGCCCTTCCGGTCCAGGACCTCCTGGAGGGCGGCCAGCGAGACGAAGGCGTTGCGCGCCCGGGCCTGATGCGGGGCGAGGCCGAAGCCGCCGATGCCGCGGTCGGGGACCACCCGGGCGACGGTGAAGCGGCGGGTGACCAGCACGTCGTCGGCGTCCTTGTCCCCCAGCAGGGTCTCGCGGGGGATCTCGCCCGGCAGCTCGAAGGAGAGCAGGAGGTCGTCCCCCGCCTTCGCGCCGATTTCCTGGGCCAAGGATTCGTTGATCACGGCCGGCGGGAAGATGCCGCCGGAGGATTCGAGCTTCGGCAGGCCTTCGCCCCGGCCGTGCAGGCGGCTGAAGCGCTCGTCCACACCGTAGACGGCGATGCCCGAGGCGCGCGTCGAAGAGGAGCCGTGGACGGCGCTCGCCCGCGCCACGATCAGCGGCGCGGCGTTCAGCTCCGCTCCCAGCTCCTCGCGGAAGAAGCCCTGGGAGATCAGGACCGAGTCGATCCCCCCGAGGCGGTCCAGCATCAGGTCGGTCAGGCTGCCGCGCACGGAGTCGCCGGCCAGCAGGGCGCCGGTGAGCACGGTCGAGGCCACGGCCGCGCCCAGGGCCACGGCGAGGTTGGCGCGCCAGAAATGGGTCAGGCCGCGAAGGAGCACCGGCCCTCCACCAGCTCGCAGCGGCGGGGGAAGCGCGCCGCCAGCTCCAGGCTGTGCGTCACCACCACGAGCACGGTCTTCAAGGCCTCGTGCAGCTCGAAGAGCAGGTCGGCCACGGCTCCCGCCGCGGCGCGGTCGAGGCTGCCGGTGGGCTCGTCGCAAAGCAAGAGCGATGGCCGGTTGATGAGCGCCCGCGCCACCGCCACCCGCTGCCGCTCGCCGCCGGACAGCTCCGCCGGCCGGTGCCGCAGCCGGTGCGAGAGGCCGACGCGGTCCAGGATCTCGGCGGCCCGCGCCTCGGCGTCGTCCTTCTTTGGGAACGCCCGCGTGGGGATCAGCACGTTCTCCAGCACGGTGAACTGGGGGAGCAGGTGCGAGTCCTGGAAGACGAAGCCGACGGTCTCGTTGCGGAAGCGGGCGAGGGCGGGCTCGGGGAGCGCGAAGGGATCGGCGCCGCCGATGGTGATCGTCCCCGCGGTCGGCCGGTCCAGGGTGCCGATCATGTGGAGCAGGGTGCTCTTGCCGGAGCCCGAGGGGCCGGTGATGGCGAGCGACTCCCCGGCCGCGAGGTCGAAGGAGACGCCGCGCAGCACTACCACCGGCTCCGAGGCGGTGGGGAAGCTCTTGTGGACGTCGCGTACGCTCAGCATCATGCCGGCACCCGCTCGCCGGCCCTCTCCGCCAGCAGCGCCTGGTAGATCGGGAGCACCTTCTCCGCCTCGGCCTCGGCGGTGAAGCGCCGCTGGACGGCTTCCCGGCCGCGTTGCCCCAGGTCCGCCCGCAGGGCCGGATCGTCGATCAGGCGGGCGAGGCCGCGCGCCAGGTCTTCGGGCGAGCCGGGCTCCACCAGCAGGCCGCCGCCGGTCGCGGCCAGCATCTCCGGGAAGGCGCCGTGCCGCGGCTGGACCACCGGGACGCCGTGCGCCAGGGCTTCGAGCACGAAGAGACCCTTGGGCTCGCGGTAGGTGGTGGGCACCGAGAGGATGTCGAGCGAGCGGAGGAAGCGGTCCTTGCCTTCGCGGTCCACCTCGCCCACGTAATCGACGCCGCCGGAGAGGTTCTCCAGGTAGGCGCGGTCTCGCGCGCCCAGCCAGCCGGCGGCGCGCAGGCGGACCTTGCCCTTGTACGCCGGATCGGCCTCCAGGCGGCGGACGGCCTCGACCAGGAGATGGAGACCCTTCTCGGGACAGATGCGGGCGAGGTAGCCGACGGTGACAGGCCCGTCCGCGGGCCGCGTTTCAGCCGGGCTTTCGAAACCCGCGAGGCTGATCCCCAGGGGGACGACGTGGATGCGGCTCCGGTCCACCGCCATCAGCTCGGCCATCTCGCCGGCGTACCACTCGCTGTGGGAGAGGAAGGCGTCGACGTCCTGGGCGCGCTCGCGCAGCGCCTCCAGAGAACGGGTCTTCCAGGGCTCGCGGAGCTGGCCGAGGAACAGGTCCTCCCCCTGGAGCGAGCAGACCACGGGCGCGCCCACCTCGCGCTTCAGGCTGCGGGCGAAGCCGGCGAACATGGAGTTGGTCAGGTGGACGATCTCGGGCCGGAAGTCGTCCCGCAGCCAGGCCACCAGCCGCGCCAGCTCCTTGGCCTGGAACCCCTCCTCGCCCTTGAGCATGGACCAGGTCAGGTCCCCCAGCTCCGTGGGATCGGTGGAGGCGCCGAGCTTCGCCACGCGGCGGATCAGCCCCGGGCTGTCGAGCAGCCGGTCGAAGGCCGCCGGCGTGTGCCGGAAGGCGCCCACCTTCTGCTGGAGGTAGACGTTCAGGGCGCCGAAGAAGACGCGGTCGATCGAGACGTCCGCGCCGTCCGTCTTGAGCGGCGTGTAGGTGGGGATCAGCGACACGTCATGCCCCTGCCGCAGCAACGCCCCGGCGAGGGCGTTGTCGTGCAGGCAGGTGCCGCAGATCATGTCAGCCGCGCCGGCGGCTATATAGGCGATCCTCATCTTCGACCCTCCCGGTCGATGCGTCGGGAAAGAACTTCGCCAGCGTCTCGGCGGCCGGCGGCCGGGTGAGCAGCGAGCCCCCGATCATCGCCGCCGTGGACGCCAGCAGGATCACCGCCACCGGCATGACGCCGGTGCCGGCGATGGTGTAGCCCGCGTCTTTCCAACCATGGATCACGAAGCAGATCCAGAGCACGGCCACGGTGAGCGTGGAGGCGAGAGCACCCCACTTGGTGCTGCGTTTCCAGAAGACCGCCGCCACCACCACGGGAAACAGGGCGGCGAAACCCGTGAAGCACCAGACGCCGAGCTTGAAGATGCTGCGGGTCGTCACCAGCGAGAGCAGGTAGGTGACGACCAGGATGGCGACCATGAAGATGCGGCCGACCATGATCTGCTGCTTCTCGCTCATGCGGTCGTGGAAACCGTAGTGGCGCACGATGTCCTGCGTGAACATGGTGCCCGCCGCGTGCACCTGGGAATCGAAAGAGTTCATGATCGCGGAGAAGACGCCGGCCGCCAGCAGGCCGGCGAGCACGCCGGGCGCGTGGAGGTTGATCATCTGGACCAGGACCGAGTTGGCGCCCGCGACTCCGAGGTCCGGGAAGTCGGCGCGGGCGAGCACGCCCAGGACCACGCTGGGGATCCAGACGATGGCGATGCAGACGGGATAGAACGCGATCACGGGCTTGAACGAAGCGGCGTTCCGGGCCGTGAGCCAGTGGATGAACATGTGGGGGAACACGCCCGCGGAGAGCGGAATGCAGGTGTAGGTGAGGAGCTGCCAGGGCTTGATGTGCTCGCCCCGCACCAGCAGGTCCGGGTTGCTGGCCATCACCCGCTGCATGGCGGCGTCGAGGCCGCCCAGCTTGCTCACGATCGCCCAGAAGGCGATGAAGCCCAGGGCCAGCAGCACGACGGTCTGGAAGACGTTGACCCAGACCGTTCCCCTCATTCCGCCGTAGGTCACGTAGGCGAGGACGACCACGCAGATGACCAGCCCGCCGACCCAGCCCGGCACCAGGCCGTCCGTCACCTGGGTGAGGGTCGAGCCGCCGCCCATGACGCCGATCAGCAGGTAGGGGACGAGCAGGGCGATCTGCACCACGAAGAGGAGGAGCCCCAGGCCGTCCGAATCCCACCGCTCGCGGAAGAACTGGACGGGCGTCAGATAGCCGCGCCGCTTGCCCAGCGCCCAGACGCGGGTGCCGATGAAGTAGAACACCACGGGGATGACCAGCCCCGAGGACGACGCCATCAGCGCGAAGACGCCGATCCCCTCCATGTAGGCCTCGCCCGCGGAGCCCAGCACCGCGAAGGCGGTCATGTTGGCGCCGAAGAGAGAGACCAGGAGGATGAAGGGGCCGAGCGTGCGCGCGGCCACGAAGAAGTCCTCGCTGGTGCCCCGGAAGAAGCGGTGCGAGAACAGGCCGATCGCCAGCACGACGCCCAAGTAGACGACGATGATGGCGAGGGTGGTCAAGGTTCGTCGTCCAGGTGGTCCGGCCAGGCCTTGAGCACCAGCAGGGTCAGCACGATCCCGGTCGCCAGGCTGAAGCCCACGTGGTACATCAGCCCCACCGGCAGGCCGAAGACCAGCGTGGCGTCGTTCCACAACCAGAGGTCGTTGTGGAGCAGGAAGAGGACGAAGAGGGCCGCGTAGAGCGGCCCTCTCCAGACGTTCTTGCCTTTCACCCGGCGTCCCCGTAGGTCGTCAGCGGCACTTCCTCGGGGAAGCGCACCATCCAGCTCATGGCGTCGAAGAGGCCGTCGATGGGCTGCTCGACGTTGCCGACGAGGAGGTGGATGATGTTGAGCCGGTGCTCCGGATAGCGGCCGAGGAACTTGGCGAAGCTGAAGTCCTGCTCGTAGAAGGCGTAGACGAGCTTGCGCATCGCCTCCATGCCGGCGACGAAGCGCGGGCCGTGCGCGCCCAGCCGCGCGGCCGAGGGATCGTCGGCGGCGAGGGCCGCGTGGACCGAGTCCGCCGCCAGCTCTCCCGACTTCAGGGCCAGCAGCACGCCCGACGAGTAGATCGGGTCGAGGAAGCCGAAGGCGTCGCCGACCAGGACCCAGCCGTCGCCGGCGATCTTCGTCGAGCGGTAGGAGAAGTCGCGGGTCGCCTGCACGGGGAAGACCTGGGTGGCGTTGGCGATGCGCGGCTGCAGGGCCGGGCAGCGCTCCACCTCCTCTTCGAACACCTGCTGCGGATCGGCGGGCCGGCCGTTGACCAGGTAGTCGAGGCCGCCCACGACGCCGACGCTCACCCGGTCGTCCGGCAGCGGGATGTACCAGAACCAGGACTTCGCCTCCTCGGTGCGGATCACGAGGGTGGCCCCCTCGTCGATCCCGGGGTCGCGCAGCGCTCCCTGGAAGTGGGTGAAGTAGGCGGCCTTCTTCAGCTCCGGGTCGTGCTGGCGCAGGCCGAGCTTCTTGGAGATCACGGCGGTCTGGCCGGAGGCGTCCACCACCACCCGGCAGCGGATCTCCTTCTCGCCCTCGTCCGGCAGCTCCGCCCGCACTCCCACGGCGCGCTCGCCCTCGAAGAGGACCTCCTTCACGATCGCTCCCCGCCGGATCTCGACGCCCTGCTCGCGGGCGTTGTCGAGGAGCAGGGCGTCGAACTCGCTGCGCAGCACCTGCCAGGTCTGCGAGCTTTCCGACGGGTCGGTCTCCGTGAAGTAGAACGGGATGGAGGCCTTGCCCTTCTTGTTGTAGAACTGGACGCTGTACTTCCTGGGGAAGTGGCTCTCCTGGAGGCGCGGCAGCACCCCCATCCGCTTCAGCGTCCAGTAGGTCGCCGGCATCAGCGACTCGCCGATCTTGAAGCGCGGAGTGCGCGAGCGCTCGAGGAGGAGGACCTTGTAGCCCTGTTGGGCCAGCAGCGTGGAGGCGGCGGAGCCGCCCGGCCCGCCACCGATCGTGATCACATCGTAATCCGTCATGTCACAGCTCCAGGCGGTACTCGAAGCCGCCGTAGATTGAAAAGCCGGGCGCCGGCAGCACCGAGGTGTTGCCGAAGCCGCGGGTGAAGATTTCTTCGTCGGTCAGGTTGCGCAGGTGCAGGTTGAGCCGCCAGTCGGCGATGTCGTAGGAGAACGAGGCGTTCAATTCGAACGTCGGGTCCAGCTCGAAGGCGTTGTCCTCGGCGATGAACTGCTCGGAGAGGTAGCGCCCGCCTGCCCCGACCCCCAGCTTGCCGAGCTTCTTGCTGACCCAGAGGTTGGCGATGTGCTCGGGGGCGAACGCCGAGGTGTTGCCCGAGCGGTCGATCACGATGAAGTCGTCGGGGCCGAAGCCGGTGCGCACGATCTCGGAGAAGCGGGTCAGCTCGGAGTCGTTCCAGGCGTAGGAGAAGAGCGTGCGCAGGCCGCGGAGAGGCTCGGCCGCCAGCTCCAGCTCGGCGCCGCGGGCGCGCTGGGTGCCGGTCTGCTGGATGAAGCCGGTGAGGTCCGGGATGGCCACGTTGTCGCGTTCCAACTGGTAGAGGGCGAAGGTCGTCTGCAGCTTGCCGCCCCACAGCTCGGCCTTGGTCCCCAGCTCGACCTGCTGGCCTTCCTCGGGCCGGCGCTCGCCCACCACGCGCGACGACGGCGGCGCGAACGACTCGCCGGCGTTGGCGTAGAAGGAGACGGACCGGGAGGGGGAGTAGACCAGCCCCAGGATCGGCGAGACCTTGGAGAAGTCGCGGTCGGTGCCGGAGACCTCGTCCTCGTAGCCGATCGAGTCCCAGCGCGCGCCGGCGATCACCTGGAAGCGCTCGGAGAAGCTGATGCGGTCGATCACGTAGGGAGCGATCACCTGGCTGGAAGCGTCGGCCGCCTGGTTGGGGATGCGGAAGAGCGGCCCCTGCGCCGTCTCGACCGGGTCGTCGAGGGAGATGCCGGGCAGCGGGGAGAAGTCCAGGGTGAAGCGGTCGTCGAACCGGCCGAATTCGACGCCGGCCAGCAGGCTGTGGCCGATGCCGCCGGTGTCCACCCTGTAGACCGCCTCGAGCTGATTGCCGAAGAGCTCCTGGGTGTCGTCGAGCAGCACCAGGGTGCGCAGGACCTGGGAGCCTTCGACGGTGGGGAGCACGCCGTTGATGATGGTGCCGTCCGAGAGCCAGTCGAGCTGCCGGTAGTAGGTCTTGTTGCGCAGCGACAGCCGGTCCGAGATCTCCGTCTCGTAGTCGACCTGGGCGCGCCGGGTCTCCTGCTCCGAGCGGTCGAAGGGGGACTGGTACGAATTCGTGCGCGGGACGTCGGCGATCTCGGAGCCCACGACCTGGAACCCCGGGCCGAAGACCGGCACCAGGGGGATCCCGGCGTCGGGCGAGAAGCTGGTGTCCAGGAATTCGAAGTTCACATTGAGCACGCCGCGGTCGCCCGCGCGCCAGGAGAAGGCGGGATTCACGCCCCGCACCTCGCTGGGCTTGTCGTCGCGGTAGCCGTCCGAGTCCTGCCAGATGCCGTTCAGGCGGAAGGCGAAGGGTCCGTCGCCGCCCGCGTTCCAGTCGAGGGTGCCGCCGAAGGTGCCGTAGTCGCCGCCCGAGAGCCCGAGGTCCACGAAGCTGCCGGACGCCGGCTGCTTGCGCACCATGTTGACCGTGCCAGCGATCGGGTTGGGGCCGTAGAGGAAGCCGCCGGGGCCCTTGAGGACCTCGACGCGCTCGATGTTGTAGAGCTGATAGAAGCTGATCTCGGGCTCGGCGGCGCCGTCGGTCAGCACGAGGCCGTTGGCCACCGAGTCGAAGCCGCGCACCAGGAAGTAGTCGGCCACGCCGTTCTGGGTCTGGACGTTCAAGCCGCTGATGTTGCGCAGCGCGTCGCCCAGCACGACGCCGCCCTGCTGCTCGAACAGGGGAGCGGCGACGACGCCGACGCTGGCCGGCGTCTGAAGCAGCGGCAGGGGGAGCTTGGTGACGATGGTGTTCGAGTCCGGGACCTCGGGCAGGCTCTCCTCGACGAACAGCACGTCCTCGTAGGTGGCGGCCGGCTCCTGCGGCGCGGGCTCCTGGGCGGCCTCCTGGGAAAAAATCGGCGCCAGGGTAGAGAACGAGAGAATCAGGAACGAAAGGATGCGGATCTTCAAAGTCATGTCCTCAGCGGCCCGACTTCGCCGCGGCGGGTTTAGGGGTGGCGTCGGTCCAGTCCAAAGCCAACAGCTCTTCTTCGTTTCTCAGGTAAAGCCTGCCGTTCGCGAGCGTCGGCGCCGTGAAGCACCGGCCGGCGGAGAGGATCTGCGCGCTCCCCTTCTCGCGGTAGCCGGCGGGGGTGGCCTCGACGAGGCTGAGCTTGCAGGCCTTGGAGAGGACGACCAACTGGCCGTCGGCCACGATCAGCGAGCCCCCTCCGAAGCCGCTCTGCTTCCAAGCCTCCGCGCCCGTCGTCACGTCGATGGCCTTCAGGACGGAGTTGTCGAAGCCGTAGATGTAGCCGTCGTGGAGCACGGAGGAGCTGAAATCGTTCTTCATCTTGCGGGTCTTCCAGACCTCGCCGGCGCTCACCTTGCCGTCCACCACCTTGATCTGGAAGAGGGCGGCGCCGGTCCTGTCGTCCGTGGAGACGAAGATCTTGTCGGGCGCCACGAAGACCGGCGTCGCGGCGTTGACGCCGCTCTCGGGGACCCAGGGGACCCGCCAGAGGAGCCCGCCGTCCTTGGGCGACACCGAGAGCAGGGCCTGGCTGGTCAGGAAGATGACCTGACGCACGCCGCCGACGGTGACGGCGATGGGCGCCGAATAGCCGGCTCCCTCGTTCTGCGCCGCCCATACCGTGGCGCCCGTCTTCTTGTCGAAGGCGGCGATGGACTTGCCGCTCGCTCCTCCCACGTCGACGAGGAGGAGGCCGCCCTCCACCAGGGGTGAGGTCGCGTACCCGAAGCCGGGCAGGAGGACGCCGAGCTCGCGGATCAGATCGCGCTCCCAGACCTTCTTGCCGTCGGCGGCGTCGAGGGCGTCGAGCCGGCCCGCGGGGGTGAGGATGTACACCATGTCGCCGTCCACCGTGGGCGTGGAGCGTGGTCCGTTCCCTCCCGACTCGTTGATGAACTTGGGGCCGAGCAGCGTCATCCAGGCCGGCCTGCCGGTGGCGGCGTCGTAGGCCACGGCGACGTCGTTGCTCCCCGCGCCATAGAGGGTGAAGAGGCGCTCCCTGGACACCGCGAGATGGGAGTAGCCCTCGCCGGCCGGCGCCTTCCAGAGGACTCTGGGACCTTCGGCGGGCCAGCTCTTGAGGAGCCCGGTCTCGCTGGAGACGCCGTCCCGGCGCAGGCCGCGGAACTGCGGCCAGTCCGTCGCCAGGGGGGCGCCGTTGGCCACCGGGCCGAAGGCGCGCGCCCGGAGGAAGTATTCCTTGACGGGGCTCTCGCGCGGATTGAGGCCGCCGGCGTTGAGGAGCGAGTCGAGCAGCGACTCCGGCTTCTGCTGCTGGCCGGCGAGGGGCCACGCGAGGGCCGCGGCGCCCGCCAGGGCGAGACCCGGAAGCCATCGGAAGGAGGTCTGCAAGGCCATGTCCTCAGCGGCCCGGCTTCGCCGCGGCGGGTTTCGGAGCGGCGCCGGTCCAGTTCAGGGCCACGAGCTCTTCTTCGTTGCGCAGGTAGAGGCGGCCGTTCGCGAGCGTCGGCGCCGTCCAGCACTTGCCGGAGAGGACCTGCGCGCTCCCCTTCTCGCGGTAGCCCGCCGGGGTGGCCTCGACGAGCAGCAGCTTGCCGCGCTCGGAGAGGACGATCAGATGGCCGTCGGCCAGGATCAGCGAGCCGTGCCCGAAGCCGCTCTCCTTCCACACCTCCTCGCCGGTGGCCGCGTCGATGGCCTTGAGCACGGAGTTGTCGAAGCCGTAGATGTAGCCGTTGTGAAGCACGGAGGAGCTGAACTGGTTCTTCATCTTGCGGCTCCGCCAGACCTCGTCGGCGCTCATCTTGCCGTCCGCCACCCCGATCTTGAAGAGAGAGGCGCCGGTGCCGTAGCCCGAGGAGATGTAGAGCTTGTCAGGGGCCACGAAGACGGGCGTGGCGGCGTTGACGTCGTAGTCGGTCCGCCAGGGGACCCGCCAGAGGAGCTTGCCGTCCCTGGGCGAGACCGCGAGCACCGCCCGGCCGGTGAAGAAGATCACCTGCCGCACGCCGCCGACGGTGATGGCGATGGGGGCCGAATAGCCGGCCTGCTCGTTCTGCGAGGTCCAGACGGTCTTGCCCGTCTTCTTGTCGAAGGCGACGAGTGACCTGCCGCCCGAGCCGCCCACGTCCACCAGGAGGAGGTTGCCTTCCACCAGGGGCGAGGTGGCGATCCCCCACTGCGGCGGCTCGGCGCCGAACTTCGCGCGCAGGTCGTGCTCCCAGACCTTCCTGCCGTCGGCGGCGTTGAGGGCGGCGAGGCGGCCGCCGGCGGTGAGGGTGTAGACCATGCCGCCGTCCACCGTGGGCGTGGAGCGGGGGCCGTTGCCCTGGTCGCTGATGAACTTGGGGCCGAGGCCCGTCTTCCAGACCGGCTTGCCGGTGGCGGCGTCGAGCGCTACGGCGACCTCGTTGCTCCCCTCGCCGTACATCGTGAAGAGACGGCCGTTGGACACGGTGATGTGGGAGAAGCCCTCGCCGGCCTCCATCTTCCACAGGACCTTGGGTCCTCCGGCGGGCCAGCTCTTGAGCAGGCCGGTCTCGCGGGAGATGCCGTCGCGGTTGGGGCCGCGGAACTGCGGCCAGTCCGCCGCCAGCGTGCCGCTGGCGAGAAGGCAGAGAGAGAGCGCGATCGTCAGGCGGCGCATAGGACTCCTCAGGTGTACCGGGCGTTGCGGTAACGCTCGTCGTAGAAAGCGGGCAGCATGCGGTCGACGTCGAGCAGCCCGGGGCGGGTGAGGGTGACCTCGTCGGCGCCGAGGCGCAGCTTGCCCTCGTCCTCGAGCTGTCTCCAGGCCGGAGCGAACTCGGAGAGGACGTCCACCCCGAACTTGTGGCGGAAGTAGGGGAGGGCCAGGGTGCCGAGCTTGAGCTGCAGGATCATCTCGCGGGTCAGCCGCTCGCGGTCCGTGATCGCGAGGCCGCGGCCGATGGGCAGGCGCCGCTCAGCCAGGACCGCCAGGTACTCGCCCCAGTTGTGGACGTTCTGGAAGTGGACGCCCGAGAGGTGCGAGAACGAGGCGACGCCGGTCCCCAGCATGTCGCTGCCGTGCCAGACCGAGTCCCGGTAGACGAAGCGCGACGACTTTCCCTTGGGCTTGACCATGGTGTAGGCCGACGACAGGACGTAACCCGCCGCCGCGAATTCCTGGAAGGCGTAGTCGTGCCACTCCCGCTTGGTCGGCCAGTCGGCCAGCGGGCGGTCGAAGGTGCCGCCCAGCACGCTCTGCGAATAGACGGTGTTGTAGGGCAGCTCGAGCTGATAGAGGGTGACGCTGTCCGGGTCGATCTCCAGGGTCTTCTGGACCGTCTCCTTCCAGGTCTCCCAGGTCTCGCCCACCATGCCGGCGATGAGGTCGATGTTGAGCTGCTCGAAGCCCATCTCCTTGATCCAGGGCAGGACGCGGTAGATCTCGGTCGAGACGTGGGCGCGCCCGTTCTCCTTCAGGATCTCGTCGTTGAAGTTCTCGATGCCGAGCGACAGGCGGGTGACGCCGATGGCGCGGATCGCTTCGAGCTTCGAATGAGTGAGCGTCCCCGGCTCGCACTCGAAGGTGATCTCCTCGGCGCCCGTCCACGGCAGGGCCGCCTGGACCCGGGAGACCAGCGCTTCGAGCTGGCGCACCGAGAGGTACGAGGGCGTGCCGCCGCCGAAGTAGACGAACTTGAGCGGCCGGCCGGCCACGGCGGGCTTTTCGGCGTAGAGCTCGACCTCGGTGGCGAGGGCGTCCAGGTAGCCGCCGATGTCCTCGGCGTTCTTGTCCGTGTAGACGCGGAAGTAGCAGAAATTGCAGCGCTTGCGGCAGAAGGGGATATGCAGATAAAGACCCAGCGTCGCCCCCGGCAGCGGCGGCGAGTCCAGGGCGGTCTGAACCGCCGGCAGGCTCTCCGGGCTCCAGGCCGAGAACGGCGGATAATTGGCGACGAAAACGCTTCCAACCTCGGTCATTACTTCTTGGCTCCAAAGCAGTAGAGAGATCCGTCGGAGGCGCCGACGACCAGCCGGCCGGCGGCGATGGCCGGCGAGGCCTCGACGCCCGCGCCGAGGTCGAAGCGCCAGACCGCCTTGCCGGTCGCGGTGTCGAGGGCGAACAGCTCGCCGCTCTTGTCGGCGGCGAAGACCCGCTTGCCGGCCACGGCCGGCGAGGCGTCCACGGCGCTGCGGGCGGCGAAGGTCCAGCGCTCCTTGCCGGTGGCCGGGTCGAGGGCGTGGATCAGCTTGCCCCGGCTGCCGAAGATCACGGCGCCTTCGGCCAGCGCGGGCGAGGAGTAGAACGGGAACTTGCGCGTGGCGTGCTCGTAGCGCCAGAGGACCTTGCCGGTCTTCAGGTCGACGGCCAGGAACTCGTTCTCGAAGTTGCCCACGTAGAGGCGGTTGCCGGCCACGGCCGGGCTCGCTCCCACGTAGCCGCCCATGGAGACGCGCTTCAGCTCCTTGCCGTCCCTGGCGCTCAGGACGCGGAGATAGCCGTCGCAGCCCGCCGAGATCACCCGGTCGCCGGCGACGGCCGGCGTGCCGTGGACGTAGCCGTCGGTCTCGACCTTCCAGACCACCGCGCCGTCCTTGTAGGCCAGGCAGTAGATGAACTGGTCGTAGGAGCCGACGGCGATGCACCCGGGCGCGAAATTGGCCGAGGCGGTGATCCCCGAGCCGGCCTTGAAGGTCCACCGCTTGGCGCCCGTCTTGGCGTCCACGGCGTGAAAGGTGCCGCCTTCATCGCCGAAGTAGACGGCGCCGTCGCGGACGGCGGGGGAGGACTTGATCTCGTCCGTGGCCTTGTAGGACCAGCGGACCTTGCCGGTCGCGAGGTCCAGGGCGTAGAGGTTGCCGTCCTTGGAGCCGACGTAGACCGCGCCGTCCACGATGGCGGCGGTGGAGACGATCCCCTTCTCGGTCTTGAACGTCCACAGCGGCTTGGGATCGGCGGGCAGATCGCCCACGGCGCGGCCCGACTGGACGGCGTCGGCGCGGAACAGGGGCCAGGAGGACGGCGCCGGCGCCGCGGCGCCTAGAAAGACTAGTAAGAGGCCGGCGAGGACGCCGGCGGTCCCAGGGGTCCTGAATCTCACCGTTCTCCCCCTTGCCACGCTTCACGATAGAGCCCCAGGAGATCCGAAACGTTTACCGGGCGGGGATTGAACCGCGCCGTCCACTGCCGGTCCGCCTCCTCGGCCAGCTCCGGGAGGTGGTCCTCCTCGACGCCAATATCGCCAATATCGCCAAGATTGGACAGCCGCGAGGGGAGACCGGAGAGCTTCCGCAGCTCCTCGATGCGCTCGGGGAGATGGCGGTCGAGCTCGGCGTAGAGACCCCCGGCGACCGGTGCGTTGAAGCGGACCACGGGCGGCAGCATCAGCCCGACGGCGATGCCGTGCGCCAGGCCGTAGCGGGCCGAGAGCGGGTTGGCGCAGGCGTGGGCCGCGCCCAGCATCGAGGCCTCGATGGCCGCGCCGGCGAGATGAGCGCCCAGCAGGGCGTCGCCGGCCGCCTTGAGATCGCCCGGCGCGTCGAGATAGGCGGGCAGGCTGCCGTCCAGCAGGCGCCAGGCCTCGCGGGCGAGCATCCGGGAGACCGGATTGCTGCGCGTCGTCACGTAGCTCTCCACGGCGTGGGAGACGGCGTCGATCCCCGCCGCCGCGGCGGCGCGGCGGGGCGCGCTCGCCACCAGCCCGGGATCGAGGAGCACGGACGCGAAGCGCGCCTTGCGGTCGCCGCAGGCCATCTTCTGCCGGGTCTCCGGATGGGAGATCAGGGCGTAGGACTGCGCCTCGCTCCCGGTGCCCGCCGTGGTCGGGATTCCGATCGACGGCAGCATGGGCCGCTGCGCCTTGCCCGCGCCCCAGTAATCCTCCATCCGGCCGCCGTTGGTATGCACGAAGTTGATCCCCTTGGCCGTGTCCATGGCGCTGCCGCCGCCGAGGGCCACCAGCAGGTCGGGGCCGTACTCGGCGGCGAAGGCCCGGCCGGCCTCGACGGTCAGGGAAGAGGGGTCTTCCTCCACCGCGTCGAACAGCGCCGCCTCCAGCCCCTCGCGCTTCAGATACGAGAGGGCGCGGCCGGCGTGCCCGGCGTCGCGGATCCCCGGATCGGTCACCACCAGCACCCGCCGGCCGCCCAGCTCCCGCGCGATGGACCCCAGGAGGTCGAGCGCGCCGGCGCCGAAGTGGACGCGGATGCCGCCGATCTCGGCCGCGAAGGACTCGCTCACGCCGCCACCCCGATGGCTCTTTGACGGTACAGATGCGCGAAGAGATTGCCCTCGTGCGGCTGGTCCCAGGAGACGCGGGAGGTCGGGATGGCCCCCAGGTTCAGCCGGTCGATCGACGGGCAGGCGAGCAACTCCGCCTGGAATCCGGGGTCCTCCGTCAAGCCGGTTCCCACCAGGGTGGGGCCGATGCGGGTCAGCAGCTCGGATTGCGGGACCTCGACCACGGTCGCGAAGGGGAACAGCAGCTCGGCGCTCGCCAGCGGGTGCTCCGGGTCCTCGCACCAGACGACGGTGGGGAGCAGGAACGTCGCGCCGCCCGCCTCGGCCACGCGCTCGCCCCGGATCTCCGCCGTCAGATCGACGGCGCCCGGAATCCGGAGCTGGCGGTCGATCCAGCCGGAGATCCGCCGCGCCACTTCAGACTTGGTGAACGCCGCCAGGCGCGCCTCGGGATGGTCCAGCGGCAGGGCCGGGATGCGGGCGAGGCGCTCGGCCAGGGCTTCCGCGATCCGCCTCCCCGATCGGGGGACCCACACGCCGGAGGCGTTGAGGCAGGACCGGCCGCCGTTCTCGGCAATGGAAGCCGCGAGGAGATCGAGATGACTCTCCCAGTTCTCGACCTGGTCCTCGCCGAAGATGACCTTGCTCCAGCCCGGCCCGTGGATCTGCACCCGCGGGTCGTCCCGGAAGGCGCGGACGGTCGCCGCGTCGCCGAAGAACATCGAACGGCCGCAGCGCAGCAGGATCTCGGTCGCCCCGCCATGGTCCGCCGGGTAATAGAAGGCCGCCTCGCGCGGCATGCCGGCGGCGATCAGGGCGTGCAGGATGCGCAGCGGCGTCCAGGGCTCCTCGCGGCCCGGCTTGATCACCACGGGGATCTTCAGCGCGTAGGCCGGCAGCCACAGCGAGTGGACGCCCGGCGAGTTGCTGGGGAGCACGGCGCCGAGGACGTCCGTCAGGGCCTGGAAGGAGACCCGCCGGCCGTCCTGTATCCCCCAGCCGGCGTCGAGCGCCGAGAGGTCGAGACCGCGCGTCAATCCGTCGAGCACGCCTGCCATGCCGGCGAGCACGGTGCGGATCTTCTCCATGTTGAAGCGGCAGAGGGTCTCGGGGAGCCCGGAGGTGGCCGAGAGACGGCGGATGTAGTCCTCCGGCCCCTGCCCCTCCAGCTCGCCCTCCGCGAAGAGCCGGGCCGCACGGCCGCAGATGTCCAGCAGCTCCGCCGACGTCAGGCCGGCGAGCGGCTTTCCGCTCGCCAGGAGATCCCGCTTGATCAGGCCGCTGTTGGCCTGCGAGATTTCGGCGACCGGCTCCCCCGTGCGGAGATCGCGGACGGTCTGCACCTCCAGGCTGCGATAGGGCCGCCCGGCGCGCAGAATGGGGATCTCGATCATCAGTACACTCCCACCACGACCGACTCCTGGAGCGAAGAGAGCAGGCGTAAGTTGCTTACCCCGTCCCAGGGATAACAATCGATCGGCTCCGCGCGTTCCCCCTCGTCGCGCTCCAGGAAGCGCGGCATGAAGAAGTCGCGGGTCAGGGTGGTCAGCATCACCCGCCCGGTCTCGCCGTACTCCACCGTCCGTTCCGGGTTCGCCGGGTCCACGATCTCGAACACGGCGCGCGGCGCGGGCGGGTAGTAGGTGATGGTGTAGTCGGGCGTCGCCGGATCGAACGGCTTGTGGCAGGCGAGCCCCATCAGGGTGTTGCCGTAGGTCGGCACGAAGTCGATCCCCGGCACCAGCTCCTCGCGGGCGAAGCGGTGGAACTGCTTGTTCATCTCCGTGCCGCCGCAGAAGATCCCCCGGATCCCGATCTTCGCCAGCGACACCTTCTCGCAGAGGGCTTCCAGGAGCTTCGGCGTGGTGAACAGGCAGCGGATCTCGTGCGCCTTGAGCACGATCAGGCCCTGCTCGATGACGTGGGCCTTGTACTCCTCGAGGTCGCGCAGCTTGCCGTTCTTGATCAGCTTGTTGACCCAGCGGGGGTCGAGGTCGACGTGGAAGCAGATGCCGCCGCGGTGCTGCGCCAGGTGCTCCACCGCGAGGCGCAGCCGGCGGGGGCCGGTCGGCCCCAGCATCAGCCAGTCGGAGCCGGGCGGAAAGCCCGCGTCGGACAGCGTGTCGCTGAACAGCTCGTAGTCGGTCTGGAAGTCCTCGATGTTGACTCGCGACTTCGGCACGCCGGTCGAGCCGCCGGTCTCGAAGACGTAGGCCGGGCGGCCGGCCAGCCCCTTGGGGATGAACCGGCGGACCGGCCCGCCGCGCAGCCAGGAGTCCTCGAAGTGGCCGAAGAGCTTCAGGTCGTCGTAGCCGCGGACCTCCTTGCGGGGATCGAAGCCGAGCCCGGCGGCCCGTTCCAGCCAGAACGGGCTGCCGGTGGCCGGATCGAAGTGCCAGGCCACGGTCTCGCGCACATGGGCGTCGAGCCGCTCCCGGGCTACGGCGGCCTTCTCAGCCAGGGACGATCGGGTCAGAGTGGCCACTCCCTCTCACTCCTTGGCCGCCGGCTTCGGCGCTTCCGGTTTCTTCCCCGCGCCCTCCTGGAGGGCGAAGAGCTTCGAGCGGGTCATCACGTAGAGGACGCCGTCCTTGGCCACCGGGGTCGAATAGACCGAGCTGCCCATGTTGACCTCGTGCAGGACCTCTTTCTTCTTGCCCGCCTTGAGCACCACCACGTCGCCGTCCTCGTCGCCGAGGTAGACCTTGCCGTCGGCCACGAAGGCGGAGCCCCAGATGGCCGCGAACACGTCGTGCTTCCAGTAGAGCTCGCCGGTCCTGGCGTCCAGGGCGTACAGGTGGCCCGAGAGGTCGGACATGTAGAGGATGCCGTCCTTGTCGATCGCCGCCGTGGAGAGCGTGCGGTGGAAGTCCTCGCCGCCGCGGTGCCAGACGGGACCCTTGGCCGTGACGTCGCCTTCGCCCGTCGCGTCCACCACCCAGAGGTGGCCGATCCCCTCGCCGTGCTCGGGGTCCTGGCCGACGCCGATGTAGACCTTGTCGTCCCAGATCACCGGCGTCGAAATGATGTAGTTGCGGGTCCCCGCGCCGCCGATCTTCCACACCGCGTCCTTGGGATTGCAGTCGAAGCTCCACAGCAGCTTGCCCGTCTTGGGGTCCAGGGAGTAGAGCCAGCCGTTGCCGCCGGCGTAGATGACCTGCGGCCGGCCCTTGATCACGCCGTACGCGGCGTTCGACCACTGGCCGTGGAGGATCTTCTCGCCCGGCAGGCTGTTCTCCCAGAGGAGCTTGCCCGTCTTCTTGTCGAGCGCGATGAAGCTCGGCGCGGTGGGCGAGGGGATGTTGATGTGACCCTCGTCCACGCCGTTGGCGGTGACGGTGTAGAGGATGTCGCCGACGATCAGCGGGTTGCCGGCCGCCAGGTTGTGCGGGAAGACGTCCAGCTCCTTGATCATGTCGTACGACCAGATCACGTCCTGGTCGATCTCGCTCTTCTCCGCCTCGTCGGCCACCGGGCCGTCGTTCTCCTTGTCGAGGAAGCCCTCGGTGTCGGCGCACACCACCTCGGCGCGGTTCGACACGTAATAGATGCGGTCCCCCTCGACCACCGGGGTCGAGCAGATGCCCTGGAGCGGCCAGTCGTTGACCCGCCCCGCCGACAGCTTCGGATAGGCGGCCTGCCAGAGGAACTTGCCGTCGGCGGCGTCGAAAGCGATCAGCACGCCGCGGTCGCCGGTGAGCTTGGGGTTCCGCTTGCCTTCGTTGTTGGTGCCGACGTACACCTTGCCGCCGGCGACGGTCGGGCCGCCGTAGCTCTGCGACCCGAGGGTCGCCACCCACTTGACGTTGAGCCCGCTCTCGGGGTCGAACTTGGCGGGCAGCCCCTTGGCGTCGTCCGCCATGTTGCGGGAGGGATCGCCGCCGAACATGGCGATCTCGGGCGCCTTCTGCGCCATCGCGGTACCGGCCAGCAGCAGTCCCGCGGCCAGCAGAGCTTTCTTCTGTAGGGTTCTCATCGCGCGTTCACCGTCACCTTTACGTTGTCGTAATGGATGTCCACCGGGGAGTAGCCATAGAGGCCCGGGCTGCCGCTGCGGATCGGATGGGGGTCTTCCGCCGTCACCGTCCACTCCGCGGGCTCGGGCTCGCCGCGTTTCCAGACCTTGCCGCGCACCAGGGCCTTGTCCCCCTGCTGGTCGACCCGGAACTTCATCGTGTACCAGACGTCCGGCTCCCAGGCGAAGGGGACGGACTTCTCCAGCCGCAGGTCCGAGGACCACGAGCGCACCTGGATCCGCTGGTGCGCTCCCATCAGGTCCATGGTGTAGCCGCTGTTGATGAGGCCCATGTCCGGACGCTTCCGCCCCTGGACGGTGCCCAGGAGATCGGCTTCGATCGTGTAGTTGGCGAGCGCGGCCGGGCCCATGTAGACGTCCGCGCGGTGCACGCCCGCCGGGGACGGCGGCTTGACCAGGACCTTCTCGCCGTTCTGGTCGCGCACCACGAACTTGGTGCCCGCGCCGATCCACCAGGCGGGGTTCTTGTTGGCCTCGTAGGCCGCAAAGTCCTCGCTCCAGGGCAGGGGCGGGATGGCCCGCACCCGCGCCGAGGCCTCGAGCCCGCCGGCCTTGGCCACCACCTTGCCCGCCTGGGCGCGGCCCGCCTCGGTCGTCAGCGCGCCGCCGTCCACCTTGCCGGCCAGCCCGGCGAGCGACCACTCGACGCCGGCCGGCGCCGCCACCGGCCGGCCCTGGGCGTCGAAGGCCTTGACGGTGAAGCGCGCGGCCTGGCCCGGCTGGATCAGCACCTCGGCGGGCACCACCTGGATCACCGCCGGGGCGGCGTCCTTGGCCGCCGCCGGCTCGGCGAGGGCCACCGGCTTGTCCTTCGTCACCTTGAAGGGCTTCGACTTGTCGCCCAGCGCGTAGATCCCGCCCTCGGTCGTGAGGTAGACGCGCCCGTAGGCGACGGCGGGGGAGCCGTAGAGCTCGGCGTAGCGGGTGCCCGAGGCGTCGGTGACGGAGATCTCGTCGGTGTCGAGCGTCTCGACCCCCTCGGCGCCCGGCTTCAGGATGTGGAACCGCCCGTTCGTCTCGGGGATGTAGATCTTGCCGTCGGCCCACACGGGAGAGGCCTTGCCGACCGTCCCCAGCTTGTGCTTGTAGATCTGGCGGCCGGTCTTGGCGTCGAGGGCGAAGAGGTTCGCGGAGTTGTCCACCACGTAGAGCCGCCCGTCATGGTAGAGCGGCGAGGGGAAGCCGGAGCCCAACTCCTCGGCCCGCCACAATTCATGGGTCTTGGTGATATCGCCTGTGCCCGTGGCGTCGATGGCCACCACCCGGCCCATGATCCCGGCGTCGATGTTCTCCTCGCTGTGGGCGGCGTAGACCGTCGTGCCGTCGACCGCCACGGTTGTATTGATGCCGCTCTTGCTCAGTTGGAAGCCCCAGACCTTTTCGCCCGTCCGCGCCTTGATGGCGTAGATCCAGCCGTCGCTGTTGCCCTCGATGAGCAGGCGCTGGCCGTTGATCACCGCCGCGACCGGCGTCGTCTGGGTGTTGAGGTCGTACGGCTGGCCGCCGGGGGTGGAGATCCACTGGATGGCGCCGGTCCGCTTGTCGAACGCGAACGTGCGGGTGCGCGGCGCGGCCTGCTCGCCCCATCCCGAGTTGGTGAACGAGAGCACCAGCCGGTCCTCGTCGATCATGGGCGTATGGGTGCGGCCGCCGAAGCCCGAGTAGAACCCGAACTCCTCGGTCAGCGCCCGCTGCCAGACCACCTTGCCCGCGCGGTCGAGGGCGACCAGCAGGCCGTCGATGCCGCAGGCATAGAGGTTGCCGGTCTCGGGATCGCCCACCACGGCCGCCCAGCCCACCCGGTTGTAGGGGACCATCGTGTGGTAGACGTCGATGCGGTGGCGCCACAACTCCTTGCCGGTGCCGGCGTCGAAGCAGGCGACCACCTCGTGCATGTTGACCTTCTCGCCCGCCCGCGCGTTGGCGCACACCCGGCCGTCGAACACGACCGCCGTGGAGCGCGACATGAAATCCTTGACGTGCCAGGCGAGGTTCTCGCCCTGGGGGGACCACTTGGACACCAGCCCCGTCTCTGGCGAGACGCCATCCTGCCGGGGCCCCCGCCATCCTGGCCACTCGCCGGCCGCCAGCGGGCCGGCCGCCGCGAGGACGGAGAGGAACAGACCGATCTTCGACCATCTAAGGCGCATGAATCTCTCCCTGGGCGCACGGGCCGCCCACCTCTAGGTACGCGGGCCCGGCACGAATGTTATAGCCCCCCGGCCCTCATCCCTGCCGGACCCGTGTAAAAAATCGGTAAACTCTACAATATATTTGCGTTACGTGTCCTCCCCGCACCGCCCCCGGGTCCTGCCGCTCCCGGTCCTGATAACCCCTCCAAGGCCCGCACGCTTCCCCCCTGGGACCACCGGCGTCCCGCCGGCCACTCCTACCTACGGACGCGCTTCCTCGGGAATGTCTGACGGAGAACGACAGATCTTCCTCAATTTGGCTGACCAACTGGCGCAAGCCACCGATCCGGAAGAGCGGAATCGCCTGGAAGAGAAACTGGCCTGTCTGACCTTCGGTGAAGAGAACAGGAACCCCAGTCTGGACGATCTCGCCGAGCACTGCGCCCGCCCCTGGGACCGCCGGCGTCCCGCCGGCCCTCTTATATGTCCGGACGTGCTTCGCCGACTCAGAGGAGCAGAAGCGCCTCCCAAGAGGAACTGGTCCACACGACTTTCAGTGAGGAGAGGACTAGCCTCGGTAAAGGTCGTCGGCTGCAAACACTCTTTCGAACTTCGTACGCTTGTCTTCTACAGCTTTAGATCGAAGTAGGTCGCTTGCCATATCAAGAAAGTCGAACATTAACGGCGCGCCGCACTGCCTAGAGGCTCCAGCTCCGAGTATGAAAACGACATTGCTCAATCTCTTTGCTCCCTTGAAATAGACTAATGTGACGAGGCTTAAAGCCTCCTCTCTCCCCGTCTCCGCCAAGCACTACTCCACCGCCACTCTTCCGGCGATCCGGCCAATCCCGCCTTCACCGGATTCCGTTCAATATAGGTGACTGCATTCACAAAATGCTGTTCATCCCGGATAAAGCGGTCGAAGTACTCGCGGAACCAGAAGTCGCCGGAGCGTCTCAGGATCCGATTGGCCTCATGAGAGGTGAAGGACTTCCAGGAATGGATGATGGCGCCGAGGGGCCAGGGTTCTGCCGTCTCGATCAACGCGTGGACGTGGTTGGGCATGAGGCACCAGGCGATCAGACAGTAACGTTGAGCGTCGAAGTGCAGGAGGGCGTTTTCGACGAGGGCGGCGATGCGGGGATCGCGGAGCCAGCAGGCGCCGTGGCCGGCGTCTTCGTAGGTGGCCAGGAGCTTGCGTAGCTCGGCTTCGCGGTTCTGGGGAGTGAGGGTGTTGTTGCGGGCCAACTCGGCTCTCCAGGATTCGATGAGGGGTTGGGGGACGGCGTCGTGGAGACGGAACGTCAGGGACTGGAGGAGGTTGGGGTGGTCGAAGTGGGGGAGGTAGCCTCGGGAGTGCCAGGGGGTTAGTTGCCGGCGGGACGCCGGCGGTCCCAGGGAGGAGGAGGGACGTTCCGGGACGGGGAAGGCGGGCTTTGCGGGTTTCGGAGTCACTTGGGTGCCCTTGGCAGCATGGCGGATCGTGAAAAGCCTTTTGGCGAAAGTAAGAGTGTATCCCGAGAACGGATACCAACGAAGGGTCCCTGGGACCGCCGGCGTCCCGCCGGCCCATCTAACTAAAAACGGAGTTAGTTGCCGGCGGGACGCCGGCGGTCCCAGGGGGGAGGCCGTCCGTGGCGACGGCGCGATTCCCAAGAGTGGCACCCTCTTTGCAATTTCTCTATCTGAGCTTGGCAGTTGCTCGGGTGGGGTGGCAGCTCATCGTGCAGAGGCCTTCGGCGAGACCCTCACGCGAACGAATTTCGTGCCTTCCCGCCCGAGTTCGCAAGGAGGACTCCCATGACGAGAACGTTCCCTTCATTGTCCACGGCAGGCCAGGTCTTGCTGATCACAGTGTTGTTGGGTCCGTCGGTCCTGTCTGCCCAGAGCTTCCGAGACCGCACACCACCTACGGCGCCGACCAACCTTGTCGTCACTGCGACGACCGAGCACAGCGTAACGCTCGCATGGGGACGCTCCACGGACAACTCGGGCCGCTTCAGCTACATCATCTGCTGCGCTGGCAGCACTGTGACCGTCAGTCAGAAGGTGACGAGTCACACGCTGGAGGGCCTGCAATCCGGCAAGACGTATACCTTTCGTGTCTATGCCAAGGATGCCGCCGGGAATCTTTCCAAGCCCAGCAACGCCGTGACGGTCACGTTGCCCGGGAATCTCGCCGCGCCGACGAAGCCTGTCGTGCAGGTGCTGGATGTCGGCCCGACGCACGCCTCGCTCACCTGGTCGTCCACCGACGACGGCTCGACCATCTGGTACTCGATCGACATCGACGAGCAGCCCGTCTCCACGATGAATTCGAGGACGGATACTTTTACCTGCGCCGCCGTCCTGGTGCCCACAGGTTGTGCTCCGCTGGATCAGGAGACGACCTACACATTCACCGTTCGTGCTCGGGACGCTGACGGGAACCTGTCGCCTCCCAGCGACCCCGTTTTCGTGACGACCGACCCGCCTGATCCCAACGACCACACACCGCCGACACAGCCTGTGAACATCACGGCGGAGAACGATGGCGGGCACCTCATCGTGAGATGGGATCCCTCGACGGATGATCTCGCCCCACAGGCGTTCATCCGTTACGACGTCTACGTCAACGGTGAGTTGCGCGCTGTCGTGGTTGGCGATACGACCGCGCAGGCGGAGGGCGACTTCGGTGTCAACGACATCGAGGTCATCGCCGTGGATACCGCGGACAACGAGTCGATCCCCGGCACGGCCACGCTGGACCTCTGAGGCCGGTTCGGAATGGCGCGGCGGCTGTGACAGCCTCGGCCGCCGCAAGCCCGAGGTGCTTCCCGGTGCGTCCGTGATGACCCTGCACGGACGCACCGGTTACCGCAGGACGGATCGTACGGGCGGCCTCGGGGGCTCAACCGACGAGATCGCACTGATCGAGCTGGACATACAGCTCGCCGAGGCGAATACAGGCGATATCGTTGAACAGCGGCACGGTGTGCACGATGGCGGCGACCCATTCTCCGGGATCGGCGGTGGTCTGAATGGAACTGCCTTCGGCGGTGATGTTGCCGTAGGCCCTGACGTCACCGTTGACGACGAGCACCGCGATCGCGCCGGTATTGGGGCACAGACTGGTTTTCGTGGTGCGTAGCACCATCAAGATCTGAATCTTGCCCGTTACCTGATGCAAGATGATCTCGGAAGCTCCGGATTCGCCGACGCCGCCGTGGCCAACCGCAACGCAAGGTCCTGACCTACTGTCGGACATGATCGACTCCTTTCAGGTATCGGTAGTGTTTATATGCTGCCGGCCGTCCATCCTCCCGCGGCTCAAGGGATCGGCGTAATCGAAGATCTCTATTGATCGATATTCCTCGGAGAATTGATCTTGCGTTGATACTACGCCTGTCCGGTATGTTCGTCAACGCTGGAAGTCGGCAGCCGCAAGCGGAAGGTCGCGCCGCGGTCCGCGCCGTTTTCCGCCCGGTTTTCCGCCCGATTTTCCGCCCATATCCGCCCCCCGTGCGCTTCCACGATGGTGCGCGAAATGGACAGGCCCATTCCCATGCCCGTGGCCTTGCTGGTGTAGAAAGGCTCGAAGATCTTCTGGAGCGCGTCGGGAGGAATCCCGCCGCCGGAATCGCTGACCGCAAGCTCGACCGAGTCCCGTTCGGCGGCGTATGCGCGAACCGACACGCGCCGGCGGTCGGCGGGCAGGTCCGCGACCGCGTCCATGCCGTTGATGATCAGATTGATGAGCACCTGCGTCAGGTGGATCTTGTCGCCGTGGACCGCCGGCAAGCCGGCGTCGCCGTCGAATTCCAGCGTCACCTTGCGCGCGAGGGCATCGGACTTCAGCAGCACGGACGTTTCCTTCAGCAATCCCTCGACTGGCACCGGCGCGAATTCCAGGCTCCCCCTCCTGAGCAACGCGCGCAGACGCTCGATCACCTCGACGGCGCGCTGGCCGTCGCGGCGTATTTCGCCGAGTATCTCGCGCAGCTCCTCGCGATCCGGGTCCGGCATGTTCAGCAACCGATTGGCCGATCCGCTGTTCATCAGGATGGCGGTCAGCGGCTGGCTCAATTCATGCGCCAGCGACGACGACAAGGTGCCCAGCGCCGAGACGCGGCCGGCGTGCGTGAGCTCGCGCTGCAGCTCCTCGAGTTGCTGTCGCGTCCTGGCCTGTTCGGCCGCCAGGCGCGAAGCGCGCAGGGTGTCGCGGCTCAATTCCAACGTCATCGCGGCGATCACGATCAGATCCGGCGGCGAGATCAGCACGGGTAGACTTACGATTCCATAGATCACGAGCTGGGACAAGGTGGAGGCGAGGATCCAGGCCAGAAAGATCGCTCCGCCGATCACGATGGCCTTTCGGCGCGCCTCGTGCGTTCCGCGGCGCCACAGGGTGATCGACGCGTCCAGCACGAAGACGAGGACCAGATAGGTGGCGGCGGTCGCGAACCACTGGTACGGACTGACGACGGCCTGCCCGACGACGGTCACCTGCTCGCCGAGGAACGGGATGCGATCGATGCTGTCGATGCGGACGAAGTTGAAGTTCGGATCGGTCAGGAAGCCCGCGATCAACACGATCGACCGGGCCGCGACGATGGTCCATATCAACCAGGATCTGCCGGTGCCGAAGTAGAACCGGATGAAGGCGACCAGGGCGACGGTCCGCACGAAGATGGGGATCTGGGCCCACCGCACCCACTCCCCCCACTCCCCGGGCGTGGTCGAGTACATCATGCCGAGCTCGACCACGACGGAGCCGACGATAGACAGGCTTTCGAACGCAAACGCCAGACTCGGGCGGGCCGTGCGGTCCATCGCCCACACCAGCCCGTACATGACCGCCAGCAGCAACGAGCCGGCCCCCAGGACCGACCAGATGACTGTAACGTAGCTCATCGAAGGGGCACCGCCTCCTGCACAGCGCGGACAACCAGGGGTGTCACGGGATTGTCCGCCAAAACTGGACGCCGGTCCAGCGTGCCCGCCGGGGAGCAAGATGGCAGGAACGGCGAGCAAGCGGGACGGATCACCCTCCCTGCCATCCCTCCCCCGATTCGCCCTCGGCGACCTGTTCCGCGCGGCGCGAGGTCAGCGTCGACCCCGTGCTCGCGGCGATGACCAGCGCCACGGCCAGCCACTGCCGCGGCGACAGGACCTCGTGCAGGAAGACCAGGCCGGCGAGCGCGGCCACGGCGGGCTCCAGGCTCATCAGGATGCCGAAGGTGCGCGCGGGAAGCTCCTTCAGCGCGATCATCTCCAGCGTGTAGGGGATCGCGCTCGACAGCAGCGCCACGCCGATCCCCGCCGCGAACAGTCCGGGCGTCAGCCGCGCGAACCCGCCCGTCGCCACCGCGGCGGGGACCGCCACGAACGCGGCGATCATCATCCCCGTCGCCACCGGGGCGCCGCCGGGGATCATCCGGGACACCCGGCCGCCCAGCAGGATGTACGCGGCCCAGCACGCGCCCGCGGCCAGCGCCAGCAGCACGCCCAGCGCGTCCGCTCCGCCGCCCGCCCACGGCGCGATCAGCGCGATCCCTCCCGCGGCCAGCGCCACCCACGCCACGTCCACCGCGCGCCGCGATCCGAACACCGCCACCCCCAGCGGCCCGATGAACTCCACCGTCACCGCCAGGCCCAGCGGGATCCGCGAGAGCGCCAGGTAGAACGCCACGTTCATCACCCCCAGCACCACGCCGTACGGGATCACCGCCCGCCACTGCGCCGCCGTGGTCTGGCGCAGCCGCGGCCGGAACGCCGCCAGCAGGATCACCGCCGAGATGGCGACGCGGAGTCCCACCGTTCCCGTCGCTCCCAGCGCGGGAAAGAGGCCCTTCGCCAGCGCCGCGCCGCCCTGCACGCTGACGATGGAGGCGAGGATCGCCGGGATCGGCGGGATGGCCGGGAGATGCGCGCGCTTCGTCTTGTTCATCCGCTCGGGATTTTATATGGCCTCGTAATCCCCCGAATAAGCGCAGCGCTTTGCATTGCAAAGTGCTTCGAATCAAGGGGCCGTTCTTTCCCCTTGCGTTGCAACCCCGCTCATGTTGCAATCTGCGGTACCAACATGACACGCGAAGAGTACGAGCAACGCAAGCGGCGGCTCGAGGAGCAGTTCCGGGCGGGCGTCGAGCTTCTGGAGGTCGGATACCGGGAGCAGATGCGGGCGCTGGAGCTGGTCTGGAAGGCCCGGTCCGGGGAGGGGATGGAGCTCGCGATTCCCGCCGCCCCGGAGACCGCGCCCCCTCCGGCGCGGGACGAGCCGCCGCCGAGACCGGCGCCGGCCGCCCCTCCAAAGCGTCGGCGCGGAGCCGGCGAGCTGCGGGAGGAGGTCCTGGAAGCCCTGGCTTCCCTGCCCGAGGTCTTCGACCGCAATCAGGTCTGCGCGGTTCTCGGCTACCAGCCGGACCGCAGCAGTCTGTTCCGGATCCTCCGGCAGCTCACGTTCGAGGACGTCCTCGCCCTGGAGAAATTCGGCGGCGGCAGAGTCACGACGAAATACAGGAAGATCGAGACGGACTCCTCCCCCGACGACCTGTGACGCCGCGAAGCCGGGACGCAGCATCGGCCCGCGTTCCCGCCCTCCAGCGGACGATTCCCGCAACACAGGGATCGCTTCGGTGACCTTCCTCCCTCGCGTTTGCAACACAAGGCAACGCTCGCGAGCGTCCCGGACTCCGGTACGCAACACCAAGAAAGCGGGGCGCATCGTTCGCCCCGAGATCCGCGGCGCCGGGATTCCGGGTAGCAACGCTCGTCCCGTGGGGAGAATGGTGCGGCTCGCGACGGCAATGCTGCTCCCCGAGATCCCTGTGTTGCGGAATGCGGGGAGAACGTTGGGATTCTCGGGGAGAATGGGGCAGATCGCGAGCCGAGCGATGTATCCCGTGGGTGCCGTGCCGCGGGAACCGGGGAGGATGTCTCGTTCCGGTTCCCGAAGGGCTCCGTCCGCGAGCCCTGTGATGCAATCCACGGGGCGAATGGGGAGTGAGGGGAGCCCGGCGGTGCGTGAGAGCCCCCCAGAGAATGGCCCCGCTCCGGGACGGTCCCGCTACTGTCAGGCGCCGCCTCGCCCCAGTAGCCGGCTCAGCCAACTTCTCGGTTTCCGCTGGACGGGTGGCCTGGGAACGCCAAGCTCGCACAGCTTGTCTTCTACGGCTTGCAACCCCGCCGTTCTGGCCGCCTGGATGGGCGTAACGCCGTCGAGCTCGGACAACAGGTCCGGGATCGCCCCGTGATCCAGAAGGTAGAGAGCGACTTCCTCTCGCTTGGCGAGGATGGCCGCGACCAGCGGTGTGGTCAAGAACTCCGGATGCGCGTAGTTGACGTCGACTCCCGCCTTGACGTGGTACTCGACCAACGCCAGGTCGCCTTTGCAGCCCGCGTAGTACATCTCTTTCCAGTTGCCGCCAGACATGATTGGTAAGCGACAGATCTCGGCGTTTCGATATGTCTAAGCCGTTCTCTCCTTCAGCAGTCTCCAATTTTACTCCGAACGCCCCAACAGAACCACGGGATCTTCCCAGGCCTTGACACCGCCTCCCGGCGGGTGGAGACTCGGAAAGATGAATGTCTGAGATACAGAGGCGCGTTCCGCCATGGATGGCTGAAAGGAGCCCTTATGAAGCGCTCGTTCTCGTCCACCACCGCGTTCGCCTTCGTGCTCGTCCTGACCCTCGCCGCCGGCGCCGCCGGTCTGGATCATTTCCAGGTCTATACAGTGCAACAGGTGGATGTGAGCTTCGCCGTCCGCCTCACCGACCAGTTCGATCCCGCCGCCAAGAAGGGCCAGGTGGTGGCGATCACCCACTTTTCCAACGCCACCCGCAAGGTCCATGGCTCGACTCAAGTCGGCATTAAGGACACCAACGCTCACCTCACCTGGTACACCTTGAAGCAGGCGCAGGCGGAACCCCGGAGGACGGTGCGTTTCCGCAACCAGTTCGGACAGCACAGCGTCGACATCCGCGACCCCCGCTTCCTGCTGGTGCCGACCCACAAGACCAGCCACGCCGGCAGCCAGTTCCCCAAAAACCTGGATCACTACAAGTGCTACGAGGTGATCACGGTCAACACCGCGCCGACGTTGCCGGTGGTCAAGCTCGGCGACCAGTTCGGATCACGCACCGGCCAGGTGGGCAAGCCCCTCTTCTTCTGCACGCCGGTGAGGAAGCAGCGGAGCGACGAGAAGCCTCCTGAGCTCTTCGACGCGAAGACTCACCTGGCCATCTATGCCTTGCCCGCGATGCCCAGGGCGGTGAGCATCAAGACCAGAGACCAGTTCGGGCCGCGCCAGTTGAACGTGCTCCGGAGCGTCATGCTGGCCGTGCCGACCGAGAAGCAGGTGTTCGTGCCGCACCCGAACTGAGCCCCTGGCCCGCCCGCTCCGGGACGGCGCCGCGGAGCGGGCGGGGGGAGCACGCTATTTCAGCGAGAGGGTGCCGTAGAGCAGCCGGTAGAGGAGCAGTCCACCGGCCAGCGCCAGGCTCAGGCTGAGGAGGGTCCCGAGCAGGAAGTACTCCGCGCTGTCGTCGTCCTTGAGCTCCGAAAAGCGGGCGATCGACTTCGCGGTCAGCATCAATCCGACCGCTTCCGGCGAGCGGCACAGGAGGGCGGTGAGCACCAGGAACCTCTCGGCCCATCCGATGTACATCCCCGCCGCCAGGTTCTTCGCCACCTTCTGTGGGCCTCCTTCTTTGAAGCGGAGGCGGACGCAGTAGCGGATCAGGTGGCCGCCGGCGAAGATCACCGCGATGTAGACGGCGGCGGCGAAAAGGATTTTTTCCCGCACGGTCAGGAACCACGCGGCCAGGGCTTTCAGCTCCTGGTAGGGAGGCGGCGTCAGGAGCGCTCCGGCCACGGCGAGGCCGGAGATGTGCAGAGCCTGTTCGCCCAGGAACACCCACAGCCCGTCCGGGAGCCGGCGGCGGAGAAGATCGACCAGCAGGTGAAAAAGGACGAGGCCGGGGAGTACGAGAAGGGCGGTCCACGAGAGGAGAGGAGCGTCCGAGAAGAGGGCGAGGCAGAGCGCCGCGAGGAGGGCGTGGACGCCGCCGTGCGCCAGGTAGCCGGCGGCGGCGCCCTGCTGCTTCCTGGCGAGGATCCACGAGGTCTGCAGCGGGAACTGGGCCGCCATGTAGGCCAGGAAGAGCGCGAGGAAGGTCAGGAACCCGCTGGATTGCATCGTGGAGTACAAAATCAGGAAATTGTACGTTGGCGTGCAAAGAAGTCAGAGCGCAAGAGCTCCGAGACTCCCTGGACGGTCTGCTCCATCCGCCAGTAGTGCCCGCGCTGGAGGTTGCGGGAAACGGTGGAGGCGCTCAGGCCCATCCGGCCGCCGGTGGCTCCGAGGTCCTGGCGTCTGGAGGCGGTGTAGGCCAGGATGGTCTCCCACTGCCGCGGCGTGACCTGCCGCAGCAGCGTGTCGTGGAGCTGGTAGATCAGGTTCAGGGCCAGGTCCAGGTCCGGGTCCCCGGACTGAAAGGCCGTCAGGGTCTCGTTCTTGCGGTTCTTCCGGAGGCTGTCGAGGGCCGCTCTCGCGTTCTCGAAAGCCGGCCCTCCCAGGGCGGCGTTGACCCGTTCCCGCTTCTTCGGCAGCCCGGTGATCTCCCCGATGCCGACGCCGATGCGGAGGTGATGGGGGTAGAACTGGAGGCGCAGGTCGAAGATCAGCCGGGGGGCCTGGTCCACGCTGGAGAGGAGGGTCTGGAACTCGTCCCACGCGGTGACGGCGTAGGGAGCGCGGATCCAGCCTGCCTTCTGATGCCGCCGCGAGACGGCGTGCAGCCTGTCGTCCCGCCATTGGCGGAGGTCCTGGATGTCCCGGGAGCGGACGATGTCCGCCGTCAAAGCCCCCCACGCGGTGTTTGTACTCATGCGTACAATTATGGGTTTTTGTACGCTGGCGTGCAATCCGGCCGCGGCCATCCATCCAGGCCTCGGATCCGTGTTGGGGAGAATTCCGTCGCGCATGGTGAGCCCATGGAGGGGACGGGGTCCCCTCCGGGCGAGAAAATATCACGGAAGATCGTCCGCGGGGGACATCTGTCGCGAGGACGGAGCGGGCGGGGGCCCGGGCGGGTCAGGATTCCTCGATCACCGACAGGATGTTGCCGGCGGGGTCCTTGAACCACGCGATGGTGGGGCCGTTGCCGCGCATGACGCCCTTGTCGTCCGTCTTCAGGCCGGGCTCGTCGTAGGTCTCGAAGCGCACGCCGCGCTGCTTGAGCTGGTCCACCGCCTCCTCGACGTCCGGCACAGGGAAATTGAGGATGGTGAAGGTCGCCGGCTCGTGGTCGGGCTTGGGGTAGATGATCGCCGTCGTCCCGCCCGCGAGGCGCAGGCTCAAGATGCCCATGCCCTGGTCCTCGGAAACGTCCAGGCCGAGGGTCTGGCCGTAGAACTCCTTCGCCTTGGGGATGTCGTCCACCGAAAATCCGCTGAAGGCCTTGCTGTCTTTCAACATGGAGGGGCTCCTTATGGGAGTTATTCAGGAATCTCCGCCTCGACGAGTTGCGCCAGCAGCGTGAGCGATTCCTGCCAGCCGAGATAGCAGCCCTCGGGCGGAATGGCTTCGGGGATTCCTTCCTGGACGACGTTGAGCTCGGTTCCGACGGATACCTGCTGCAAGGAGATGGTCGTCCGCATTTCTCCGGGCAGGTTCGGGTCGTCGAACTTGTCCGTGTGCACGATGCGTTCGTTGGGCACCAGCTCGAGATACTCGCCGCCGAAAGAGTGGCTGTTGCCGGTGGAGAAGTTCGTGAACGACATTCTGTAGGTGCCGCCGACGGTCGCATCCAGATGGTGGACCTTGCCGGTGAAGCCGTTCGGCGGCAGCCACTTGGCCATGGCGTCGGCGTCGAGGAACGCCCGGTAGATTCTTTCCGGGGTCGCGCGCAGCACGCGGTGAAGCCGGACGGTATTGGTAGACATGATGACTTGCTCCTCCTGGGGCCGTCCGCCGCGTCCATCGCGGCGGTGGCTGTCCCTAGGACGAAGGAAGAGGGCGAGATCCGACAGCGGGTTGGGGAGAAACCGGTTGACGGGTTTTCCTCCCCGATTGCGATCTACTGATCAGCAGGATCAAAACTGCCGCCATCAAGGCGAAACGACAAGCAAAAGGAGATCCACATGAAGATTTCAAGCCGCCTCACCCTCGCCGCCCTCGCTCTGGCGCTGACTGCTCTGGCCTCGGTCCCGAAGCCCGCGCAGGCTCTGCCCATCTGCAACAACATCGACAACCGCCCCTGTTATGCTCCCGGCAAGGCGTGGAGTTGCACCTGGCTGGGCGGCGGTACGGGCGTCTGCTACTGCGATCCGGAAACTCTCACCTGGTGGTGCTGACCGCAACGGGCTCCTCTCCTGGCTGCCAGCGAGGGGAGCCCGCTGTCTTCGCCGTCGGATTCCGCGGCGCTCTCCGTGCCACGGTCACCTCACGGCCGGAAGGATGTAGTTGGGTACGTACTCCCGTTGGAAGTTGAACGTGGCCCGGCTGCTGTAGTTGCCGCCGTAGGCGGCGGCGACGAGGTCGAGCTCCGGGATCACCATCACGATCTGGCCGCCGGCGCCCGCGGCGAAGAAGCCATGCACGGTGCGGTCCTTGTACGGATAGTCGACGCCCCACCAGAGGTATCCGTACGTAAGGCCCCGCAAGGGATACAGAGGCGAGGACGCCTTGGTCACGAAGTCGCGGCTGAGGATCCTCTTTCCCTGCCACGTCCCTTGGTTGAGCATGAGCTGGCCCAGCTTCATGAAATCGCGCGGCAGGAACTGCGCGCCGCCGCCGCCGTAGGGGTGGCCCGCGCCGTCCAGAGGCCACCCGTAGCGGTGGATCTTCAACGGTCCGCCGAGCAGGCGGTCGAAAACGTCCAGCGGCGATTCACCCATCGCCTGGCCCACGACGCCCAGCGCGAGGTTGGGATTGATGCTGCAATAGACGGCCTTCTCCCCGGGCGCCGACTCCATCGGGACCTTCAGGGTGTAGCGGTAGTAGTCCCGCTCTTCGCTCTGATCGAGCATCGCGTCTTCGTTGCCGGGCGCGTCGGGATTGGTGTCGTCGCAGAAGTACCCGGACGACATGGTCAGCAGGTGCTCCAGGGTCATGGCGCGCTTGCGCGGCTCCAGGTCCGGCGGCAGGGCGCCTCCCATCATCGTGCCGTAGACCGGGGTCGACAACTCGAGCGGCTCGCCGGCCTGGAGCGCGGCGCCCACGATCGTCGCCGTCAGACTCTTGGCGGCCGAGCGCGTCTCGTGCGGCTTGTCGCGGTGCTCGCCGTGGAAATATTCCTCCAGCACCAGCTTGCCGTGCCGCGCGATCAGGACGCCGTGGACCTCCGGCGCGTCCACCGCATCGATCGGCGTGTCGAGGATCATCTGGATGAATTTCTCGAGGCCCGCGCGATCGATGCCCGCCTCGTCCAGGGTCCCCGTGGGCCAGCCGTCGTCGCGGGCCAGCGGCGGGCGGTAGACGTAGCGCCCCGGGTTCTTGCCGCGCGGATAGAAATCGCTCTGCTCGTCGTCGCGGCGGAAGTCGTAGGTCCCGCCCCGATTCGGAAAGGCCAGGGTGATCACCTGATTCTCCGCATCGTAGGTCCCGCTGGCCAGCTCGCGTTCCTCCTTCTGTCCGGCGCGCTTGCCCATGAGCTTGACGGCGTTGCCCTCGCGCGCGATGCGCTTGACGCCGAGCCAGGCGCCGAAGTCGCGCTCCGGATTGCGCAGCAGGGCGCTCAGCGATCCGTCCGGCCGTTTCCGCGCCAGGAGATACAAGGTGAACATGTCCTCGAAGGGCACGACCTGCCCGCTCCACCGGTCAGGGCCTTCAGGCTTCAGTTGGACGGGCGACGCGTACCTGGAGCCGTGGATCACCGACGCCGGTGGAAACCAATGGCCGAGAATGCCTCCGGCCTGCATCTCGCCTCGAAACGATCCCTGTCCGTTCGGCAGGTCGAAGGACAGCTCGTCCTTGTCGACGCGGACGGTCAGCGTCCGTCCCATCATCTCGGCGGTGTAGGCCGTCCCCGTCCGTTGAATCACCAAGGGACCGCGGGCGAAAGGCCCGAACCATCGTTTCGCTTTCCACAGGCCCTCCAACTCGTCCGCCGGGGAGGGGACAGCCACGATGATCAACGCGAGGGTGATCCACAGCGATCGGATTCTGGCCATAGAGTCCTCTCATTCCTCGCGTAGCGCCGACAGCGGGTCCACGCGGGCGGCCCGCATCGCGGGCTGCAGGCAGCCCACCAGGGCGGTCGCGAGACAGAGCGCCGTGGCGGCGGCGAGCGTGAGCGGATCTTCAGGGCGGACCCCGTAGAGCAGCGCGCCCATGCCTCGCGCGGCGGCGTAGGCCACGGCGACGCCGATCGCGATTCCGATCAGCGCGAGCGCCAGCCCTTCGCGCAGCACCAGGCCGATGATCCCCCGGTCCGGCGCCCCCAGTGCCCGGCGCACGCCCAGCTCCTGCGAGCGCTTCGAGACGGTGAAGGTGAGCAGCCCATGGATGCCGAGCCCCGCGATCAGCAGCGCGATCCCGGCGAGGGCGCCGAGCAGGCGGAGCTGCGTCACGCGCGACGCCGTCTCCTCGGCGACGATCTCGGACACCGTGCGCACGTTCGAGACCGGCTGTTCCGCGTCCGCCGACTCGACGATCTCGCGAATCCTCGGCGTCAGATCGGTGGGGTCCAGCGATGCCGCGGTGCGCACCACGAGCTCCTTGGGGATGTAGCCCGCGAGCGCGCCGTCGGCCACCTGCTGGTACGGCATGTACGCCTGCGGCTCGCTCGACCGCTCCAGGCCGCGCACCCGGACGTCGCCCACCACGCCCACGACTGTGCGCTCGTCAAAGGCCAGATTGAAACGTTTTCCGAGCGGGTTCTCGCCGGGCCAGAAGCGCTTCGCGAACGACTCGCTCACCACCGCGACGAACGGCTGCTCGCGGGTGTCGGTCTCCGCCACGTCGCGCCCGCGCAGCAGGGGGATGCCGAGGGTCGCGAAGTAGCGCGGGGTGACATACCGGAGGCTCACGCTGTTGGCGTCGGTGCGGATCACTTCCTCGCCCTTGAGCGCCACCGGCCAGATGCCGCCGCGCATCGACATCGGCAAGCCCGTGATGTACGCGGCGCTGCGCACCCCGGGGAGGGCGCGCACGTCCTCCAGGACGCGGCTGTAGTACTGCGCGCGCCGGGCGGTCGCCTCGTACTTGGGCAGCGGGAGAGCGGTTTGCAGCGCCAGCAGGTTGTCCGCGGCGAACCCGGGATCGGTGGCCTGGATGCGCCAGACGGCGCGGATCAGGAGCCCCGAGCCGACGAGCAGCACGACCGACGCGGCGACTTCCACGATGACGAGCGCGGCGCGCAACCGCCGCGTGCGTCCGCCGGCCGCCCGCGCGCCGCCGCGCAGGGCGTCGAGCGCGCTGCTGCGTCCCGCGCGCAGGGCGGGCGCGAGCCCGAAGGCGAAGCCGGTGAAGAGCACGAACCCCAGGGCGAGCCCGAGGATACGGAGGTCCAGGGTCGCGTGCTCCGCGATGGGAAGCGTGGTGGGGACGAGGCGCGCCAGCAGTGGCAGGCCCGCGGCGGCGGCGGCGACTCCCAAGATGCCGCCGACCAGCGCGATCCCCACGGTCTCGGTGATGAGCTGGCGCACCAGCCGCTCGCGTCCGGCGCCGAGCGCGGAGCGGACGGCCAGCTCGCGGGCGCGATGGGCGCCGCGGGCGAGAAACAGGCTCGCGAGATTCGCGCAGGCGAGGAGCAGGATGCACAGGGTGGCGCCGCAGAGCGCCAGCACGAGCAGGCGCGCGCGCTCCGAGAGGTCGTCGCGCAACCCGCGCGCCGCCGCGCCGACGTCCTGGTTCTCCTTGGGATATTGCCGCTCCAGGCGGGAGCTGACGACGGCCAGCTCCCGGTTGGCCTTTTCATGGGAGACGCCCGGCCGCAGCCGCGCCAGGACTTCCAGGTAATTGTTGTTGCGCTCGCTGTAGTCGTCCTCGACGAACTGGAGCGGCTTCCACGCCTCGATGGAGCGGCTGGGGAACTGGAAGAAGGCCGGCATCACGCCGATCACGGTGTGCGGCACGCCGTCGATGCGGACGGTGGCGCCCACGGCCTTGCGGTCGCCGCCGAACTGCGACTGCCAGAGCGCGTGACTGAGCAGGAGGACGCCGCCGGCCTTCGCGTCCCGCGCCGTGAAGATGCGGCCGATCAGAGGCGTGACGCCCAGCATCGGCAGCACCTCCGGTGTGGCGATCATAAGCTCGATGCGTCTCGGCTCGCCGCCGCTCACGAGGTTCGCCGACCAGCCCGCCGCGTACGCCCCCATCTCCGAGAAGGACGTCGTCATCCCTTTCCAATCGCGATAGTTCGCCGGCGACGCCTCCATCCGGGTGTACCCGGGAGTCTGCTCCCAGATCTTCACCAGCCGGTCGGCGTCGCGATAGGGGAGCGGCCGCACGAAGACGAAGTCGGCGAGCGAAAACACCGCCGTGTTGGCGCCGACGCCGAGCGCGACCACGAAAACGGCGGTGAGCGCGAAGCCCGGCGTGCGCCACAGGGAGCGCGCGGCGTAGACGAGGTCCTGCCGCAGGACGTCCCAGTGCGCCGCGACGGCGTTGGGGATCACGTCCGCCAGCGCCGCCAGGAAGATCCGCAGCGAGGCCAGGGGACCGGTGAGCTCGCCCGCCCGCTCGGCGAAGACGTAGCAGAGCTCCTCGCGGTACTCGGCCCGGAAGGACGCGGGATAGAGACGCAGCAGCGCGTTGTAGAGGCGCATCACGGCGTCTCGGGTTTGAGCCCGCGCGCGCGGGCCATCCGCAATAAATCCGCGAGGCGCCTCATCTCGGCGCGCGCGACGGCGGTGCCGAAGGGGGTGACGCGGTAGTAGCGCCGCCGCGGATCGTCGTCGGCCGCGCGGCGCTTCGTCACCTCGGCGATGAGGCCCTGCTCGACCATGCGGGCGATCGAGCGGTAGAGCGTGCCGGCGCTCATGCGCAGCTCGCCTTGAGTCCGCGCCTCGACGTCCTGGATGATGGCGTAGCCGTGGCGCTCCTCGTCGAGGAGCGCGAGGAGGATGTGGAAGGTGGCCGGCGGCAGAGGCAGGAGGTCGTCGATCAGCTCGCGATCGTTCGTCATGCTTCCAATATAGCCATGGTGGATATATTCGTCAAGGCTATAGTGGCTCTTTGTGCGCAGAGTCAGGCACCACTATGAGCAGAGGGCCTGATCGGGCTCGCGCATGAGCTCATGGAGAGCTCCGGCGTTCTACAGGAGACGGCTCAATGTCGAAGAGGTTCACTCGTATGCGCGTCCTGCTCCTCGTTACAGCGGCTTTGCTCGTGCATCTGGCAGGCGCCACAGGACAGGTCAGCGCGAGCGCCTGTATTCCTGACGGCGGGGTCGACGACACGCTCTACCAGACCCATTGTTGCAGCGGTCAGGCTGTGCCGGGCAGCACCTGGTGCTACAACCCGGCGGATTATGGAACCACGTGGGCATCGTGCTACCAGATCTGCGCTTCGGCCAACCCGCCTGACTGCGATCAATACGACAACAGGAGCTGCGACTACAGTTGGGATTCTTCCAGGCAATGCTGTGCCGCCCCTCCGTCCCCCGAGGGGTACTTCTGTCCGGACGCGTGCTCCTACTAACGGCTCGGTGTAGAAAGGAGATTCAGCGTCCCTGGGGAGAGGTGGAAGCATCCCCTCTCCCCTTGTCGTCCGCTCCTACCCGTACGT
>DASVAS010000027.1:0-83591 GCA_036376245.1 Thermoanaerobaculia bacterium | reverse complement strand
CGGTCGCTCGGCGAGCCGTCGAGGGCCAGCGCGGAATGGAGCCGCACCTTGCCTTCGGTCAGGGTGCCGGTCTTGTCGGCGCAGAGCACGTCCATGCTGCCGAAGTTCTCGATGGCGGTCAGCCGCTTGACGATGACTTTCGAGCGCGCCATCCGCCGGGCGCCCCGGGCGAGGTTGAGGCTCACGATGGCCGGCAGCAGCTCCGGCACCAGCCCCACGGCCAGGGCCACGGAGAAAAGGAAGGAGTCGATCACCGGCCGGTGGAAGTACACGTTGACGGCGAAGATGCCCAGGACCAGGACGGCCGTCACCCGCATGAGGAGATAGCCGAAGCGCTGGATGCCGCGCTCGAAGGCCGGCTCGGGCCGGTGGAGGGCGAGGCGCGACGAGATCTGGCCGAGCTCGGTTTCCCGGCCCGTGCGCACGACGACCGCCCGCGCCGTGCCGGAGACGACGTGGGTGCCGAGGAAGAGGGCGGGAGCGCGCCGGGAGAGCGGGGTGTCGGCCGGCACCGCGCCCGGCCGCTTCTCCGCGGGGTAGGTCTCGCCGGTCAGGGTGGCTTCGTCGACGAAGAGGTCTTTGGCCTCCAGCAGCAGCGCGTCGGCGGGCACCAGGGCGCCGGCCGCCAGGATCACCACGTCCCCCGGCACGACCTCCTCCAGCGGCGTCTCGCGCTCTTGTCCGTCGCGCACGACCCGCGCCCGCACGGCGACCCGGGCCAGCAGCTTGCGGACGGCGTCCGCCGCCCCCCGCTCCTGCCAGAACCCGAGGAGGCCGGTCGCCAGCAGGATGGTCAGGATGATGACGGCGTCGCGGGTCTCGCGGACCGCGAAGGAGAGGACGGCGGCGGCGGCCAGCATCAGCACCATCGGGCTGGCGAACTGCCGGACGAGGAGCTCGAAGGTGGTGGTCCGCCGCGCCGTCTGCAGCCGGTTGGGGCCTGCCGTGGCGAGCCGCGACGCGGCCTCAGCCTCGGAGAGGCCTCCGGAGCCCGCTTCCAGTCTCCGCAAGGCCTCCTCGGCGGACAGGCTCCAGAACGCGCCGTTCAGCCGCACGGCAGGTCCGGCCGGCGACGACCGGCGCTACGCCCATGGGGGCCAGGGATGGACATGATCGTTTTCTCCCTGCCCGAATCTTACAGAGTCCCGCCGCCAGGACACCATTCGCGTAGCCTACCCCCGCCACCCCAACAGCTCGTCGATCGTGTTCCGCGACACCGAGTGATAGCCCGGCCGGGCCTTCTCGTAGATGCGCAGCGCCAGGTCCGCGCCGGCGGGGGTCTTCGCCAGCTCGGCGTAGAGGGGGCGCAGGAACTTCCGCCGGCCCACGGTGGTGAGGAAGCGCTCCAGGGCCGGATAGGCCGGCTCGTACCGGCTCTCGATCACCTTCATCAGCCAGGCGCTCAGGATCTCCGAGTTGCCCGACTCGCTGAGCCGGAAGGCGGCGTCGAGGTCCGCCATCTTCCGCGCGTCCAGCGGCTGGGGCAGGGTGCGCAGGAAGTGGAGCCAGTGGTGGGTGGTCCAGCCGTTGGTGGAGATCTGGGCCGCCGGCGCCCCGGCGGCGAAGGCCTGGACGGCCTGGTCCACCGGCACGAAGGCCTCGGAGCGGGGCTGCGGCGCGTTGGCGGGGAGCCCCGGACTGTAGATCCACGGCTGGATCTGGAGCTTCTGGGCCAGCGCCTCGTCGCCGCCCAGGAGCTGCTGGTTCATGTACTGGACGAAGCCGACGGTGTCCATGGACTGGAAGGCGAACTTCTCGAAGTAGCCTTTCAGGAAGGCGTCGAATTTCTGCCGTCCCAGCGACTGCTCCAGCATCCGCAGGAACAGCGCCCCCTTCTCGTAGGCGACGTTGCCCGTGCCCTCGTCCGGATCGCGGCCGGCGAGGTTGATGTAGAGGGTGGTGTCCGGGCTCTCCGGTCCCAGCTCGTCGAAGGCGTCCTGGAGGTCCTGACGCCCCTGCACGGCCAGCATCTCGGCGTAGGGCCGGCCGTAGACCGCCTCCATGATCCGATTCTCGAAGTAGGTGGTGAAGCCCTCGTTGAGCCAGAAGTCGCTCCAGGTGGCGTTGGTCACCAGGTTGCCGGACCAGGAGTGGGCCAGCTCGTGGGCCACCAGCGAGACCAGGGAGCGGTCGCCGGCCAGGATGGTGGGCGTGGCGAAGGTCAGGCGCGGGTTCTCCATGCCGCCATAGGGATAGCTGGCGGGCAGGATCAGGAGGTCGTACCGCCCCCACTTGTAGGGGCCGTAAAGGGACTCGGCCGCCGCGATCATCTTCGGCGTGTCCGCCAGCTCCCAGGCGGCCCTTTCGACTACCGTGGGCAGGGCGTAGACGCCGCTGTTGGGGCCGAGCGGCCGGAGCTCCAGATCGCCCACGCCCAGGGCCAGGAGGTAGGAGGGGATGCGCTGGGGCATCCGGAACTTGTAGACGCCGTCGGCACTCTTCCGGGTCGGGTTCTCGGCGCTCATCACCGCCATCAGCCCCGGGGGGACGCGGATGGTGGCCTCGTAGGTCATGCGCACGCCGGGGCTGTCCTGGCAAGGGACCCAGGTGCGGGCGAGGATGGCCTGCGACTGGGTGTAGAGGAACGGCGACGGGCTGCCGGCCTGCGCGGGGGTGAGCCATTGCAGGGCGGCGGCCTGGGGGCTGGTGGCGTAGTCGACGTTGACCCAGGTGGTGCCCGGGGCGATCTCGACTTCCAGGGGCCGGCCCAGGAGCTCCACGGCGTCGCCCAGCTTCCAGCGCGCCTCGGTCTTGCCGTCGTCCAGGGTGACGCGGCGGATCTCCAGGTCCCGGGTGTCCAGGATCACCCGCCCGGCGCCCAGCTTGTTGTTCACGCGCAGGCTGGCGCGGCCGGCGAGCCGCTGCTGGGCGAAGTCCACGCTGAGGTCCAGGACCAGGTGCTCGACCGCGACCTCGTCCGGACGCGCGAAGGAATGGGGATCCTGGACCGTCTCGGCCACCACCCGCACGGCGTTGGCGGGAGTCGGAGGCGGAGCCGTGGGCTTCGGAGGCGTCTGTCCGGCACAGGCCGCCAGCAAGAGAAGGACGGGGAGGAACGGGGCTGAGAAGCGTTTCATGCGGCGGTCACCTCGGAGCAGGAGAACAGCGGGACGGCGGAGCAAAAATCCGCCCGGACGGCCTTCACGCCGCCGGGAGGAAGTCGACGGCGGGCTCGTTCTGGTCGAGCGCGCGGTTCATGCGCTGGACGATGGCGTAGACCTCGGGACGGCTGAGCTTGGAGCCCGGCCCGGCGGCCTCGACGCGGTCGAGGGTGGCGTGGGCCAGGCGCACGGGCAGGGCGTTGAAGGCCACCAGCCCGCGCTCGGCCCCCGCCTGCTGAAGGGCGAGGACGTATTCGCTGGCGGCCTGGAGGTCGCGGCGGGCCAGGGTCAGGACCTCGGCGCGCTCGACACCCTCGGGCAGGTAGCGCCGACCCTCGGTGGCGTCGCTGGCCGAATCCTTGAGGATGTTGACGAGCTGGAGGCCCTCGCCGAAGATCCGCGAGCGCTCCCGCAGGCCGTCCGCCACGGGCGCGAGCTGGGGCCGGCCGAGGAGGAACAGCTCGGTCAGCAGCTCGCCCACGATGCCGGCCACGACGTAGCAGTAGTCCCGCAGGTCGGGCAGGTCGCGCAGGACCAGCTCGCCGACGTCCGTGGTGCGGGAGACGAAGCCCGCCATGCCGTCGGCGGTCCGCAGGGTGTGCACGCGGATCAGCTCCACGGCTTCGGGGGAGAGGGCGAAGAAGGATTCGAGGACGAAGGGTACGGCGGCGAGGAGGTCGCGGTAGCCCGGCTGCTCGCAGGGGACCTCCTCGGCCCAGTAGCGGGAGACCTCCGCGATCTCGCCCGGTTCCGGCTTCTGGAGGATCTCGCCGAACCGGTTCAGGGCCTCGATGCGCCGGGCGCGCGGCCAGCTCGCCGCGTCCTCGAAGGTGTCGGCGACGCGGAAGAGCAGGTAGGAGATGGTGACCTCGCGCCGCGTGGGCTCCGGCAGCAGGGGGATCGCGAGCGCGAACGTCCGGCTCGAAGCGATCAGGAGCTGCTCCAGGTCCTCCATCCTCCACTCTCTCATGGTGGTCTCCGCCCGCACGGGGGGGAGGATAGCATTCAGGAAGCCTAAACTACCTCCGTCCCCTGAACCGCCTCTCCCTTCAACGCCCTCTCCAATTCCCCCGCCCGCAACCCGTTGATCAGCACCGACGGCACCCCCAACCGCGCCAGCTCCAGCGCGCTCTCGATGCGGTGCCGCATCCCCCCGGTCACGTCGGCCCCCGAGGGATCGCCCACGGAGTCGAGGACGTCCGCGGCCGAGACGCGGGGGATCGTTCGCCCCTCGGCGTCGTAGAGGCCGTCCGTCTCTCCAAGCCATAGAGCTTTACAAACGGTGTGCCCCCGCTCCAGGAGGCGGCGGGCCACAGCGTCGAGGACGGTCTCGGTGGAGCAGATGGAGACGCCCCGCTCGCGGTCCAGGACCACGTCGCCGTAGAGCACCGGCAGCAGTCCCCGTTCCAGCGCCAGGAGGAGAGGCTCGTCGTGGAAGGCGGCGACGCGGCCTCCCGCGGCGACCATGCAGCTCGAGGGGGCGAGGGAGAAGGGGAGGGCGCCGGCCTCCTCCAGGGCCTGGATCACCAGGCGGTGCAGGGCCGCCGCCCGCTCCTGGGTGCGGGAGACGCCGGGGAGCTGGTCCGGCGAGCGGAGCCCCCCGGCGATGCCGGAGTCGCGGGCGGCCACGTGGCCGAAGGAGCCGCTGCCGTGCCCGGCGATCAGGCGGACGGGGATCTCCCGCGCCGCCCGCGCGATCTCGCCGGCCAGGCGGGCGATGACCTCCGGGCGGGGGGTCTCCGCCCGGGATTTCTCGGTGATCAGGCTGCCGCCGAGCTTGAGGAGGACGACGTCCACAGGATCAGAACAGGTGTTCCGAGTCCATGTCCGGGCCGGGACCGACGCCGTCGCGGATCACGAAGCCCACCGCTGGCAGGTCCTCCAGGCGCTCGGCCACGTCGTCCTCGGAGTCGGGGTCGCAGATGACGTGGACGTTGGCGCCTGCGTCCATGGTCACCCAGGCGTGGAGCCCTTCCTGCCGCAGCTCGCGCACGGCGCGCAGCACCGCGACGGTGCCGGGGCTCCAATAGAAGATCGGGGGATGCGAGGACATGGCGATCAGGTGCAGGTCCACCGCCTCCTCCTCCAGCACCGGACCGAGCGCGTCCAGGTCCCGGTCGCGGATGGCCTTGCGCACGGTGTCCAGCCGGTTCGGCAGCAACTCCTGCCGCTTGGAGTAATAGGGGCTGGTGACGGCGCGGCGGTGGCCCTCCAGCGAGGGCACCGACTTGGGGCCGATCTCCACCACGGCGATGACGTCCCGCAGGTCCCAGTGCTCGGGCCGGGCGAGCTGCCGGGCGTAGCTCTGGTCGTCGCTCTCGTCCGCGGACCACTCGACGTAGCCGCCGAAGACCGAGCGGGCGGCCGAGCCGGAGCCGCTGCGGCGGGCCAGCAGGGAGAGCTCGTGGGGAGAGGCCTTCTTGCCGAGCGCGCCGGCGGCGGCCAGGGTCAGGGCCGCGAACCCGGAAGCCGAGGAGGCCAGGCCGCCGGCCGTGGGGAAGGAGTTCCGGGTGGCCACCCGCAGGGGCTCGGTGCGTCCGGCCCACTGCCGGATGCGGTTCAGATGGGCGCGCACGCGCTGGGCGAACTCGGGCTCGGGCGTGCCGAAGCCGCCGCCGGGCTCGGCGAGCCAGATCTCGTCCTCGCCGCCGTGCCCCAGGAGATCCACCGTGCACTTGGTGACGCAGTTCTCCAGGGTCATGGAGATCGACGGATTCACCGGCAGGGCGCGGTCCAGATCGCGGGCTCCCCAGTACTTGATGAAGGCGATGTTGGCCGGCGCGGAAACAGTGGTCTTGCTCATGCGTCGGTCTCCCGGCGGAGCCCCTCGGCTCCGAGGTGCAGGGGGTAGAAGGGAAACGGCTGCAAGAAATGCCAGCCGGAGATCCTCTCGGGATCAGGATGATAGACCAGCAACGACCCGGCGCCAGGCCCGGCGAGCGATCCGGCGCCCGAGATCTTGGCGGCGCCGCCCTCGGCCTCGATCCGGCGGACGAGATCCCGCGCCGCCTCGGGGACGACCCCCAGCTCTTCCAGGCGGGCTTCGCACTCGCGGATCAACTCCAGGATCACGGCCGGGTCCTCCCTCTCACGTTCGAGCTCCGCGCGGAAGCCCAGAGTCGCGGCCTCGATGCGGTCCAGAAGCATCTCATGCAAACCCGGGTCCCGCTCCCGCCGGCCGCGCACGGCGGCCACCACCGCGCCGGTCGTCTCCGGCGGCATGCCCGTGTTCAGGACCCGAAAGTTGGACAGCAGGGGAGAGCGCGCCGCGATCCGCTCGGTCTCCAGCGCGCCCGAGGGGAGCCGGCGGGCCCAGAGCAGGCCGCCGTGCAGGACCGTGGCGCCGTCCACCCCCGAGGGGAGGCCGTGCTGGCGCCGCTCCGCCTCCAGGGTCAGGCGCTCGATCCGCGCCGGATCGGCCTCTTCCCCCAGGAAGGCCAGGAAGGCGGCGATCACCGCCGTGGCGGTGGCCGCCGAGCTGCCGAAGCCGGAGCCGATGGGGAGGTCCGACTCGACCCGCAGCCACAGGCCGGGACCGCCGCCGGCTTCTCCCAGGGATTCCAGGACCTCGCCCAGGGCGACTTTCACCAGATGGGCCGGGTCGTCCCCCCGCACGGCGCGGAAGCGCTCGGGACGGGGCTCGCGCGCGTACTCCTCCCAGCGCGCCCGGGCGGCCCGGGCGTAGGCCCGCAGGGCTTCCCGGGAGATCTCTTCGACGTGGGGCAGGGAGGCGAGATCGAGACGGACGGCGTCACCCGGGGCGGGGGAGATGCGCGCCGTGAGCCGCGCGTCGATGGCGGCGACGAGGGCGGGGCGGCCGTAGACGACCGCGTGCTCGCCCATCAGGATCAGCTTGCCCGGGGCGGAGACGGCGATGGCCGCCGTTCCGGCCCCGGGATGGAGGATGCTGCGGGGGATCAGCCCGGCCTCCGCTCGTCAGGTGGTCAGCCGGTTGGGGATCTCACCGCGCCCGAGCTTCTCGTGGGCCCGCGCCAGATCGTTGGAGGTGAAGGCGGCCATCAGCGACAGCTCGCCGGCGAGCACCACGGCGCCGAGGATCTCGGCCAGCCGCGTCACCGCGTCGCCCCGCTTCTCGGGGTCCGGGGAGACGCCGAGCACGGACAGGGCCTCGCGCTGGGTGTCGAGCGAGGTGCCGCCGCCGACCGCTCCCAGCGGGACGTCGGGCAGGAAGACGGAGACGAAGACCGAGTCCGGCCCGCGGTGCTCGATGCAGGTGACGCCCATGGAGCCCTCGACGACGTGGGCGGGATCCTGGCCGGTGGCGATGAAGAAGGCCGCCAGGACGTTGGCGTAGTGGGCGTTGAAGCCCATGGAGCCGGCCGCGATCGAGCCCAGGAGGTTCTTGCGGTACTGCACCTCGACCAGGCTGCGGGCGTCCGTCTTCAGGATGTGGTGGAGGATCGGGTGCTCCAGCAGGACCTCGGCGTAGATGCGCTTGCCGCGCCCCTCCTGGAAATTGACCGCCGCCGGCTTCTTGTCCACACAGTAGTTGCCGGAGAGGCCGATGCAGGGGACGCCGGTGCCGGGCTCGATCAGCTCGTTGACGGCGCGGTCGCAGGCGATGGTCACCATGTTCATGCCCATGGCGTCGCCGGTGTCGAAGCGGAAGCGGAGGAAGACCGTGGTGCCGAAGGCGTAGGGCCGCACTTCCAGCAGCTTCAGGTACTTGCTGGTGCTCTCCGTGAGCCGGCGGATGTCGTCCTCGTGGTCCTGGATCCACTGCAGGAACTGCTGCGTCTGGACGATGCCCGAGGTGCGGAAGACGGGCGCGCGGGTCATGCCCACGTCCTCGACGCGGACGACGGCGCCGCCGGCCTCGCGGATGGCGGCGCAGCCTCTGTTCGTGCTCGCCACCAGGGCCGCCTCGGTGGTGGCCAGGGGGACGTAGACGTCGCCGTCCACGCTCCGGCCGCGCACCCGCAGCGGGCCGACCACGCCCATGGGGATCTGGGCGACGCCGATGAAGTTCTCGCAGTTGCGGTGCGAGGCCCTCTGGACGTCCAGCGAGTGGTGGCCGATGTTGGAGAGCGGCGTGCGCGCCACCTCCTCTAGGGCCTGGCGGCGGATCTCGGCCGCCTCTTCGGCGGGGAAGTCCTTGGGGATCTCATGGAACCGGCGCTCGCCCCGGGCGAGAGCGCTGACGAGCTCCTCGCGGGTCAGGGGGGCCGAGGCTACGGATTTGGCGGTCTTGCTCATCTCACAACCCTTTTAGGAGCTTGGTACGCTGCAGCTCCGCAATCGTTTTCGCTCCGAGGCAGAACATACAGATCTTGAGCTCGCGGACGGTGCGCCGCACCTTCTCGGCGACCCGTTCCGCGGATTCCGTGGCGGGACCGAGGAAGGGCTGGGCCATCCCCACCAGGTCGGCGCCCAGGGCGATGGCCTTGGCGGCGTCGAGACCGTTGCGGATGCCGCCGCTGGCGATCACCGTCACGCCCTCCACCCGCCGCACCTGGCGGATGGACTCCGGAGTCGGCAGGCCCCAGCCGGCGAACAGCTCGCCGATCTCCAGGTCCCCGGCGCGATGCGCCTCGATCCGGGCCCAGCTCGTGCCTCCCACGCCGGCGGTGTCGATGATCCGCACGCCGCGCGCGGCCAGAGCCCGGGCCGTCGACTCCGAGACGCCGGAGCCCACCTCCTTGGCCACCACCGGCACGCCCACCTCCCTCGCCACCTCGCCGATCTTCGGCAGCAGCCCCGAAAAATCGCACTGTCCTTCGGGCTGGATCGCCTCCTGGAGCGGGTTCAGGTGGAGGACCAGGGCGTCGGCCCCGATCATCTCCACCGCCTGCCGGCACTCGCGGACGCCCATCCCGTAGTTGAGCTGGACGGCGCCCAGGTTGGCCAGCAGGGGAACCGAAGGAGCGACCGCGCGGACGCGAAAGGTATCAGCTTTCGCTGGATCTTCCAACGCCTTGCGCTGGGAGCCCACGCCCACCGCCACCCGCGTGCGCTCGGCGCCTTCCGCCAGGTTGCGGTTGATCAGTCCCGCCTGCTCGGTGCCGCCGGTCATGCAGGAGATCAGGAGGGGAGCGGCCAGGCGCCGGCCCAGGAATTCCACCGAGAGGTCGATCTCCTCGATGTCGATCTCGGGCAGCGCCTCGTGCTCGAACCGGTACTCGTCGAAGACGTTGCGGCCGAGCTGCATGCGGTCGTCGAGGGCCAGACGGATGTGCTCGGCCTTGCGGTCCCGCTCCATCTCCGGCAGCGGGGCGGGTCCGGCCGCCTCCAGGGCGGCCAGGGCCGCCGGATCGCCCGCCGCGGCTTCGCGCCCGCTCACCGCTCGCGCTCCCGCAGGTAGTCGATCAGGCCTTCGAGGAACAGGCGGCCGTCCGGCCGCAGGGCCGGCTCCAGCGCCGCGAGGGCGGTCCGGGCGGCGCGCAGCCGCTCGCCGACCATGGCGTTCACCGCGTGGCCGGCCCCGGTCTCTTCCAGGACCCGCACCGCCTCCGCGATCTGCTCGTCCGTGGCGTCGGGACGGCCCAGGGCCGCCGCCAGCGCGCTCCGCTGGTCGTGGGTGGCGCGGTCCAGGGCGTGGCGGATCAGGAACGTGAACTTGCCTTCCTTGAGGTCGGCGTCCACCGGCTTGCCGACCGTGCCCGGGTCGCCGAACATGCCCAGCAGGTCGTCCTGGAGCTGGAAGGCCTCGCCCACGGCGGCGCCGTAGGCCGAGAGACCGGCGAGCGTCTCCGCGCCCGCGCCGGCCAGCAGGGCTCCGAGCTGGATCGGCCGCTCCGCCGTATACCGCCCCGACTTCAGGCGCAGCACCCGCAGCAGCTCGTCCTCGCTGGCGGTGCGCCGCTGGGCCACCAGCAGCTCCAGGTACTGGCCGCCGATGACCTCCTGGCACATGGCCGAGAAGCAGCGGGCCAGCTCGCGGGGGACCGGCGCCTTGGGGAAGGACTCCGCCGCCAGCTCCACGGCCCAGCTCTGGGCCAGGTCGCCCAGGAGGATGGCCACCGAGCGGCCGAAGTCCGCGGCGTCGCCGTGCAGCCCGTGGGCGCGGTGGGACTCGCGGAAGCGCGCGTGCGCCGCCGGCAGGCCGCGCCGGGTCTCGGCGTGGTCCATGATGTCGTCGTGGATCAGCAGATAGGTGTGGAGCAGCTCGGTGGACAGGGCGAGGGGGAGGGCGGCCTCGTCGGAGGCGCCGCCGCAGGCACGGTAGGTGTAGTAGACGAGGGCCGGGCGCACCCGCTTGCCCCCCTGGGTCGCGAGCTGTCCGACGCCGTCGATCAGCTCCAGCATCTCGGGGGAGCCGAGGGAGACCGCCTCCTGGCGCTTGGTCTCCAGCCAGGCCGCCAGGACGCGGTCGAGCTTGTCGCGGAACCCGGCGAGCAGCCCGTTGAAATCTTCTGGCGCCGTCCGCGGATCGGCGGTGGCGGGAGCTTCGGTGGACAGTCCCATGCCTTGCGTACCCTGCTCGCTCCTCGAAAAATCGTGTAGGGAAGGGGTTGGGCCCCGGTCCCGCAGAGTGTAACCGAAAACGTCCCGGAGATAGTTCCTGCCGGGTACAAGCTCGATTGTAGGTCAGAGGACTTTGTGGTGTAAAGCGGGGGAGGGACACCAGGGACACCAGGGACACCAAGGACCTCAAGGACGGGCTTTCCCATTTGTCCTTGTCGTCCCTGGTGTCCTTGGTGTCCCTGGTGTCCTTTTTCCCTCTTGCCTGCGGTAACCTTTCCCCATGCACCTCGACCTCTACCAAGTCGACGCCTTCACCCCCCGCCCGTTCGCCGGCAATCCGGCGGCGGTCTGCCTGCTGCCGGAGCCCCGCGACGCCCAGTGGATGCAGGACGTGGCCCGGGAGATGAACCTCGCCGAGACGGCCTTCCTCCATCCCGAGGACGGCGGCTACCGGCTGCGCTGGTTCACCCCCGCCGTGGAGGTGGAGCTGTGCGGCCATGCCACCCTGGCCAGCGCCCATGTCCTCTGGGAGACGGGGCGCCTGCCGCTGGAGGAGACGGCGCGGTTCCACACCCTGAGCGGCCTGTTGACCGCCCAGCGGGCGGGGGAGTGGATCGAGCTCGACTTCCCGGCGCGGACCGCCGAGGAGACCCCGGCCCCGGAAGGTCTCGCCGAGGCGGTCGGCGCTCAGCCCCGCTTCGTCGGCAAGAGCCGCTACGACTACCTCCTGGAGCTGGAATCGGAAAGCGCGGTGCGGAACGCCGATCCGGACTTCCGCCGGATCGCCTCGTTGCCGGTGCGCGGCGTCATCATCACCGCCCAGGCGTCCGCGGGGCCGTACGACATGGTCTCGCGCTTCTTCGCGCCGGGCGCGGGCGTGGATGAGGATCCGGTGACCGGGTCCGCCCACTGCACCCTGGGCCCGTACTGGGCCTCCCGGCTGGGGAAGCCGGAGCTTCTGGCCTATCAGGCCTCCGCCCGGGGCGGCGTCGTCAGGGTCCGGGTGGAAGGGGAGCGGGTGAAGCTGGGAGGGCAGGCGGTGACCGTTCTCCAGGGCCGGCTTCTCGCCGGTTGAAGGTGAAGAAAAGGAGGCGCGGAAAACCGCGCCTCTATAGGTCCTCGTCCGTACCGCGCTCCTCCGGCTGCCGCCGCTGAAGGGCCTGCTCCAGGTTCTGGTGCAGGTAGCGGAGAAACCGGTGGAAGCCGTAGAGCATGTCCGCCATGGCCCGCTCCTCCTCGGGAGGGATCGGACCCCGCCGGCCGAGCACGCGCTGGAGGTCCATCCGGCCTTCGCCGCCGGGCCGCGGCCTTTCGGGACCGCCCTCGAACCCTCCGTCGTCGTCGCCCAGCCCTTCGCCCTTGCGCTTCATCTGCTCGGGACGCCCGTTGATGATCTGGATGGCGTTGTGCAGATCGTTGAGATCGCACCCCAGCGTGTCCAGGATCTTCTCCAGCGTCTCGAGGGAAGGCCGCTGCCGGCCGGTCTCGTAGGCGGACAGCATGCCCTTGGTGATGCCGGCTGCGTCGGCCACCTGGTACTGCTTCTTTCCCTGCCGGTCCCGCAGCCAGCGCAGCGCCTGGCCGAGACCATTCATGATGGGTGTACGCACTGCGGATTCTCTCCTGAGATCCCCGCCGGGATCTCTGTAAAAGGGGGAAGGCCGGACGGCCGTGGACGACCTCCTCGCGCCGCTCAGACCGCTTCCATGGCTTTCGCTCTCTCCCGCTCTGGAACCGATCCAGGGTCGTTTTCACCCTGGGCGTATATTAGGCGTAATCATGGCGTAAGTCAAGCGGATCTGAAGGCGGAACTTCCGCCCTTTTCTCCGCTCTTCCGCCGCCCGCCTCCTGCTAGCATCCGCGGCATGGTCGAGCTCACCGAGATCCACGCCGCCGCCCTCCGCATCCGCCCCCACGTCCGCCGTACACCCCTGCTGAATGCCGGGCCTCTTCCCGGCGGCGGGGAGGGCAGCCGCTTCACCTTCAAGCTCGAAAACCTGCAGATGACCGGCTCGTTCAAAACGCGGGGCGCTGTCAACCACACGCTGCGCCTCCCTGCCGATACAGTGCAGCGAGGGCTCGTAACCGCGTCGGGTGGCAACCACGGACTTGGAGTTGCTTATGCCGGCAAGATGGTGGGCGTACCGGTAACCATCTACCTTCCTCACAACGTGCCCCCGGCCAAAGCCGAGAAACTGGAGCGCTGGGGAGCGCGGGTCGTGTGGGAAGGGGAGTTCTGGGACGACGCCAACGTGGCGGCCCTGGAGGCGGCGCGGCGGGAGGGCCTTTCCTACATCCATTCCTTCGCCGACCCGGACGTCATCGCGGGCCAGGGGACGCTGGGGCTGGAGATCCTGGAGGACGCGCCGGAGACCGATCTGGTGATCGTGGCCATCGGCGGCGGCGGCCTGATCTCGGGCGTCTCCCTGGCGGTGAAGGGGACGAGCCCCGGGGCGCGGGTGATCGGCGTCGAGGCGGTGGGCGCGCCCACGATCGCCGAGAGCCTGCGGGCGGGCCATGTCGTCGAGCTGCCCGGGATCTACACGGAGGCGAACACCCTGGCGCCGCGCCGCAGCCACGAGATGAACTTCGAGATCATCCGCGGGAACGTCGACGACGTGGTGCTGGTGACCGACGAGGAGATGTACGAAGCCGCCCGCTGGCTCTGGTTCGAGGCGGGAATCGCGGCGGAGCTCTCGGGCGCGGCGGGGGTGGCGGCGGTCCTGACGGGGAAGATCCCGCTGAGCGGGGTGCGCTCCGCCTGCTCGATCATCTGCGGCGCGGGAACGGCGGGGCTGGCCGGAAACTGAGAGGGAGAGCCCTCCCCCTCGCGGGTACACCCCCGTACCTCGCGGGGAGAGCCCTCCCCCCCCGCGAGGGGGAAGCGGGAGCGGCGAAAAATTTCCCGCGAAGACGCATCTCCTTTGTGTAGGCACAACCTCAAAGGAGGCAGGTCATGAAGAAGAAGCTCGGAAAGCTTGTTCTCCACCGCGAGACCCTGCGCGCGCTCGCATCACCGCTCCATCAGGTCGTCGGAGCGGGACCCGAGACGGGCCCAGGCGTCTGTACCACCATCATCGCCACGGACTGCGACGGCGAATCGAGGGATTGCACCGGGGCTCCGACGATCCTCAACACCTGCGGAGCGTGCAGCGACGGATGCGCGACAGGAGGAGCTTGTACCGTCACCTGTGGCGCTCCGGGTTTCTGCATGTGACCTCGTCTTCCGCGGCGCAGGGGGACGGCGGATCGAGCGGCCGCCGAATCCTCCGTCCCCGTTCCGGCGTTCCCGACCTGCTCAGATCAGGGGGCAGTAGATCCCCTGCGCCTGACACTGGGCCGTGCAGCCATCCAGCGCAAAGCTGCAGCCTCCCCAGTCGTAGGCGGGGGAGCATCCACAGGCATTGAGGCAGGCGCTGTACTGGTTGAAACAGTTCTGGCAACAGGCGGGAAGGGACTGGGCCTGGCTCGGCCCGATGGAGAAGAACACGGCAGAGACGACGGCGGCGGTACAGAGGAGCTTGCGGAACGCTTTCATAGGGTTGGTCTCCTTTGGTTGTGCTGCCCTGCCAGCAAGGTGTTCCTGGAGACCTGACGCGAGCCGCGGCGAGGGGTCCGCATTTCGTGCTATCCTCCGCCCCTCTCAAAGAGGTAAACGCAGTTGAAGTCGCACCCCCTCCTGCCTGGTCCCGGGCCCCAGGAATTCGTCTGGGCCACGGGCATCGAAGACACGTTCGTCCCTCAGATCCGTCCCGGTCACCGGGCTCTCGACGAATACCAGCTCATGGGGCATTACGAGCACTGGCGCGAGGACCTCGCGCTGGCCCGGGAGCTGGGCGTCCAGGCCATCCGCTGGGGCATCCCCTGGTACCGCGTCCAGCCCTTCCCCGGCGAGTTCGACTGGAGCTGGACCGACCAGGTGATCCCCTACATGGTCGAGGAATTGAAGATCAACCCGATCCTCGACCTCATGCACTACGGCTGCCCCTTCTGGCTGCGCCGCGAGTTCGCCAGCGACGAATATCCCGAGGCCGTCGCCGCCTACGCCGGGGCGGTCGCCAAGCGCTACGCCGGCCTGATCCGCTGGTACACGCCGCTGAACGAGCCCATCGTCAACGCTCTGTTCTGCGGCAAGCGCGGCCTCTGGCCCCCGTACCTGCGCGGCGACGCCGGCTACCTGCGCATCATGCTGCAACTCGTGCGGGGCATCCAGCGCACGGTCGCGGCCATTAAGGAGGTGGACCCGGGAGCCCTGATGGTCCACGTGGAGGCCACCGGCCTCGCCCGGGCCGCCCGGGAGGACCTCCAGGCGCTGGCGGTGGAGGACCAGCGGCGGGGCTATCTCGCCTACGATCTGCTGACCGGCCGGCTGACGCCGGACCATCCTCTCTTTACATGGCTCCTGCGCAACGGCGCCGGGCCGGACGAGCTGGCCTCCATCCGCCGCGGCGCCATCCCGCTGGACGTGATCGGCATGAACTTCTATCCCCAGTGGTCCACCCAGCAGGTGACGGTGGACAAGAAGGGGCGGCTGGCCTGGAAGGCGGTGGAGCAGGACGGCGCGGGCTTCATGGAATTGATCCGCGACTACTGGCGGCACTACCAGGTCCCGATCATGGTGACGGAGACCAGCGCCAGGGGCGCGGTGGACATCCGTGCGAGCTGGCTGGAGACGTCGGTGGGCGCCATCCGGAGCCTGCGGGCGGAGGGGGTGCCGGTCCTCGGCTACACCTGGTTCCCGCTGTTCACGATGATCGACTGGCGCTACCGCTTCGGCAAGAAGCCCCTGGAGGATTACCGGCTGGACCTCGGCCTGTATACGCTGGCCCCGGAAGGCTCGGAGCGGCGGTGGCAGGCCACGCCGCTGGTGGAACGGTTCCAGGGGTATGTGGCGAATCCTGAAGAGGCGGTGGGGAGGCTGGAGATGGAAGAATTGCGTTCCGTGGCGGCGGGGTAGATGCGCGATCCAGGACGACCTACCGGGAAGGCGGTAGAGACGACCCTGCCCGTTTCAGAACGCCCTACGGAGGTCTCCCACGTCGGGTCGTCTCCGGGACGGAGACGCCGCTGCGGATTTCCTCAATCACAGGACGAGGGGATATCGCCGTCTGCGCCCCGCCGAACGGGATGGCCGGACGGACCGTCCTTCCCGACTCGAGACGACCCGACGTGGGTGGCCTGCGGAGGGCGTTCTGAAACGGGCTGGGTCGTCTCTACCGCCTCGCACAAACGGGAGAGGTAATTGTGACATCCGCGTCCTATCTCAACCCCGTCTACCCCCACTCCTTCCCCGACCCCTTCGTCCTGAAGCACCGGGGGGAGTACTGGGGCTATTGCACCGGCTTCTGGCACGACGGCCGGGCGTTCGGCGTGATGCGCTCCCGGGACCTGGTCCGGTGGGAGCCGCTCGCCGGGGCCCTGGAGCCGCTCCCGGGCGGGCACACCTGCTACTGGGCGCCGGAGGTGGCCTATCTCGACGGCCGCTTCCATCTCTATTACAGCGTCGGCAACGAGGAGCGCATGGAGATCCGCGTGGCGGTGGCGGACCATCCCGCCGGGCCTTTCGAGGACTCCGGGCGGCGGCTGACCGCGGAGCCCTTCGCGATCGACGCCCACGTCTTCACGGACCGCCACGGCGAGCGCTGGCTGTTCTATGCCACAGACTTCCTGGAGCGCAGCCATATCGGCACGGGCACGGTCCGCGATCGCATGCTCGACCCGTTCACCCTGGCCGGCGACCCCCGGCCGGTCACCCTGCCGCGTCACGACTGGCACGTCTACCACCCCAACCGCCCGGAGAAGGGATACGTTCGCTGGCATACCGTCGAAGGGTCCTTCGTGCTGGAGCGCAAGGGCCTCTACTACCAGATGTTCAGCGGCGGCAACTGGCAGAACCCCACCTACGGGATCGGCTACGCCACGGCGCGCGGCCTCGGGACGCGGGAGGAATGGGAGCAGGCGGCGCTCCCCATCCTGCGCTCGGGCGGCGAGGTGATCGGCCCCGGCCACAACTCCGTGGTACGCGGGCCGGACAACCGGCAGCTCTACTGCGTCTACCACCGCTGGTCCCCGGATTCCAGCGCCCGGGTGCCGGCCATCGATCCGCTCGACTGGGCGGGCGAGAGGATGCTCGTCCTCGGCCCCACCACCACGCCCCAGCCCGCGCCCATTCCGCCCACCGTCTCGGATCTTGGACCGATCCGGCTGGGTCCCGAGGAGGCCGCGCGATACGAAGTGGGGGCTTCTTCCTTCCTGATCGAGGTGACCGCCCGGGGGAGCGGCTTCGCGATCGAGCTGGAGGACGGCGCGGGGACGGTGATGCGCCTCGGCAGCGCCAGCCGGTCGCCAACCGCGGACCACCTGCTGCGCGTGGAGGTGGACGGCCTCCGGGGCTCCTTCACCCTGGACGGCCTGCTCCTTTGGCAGGGGCGGCTCGAAAGGCCGGCGGACCGGGTCGCGCTGGTGGCCGGCAGGGACGCCGCCGAATTCGCCGGCTTCGCCCTGACCCCTGGCTGGGAGGACCTCTTCGTCGAAGAGGGAGGACGGCTCCGGGTCGCGGGATCGGAGATCGTCCGGGGACCGGCCTTCGCGGAGTACGAGCTGGTCGTCAACGCCCGGGTGGACGGGGAGTCAGGCGGCTGGTCCATCGCCCCCGCGCTCGACGGCGAGTCGGGAGCCCGGCTGGTCCTGGAGCGGCGGGAGGGTGCATGGATTCTCGCATCTACTGTGGCCGGTGAGCAGATTTTTCCACTCCCCGCCGGCTTCGATCCCTTCCGGGACCAGCAATTCCGCTTCCGCAAGGCGGGCGGAGCGGTGGAAGTTTCGTGGGAGGGGATCGTGTTAGGGACGCTGCCGGCGCCTCCCGGTCCGACCAGGATCGGCCTGGGAGGGAAATCGGCGTCGTTCGAGATGGCGCGGGTTACAGCCGTTCGTGGTTGAGGGCGAGAGGGGAAGAAGACGGCTGAGCCGTTATAAATGAAGAAGAGGCGGGGCCGGGCGAAGGAAGTTTCCCGTCGCCAGAATTGCCAGGGAGTAGAACCAGGGAGCCTCCTTTGGCCGAGACAGCGTGGTGGAGGACCGTCCCAGACCTTCCACGCCGGCCGGACCGTTATGCCGACCCCACCCGCTTCCGTCCTTCAGCAAGGATCGGGCCAACATCGTGCCCTGTCCCGCTTCCATCCTCATCCACACTAGAGGAGGGGAGATACAATCCGCCCTCCGCTCCAGGTGGAGCCGGAGAGCGATGGAACCATCAGGGAGCCAGCGAACATGGAAATCAAGAAAGTCGGCGTCATCGGCGCCGGCGTGATGGGAGTCGGAGTGGGCCAGAACCTCGCCCAGACCGGGCACGAGGCCGTCCTGGTGGACGTCTCCGACGAGATCCTGGAGCGCGCCAGGGGGGAGATCCGCAAGAGCCTCCGCTTCCAGGGGATGTTCCAGAAGGGCGCCAAGACCGAGAGCGCCGACGCCGTGCTCGGCCGCATCCGGTTCACGACCAGCCTCGACGACCTGGCGGACGTGGACTACATCGTCGAGAACGTCCCCGAGAAGTGGGAGATCAAGAAGGAGATCTACCCGCGGATCGACGCCATCTGCCCCGAGCGCGCCGTCTTCGCCGTCAACACCTCCTGCATCTCGATCACCCGCGTGGGCGGCCTCACCAAGCGGCCGGACCGGGTCATCGGCATGCACTTCATGAATCCCGTCCCCCTCAAGCCCATGGTGGAGGTCATCCGCGGCCACCACACCAGCGAGGAGACGATCGAGACCTCCCGCCAGTTCCTCAAGCAGATGGGGAAGGACTGCATCGTGGTCAACGACCTCCCCGGGTTCGTCTCCAACCGGGTGCTGATGCTGACCATCAACGAAGCCGTCTTCCTGGTGCAGGACGGCGTCGCCACGCCTGAGCAGGTGGACCAGCTCTTCAAGACCTGCTTCGGCCACAAGATGGGCCCGCTGGAGACGGCGGACCTGATCGGCCTCGACACGATCCTCTACTCGATCGAGGTCCTGTACGAGAGCTACAACGACAGCAAGTACCGCCCCAGCCCGCTGCTGAAGAAGATGGTCGACGCCGGCCTGCACGGCCGCAAGAGCGGCAAGGGCTTCTACGACTACGGCATCTCTCTCTAGGAAGACCCGTATGGATCAGACCCAGACCAAGATCAAGGAATTCCTGTCGCGGTTCTTCAAGAGCCACGACCTGCAGCCGGACGAGGACATCTTCGCCCTCGGCTTCGTGAACTCGCTCCTGGCCATGCAGCTCGTGGCCTTCGTGGAGAAGGAGTTCGGCGTCCGCGTCGAAGACGAGGACCTCGACCTCGACAACTTCCGTTCGATCAACGCGATCTCGAGTCTCGTGTCGCGCAAGAGCGGCGCCGCGGCGGAGGCGGCTCAGGCTTGAAGCTCGAGCTGACGGCCGAGCAGCGCCGGGCGCGGGAGGAGTACCGGGCCTTCGTGGCCGCGGAGATCGCTCCCCACGCCGGCCGCTGGGACCGCGAGGAGGCGCTGCCCGCCGAGATCGTCCGCAAGCTGGGCGAGCGCGGCTGGCTGGGATCGATCGTCCCCCGGGAGCTGGGCGGGCCCGGCCTCGACATGATCACCTACGGCGTCCTCACCGAGGAGCTGGGCCGGGGCTGCTCCTCCGTGCGCTCGCTGCTGACGGTCCACGACATGGCCTGCCACGGCATCGTGCGCTGGGGCAACCGCGGCCTCAAGGAGCGCTACCTGCCGGGGATGGTGCGCGGCGAGATCCTGGGCGCCTTCGCCCTCTCCGAGCCCAACGCCGGCAGCGACGCCAAGTCCATCGAGACCACCGCTACCCCGGACGGCGACGGCTACGTCCTCCACGGGCGCAAGCGGTGGATCACCTTCGCCCAGATCGCCCACGTGTTCCTCCTGTTCGTCCAGTGCGAGGGCAAGCCCACGGCCTTCCTGCTGGATCGGGACACGCCGGGGCTGACGGTCGAGCCCATCCGCGGGCTGCTGGGCACGCGGGCCTCCATGCTGGGTGAGCTGATCATCGACGGCTGCCGGGTCCCGAAGGAGCACATGGTGGGCCGCCCCGGCTTCGGCATCACCCACGTGGTGGCCGCGGCCCTGGAGCATGGCCGCTACAGCGTGGCCTGCGGCTCGGTGGGCATCGCCCAGGCCTGCCTGGACGCCTGCCTGGAGTACTCCCGCGAGCGCCAGCAGTTCGGCGGCCCGATCTTCGACCACCAGCTCATCCGCGCCATGCTCACCGACATGATCGTCCAGGTCCGCGCCGCCCGCCTGATGTGCTACCGCGCCGGCTACCTGCGGGAGCTGAACGATCCCGGGGCCTTCATGGAGACCATGGCGGCCAAATACTTCGCCTCCACCGTGGCCGCCAAGGCGGCGACGGACGCGGTGCAGATCCACGGCGCCAACGGCTGTACGGACGACTTCCCGGTCTCGCGCTACTTCCGCGACGCCAAGGTCATGGAAATCATCGAGGGGAGCACCCAGGTTCAGCAGATGGTGATGCCCCGGTTCGAATTCCAGGAGCTCTGAGCCATGATCGACCTCGAAAACGCCAGCCACGCGGCGGCCGTGCACGCGGCCAAGAAGAAAGAGAAGCAGTCCATCAAGTGCGTGGTCTGGGACCTCGACAACACGGTCTGGGACGGCATCCTCCTGGAGGACGGCGACGTGAAGCTGCGGCCCCACGTCGTGCACATCCTGAAGACCCTGGACGAGCGGGGCATCCTGCACTCCATCGCCTCCCGCAACGACCACGGCGCGGCCATGGCGAAGCTGAAGGAATTCGGGATCGACGAGTACTTCCTCTATCCCCAGATCAACTGGAACTCCAAGGCCGCCTCCATTACGCAGATCGCCCAGGACATCAACATCGGCCTGGACGCCATCGCCTTCGTGGACGACCAGCCCTTCGAGCGCGAGGAGGTGGCCTTCACGCACGACAAGGTGCTCTGCGTGGATTCCGCGCTGCTGGAGGACTTCCTGGACCTGCCCGCCCTCAATCCGCGCTTCCTCACCGACGACTCGAAGATCCGCCGCCGGATGTACATGGCGGACATCGAGCGCAACCGGGTGGAGGCGGACTACGTGGGTCCCAAGGAGGAGTTCCTGGCGACGCTGGGCATGGTCTTCACCATCGCGCCCTGCCGCGAGGAGGACCTGAAGCGGGCCGAGGAGCTGACGGTGCGCACCAACCAGCTCAACACCACCGGCTACACCTACTCCTACGACGAGCTGAACGAGCTGCGGCAGTCCCCGCGCCACAAGCTGCTGATCTCCAGCCTGGACGACAAGCACGGCACCTACGGCAAGATCGGCCTCACCCTGATCGAAATGGGCGAGGAGGTCTGGACGGTGAAGCTCCTCCTGATGTCCTGCCGGGTGATGTCCAAGGGCGTGGGCATGATCATGATCCACCACGTCCTGCGCATGGCGAAGGAGGCCGGGGTCCGTCTCCGCGCCGAGTTCGTCTCCAACGACCGCAACCGCCAGATGCTGATCACCTACCGCTTCGCGGGCTTCAAGGAGGTGGAGCGGGTGGGGGAGGTGTCGGTGATGGAGAACGACTACTCGGTGATTCAGCCGGCGCCGCCTTATGTGGATTTGCGGGTGGTGGAATAAAGTCTCTCTTCAGATAAGATAGCCTCCCTTCAGGAGGCGATATTGCCGACTCGTGAATGGCCCCGGTGGTGGCACTGGGATCTGGTGTACAGCTCCCATCTGTTGAAGCGGATGGTGGACCGCCAGTTCTCGGACCTGGATCTTCGCCGCATGCTGGACCGCGCCACTCGTCTGCGGGAGGATGTAGTCGACGGAAGGTACGTCGTCGAGACGCGGCATCTGTATCACCCCTGGGAGGTCATCGCGGAGCCGGACTTCGAGGAGGAGTTGCTGTTGATCATCACGGCCTATCCGCTAGACTAAGAACGATGAGAGAGCCCTTCCTGGAAGTGACCTTCCATCGCGGGCGCGCCCTGGCAGCCTACCTCTATCTGCCACGCGATCCCGAGGAGAAGAGCGCCCGCACAAAGCGAGTCGAGCCGGGTCTGGTCATCGATTTCACCGCCGACGGCAAGCCCATCGGGATCGAGATCACCGCGCCGGGGCAGATCTCGCTGGTGGTAATCAACCGCGTGCTGGCAGAGTTGGGACGCTCGCCGGTGACGCAGGCGGATCTGGCGCCTCTACTGGCGGCCTGATCCGTGGAGCGCTACCTCGTCAACGAGATCTTCTACAGCCTGCAGGGGGAAGGCGTCCGGGCCGGCACGCCCAACCTGTTCCTGCGGCTGTCGAAGTGCAACCAGACCTGCCTCAAGGAAACCCACGGCTTCGACTGCGACACGGAGTTCGAGTCCGGCCGGTGGATGACCCTCCCCGAGATCCTGGACGAATTCCGCCAACTCTCCCCGGACTGCGAGTGGGTCATCCTCACCGGCGGCGAGCCCGCTCTCCAGGTGGACCGGGAGCTGATCGACGCCCTCCACGCCGCCGGGTACAAGCTGGCCATCGAGACCAACGGCAGCTTCCCACTCCCCGAGGGGATCGACTGGATCACGGTCAGCCCCAAGGTGGCCGAGCACGCCCTCCGGCAGCGCAAGGCCCACGAGGTGAAGTATGTCCGGGGCTACGGCCAGGCGATTCCCAAGACGGTGGTTGAGGCCGACCACTACCTGATCTCCCCGGCCTTCGAGGGCGCGGAGGTCGATCCCCGGACCCTCGACTGGTGCATCCGCCTCTGCAAGGAGAACCCGCCCTGGCGGCTGTCCGTCCAGCAGCACAAGTTGTGGAAGGTGCGCTGAAATCCAGACAGGATATGATGGCTCCAAAGGGAGCGACGACGATGGAGAAAAAGAGCCCTCTCGCGAGGTGGACCGCGATCCTGTTCGTGGTCCTGCTGGTGAACACCGCGTACATCGCGGCGTTCGCCTCGCCGACGATCTTCTACATGAGCAACGTGCTCCTGCATTTCGTGCTGGGGCTGGGGCTCACGGTGGCCTTCGCCGTGCTGCTGGCGAAGAGGCCGGACCTGCGCCGGGGGTTGCTGCCGGCTGCGGTCCTGTTCGCCGTGGCGCTGCTGGCGGGGCTGTGGCTGGCGTGGGACGGCAACGTCCTGCACAACCGGCCGGTGTTCTGGGCCCACGTGGTGGCCGCCGCCCTGGGCGTGGCCGCGGTGGCCCTCTGGGTCTTCCGCCAGCGGGCCGAAGGGGAGAGCTGGCCGCGGTTCCGCAAGGCGTTCGCCGCCGCCGCGATCCTGCTGGTGGCGTTCCCGCTGGCCATGACGGCGTACCGCAAGGCCAACCCCAACCCGTCGCACCGGATCAAGAATCCCCTGATCGTCCCCACCTCCATGCAGGAGGAGGGGGGCGGGCCGCAGTCGCCGTTCTTCCCGTCGTCGGCGAAGACCAACGTGGGCGGCATCATTCCGTCGAACTTCTTCATGGACTCGGCGACATGCGGCGAGTGCCACAAGGACATCTACGAGCAGTGGAACAGCTCGGCCCACCATTTCGCCTCGTTCAACAATCAGTTCTACCGCAAGTCCATCGAGTACATGCAGGACGTGGTGGGCACCGAGCCCAGCAAGTGGTGCGCCGGCTGCCATGACCACGCCGTGTTCTTCAACGGCCGGTTCGAGCGCCCGATCAAGGAGCAGATCGACACCCCCGAGGCGCACGCGGGCCTCGCCTGCACCTCCTGCCACGCCATCACCCACGTGGACAGCTCGATGGGCAACGGCGGCTTCACCATCGAGTACCCGCCCCTGCACGAGCTGGCCACCAGCAAGAACCCGCTGATCCGCAGGATGGACCGGTTCCTGACCTACATGGATCCGGAGCCGCACAAGGCCACCTTCATGAAGCCGTTCATGCGCATGGACTCGGCCGAGTACTGCTCCTCGTGCCACAAGGTCCACCTGGACGTGCCGGTGAACTCCTACCGCTGGTTCCGCGGTTTCAACGACTACGACAACTGGCAGGCCAGCGGCGTCTCCGGCCAGGGCGCCCGCTCCTTCTACTACCCGGCGGCGTCCAAGACCTGCGCCGACTGCCACATGCCGCTCGTCGATTCCCAGGACCCGGGCAACAAGGGCGGCAAGGTCCGCTCCCATCGCTTCCCGGCGGCCAACACGGCGCTGGCCCACGTGAACCAGGATGCGGAGCAGATGAAGGTCACGCAGGACTTCCTGAAGTCGGGCTTCATCACCGTCGACATCTTCGCGGTGTCGCCGGCGGAGGAGACGAAGGGGGAGACGGCGATGGTGCGCCGCGCCCCGTCCGACCGTGGTCCGCAGCTCATGACCCAGTTCGCCGTGGGCGAAGAGGCGGAGCCGACCGGCGAGGTGTTCATCCGCGAAGTCGGCAAGGTGGCGGCGCCGATCGAGAAGGCGGCGCCGGTGCTGCGGCCCGGGTCCACGGTCAAGCTGGACGTGGTGGTCCGCACCAAGGCCATCGGCCACTTCTTCCCGGGCGGCACCGTGGACGCCTTCGACGTCTGGCTGGAGCTTCAGGGGCGGGACGCCACGGGGCGGACCATCTTCTGGAGCGGCCGGGTGGAGGACGACGGCAAGGGACCGGTGGAGAAGGGGGCGCACTTCTACCGCGCCTTCCAGCTCGACGGCGAGGGCAACATGATCGACAAGCGCAACGCCTGGCAGGCGCGGAGCGTGCTGTACGTGCGCCTGATCCCGCCCGGCGCCGCCGACGTGGCCCACTATCGTGTGAAGATCCCCGAGGACGCCAAGGGGCCGATCACCTTCACGGCCAAGCTGAATCACCGGAAGTTCTCGCACTACTACACGCAGTTCGCCTACGCCGGCCAGCTCAAGCCCGGCCAGGCGCCCGGGATGATCTCGCCGCACCACAACAGCGCCGAGTACTCCTTCGACAAGGCGAACATCCCGGCCAACGTCTCGGGCAAGATCAAGGGCGAGATCCCGGACCTGCCGATCGTCACCCTCGCCTCGGACGAGGCGACGCTGAACGTCGGGCCTGGTCCAGAGCCCGAGTGGCGCCCCGTGATCGAAAAGAAGGACCGCGAGCGCTGGAACGACTGGGGGATCGGCATGCTGCTCCAGGGCGACCTCAAGGGGGCGGAGTATGCCTTCAAGAAGGTCACCGTGGCCGAGCCGGGTTACGCCGACGGCTGGCTGAACGTGGCCCGCGCGCTGATCCGCGAAGGCCAGGTCGGCGCCGCCAAGCCCTTCATCCAGAAGGCGCTGGCCGTTGATTCGACTTTGCCGCGCATCCACTTCTTCAAGGCCATGATCGAGAAGGCCGAGGGGGATTACGACGCCGCCCTGGCCTCGCTGCGCAAGGTGGTGGAAAAGTACCCGCGGGACCGCGTGGCGCAGAACCAGATCGGCCGCATCCTGTTCCTGAAGCGCGACTACAAGGGGGCGCTGAAGGCGCTCGAAAACGTCAACGCCGTCGATCCCGAGGACGTGCAGATGCACTACACCGCCATGCTCTGCTGGCGCGCCCTGGGCAACAAGGAGATGGCGGCGCGGGAGGCGAAGCTGTTCCGCCGCTTCAAGGCCGACGAAGCGTCGACGGCGATCACCGCCACCCCCCGGATGCTGAGCCCGGAGAACAACAACGAGCGCCAGCCCATCCACGAGCACGAGAGCGCTCCTTTGCAGCCCACCCCGAAGCCGGCCCCCGAGGCCGGCGCGATCGCAGGAGGTTGAGAGGCTTGAACCGCGTTTCCACGATCTCCGTGTCTCTCCTCGCCGCCCTCGCCCTGGGCGCCGCCGCCCCGCAGGCTCCCGCGCCCAAGGCCGCTCCCCAGGGCGGGCTGCGTTTTACGGACGCCACCGCCGCTTCCGGCCTGAAGTTCACCCACAACAGCGGCCGGGCGGGCAAGAAGTACATGCCCGAGACCCTCGGCTCCGGCGTCGTCCTCTTCGACGCCGACGGCGACGGCTGGCTGGACGTCCTCTTCGTCAACAGCCGCGATTGGGATGCCAAGGGCCGCAAATCGTTCCACGCCCTCTATCGCAACAACCGCAACGGGACGTTCGCCAACGTCACCAAGGGGAGCGGCCTGGAAGTCGAGATGTACGGCATGGGCGCCACCGCCGGCGACTACGACAACGACGGCCGGCAGGACGTCTACATCACCGCTCTCGAAGGGGACCGGCTGTTCCACAACGAGGGCAACGGCAAGTTCAAGGACGTGACCGCCGCGGCGGGGATCAAGAACGCCAACTTCGGCACCAGCGCCGCCTGGCTCGACTACGACAAGGACGGCAAGCTCGACCTGTTCGTGGCGAACTACGTCCAGTGGAGCCGCGAGAAGGATCTCTGGTGCTCGCTCGACGGCGCCACCAAGTCCTATTGCACCCCCGAGTCCTACAAGGGAGTGGCGTCCAAGCTCTACCGCAACCTGGGCGGCGGCAAGTTCCAGGACGTCAGCCAGAAGGCCGGCGTGGCCGACGCCTCTAGCAAGGCGCTGGGCGTGGCCGTCCTCGATTTCAACGCCGACGGCTGGCCCGACGTCTTCGTGGCCAACGACACGCAGCCCAACAAGCTCTACCGCAACCAGAAGAACGGCACGTTCGTGGACGAGGCGGTGGAGTCCGGCGTCGCCTTCAACGAGGAGGGGGTGGCCCGCGGCGCCATGGGCGTCGACGCGGCCGACTACGACCGCTCCGGCCGTCCGCACCTGCTGGTGGGCAACTTCTCGAACGAGATGCTGGCTCTCTACCACAACGAGGGGAACGGCGTGTTCGTGGACGAGGCGCCCGCCTCCACCGTGGGGCAGGCGAGCCTGCTGACGCTCACCTTCGGCGTCTTCTTCTTCGACTACGACCTCGACGGCCATCTCGACCTCTTCGCGGCCAACGGCCACCTGGAGGAGGAGATCAACCGCGTGCAGCCGCGGGTGACCTACAAGCAGCCGCCGCTGCTGTTCCGCAACCAGGGCAAAGGCAAGTTCCAGTCCGTGGCGGCGTCCCTGGGATCGGACCTCGCCCGCCCCATCGTGGCCCGCGGCGCGGCCTACGGCGACCTGGACCGCGACGGCGACCTCGACGTCGTGGTCACCACCAACCACGGCCCGGCCTACTACTTCCGCAACGACGGCGGCAACCGCAACCGCTGGCTGCGGGTGCGGACCGTGGGGACGAAGTCGAACCGCGACGGCATCGGCGCCGTGGTCCGGGTGACCAGCGCCTCGGGCAAGCAGTGGCAGATGGTCCGCAGCGGCTCCTCCTACTGCTCCCAGAGCGAGCTCGCCCCCACCTTCGGCCTCGGCCAGGACAAGGTGGTGCAGTCGCTGGAGATCGAGTGGCCCAGCGGCGCCAGGCAGAAGCTCGCCAACGTGCCTACGAACCAGGTGGTGACGGTGGAGGAGGGACGGGGGATCGTGCCGGCGAAGGCCGCGAAGTGACCGGGCGGAGGACGAGGATCTCCATATCCAGGGCCTCGAACCTCCGCCGCTTCGCCACCTTCCACCCCGCGTCCTTTTCCAGGGTGTCGATCGCCGCGAGCTGCCAGGCGTTGAAGCTCTGGAAGTCCTTTCCTTGATACAGGCGGCTGGAGGGCAGCAGCCGGATCGCCAGGATCCGCTCCGGCCTCTCCTCCTCCAGCCAGGCCGGGACCGATTCGCGGCGCGAGGGCCCGTCCACGACCTCGACGTTCCGGGTCTTCCGGGCTTGCGCCAGCCGCCAGCGGACAAGGTTTTCACTCAGCTCGTTGAAGGAGCCGATCACGGCCACGCGGTCCGCTCCCGCGGCGTGGTTGGAGAGGAACGCCAGCGCCCGCCAGTAGCCCGGCCGCGCTGAATAGACCCTGTAATTCTTCTCCAGACGCGCGTCCAGGCCCGCTCCGGACGCCGCCCACGCGATCCCCGCGACCGCGCCCGCGCAGAGAAAGCCTCCGATCAGGGCTCCGACCAGGGAGCGCCGCCAGTGGACGGCGCGGCTGAACGCCATCGCCGCGAGCAGCATCAGGAACGGCGCCGCCACCGCCAGGAAGCGTGGTTCCTTGTAGGGATGGAAGGTGGCGAGCCCGAGCCCCAGCAGCGCGGTGAGAGCGAGGGGCCGGAACGGTTTCAGCCAGAGCAGGGATAGAAGGACGCCAAGGATGACGAGGACGCCGAGGACGGGGACCGCCGAGTAATCGTTGATCAGCGAGCGGAAGTAGTAGCCCAGCGATTCACCGGAGAGCAGCGGCGGCCCGGCCGAGCGGTTCCGAAGGAAGGCGATGGCCTCCTTGGGATGGATCGGCTTCGGGCTCAGCCACCAGATCCAGACCGGGATCACGAACGTAGCCAGCGCCGCCCGGACCTCCACCGGCAGAGAGCGCCAGCGGGCGCGGAAGGCCTCGGGATCGCGGCGCCTGCGGACGACCAGGAGCACGGCGCCGATCACCAGCCCGGCGTAGACGCCCACGCCGGGGTTGACCCCGAAGAGCGCGGCGAGGATCAGCAGACCGAGGTAGGCCGCGAAGATCCGATGGCTCAACGGCCACCGCGCCAGCTCCCGGCGCCGCTCCGGCGTCATCCGCCAGATCTCGTTGAGGAGCACGGCGGCCACCCAGACCAGCGCGTAGTTGTACTTGATCAGGAACAGCGCCAGCGTCGCGAGCCCCGCCAGCCGCCAGGCCCACGGCGTGCCCAGCCGCCGGGCGCGCAGGTAGAGCGCCAGGGCGAGCAGGGTGAAGAACGCGCCCGCCATCTCCCGCATGATCAGCACGCCGAACACCCGGAGCAGCGGGCTGGTCAGGAAAAGGGCGGCGGCGATCAGCCCGCCCCAGAGGCCCGCCGGTCCCTCGTCCGCCTCGCGCGCCACCCAGAGCAGCAGGACTGGCACGAGGGCGAAGAGCACGGCCGAAAGGAGAGTCGCGGAGGCGAAGCTCCAGTCCCCGGCGGCCAGGAAGGGCATCAGCAGGAGGGAGTAGCCGAAGGGCCACTTGTCCTGCCGGTTCAGGAGGTCCAGGAAGCGGAGGGGATGCCCCCCGGAGAGCGCCCGCAGCAGCTCGACGCCGCCCCAGCCATGGCCGGCCATGTCCCACAGCGGGACCCGGTGCTGCGCCAGGTAGATGCGGTAGATCGCCGCCGCCTCCCAGGTGGAGACCGCCAGCGCGGCCAGGGCCGCGAGGACGAACGCAAGCTTCCGCGCGTTCACGGCGACGGCGCCAGGATGGCCAGCACCAGCAGCCGCTCGGTCCCCGTGTTGCGGATGCCGTGCTTGACCCCCTCGGCGGCGATGAGCATCGTCCCCGCCTCCATGGGCTCCTCCCGCCCTTCCAGCAGGAACACGCCGCGGCCGGCGAGCACGTGGTAGACCTTGTCCATGCCGGAATGGGCGTGCAGACGGTGCTCCTGGCCCGGCTCGAAGGCGTTCAGGCCGACCAGAATCCGGTCGGACTGGAAAAGCGTGGCCTTGCCCATCCTGTCGCCGTCGTAGACGGCGTGATCCTCGGGACGGAAAGGCGCGGGGTGGTCCTCCATGATGATCTCCTCAGACTAACGGGATGGCCCAACTCTATCGCGAGCCGGCGCGCGAGGGGAGACCCGCCTGTACAATGCCCCGAGCTTGAGAGGAGACCGCATGCGACGGAAGAGCTGTTTCCTGGGATTGGCCCTCGCCCTGGCAGTGGCCGGAAGCGTCCCCGCCGTCCTCGCCCAGACCGCCCCCGATCCCGCCCTGGCGGAACGGGCGCGCAAGATCCTGCGCGAGGTGCCCCTGATCGACGGCCACAACGACCTGCCCTGGGAGTACCGCGACCGGGTGAAGAACCAGTTGGCGAAGATCGACCTGCGGAGCGACACCTCGAAGCTGGAGAAGCCGCTCCACACCGACATCCCGCGCCTGCGCCGCGGCGGCCTGGGCGCGCAGTTCTGGTCGGTCTACATCCCGGTCTCCATCCAGGGGCCCGGAGCCGTCCAGACGGTGATGGAGCAGATCGACGACGTCCACCGCTTCGCCGAGCTCTATCCCGACACCTTCGAGGTGGCGCGCACGGCCGACGACATCGTCCGCATCCACAAGGCCGGCCGCATCGCCTCCCTCGCCGGCATGGAGGGCGGCCACTCGATCAACAACTCGCTCGCGACCCTGCGCCAGCTCTACGAGGCCGGCGCCCGCTACATGACGATCACCCATTCGAGCAACACCGACTGGGCCGACTCCGCGACCGACACGCCGAAGCACGGCGGCCTGACCCGCTTCGGCGAGGAGGTCGTCCGCGAGATGAACCGCCTCGGCATGCTGGTGGACCTTTCCCACGTCTCGCCGGACACGATGAAGGACGCCCTCGCCGTGGCGGCTGCCCCGGTGATCTTCTCCCACTCCTCGGCCCGCGCCCTGACGGACCATCCCCGCAACGTGCCGGACGACGTGCTGCGGCTCCTCCCGAAGAACGGCGGCGTGGTGATGGTGACCTTCGTCCCCTCGTTCGTTTCCGAGGAGGTGCGGGCCTGGAACGCCGAGGACGACGCCGTCGAGGCGCGGCTGAAGGCGCTCTACCCGGGAGATCCCGAGCGGGTGAAGCGGGAGCTGGGGGACTGGCGCAAGGCGCACCCGGCCCCCCGCGCCACGCTCCAGCAGGTGGCGGACCACATCGAGCACGTCCGCAAGGTGGCCGGGATCGACCACGTGGGCATCGGCTCGGACTTCGACGGCATCACCAGCGTCCCCGTCGGCCTGGAAGGGGTGGACGACTATCCGGACCTCCTGGCCGAGCTGCTGCGGCGCGGCTGGACCGACGAGGACGTCAGGAAGCTCGCCGGGCTCAACGTGCTGCGCGTCTTCCGCGAGGCGGAGAAGGTCTCCCAGCGGCTGAAGAAGGAGCGGCCGGCGTCGGACAAGTTGATCGAGGAGATGGACGGGAAGTATTAGGCGTCGGAGGCTGACCCGGCACAGGAGGAATCGCCTGCGCCGGGCCCGCCCTACGATCCGCCTAGCAGTACCAGGGGCACTCGTAGCCAGAGCAGCAGCAGCAGATCGCGCAGTCGATTTCCTGCCGCCTGCATTCTCCCATGCAAGCGTTGCGGTTGGGATCGCCCACCGGCGGGCAGGATTCTCTACAGATTGCTGACTCGATATAGCAGCCACACAGATCGCCCGAGCAAGCCTGGGCATCGCGCGGGACCGTTACGACCGCCAACGTCACGAAACAGAGCATCAGACACACGTAGATCAACCTGGTCTTCATAACGGACCTCCTTGAAAAAGGTTGTTACAGGACGAACTGTAAGGGGTGAATGAGGCACATGTCTTGCTAGAATTTGCTATCTGGAGCGGGAGTCGGTGAGACGCCGTCCCTGTCCTCACAGCTCTCCGCTGTGGAGGTGCGGGCGATGGCCAACATTCTTTCCCTTCCCAAGCTCCTTTTTCCCCTCCTGATCCTCGGTCTTTCCCTGTCGCGACCGGCCCTGAGCGCCGAGGCGCGCAATCCCTGGCTGGACGAGGTCGATCCCCTGATGACGCCCCGCGAGCGCGAGCTGTTCCTCGGGCTCGCCGGCGACGCGGACCGGCAGGCGTTCATCGAGGCTTTCTGGAAGGCGCGGGACCCCTTCCTCCAGACGCCCCGCAACGAGGCGCGGGAGCGCTGGGAGGAGCGCCTCCGGGAGGCCCGCGGGCGCTGGAAGGTGCCGGGGGACGAGCGGGCGCTCTTCTATCTCCTGAACGGCGATCCCGGAACCTCGTTCGCGCTGCGGTGCGACGGGGTGGACCTGGAGGTCTGGACGTACGAGCCCCGCTTCCAGACCAACAGCCGGACCACGCTCTTCTTCCGGACCGGTCCTGACCCCGGACCCGCCCGCCTGTGGCGCCCGGGGGATGCGCCGGACCTCTTCGCGGCAGGTCTGGAGTGCGCGAAGGACGAGCCGATGGCGCAGGCGTCCCTCTGGCTTCGCGTCACCGGCAAGAGCGGCTACGAGGTCCTCGCGCAACGGGCGCTCGTCGCGCCGAAGCCGCGGGAGTGGATCTCCTCCTTCCGCACGGCTTCGGCGGAGCCCCGCCGGAGTCGATCCGCGCCGCGCCCCGCGCGCCTGGACGTCGACTTCCCCGGACGGCAGGACGACGGCTGGATCCGCGTCCTCGTCGAGACCGGCGCCCTCTCGGACGAGGTCCGGGCGGCGGGCGCCCAGCGCGAGGTGATCCTCACCGGCCGCATCCTGCGCGGCCAGGAGACGGTGGATTCCTTCCGCTACCGCTTCGACTCGCTGCCGGCGGCCGCCGCCTCGCCGCTCGCCTTCGAGCGCCGGCTGCGGCCGGGCCAGTACAAGCTCGAGGTCCAGTTGGAAGCCCCGGCCCTGGATCACCTCTTCGTGGCCGAGCGCGAGCTGGCGATCCCGGCCGCCGCGGCGCCGTCCCCCGCGCCACCCGACCCCGCGCCGGCCGCTCCTGTCCCGGCGCTCGCGAAGGCCCCGGCGGTCTCTCCGGAGGTCCGGCTGCTTTTCTCCGAGGCGGACGCCTCGCTGGCGGCGCCGCGCCCCGGCCTGCGCATCCTCGTCCCCCCGGGCACGCTGTTCGCCGGCGTCCAGAGCTTCCAGGTGCGGGTCGATCACGCCGCCGGGCTGCCGGACGAGGAACAGATCGAGCGCGTGGCCTTCTCCCTGGACGGCAAGCCGATGCTCACGCGCACCCGGCCGCCCTACGTGGCGCAGCTCGATCTCGGCAAGGCGCCGCGCACCCATCGCCTCCGCGCCGAGGGGATCAACCGCCGGGACGAAGTGGTCGCCGTCGACGAGGTGGTCCTGAACGCCGGCGCCCAGCGCTTCGCCGTCCACCTCGTCGAGCCCCGGCCGGACCGCGCCTATCGCCGCAGCCTGCGCGTCCGCGCCGAGGTGGAGGGACCGGAGGACCGGAACGTCGAGCGGGTCGAGCTCTACCTGGGGGAATCCCGGGTGGCGACGCTCTACCAGCCGCCCTACGCGCAACCCCTGGTCCTGCCGGACGCGGGGATCGGCTACGTGCGCGCCGTGGCCTACCTGGCCGACGGCACCTCGGCCGAGGACCTGGTCCTGCTCAACTCTCCGGCGCCGACTGACAAGATGGACATCCGCCTGATCGAGCTCTACACCAACGTGGTGGACGGCGGCGGCCGGCCGGTCGAGGGGCTGGACGCGGGGGCGTTCCAGGTGTTCGAGGACGGCGTGAAGCAGCCGGTCCGCCTCGTCGAGCGCATGCAGGACACCCCGCTGCGTCTGGTCACGCTGATCGACAACTCCGCGTCCATGCAGCCGCGCCTGGAAGCCGCCCGCCAGGCGGCCCTGGAGTTCCTCCACCGCGCCTTGAAGAAGCAGGACCAGGCGGCGGTCGTCACCTTCAACCGCGTTCCCCGGGTGGCCGCCTCGCTGACCGGGGACCTGGGGATCCTGGAAGAGGGCCTCTCGGGATTGACGGCGAGCGATGAGACCTCGCTCTACGACAGCCTGATCTTCTCGTTGTACTACCTGGGAGGCGCGGCGGGTCAGCGGGCCGTGCTGCTCCTCTCGGACGGTCTGGACCGTACCAGCCGCTTCCAGTACGACGACGTCCTGGAATGCGCCCGGCGCGCCGGCATCGCCGTCTACGTGATCGGGATCGGCCTGCCGCGCGGCGAGGCTTCCCACGGGCTCGCCCGCCTCGCCGCCGAGACGGGCGGCCGGAGCTTCTTCCTCAAGGGGACGGGCGAGCTGGGGCAGGCCTACCAGGCCATCGAGACCGATCTGCGCTCCCGCTACCGGATCTCGTACCAGTCCACCAACACCACCACGAGCGACGCCTTCCGCGCCGTGCGGGTGGAGATGGCGAAGCAGGGAATGGAGGCGCGGACGATCAGCGGGTACTACCCCTGAGAGGAGAAAGGACCTAAAGGACCCAAGGGACCTAAAGGACTCAAAGGACTGGACAGAGGGCCTTTTTGTCTTTTAGGTCCTTTTCCACTTCCTGCTACACCCCCACATGCACCAGCACGTTGCGCGTGCCGCTGTGCCGGCGGTGCTCCCAGATGTAGATCCCCTGCCAGGTGCCGAGCCCGAGCTCGCCGTCCAGGATGGGGATCGAGAGCGACGTCGCGGTGAGCGCCGCCTTAATGTGCGAGGGCATGTCGTCGGGCCCCTCGGTGGTGTGGGTGTAGAGCGGATCGCGCTCCGGGACCAGCCGGTTGAGCCAGCTCTCCAGGTCGCGGCGCGCCGAGGGATCGGCGTTCTCCTGGATGGTGAGGCTGGCCGAGGTGTGCTGGATGTAGACCGTGCAGAGCCCCTCGCGGACCCCGCTCTCGCGCACCACGGCGCGCACGCCGTCCGTCACCTCGTGAAGCCCCTGGCCGGGGATGCGGATCGACAGCCTCTTGACCACGGCGGCCAAGATAGCACGCGCGTGCCGTCCGCATCCCCGGGCCTGGAGCTATTTCGCCTGGACGGATTCCAGGAACAGGACGAGCTGCCGGACCTTGGTCTTGACGTCATCCTCGCTGCCGGTCTTGTCCAGGAAGTTCTGGCCCCAGACGGGCATCTCGCGGTCCCCGTGCGCCAGCACGTAGGCGCGGCCGTCGATGACGCCGGCGACCTCGTCGGCGGGGTAGGCGCCGCCGTTCTTCTTGCTGAGCTGCGTGAGGTCGGTCGGCCGCACCTTCATCAGCTCGGCCAGCTTGCCGTCGCCCTTGGCTCCGGCGCCGTGGCAGTTCTGGCAGTAGACCCGGTAGGTGATCTTGCCGATGGCGACCTGTTCGTCGTCCTGCGCGCCGGCGCTGCCGGCCATCCAGCCAAGCAGGATCACGGCGGCCAGGACCACCGCCGCGGATTTCCACGGATTCGCTCCTCGCTCGGGCGTTCTCATGGGAGTCTCCTTGCGAGCCCTGCGGGACTTCGCAGCCTCAGGCTAGATGGAGACTCCCTTTCCAGGAATACGCCCCCGGGTGGCCGGCGGCTACCCGGCAGGGTGGGGGCCAGCGGTCTATGAGATGTCCTGGCGCAGACTGGACAAGCCGGCGAGGACCTCCTCGGGACGGTCGATGTGAAGGCCTTCGAAACAGCGCCGCTGATGGAGAGTGTCTACGTTGAACGCGTCGAGGGCCTTGAGAAGATCCTCCCTGATGACCTTTTTGTACGCGTTCTCGGCTTTGGCCCAGGCGACCTCCGGCACCGGTCCACAGCGAGACCGCAGCGCACCTAGATCGATCAGGTCCCTTGAGAGCACCTGCCGGTCCGCCCAGCGATCGGAGTTCGCGAGGAGCTTCTCGGCCTGGCAGTCAGTCAGGGAGAGGCAATCCACGGGAGACCAGTCCGGCCGGACGCCAGGATCGAGGTCGATCCGGGCCTCACGGATGAGCTCGACGCGGATCACCTCGCCCTCCACCTCGGCGGCGAACCGGATCCCGTACTGATCGGTCCTCATTTCTCGAAGAAAGCGGAACAGGTCCGCGGCTCCCGGTTTGAAGAGCGCGGGGTATCCGCTTGTGGAGGCCTCTGCCCGGAGCTCGGCGTACCCCTCGCGGTCGGAGCAGAGGAAGTCGACGTCCCGGGATTCCCGGTATTCGTCCAGCTCCAGGACGATCCTCGTGCCGCCTCCGAAGAAGAACCTGCAGCGGGCCAGTTTTTCGGAGTCGAACGCTTTCAGCAGGGCCAGGACGTGCCGGTGCTGCGGTCGCTTAAACATCGAGATGGCTTCCGAAGCGCTTCACCAGCTCGCGGATGAAATCCCATTCCTCCGGCGAGGGGTCTTCCATGACCCCCAGATACCGCCAGCCGGACTCGTAGCGGCGCAGCATGTCCAGAGGCTCCAGGTCGCGAAAGTTGCGGTCGAACCAGGAGATGCTCTTCAGGAAGGGGAGATGTTGGGGGATCGTAACGTCCCCGGCCACGTCGGCACGCATGTGAAGATCTTACTCCCCGATCGCCAGCTCCGCCTCCAGGCGCTGCCGGAAGTCCGCCGGGGAGAGGAGCGCGCCCGCGCGGTCGGGAGAGGGGAACACGGCTACGCGCAGACCGTCCTCTTCGAGCAGGGGGAGCAGATCGTCCAGCAGATCGTCCAGGGGGACCACCGCGGGCGAGGCGCCCTCCCAGGCGCCCTGGGCGCAGGCCTGGGCGAAATCGGAGTGTGGCCAGAGCGGCAGGGCGTCGGTGTCCTTGCCCACCACCCAGCCGTCCGCGTCCTGGAGGCCCCAGGCCTCCTCCCAGTCCGCGACGAGCTGAAAGAAGTTGACAGCCCGGTCGGTGGCGGGGAGGGCGAGCATCCGCCGGACCTCTTCCTCCGTGACTTCCCAGCTCATCCGCCCAAGCCCTCCCGCATCGCTCCCCGGACGATCCAGGGTTGCTGCCGGTCTCGCAGGTCCGGCCCCGGCCCCACGAAGAGCGTCTCGGTGAAGGATCTTTCGCCCTTGCCTCCCGCCGGCAGCTCGCGGATCAAGACCTTGACCTCGTAGGAATTGGCGTCCGCCGCCTCGGCGGACAGCAGCTCCCAGCCCGTGAAGCGGGAAGCCGCCGTTTCCATGAGGCTGAGCCCGCCTTCCCCTTTCCTGTACTGGGCCAGGGCGGTGGGGGAGAGCCAGGTCCGGACGAGCCGTTCGTTCCGGGCCATGCGGGCCTGCAGGAAGGCGGTCACGAAATCCCGGGCTCCCTCTTCGGTCCCCGGCTCCGGCCCGGCGGCCGCGTCCGGAGCTTCGGCCGCGGGTACCTTCGGCGGGGGGGGCGCCTCTCGCGCGCCGCAGGCCGCGAAGAGCCCGAGCAACAAGGCCACAGCGGCCAGCGGACGCCTCATTCCACCTCGTCCCCTTCCGGATCGGCGCCGGAGAGGACGGCCACGGTCTCCATCTCTTCGGTCACCTCGTCCGGCCGCTCCTCGCCCCGCTCCTCTCGCAGCTCGCCCAGGATCCAGTCGGCCAGGGTCTCGGACTCGTGCTCGTTCAGGGCGATGCCCGCCGTGTCGCACAGGCTCACCACGTTGCGGAAGAAGCAGGCCCCCAGCGCGATGGGGTCCTCCGGACCGTTCTGCCCGAAGCGGTGACCGCCGAAGGTGATCCCGCGCAGGATGAAGTTGACGCTGGCGCGGGCGATCGGCGAGCCCTCCTCGATGCAGCGGTCGCGGACCGCCTTCGAGGTGCGGGTGAGGAAGTACCCGTGCTCGTTCACCTCCTCGGCGGTGAGCCGGAACACCCGGGAGTAGTCGCTGCGCGTCAGGTAGGGCGTGTCCGTGAGCTGGTGCACCCGGTAGGCGAGGGCGTTCAACTGCGGATCGCCCACCAGCTCCTCGGGCCGGCCGTCGACCGGGAGCTGGTGCCGGGCGGGATCGTAGAGGTAGCCGGGCTTCAGGGCCGAGATGGCGAAGCCGGGATTCTCCCGCCCTTCCAGCAGGTCGCGGAACGTGCCCGCGCCCGCCCAGCGGGTGGAGAGCACCAGGTCGCCGAAGCGGCTGATGACCATCTGGGCCGCCCGCGCCATCGGCACGGCGGTGTCCGACGACTCCACCACCGAGCTGACGTAGGCCAGGATCTCCTCGATGAGACGGCTGCGGTCGGCGGCGTTCAGGAAGCGCGGCGTCGGCGCCGGCCGGCCGAGCTCATGGGCCGGATCGGCCGTCCCGGTGTCGTCGTCGTCCCTCTCCTCGATCGTCACCCGCCAGGGGTCGCCGTCGATCATGGTCAGGTCGCGCCGGACCGAGATCACCGCCATCGTCATGTTGCGGAGGCTGTTGAAGCCCAGCCAGTTGGTGCTGGAGGTGAACTCCGGGAACTCGCGGAAGATGGGAGGCAGCTCCGTGGCCACCAGCTCGCCGCTGGTGCTGGCCCGCTCGTAGACCTTGTCGGCGATGGCCCGGAGCAGCTCGCCCATGGCCGAGGTGGCGGGGCCGGCGCCGGCCGCCGCCCGGGTGGCCGGGTTCGGGATGGCGCCGATGGCGTCCTCCAGGAACTGGTCCTGGTCGATCAGCAGGTCACAGGCCGCCTTGTACGCCACCGAGGCCGGACCGATCGCCAGGATGGCGCTGCGCCGGTCGTGCTTGGAGAGCCGCAGCAGCACCGGCGTGAAGTCGGCGTCCCCGGAGAGCAGGATGAACTCGTCGAACCGCGTGGGGTGGCCGAGCGTGTCCAGGATGTCCATCACCATGTGGATGTCGGCGCTGGTCTTGCCGCCGCTGGTCAGGGGCGGGCAGTCCACCACCTCGAACGCGGCGCGGGTGAAGTAGGGCCGGAAACGCCCGAACTGCGAGGGATTGAGATAGCAGCGCCGGAAGAGGATCTTCCGCGTCCTGCTTTCGTCGTCCTGATGGGGCAGCTTGTCCTGGAGCCAGAGAAGCCAGCGGGTGGGATCGGTGGCGAACTGGTCCGCCGCCGCGGGATCCTCGCGCTGAAGGCCTAGATAGATATTGTCGAAATCGATGAATAGAGCCGTTCTCACGTGAGTCGGGCTGGGAACTGAATCCTGCATGAATCCTCCAAAAGATGGTTCGCGCTCCGCTCCGGTATACGAACAGGGCACCGGAGCCCGCCAACCATATCAGGAGGTTCACGGTCGGGGAACCAAAACAGCGGGTCTCCCATCTAAGGAAAACAGGAGCGCTCCCGATGGTCCCCCCGCCTCGAGGGTATCGAGACGAGGAGAGAAAAAACGGATTCCCGGCTTCGGAGGGTGGAACAATGTTCGAGCACTCCTTGATCGATATGGAACGCAGGCCGCGGCCCCGCCGCTGGCTCTCCCTGCCCATCGCCGTCGCGCTGCACATCGTGGCTCTCGGCACCTTCGCCTTCGCCAGCTACTGGAGCGTCGGCGAGGTGCCGCCGCCGGCGGAGAACGTGGTGTTCTTGATGGAGGCGCCCATCCCGGTCGCGCTGCTGGGCGGCGGCCCCCGGCCGAAGCCCGTGAATCCTGAGCCCCAGCCCGAGCCGGAGCCCGTGCGGCCCGATCAGCCGGTGCAGCCGAACCTCGAGGACGTGCCCGAGGATGTCCCGACGCCCGCGCCGGTTCCGGAAGCTACGACGCCGGATCTCGGGTTCACGGATCCCAATGCGCCCGCCCGTCCTGGCGTGCCCTGGGGCCGGCCCGACGGCGACCCGAACGTCGTGACCCCTGGCGGCGGCGGGGATATCAACGGTCCCGGGACCGTCGAGGCGCCCGAGGAAGGGCCGGTTCACATCACGGTGGGGATCACGCGCCCCGAGATCCTGCACAAGGTGGCGCCCCGCTACACCGAGATCGCGCGGCGGGCCGGCGTGCAGGGGACGGTGATCATCGAGGCCATCATCGACGAGAAGGGCCGCGTCACCAACCAGCGCATCCTGCGGAGCCTGCCGATGGGGCTCGACCAGGCGGCGACGGAAGCGGTCCAGCAGTGGCGGTTCAGGCCCGCGATGCGGGGCGACAGCCCGGTGAAGGTCTATTTCACGCTGACGGTGAACTTCACGATCCAGAGGTGATCCCGACCGCCACCAGCGTCAGGTCGTCCTCGAAATCCACCCGCCCCCTCCACTCCCGCACCTGACCGAGCAGGGCTTCCGCGAGCCCCTCGGCGGTGCGGTCCTTGTTCATGGCGAGGAAGGACTGGAGACGGTCGTCCCCGAACTGCTCGTCGGCGCGATTGGCGGCCTCGGGGATGCCGTCGGTGAAGAGGAGGAGGCGGTCCCCCGGGCCGAGGGGCACGGACGCCTCCTTGTACGCCGAGAGCGCCAGCCGGCCCATCACCAGTCCCCCGGCCGCCAGCTCCTCGATCCGCTCGTCGCGACTCCGCCAGAGCAGCGGCGGCGGATGGCCGGCCCGGCCGTAGGTGACCCGGGACGCTTCGAGGTCGAGGAAGACGTAGACCGCGGTGATGAACTTGTTCCCCGGCAGCTTGCCGGTCAGGGCCTGGTTCACCTCCGTGAGGACCCGCGCCGGGCTTTCCGCGTGGCCGGCCTGCGAGGCCACCGCCACCTTCAGCATCGAGGCGACCAGGGCCGCCGGCACGCCGTGGCCCGAGACGTCCGCCAGGAAGATCCCCAGACGCCTGCCTTCGGCGGGAAGGAAATCGTAGAAGTCCCCGGCCACGCTCTCCGCCGGCAGGTAGCGCGCCGCGATCTCCAGGCCGGCGATGTCCGGCGTCGTCTGGGGCAGGGTGGAGGCCTGGATCTGGCGCGCCGTCTCCAGCTCCTGCCGCAGGGACGCCAGGCTCTCCTGCGAATCCATCAGGCCGCGCACCGCGACCAGGCCGAGCCCGCCCAGGAAGAGGAGGAAGCCGACCGGCTCGAGGTCGGCCTCCCAGGGCACGACCCCCATGTCCTGCAGGTTCTCGGTGACGACGAACAGGGCCAGCACCGCGAAGCTCGCCCGCAGCCATAGCAGGGAGCCGGTCCGGAAGCTCCCGGCCCAGAAGAGGTGCGCCACCATGATGAGCACACCCGTGATGATCAGGATGCGGTAGGGGAGGAGGAACGTCCCGGGCCGCGGCAGGAGCAACTCCGCCGGCACGGCCACCGCCGCCAGGAGGGCGACGGCCTGCGAAAAGCGCCGCAGCAGGCGCCGCCAGCCCATCCCCAGCATGCCTTCGAAGAAGAGCGCCGCCGGGACGGCCAGCACGTAGGTGATCACGTTGACGGAGCGCTCCCGCCAGTCCTCCGGGATGTCGAACAGCAGCCGGAACGCGTAGGTGTCCGCCAGCAGCCGCAGTCCGTACAGGCTCGACAGCAGCGCCAGGTCGACCAGCGTGTGGCTTCCCGACCGTCGCCGCAGCACCGCCAGAGCTCCGGCCGCCAGACCCAGCCCCAGCACGATGAATCCGATCGCCGCCGGGACGATGTCGTCCCGGAGCGCTTCCAGAACCTCAGGCGGCATCGCTGGCGAGGATGGCATCACGGGATCTCTACCCCCAGGATTCTACAGAGTTGCGGACCGGTACTGCACCGGGTACAGATTCGCTAAGATACTGCCGATGGCGACCCCCGAAGAGAACCGCCTCCGCAAGGCGGAAGACGTCCTGGCCTATGACCTCTACCTGTACCTGCGAGGGGAGACTCCCAGGGAATGGCGCGGGTACGTGGACACTCAGACAGGGCGTTTCCTGCGCGATGCCAAGTCCGCGAACCACAAGGCCATGGCCGCGGTGCTGTGGCTCCTGATCACGGGCGACGAGGGGGCCGTCCGGTACTGGGCGGCGCGGTTCAAGAGCGAGCTGGAAGGAGGAGACTTCCTCCAGGGCGAGCCCCGTTCCGACAAGTACGGCGTGTGGTCGCTCGCCAGCGTGGCCCTGGTCTGGCAATGGGCGAAGGAGCAAAGGCGTCCCGGCCTGATGAGAATGGCCGGCCAGTACTACCAGGCCTGGTGCGCCCTGCACGCCCTGGGCGGCACCGAGCTCCCGGCGCGGAGCCTGGTGGGGAACCGCTGGAGCGGCTGCTATGTCTCCGGCGTGGGGGTGAGGGCCGATCCCGGCCATCTGGAGGGAGATCCGCGGGCCTGGGTCCTCCAGACGGAGGTCTGGCCGGAGGAGCCGCTGCGGGACGTCTACCGCGAGAACGCCCGCGCGCGCCGCGAGCGGGGTGAGCTCGAGGAGAAGGCCCAGACCTCCCTGGAAGAGCTGCGGCGCCGGAAGGCGGTCTCGGAGCTCTGGTGGCTCGACGCGGTCCAGAGGGCGCGACGGGCGGGACTTGGACTGGCGCCGCAGGAGCGCGGCTATCTCCGGGCCTGGATGGCGAGGGTACCCCGGCCAGATCCCGACGCCAGGGAGTGGATCGTGAAGGCCCTTTCCCACGCTTGCCGCTACACCTTCCACTTCACCTTCTACGGCGACGGCGTCCGCGTGAGCTGGCTGGAGAACTCGCTCGGCGAGCGTTGCGTCTTCGGCGACCGCGCCGATCCCGACGGCACCGTCCGCGTCCTCTTCCCGTACGCGGAGGGATCGCGCCTCTCCCGGGGCGGCACCTGTGACCGCGAAGGCGGCCGCCTGGTCGCCCGCAGCCCGGAGGAGGAATCGAGCCTGCCCCTCCCGGCCGGCAAGCCGGAGCTCCATCTCGCCTACGGTCCGAGGGGGCTGCGGGAAGTGATGCCCTGAAGCGGCTTCCCTGCTCCTTGCGCCAGCGCAAAGACACCTCCCGCCCGGGCGAAGAGACTCCTCCGTGACGCAGTCGGCGCTTCCGCGCGCCGCTTGAATACGGAGGAGTCACTCATGAGCATCCGCAGGCTCTGGATCGCTTTCGCCGGGGTCGTCCTGGCTTCGTTCGCCGTCCTGGGGTGGACGGGCGGACAGATCTATCAACTCGCTCCGCCCATCCCCGAGCGGGTCGTCACCACGGAGGGACAGGTCCTCTTCGGTCCCGGCGAGATCACCACCGGGCAGAACGTCTGGCAGTCCATGGGCGGCATGGAGTCCGGCTCGGTCTGGGGGCACGGCAGCTACGTGGCCCCGGACTGGACCGCCGACTGGCTCCACCGGGAGTCGGTCTTCATCCTCGACGAATGGGCGCGGGAAGAAGCCGGCGCGGCCTACGACGACCTCCCCGCCGAGCGGCAGGCCGCCCTGCGCGAGCGCCTGCAACGCATGATGCGGGCCAACACCTATGATCCGAAGACCAAGACGCTGACCCTCGAGCCGGTCCGCTCCCGCGCCTTCGCCGCCAACCTGGCCCACTACACGGACGTCTTCGCCAACGGCCGCGAGGAGTACGCCATCCCGGCCGGCACGCTCACGGAGCCGGAGAAGCTCCGCAAGCTGAGCGGCTTCTTCTTCTGGTCCTCCTGGGCCGCCGCCACCCTCCGCCCCGGCGACGACATCACCTACACCAGCAACTGGCCCCACGAGAAGCTGATCGGCAACCGGCCCACCGGCGAGGCCGTGGTCTGGACCGGCGTCAGCATCATCCTGCTCCTCGCCGGCATCGGCGGCATGGCCCTCTGGTATGCCACGCAGAAGCCGGAGGAGCATCCGGGAGACATCCCCGACCGCGATCCCCTCCTAGGCTCGCGGCCGACGCCATCCCAGCGCGCCACGGTCAAATATTTCTGGACCGTCTCGGCCCTCATCCTCGTCCAGATCCTGCTGGGGGTCGTCACCGCCCACTACGGTGTGGAAGGAAATGGTTTCTATGGCATCCCGCTGGCGGAGATCCTGCCCTACACCCTTTCGCGGACCTGGCACGTGCAACTGGGGATCTTCTGGATCGCCACGGCCTGGCTGGCGGCCGGCCTCTACATCGCGCCCGCGGTGGGCGGCGGCGAGCCCAAGGGGCAGCGGCTGGGCGTCAACGTCCTGTTCGGCGCTCTCCTGGTGGTGGTCCTCGGCTCCATGGCGGGACAGTGGCTGAGCGTGAAACAGATGCTCTCGCCGGACGGCTGGTTCTATTTCGGCCACAGCGGCTACGAGTACATCGACCTCGGGCGGGCGTTCCAGATCGCCCTGCTGATCGGCCTGTTCCTCTGGTTCTTCCTGGTGTTCCGCGCGATCCGGCCGGCGCTGCGGCGCAAGGACGAGCAGCGGCCGGTGCTGACGCTCTTCCTGATCTCCTCGGCGGCCATCGCCAGCTTCTACGGCGCGGCCCTGGGGTACGGCCGGGGGACCAACCTCGCCATGGCCGAGTACTGGCGCTGGTGGGTGGTCCACCTCTGGGTGGAAGGGTTCTTCGAGGTCTTCGCCACGGTGGTGATCGCCTTCCTGTTCGCGCGGCTGAAGCTGCTGAGCCTGAAGACGGCGGGGGAGGCGAGCATCCTGGCGGCGACGATCTTCCTCTCCGGCGGCATCGTCGGCACGCTGCATCACCTGTACTTCTCGGGCACGCCGCCGCTGGCGCTGGCGCTGGGATCGGTGTTCAGCGCCCTGGAGGTGGTGCCGCTGATGTTCGTCGGATTCGAAGCCTGGCACAACCTGAAGCTTTCGAAAGCGCGGCCGTGGGTTCAGGCCTACCGCTGGCCGATCTACTTCTTCGTGGCGGTGGCCTTCTGGAACCTGGTGGGCGCGGGCCTGTTCGGATTCATGATCAATCCGCCGGTGGCGCTCTACTACATGCAGGGGCTCAACACCACGCCGGTGCACGGCCATGCCGCGCTGTTCGGGGTCTACGGCATGCTGGGCATGGGATTGATGCTGTTCAGCCTGCGCGCCATGGCGCCGGACGCCGTCTGGAAGGAAGGACTGCTCAAGTTCGCCTTCTGGTCGATCAACATCGGTCTGTTCACGATGGTGACCCTGAGCCTGCTGCCGCTGGGCCTGATTCAGACCTGGGCCTCGGTGGAGCACGGCTACTGGTACGCCCGCAGCCCGGAGCTGATGCAACTGCCGGTGATGGAGACCCTGCGCTGGCTGCGCGTCCCGGGCGACACGCTGTTCGCCATCGGCGCCATCGCCCTGGCCTGGTTCGTGGCCCGGCAGACCATGGGTCCGGCGCGGCGGGTCAAGCCCGCGGAGTCGGGGAAGCCCGAGCCGGTGGCGCTGCCGCAGGCGGCGCGGTAGGTTCGGGATCAGGTTGGATGGATTGGACCCGGGGAGACCCGGGTCCTTTTTTCTTTTATTGATCTATCTCTGCCACCCGATGGGGAGGCTCTTTCCCACCCGTTGGAGTGTGGTGACGGTCCAGAAATTACGGAACGCTGGAGGTAGCATTTGCGAAAGGAGGATCCCATGAGCATCGCACACCTGCCTTCCGCTGGGCCTGAGCCTTCGCCAGAAGAACTGGAGCTGACCCGAGGTCTGGTTCGTGGAGTTGTTCTGGCGCAAGGGAACATATTCATCAAAGAGTTGCTTCGGGACAAGAAGATCAAGATCGGCGCGACCAAGACCGATTTTGAACGCAACCTGTTGCAGGCCATCGATGGCGGTCATCTGCGGTATGCGGAAGTGAGGGATTGGTTGGAAGAGGTGGAAGGCTGGGGAGATCAGCACGTCTACTTCTACGAGGTCCCGCAGGCGGTCAGCCGCCAGTTGATCTGGAACGATGAAAAAAGGGTCCGGGAGCGGGTGGTGAAGGCGGGACTCGGAGATCTCTGGAACGCGGATACTTCCCTCGCCTTCCCGGAGGAACCTGCTCTGACAGGCATCTACTTCGAGCCGGGTTCGCGCACGTTGCGATTGGCTTGGCACGAGGGGGCGTATGGGTGGGTGCGTGTCGCGGACCTGGATCGCCAAGAAGAGATCGAGGGCGATCAGTATGAATTCCGGGCGTATCGGCAGCGGGCGAGCCGGACCGTGATGCGCTTCGAAGTGCGTCTGAATGCAGGGGTCGCCGCTCTGTTCCTGTCTTCGCATCTCACGGGCAAGGAACACGAGAATGCCCTCCAGGATGCTCAAGCCAAGACTCAAAGTCTGTTCGGTCTCAAGGAGGTGTGGGCGAATCCTATGATCGTCGCGAAGGTGATCGCTAACCTCGATCAGGAGTTGACCGATGGCAGCGCGAGCATGGAGGCCGCGCCAGAGACAGTCCAATTGGAGAGCGGCGGCTCCTACATCCGCTTCGGGAGTCATGTGCCACACCGGAGCTACCTGGAGGCGGCCGCCGTCAAGGGTGTGCGGTTGGCGATCAAGAAGCCGGCGCTCAGGCAGTTCACAGGTAATGTCGGTACCTTCGAATTCCGCAAGGATGGCGGACCGGGAATCTCCCGCGACATCCGTGTCCAGCTCTATGGCCAGGAGAAGAGGATCCGCCTGTGGCAGCGGATGACCGCCACGGACGTCTGGAGGATTCTGGAGATCCTCAGGAGGTATCAGAGGCCATGAGAACTGACCTCCCTGATCACGAACTCCTGAAAAAGAGCCACCCTCCGGCTCTTGTGGACGAGTTGATGATCCAACTCCAGCAAGGAGGAAACGTCGTAATCGAGGCCGCCAAGCTGACAGCAAATACCCGGGCGACAGAGGCGCAGGCGTTGGCGCTCCTGAGAGACGTGGAGAAGGGGGGCTGGTTGCGGGAGGGGACCCTCTACAGGTGCCCTTGCGGAGAGCCCCTCACGGCGGAGCAGGCCGCCGGTGGTGTCTGTCTCCAGGACCCAGCGGCCACGTTTGATCCCAAGCAGGCCGAGCATCTGATGTTCTGGTGTGAACGCCCAGTGTGCGATTTCATTCCATGGCTGCTGCTGCTTCACGGGATGAATACAACAGGTGTCTGGCAGGGGAGATTTCACTGGATCTTGAGCTGCTCCTATGGCCGCATGATCCCTGTAGCGCCCTACAAGTACGGCAACGTGAAAGTTGGCGCGTTCATCCCCTGGTTGCAGCGGCGGCACATGCACCGGCTGGTGAAGCAGATCGGCGAGTTGGCTAGAGACGCCAAAGATGGTGGCTTCGGCGAGCGGCCCGACGTGATCGCTCACAGCTTCGGCACGTGGCTCCTCGGCCATGCGCTCCGTGAGAATCCCGGTCTCAAAGTGGGAAAGGTCATCCTGCTGGGATCGATCCTGCGGACGGATTTCGATTGGAGCGAGTTGAAGGAGCGTGGCCAAGTCGAGGCCGTCCTTAACCACTACGGCACTCGTGACATCTGGGCTTGGGTGGCCCGTTACGCCATCCCGGATTCGGGGCCCTCGGGATTCCAGGGCTTCGACGACTCCTGGGTCATCAATGTACCGGCCGTCGGCTTTACCCACAGCCAGTTTTTCGAGGAGAAAGGCGACGTGATGAAGGAGCTTTTCCGGACCGAGCCGGTGAACGGACGGAAGGGGCTCTGGCATGAGTTTCTGACGTGCCCGGAAGAGGAACTGCCATCTCTCCTTGACCAACGGCACCAACCGCGGTGGGAAGCTCTGCCACCACCTCTGCCGGTCGGGCACACTAGATAGAGCCTCGCCTCCCGGCTCTTCCCCCGGCAGGCTCTGAGCTCAAAGGACACCAGGGACACCAAAGACACCAGGGATACCAAACTCGTCCTTTGAGTCCCTGGTGTCCTTGGTGTCCCTGCTGTCCTTTCCTCCCCCCACCCCTCAGCGCCGTCGCCCCACCCCCGCGGGTGGCCCGCCGAACACATTCCGGGATTACAATTTACTCAAGAATGGCCGCTCCGCCGGCCGTTCGATCGGCCCTCTCAAGGCCACCATCTCCCTTGCGTGCCCGTCTTTTTGCGGCTCGACCCGAAGGGAGGCCTCCATGATCCATCGGATTCTCGTGCCGCTGGACGGCTCGGCGCTCGCCGAACAGTCCCTGCCCCAGGCGGCGGCGCTGGCGAAGGCCTGCGACGCCGAGGTCTTCCTGCTGCGGGTGCTGGAGCCGCAGGTCTCCGAGGGGGGCGTCGACCTGCTGAGCTGGCGGCTGGCCCGCGCGGAGGCCGGCGCCTACGTCGGGAAGCTGGCGAAGCGATTGGGGGAGCAGGGGGTCCGCGCCACGCCGCTGACGGCGGAAGGGCGGGCGGCGGAGGAGATCCTCAAGACCGCGCGGGAGCGCGCGGTCGAGCTGATGGTGGTCTGCTCCCACGGCCGGGGAGGGAAGAGCCGGTTCCACCTCGGAGGCACCGCGCAGAAGGTGGTGTCGGGCGCCGAGGTGTCGCTCCTGATCGTCCGCGCCTCCGATTCGCCGCGGGAGATCGCCGCCGGCCCGGGACGTCCGCGGGTGATGGTGCCCCTCGACGGCTCGCAGCGGGCGCAGTGGGCCCTCTGCTTGGCGGCCTCCATCGCGCGCGCCTGGCAGGGAGAGATTCTCCTGGTTCACGTGGTGGAGACCCGTCCCCTCCAGGGGCAGGCGCCGCCGTCTCCGGAGGAGCAGGAGCTGCTGCGCAAGCTCGTCAGCCGCGACCGCAGGATCGCCGAAGGGTATCTCGCCGACACGGAGTCGCTGCTGAAGAGCAGCGGTGTGGCGGTGCGCACGCTGCTGGCCGAGTCTCCGCACGTGGCGCAGACGCTCAACCAGATGGCCATGGACGAGAAGGCCGCGATGATCGTGGTCAGCGCCCACGGCTGCTCCGGCGCGGCGCCGTGGCGTTACGGCAACGTAGCGGACCGGCTCATCGCCTACGGCGACGTTCCTCTCCTGATCTTCCAGGACCTGCCCCTCCATGGCGAAGCCGAAGCCGAGGCTCCGGCCCGTCTCGCCGCTCTGGCGGGCACTTAAGAGACCGGGGCGGCCGTGCGGCGGGGAGCCCAAAGCTCGGCCACCGTCCGCCTGGGGGCGGCGGAGAGAGCTCTGCGCGAGGCTCGGGAACGCTCGGCCCCCCGGGAAGGGGAGGGGATTTCCCACGCCGCCGAGTGGCTGCTCGACAATCAGCACGTGATCCAGGCCGCCCTCCGGGAGGTGGCCGAGGATCTGCCGGGAAGTTTCTACCGCAAGCTGCCGCGGGTCCCGTCCGGAGAGGCGAGGGTCGCGGAGGTCGCCCGCCAGGCCTGGGAAGGCAGGGTGGGGCCGATCGATCTCGAGCGGGTCCGGCGCTTCCTGGAGGAGAGCCAGGAGACGGAGCCGCTGACCATCGGCGAGATCTGGGCCTTGCCGGCTCTGCTCCGCCTGGAAGCGCTGGAAGACCTCGCGGCCGCCGCGGCGGGCGGCGATCCGGCCACGCCGCTGACCGGCGAGGAGGCGGCGACGCAGGTCGGCGAGGCCGTCCTCAGCCTGCGCGCCCTGGCCGCGGCGGACTGGATGGCCTTCTTCGAGAAGGTCAGCCTCGTGGAGGCCGAGCTGCGCCGGGACCCGGCGGGCGCCTACGCCGGCATGGACTTCGAGACGCGGGACCGCTACCGGCAGGCGGTGGAGGATCTGTCCCGGGGCAGCGGGAGGCCGGAGCTGGAGGTGGTGCGGGAGGCGGCGCGGCTCGGCGCGGCGGGCCGGGCGGGTGGCAGGGAGCGCCACATCGGTTTCTACCTGGTGGACGCGGGGCGTCCCGTCCTGGCCGGGCGGCTCGGCTACCGCGCGCCCCTGCGGACCTGGGCGGGCCGCTGGGCGCGCCGGCATCCCGCGCTGGTCTATCTGGGGAGCGTACTGGTTCTAACGGCCGGAGCCCTGGCGCTCGCGCTGTCGCTGCCGCCGGCGGCAGTCTCCGGTCTCCAGCGATGGGGCCTGGCGGTCCTGCTGCTGGTGCCGGCCGTCACGCTGGCGGTGAGCGTGACCGGCTCGCTCCTCACGCTCAGCCTGCCGCCCCGGGTGCTCCCGAAGATGGGCTTCGCGGCCGATCTTCCCGACGACGCCCGGACGCTGGTCGTGACGCCCTGCATGCTCTCCAGCCGCGAGGAGGTGGAGTCGCTGCTGCGCGGCCTGGAGGTGGATTTCCTGGCGAATCCCGGCAGGAACCTGGGCTTCGCCCTGCTCTCGGATTTCCTCGACGCCCCCCGGCAGGAGATGCCGGACGACGCGGAGCTGCTCCGCCTCGCCGCGGCGGGCGTGCGGGAGCTGGAGGCGCGCTACGGCGGGCGTGGCGACGGCCGGCCGCGGTTCTTCCTGCTCCACCGCGAGCGCCGCTTCAACGCCGCCGAAGGGGTGTGGATGGGGTGGGAGCGGAAGCGGGGCAAGCTGGCGGAGCTGAACCGGCTGCTGGCCGGCGCCTCGGACACCAGCTTCACGGACTTCGCCGGCGATCTCCCGCGGTTCGGGCCGGTCCGCTTCGTCCTCACCCTGGACGCGGACACCCGCCTGCCCCGGGGGAGCGCGGCGAGGCTGGCCGCCATCCTGGCGCACCCGCTGAACCGGGCGGAGCTGGACGCGGACGGCCGGGTCGCGGCCGGCTACACCGTGCTGCAGCCGCGGGTCGAGCTGACGCCCGAGAGCGCGGACCGCACCCGCTACGCCCGGCTGTTCTCGGGCGAGGCCGGGCTCGACCTGTACACGCGGGCGGTGTCGGACGTCTATCAAGACCTTTTCGGCAGGGGCATCTATGCCGGCAAGGGCCTGTACGATCCCGCGGTCTTCGAGGCCTGCCTCGCCGGCCGGGTGCCGGAGAACGCCATCCTCAGCCACGACCTGTTCGAAGGGCTGTGCGGCCGGGCGGCTCTGGTCTCGGACGTGGTGCTGTTCGAGGACTACCCGCCCCACCTGCTGGTCGCCATGCGGCGCCTGCACCGCTGGGTGCGCGGGGACTGGCAGCTCCTGCCCTGGCTGTTCCCGCGCGTGCCGGCGTCGGCGGACCGGCGGCGCAACCGTCTGCCGTTGATCGGCTTGTGGATGATCGCCGACAACCTGCGGCGGAGCCTGTTCGCGCCGTCGCTGGTGCTGCTGCTGGCCGCCGGCTGGCTGTGGCTGCCCGGACCGGCCTGGATCTGGGCGGCGCTGGCCGCGGGCGCGCTGGCGGCGCCGATCTTCCTGGGCGGGCTGACGGCCACCTGGCGGCTGGTGCGCGGGGCGGCCTGGCAGCCGACGCTGGTGGACGCGGCCTGGTCGGTGCGGGGCAACGCGGCCCGCGCCGCCGCGGCGCTGGCGTTCCTCCCGTACGAGGCGTTCATGACAGTGGACGCGATCGTCCGCACCCTCTGGCGGCTGGCGGTGAGCCGCCGGCATCTGCTGGAGTGGACCACGGCGGCCCACGCCGCGGCCCGGCTGGGGGAGCGGCCGGCCGCCGCCAGGTTCTGGCGCGAGATGGCGGCGGCGCCGGTCCTCGCCGCCGTCCTCGGCCTGCTGGTCGCGTGGCTGGCGCCCGGGCGCCTCGGCGCGGCGCTGCCGTTCCTCGTGCCGTGGGCCGTCTCCCCCTGGCTGGCCGCCTGGATGAGCCGGGCTCCCGCCGAGCCGGCCCCCGCCCTGGCTCCCGCCGAGATCCGGCGCCTGCGGCGGCTGGCGCGCCGGACCTGGCACTTCTACGAACGCTTCGCCGGTCCGGAAGACCACTGGCTGCCGCCCGACAACTTCCAGGAGGAGCCGGGCGGCGCCGTGGCCCACCGCACCTCGCCGACCAACATCGGCATGCTGCTGTTGTCGGCTCTGGCGGCCTACGACTTCGGCTACCTGAGCGCCGAGGGGCTGGTGACCTGGCTGCGCAGCACGCTGGAGACCCTCGCCCGGCTGGGGGGCCACCCGGCGGGCCATCTCTGGAACTGGTACGACACGCTCCACCTCTCGCCCCTGGAGCCGCGCTACGTCTCGACGGTCGACAGCGGCAATCTGGCGGGCGCCCTGCTCGTGGTGGCCCGCGGCTGCGGGGAGCTGGCGGCTCTTCCCCCCGGCCCGAGGCCGGAGCTGTGGCACGGGCTGGCGGACAGCGTCGAGGTGCTGGGGGAGGTGGTGGAGGCGGTCGGCGCCGCGGGCCACCGGCGGGAGGCCGAGGCCATCCTCTCCGGGCTCTCCAGCCTGCGCGCACGGATCGAGGCCGGAGCCGGCGCCGCCGCGGGCTGGCCGGCTCTGCTCGCCGAGGTGGAGACACGGTCGCTGCCCGCGGTCAAGGAGGGAATCGCCGCGCTCGCCGAAGCGAGCTCGCCCCCGCTCGACGACGCCACCTTCGGCGAGCTGCGCGGCTGGACGGACAGCCTGCACCAGCAGATCGCGATGATCCGGCGCGTCCTCGAGCTGCCGCCGGAGGCTGCGGCGGCGCTGCGGCAGGATCTGGAGGAGTTGGCGGCGGCGGCCGAGGAGCGCGCCCTGCGCATGGATTTCGGGTTCCTCTTCGACCGCGGCCGGCAGCTCTTCCGGATCGGCTACAACGCCTCCACCGGCGAGCCGGACCCCAACCATTACGACCTCCTGGCCTCCGAGGCGCGCGTCGCCAGCCTCGTGGCCATGGCCCGCGGGGACGTGCCGGCCAGCCACTGGCTCCACCTGGGACGGCCCTTCGCCCGCGTGGGCCGGACCACGGCCCTGCTCTCCTGGGGCGGCACGATGTTCGAGTACCTCATGCCGCTCCTGCTCACCCACGCGCCGGAGCAGACGCCGCTGGCGAGGAGCTGCCGGGCCGCCGTGGCGCGCCAGATCGCGTTCGCGGACCAGCACGGGATCCCGTGGGGCGTCTCGGAATCCTGCTACGCCGAGCTGGACGCCCACCGGGTCTACCGCTACCGGGCTTTCGGCGTTCCGGGGCTGGGGCTCAAGCGCGACCTGGGGGACCGGCTGGTGGTGGCCCCCTACGCCTCGCTGCTGGCGCTCCCCGTCGATCCGCCCGCCGTGTCGCGCAACCTCGGCCGGCTCCTCGGTCTGCGGATGCTGGGCCGGTACGGCCTGTACGAGGCGATCGACTACGGCCCGGCCGCCGCCGGTCCGCCGCGCAAGCCGGCGAGGGTGCGCTCGTACATGGCCCACCACCAGGGGATGATCCTGGTCGCCCTGGACAACTTCCTGAACGGCGGCCCCATGCCGCGCCGCTTCCACTCCGATCCGCGCATCGCCACGGTGGAGATGCTGCTCCGCGAGCGCATTCCGCGCTACGCGCCGCTGCGCGAGGCGCCGGCCGCGACCGCCGAGGCGGAGGCCGCGCCACGGCGCGGCGGGGGGGCGGTGGGCTCCTGGCGGGTGCCTGCGGGAACGGAGCCGCCCGCGGCGCAGGTGCTCTCCAACGGGCGCTACAGCGTGCTGATCACCAGCCGCGGCGGCGGCAGCAGCCGCTGGAACGGGCGGGTGCTGGTGCGCGGGGAGGGCGGCGCGGCCCTGGAGCCCCGGGGGACCTGGATCTACGTGGAGGATCTCGACGCGGGAGAGGTCTGGTCGGCCGCGGGCGGCCCCTGTCCGCCGCCGGGGCCCGCCGAGGTCCACTTCGCGCCCCATCTGGCCGAGCTCAGAAGCCGCCACCTCGGGCTCGACGTGCGCGTGGCGGTCACGGTGGCGCCGGACGACGACCTGGAGGTGCGGCGGGTGCGCGTCGCCGACCGTTCCGGCCGGCCGCGCCGCCTGGCCCTGACCAGCTACGGCGAGGTGGCCCTGGCGCCGGCCGCCGAGGACCGCCGGCATCCCGCCTTCAGCAGACTCTTCGTGGAGAGCGGCTGGCTGCCGGAGGCGGAGGCCCTGGTCTTCCAGCGGCGGCCCCGCTCGCCGGCCGAGGAGCCTCTGGTGCTGGCGCACGCCATGGTTCCGGCGGTCTCCGGGATCCAGTGGGAGACCGACCGCGGGCGCTTCCTGGGCCGCACCGGCGGGCCTCGGCGGCCGGCCGCCTTGACCGCCGGCTCCCCGGGTCTCTCCGGGACCGCCGGCTCCACCCTGGACCCCGTCCTGGCCCTCCGGCGCCGGATCGACCTCCCGCCAGGCGGGGAAGTGGAAGTGGCGTTCCTGACCGCCGCCGCCGCTTCCCGGCCCGCCGCGCTGGCGGCTCTCGGCCGGCACCGCACCCTCGACCTCGTCCAGACGGTCTTCGATCAGGCGCGCCTCCACGCCGGTCCGGAGCTGCGCGCGGCCGGCCTCGCGGCGGACGACGCGCGGCAGGTCCAGGAGCTGCTCTCCGCCGTGCTCCAGCACCCGCCGGCGCTGCGGCCGCCGCCGGCCGTGCTGGCGGCCAACCGGCGCGGCCAGCCGGCGCTCTGGCCGCACGGCATCTCCGGCGACCATCCCATCCTCCTCGTCCGCGCCCGCAGCCAGGAGGACGCTCCGCTCCTGCGCGAGGTCCTGGCCGCCCATTCCTGGTGGCGCAAGCGGCGGATCCTGGTCGACCTGGTCATCCTCGACGAGGGCTCCACGGTCTACGACCAGCCGCTGCGGGACTGGCTGGACCGCGAGCTGGCCCGCACCGGCGGCGCGGAGTGGCGCGACCGTCCCGGCGGCGTCTTCGTGGTGCGGTCGGCGCTCGTGGAGCCCGAAGACCGCACGCTGCTCGAAGCCGTGGCCGGGGCCGTGCTGGACGCCTCCCGCGGCCGTCTCGGCGCGCAGCTCCAGGCCCTCCGTCAGCCTCACGAGCCGGACCGCCTGCCGGACTTCGTCCCCATCCCTTCCTCGCCCCTGACGCCGGAGCCCACGCCGCCGCTCCCGAGGCCGCCCGACCTCGCTTTCGACAACGGCCTCGGCGGCTTCACCGCCGGCGACCGCGAGTACGTCGTCCACCTGGAGCCGGGGAGCGCCACCCCCGCGCCCTGGATCAACGTGGTGGCCAACCCGGACTTCGGCTTCATGGCTTCGGAGTCCGGCGGCGGGTTCACCTGGGCGGTCAACAGCGCCGAGGGACGGCTCACGCCGTGGCGCAACGACCCGGTGGTGGACGCTCCCGGCGAGGCGCTCTACCTGCGCGACGAGGAAACGGGGGACATCTGGACTCCCACCCGGCTCCCCGCCGGCCAGGGGGAGGTCTGCCAGACGCGCCACCGCGCGGGCTCCACGACTTTCCTGCAGAGGAGCCATGGCCTGGAGCAGGAGCTGACGCTCTTCGTCCCCCGCGACGCGCCGGTCAAGGTGGCCGCGCTGCGCCTCGCCAACCTGTGGAAGCGGCCGCGGCGGGTGACCGCCACCTTCTACGCCGAGTGGGTGCTGGGCGCCTCCCGCCGCGCCACGGCTCCGCACGTGGTCAGCGAGTACGACGCCGGCGCCCAGGTCCTGCTGGCGCGCTGCTCGTATCCGGCCGGCGGCGAGCGCACCGCCTTCCTGGCGGCGGACCGCCGGCCCCATGGCCTCACCGCCGACCGCGCCGAGTTCCTGGGCCGTCCCGTGGATCGCGTGCGGCCCGCCGGCCTCGTCCGCATCGGCTTGGCGGGCGCCGTGGGGACCGGCCTCGATCCGTGCGCGGCGCTGCAGATCCATTTCGATCTGAAGCCGGGCGAGACCGCCGAGGCCCACTTCCTCCTCGGCCAGGGGGCGGACCGCCAGGAGGCGCTGCGGCTGGTCGCCCGCTTCCGGGACCGCGCCGCCGTCGCGACCGCCCGGGCCGCGGTGGAAGCCTTCTGGGAGGATCTCCTCGGAGCGGTCCAGGTCTCGACCCCGGAGCCCGAGCTGGACGTCCTGGCCAACCGCTGGCTCCTCTATCAGTCCCTCTCCTGCCGGATCTGGGGGCGCTCGGCCCTCTACCAGTCGAGCGGCGCCTTCGGCTTCCGCGATCAGCTCCAGGACGCCCTGTCCCTCCTGCACGCCGCGCCGGAGATCGCCCGCGGATTGATCCTCGAAGCCGCCCGCCACCAGTTCGAGGAGGGGGACGTCCTCCACTGGTGGCATCCGCCCCACGACCGCGGCATGCGCACCCGCTGCTCGGACGACCTGCTCTGGCTGCCGTACGTCGCCGCCCGCTACGTAGCCGTCACCGGTGACCGCCGGATCCTGGCGGAGGAGGTTCCCTTCCGCGCCGGCCCGCGGCTGCTGGCGGGCGAAGCCGAGCGGTACGACCGCTACCCCCTGAGCGATGCCAAGGGCTCGCTCCTGGAGCACTGCCGGCGCGCCCTCCGCAAGGGGGCGACGGCGGGGCCGCACGGTTTGCCGCTCATCGGCTCGTGCGACTGGAACGACGGCCTGAACCGGGTGGGGCTGGGCGGGAAGGGCGAAAGCGTCTGGCTGGGATGGTTCCTGTACGCCGTCGTGGCGGAGATGGCTCCGCTGTGGGACGAGCCGGAGGAGGCCGCGGTGTGGAGCCGCCGCGCCGAAGCGCTGCGGAAGGCGATCGAGGAGACCGCCTGGGACGGCGGCTGGTACCTGCGGGCCTGGTACGACGACGGCACGCCGCTCGGCTCGGCGGGCAGCGCCGAGTGCGAGATCGACCTGATCGCCCAGGCCTGGGCGGCGCTCTCTGGCGCCGCCGGTCCGGAGCGCGCGCGGCAGGCCCTCGACGCCGCCTGGGAACGGCTGGCGCTTCCTGAAGACCACCTGCTGCTCCTCCTCGCGCCGCCCTTCGAGCGCGGCCCGAAGGACCCCGGCTACATCAAGGCCTATCCCCCCGGCGTGCGGGAGAACGGCGGCCAATACAGCCACGCCGCGGCCTGGGCCGGTTGGGCCTGCGCCCGCCTGGGCGACGGCGACCGCGCCGTGGCCGCGCTGCGCGCCATCGCTCCGCTCTACCGCGCGGCCACGCCCGCCGGCGCCGCGCTCTACCGTGACGAGCCCTACGTCGTGGCCGCCGACATCTACGGCGTGCCGCCGCACACCGGCCGCGGCGGCTGGAGCTGGTACACGGGCACGGCCGGCTGGACCTGGCGCCTGCTGATCGAAGGGGTGCTGGGGCTGCGCCGCCAGGCCGGCGTCCTGGAGATCGATCCCTGCATCCCCCGGATCTGGCCGGGCTGGGGGGCCGTGCTACGAGAGGGAAGCGCCACCTACCACATCCGTTGCGAGAACCCGGACGGCGCCGGCCACGGGGTGCGGGAGCTCCTCCTCGACGGCGCCCCCCTGGCAGAGCCGAAGCTGCCGCTTCTCGACGACGGCCGCGAGCACGAGGTGCTGGTGCGGCTGGGAAAGGACCCAAGGGACCTAAACGACCTAAAGGACATAAAGGACGAAGCGAGTCCGAGCCCGTCCCTTGTCGTTTAGGTCCTTTAGGTCCCTTAGGTCCTTTATGTCCTTTCCAACAGCTCCTCGACCTCCTTCACCTTCTCATCCTCCGCGCCATAAACCTTTCTATAGCCCGCCAGAGCTTCTTTCAGCAGAGGTCCGGCCTCCTGCGGACGGCCTGCTTCTGAAAGCAGGCGGCCCAGGTTGCGCAGGGCGCTCAGGGTGGCCCGATGAGCGGGGCCGCGGCGGGCGCGGTTGATCTCCAGGGAGCGGCGGTAGGCGGCTTCGGCCCCGGGGACGTCGCCGCGGTCGCGCAGGACGTGACCGAGGTAGCCCCAGGTGTCGGCCATCGCGGGATGACCCTTCTCGTAGAGCTTCTCTTCGATCCGCAGGACCTCGCGGAAGAGCGCCTCCGATTCCTCCAGACGGCCCCGCTTCCTCAGCAGGACGGCGAGGTTGTGCAGCGACGACGTGGTGAGCGGGTGGAGGTCTCCGAGGGTGCGGCGCTGGATGTCCACGGCCTCGCGGTACAGACGCTCGGATTCGTCCAGCCGGCCCTGGCCGATGCGGATCATCCCCAACTGGTTGAGGATGGCCCCGGCCTGGGAGAGGTCCGCCTTCGGGCCGCGCCGGCGGATGGCCAGCGCCTCCTCCAGGAGCCGCTCCGCCTCCGGCTCTTCGCCGAGGACGGCGGCGAGGCTGGCGAGGCTGTCGGCGATCCGGGTGTCCTCCTCCGGCAGGAGGGCGCGGCGGGTGGCCAGGGCGGTGCGGTGCAGCGCCTGGGCGCGGTCGTTCTCCCCCCGGCGATAGAGGAGCACCGCGAGGCTGTACTGGCTGTCGGCCACCTCGGCGTGGCGGTCGCCGAGCAGACGCCGGCGCAGCCGTAGCGACCGCTCCAGCGGCGGCAGGGCTTCGTCGTAGAGGCCGAGGTTGCGGTAGCTGACTCCGGCCGCGTAGAGCAGGGCCGCCTGGACCTCGGGCTGGTCGTCGAGGGCCTGGATGCGGGCGGTGGCGCCGTCGAGAAGGTCGCGGGCGGTGACGGTCCGCCCCTGGGCTCCCCGGGGGGTGGCAAGCGCGAAGGAGTCGATCAGGAAGTCCTGCACCTCGGTGGCCTTGCGGGCTTCCAGCCTGGCGGCGCGGGCCTGCCAGAGCGCGGCGCCGAGACCGGCCACCAGCGAGAGGGCCACGGCCGCCGCCGCCGCCATCCCCAGGCGGTGACGGCGCAGGAACTTGCCGGCCCGGTAGGAGAGGGCGTCCCCGCGGGCCGCCACCGGCAACCCCGACCGGTGCCGCTCGAGGTCGGCGGCCAAGTCGGCGGGGGAGGGGTAGCGGCGGCCCGGCTCCTTGCGCAGGGCGGTGGCGGCGATGACGTCGAGGTCGCCGGCCAGGAGCCGCCGCAGGACGTTGGCCGTGGCGCCGCGGGCGGCGGCCGCCGCGATCCGCTCGGGAGACGGCCGGCGGCCGGAGAAGGCGGCGCTGAGCCGGGGCGTCTCCTCGGAGCAGACCACCCGTTCAAGCTCCGCCAGGGAGCCCTGATCCAGGTCGTGCGCCCGGGTCCCGGTGAGCAGCTCGTGGAGGATGAGCCCGAGCTGATAGACGTCCGTGGCCGTGGTCACCGGCTCGCCCCGCACCTGCTCCGGGGCGGCGTACTCCGGCGTCAGCAGGCGCAGGGCCGTGCGGGTCGGAGGAGCGGCCCAGGCTCCCGCCAGCCCGGGGTCGAGGAGCTTGGCGATCCCGAAGTCCAGCAGCTTCACCTCCCCCGTGGTGGTGACCAGGACGTTGGACGGCTTGAGGTCGCGGTGGACCACCAGACGCTGGTGGGCATGGGAGACCGCCCGGGCCACCACCTGGAAGAGGGCCAGCCGCTCGTCGATGGCAAGCCGGCGCTCGTCGCAGTACCGGTGGATGGGCCGGCCCTCCACCAGCTCCATGACGATGTAGGGGAAGCCGGTGGCCTCGTCCACGCCGCCGTCGAGGAGGGCGGCGATGTTGGGGTGCTGGAGACGGGCGAGGATCTGCCGCTCCTGCTCGAAGCGCCCCCGGGCCTCGCGGTCGCAAGGAGCGCGGTCGAGGACCTTGAGGGCCACCCGCTGGTGGAAGTCGCCGGTGCGCTCGGCCAGGTAGACCACGGACATGCCGCCGCGCCCGATCTCCTCCAGCACGCGCCAGGGACCCACCCGGTCTCCCGGCCGGAAGGGGGATTCCGCGGCGAGGTCGGCGCAGAAGGCCTCCCACAGGGGGCCTTCCAGGGCCGCGCCGGACGCCAGGAGCCGCTCCAGGTCGTCCCGGCTCATGGCGTGGCTCCAGGGGTGATCGCGTCGCGGAGCCAGGCGCGGGCGCGCACCCAGTCCCGCTGCACGGTGCGTAAGGAGGTGGAGAGCGCCTGCGCCGTCTCCTCTTCGCTGTAACCGGCGAACACCCGGCACTCGACCACGCGCACCAGCCGCTCGTCCACCGCGGCCAGGTCACGGAGCGCCAGGTCCAGGGCCAGGGTCTGAACGGCCTGGTGGTCCGCCGTCCGCCCTTCCTCCAGGGCGGAGGCGGCCTCGCCGCCGCCGCGCTTCAGGGAGGTCCGCTGGCGGGCGTAGTCGACGAGGATCTGCCGCATGGCCCGCGCCGCCGAAGAGTAGAAATGATTGTCGTCGTTCCATCCGGGCCGGACCGAGAGCTTCAGGTAGGCCTCGTGGACCAGGGCGGTGGTCTCCAGGGTCTGGCCGGGGGCCAGCCGGCGGCGTTGCAGACGGGCCAGGCGCCGGAGCTCGTCGTAGACGGCCGGCAACATCTCGGTCAGAGTCTCGGTCTTCATCCTCCAATCCTCCGCACGCGCTCGTGCTGTATTGAAGACAGGCCGCGTTTTTCCGGGATTGTTACGGCGGCATGGCGGTTTTCACCCGCCCCTTCCGTTTCCCTTGATTGAACGGCGGCCTCCCCCTTCCGGAGGCCGCAATCCCAAGGAGGAAAGCAGCAATGCCGCGTTTCATCGTCGCGATCTCTTTCGCCCTGCTTCTGGGGCTTGCCACCAGTGCCGGCGCCCTGCCGCCGGACCCCAGCACCTACCAGCCCTATCCCTGCACCTTTCTGCAGACCTTCATCCACAACGACGCCACCTACGGCTCGATCACCGGCCGCGCCTACTGGCCGGTGGCCGGAGCCTGCGTCGCCAACGGCGCGCCGCCGGCCAACCGGCCTTTGGTCCTGCTCTTCAACGGCGCCGGCTACACCTACTTCGACTACGACATCGTCGCCCGGCATCTGGCCTACAACGGCTTCGTGGCGCTCGTGGTCCAGTCCGACGAGCCGAATCCCCTCATCTCCTGCGGCGGCCTGGGGGCGATCTGCATCGAGGACCGCGCCCGCAAGGGCATCGCGTATCTGAAGCTTTTCCAGAGCAACTGGGTCTGGGCCGGTCAGGTGGACTTCACCAACATCTCCCTCGCCGGGCACAGCCGGGGCGGTGAAGCCGCGGTGGAAGCCGCCGCCATCATCCGCTGGGAAGAGCCCGGCCTCGGCAATCCGGGAGTTCGCGCGGTGGTTTCCCTGGCGCCCACCGACGTCGGGGACGACGGCCTGACCGGCAAGCGCCGTCTCCTGGGAAGAGAGAGCCCTGCTTATCTGGTGCTCTACGGCTCCCGGGACGAGCAGGTCAGCGGCGCGACGGAAGCGGATCCGCCGCCTCCGGGGTTGCCCCGCCCGAGCGGCTTCGCGCTCTATGACCGGGCGGGCACCGAAGGCTCGCTGGAGGGAATTCCGGTCAGCCTGGACAACCAGGTGGAGAAGGCCATGCAGTTCGTCTATCTGGCCAACCACGAGCAGTTCTCGGACCGCTGCGGCAGCTCCGTGTCCTGCAGCCCGACGATCCTCTCCTGCGCCAACCAGCAGAAGGTGACCAAGGGGCTGGTCAACGCCTTCCTGCGCTGGAAGGTGCTGGGGGAGAGCGGTTACAAGGACTACTTCAACGGCGTGGTGCAGAACCCCTGGGGCCTGGACGTCTGGCCGCAGCTCAGCGACGGAGCATGGAACAGCCGTCGCGTGATCGACAACTTCCAGGACGGCGAGGTGGGCACCAACACCCTGGGCGGGACCTTGAGCGTCAACGGCAACCTGACGGCCACCGTCGTGGACAACTGGGCGACCGAGGCGCGCTCCCTGCACGGGCCGGAGGACGGCCAGCGCCTGGAGGTGACGCATGACCTCGCCAGCGTTTCCAACATCCTCCAGTGGTCGATCCCGGCCGGGAAGGCCAACGTCAGCACCTTCACCCACCTGAGCTTCCGCATCGGGCAGGGCTACGGCTCCGCGGGCGCCGCGCAGGTCAAGGTCCGCATCAGGCGCGGTGGAGCCTGGTCGGCCCTGGTCTCCTCCGCGACCTACGGCGAGATCCCGGAACCGGACCACATGGGGTTCACCTTTTGCCCAGGTGACTTCTACCCCGACCGCACGATCGTCCACATGCGGACGATCCGCATCCCGCTCTCCGCTTTCGGCGGCGACCTCACGACCCTCCAGAACGTGCAGATCCGCTTCGAGGACGCCACGACCCAGGACAAGACCCTCTACCTCGACAACCTCGAGCTGGCCGGCGGCAACGGCGGCTTCGGGCTGTAGTAGCCGCTACGGCCGGTATCCCTCCTCGAAGGCCCGCAGCCGGCGCTCGAACAACGCCTGGACGCGGGCCTTGTCTCCTTGTCCCTCCGCCCACTTCGCGCAGCGGTCCAGATCGAGCCCGCCCCCCGCGGCGCGGCAGTCCGCCACCGGCCGCGAGTACACCCCCGGGTCTTCCCAGATCGACGGCCCGGTGAGGAAACTGTGCTCCAGGCTGTTGCGGTTGAAGATCCGCAGGTCCGCGTAGCGGAAGCGCGGGTAGTCGCGGGCCGCCAGCCGGAACTGCTCGGTGAGACTGGTGCGCATGATGCCGGGATCGTCGGTCGCGAGCACCACCGGCACGCCCCGCTCCACATAGAGCGGCAGGGGATGCTCCGCTCCCTCGACGCCAAGGATCTGGGCGTTGCTCACCAGGTTGATCTCCACCGCCACCGGTTTCGCGGCCATCTCCTTCAACAGCTCCCCGGAGCGGGTCTCGTAGGTGATGGCGACGCCGTGGCCGATGCGCTGCGCGCCCGCCACCCGCACCGCCTCGTCGATGTGGAAGCGCAGGTCGTTGGGCGGCACCAGCCCTTCGATCAGCTCGCCGGCGTGGAGGGCGCGGCCCGCTTTGGGGTAGATCCGCCCCAGGTTGCCGAGCAGGTTCATGTGCTCGGAGTAGTCGGCGCGGGCGGTGTAGTTGTCCTCCGGGGCCACGATGTTGATCCCCACGATGTGCTCGCGGTTTGCCTGGGAAGCGGCGAAGGCTACCAGAGCCTCCTGGCAGATGACCGGCAACTGGTACGTGCGGTGCGTCTCGATCTGCCGCCGCACCGTCACCTCGCAGCCGGGAGCGTCCGGCCGGGAGCCGCAGCCCAGGAGGCGCGAGCTGTCGGCGATCTCGGCCGCCATGACCTCCGCCACCCGCTTCGCCAGGGCGTCCGTGGCGGCCAGCACCTTGCGGCCGTTGTCGTCCGGTTCCACGGGACCCGCCGCGAGCTGGTTGCAGAACGCCACGCCGGCCGAGGAAGCCCCGGCGGCGAAGAGGTCCTGGAAGGTCTTCCAGGCCGGCTCGCTGGACAGCCACGGCACGGAAGACATGGTCTCGATATAGAGCACACTCTCCCGCGAGGCCTGCTGGCGAAGCTGCGCCATCAGCGCCGCCTTGTTGCCGGTGGACGGCCCGAGCTTGCCGAAGATGGCGAAGAAATGGTCGTGGGCCTGCAGCGTCCCCCACGACACGCCGCGCATGGACAGGGCGTTGACCGCGCCGTCGTAGAGCGTGCCGCTGGCGCACAGGCAGCACGCCGGGATGGACCCGCCCCCCGTGCACGCCGACGCCGGCTGCGAGGCGGGACAGGCCTTGCAATCGGCCGTGAGCGCCGTCAGCGGGATGTCCGCGGCGCTCTGCGGGCCGGCCGCCGGCGCCGCGCAGGCCTGGAACGCGAACTTCGGCTCGCCGGAGGCGTCCGGCGAGAGGTCGACGCACAGGCCCTGGTAGCTCGCGAGCTGGATCAGCACCTCGGGATAGATGGCCCCCGTGAGGTGGTGGTGCAGGTCGCCGCCCTTGGGCATGGCGAGCAGCAGAGCCCGCAGGGCGTTGGAATCCCGGCGGGCGCATTGGAACGCCTCGTCGATCGAGCGCGCGTGCGCGCAGGCCACCGGGCCGGCGGCGCCGGCGAGGCCGGAGGACATCGGCGCCGGCGCGGCGGTGCGGCACGCGGCCGTCAGCAGGTAAACCAGCAGCAGACCGGAGAAGGTACGCAAGCGGCGGCCTCCTTGGAAGTCGGGAGAATCGCCAGCATTCTAATCCAATCGCCCGGTCAATCGTCCACTCAATGGGCGAGCCCGAGATGCCGCTTCAGCGCCGGCCGGCGGACCTTCCAGATGATGCCGTCCACGATGTAGTGATGGAAGTTGATGGCCTGATACACGATCAGGATCAGGGTCACCGCCGAGACGCCCAGCAGCATGGGGATGGCCTGGAGCCCCAGGTAGAAAGCCGTCGAGATCCCCAGGCAGACCAGGAAGTAGGCCGCCGCCCAGCGCGGCTGGCTCAGCGTCGAAAGGAAACGGTGCCGCGGATCGACGCCGCGCTTGAAACGGTTGTTGTTGTACATCCACACCAGCAGGATGTATTGCGCGTTGTGCCAGATATTCACCGTGAGCCATCCATAGGTCATATCCTTGATCCATAGATAGCCGGCCGCGAAGATCACCAGATGGGAGAGAATATAGAGCGAATACGCTACCGGCAGCCGGCCTTCCCGCCACGCCACGATCTGCCGCCAGAGCCACCAGCCCAGCGCTGCCACAGTCAGCGCGGCCACCGCCTGCACCACGAATCCGGGCACGGGGATCATCTTCACCGGCATCCTCACAAAGGTTTGCGGATCCTGCCAGGAACGCTCCAGGATGCCCCACACGGGAAGCAGATAGATCACGGCGTGGTTGAGCAGCGCCGGCTCCTCGCGCGAGGCGCTGGACTTGCGCCGGTAGATCTGCGCGATGCCGTAACTCTGCCGGGTGTAATGGAACCACTGCCAGTAGAGATAGACGGTGGGCAGGATCCAGCCGCCGAAGACCGTCACCAGGCCCACCACGCCCAGCAGCACGATCATCGGCAGCCAGATGACAAGAAAGCGATGATTGCGGAAACTGTCGACGTCGAAAGCGAGGCGGGTGAAGGTCGCGACCACATGCTGAAAACCTAGCAGCCAGATGTCGGCCATCAGCACGAAGGGGAACAGCTCGGGCCTCCAGATCACCAGCGCCGTGGAGCCCAGGGCCGCCGCCGTCACGCCGCCGATGAAGAGGAGATCGAAAGAGAAGCTGCGGAGCCACCCGTACACGGGGGCAGCCGCCGGCGCCACCGCGCCGGGGTGTTCAAGGATCGCCATGGTTTACCCTCCCAGGATACGCGAAAGCTTTGGCAGGACCTCCGCGTGATAAAAAAAGATGACAGCGACTGATAAGTGGCGCCCAAGCCTTGCACCGTGACAGGGGACATGCAAGTCGGGATTCGGAATATACGTTGATGACAGAGACGCGCATCCACTGGAGTGAAGAAAAGTTGGGAGTAGTGAGGGAAAGCCGCCGTCCTGATCGTTCCTGAACGGAAGAAGACGACCTGCCGGGAAGGCGGTAGAGATGAGCTCGCCACCGCTTGAAAAAAAGGTTTAAAAACTGGACGAAGGCTTTTGCGCCCGGAGGGCGCCGGGACCTAGCCCAGGCATTTATGCCTGGGCGGTAAAGGCTCCGAGCGCCGCGCCTTCGTTCCCAGGCCTGAAGTCCTGGGCTATGTCCTTGGACCCCTGACGGGGTCCGCTTTTTGAGTTTTGATAGGTGCTCTTAGCCGAAATGTGGGAACGCTCCTTATTCTTGCGCAGACCGCACCTCACCCGACTCATTCAGAGCCTGAAAAAGAAACGCCCGCGCCTTGCGCCAGTCCCGCCGCACGGTCCGCTCCGAAGTCCCCAGGGCTTCCGCGGATTCCTCTTCCGTCAGTCCGGCGAAATAGCGCAATTCCACCAGCCGGCAGAGACGCTCGTCGAGGCTCGCGAGAGCGGTGAGGGCGCGGTCCAGGTCGAGGATCTCGACGGCCAGCTCGTCGGCCCGCGAAGCGCCCGCGTCCCCGCGCATCTCGTCGAAGGTGACCCGCAGGTCCTCGCCGCCGCGCTTGCCGGCCGCGCGGCGGCGGGCGGCGTCCACCAGGATGTGGCGCATGGCCACTCCGGCGACCGACAGGAAATGGGCCCGGTTCTCCCAGCCGGCGCCCGCCTGATCCACCAGCTTGAGATAGGCCTCGTGCACCAGGGCGGTGGTGTCCAGCGTCTGCCCCGGGCGATGCCGCCGGAGCTGCCGGTGGGCCACGGCGCGCAGCTCGTCATAGACCAGCGCCACCAGCCGGTCCATGGCGCGGCCGTCCCCCTCGCGGGCCGCCGCGAGCAGGCGGGTGACCTCCCCTGGAGATGCGGAGTCGGACGCGTTTTCAGACACGGTTCCTTGTCAGGATAGATTGCTTTCAAGGGTCTTTCAACCGCCGCCTCCGGTGACACCAAGCTGCTTGAACCGTCCCTTCAGGGACAATCGCGGGTAGCCCCACGGTTTCAACCTGGGGCGGACGCGGCGCGCCGTCGTCGCCAACCCGCGTTGCCGTCCCGGCGAGATCCCTACCCGTGTTGCCCCTCCCGGCAAGGCCCGGCCTCCCTCGCCCCAGGTTGAAACCATGGGGCTACCCGCGGATGTGCCTGAAGGCACGGCTCGGAGAGGACCGGAACGCATGGCTTTCGGCTTGAATCCACCCCGGTATGACGGTAGGCTCCATGCATCCGAGACGCCATGGCCGACCCTCCGATCAACCCGGAGCGCTGGCGACGAATCAACGAGGTGCTCGACCAGGCCCTGGAGCTGCCTCCTGAAGAGCTGCCGGCGTTCCTCGACCGCTCCTGCGCTGGAGACGCCGACCTGCGCGCGGCGGTGGAGAAGCTCCTGGCCGCCGACCGCCAGGCCGGCGATCACGGTTTCCTGGGATCGCCCGCCGAAGAGACCGCCAGCCTGCTCCTGCGGGAAGACCTCAAGAATTCACAGAAGGGGGAGGACGGCGTCCTCGGTCCCTACCGGATCCTGCGCCGCCTCGATTCGGGAGGCATGGGGGTCGTCTACCTGGCCCGCGACCAGCGTCTCCAGCGCACGGTCGCGCTGAAGGTCCTCCCCGCCGGCTGGGGCGGCGGCGCCGAAGCCCGCGAGCGCTTCCTGCGCGAGGCGCGGCTGATCTCGTCGCTCGATCACCCCAACATCTGCACCCTCCACGACCTCGGCGAGACCGGGGACGGGCGGCTCTACCTGGTGATGGCCTACTACCAGGGCGAGACCCTGCGCTCCCGGCTCACCCGCGGTCCGCTGCCGGTGGACGAGGCGGTGGACCTGGCCGTCCAGGTGGGCCGCGGCCTCGCCCGCGCCCACCAGGCCGGCATCATCCACCGCGACATCAAGCCGGGCAACGTCATGGTGACCGCGCACGGCGAGGCCAAGATCCTCGACTTCGGCATCGCCAAGAGCGTGGACGAGACCAGCCTGACCCGCCCCGGCAGCACCCTGGGGACGCCGGCCTACATGTCCCCCGAGCAGGCCGCCGGCCGCCCGGTGGACGCCCGCACCGACGTCTGGTCGCTGGGAGTCCTGCTCTACGAGATGATCACCGGCCGGCGGCCCTTCGGGCAGGGGACCCCGCCGGCGCAGATCGAGGCCATCCTCCACACGGAGCCCGAGCCGCTCGACCAGGGCCGCTCCGACCTTCCCCGCACCCTGGTCCGGGCGGTGGGGAAGGCCCTGGCCAAGGACCCCGGCCGCCGCTATTCGAGCGTCGACGATTTCCTGGCGGACCTGAACGCCGGTACCGGCCCGCAGGCCGTGGCCGCCGCCGCCCAGCGCCGGCACTGGCGGACGCTCGCCGCCGCGGGGCTGGCGGCGGCCGTGCTGCTGGGGCTCGTCGGCTGGAATCTCCGCGCGCCTCGCGGCAGGCCGGAGCGCGGGACGGCCGGCGTCGCGAAGCCGGTCCCGTCGGCCGTGCCGGTGGTGGGCGTCCTGCCCTTCGCCAACCGCACCGGCGACGCGGCCCTCGACTGGTACGGCGAGGGCCTGGCCCTCTTGGCCCGGGATTCCCTCTCCTCTTCGCGGCACCTGCAGGTCGTCTCGGCGCCGCGCGTCGAGCCCCTGGCCGCGCTCCGCGACGAAGGCGAACGGGCCCGCCGCGCCGCCGCCGACGGCATCACCGTGCTCCTGAGCGGTGAGATCCTGACCGGGCCGGGAGGCCTGACCCTGGCGGCCCGCGTCGTCGACACCCGCAGCGGCCGCCAACTCGCGGCCCGCCGCTTCGACGGCCTGGCGCCCAAGGACCTCCTCCAGGCCTCCGACGAGATCGGCCTGGAGGCGCGCAAGGCCCTGAACGTGCCCCCGGCCGAGTCGGTCGACGTCTTCGCCGCCGACTTCGCCACCGGCAACCCGGAGGCCTACGAGTCCTACATCCAGGGACTGCGCGCCATGGCGGACCAGCACAACGACGAGGCCGAGCGGTACTTCTCCCGCGCCCTCCGGCAATCCCCCGGCTTCACCATGGCGCGCTACCGCCTGGCGCAGACCCTGGCGACGACCAGCCGCACCGACGAGGCGCTGGTCGAGATCCGCGCCGCCCTCGCCGAGGCCGGCAAGCTGCCGGACCGCGAGGCCCGCTACGTCCGAGCCTTCGAGGCGCAGATCGACAGCCGGTACGACGAAGCCATCCAGGGCTATCGCGAGATCGTCGAGGGGTATCCCTACGAGAGCGAAGCCCGCTATTTCCTGGCGGCGCTGCTCAAGAACGCGCGGCGCTACGACGAGGCGCTGGGCCAGCTCGCGATCCTCACCCGCCTGGAGCCGCAGGACGCCAATGCGTGGAATGTCTCCGGCGAGGCCCATCTCGCCCAGGGCGACCTCCAGCGGGCCGTCCACGACTTCGAGCGTCTCCTGGCGCTCCAGCCCGACAGCGCGGAAGGCCGCAAGCTGCTCGGCGACGCCTATCGCGCCGGGGGAGAGTACGCCCAGGCCGTGGAGTCCTACTCCGAGGCCCTGCGGCTCGATCCCCGGTTGCGCGATGCGGCCGTGGCGTTGGCGGTCACCGAAGCCTTACGGGGTGAACGGGCCGCGGCGGAGAAGCGGCTGGAGGATGTGGTGGCCGACACCAGCGTGGCGCCTCGCCAGCGCCTGGACGCCGCCGTGGAGCTGGCGTGGCTGTCGCGCTCCGAGGGCCGCTTCCGCCGCTCGGCGGAGGTCTTGGCGGATCTGGAGGATGTCTTCGTCGCTGAAAGGGTGCGGGAAGCCTTGGCTCTATCGGTCCGCGGCACCTCGCTGCTAGAGGCCGGCAACCGCGCGGCCGCCCGCCCTCTCCTGGAGCGCGCGGTGGAGCGCTCTCCGGGGGTGGCCACCCGTTACCTCTTCGCCCGCGGCCTGCTCGAGCTCGAAGAAGGCCGCCTCTCGGACCTCGAGAAGACCGTCTCCGAGATCCTCGCGGGAGCGCGTCCCGCTGGCGATCCGAACCGCAAGGAGGAGAAGGCCGCCGCCTGCCTGCGAGGAATGCGCGAGCTGCGGGCGGGCCGGACGAACGCGGCGATCGACGAGCTCACCCGGGCCGCGGCTCTGAAAGGTTACGAATACACGATCCCGAAGCTCTGGCTCGCCCGGGCCTACCTGGCGGCGGATCGTCTTCCGGAAGCCCTGGCCGCCGCTCAGGACGCGGCGCGCCACCGCGACCCTTCCGAGCCGCGCCTCGATCTGGAGCTCGACCGCGCCCGCGCCCTGCTGGTACAGGCCCAGGTTCAGAAAGCGCTGGGGAGGACCGCCGAGGCTACTGCCCTTGCCAGCCAGTTCCTCGCGCGCTGGCAAGGGGCGGATGCCGGCCTTCCCGAGCTTGCCACGGCCCGCCGGCTCGCGGCCGGCTGACCCCTGGTTAGTCCGGCGGATATGGCGGGAGCCCGGCCCCGGCGGTGTGGTCGTTGTCCTGCTTTCCATCCTTCTTCTGTTGACCCTTGTTGTCCTGATTCTTGGAATTGCCGCCCCCTGGCTGGTTCTGCGGGTCGTTCATGGCATCCCTCCTTGGATGATCGTGGGCGATCGATCTCGCCGCGCCGGTTGGTCTGCATCCGGCTGTACGCAATCCGCGCGAAAAACCGGACACGTTCCACGATCTCTTTTCTATCTATCGGTTTCCGAGCCACCTCCCGAGCGCCTTGCCGATCCCTTTTTCCACTTCCTGGCGGACCGCCTCGTGGACGGCGCGCCGCCCCTGCGCCCGCAGGGCGTCCATGTCGGCGGTGACCCGCGGAGCCTCGAGAGTCCCGGCGACCCGCAGCGGGATCGTCACCCAGCCGTCGTCGTCCGCCACCAGGTCGAGGACCTGGGAAGAGACCCGCATGGCGGCCACGGCGTCGCGGGGGGCGCGGACGGCGACGCGCAGGTCGATGGGACCGGCGAGGTCCGCCCAGCCGCTGACGCCCAGGCCCAGCAGCGAGGTCCGCATCTGAAAGGGAGCGACGTGCAGACGGTCCCCGGAGACGCGGAACGGTATGGACACCGCCTCGTAGGCCGAGCCTTTGAGGTCGGCGCGGCCGAGGACGGCCTCGATGGCGGTGAACAGGGGAGAGCCGGGCAGGCGGCCGGCGGCGAGCGAGAGGGTCCCCTCGCCCGTCATGTCGCGCGTCTCGGTGCCGGTCCCGGTGGCGCCGAAGGCCAGCACCCCGGGGCCGAAGCCGCCCTGCGGACCCGCGCCCAGCACGGCGTTGGCGTCCAGGGGATCGACCCGCATGGAGAGACGGTAGGCGAAGGGATCGAGGTTGAGGTCGGCGTCGAATTCGCCCAGCAGGAAGCGGCCCTGCGGGAGCTTCATCCCGAACTCTTCGAGGCGGAAGTGGCCTCCGGCAAGCCGCAGCTTGCCGCTCCCCTCGGTGGCGGTGAGGCCGCCGAGTACGATCTCGCCCGTGCGCAGATCCCCCTCGGAGCGCAGACCCTGGAGCGCCGTCGGCGCGTCGTTCAGCGCCAGGCCGTGGAGCTCCACGTTCAGGCCGCGGATCTCCACGTCCGCCGCCTCCGCCCCTTCGACCCGGGTGGACAGCGTGCCGTCGCTCAGCAGGATTCGGTCCACGGAGAGGACCGGCCCCTCCGTCGTCTCCTTCGCCGCGGAAGTCGCCGCCGCCGTCGTTTCAGCCATCGCGATCGGCAGCGACGCCGGTGGAGGAATGGTGGGAGCCTCTTCCTCCGGGGTCACCAACTCGATCTTGGGCTCATAGAGGACGATCCGCTCGATCTCCACCCGGCCGCGCAGCAGGGCGGGCATGCGGTGCTCGGCGAGGAGCCCGGCGGCGTGGACGGTCAGCTTGCCGCTGGGGCTGTCGGTGGCGAAGCGGAAGCCGTCCAGACGCAGGCCCCGCCACAGGTTCAGCCGGAACCCGTCGGCCTCCATCTTCACCCCTGTCCGCGCGCTCACCTCCGCCAGCAACGCCCGGCCCAGGCGCGGCGAGTCGAAGTCGATCAGGAACACGACGACGATCAGAACCACGAACAGCACGGCGAGACCGCCGCCGATCCAGAGCACTTTGCGCATGGCACCTCTCCCGTCCTCGTCCAGTTCCTGATCGTGAAGCTCACTGCGGCTCGTCGTCGGAATACTCCGAGTCTTCCCCGGGGACCTCTTCCCCCTTCTGTCGCAGACCCTCGGGACCTCGGCCCGTGCCTGTGCCGGTCCCAATGTAGGTCGGCCGATCGCCTCCGAAGCGGACGCCGAACGTGGTGTCCCCGTTCTTCAGGATCGACTCGATATACTTCGTGGCCTTGGACACCCGTCCTTTGTCGGCCCGGATCACGGCGGCGAACGACGCCAGGCCCGAGCCTCCCACCAGAAACTTGAGCGGATAGAGGATCTGGGGCCTCTTCCCTCCCGCCATTCGGTTGATGTCCCGGGCGACGCGGACGCGGGCCAGCGTGATCGTCGAAAACTTTTCCGACTGTTGGACCCTCAACCATTCGGCCGCCTCGTCGGCTTTCAGCGCGAGATCGACGAACCTGGGGCCGTCCCGGCCTTCCTGCTTGAATCCGCCGCCTGTTTTCTCGGGCACGAGAGGGAAGAGGACATAGTCGTGCCCTTTGCGGATCACGAAATTCTGCGAGAAATCTCCCTCTTCGCTCGGAGCCCGGATATGGAAGACGGTCGGCTTCAGCCCCGTGCTCATCGCCTTGCCATAGGCGTTCACCATCAGATCCTTGCTGATCGGGAGGCTCATGGCTCTCTCCCGCCTTGTGTCCCGTACGTAAGTGATCTCATAACTGCCCGTAGTGGACGGCGTCTTGGAAAGGTGCTGCTCGTATTTCTTCAGGTTCTCACGCTGCTTCTTTTCCTCGTCCTCGATGTCCCTCTGCTCCGAACGGGCGATCTTCTCGTCCAGTCTCTCCCACATCTTATCTTCGTTGAAGGCCCCTTCTTTGATCATTCTTCGTCTTTTTCTCGCCTTCGGCTCGTTCTTCTCGCTTCTTTTCCTCTTCTTTTCCGACCTTTTCTCCTCCATGGGCTGAATGGCAGAGGGGCGGATCGGCGCAGCCTTCGGTTGAACGGGTGCGGGCCTTGTCGACCCCGGCGGAGGCGCCGGGCGCGAGGTGGGATTCCAACGGACCGGCGGGGGAGGAACCGCTGCCCGTGTGGTCTGTGGGGATGGCGCCAGCCTGGCCTGGGCGACCGCTGCCTGAACGTGCGCGGCCGCCGCCGGACGCGGCGCGGCGACCTTGGGTTGCGCCGTGGCGGCGATCGCCGCCTGGACATGAGGAGCGAGCGGTCTTTTCATCGATCTTCGGGCGCCAAGGCCTGCTTCGCTTCTTGACTAGGCTGTAACGGCCACGGCCGCCGCGGGCGCTTCGGGCCGCAGCAGCTCCCGTTGGTAGAGCACGCTGCCCATGAAGCAGCCGTAGGACAGGATGTACATGGCGTCGACCAGCGACTCGAGCTGCGTGTGGTCCAGTCCCGAGAAGTAGCCGAAGAGGATGTCGGCCACGGCCGTGAAGAGGATGCCGGCGGTGAGGGCGCCCCACACGGGCCAGACCCGGCCTCCCCAGAAGCGCAGGCTGACCGAGAGCAGCAGGACGGCCGGGATCAGCATCAGGAAGTCCAGGGTCGGATAGGCAAGGTTGAGCAGCTTCTCGGCGGCGGGCGCGGGGGCCTTGAAGATGGGCCAGAGGAGAGGGAGGATCACGCCCGCCGCCACCAGCGCCGCCAGGCCGGCCACGACCCGCAACTCCCAGGGCCCTCCGAGAGGGAAGCCGCTCGCCTTGTAGACCTTGAGGAACCCCACCAGGGCCGCGACCACCGCCAGCGAGCCGGCCACGAAGAAGACGTCAGCGAACGACGGGAACACGTCCTTCCGGCTCTGGATGAGGGTCAGGAAGGTGAGGCCCGCCTGCCCCAGGGACAGCCCGAGGAGCCCGGCCGCCATCAGGCGCCAGGCCGGCCGCGACGGATTGCCGGCCTCGAACCGCCGCGCGACGTCGGCGGCGACGAGAGCGGCCAGGAAGAGGAAGAGAAGCTTGGGAACGGCGGCGATCCATTCGATCGTTTTCGGCGCGAGGAGGTCCGTGTAGAGGCCGGCTCCGGGCGCGAGCGCCTTGCCGAGGAAGAACGCGACCGGCGCGGCCAGGGCCGCCCAGAAAGTGACGGACAGGATCTGTTGGCGTTTCATGCCGCGGGCTCCCTCAGGTTTTCGATCTCGCTCCGCATGGCCGCGACCACGGAGGCTGCCTTGTCTTTGCCGATGAATACGATGAGTCCCAGGCCGAGCTTTTTCAGCAGCGCTTCGATCTGGTCCTGGTTGAGCTCCAGGCCATGGAGGCCCAACTCCTGGCAGTGCGCCGCCGCCGCCGTGCCGGCCATGAGCTTGCCCACGTAAGGCGTGAGCACCCGCCTGATCGCTTCGAGGACGTCGCCAGTGTTCCTGCGAAAGGACATATGCATAGGCGCGGATTCCTCCCGTCGGATGGCAAGGATGATTGAAGCTGGAAGCTGCGAGGGATATTACACCAAGGAGAGCCAGGCAAGGACACCAGGGACCTCAAGGACCTCAAGGACAAGATCAAGTCTGCCGTCCTTGAAGTCCCTGGTGTCCTTGGCGTCCCTGGTGTCCTTGTCCTTCAAGCCCCGGCTTCCACCGGCCGCTTGGCGAGGTACAGCGCCGCCGCCGTAACCACCGTGCCGGCCAGAATCGCCGCCACGTACATTCCCAGGTTCTGCACCGCGTGGGGGATCGGCAGCACGAACACGCCGCCGTGGGGCACCAGGAGCTGCGCGCCGGCGGCGAGGGAGATCGCTCCCGCCACGATCGAGCCCGCCACCAGGCAGGGAACGACGCGCAGCGGGTCCTTGGCGGCGAAGGGGATCGCGCCTTCGGTGACGAAGGCGAGCCCCAGCACGGCCGCGGCCTTGCTGGCGTCGCGCTCTTCCTGGTTGAAACGGTTCTTGAACAGCGTGGCCGCCAGCGCCAGTCCCAGCGGCGGCGTCATGCCGGCGGCCATCACCGCCGCCATGGGACCGTAGACCTTGGAGGCCAGCAGGCCCACCGCGAAGGTGTACGCGGCCTTGTTCACCGGACCGCCGACGTCGAACGCCATCATCGCGCCCAGCAAGCCCCCCAGCAGCAGGGCGCTGGTCTGCTGCATGCCGCCCAGCCAGCCGGTCAGGGCGTTCAGCGCCGCCGTGACCGGCGGACCCACGACGTAGATCATCACCAGACCGACCACGATGGTCGAGAGCAGCGGCAGCACCAGGACCGGCTTCAGGCCCGCGAGGTTCTCCGGCAGCTTGATGTGATCGTTCATCAATTTGGTGACGTAGCCGGCCAGGAACCCGGCCGCGATGCCGCCGAGGAAGCCCGCGCCCAGCGTCATCGCCAGCATGCCGCCGATCAACCCGGACGTGAGGCCGGGGCGGTCCGCGATGGAGTAGGCGATGAAGGCGGCGAGCACCGGGATGTAGAGCTGGAACGCCGTGCCGCCGCCGATCCGCATCAGCGCCCAGGCCAGCGTGCCCTCCTTGTCGCCCGCGTTGAGGCCGCCGATCGCGAACGCCAGCGCGATCAGCAGGCCGCCCGCCACCACCAGCGGCAGCATGTAGGACACGCCGGTCATCAGGTGCTTGTAGGGGCCCGTCCGCGGGCCGGAGCGCGCGGGCTTGAGCGGCTTCACCGCGCCGGTGGTCTCCGGCAGGGGCAGAGCCAGGGCTTCCTCGATGACCTTCTGCCCGCCGTGCAGCGCCGCCTTGGTCGTGGTCTGGTACAGACGCTTGCCGGCGAAGCGCGCGGTGTCCACGTAGGCGTCGGCGGCGACGATCACCGCGTCGGCGCGCGCGATCTCCTCGTCCGTCAAGAGATTCTTGGCGCCGACCGAGCCTTGCGTCTCCACCTTGATCTCGTGCCCCAGCGACGCGGCCGATTTCCGCAGCGCCTCGGCCGCCATGAAAGTGTGCGCGATGCCGGTGGGGCAGGCGGTCACGCCGACGAGGAACCTGCCGGGGCGCGATTCGATCGGCGGCGGTGCTTCCGGCAGGGTCGTCCGCTCTTCTTTCAATTCGGCGACGGCGTTTTCGATCACCACCTGCGTCTTGCGGATGGCGTCCGCGACCGGCACGGCCACCAGGGTCTTGCCCGCGAAGCGATCCATGTTGATGTGGATGTCCGAGGCCACGACCACCACGTCCGCTTCCGCGATGTCTTGCGCCGACAGTGGGTTCTTCGGCCCGTCCGCCCCTTGCGTCTCAACCTTGATGTCATGACCCATCACCGCGGCGGTCTTCTTCAACGCCTCGGCGGCCATGAAGGTGTGGGCCACACCCGCCGGACAGCCCGTGATCGCAACGATCTTCGCCATGATGCCGCTCCTGGTCAGTGCCGCAAGGTTTCGATCTCGACCTGTTCCGCCAACTGGCGATGCTCCTCCCGGTCGATGCCCGCGCCGATCCGCGTCACCGCGCAGGCGCCGCAGGCCGTGGCCGTCCGGGCGACGTCCGCCAGCGGCAGATCGTGGACCAGCCCGTAGACGATCCCCGCGACCATGGCGTCCCCGGCGCCCACCGTGCTGCGGACCGCGACCCGCGGAGGCCGCGCCAGCAGGGCCCGCTCGCGGTCCACGAACACCGCGCCGTCGCCGCCCATCGAGACCGCCACCCGCTGGACGCCGTGATCCAGCAGGACCTCGACGGCGGCGCGGACGTCGTCGAGCGCCGCGAGAGGCCGCCCGGCAAGCTCGCTGAGCTCGTCCACGTTGGGCTTCATCACCTCGGGCCGGCTCGCCAGCGCCTCGCGCAACGGCGCGCCGCTCGTGTCGAGCACGACGCGCCCGCCCAGGCCATGAATCAGATCGATCATCGCGGCGTAGACGCTGTCCGGCGCTCCGGCCGGGACGCTGCCGCTGAGCACGAACCACCCGCCCCGCGTGCCCAGCGCCGCGATCCGTTCGAACAGTTCCTTGATGTCTTCGTCCCGCGGCGAGAGGCCGGGAAAGTTGACGTCGGTCGTCTGATCGTTCAGATCGTCGACGATCTTGATCCCCACGCGCGTGTCGCCGGCGATCCTGACGAAGCGGTCGGCGATCTGTTTACGTTGAAAGGTCGACTCGAACAGCGCCGCGTTGTCCGCGCCGAGGAAGCCGGTGGCGGTCGCCGCGACGCCGAGATCGGCGAGGCAGACGGCGACGTTCACCCCCTTGCCGCCGGCGTTCGACCAGCTTTCCATCACCCGGTTCACCCGGCCCGCGGCGAAGCCCGGGACGCTCAACGTCTGATCGATCGCCGGGTTGAGCGTGACGGTGACGACCACGCCTTATCCCTTCACCAGTCCGCGCACCGCTTCCGCGCTGTCGCAGGCGAGCGCCCGCCGGGCCAGGGTCTGCGCGTCCTTCATGGAGACCGCGCGGATGCGCGCCTTGATCGCCGCGATGCTCGGGATGCTCACGCTCAGCTCGGTCACGCCCAGTCCGGCCAGGATCACCGCGCCCAGCGGCTCGCCCGCCACGCCGCCGCACACGCCGACCCATTTGTTCTTCGCGGTCGCGGCGCGCACCGTCTGATCGATCATGCGCAGCACCGCCGGGTGTAGGCCGTCCGCATGCTTGGCCAGTATCGGATGGCCGCGGTCCATGGCCATCACGTATTGCGTGAGATCGTTGGTTCCGATCGAAAAGAAATCGACGTGATCCGCCAGCTCGGAAGCCATCATGACCGCCGACGGCACTTCGATCATGATGCCGGCCTCGAGCCTTTCCGCGCCCAGCTCGCGCCGGACCTCTTCGGTGATCCGCAACGCTTCGCGCAGGTCCGTGAGGCCGGCGATCATCGGATACATGATCTTGATCGGTCCATGGGCGGCGGCGCGGAAGATCGCCCGCAACTGGGTCTTGAACAGCTCGGGATAGGCGAGGCAGAGCCGGATGCCGCGTACGCCCAGGAAGGGATTCTCCTCGGCCGCGAGATCGAGATACGGCACGGCCTTGTCGCCGCCGATGTCCAGCGTGCGGAGGATCATCGGCAGTCCCGCCAGGGCTTCGACCGCCTGCCGGTAGGCCTCGTACTGCTCGTCTTCGGAAGGAGGGGAGTCCCGTTCGAGGAACAGGAACTCGCTGCGCATCAGGCCGATCCCTTCGCCGCCGGCTTCCACGGCCTGCGCGGCTTCCCGGGCGAGGCCGGTGTTGGCGACCACCTCGATGCGCACGCCGTCGGTGGTGAAGGCCGGCTCGTAGCGCGTGCGGTGCTCGGCGCCGCGCAGGTCGGCCAGCGAGCTCTGCGCCCGGCGGGCCGCGAGGAGGTCCTCCTCGCTGGGCTCGACATAAAGGATTCCATTGTCGCCGTCGAGGACCGCCTGGGAGCCTTCGGGCTGATGCATCACCGCCGGCCCCGTGCCCACCACGGCCGGGATGCCCAGCGAGCGCGCGATGATCGCCGCGTGCGAGGTCGGCCCGCCGCCGGCCGTGCAGAAGCCCAGGACGTGCGCGGGGTCCAGCGACGCGGCGTCGGAAGGCGCGAGGTCTTCGGCCAGCAGGATGACCGGCTCCTTCGGCAGCTCGCACTCGTCCTCGACCACGCCCGCCAGGCGGCCCAGCACCCGCGTGCCGACGTCCCGCAGGTCGGTGGCGCGTCCCGCGAGCAGGGGATCGTCCAGCTTCCGCAGGGCATCCGCCTCGGCCTCGATGGCTTCCTGCCACGCCCAGCCGGCGCTCTGGCCCTGATCGATCCGCCGTTCCGCCTGCGCGATCAGGCCGCGATCGGCAAGGAACTCCGCGTGGGCGAGGAAGATGGCGGCGCCGGCGGGTCCCGACTTCGCCTTGACCTCCTGATAGAGCTCCTGCAACTCCGCCCGCGCGGTGGCGATCGCGTCCTCCAGCCGTTCGCGCTCGCGGGCCGGGTCCTTGGCCGTCCGCTCGACCACGATCTTGCGCTGGCGCAGCAGGCGCAGGGGCCCGATCGCCAGCCCCGGCGACGCCGCCAGCCCGGGCACGGTCTCCCGGACCGCTTTCGGGGCCCAGCCGTGCGCGGGGCCGGCGAGCGAGATCTCCTCTTCCTCCGGCTGCTCGATCTGCCGCTTCAGCGCCTCCAGAGCGGCCCGCGTCTCGGAACCGGTCGCGGAGATCCGCACCTTGCCGCCGCCCTTGACGCCCAGCTTCAGCAGCGCGGCCAGGCTCCTGCCGTCGGCCGTCCGGTCGCCGTGGCGCACCACCACCTCGGCGTTGAACCCCTTGGCCAGCTCGACGAACGCGGTGGCGGGGCGGGCGTGGAGGCCGTGCGCGGGTCCCACCACGGCTTCCACCGAGCGCTCGAATTCCGCCGGCCCTTGGGACGAGGCCGGCGCGGCCCCTTCCCGCGGCGCGCTCAGCGTCCGGGCGATCTCCTCGGGGTCGGAGGTGACCGAGAGCCGTTCGATCAGGCCCGAGTCATAGAGAAGGCCGGTGAGGTTGCTGAGGATGTCGAGGTGCTCGTCGGACTTCGCCGCGATCCCGACGACGAGGCGCGCCACGTCCCCGGGCTGCCAGGGGGCGCCGCCGGGCACCTGGAGCACGGCGATCCCCGTGCGGCGGATCAGCTCCCGGTCCCTGGGCAGTCCATGGGGGATGGCGACGCCGTGACCGAGATAGGTGTTGGCGACCTTTTCCCGGGCCAGCATGCTCTCGGCATAGCCCGGCTCGATGTAGCCGGAGCGGACGAGCAGGTCCGCGACCTGCCGGATGGCGTCCTCTTTCGATTCGGCCTGCGCTCCCACCTGGATGTTCGCGGCTTCGAGCTGGAGCATGTCAGACCTCCTCCCCGCGGGGGAGCATATCCGACATGAGGAGGGGAGGGGATCAGAGCTCGAAGGGCGGACAACCCTCGAAGGTCGGCCGCTTCCGCAGCGCCTCCTGGACACCCGGAAGCTGGTCCACCGTCCGCTGGAACCGCTCCCACCAGTCCGGCCCCTGCGTGGGCCGGTTCTCCCGCAAGGCCCGGACGTCCTCGGGAGTCGTGGGGACGTCCCATTCGAGGTAAGAGGCAGGGTCAGAGGGTGCGTTCGATTTCATCGAGGCGGTCTCGCAAGCCGTGGCGGTCAAAGTAGCTCGCGGTCATGGCGCGGTCAACCCCTGGCAGTTGCAAGAGGAACCGGATATCGGTCATTTCCTGAAAGGTCCTGCCGGGATCGTTCTTCATCGCGGCCACCTTCATCGCCACGAGGTGCTCGGGCCGCGGGACCGGCATCTGGCGGCCTCCGGGTCCTGGAAGAAGCCGGCAACCGGCGAACAACTGACGGCTCGTCTCGTCTTTTACATAGATGAAATCGAGCTGATCCCAGTCCGGATCGGGGTGCTTATGGTTGGAATACCCGGTGGATCGATGGAGCGTCACATATCCTCGGGATTCCAGGAACCGGATGAGATCGTCCTGAGCCCGGGATTCGACCGCGAAATCGAGGTCGACGGTCGTCCGGGGCAGACCGTAGGCGGCAAGCGCGACCCCGCCGACGACAGCGTAGAGGAACCCGTGCTCTTCGAAGAATTCGGTAAGGGTTTTGAGAACGGCTCCAAAGTTCACGGGTCGGACCTCTCGTCAAAATTCACCCGCACCTCTGCCCACCACACCTGATACACCCCCGTCCTGCTATCTGCCCAGAATGCATGAAACCGACCGTCCGCCCCGGCGGCCAGGCCGCTGTAGTCGCCGCCGAAGCGCCAGCGCGTCGCGACTCCCCGCTGTTTCGGGGAGCCTTGAGGACATGACGTTTCCGGCGTGATCCGCACGTTGGGCAGAAACGTCGCCCCGCCGTCCAGCGACGCGCTGAAGTATAGGTCAAAGCACTCTCCGCCCGGATCATGACGGGTGTCGTACCACGCGACGCCCACGATTCCTTCCTTGTTCACGGCGATGACCGGCGTTTCCTGATTGGCGCCGGGCGGCGCGTCCGAAACACGGCCGGCGGGTCTCCAGGTGGCTCCCCGGTCGTCCGAGATCAATACGAAAAGGCCGCCCAGGGGGAGGGGACGGTCCGGCGCGGGTTTTCCGCCGTTTCTTTCCCAGTAACCGTCCACGACGAGATAAAGCCGGTCGCGGTGCCGCGCGGAGCGGTCCACGGCCATGGACCAGGGCATCTCCCTGTCGATCTGCTCCCGGGCCAGGGCCGGCAGCGTGAACGTACGGCCGCCGTCGTCCGATCTCACGATCCAGGTCCTGCGGTGAGCCAGCAAGGCGCTGTCCCCCACGGCGAAATCCATGAAAGGCACGACGAGGCCGCCGCCGGAGAGCGTGGCGGCGTCGAAGGACTGCTGCGTCAGGGTGTCGTGACGAAGGACGACCGGCTCGGAGAAGGTCCGGCCACCGTCCGTGGAGCGGGAGACCGCGGGACCGTAGACGGAGGAGGGGAGCCCTGGGACTTTCGAATAGAGCGAGAAGGCCACGTACACCGTTCCAGGGCCGGTCACGACGACGGGCCGGTCCACCCCCTTGCCGCCGCCGAGCGGGACCGGGACCGGTCCTTCCCACGTCCGCCCGGCGTCCGCCGAGCGGTAGACCAGGACGGGGCTGCCTTCCTTTCCCATGCAGGAAAGGAAGACCGCGTCTCCTTCCCCGAAGGTCACCCAGGGATCGATACGGCACTCGGGGAACGCCGCCCGAGTCCAGGTCCGGCCGCCGTCCGGCGAGCGGAATCCCGCGACGATCGTGGCGGTGAGATCCCGCTGGGAGAGATCTTCCGGGAGAGTCACGGCCACGCCGAAAAGGATCTCCGGGTTCGTGGGGTGCGCCGCCAGCGAGAGCTCGAAATGGGGGATCTCCGGCCGGTCCGCGCTGACCGCTACCGGCGGGCCGGCGACGATCCGTTCGCCGGCGGTCGAGCGTTCCACGTTGGAGAGGAGGGCGAGGAGCAGGGCGAGCGCTCTGGCGGTAGGATGCATCGTCCCTTGTATACGGTCTCCGGTGTGGATGGATCTACGAGGAGAACCGGACCTCCCGTGTCTCCGCGTCCGCCTCGACGAAGCGGAGCAGCGCGTCGCCTTCCGCCTCCAGCGCCTTGACGGTCTTCCTGTCGAGCTTCCCGAAGGGCTCCAGGATCAATGCCGCCGTCTTCTTCTTCCGCTCGACCTTCCAGGTGCCGGCCACGAAGCCGTCGACCAGGAAGGTGGCGAGCACCTGCAGGTTCTTGAGCGTGACCCGCGGGCGGTGCTCGTCGGCGATGACGCGGGTGCGGTCGTCGTGCGCCAGGACCAGGTTGTCGAACTCCGGCACGAACCGGACGGGCGTTTCCGTGTCTTCCGCCGGGCGCGGCGCCTCCGGGAGATCGAACAGCTCGCGCTTGCGGGCGTCGCGGAAGGTGACGAGGTCGGGGCGGAGGTCCTCGAACACCTGGCGCAGGCCCTGGAGGCCGGACCACGCCTGCGCGTCGCCGGGCGTGGCGGGCCCGAAGGCGGCGAGATAGCGCCGGACCAGCTCGTGCGCCGGCGCGGGCTCCGTCGGGACCTTCTTTCCCAGCCACGTCTCCGCGAGCGCGAAGTCCGCCGCCGCCGGGAATCCCCACGGCGCGTCGGTCGGCACCTGTACGAGCGGCAGCAGGTTGCGGATGACGTACGCCATGGCGCGTTCGTCCGCCTGCGGGTCCTTCGCCTTGAAATGGTTCCGTAGGGCGTCGAACGTCGCCGCCTTGCCGCCGAAGAACGCGCGCGCCTCGGCCTCCAGCGCCGCGACGTCAAGGTTTTCCGCCCGGTCGCGCAGGATCGCCTTCATGCCCCGGGTGAGCGCCGGCTGGATGGCGCCCCGCAGGCCCACGTAATCGGCGGCGCTCATGAGATGGATCGTCCCGCGCATGGCCGTGGCGCGGACGATCCGGCGCTCCTGGAGCGGACCGGTCAGATCGCCGCGCTGAAATCCCGCGAGGCGCGTCCACAGTCCCGCGAACGGCGGCCGCGCCAGTTGCGCCTGCAAGCCGACGAGACGTTCGACGGCGGCGACGACGGGCGTGGTCTCGCGGGATAGCAGCATCTGCCGCGCCAGCAGGGCGCGGTTGAGCTGGCGGGTGGTGAGGAGGCCGGAGCTCAACGGGAGGTCTCGCAAGCCATGGCGCGCACAGTATCTCGCGATCCGGACGCGGTCAAACCCTGGAGTGGGCCTACGGGGTATTGACTTTATTTTATTTTACTCTTACAGTAAGGGAGTCTGTCCGCTCTTTGCACGGAGGTGCCTCGATGAGACCTTTGTCTCCTGGTTCCGTCATGTCCCTCCCCATCCCACCGGCCCGACGACTCGGGCCCGCAATCCTCCTGTGGCTCCTGGTCTGTCTCCTAGCTGTGGATCCCCTGTCAGCCTGTGTTGAAAAAATCCCCAAGGCGGCGGGGGATAAAGCTGGCATCTGGATCGATGTCGGTGACGACAACACAGTGATGATCAAGGTGCGGGGCTTCATGGTCTTCCCGCCTTCCCCGGGCACGTCCTGCGGTTGCGGGATCCAGAAAGTCCCCGCTCTGGCCGGTTTGAGCTCCGTACGTGTAATGATGGAGAAAACGAGCGACGAGATCGAGGGATTCGATTTCGTATTGGACGCCGATGTCGGGAACAGGTTCGCCCGCCAGGATGATGAAGAGCAGGGAGAGGAGTGGTTCGGATTCCGGGCGGACAATGTCCCTCCGACGGTGCCGCGAAACATGCCGGTCGAGCTGGTCTTCACCGGCACTCTCACCCCAGGAGCGACCTTCGACGATCTCAGGAATCAGTTTGGGGTGGCCAACAATGCCATCGGCTTCGGCAAGATCGGCCAACTGGCAGTATGCCCGCCGAAACAGATCGATCCGGCTCCCGAGCCGCAGGCGGCGCCCCTGATCAAGGTCGGCCGCATGGGCGGGGAGCACCCGCATTCGCTGGAGTTGACGGTGCATGACGTCGAAGAAGGTCTGACCACCGTACGAATCCTCGAAGCCAGCAACATGAAAGAGGCTCTGCCTGATTTCACGCCCGGGACCACGGGCCCGGTGGTGGTCGGGTTCACCATGGCCGATGGCAAGGACCTCGGCTCCATTCGTCTCGAAGCCTGCAACACCCGCGCGGAATGCTCGACATGGAAGGCGGACATGGCGATCCTGAAGGCTGGCCGCCGCGGCCTTGCCGCTCGAGCTTTCCCGGCGACGCCGGAAGCGAGAGTGGTCCGCATCCATAACGGCGACCCCGGCGCGAAGGTCCTGAGCGTGAGCGCCGGAGGTCAGCGTTTCCTGGCGCGGCCCATGGTGGCGGGGCAGACGGTGACGGTGTCGATCCCCGGGGATCCGGAAAACCAGAAGAATTCGGTGAGCCTGGGGATGCAGGCGCTGGCGGAAGGGGATGAAGCTCTGGTGCTGATCGCGGAGCCTTCAGCGCAGGAGGAAAAGGATTTGTTCATCCCATAGCGGCTGCGCGGCTCGCACTCTCGAAAGCCGGCCCGGGCGCTCCGGCTCCCGGGCCTCCCAATTTCACGCCGCCGCGGCGATCAGAAAAAGTCACACACCGTGCACTGACACCTGCCGTACCGATCGAATCCGCAGTGCCGGTAGACCGGACACTCGCAGTACGAACAGACCTGTACGCAGCACTCGGTTTCAGGGCAGTACACGTTGGCCGATGCCGGGCTCGTGCCAAGATCCAGGAACAGGCCTCCAGCGAGAATCAGAAGAGCGGCAATCAGAAGCGAAATCCGCTGACGCATGGCGATTACTCCTTTTTGAACGTTTGATCGCTCTCAATCTTCTACGAAATCTTCCGCAAGCCGCAGGAAAGCCTCCACGTCCGCAAAGTTGGACGCCATCCCCACCGACACCCTTACCGCTCCTGTGCCTTCGCGATGGATGCAATTCCTGAGCTCTTCGTAGGTTAACACGTCTTTCGCGCCGCGGAAGCAGGTGACAAGCTCGTTGCGAGTGATTCCGAGGGCCAGCTCGCCAGCGCCAGGATTGCAGAAACAACCGGTGCGCAGCGAGATACGGCGGTGGTTAGCGACTTCTTCAACTTCACGATGATCGATCAATCGGCCCCGTGCATCACGGAAATTGAAAGCCACGGTGCCGCCGCGGTTCCACATCGTTCGAGGACCGTAGAGATCGATCAGGGGAACGCCGCTGCCGTGACGCAGAGCCTGGAGCTTCTCCAGCAGCCAGCCGGTCAGGCAATGCACGCGGCGGTGGATGGTCTCGATCCCGATCGAGTCCAGGAGGTCAAGGCCGATCTCCACCGCCGGCAGGCTGAGATAGTTCAGCGTGCCGTCCTCGAAGGCGGCGGCGCCCTGGGCAGGAGTGTAGCGGTCCGCCTGCACCGAGGCCACGGCGATGGTGCCGCCGGCGAACCAGGGACGGTGCAGCTTCCGTAGCGTCTCTTTGCGCGCGATCAACGCCCCCACGCCGGTGGGGTAGCCGAACATCTTGTAGAAGGAGAGCGCTACGAAGTCGGGATGCCAGCGCGAGAGGTCGAGCCGGTTCGTGGGCACGAAGGCGGCGGCGTCGAGGAGCACGTCCCAGCCTCGGGCCTGCGCTCGCGCGATCCAGTCCAGGGGATGCTGCGCGCCCGAGAAGTTCGACTGCGCGGGATAGGCGAAAAGGTTGTTGCCGTCCGGCCGCGCGCGATCGAAAAACCGGTCGAGGCTCGATTCGTCGACCCGCATCTCGGGCGGCTGCACGGGAATGTAGGTGGTATGGGCGCCGCGGGCGCGGTCGAATTCCCGGATGCCGTTGACGGAATTATGGTTGTCGAAAGTCAGCAGGAATTCGGCGCCGGGAGAGAACGGATACGATTCGCCGACCAGCTTGAGGGCGTGGCTGGCGTTGGCGGTGAACGCCACCTCGTATTCGTCCGGCGAGGCCTGGAAGAAGTCGAGCACGCGGCGGCGTGCCGATTCCACCCGCTCGGTGGTCGCCAGCGAAGCGGGGTTGGACGAGTGCGGATTGCCGAAGGTGTTGGCGAGCAGGATCTCGGCATGGCGCCGCACCTGGGATTCGCCATAGAGGCCGCCGCCTGTGGAGTCGAGATAGACGTGCCGCGCCCGGTCCAGGCGTGAAAGCTCCCTGGCGCGAAACTCGTCCAGGACGCGCGTCGATGCATATTCCGGCCAGGCTGTCTGGAATCGAGCCTCGTCCGCCAGGACTCCGGCGCTGACGGACCGGCTCCAGGCACCGCCCGCCGGATGAACCTCCCGGATCAGCTCCATAGCGTCCTCCTCCTTGACTTATGAAGATGACGCCGCAGCCGCGAGGGTTGCCAGACCCAGGAAGGTGGGGGAGAGAGCTGTTCTTTGGGGTGGGGAGCCTGGGAGCGCCGGCATCTTGCCGGCCTTTCCAACCAAGAAAGCAAGTTGGCCGGCAAGATG
>DASVAS010000007.1:0-432973 GCA_036376245.1 Thermoanaerobaculia bacterium | reverse complement strand
GGAGGGAGGGGTCGGGAGAGGGGCCAGGGGTGAGGGTTCGGGCTGAGGACGTCAGGTACTATCTTCAGCATGAGACCGAATTATGGTTCTCCCATCCTGCTCGTCCTCACGATCGCGGCTCTCACTTTCGGATGCGGCGGCGAGGCGGTGCCGCGAGGGCCGGATCTGGAGAAGGACCCCCTGCCGCGAGCCACCCGGGGATACATCCTCATCTCCATCGACACGCTGCGGGCCGACCACCTGGGTCTCTACGGCTACGGCCGTCCCACCAGCCCCTTCCTCGATTCGCTGGCCCGGCGGGCCACGGTTTTCGAAGAGGCCTACGCCCAGTTCCCGAGCACTCTCGTGTCCCACATGTCGATGTTCACGGGCCTGCAACCCCGCGAGCACGGAGTGTTCCCTCCCAACTCGGTGCTCCCGGCGGAGGTGGAGACCCTCCCCGAGGTGTTCAAGCGCCATGGTTTCCGCACCGGCGGGTTCACCGAGGGCGGATTCGTGAGCGGTCGCTTCGGCTTCCGCCGCGGCTTCGACGAGTTCGTCGCTCGCGACCGCAACCGGAACCGGCCGCTGGAGCAGACCTTCCGCCGCGGCGTCCGCTTCCTGGAGAAGCTCGGGCCGGAGGATCGCTTCTTCCTCTTCCTGCACACCTACGCCGTCCACACGCCCTATGACGCGCCGCCGCGCTACCTGGAGCCGTTCTGGACCGGGGAGCCGCCCGCCGGGGCGATCCCCGCCACGGGCCCGGCGCTCACCCGCCACAACGCCATCGGCGGAGTCCTGGAGCAGCCCGCTCTCGACTGGCTGACGGCGCTCTACGACGCGGGCATCCGGCAGACCGACGAAGTCCTGCGGGGATTCTTCACGGATCTCGAGCGGCTCGGGCTCGCCGGCCAGGTGACGGTCGTGGTGACCTCCGATCATGGCGAGGAGCTGCAGGATCATGGCCGGCTCAACCACACGCAGCTCTACCGCGAGGTCCTGCGCGTCCCGTTTCTGATCGTCCATCCCGATCATCGTTCCGCTGTGCGGCGCGAAGGCGTCGTGCAACTCGTCGACCTGGCGCCGACCCTCTTCGAGCTGGCCCGGGTACAGCCGTCCGGCCGGCCGACCGGCGTCAGCCTGGCCCGTCGCCTGGGCCGCCCGTCACCCCCGGTGCCTGGCAATGCCTGGTCGGAAAACACGGGCGGCGAGCGGGCCGTCTACCGCGGCGAGAAAAAAAAGCTGGAGAGCCTGTTGTTCTTCGATCCTCCCGCGGAGGATTGGATCAGCCGCCGCGTCGCCGCCGACGCTCCGGGCGGCGAGCTCCGGTTCGAGGCCCGGTCCTATCGGGAGCCGCGCCGGTTGACGGTGCGGCAGGGACAAAAGGTGCTGGCGGAGATTCCCCTGACCCCCGGCTGGACGCCCGTCCGGATCCCGCTCGCCGGCCCCTCGCGCCTCCTCCTGGAAGCGGATGACTGCGCCGTCGTCGATCCGGAAGACAAGTGGAACTTCCGCTGTCAGGCCTTTCAAGTGCGGGGGATCCGCCTCGCCCGGGTCGAGCTCTACGACGTGTCGCGGGACCCCGGCCAGCGCCGGAATCTCGCCCACGATCACACCCGGGCGACGCGCGTGCTGCTGAAGGATCTTCTGGCGTTCAATCCGAGCCCGGTGGCCGGGCCTGCAGCGAAGCCGCCCCTCGATCCCGAGCTGGAGGCGAACCTGCGGGCGCTCGGGTATCTGCAGTGATCCTCTCCCATCCTGCGCCCCACCCGAGCCCTCACTCCCCGGCCCTCTCTCCCGACCCCTCCCTCCCACCCACACCGGGAGAGAGGGAGAGGTTAGTCAGGGTTGGTCTGCTTTTCTCTTCCGGCTAACTTCTCCTCCTCTCCCGGTGTGGGTGGGAGGGAGGGGGCGGGAGAGGAGGCCGGGAGGTGAGGGCGCGGGCGGGCGGCCTGCCCCGAACGCGTCGCCGTAGCCCTACTCCGCCGCTTCCAGCAGGGCGCGCATCTCGGGAGTGGTTGCCGCCTCGACCAGAGCCGCCTTGTGCTCGCCGAGCCTGGCTCCGGACTTGAGCAGCAGCCGGACGACTTCGAGATGGCCTTCGTTGACCGGGCTGTAGATCAGCGGAAAGCCGGCCGGCGCGGCGTTGGGGTCGGCGCCGGCCTTGAGCAGGATCTGACACATCTCGAGATTCCCCGTGCGCGCGGCTTCGGCGAGAGGCGGGACTTCATAGTCGTTGGCGGTCTTGGCGTCCGCGCCCGCTTCGACGAGAGCGCGCACGAACGCGGCGTCGCCGCTGTCGACCGCTTCGAAAACGATCGATTTACCGCCTTCTCCCATGGGCGCGTTCTTCTCGTTCGGCGCGACGCCGCCGGCCAATAAAGCCTTCAGGGTGGCGAGCTGTCTGCTTTCGGTCGCGATCCAGAGCGCCGTGCGGCCCAGGCTGTTCCGCACCGAGGGATCGATGCCGGCTTCGAGGAACAGCGACACCCGGGCCGCGTCGCCCTCGGCGACCTTCTTTAGGAACGCCTCCGGCGTGAAGGCGATGCCCTCCTTCTCGAGCTTCGCGCGGGCCGCGGCCTGATCGCTCCAGACGGGTGGCGCGACGAGGAGAAGGACGAACGCGAACGGCGCGAGGGCTGATTTCATCGGATTCCTCCTTTGCCGGCACCCTAACCGACATGCCGTGCGGGGCGCAAGCCAGGCGGGCTCGTTTTTCACCCTGGGAAGCACCCCCTCTTCTGGAGGCGCATGGCTGCGGAACCCCGAGCATCGGGACTTTGGGGGGACTGATGCCTGGTCCGCGGCTGGTTCTTTGTAACGGACCCCCCTCTGGTCCCAAAAGGAGTCTGTGTCATGGCGAACGTTCCATCTGTTGGGAGAGGACTATTGATCTGTCTGATCGCCGTGGTTCTCATTGCCGGCTGGGCTCTGCCCGCCGCCGCGGGTGGCCGGTCCTACGACGAAATGCCGATGTCGGTAGTGACCAAGGGGTTGCGGGCCGAGCAGCACCTGCAGCGGCAGGCTGAGCTGAGCCGGCGGCTGGCTCTCGAGATGCCGGCGAACGCGGCCGAGAAGGCGGTCCGGGTCCCGCTCACGTCCGACGAGGTCAACGCGATCGAGAATGCTCCGCGCGCGGTCTCTCCGCTCAAGATCGGTCTCGTCAAAGCCATGAATCCGGGCATCGTGGTCTCCGGTCTGCGGGATGTCGAGCGGACGGCGGACGGCGGCGCGGTGTGGGCCACGGTGGTCAAGTCCGAAGGCGCGGGCGCCATCCGGCTGCACGTGCAGGACATGTCGCTGCCGGCCAACGCCGAGCTCTACGTCTACAGCCGCGCCGGCCAGGCTTACGGACCGTACACCCTCTCCGGCTCCGACTTCAGCGGCGACTTCTGGACCACGGCGCTCTTCAGCTCCGAGGTCATCCTCCAGGTCCGCCTCGCCGCCCCGGTGAGCGACGCCGACCTGCGCGCCGTCACCTTCCGGGTCCAGGAAGCCGGGCTCATCACCGCGGGATTCACCCGCGGCCTGCTGGAGCCGCGCGAGACGCAGCAACTGCCCTGGCAGCGGTTCGAGAAGGCGGGGGAGAAGGCGGTATTCCCCTGCGGCAACGCCAACTGCATGGTCGACGCGACGTGCTCCAACGTGGCCGCCGCGAATCCGGCCAAGCTCGCCGTGGCGAAGATGGAGTGGATTTCCGGATCGTTCATCTTCACCTGCACCGGCGGCCTGATCAACGACAACAATCCGACCCAGAACAACTTCTTCCTCACCGCCAACCACTGCCTCAGCGCCAACAAGGCGGCCAAGAACGTGAGCTTCTACTGGCGGTTCGCCACGTCCGTCTGCAACGGCACCTGCCCGGTCAACACCGGCTGGCCGTTCGTGACCACCGGCTCCACGGTGGCGGCGAGCAACCGGCGGGGTGACTACACGCTGTTGCAGTTGAACACGGCCCCCCCGGCCGGCTCGGTCCTCCTGGGCTGGAACAGCACTCCGGTGGCCAACACCAACGGCGCGCAGCTCTACCGGATCAGCAACCCGATCTTCCAGACCCAGGTCTACTCGCAGCACAACGTGGACACCGCCACGGGGACCTGCACGGGCTGGCCGCGCGGCGAGCGCATCTACAGCCGTGACATCACCGGCGCGACCGACGGCGGCAGCAGCGGCTCGCCGGTGGTGAACGCGTCCACGCAGGTCGTCGGCCAACTCAGCGGCGCATGCGGCTTCGACGTCAACAACGTGTGCGCCGGCGGCCCCGGCGAAGCCAACGCCACCGTGGACGGGGCGTTCGCCTACTACTATCCCTCCATCCAGTCGATCATCAATCCGTAGTCCTTGCGGATGAGCGGCGGGTCCGGGGCGCACGTCCCGGACCCGCTTTTCCGGCGATGCGCCCAGATGTGCCGCAGCGAACCCGGCCATCGCGCTCAGTCGCCGCCCTTCCGGGTAGGCTGTGATTCAGAATGGCTGCCTGATTAGACGTAAGTCCTCTATCCCTTCGCGTGTTTCCGATCGCCTGCCACAATCTTTATAAAAGAAGCGGAGTATTCGCCCCGATTGGAGGTCGTATGGCGAAGGACATGTTTCGTGAACGTGAGCGCGCTGAAGAGGCAGTCTATTTCCGCCAGGAAGACGCCAAGCTGATCGCGAAGCTGCGCCAGAAGGCCCAGTTCAGCGAGATCGCTCACGCGCTGGCGGAGAAACTTCAGGTAGACGAGCCGGCGCTTCTCGAAGGCATCAAAAAGCTCGGGGTAACGCTCGACACAGGTTCCGCGTTCATCCTCGCGCCGCTGGTCGAAGTCGCCTGGGCCGACGGTGACGTCAGCCATGCCGAGCGCGCCGCGATCCTGCACATCGCGAAGCAGCGCGGCGTGGAGCCCGGATCGGCCGATTATCGTCAGCTTCTCGACTGGCTGGCCCAGCGCCCGTCGGACGAGATCTTTCGGATGGCGTTGAAAGCGATCCGCATCGGCATCTCCGTCCTTCCGCCCGACGAAGCGGAACAACGGATCGCGGCCATGATCAAGGCGTGTGAAGAGGTCGCAAAAGCCGCGGGCGGGCTGAGCGGACTGCTGCAGTTGGAACGCGTCTCGCAGGGCGAGGTCGCGGTCCTCGCCGCGGTCCGCCGCCATCTGGCAAAGTAAGCAGTGAGGAAGCGGACCCGCGGGTCGTGCCGCGCACGCGCCGCCGCGCTCCGCCCCAGCACACATTTCTCCGCCGCTCTCCCGGCGCGCGCCGGTGCTACACTAGCCGGAAACTTTCCTGACCGGGGGAGGAACCATGGTCGACTTCAACTGGAAGCGTGTGCTGGGCAGCGTCGCCATGACGCTCGCCTGGACGATCTCGGGCAGCCTGCTGCTCGCGCAGGAGCCGCAGCCGCCGGCGGAGCAGCCGCCCGCCGCGCAGGAGGAGGACGAGCCGGGCCAACGGCCCGCCGTCGTCGAGGAGATCACCGTTACGGCGCAGAAGCGCGAGGAGTCGGCCCAGGAGGTGCCGCTCGCGCTCACCACGCTCGACGGCGAAGAGATCGAGACGCTCATGGAGGGCGGCGCCGACGTGAAAGCCCTTTCCGGGCGCGTGCCGAGCCTGGTGCTCGAATCGTCGTTCGGCCGCGCCTTCCCCCGTTTCTACATCCGCGGGCTCGGCAACACCGACTTCGACCTGAATGCCTCGCAGCCGGTCTCCATGGTGGTCGACGAGGTCGTGCTCGAGAACCCGGTGGTCAAGGGCATGCCGCTCTTCGACCTGGAGCGCACCGAGGTCCTGCGCGGGCCGCAGGGCACTCTCTTCGGCCGCAACACCCCCGCCGGCATCGTCAAGTTCGACACCCGGAAGCCGAGCGACGACTTTTCCGCCGACGTGCGCGCCTCCTACGGCACGTTCAACACGATCGACACCAAGGTAGCGGTCGGCGGCGCCCTCACCGACACCCTTTCGGGCCGCGCCTCGCTGCTCTACCAGTCGCAGGACGACTGGATCGACAACACCTTCACGGGCGAGGGTGACGCGCTCGGCGGCCACGACACCGGGGCCTACCGGTTCCAACTGCTCTGGGAGCCGACCGAGGATTTCAGCGCTCTCGTCAACCTCCACGGCTGGACCGTCGACGGCACGGCCCGCATCTTCCGCGCCAACATCCTCAAGCCGGGCACGTCCGATCTCGTCTCCGGCTTCGAGCAGGACGAGGTGGCGCAGGACGGCCTGAACGAGCAGCACATCGACTCGATGGGCGGCGTGGTCAAGCTCGACTGGAACCTGGGCGGCTGGACGCTGACCTCGGTGACCGGCTACGAGACCCTCGAGATGTACAGCCGCGGCGACATCGACGGCGGCTTCGGCGCCGTCTTCGCGCCGCCCTCCGGCCCCGGCGTCATCCCGTTCCCCTCCGAGAGCGCCGACGGCATCCCCGACCTCGACCAGGTCACCCAGGAGCTCCGCCTGGCGAGCGACACCGACGGCAAGCTCGACTGGCTCGCGGGCTTCTACTACTTCGACGAGGATCTCCGCGCCGAGACCTACAGCTTCAACAGCCTCGCCCCCGGCAACCCCCTCGACGGCTTCGCCTTCCAGACCCAGGACTCCAAGTCGTGGGCGGTGTTCGCCTCGCTCGACTACGCGCCGAACGACGCCTGGACCTTCAAGGGCGGCGTGCGCTACACGACCGATGAGAAGGAGTTCTCGGCCGAGCGCCCCGACCCGACCTTCCAGACGCCCACCGTGGCGCCGATCACGGCGTCGACCGACGCCGACCTGGTCACCTGGGACCTTTCCGCGACGCGCAAGATGAGCGACACGCTGAACATCTACGGCCGCGTCGGCACCGGCTTCCGCGCGCCGTCGATCCAGGGCCGCATCCTCTTCTGCCCCGACTTCCAGGGCGGTACGAACCCGGCCACGAACTGCGTCTCGATCGCCGACGAGGAGGAGATCTTCTCGACCGAGATCGGCATGAAGAGCGAGCTGCTGGACCGCAAGCTCCGCTTGAACCTCGCCGCCTACCAGTACCAGGTCGACGGCCAGCAGCTCGTCGCCGTGGGCGGCCGCTTCAACACTTCCACGCTGCTCAACGCCGACACGACCGACGGCTACGGCTTCGAAGCCGACATCGACTGGGTGCCCGCCAATCACTGGCTGGTCACGCTCGGCGGCAGTTACAACCACACCGAGATCGACGATCCGAACCTGGCGGTCGCGCCCTGCGGCGGCGGTTGCACGGTGCTCGATCCGATCGTCAACGGGCTGGCGCGCGTTGACGGCAATTCGCTGCCGCACGCCCCGGAGTGGATCTTCAACGGCATCGTCGACTACCGCCGTCCGCTGGCGGGCGACAGCCTCGTGGTGTGGAGCCTCGACTGGGCGTACCACAGTGAAAAGAGCTTCTTCCTCTACGAGTCGAAGGAGTTCAACGGCGACTCGTTCGAGCTCGGCATGCGCCTCGGCTACACCTTCCCGGGCGGGCGTTACGAAGCGGCCGCGTTCGCGCGCAACCTGCTCGACGAGGAGATCGTGCAGAACGGCATCGACTTCAACAACCTGACCGGCATGACGAACGATCCGCGCCAGATAGGCGCCGAGCTCGTCGTCCGCTGGTAAGGAGGCACGTGGGGAAGCGTCGGAAGACGTGGTGGGCCGGGATCATCCTCCTCTTGCTGGCGGCTCTGATCCTGGCCACCCGGGGGCCTGGAGAGCCGGCGCCCAACCCTCCGGGCGCTTTTTCCTTCGCCGCCCTGGGGGACGCTCCCTACTATTTCTGGGAGGACCTCCAGTACCGCCTCGTCCTCCAGGACCTCGACGCTCACGACCTCGGCTTCGTCCTCCAGGTGGGCGACATCTTCTGGCGGCCCTGCACCGACGAGCTCTATCGCCGCAGCCTCGGCTGGTTCAACGGCCTGCGGCACCCGGTGATCTACACCCCGGGTGACAACGAGTGGTTTGACTGCTGGGAAGCTGGGTCCGGCGGCTTCGCGCCTCGAGACCGGCTCGCGCGGATACGACAGATCTTCTTCGACGACCCCGCGCGCAGCCTCGGCGGGAGCCCCTTGCCGCTGGTCCGCCAGGGGGGCCGCGCGCCGTTCCCTGAATTCGTGGAGAACGCGCGCTGGACCCACCAGGGCCTCGTCTTCGCCACCGTCCATCTCATCGGGAGCTGGAACGGCCTGCGGCAATTCCCAGGTCACACCGCGGCCGACGACGCCGCGGCGAGGCGTCGGACGGCGGCGGCGGCGGTGTGGGTGCGCGAGACGTTCACCGAGGCGAAGGCCGCGAACGCTTCCGCCGTGGTCATCGCTTTCCACGGGGACCCGGGTTTCAGAGAGCCCGCCACCGACTCCTACCGGCAGAATTTCGAGCCGTTCCTCGTCACCCTGGAGGAAGAAGCGGCGCGGTTCCGGCGTCCGGTGCTCATCATCCACGGGGACAATCACGAATACACCGTGGATCACCCGCTCGTCCGGCGCACGACGGGCGAGCGTCTGGAAAATCTCACGCGTCTGGAAGTCCCCGGCTCGCCCGCCGTCGGCTGGGTCCGGGTGGTGGTCCGCCCGGGCGCCGAAAATCCGTTCAGTTTCGAGGAGCACGTGGTGCCGCGCTGGAAATACTGGTAGGAGGAGCTGATATGGAACGTGGAACGATTCTCCTGGCCCACGGTATTCTGGGATTTGGCAGCTTCATGGGCATCCCGTCTCTCCTGAATTATTTCAACGGCGTGGCGACGCACCTGCGCCGGCAGGGACATACAGTCCTTACGCCGCAGGTCAACCCGATTGGCAGCGTGGAGCAAAGAGGGAACAAGCTCGCTGACTTTATTCTGAAGGTGTTGCCGGAAGAGGAACGTGTGCTGCACATCATCGCTCACAGCATGGGCGGGCTCGACGCGCGGCACGCGATCACCAATGTCCCCGGGGTCGCCGAGCGCGTCGCGTCGCTCGTCACCATCGGCACGCCGCACCGGGGCTCGCCCGTAGCCGACACGATCGCGGCGGGCACGGGCCCGTTACTCGACAAGATTCCACTGTTCATCCTGGAGAGATTGCGACGCAATGCGGGCGCGCAGCGCGATCTGACGACCGAGGTCGGCAAGAAATTTGACGAACAGACTCCTGACAAGGAGGGCGTCCGCTATTTCAATATCGCCGGCGACGCGTCGAGAGCGGCGCATGAGCTGCTGTTCTTTCGACTGGCGGAGGAGATCGGCAGGATCACCGGCGAGATCAACGACGGAGTGGTCACCAGGAGCTCAGCGCACCGCGCGACACACAGGCACCTGGAGGATTGGCCCTTCGATCATGCGGGGGAGGTGGGGTGGAGCCTCGGCTCGCCCGTTCCGATCCTGTTCCAGATTCCATTCTTCCGGGTGCCGGAGCACTTGCGGCGGTACGAGGCGCTCGTGAGAGAGCTGTAGCGTTCCTGTCAGGAGATCAAGGAGGCGTCCGGGCGCGGATCTTCCTTCTGACCGCACTATAAAAAGCAGAAGCCGCTTCGAGAGGGCTTCCTGCGCGAGATCCCTGCTGTTCACCTTCCGGAAAGGAGGCAAGATCATGGCATCGAACATCGATCTGTTGTTGGGAAACAATGAGCGGTACGCTCAAGGCCAGGCGGCGCGCGAGGCCACCTATCCGGGCAAGCAGCCGATCCAGCCGGCGCGGCGCCTCGCGGTGGTCGCGTGTATGGATGCCCGGCTCGACGTCGAGGACCTGCTGGGCCTGAAGACCGGCGACGCCCACATCATCCGCAACGCCGGTGGCGTGGTGACCGAGGATACGATCCGTTGCCTTGTGATTTCGCATCACCTGCTCAACACGAATGAAATCATTCTGATCCATCACACGCGCTGCGGCATGCTCGCCTTCACGGACGACCTGTTGAAGTCTGGTCTGGAGGGTGATTCCGCGGCCGAAAGCCTTCTGCGGCAGGCGACCGGTCGGTCGTTCACGAGTCCTGGCACGTCCGCGGCGACGCCGGCCGCGTTTCACGCGTTCCGCGGCGACCTCGAGCCCCTCGACGCTCCCGCCAGCCCGGCAAGTCTGGAACGGCTCGCCTGGGATGTGCGCCGGGGGATCTCCGCGATCCTGAGCCATTCGTGGCTGCCCACGGACGGCCGTGACGCGATCACCGTCCGCGGGTTCATCTATGATGTCGACACGGGAAAGCTGCAGGAAGTGAGCTATCCGGGCCCCATGGGCCCGGCGAGCTGAAGAGGCAGCCTGGGAGGAGGCGAACTTCATTCAAGGAGGTCTCCATGCGACGGATTCGCTACGCGGTGGCGATGAGCCTGGACGGCTACATCGCGGGACCCAACGGTGAAGCGGATTGGATCATCATGGATCCGGAGATCGATTTCGGCGCCTTGTTCAACCAGTTCGACACGTTCCTGATCGGCCGCCGGACGTTCGAGGCCATGCCGGGTGGGGGAGGCGGCACGCCCGGCACAAAGACGCTGGTCTTTTCACGCACGCTGCGGCAGAGCGACTATCCGAAGGTCACCATCGTCGCCGACAACGCCAGGGAAGTCCTGGACGCCCTGCGGGCGGAGCCCGGGAAGGACATCTGGCTGTTCGGCGGCGGCGGGCTCTTCCGCAGCCTCCTCGACGAAGGATTGGTGGACACCGTCGAGGTCTCCGTCATCCCGGTGCTCCTCGGCGGAGGGCTTCCGCTGCTGCCATCTCCGGCCCATCGGGCGAAGCTGGAGCTGATCGGTCACAAGGTGTACAAGACGGGTATCGTGTCCCTGGAGTACGCGGTGAAGCCGACGAAGCCGCCGGCGAAACGGAAATCGCGCAGCCGTAGCTAGAAGGTGGAGGCGCGAAATTTCATCGTTCAAGCACCTTCTTTGTGAGACGGCTCGTCCAGCGCATGGGTGGGCGAAAGGAGGTTTGACGATGAAACGAAACCTGAGAGTCTTGACTCTGATCTGTGGTTGGATGGCGCTGTGCTCACTCGGTGCCCACGCCGCCGATCCGTTCCCGCCGATGACGATCCCCGGCATCGATCACAGCTTCGATCTTTGCCTGTGGCGCATCAACAAGTCGTTCGACGGCCTTCTGGAAGGGGATCTGTGGCGCCGGTACGAGTGCAAGAACGGACTGACGACCGTGAGCAAGACGACGATCTCGTTCCGCGTTCTGTCCAACGACGGCGTGGAGAACTGCGATGAAGAGGTCCCCGACGTGCCGGCGAACTGGTTCCTGGAGGCCAGCGGCATGACGATCCACCGCCGGGACGGCCTGGCTCACTTCACCGGCCGGGTCCAGTTGAAGGACGGAGCCTTGGGGCCGGTCCTCTTCGAGGGGACGATGGAGCTCATGGCCCGCATCGGCACGCACCAGGCCCTTGGCGAGGGTTGCGGCGAGGCGGAGCACGTCGAGGGCTGGATCGTCGCCCGCGGGGTTGAAAAGCTCAGCGGCTACTCCCTGCGCGCGCAGGTCGCCGGCCAGGCGACCCTGCCGGACGGGCTGGCCGCCGTGCCGCCGCTGAACCGCATCACCGGCGTGATCATCGGGCAGTAGCTCCGGAACGCCTGGGCGGCGCGAGCGGGTTCGCGCCGCCCTCCCACATCGATCACAGCTTCGATCTTTGCCTGTGGCGCATCAACAAGTCGTTTCCTGGTCAGCTCGGCGGGACGGCCGGCGCGGGGAAGCACTTCTTCCACGGCTCCTTCAGGAGGTCGATGACCTGGTTGGTCTTTAAAACCTGGCGCCGGCCACGGAACTCGATGCACACGTCCGGGCCGCCGGTGTCGGTGACCGTCAGCAAGCCAAATTGGCCATGGAACGTGCTGGAGTTGGTGAGGTTCGGGAAGGTCCCATGGCTGTAGGGTCCTCCTTTGACCGAGCCCCTCTGATCCAGAGAGGCGGCGTGGAGCACTGGGAAACCTCCGCCTCCTCCTTGAGCATAGCCGCTGTTCGTGCCATCGTCGAGGGCGACCATGTGGGCATCCCCCGAGAGCATGATGAGGTTGTTGATCTTGTTCTGTTTGATAAAGTCGGCCAGTTCCTGCCTCTCGGTGCTGTAACCGCCCCAGCGGTCGCTACCCGACGTTTTGGCCTCGATCCATGGTGCGGTCCCAACCCAGACCACCAGAGGATAGGCGGCGCCCTTCAAGAGCTCTTGCTTGAGCCAGGCTTTCTGATCAGCGCCGAGCACGGTCTTGCCGGCGTTGTCAGGTTTCGCTGCCGGCGTGCGCTCCGAGCGCTCGTCGGTGAGAATGAAGTAGACCCGGCCTGCCTGGAAAGACTGCTGGATCGGGACATCGCAGCAGCCCGCCGCCAGAGGATAATGCGGAACGTATTCCCGGTAGGTTGCCCGCGCCGCCGGCCGGCTCGCGGCTGAAGAGTCCGAGTTGTTGCCGCCGAAATCGTGATCGTCCCAGACATAGGCGATCGGGACCTCGCGGTAGAGCCGCGCCTGGGTGGGGGAGGTGAGCACCGCCTCGTAGACTTTCCGGAATTCGGCCGGATCGTTCTTCGTGATGTCCTCGTAGTGGAAGTCCCCCATGTGCAGGAAGAAGAGCGGCGACAGGCCGCGGATGGTGTCGAACACAGGGTGGTCGGACGCCGTCCGGGCGCAGGAGCCGAAGGCGATCTGGAACGAGGCGGGGCCGCTTGGAAAGGTCCGCAGCCGTCCGCTCTTGCTGTCGTCCCGCTGGCCGTTGGATTCGAGGGCATAGTAGTACGCCGTATCCGGCTTCAAGCCGGACAGAGCGAAGGAGAGGACGTTGGCGCCGGGATCGGAGGGACCCACGTAGACGGGCTGGGAAAAATCGGCGGCTTCGCTCACCGCGAGACGTACGGTCGAGCCTGGCTGGTCTACCTTGGCTTTCACGACCGCGGAGTTGGAAGTTACGGCGCCGGACCAGGCGAACCGCACGAAGCTCGCGGCGCTCACCTGCCGGACCGTGGCGGCCGTCTGGCAGGCCGCGAGAGACGCTACCAATAGGGTGACGTGGATTTTGCGGAGCATCTGTCTCCTCCCAAGAGCTGCGTTGACTTATGTGAGTGGGCGAATATTCACGGCACAACCGAGGCAGGTATCCACCGTGACCGGCAGGTCGGCCGCCAACTCTATAGACGGGCCACAATGCGGAATTCCCCGGAGACTCAGAAGGTGCCGTCCGGGTTGGGGGGATCTGGAGATAGAAATGGCGGCCGAGCACGCCGGACAGCGCCATGGCGGTCATCGACCAGAAGCTGAGGGCGACCAGCCCCTGCACCTTGGACGAGCTGTGGAGGATGACGAGCAGGGGTCCGACGATGCCGCAGAAGATGTGGAAGTCGAGCCAGTCCCGCAGCTTCCCCAGCCGCTTCAGGATCCGCACCCACTTGCGCAGGGAGTAGACCAGCATGACCAGCGACGAGCCGATTACCCCATAGAGATGCCTCCCGGCTGCCCCCAGGCTTGAGCGCCCAGAAGCCCGCATGCCGGGGTCGCTCGATCAGCGGGGTGGAGTAGTACGAGAGGCCCGTCCAGGCCCAGTGGACGATCGCCACCAGTACGACGGTGTAGAGAAGGCCGAGGAAGATCTTGAAGGGGCGGGGGGATGGTTGAATGTTGGAAGGCATCTGCCGCGCCTTGCGGCATTCCTTCTCTCCACGCTTATTGTACAGTGGCTATGATATACGTGCGAGTTGACGGGCCTTGTGAGGGGACTTAGGCTAGTGTGATATACAGAGCAAACACAAGCCATAAGGAGATCGGTTTATGACATTAGATACTCGGGAGTTGCTTGCCGCTGAGTTTCTCCGCGATTGGAAGACGTATGCTGTCGCCGAGCTTGACAAGAGAGATCCGAGACTGACACCCGAAGCTAATGAGCGGAGGCTGGATCTCCTTACGCGTACTCTCTTCGAGGCCGAAGACGAGGCCACGGCAGACAGCGCTGCCCGAGCCCACTCCATCGAACTGCTGGCTGAATGGTTGGCAGAGAACGATGACGAACAAAGTCCCATGTGGGTCCGTTTCAAGCTTCGTCACATACTTTACCTGCACATGATGAACCGTAAAGAACCAGCTCTTCAAGAACTCATATCCTTGCTTGAACGCGATCAACGCTTCACCAAATCGGCCGCGCTCCAATGCCTCTGGGGCAACCTTCTGGCGTATGCCGGGCAATATGAGGAGTCCATGGTTCGGCTCGATACGGCGATCCGGCTCGCTCCCAAGTGGGCTGAACCCCAATTGGAGCGGGTGGAAAAGTTGATCCTCCTCAAGCGACACCGGGATGCTGCCAATAGCGCTCGTGATTACCTCAAGGAACGCAGTCATAACGGTCGTACACAAGTTATTCTCCGATCCAACCTTCTCATAGCGCGGTGTATGCATGACGCAGATTATCCAGGAGGTGATGAGTATCTCAATGATATGCTTGCGGCTAAGGGCGTTACAGTTGATTACCGCGAATCCTGGAAGTTTGCTGATGTCATGAATGTGATCGTCGACTCTGCTCTTGCCGAAGATATCAAGAGAGAAATGGTTAAATTCTTGCGTGAGATCAGCGCTAAGATTCGTCCTGCCACCGAAAGCACTGATCCTGATCCCTATACAAAGTTTGGCTAAACCTACAGGGGCGCAGCTATGAGCTGGCAAATTCAGTGGCAGGCGCTATCGAGTAGGGTCGGTGGATTTCTTGAAGCGGTGCAAGTTTTCGCGACCCTATTCCAAACAACGAGGGATGAGGCAGGCATATCAGGGAAGTACGAGTATATTAACCGTATCCTGCTACCGCAGGCCAAGGATGTCCATGTTGCGGTCAAGGGGCTTTGGGAGACCTATGGCAAAGTTATTCCCCCCTCTGCTACGGAAACAATGAAATTTTACTCCGAACAGCTTCAAAGCGCGCCGTTGACGGGGCTGGCGGGACTCCTTGGTAGGGCCACGATCCTCGCTGCGATGAAGAGTGAGCTTGATTACCTTCTGGCCGACCAAGAGGCGGTCACGATCGCCGCAGTCGAACGTGCATTCGTACACCTGCAGCGGACCATCGTCGCCGACCCTGATCAACGCAGGCGGTGGAATACGGACTCGAACAACGAGCCGTGGTGCGAGCAGATGGGGGCAGTTCACCTCTTGTGGCATGGTATCTGGGCCTTCAAGGCCAACGCGGTAGGCGAGAGAACCGACCTTGTGCTGAACACTCCTATTGAAGGCGCAGCCGCTGAGAGTGTTCGGGCGAGCGGAGCCCGTCTGGTATTAACCGAATGGAAGGTGGTCCGTCAGGAGAGCCATCTCAAGGCTGCGATCCAGCAGGCCTTGACCCAACTCAGGCTTTATTCGCAAGGCAGCCTCGCCGGCATTGAGCTCCGGTCCGTCCGCTACGTGATTGTCGTGTCGCAAAATTACCTCCCTATGCCTTCGGATCAGACCATCGACAATTTTTTGTACCGTTTCGTCAATCTGGTAACTAATCCGCCTACTCCGTCCCACGTCTCGCGCGTGAGAGATTCTGAGTCGATGCCTTCCAGTTCGGGTCCGAAGGGAGTGTGAAATGGAAAACACCGAGAAGACAAGCTATCTGGAACCAACACAGGAATCGGGCCGGGCATTCGTCACCCGTGGTATTGCGGGGCTCGTGGTGATGCTGAATCTTCTCCGGTTCCGCGATGTTGCCGACTACTCGGCCACACCCGAGCTTGCGCCGGCGGAAGGGATCAGCGGCGAGCAGGCGTTTCGGCTATACGTCGCGCATACGATGCCCTACCTGGAGGCCTCGGGCGGTGAGCTGGTGTTTTTCGGCAAGGGCGGGCATTTTCTGATTGGCCCGACCGAGGAGCGGTGGGATGCCGTCATGCTGGTCCGCCAGCGGAGCGTCAGCGACTTCGTGGCCTTCGCCAGCAACACGGAATACCTGCAAGGCATGGGGCACCGCACCGCCGCATTAGAAGACTCACGGCTTCTCCCGATCGTCGAAGAAGGGGCCTGATCGTACACCCAGCCTGGGGGCGGGGTTTCATGGTTCGGTCCATGGAGGCATGGAAGGGGTTTGCCGCGCTGGTAGCTCCGGAACGCACGGGCGGCGCGAGCGGATTCGCGCCGCCCTCCCACCTCGCTTCCCGCCCATGAAATAGAATCCGCCAGGACGTCACCAGAAGGCGTAGCACCAACGTACCTGTACGTAAGGAGATTTCATGCGCGCATCGCGGGTTGCACTGGTCGGACTCTTGTTGATCGCGGGGCTCATCGTCGGAGGCGCCTCGGCGCCGGTCGTGGCCCAGGGACACTTCGGCGTTACCGCCGGCTTCTACCAGCCCGAGGAGAGCGATGCGGACCTCACCGAGGTCTATGGCATCCGTGGCGGCTACCGCTTCGATCCCAGGTTCGGCTTCGAAGGCAGCGTGACCCGGGTGGATCTGGCGGATGCCTTCGACATCGAGGAGGATCCGTTCCTACCCGACTTCAACCTCGAGATCGACATCACCAACTTCGATTTCTCCCTGCAGTGGTTCCCGGGCGGCGGCAACTTCGTGGTCTTCGGCGGCCCCGGCGTCGCCCTCATCGACGCGGATGTCAGTGTGACGATCTTCGGCCAGAGGTTTTCGGAATCCGACTCCTCGAACGTCCTCACGGCCCACGCCGGCCTGGGATACACGTGGCAGATCGGCGACCGTTTCTTCATCCGGCCCGAGGCCCGGGTGCGCGCCTATTTCGATGACGAGCTTGACGAAGACGATGACTTCGCCGTCTCCTACGAGGCCGTCGACTACGAAGCCGGCCTGACGTTCGGCTGGCGGTTCTGAGAAAGGGGCTCGAAACCATGCGAAACCAGAGAATCCTTATCCTGGCCTGCATCCTGGCGACGTTGTGCGCGGCCACGGCCCACGCCGGCGATCCATTCCCTCCGATGTCGGTCCCCGGAATCGATCACAGCTACGACCAGTGCCTGTGGCGCTTCAACAAGTTTTTCGACGGCAACCTGACGGGAGAGTTTTTGCGGGGCTACACCTGCCCCGCGTGGACCGCGCAGAGCGACACGAAGATCGTCTTCCGGGTCTATTCGGACGCTCCGAACTGCGACGAGGAGATCCCCGGCGTGCCGCCGAACATGTTGCTGGAGGCCGCGGGGACGACGATCCTGCGCCGGGACGGCCTCGCGCACTTCATCGGCAAGGTCCAGTTGAAGCAGGTAAGCCCTGAGGTGGTCTTCTTCGAGGGGACCCTGGAGCTGCTGGGGCGCGTCGGCACGCACCAGTCCCTGGGAGAGGCCTGCAACGAGCTCGAGCACATCGAGGGCTGGATCGTGGCCCGCGGCGTCGACAAGCTCAGCGATCTCACCCTGCGGGCGACGGTGGCCTTGAAGGCGACCCTTCCCGACGGACTGGCCGGCGAGCCCGGGCACAACCGCATCACCGGGGTGGTCCTCAAGGCGAGCCGGGACCGGTTGCCGGTGTTACAGTAGAGCAGCTCTCGAAAGACAGCAGGGAAGGCCTTGAAGGGAGGGATCTCGATTGGAACCGGAAAATCGTGAGACCGGGAGCCCGAGGAGCGAGAAACCCCGCCGTCCGTGGATCGCGGCGGCCCTGACGCTGCTGGTTCCAGGGCTTGGCCAGCTTTATGGAGGAGAGCTGAAGCGGGCCCTGGCCGTCTACCTTGGGTATTACTGCCTGTTCATCGCTCTGCTGGTGAGCGGTTTACCCAGGACCTTCGGGGGATTGATCGTCCTGCTCCTGGCGGCTCTGCTTCTCCATGTGTGGATGATCTGGGACGCCGTCCGCATCGCCCGCCGGAACACGGCCTACGTTCTCAAGCCGTACAATCGATGGTATCTGTATCTCGTCGTGATGGCGGTCGCGTTTTTCCTCTCGCCGCGCGTTCTCGCCCTTTCGCCGGTCCGAGCTTTTCAGATACCCAGCGGCAACATGGAGCCCGCGGTTCGCGTCGGGGATCACCTCTACGCCGACATGAGGTACTACCGGTCCGCCGGGCCGGCCCGGGGAGACCTGGCCGTCCTGGCCTCTCCTGAAAACTCAGCGCTGATCATCATGCGAGTCATCGGTCTGGAAGGAGAGCGGATCGAAATCAGGGACAAGAAGGTGTACATCGACAGCCAGCCCCTCGCGGATCCCTGGGGCAGGTATCAGGCTCCCCAAAACAATACTTTCGCCTTCGAGATCCCGGAGCTTCAGCAGCGCGACAACTTCGGCCCGTTGAAGATCCCCATGGGCTCCGTCTTTGTCATGGGTGACAACCGCGACAACAGTTACGACAGCCGTTTCATCGGCCCGGTTCCGATCTCGTCGCTGCGGGGACGCCTGCTTTACGTGTACTGGTCTCCTGACAGGTCGAGGATCGGCACCTATCTGCGGTAGGGGCCCTCACCACCCCCGGCCCCTCCTCTCCCGACCCCTCCCTCCCTCACCGGGAGAGGAGGGGAGACCGCGTTCTTTGCCTTGAAGGGGGCGGGGGCGCCCTCTCCCGGTGAGGGCGGGAGGGGTCGGGAGAGGGTCGGGGTGAGGGCCCGTCCGGTTGACACCCGTCCTCCCCTTGGGCTTCAATACCCCCGCCAGAGACCGTGTAGGACACCTAGACGTTCGTACTGACCAGGCGGACGGGCGGTCCGCGATGGGAGACGGCAGTCATGGCCTCAGACGTTCTCAAGAGGCGGGCCTTCGGGGAGACGATGCGGCGCGACGCGTGGTGGGTGGCGCCGCTGGCGACGTTCCTCGGACTCTCCGCCTTCATCGTGTACGCGACCTGGGCGGCGTTCCAGGGCACGCACTACACCCACGGCCCCTACCTCTCCCCGTTCTACTCCCCGGAAATCTTCGGCGACTCGCCCCATAGCTGGTTCGGTCCCAAGCCCGGCTGGTGGCCGGGATGGCTGCCGTTCTCGCCCGCGCTGCTGATCCTCTGGGCCCCCGGCGGCTTCCGCTTCACCTGCTACTACTACCGCGGCGCCTACTACAAGGCGTTCTGGGCCGATCCGCCGTCCTGCACGGTGGGGGAGCCGCGCAAGAGCTACCGCGGCGAGAAGTCCTTCCCGCTGATCCTCCAGAACATCCACCGGTATTTCCTCTACTTCGCGCTCTTCTTCCTCATCTTCCTGGTCCACGACGTGTGGAAGGCGCTGTGGTTCACGGATCCCGCCACCGGCGCGACGTCGTTCGGCATCGGCGTGGGCACCCTGGTGCTGGCCGTGAACGTCTGCCTGCTGGGCGGCTACACCCTGGGCTGCCATTCCCTGCGCCACCTGGTGGGCGGCATCAAGGACCGGCTGTCCGGATCGCCGGCGCGGCTCACCGCCTACCGCTGCGTCGGCTGCTTCAACCGCCGCCACATGCGGTGGGCCTGGGCGAGCCTGTTTTCCGTGATGTTTTCCGACCTTTACGTCCGGCTCTGCTCGATGGGGATCTGGACCGACTGGAGACTCTTCTAAGTGGCCGATTTCCCGCGTTTCTCCTATGACGTGCTGGTCGTCGGCGCCGGTGGCGCCGGCCTGCGGGCGGCGATCGCGGCCTCGGCCGCCGGCGCCAAGGTGGGCGTCATCACCAAGTCCCTGCTCGGCAAGGCCCACACGGTCATGGCCGAGGGCGGCGTCGCCGCGGCCATGGCCAACGTGGACGACCGGGACAGTTGGCGCGTCCATTTCGCCGACACCATGCGCGGCGGCCAGTATCTGAACAATCCGCGGATGGCCGAGTTGCACGCCAGGGAGGCCCCGGACCGCGTGCGCGAGCTGGAGGCCTGGGGCGCGATGTTCGACCGCACCAAGGACGGCCGCATCCTGCAGCGCAACTTCGGCGGCCATCGCTACCCCCGGCTCGCCCACGTGGGCGACCGCACCGGCCTCGAGATGATCCGCACGCTGCAGGACCACAGCATCCACCAGGGGATCGAGTTCCACGCCGAGCACACGGTGGCCACGCTGCTCAAGGACGGCGACCGGGTGGCGGGGGCGTTCGGGTACGAGCGCGAGCGGGGACGCTGTGTGGTCTGGGAGGCGAAGGCGGTGGTGCTCGCCACCGGCGGCATCGGCCGCGCCTTCTCCGTCACCAGCAACAGTTGGGAGTACACCGGCGACGGCCACGCCCTGGCGTACGACGCCGGCGCCGAGCTGATCGACATGGAATTCGTGCAGTTCCACCCCACCGGCATGGTCTGGCCGCCCAGCGTGCGCGGCATCCTGGTGACCGAAGGCGTGCGCGGCGAGGGCGGCGTGCTGCGCAACCGCGAGGGCCGGCGGTTCATGTTCGACGACATCCCGGCGAACTACAAGAGCCAGACCGCCGACAACGAGGAGGAGGGCTGGCGCTACACCCAGGGGGACAAGGAAGCCCGCCGGCCGCCGGAGCTGCTCACCCGCGACCACGTGGCGCGCTGCATCGTGCGCGAGGTCAAGGAGGGACGGGGGAGCCCGCACGGCGGCGTGTTCCTCGACATCTCCTGGATCAAGGAGCGGATCCCGCACGCCGCGGAGCACATCAAGAAGAAGCTCCCGAGCATGTACCACCAGTTCAAGCAACTGGCGGACATCGACATCACCAAGGAACCGATGGAAGTGGGGCCCACCACCCACTACATGATGGGCGGCGTGCGCGTCGATCCCGACAGCCAGATGTCCACCGTGCCCGGCCTCTTCGCCGCCGGCGAGTGCGGCGCGGGCCTGCACGGCGCCAACCGCCTGGGCGGCAACTCGCTCTCCGACCTGCTGGTGTTCGGCCAGCGGGCGGGGGAGCACGCGGCGCATTACGCGCGCGAGAACAGCGGCGGCCGCATCGACGAGGCGCGGGTCGACGAGGGGGCGCGGCGTCTGTTCGCCCCCTTCGAGCGCCACGGCGAACCGGGCGCCGAGGGTCCCTACCAGATCCAGCACGAGCTCCAGATCATGATGCAGGACCTGGTGGGAATCGTCCGCCGGGAGCCGGAGATGGAGCGCGCCCTGGAAGAGATCGCCCGCCTCCGCGAGCAGGCGGTGCGGGTCGCCGTGCCGGGCAACCGGGAGTACAACCCCGGCTGGCACACCGCGCTCGACCTCCCCAACCTCCTCACCGTCTCCGAGGCGGTGACGCGCGCCGCGCTGGAGCGCAAGGAGAGCCGGGGAGCGCAGTTCCGCGACGACTACCCGGCGAAGGACGACGCACACTACGGTCACTTCAACATCGTGATCCGCAAGGGTCCGGACGGCGCGATGCAGGTCGGCCGCCGGCCGGTCTCCGAGCTGACCCCGGAGCAGAAGGCGATCATCGAGGAGATGAAGTAATGGCCCGAGCTACCTTCAGGATCTGGCGGGGCGACGCGACGGGCGGAGCGTTCCAGGACTACGTGACCGAGACCTCCGAGGGCATGGTGGTGCTCGACGCCGTGCACCACATCCAGGCCGAATCGGCGAGCGACCTGGCGTGCCGCTGGAACTGCAAGGCGGGCAAGTGCGGCTCCTGCTCGGCGGAGATCAACGGCAAGCCGCGGCTGATGTGCATGACCCGGCTGAGCGACCTGCCGCTCGACGAGCCGGTCACGGTCGAGCCGATGAAGACCTTCCCGCTGATCCGCGACCTGGTGACGGACGTCAAGTTCAACTTCAAGGCCAAGCGGACGATCAAGAAGCTCAAGACGCGCGCCCCGGACGCCCCGGACGGCACCTGGCGCATCGCGCAGGAGGACGTGGACCGCGTGCAGGAGTTCCGGAAGTGCATCGAGTGCTTCCTCTGCCAGGACGTCTGCCACGTCCTGCGCGACCACCACCTGCACGACGAGTTCATCGGCCCGCGCCTGCTGGTCTACACCGCGGCCCTGGAGATGAACCCCATCGACGACGAAAACCGGCTCGGGGACCTCAAGGACCAGCACGGCATCGGCTACTGCAACATCACCAAGTGCTGCACCAAAGTCTGCCCGGAAGAGATCAAGATCACGGACAACGCTATCATTCCCTTGAAGGAACGGGTGGTGGACGAGTTCTACGACCCGGTCAAGAAGCTCCTTCGGATGTTCAGCCGGTAGAGGAGGCAAGCGATGTTCGAGCTGAAACCCCTCTCGCGGGAAGCCGTCCCCGCCGCTCTGGAGAAGGCGCACCGCTATCGTCTCCTGAACGAGCCCATGGAGGCCGAGAGCATCTGCCGGGACATCCTGGAGGTCGACCCCGACAACCAGGAAGCGGCGGTCACTCTGCTGCTAGCGATGACGGACCAGTTCGAGGAGCGTCCGGCGTGCGTCGAGCAGGCGCGGGAGCTCCTCTCCCGGATCCAGGACGACTACACCCGCACGTACCACAGCGGCATCGTCTGCGAGCGCAAGGCCAAGGCGTACCTGAGCCGGGGCGGTCCGCGCGCCGGCCACAACGCCTACGAGTGGTTCCGGCAGGCGATGGAGCGTTTCGACCAGGCGGCGGAGATCCGCCCGGCGGGAAACGACGACGCCATCCTCCGCTGGAACACCTGCGCCCGCATCCTGATGAACCACCCCGAGCTGGTGCCGGACATGGAAGAAGCGCATCACTCCTGGCTGGAGTAGGGGCCAGCCGCGCCTGTCGCTGCGGCGTGGCTTCGATCGTGGACCTGCAATCAGAGAGGAGCAATGATGAAGAAGCAACAGATACCGAAGCCAAAAACGACCGAGCTCGCGCTTCAGAAAGAGACTCTTGGCCTGCTTCGAGGAGTCGTGGGGATGAGCAGGATTCATATTCCCATCGGCTACGAAGACGACACCACTCCCATCTACAGAGATGAAGACAATTATGACACCGGCGGCTGAAATGGCGCCGGACAGGGAAGAGACGCACCGTTATTGACTGGTGTAGACCTTCCCCTGGGACCGCCGGCGTCCCGCCGGCCCATTTCCGCGAGGGCGTGCCGTTCCGGCGCGCCCTCTTTCTCTTTGTTCCAGCCTTCCGCCGCCAGAGCTGAAAGCGTTTTGACGCAAAGCGCTCCCGCTTCGCGCCACCCAGTCTTACTACGCGCCACCCCGGCTTGCTTTGCGACACGGCATGCTACTACGCGTCATCCGGCCCCACTACGCGCCACCCCAAATCACTACGCGCCATCCAGAACGACTACGCGTCACCCAGGATTACTATGCGCCACCCCAAACCGCTACGCGTCACCCCATCTTGCTACGCGCCATCCGGCGCCACTACGCGTCATCCGAAACGACTACGCATCACCCCAAACCACTACGCGCCATCTCAAACCAGTACGCGTCACCCCGTCTTGCTACGCGCCATCCAGGACTACTACGCGTCACCCCAAATTACTATGCGTCATCCAGAACCACTACGCGTCATGGAATCCTGTGGTGACGCATACAATTTCACTACGCGTCACGAAATCCCGCTTCGCGTCATTCCGGTGGGAGACATCCCGCTCTGGGATTACTACGCGTCAGATAGGCCTGGACGGGGCTCTGTAGAACTGTGAGCGACAGCCGATCCCTGTGAGGCTCGCCCGAGTCCTCTCCAGGCCGAGCCAGGATTGGGAGCCGATTCGCAAGCCTGTACAAGCCAACCCTGCCGGGTTTGTGGCTGGGAGGAGTTTTACACGGCGCTGTTCGCGCGGTTGACAGCATCTTGGATCGGGCTTAGCATGAGGATAAATAGCTGTGGCAAAAGACCTTAGCCGCCCGGTGTGAGAGGGAGATCGAGCAAGACCCTTGCAAGATGTCGTGGATCGGGGACGATAGGTCGTAAAGCGTCAACCAGGTGTCCACCTGCGGGACTCGACAGTCAGGAGGTCTCATGCATCCAGGACTGATCGGCGGCATCGTCGGTAGCGTTGTTGGGGTGCTTGGTGGGGTCATCGGCACGTACGCGAGCATCCGCAATGCGAGCTCGCCGCGGGAACGCCGCTACGTGATCCGCTGTGCGATGGGCTTCTGGGTGGGCGTCGCGGTCTTTCTCGCGGGCTTGCTCCTGCTGCCGCCGCCTTATCGCTGGTTACTGTGGATTCCCTATGCCATCGCGCTCCCGCTGAGCATCATGGCGACCAACAGGGGCGTCGCCCGCATCCGTGCCGAGGGGATAGGCCGCGAATGAAAATTGTTTTGGGGTATGCAGTCGCGTGTGGAATTGCAGGGGGCATTCCGGGCGGCTTTCCTGTGTTGCTGGTGCTTGAGATAGTCATGGTCTATCATCTTTCGGTTGTACACGGAATTCCCTTTAGGAGAGTCGAGCTGGCGGTGATCTGGGCCATTCTGGTGCTTGCCAGTTTCGTCCTCACGCTCCTCGTCGAAGCCATATTAGCCTGGTTCCCTGGCCCTGGATGGACCGTAAAGGGTGCAATTGCTTTTGGCTTCGTGATGGGAGGGGGCTGGCTGGTAGATTCCTACTATGCGGCCAAGAGACGGAAGCTCGGCAACACATCGAGTACCTTGTGAAGGGCGAGGAGCTGCAAAGCGTTGGCGGCCAGCCGGATGTGGCGATCGCCCCCGCCGATGACCGCCCGATCCTGCTCGTCAAGGTACATGTAGATGCCGAGCTGATTCTCCCGACCCGTTGGGCCGGTTTGCTGCCGTATAAGTCGCCTTCCCGTATTTGTCGCCGGATGGAAGCTTACACGGCGCCATTTCGTGAGTTGACGGCCTCTATAGCGAGGCGTATGATCTACTCAAATAGTTGGTGTGGAGGGAGTTACCGGATTTCAACAGGAGTGAAGATTGGGAACGATCTAGCCGGATAAGCTTCCGCGGATAAGTGCTTGACTTCCCGGTGACTCAGATGTTGGCCGGTCACGGCTACACAATGATGACCAAGAGCCAAGGAGCGTTTAATGGCAGCTTACGCCACAACACTCTTAGCGGATCTTACATTCTTGCACGATCTCTTGAATGATCGTCGACCACATACCTCTGCGGGCTTTGAGAACTACAAGGTAGCCTGTGCGTTCTGCGCAGTCTACCTATCAGCAAATGCCAGATCGATCGCAGCTATAATCCATCACGTCTATAGGCGGTCAGAAGCGGAGCTTAAGGCATCGGATCCTTACCCTCACGACGAAGCCTGGCGCCACTCGCATCGCCGTAGCGCCGAGCTAGCACTGGCTATCAACGATAAGCCACCAGCATTTGGCATCGAAGAAGATGGAATTAATATGCTGAGACGAACAATCCGCATTGCCGAGGCACTTAACGTCTCCCCAGGGCTTTTTGGCTTCACTCTTTTTCTATCTCCAGCGCAGGAGTGTTTCAAGACGCTTGAGCGAGCAGGGTGTCTGGGGTTTCTCTTCATGCATGAGGACGGCAGCGACCATCAGTGACTGGTGCCATGAAGCAAAGCCAAGCGCAGACCCTCCAATAGCAGGATGGCCCTCCGGCAAAGGGATAGGCGTATGAGCTGCTTGGCCCTCCGCTCCGGTGCCAAACAGCTTGGAGCCTCATCTTTGTCCAGAGAGTACGTGGTACAACTCGAGCCAGCTTGGTGCCTCCGCTACGCGGGCACCAAACTGGCACTTGCCCGTAGCGGAACGTCTAGCCATAGTGCGAGGCTCGCGGTAGAATCGGAGCAGTCGCCGTAGAGGAGAAGCTGCATACAAATATCGCAACGTATTGGTAGTGCGGCCAACCCAAGCGGTCGAGCGGACGGAAACCGCAAACAGCGCGGTTTCCGCGCGCTCACCGCTATCAGCGTTAGATGTCCCGCGGGGGACAGGATTCTAATAAGATGTCGAATACCGACCAGGATCTCAAGGATGCGATCGCCGATTGGCTCCGGGGCCGCGGGCTTGAGGTGGTGCAGTTACAGGAGCGTGATGAACGGACGCCTGATCTTCTTGTGATCCATCAGCATGAACGGTATGTCATAGAGATCAAGAGCAAGCGAGACAATGAAGATCTCCTGCGCGAGGAAGCGAAGCTCTTGGCCAAGGGAGAGATAGTCAAGCATTTCGAGGGGACAGGTCGTCGAGTTCCGGTTGCACGGGTGATTGAGAGTGCGATCAAACAAATTCGCAACCTCCCTCCTCACGACTCGGACTTTCGGCTTATCTGGCTTCACGCAGAGGGGGCACGCCCGAAACTGCAAATGCAGCAGTTTCACGGAACCCTGTACGGCACCACAGACATTATCGATCTTGAGGGCCCTACGCGACTTTGCTATTACTTTTATCACAATGAACTCTACAAATTTCGGGATGAGCTGGACGGCGCTATCCTCACCACTGGAGAAAAGGGACAACTATGTCTCAACAACTTTTCACCTCGAGTGGCCAGTCTACGCGAATCCTTCCTTGCGAGGTCAACGTTTAAGGATGGAATCTGTGATCCCGAAGCGCTTGAACGCGATCAGGTCGTGTATATGGCTGACGGCCCAGAGGACCGCCAAGATTCCGATTCTGTTCTGCGATTCCTACAGCAGAAATACGGGCGCATGAAGATTATGAAAATGGATATGGGTTATTACGAGTTTGGGACTACTCTACCGTTGGATGATGCAATGGAGTAAACTGAGAAGTTGAGCATCTAACCCCGCCGATCGAGCGGACGGAAACCGCAAACAGCGGTTTCCGCGCGCTCATCGGCATAGCGTTGGGCGCCAGGTGCTTGTGCAAAGGTACTATGAACGATCATGACCTATACCGATCTCTTGGAACTTGCTGCTGAGCTTCAGGCCAAAGGCAACCGCCTGGAAGACAAAGATTTTGCTGAAGGTCTACAGCGACTTACGCAGGCATCCGAGGAGGTCGGCAGAGCTTGGTGCGGCTCTTGGCTAGGGTATCACGCACGCGTTTATTATCGAGACTTTGAACCTCCACCCGCGGGTGCCCGCTTTAGCCAAGAATGGGGATTCCAAGATGCTTGGCCTATTCAAGAAACACTTGGCCATTGGCACGAGTTCACCTCGGATGAGGTACTTAATGTGATTCGCGATCGAGCGGGTGATCCTGATCTTCAGGCGCAACAGAAGGAAGCAATCGCAGTCCGGGAATTCTTCGACGAGTCAAAGGCAACAATACTGTCTGCGATGTCGGTTGCCCTGAGTGATAGTCCGGACACGTTTCTGCAGGATCTTAGAGACAAGATGGCCGAAATGAAAGTGTATAGTCAGAGCCATTTCATAAGGGCCTTGCAGCCTCAGGGTAAGGTATTCTCTCGTGATATGGTGGCCCTTGAAAAGGGATTTCAAACTCCTCCCCATCTAGAAATGCTCACCAAGGTTGGGGCAATAAGCCAACCTTTCGATGCATGTCGGGAGCTAAGTAAGCTTACTCGTCGCGCGGCCTCCCACTTAGCAAATCTGCAACAGCGCAAGAGGCGTGACGAGAGGATAGGTACCAATGTGTTTATTGGTCATGGCCACTCAGCGGCGTGGAAAGACTTGAAGGACTTTATCCAGGATCGCCTCTGTTTGCCCTGGGATGAGTTCAATCGAGTGCCGATCGCCGGTGTCACGAACATTGCTCGGTTGTCGCAAATGCTCGATTCGGCAGCGATTGCCTTCTTCGTCATGACTGGAGAAGATGAGCAGGCAGATGGAACCTTGCATGCTCGCATGAACGTGATACACGAAGCGGGTCTGTTTCAAGGGCGCCTTGGCTTCGAGAGGGCCATTGTGCTATTGGAGGAAGGCTGCGCAGAGTTCTCGAATATCCAGGGATTGGGCCAGATCAGATTTCCACGAGGAAACATAAAGGCCGTCTTCGAGGAGATAAGGCAGTTATTGGAACGAGAGGGGCTAGTTGGTTAGTGCGCCCAACCCGGCGGTCGAGCGGACGGAAACCGCAAACAGCGCGGTTCCCGCGCGCTCACCTTCTGAGGTTGGCCGCCCAGCAGCCGGAGGAAGGGCGGCGCAGGCGGATCGCTGAGACCCGCCCGACTAGAGTTCCCTCATCAGTTCTGGGCTAGCAGGAATTGCCAAATATTATGTGTTCACATTGGCAAATGTAGGTGCAGGGGTTCGTACACTCATTGACCGGAAGGCAGTATTCTCCCCCACGACCAAGGCAGGTACCTCTACACGCCCTAGCTACCTGCGCACAGGTAGCTCCACAGGTGGTGGCCAACTTCATGCCAGCGAGGAAATCGGGGGCGCCCGTCGTCGCTGTTTCCATGTAGCTTAGAGGTGCCCTGGCTCTCGAAGGCTCAGGCGCGGCGAACGCCGTAGTGCCCAGGGCAAGAACAACCAGGCTGAACCAGTAGAAAGAAACCCCGAAACGCTTCATGACATCTCCTTTCCTCTTGTGTCGCTTGGTGTGTCATGAACTTATTATATTCTGTTAGAACGCCAGAAGCAATGCGCCGCTGGTGCCTCCGCTACGCTCCGGACACCAACCTGGCATTCCCTGTATCGGAACGGCTAGCCATACGCGGTGCTCGGGGTAGAATTGGAGCAAGCAGCCGCTGAAGAGGAGAAGCTGCATACAAATACCTCAACGTATCGGTATTGCAGCCAACCCCCTCAAGCGGACGGCTGACGCATTACCTGCTGGGGGTGCTAGAATAGCTGCTGTTGCCACATAGCAGCCTTTGTGGCAAAGGCGGCCCGCCGCTCAGGGCTGGAGCGTCAGGCCGTCGCCCGAAGCATTTCCACCATACGAGCCGCCCCGTGGTGGCGTCCTACGAGCCCGGCTAACGTTGGACCTGGTGCTACGTCGACGAGACGGAGCCGCCGGTGCCGGAGCGTATCCTGCCGGTCCTGCGTGACAGAAGCAGACAGCGTCGGACCAAAGGAGCCCGAGACATGATCGATCAGGACCTGCACGCCGCCGCATATCCCAGGCTTGACAAGGCCCAGCTCGCCGCGCTGGAGGGCTGCCCTCTGTCGAAGCTCAAGCATTATCGCCACGGGGAGAAGCTCTTCGAAGCCGCGCAACGCGACCCCAACTTCTACGTCGTCAAGACCGGCGCGGTCCAGATCGTCGACGACAACGGCGATGAGCCGAAGGTCGTCGCGACCCTCGGGCCCGGGGAGTTCACCGGCGAGGTGGCCCAGTTGACCGGGGGCCCCGCGATGTTCAGCGGCGCCGCCCAGGGCGAGAGCGACGTCTTCGAGATCTCGAACGATGCCCTGCGTGAGATTATGAACGTCCACCCAGACCTGGGCGACGTCATCCTCCGGGCCTTCATGGCCCGACGCCACCTCCTCCACGAGATGGGGGACTTCACGGGCCTGCGGGTGATCGGGTCGCGCTATTCGAAGCACACCCTCCGGGTCCGCGAGTTCCTGGCCAAGAACCTGGTGCCGTTCACCTGGATGGACCTGGAGGACGACCCACAGGTGAAGCAGTTTCTCGAGAAGGCCGGGCTGACCGAGGCCGACACGCCCGTCGTCACCTGGGGCCACAAGCTGCTCCTGCGCAACCCCTCGAACGAGGAGCTGGCGGATGCGCTGGCCCTCCGCCGGCCACTCGAGCACACGGTGTACGACCTGGCCGTGGTGGGGGCCGGCCCGGCGGGGCTGGCCGCGGCCGTCTACGCCGCCTCCGAGGGGCTCAACACGGTCGTGTTGGAGCGGGACGCGCCCGGGGGGCAGGCCGGTCGCAGCATGCGGATCGAGAACTACCTCGGCTTCCCGACCGGCATCACCGGCCGCGAGCTTGCCGAGAACGCCGTCGTGCAGGCCAACAAGTTCGGGGCGCACCTTCCCGTCGCCTCGCCGGTCACGGGCCTGTCGTTCGACAACAAGTATGCGGTGCTGCACCTCGACAACGGCGAGACGGTCTCGGCCAAGTGCCTGCTGATCGCCACCGGGGTCGACTATCGCCGCCTGGACATCGAGGGATGCCAACGGTTCGAAGGGTGCGGCGTCTACTACTCCGCGACTCCCGTCGAGGCGCAGCTCTGCAAGGGCTCGGACGTCGTGGTCGTCGGCGGCGGCAACTCCGCCGGGCAGGCCAGCGTCTTCCTCTCCGGGCAGGTCCGCAAGGTGTACCTCGTGGTTCGCAGCGGCGACCTCTACGAGCACATGTCGAGCTACCTCGCGAGGCGGATCGAGGAGACCCCCAACGTCGAAGTGCTCCTCAACACCGAGGTCCGGCGGATGTCCGGGGACCGCTGCCTCCTCGAGGTCGAGGTCGTCAACAACCAGACGGGCGAGGCGCGGGCGATCAAGACACCCGCCCTGTTCTGCTTCATCGGCGCGACGCCGCGGACCGACTGGCTCCCCTTGAAGATCGAGAAGGACGAGAAGGGATTCGTGCGGACCGGGGCCTCCCTGGAGAATTCCGAGGCGTGGACGGCACGTCGGCAGCCCCACCTGCTGGAGACCAGCCGCCCCGGCGTCTTCGCCGCGGGCGACGTCCGGTCCGGCTCGGCCAAGCGCGTCGCCTCGGCCGTCGGTGAGGGGTCGATGGCGGTCCTGTTCGTGCACGAATATCTGAGACAGATGTGACCCAGGGCAGGGGGGCGACGGTCCGCTTCCCGCCGCTAATGGGGAAAATCGGGGGAAATCGGTGTCAGTTCAGTTTCCTTCACGGGCCTGACCAACGGTTGCAGCGGACCTGCTGCGCGGGCCGCTGAACCTCGGCGCGTTGGGTTGATCGCAGTCGGTTTGGCGGCCCAGGCCGAACGTTATCTTTGAACTAGGGTGGTTTAGTCATGCAGCAGACTTTTCATGCGCTCGTTGATGAGCCGTCGGTGGTTAAGAAAATGGCACGGGAATTTGCCCATAAGGGAATTATCAGGGAAAGCGAAGGGTAATGTATGGGGACGAATATACCCTATCGTTGCAAAAGTGTACCGGCTATCTGGAGCGGGCACCTTTTGCAACGGCCTCTTAGAGCCCTGATAAAACCGGTTGACGGCCCAACGGGTCGTGAGAACTAGCCCAGGGCTGAGGCCGTCAGGCCGATGCCCTGGGTCAGGGAAAAAGAGATCCTCAAAGCGGCCTGAAGGGCCGCGAGAGGCTTGGCGGAATCCTGGCTGAGCTGATCTGGCGGAAATTCTCGCGGCCCTTCAGGCCGCTGGGATCTATGGAGCTTCTCCCCCCAGGGCATCGGCCTGACGGCCTCAGCCCTGGGCTAGTTCTCACGGCCCGTTGGGCCGGCCTGACGCAAGGAGTTATCTGCCACGGCAGGACTTCACCTGGGATGCGGTCCAGGAGCAGGGGTTTGTAAAGCCACAAACACACTTCCGATAGGGCTTTGCCTTCATCCATACGGTTTTCTCAATGCAACTGGAAGGCTCATTACGTGTTGGATTCGTGGTTCCAGGACGTGGTGAAGCCCCGGTGCAAAGCGCGGGCCGTCATGTGCCGGTACGCAGACGACGTCGTGTTCGCGTTCCAGTGGCGTGAGGACGCTGAGCGGTTTTCCGGGTGCTGCCAAAGCGGCTGGCGAAATATGGGTTGGAGCTCTCAGCAGAGAAGAGCCGGATGGTCCGGTTCAGTCGGTTCCAACTCGGCAAGAACTCGGAGAGGTTCGACTTCCTCGGGTTCGAGTGGCGCTGGGTGGTTGACCACAAGGGAGTGCCGCGGGTGACCTGCCGGACGTCGCGCAAGCGGCTTCGGGCATCGTTGGCGCGGCTGACCGAGTGGCTCAAGGCTGAGCGTCACTCGCCAGTTCGTCAGTTGGTCGAGGCGTTGAACGCCAGGCTTCGTGGGCACTATAATTACTACGGGGTGATCGGCAAATCCAGGAGCCTGTGCGCATTCCTCTATCAAGCCAGACGGCTGCTGAAGAAGTGGCTGGGGAGGCGGAGTCAGAAGAGGCCGGATAAGCTGGGAGAAGTTCATCGCCTTGGTAGTGCGATTTCCTCTGGCGGAGCCCCGGATCACGGAGAGTCGGCATCGGCAGATGGTGCTTGCCGGGGTTGGTTAGTGCGGAAGCGAGGGTTACCGAAGAGCCCGGTGCGGGCAAACCGCACGCCGGGATCTGTGCGGGGGGCGCTTCGGCGTCCCTACCGCGACTAGCAGCCTTATGAACGCTCAGTCTCACACCCACATCCTCAAACGAACCGGCGGCGTCCTGCTTGCGGTTGGGCTGGTCGACATCGCCGTAATGGTCTACTGCATCGTCAATCGCATCTCGTACTCCTCCAGCTTCAACGTCTTTGCGGTGCTTGCGGGCATCTTTCTCATGCGTGGCAGCCTGCGAGCGGCATCCATCGTCCGCTGGTTCTCGGTCTTCATGCTGACAGCACTTCTTATGCTCATTGCTGCTTGGCCATTTCTGCAGCCAGTTGATCTCACGCTCACGCAGCTGCGTCTGAACCCAGCGGCTTCCGTTGCGACAGTGGTTCTCGTAGCGTTCGTTCTCGCCCTGCTGCTTTGGTTGGCGCGTGAGCTTGGGCGCGAGCCAGTGCTTGCGGCCCGGGCGGCGGCTGGCCGCAAGTTGCGAGACATGCGCATCCCCGCAGCCGTTGGCGTCGGGCTGGTTGTTGTCATGGGCATCTTCTTGTCGATGCTTCTCAGGGGAGACTCTGCAAGCCGCGCAAGAGCCTTGGCGGAACAGCAAACAGGCCCAGGCTTCCAGTACCACGTGTCATCGCTCAATATCGCCAAGAACAGCCGGGGTACTTTTGTCTCAGGCGTTGTGACCGCGTGGAACCAAGGGGAGGTCAGGTATGTTCCTGTCCGGTGGGAAGAGCGGTAAGGCTGCTAACCCCTCCATCGAGCGGACATGCCCCGGCGGGCTTCGCCCACCTGCGCATGCCGCTCATGTCGAACGTTGAAGCTCTCCGCAGAGAGGAAGGGAGAAGGAGATGACGATCCGAGTTCGACGCTCAACCGGAAATGTATTCAGTGATCTCGGATTTGGCGAAGACGAGGCAGAGAACCTCAAGATCCGATCCGATCTCATGATTGAGCTGACCAAGTTGATCGAGGCCCAGGGGCTCACACAAGTCGCCGCCGCGGAGCTCCTCGGAGTGACTCAGCCACGGGTCAGCGACCTCATGCGAGGGAAGATCGATCGCTTTAGCGTAGATAGCTTGATTGAGATGCTCGGTCATGCAGGCGCCTGCGTGTCCGTTGTGGTCACTCAGCGCAGCCAGGTCGCATAGCCGGCGGCGAACCCCAGCCGATCGAGTGGACGGCAAATCGCTCATCGGCATCCCGTTGGGCAGACAGTACGGAGGCGCGCCTCTGGATGGATGCGCGACCTTCGGTTACCATCACCCCGCGACGATGGAGAATCTCCGATGACCAAGGTGACACCGTTCCTGATGTTCAACGATCAACTCGAGGCGGCCATGGAGTTCTACACCGCCACCTTCCCGGACTCCGAAATCAGGAACGTCGCCCGCACCGGCGAGGACGGTCCGATCACCTCCGCCGAGTTCGTCGTCGGTGGTCAAGTCTTCATGGGCTACAACGGTGGCTCGTACTTTACGTTCTCCGAAGGCTTCTCGCTCTACGTGGACTGCGAAGACCAGGCCGAAGTCGACGAGTATTGGGACAGACTCGTCAAGGCCGGGGCGAAGCCCACCGCGTGCGGCTGGATCAAGGATCCGTTCGGCCTCTCGTGGCAGATTGTCCCGCGGCGATTCATCGAGCTGATCCGCGACCAGGATGCCAGGAGAGTGAAGGCCGTGATGGAGGCCATGATGACGATGGTGAAGCTCGACGTAGCGGCTCTTGAGCGAGCCTACAATGAGGCGTAGCAGTGCGGAGCGCTGGTTGCCGTGGATTCCCTATGCCATCGCGCTCCCGCTGAGCATCATGGCGACCAACAGGGGCTTCGCCCGCATCCGTGCCGAGGGGATATGCCGCGAATGAAAATTGTTTTGGGGTATGCAGTCGCGTGTGGAATTGCAGGGGGCAAGAATACGAAGGACAACATTCCTGCTGGGAGCCTATGATGGGCCGAATACGCGACTTTCTGATGAGCGGCGATAAATGGCGATTCAAGTACAAGGGGATTGTCTCTTATCGTGGCGAGATCCGCGCGGAAATGGTCTCGAAGTTCGGCTTTGGCGACGATCCTGACCACCAGCCCTTCAGTGAGTCTGAGTTGTACGAGCGACTCAGGACCGCAGAGACGACCGAAACCGGGCGCCAGGAACTAATGATGGCATTTGATGCCGTCAGGACGGCAAAGCTTCGACAGGGAATCCCTCTGGACGTATCAAAACCAGAGTTGTAGAGCGAAGCCTACCTGATGTGTGGAGTGGCGCCTTGAGGAGAACAGCCGGCGGTCGTGGAGGACCAGCGTAGCGGGGGAGCGCCGCTCCCGGAGGACCGCCAGGCCGAGCCGCTGGCTCGCGGCTCGACCTGGCGCGTAGGGGCTTTCTACTTCTTCACAGCGAACGTGCCGTTGCGGAAGTAACCGACGTTGTCGTCGCCGTCGCCGTCGATGTCGGCGGCCAGGGGCTTGTCCTGGAAGACGCCGTAGTTGATCGTGATCTCGCCCACTCCCGTCGTGTTCGAGTTGCGCAGGAAGAAGGTGCCGTCGCGGAAGACCCCGATGGTGTCGGTCCCGTCGTTGTTCCAGTCGCCGATCACCGGGACGTCGGTCGCGAGGCCATAGTTGAAAACCACATCCCACGTGCCCGAGGACGTGTTGGACAGGATGAAGGTCCCTCCCCTGCGGACGCCCACGGTATCGACGCCGTTGGCGTTCCAATCGCCGGCCAGAGGCTGGTCGCCGGATTGACCGAGGAACACCGTGGTCGTGCCGGCGGCCGCCGTATTGGCCGTTTTGAGGTAGAAGAAGGCGCCGTTCCAGATCCCCACGGTGTCGATGCCGTCGCCGTTCCAGTCTCCCACCACCGGGATATCGGTGCTGGTGCCGAAGTTGAACGAGATGTCGGCGACTCCCGTCGTATTGGAGTTGCGCAGGTAGAACGTGCCGTTGCGGAAGACGCCGGGGGTGTCGATGCCGTCGCCGTTCCAGTCGCCCATGAGCGGGATGTCACCCGCCAGACCAAAGACGAACCGCACGTCGTCGAGGATCTTGGCGACCGCCTGGGTGTCCGGGGTGGCCAGGTTCGCGCTCGCGCCGCTCAGGTTGAGCAGGAACGTCTCGTCCGGCTCGGTGGTGGGATCCGGGTAGACCGTCACCGAGACCGTCTTCTGCGTCTCGCCCGGATTGAAGACGAGCGTTCCGGCGGCCGCCAGGTAGTCGAGCCCGGCGACCGCGGTGCCGTCGGCCGTGGCGTAGTTGACGGTGACCACCTCGTTGCGCGGGCAGTAGAGCTTGACCGTGAACGTGGCGGTCTGGTTGCCGGTATTGCCCTCAGACACCTGGATGTCGCTGACGAGCAGGTGCGGCGTCGCGGTGTCGCCGACGCAGAGCGCCACCGGGCACCAGTAGAGGAGGTTGTTCGGGCACACCGAGTCGTTGCAGTTGTTCGCCCCGGTGAAGCCCCAGTACACGGTGGGGTTGCCGCTGAAGATCTGGTTGACGATGTCCTTGTAGTAGCTCAGCCGCAGCGAGCCGTCGAAGTAGACGTCCAGCCGGTTGATGGCGGGATCGCGAACGATCCGCAGCTCGTGCTCGAGGTTGTCCTCGATGTTCGCCGAGGTCGCGCTCGCCTGCACCGGCGGGTGCCCGTTATGAAGCGGCGTGGCGCCGTTCTCGTCGACCGCGATGTGGTCCTCCGCCGGGTCGGCGTTGTAGTTGTTCACCGTGTCCATCTCGACGCCGACCGACGGGGAGACGAAGCCGTAGCCCATGTCGTCGTTGCCGAGTTGGTGGGTCGGCGCCAGCAGCCAGACCAGGCCGCCGCCGCCGGTGGTGTCGTACTTGCCGAAGGAGACGGCGAAGGTCATGTCGAGCTTGTGGGTCAGGCTGAACGGCTTGCTCATGTAGGCCGCGCCTCTTTCGGGGGCGACGTCGGCCATGTTGAAGCAGCCCGCGATGGTGTTGCTGTTGGCGCCGCCGTAGAGGCTGTAGTTGTGGTCGTCGTCGAGGATGGTGACCACGACCTGGTTGTCGGGCAGGAGGCCTCCCACCGGGTTGCTGAAGTTGATGAAGAATTTTTCCGTCTGCTCCGGCCGCTTGTCCCGCGCCAGGGGCATGGTGAAGCTCTTCTGCGTCTCACCGGGGTTGAAGGTGAGCGTCCCCGAAGCCGTGAAGTAGTCGTGCGTCAGGACGGCCGTGCCGCTGGCGACGGCGTAGTTGACGCTCACCGTCTGCGCGGACGCGCTCGACAGGGTCACGGTGATCGTCGGATCGGGCGTCGGCGCTTCGACGTCCCCTTCGGTCACGGAGACGTCAGCCGGCGTAACGATGTTCGGCGTGCTGTTGATGATCGTACCGACGCCCTGGCCGTCCGTGAGCGCGGCGCCGGTCGGGCTCGTCAGGCCCGTCAGGTTGACGACGAACGTTTCGCTGGGCTCGGACGTCGTGTCGCCGTTGACGGTGACGGTGATCGTCTTGCTGGTCTCGCCGGGATTGAAGGTCAGCGTCCCGGACGCCGCCACGTAGTCGACGCCCGCCGTGGCCGTGCCGTTGGCGGTGGCGTAGTTGACCGTCACCGTGTGGCTGCTCTGTTTCGACAGCGTGACCGTGAAGGTCGCCGGGGTCGTCCCGCTGGTGGGCTCCTGCACGGAGACGTCGTTGATCGTCATGTTCGCGGTGTCGTTGTCCACGATCGTCCCGGTCCCGTTGCCGTCGCCGAGGGGCGCGCCCGCGGCGTTGGTGAGGGTGGCGGCGACCGTCTCATTCATCTCGTCGATCAAGTCGCCGATGACCGGCACGTTGACCGTCTTGGTCGTCTCGCCGGCCAGGAAGGTGACCGTGGTGGCGGCGACGGACTGGAAGTCCACGCCGGCGGTCGCCGTGCCGAGCGCGGCGGTCTGGAAGGTCACCGTGACCGTGTGGTCGGTGGCCACGCCGAGGGAGAGGGTGAAGACCATGTTGACGGTTCCGCTGTCGCCCTCGTTCACCGAGGGATCGTTGATGACCAGGGAAGCGTTGTCGTCGTCCTGAATCGTACCCACGCCGGAGGCGTCGCCCAGCGGCGCGTTGGTGGGGGAGGTCAGCGAGACGTTGACCGTCTCGTCCACCTCGTCGATCGTGTCTCCCACGACCGGCACGTTGACCGTCTTGCTCGTCTCGCCGGCGAGGAAGGTGACCGTGGTGGCTGCGACGGACTGGTAGTCGGTGCCCGCCGTGGCCGTGCCGCCCGCCACGGTCTGGAACTGCACCGTGACCGTGCGGCTGTTGGTCGTCGACAGGCTGATCGTGAAGACCATGTTGGAGTTGCCGGAGTTTCCTTCCAGCCTGGTGGCGTCGGAAACCGAGATCGCCGAAGTATCGTCATCCGTGATCGTGATGACGCCCTGGGCGTCGGTGATCGTGGCGTTGGCGGCGTTGGTCAGGTTGACGAGGATGGTTTCGTTGTCCTCGTCGATGGTGTCGCCGTTGACCGTCACCGAGAACGTCTTGCTGGTCTCGCCGGCGGCGAAGGTCAGCGTCCCTGACGCCGCCACGTAGTCGTTGCCCGCCGTCGTAGCCGTGCCGTTGGCGGTGGCGTAGTCGACCGTGACCGTGCGGCTGTTCGCCTTCGAGAGGGTCACCGTGAGCGTCGCCGTGGCCGTGCCGCTGTTGCCCTCGGGGTTCACCGTGACGTCGCCGATGGTGATGTTGGAGGTGTCGTCGTCGACGATGGTGCCGACGCCGGAGGCATCGCCCACAGGCGCTCCCGCGGCGTTGGTGAGGCTGGCGAAGACCGTCTCGTCCACCTCGTCGATCATGTCGCCGTTGATCAGCACCGTCACCGTCTTGCTGGTCTCGCCGGCGGCGAAGGTGACGGGCGTGGCGGTCACGGCCTGGTAGTCGGTTCCCGCCGTGGCCGTGCCGCCCGCCACGGTCTGGAAGTCCACCGTCACCGTTTGGGCGCTCGCGCCCGACAGGGAGATGGTGAAGGTCAGGTTGGCCGTGCCGCTGTCGCCCTCCGTCACCGAGGGATCGTTGACGGCGAGCGAGGCGGTGTCGTCGTCCACGATCGTCCCGACGCCCGCGAAGTCGTCGAGGATGGCGATGGTGGGGGAGGTCAATGACACGTTGACCGTCTCGTCGCTCTCGTCCACCGTGTCGCCCACGACCGGCACGTTGACCGTCTTGCTGGTCTCGCCGGCGAGGAAGGTCACCGCGGTCGCGGCGACGCTCTGGTAGTCGGTGCCGGCGGTGGCGGTGCCGCCCGCCGTGGTCTGGAACTGCACCGTGACCGTGCGGCTGTTGGCGGGAGCCATGCTGACCGTGAAGGCCATGTTGGAATTGCCGCTGTCGCCCTCCGTCTGCGTGGCGTCGGAGACCGAGAGGGCGGAGGTGTCGTCGTCCACGATCGTCCCGGCGCCCAGGGCGTCGGTGATCGCGGCGCCGCTCGCGCCGCTCAGGTTGACGGCGAAGGCCTCGTCGGCCTCGTCGAGGGTGTCGCCCAGCACCGGCACGATGAAGCTCTGGCTCGTCTGTCCCGGCGCGAAGCTGATCGTCGCCGGGCCGGTCGCGGTGTAGTCAACGCCCGCCGTGGCCGAGCCGTCGGCCGTCGCGGCCTGCACCGTCACCGTCTGGCTGCTGGGGGTCGAGAGGCTCACCGTGAAGACGGCGTTGACGCTGCCCGAATCCCCTTCGGTCACCGCCGCGTCGTTGACGGCCAGGGAGGCCGTATCGTCGTCGACGATCGTCCCCGCCGCCGTCGCACTGCCGAGAGCCGCGTTGGTCGGGTTCGAAAGAGTCACCGACAGCGTCTCGTCGGCCTCGTCGATCAGATCGCCGAGCACCGCCACCGTGACGGTCTTGCTCGTCTCGCCGGGCGCGAAGGTCACGGTGCCGGAGCCCGCCGTGTAGTCGGCGCCCGCCGTGGCCGAGCCGTCGGCCGTCTGGTAATCCACCGTGACCGTCTGGCTGTTGGCCGGTGAGAGGCTGACGGTGAAGCTCAGGGTGGCCGTCCCCGCGTTCCCTTCCGTCACCGAGGCGCCGGCGATCGAGACGGCCGAGGAGTCGTTGTCCAGGATGGTGCCGATGCCCTGACCATCGGCGAGGCTGGCGTTGATCGCGTTCGCGAGGTCGAGCGACAGCGTCTCGTCGAGCTCGTCGAGGGTGTCGTCGGTGGTCGCGACGGTGACCGTCTTGCTGGTCTCGCCCGGCAGGAACTGCAGGGTGCCGGAGGCGGCGGTGTAGTCGGCGCCCGCCGTGGCCGTGCCGTTCGCCGTCGCGTAATCGACGGTGACCGTGTTGGCCGAGGCCGGCGCGAGGGTCACGGTGAAGGTGAGGCTGCCGCCCTCGGCCGCCGAAACGTCGTCGACCGCGAGCGCCGTCGGCGGCGGCTCGCAGATGGAGAGCGAGACGTCGTCGACAAAGAAGTTGCTGTTCGTGGGCGCGCCCGAGGTCGTGGCCTCGAAGCGGACCGTGTGGCTGCCGCCGTCGGCGAAGGCCGAGAGGTCGACCACCACGCGGGCATAGCCCGAGGCGTAGATGGAATTGCCCGCCGGGATCGACGCCACCTGGTTGCCGTCCACCAGGACGCGCAGCGCGTCGGTGCCGTTGCCGCTCGACTCCGGGTTCCACAGATAGAAGGTCAGGTTGGCCGTGCCCGGGCTGATGACCATGGCCTGCTGGAGCGAGGCGGTCTCGGCGACGCCCGCGGCGCCGCCGAAGAACGCCCACCAGCTCCCGTTGCGGGCGCCGCTGAAGCCGCAGGTCGCGGGCGAGCAGAGAGGGGTGCCGAAGTTGGTCGACGCCTCGGCCCAGGCCGCGCTCGGCGAGCCGGCCTCGAAGCCGCCGTCGGCCAGCGGATCCGGCTGTACCGTGCCGGCGCAGACCGGACAGGTCAACTTGACGTCGTCGAGCTGCGCGTACCAGTCCCAATCGTCGGTGTTCGGATCGTAATACCGCCACCGCAGCATCAGATTGCTCATGCCGAGGAAGGGCGAGAGATCGATCCTCGCGAATTCGCCGGGCGCGGCGCGGAACGCGCCGTGATCCTCGTTCCAACGCACCAGCGTCGTCCAGGAGGAGCCGCCGTTGGTGCTGATGTCGATGTCCAGGAAGTCCGAGCCGGCAAAATTCTGATAGTTGGCGTTGAAGTCGAGCGAGGCGCTGGTCGCGCCGGCGAGGCTGAAGACCGGCGAGCGCAGCTCGGTGTCGAGCTCGCCCTGGCCGGCCAGATCGCTGGAGACGCAGGCCGCGCCGCCGGCGCCGCCGGTGTAGTTGCCGGCCTCGCCGCAGGAGGCGAGATCGCCCCACACGATGTCGTTGCCGGCGTTGTCGACGACCGCCCAGCCGGCCGGGACACCGGCGCTGAAACCCTGAGCGGGAGCGTTGCAGGAGAACTGGGCGTGCGCCGCCGGCGCCGCCGCGAGCAGTCCGAGCAAAAAGAAGATCGCCAGACCGGAAGCTTTTTTCAGCACATCGGAAACCATGTCGGTTCCTCCCCTCGACTCATGCGAGGAGCTCGTTCCACCATTCATCTGTGGAAACCCGGCCAGCGATTCATTGCTTTCCGGGTTTAATAATTTATGCTGCTACAGCCTGAGGATCACTGTACCAGACCCCGGACCTTTCTGGCAAGCTTTACGGCGCCGAATTTCGAATGAAACTTTTCCGATGTTTGTACGTAGGCGGAGTTTTGTACGATCTTGCTCTCTTTGCACGATCTTGCTCTCTTGCGGGGGCGAGAGCCTGGCGTGCAACTTTCCCGAGGTGGCTGCGTAGGAAGTGATTTTGCACAATCCCGCTCGCGTTTTTTTTCGTTTCTGAACATCCTTCCGCCCGCTTGCTTTTCGGTGCGGACGCCAGTTACACTGAGAAATAGATAGGCTGTTGCAGCATAGAATTCGCAACCACGGGAGAGCGGAGCGATCAGCTCAGCAGCTCCTCTGGAGATGCCATGAGATCAATATTGAGATCAATATTTCGACAGACACGTTTCTTGACCGGTCCTCTCCTTTTCCTGATCCTGCTTTTCTGGATCGGAGCGGCGCGTCCGGCCGCGGCGCAGGTCTGCGCCAACGCCTCCGGCTGGGACTCGATCAGCTACAGCAACTTCGCCGGCACCAGCACGTCGACGGCGACCTGCTCGGACACCTTCAAGTGCGAGAAGGCGAAGAGCACCGGTCCGGTCATCGAGCTGGTCAATCCGAGCTGCGATCCCAAGGTGAGCGCGTGCACCATCCGGCTGCGGGTGCCGCTGGAGTTTCCGGGCAACAAGCAGAACATCGCCATCGCCGGCGGCTCCTTCGGCGCTCCCACGCCCAAGGTCTACTGGTTCCAGGGCGGCACGCCGCCGGCGAGCTGCGCGCCGCGGTTCGACGTCAATTGCGGCCAGATCTCCATCTGCGGCATCATCGGCGCCCAGTACACCGGCGACTTCGGCGACACCTCGATGACGGTGGGCGGAGTCAGTTGCAGCAACCTGACGGACCCCAAGCTGACCACGTTTTCGATCAGCGTGTTCTCCTGCGAGAGCCGATTCTCCTGTCCGAAGCGGCTGGACCTCTCCGGGATCGACCTGACGCCCGGAACCGTCGCCCAGGCGCTCGGCTGCCCGGTGCCGCGCAAGACGGACTGCGACTGCACCTCCTGCAAGACCGCCGGTCACGGCAGCGGCAGCGGCGCGGGCGACGGCGGCAGCGCCGCTCCCGGCGACTCCGGCCCGGGCGCGATGCTGCGCTACGCCGCGGGCGGCGTCGGCGGTCAGGGCTTCGCCGGCTCGGCGGCCTGGAACACGGCCCTCGGCCGCTACTGGTCGCACGATTACGCGCAGCGGATCGTGCTCGATCCCGGCGTCAACAACGACAGCCGCGTCTGGCTGCTCACCGCCACCGCCACCTTCCGCGAGTTCAGCAATCTCTCGGGCGGGATCTATCAGACGGTTTCGCCCTCGGACGAGTACCGCGAGCTTCACCGTACCGGCTCCGGCTGGGAGCTGCATGAGCTGGACGGCAGGGTCCATTCCTTCAACAGCTCCGGTCTGTGGACGCAGACCGTGGACAGCAACGGCAACGCCAAGGTGGCCACCTACAGCGGCAGCCAGCTCACGGCGGTGACCTTCCCGGACGGCCGTAGCGAAACCTTTACGTATCACCCCTCCGGCAAGCTCGCCACGATCACCGAGGTGGGCGTGGGCGCCGCCGCCAGCCGCGTCTGGAGCTACACCTGGACGGGCAACGACCTGGTGCGCATCGATCGTCCGGACGGCACGAAATGGGAGTTCTTCTACGGCGACGCGGCCAACCCGGGCTGGATGACGCGGATGGACCTGGTGGGCACGGACGGCTCGCGCCGGGTGGACGCCGCCTGGGAATACGATTCCAAGGGCAACACGACCAGGCTCTGGCGGGGCGACACCAGCTTCGGCGGCGCCAACGCGGTGGAGAAGTGGAGCTTCAGCTACGACAATCCGTCGCAGCCGGGAGTGACCACGATCACCGATCCCTTGGGGAAGGTCGCGACCTACACGATCGGCCGCGACACGGTGAGCGACAAGCCGCGGGTGACGGAGATCTCGGGCGACTGCCCGAGCTGCGGCCTGGGGCCGAACTCGCGGCTCTTCTATGACGATCCGGCCAACCCTTTGCGGCCGACGCGGATGATCGACGGCCGGGGCACGACGACGGCCTTCACCTACAACGCCGACGGCTTGATCACCTCGAAGACCGAGGCCGTGGGCACGCCGCTGGAGCGCACCACGACCTGGGAATACAACGGGCCGTTCCCGGGGCTGGCGACCCGGATGGAGGTGCCGTCCACCTCCGGTTCCGGCGTGCGGGCGACCGTCTCCGTCTACGACGCGGAAGGCAACCTGACGGATCAGACGATCAGCGGCGTCGAGGCGGGCAGCGCCTTCAGCTACACCACGACGACCGCCTTCAACGCCGCCGGGCGGCCCCTGAGCGTCGACCCGCCCGGCTACGGCGTCCAGGACGTGACCAGCAACACCTACGATGCGGCTCGAGGCGACCTCTTCCCCTTGACGCGCACCGAGCCTCTCGTCGGCACGACCACGTTCGCGTATGACGGCTTCAACCGGCGCACCTCGGTGACGGACCCGAACGGCGTCGTCACCGAGATGGCCTACGACGCGCTCAACCGCGTGACCTCGACCACCCGGAGGGGGACCGTCCCGGCGGAAGATCTGGTCACTACCAACGTGTACAACGCCTTCGGCGACCTCCTGCGCACGATCCTGCCGCGAGGCAACGTCATCGAATATGGTTACGATGCAGCCGGGCGGCAGGTCACCATCGAGCGCAAACCTGATACGGCCAATCCTGGTGAACGCCGGTTATCCATCCTGGACAACTTCGGCAACCGCACCCGCGAGGAGCTCCAGCGCTGGAATGGCTCGGCCTGGATCACGGATGCCTTCACCGATTACGTGTATTCGACGCGTTGCCATCTCGACAAGGTGATCCACGCGGACGGCACGGCCACCGAGTACGCCTACGATTGTGAGGGCAAGCCGGAGCGGGTTTGGGACGCCAACCATCCCAGCGGCAACCAGACCAACCCCGCCAGCCAGATCTTCACCTATGACGTCCTGAACCGCGTGACCGCGATCACTCAGCCGTGGGGCGGCAGCGGCGGTGGGACGACCGTCACCCAATACGCCTACGACGTTCAAAGTCACCTGGCCCAGGTCACGGACCCGAACGGCACGGTGACGAGCTACGTTTATAGTGATCGCGACCTGCTCACGAAAGAGACATCCGAGGTCTCGGGAATTACCAGCTACTCCTATAACGAGCACGGAGCGCGGGTCAGCTGGACCGATGCCCGGAACGTTACCGTGACCCATACGGTCGATCCCCTGGATCGCGTTACCTTTGTCGATTATCCGGACAACTCGCTCGACACCACGTATACCTACGACGACATCGCCGTGCCGCTCTCGAAAGGCCGCCTGACGGCCATTGCTCGCAATGGGCAGACCGTCTCCCACGCCTACGACCGCTTCGGCCGGGTCCTGCTGGACGGAAGCCTCGCCTATACGTATGACAAGAACGGCAACCTGCTGACCGTGGCCTACCCGGGCAATGTCACGGCGAGCTACACCTACGACTTCGCGGACCGGCAGGCATCTCTTTCCCTGCAGGACGGTGGCAATCCAGCCCAGGCGTTGGTCACGGCCGCCAGCTACAGGGCTCTCGGCCCCCTGACCAGCTTCACGTCGGGCAACGGCCTGATGGAAAGCCGGAGCTTCACCAACCGATATTTCCCGGCCGGAATCGCCTTGGCGGGGCGCCTTGACTGGACCTATACCACCGATGCCATCGGCAACGTGGTCGCCGTGACCGACAATCTCAATGCTCAAGGCTCCCGCAGCTTTGCTTATCAGAATTTCCAGTATTTCCTCACTCAGGGCAATGGTCCCTGGGGCACACAGAGCTGGACCTACGACAAAATCGGCAACCGCCTGAGCGAGACCCGCGACGGAGTCACCGATACCTACTCGTATGCTCCCAACGCCTCCGGCGCCAACTCGCCGCAACTCGCCCAGATCAGCCAAGGTGGTGGCGGGGTCTCACAGCTCTTCTACGATTCAGCGGGAGATCTGACCTTCCACTCCGCGGGTGAAAACAAGCTGCGTCTCGGTTACGGCGCCGATCAGCGGCTGTCACAGCTCCGCAACGATTCCGAGACGGCCGGGCAGGGTCTCTCCCAGCTCACCTATGACGGCCGTAGCTTCCTCTCCCGTGCGTCGTTCTTCTCGCAACCCGGCAGCTCATCGCCCGAGATCGAGACCACAGCCACTTATAACTCGCGCGGAGTCCTCTTCCACCGCATGCAGATGCGCCGCAGGGGGCCCTCTTCGCCCCGGAACGAGCCGGAAATCCGCAGCGACTCTTACATCCTGTACTTCGCGAGCCGGCCGGCGGCGCTCTTCGAGAAGCGGGTTGCGACCCCTCCAGCCGGCAGCCCCACGCTGACCACGAAGCTGACCTATGTGACGACCGACGCTGTGGGGGCTCCGCTCCTGGCTACGGATGCCAACGCGGCTACCGTCTGGCAGGGTGGATTCGATCCCTTTGGAAAAGATTGGAACGCCGCCCAGGAGGCGGGAATCTTCCTCCGCTTCCCGGGTCAATGGGAGGATGCGACCTGGAATGACCTGGACCTGAATGGCGGCCTTTATCAGAATGTCTACCGGTGGTATCAGAGCTCCCTGGGGCAATACTCGCAGGCGGATCCGATCGGGCTCCGAGGCGGTCCGCACCTCTACCAGTACGCTATGGGGCGCCCGACAGTGCTGACGGATCGTCTGGGCCTGCGCGTTCAAGTGTGCTGCCGTCCACTGATTTCCCCGTTTGACGGTTTCCGGCACTGCTTCGTTCGCATTGTCAACGATCGTACAGGAGAAGTACGGACAGAAGGTCTCCACACGGAACAAACGGTCGGCAATTTCGCGCGAGCGCTGACACCGTTTGGCACGACTGGGCGAACGGAAACCAACAACGACTTCGATCGCGCTCCGCTTACGCCAGAAGATGATTGCGGGGCTTGGATACAGGATGGCTGTGGAGCGGTTGATGCCTGCGCGATCACAGCGGCGGCGAGCTATCCGCCCGAAACCTACTACCATGTGTTCGGGCCGAACAGCAACACCTTCGCCTCCTACGTCGCGACAGTATGCAACCTGGCGATCCCCGTCACCGCCAACGGTTTGAACAGCCCGGGTTGGTGGTCGCGCGACGACTGGGGACTGGATTGAACCGCTCCTGGCTTGCTCTCGGCGTCTTTCTCCTGGGGGCGTGCTCGCCTCCATGGAGAGACGCCGATGCGTTTCGACGCTCACTGACCTGCGACATGGACCGGGCGGAAATCAGTCGCCTGGCTGAAAACCATGGCGCGGAGCTTTCGGAATCGCCAGAGCCGGAGGAGGGATTTCGGGTGTTGACGGTGAAGAAGGGCAAGACCGCGTTCTGGCTTTACCTCAGCGAGGACCGGCTGAAGAAGGTCCGCCGGGGTGAATACGCGCCGGCGAGCAGGCTCGATGTCGGTGTAACGGAATCCCTGTGCGAGGGCGGCTAAGGCATCTTGAGGATGAATATGAGCTTCCAATCTCGGCTGTCGGTTTTCGCCTTTTTCGTATTGATCCCGCTGTTCGCCGTCGCCCACCCGGCCGCGGCGCAGGTCTGCGCCAACGCCTCCGGCTGGGACTCGATCAGCTACAGCAACTTCGCCGGCACCAGCACGTCGACGGCGACCTGTTCGGACACCTTCAAGTGCGAGAAGGCGAAGAGCACCGGTCCGGTCATCGAGCTGGTCAATCCGAGCTGCGATCCCAAGGTGAGCGCGTGCACCATCCGGCTGCGGGTGCCGCTGGAGTTTCCTGGCAACAAGCAGAACATCGCCATCGCCGGCGGCTCCTTCGGCGCCCCCACGCCCAAGGTCTACTGGTTCCAGGGCGGCACGCCGCCGGCGAGCTGCGCGCCGCGCTTCGACGTCAATTGCGGCCAGATCTCCATCTGCGGCATCTTCGGCGCCCAGTACACCGGCGACTTCGGGGACACCTCGATGACGGTGGGCGGAGTCAGTTGCAGCAACCTGACGGACCCCAAGCTGACCACGTTTTCGATCAGCGTCTTCTCCTGTGAGAGCCGTTTCTCCTGTCCGAAGCGGCTGGACATCTCCGGGATCGACCTGACGCCTCAGGCCGTGGCCCAGGCGCTCGGGTGCCCGGTGCCGCGCAAGGCGGACTGCGACTGCACCTCCTGCAAGACCGCCGGAAACGGCGCCGGCAGCGGCGCGGGCGACGGCGGCAGCGCAGCTCCCGGCAAGTCCGGGCCGGGCGCGACGCTGCGCTACGCCGCGGGCGGCGTCGGCGGTCCGGGCTTCGCCGGCTCGGCGGCCTGGAACACGGCCCTCGGCCGCTACTGGTCCCACGATTACGCGCAGCGGATCGTGCTCGATCCCGGCGTCAACAACGACAGCCGCGTCTGGCTGCTCACCGCCACCGCCACCTTCCGCGAGTTCAGCAACCTTTCAGGCGGGATCTATCAGACGGTTTCCCCTTCGGACGAATACCGCGAGCTCCACCGCACCGGCTCCGGCTGGGAGCTGCGCGAGCTCAACGGCACGGTTCACGTCTTCAACAGCTCCGGCCTGTGGACGCAGACCGTGGACAGCAACGGCAACGCCAAGGTGGCCACCTACAGCGGCGGCCAGCTCACGGCGGTGACCTTCCCGGACGGCCGCGGCGAAACCTTTACCTACAACGGCGCCGGCAAGCTTGCCACGATCACCGAGGTGGGCGTGGGCGCCGCCGCCAGCCGCACGTGGAGCTACACCTGGACGGGCAACGACCTGGTGCGCATCGACCGGCCGGACGGCACGAAGTGGGAATTCTTCTACGGCGACGCGGTCAATCCGGGCTGGATGACGCGCATGGATCTGGTGGGCACCGACGGCTCGCGCCGGGTGGACACCGCCTGGGAGTACGATTCCAAGGGCAACACGGTCAAGCTCTGGCGGGGCGACACCAGTTTCACCGGCGCCAACGCGGTGGAGAAGTGGAGCTTCAGCTACGACAATCCGTCCCAGCCGGCGGTGGCCACGATCACCGATCCGCTGGGCAAGGTGGCCACCTACACGATCGGCCGCGACACGGTGAGCGACAAGCCGCGCATCACCGCCATGGCCGGCGACTGTCCCGCCTGCGGCCTGGGGCCCAACGCGCAGCTTTTCTATGAGGACGCCGCCAACCCGCTGCGGCCGACGCGGAAGATCGACGGCCGGGGCACGACGACGGTCTACACCTACAATGCCGACGGCATGATGACCTCGCGGACCGAGGCGGTGGGCACGCCGCTGGAGCGCACCACGACCTGGGAGTACAACGGACCGTTCCCGGCGCTGGCGACCCGGATGGAGGTGCCGTCCACCTCCGGCAGCGGCGTGCGGGCGACCGTCTCCGTCTACGACGCCGAAGGCAACCTGACGGACCAGACGATCAGCGGCGTCGAGGCGGGCAGCGCCTTCAGCTACACCACGACCACCACCTTCAACGCCGCCGGGCTGCCCACGAGCGTCGATCCGCCGGGCTACGGCACCCAGGACGTCACCGCCTACACCTACGATCCGGCGCGGGGAGACATGCTCCCCCTGACGCGCACCGATCCGCTCGTCGGCGCCACCACGTTCTCCTACGACGCCTTCAACCGGGCCGCCTCGGTGACAGACCCGAACGGCGTCGCCGGCGAGACGGCTTACGACGCGCTCGACCGCGTGACCACGAACACCCGGAAGGGGAGCAGCCCGGCGGAGGACCTGGTCACCACCAACGTCTACAACGTCTTCGGCGACCTCCTGCGCACCATCCTGCCGCGCGGCAACGTCGTCGAATACGGCTACGATCCCGCCGGCCGGCTGGTGACGGTCGAGAAGAAGCCCGACGTCTCCAACCCGGGCGAGCGGACGGTCCACACCCTGAACGCCGTCGGCAACCGCACCCGCGAGGAGCTGCAGCGGTGGAACGGCTCCGCCTGGGTCGTCGACTCGTCGATCGATTTCGTCTATTCGTCGCGGTGCCATCTCGACCGGGCGGTCCACGCCGACGGCAGGGTGACCGAATATGGATACGATTGCGAAGGCAACCTGGAGCGGGTCTGGGACGCCGGCCATCCCAGCGGCGGCCAGGCCAACCCCGCCACGCACGTGTACACGTACGACGTCCTGAACCGCGTGACCGCGACGACCCAGCCGTGGGCGGGCGGCGGTGGCGGGAACGCCGTGACCCAGTACGCCTACAACGTCCAGAACCATCTCGTTCAGATGACGGATCCCAACGGCACGGTGACGAGCTACGTCCACAGCGACCGCGACCTTCTGACGCGCGAGACCTCCGAGGTTTCGGGAGTCACCAGCTACACCTACAACGAGCACGGCGTCCAGGTCGGCCGCACCGACGCGCGCAACGTCACCACGAGCCAGACGGTCGACGCCCTGGATCGCGTCACTTTCACCGACTCTCCGGACAACAGCCTCGACACCGCCGTCACCTATGACGATCCGGCCGTGCCGTTCTCCAAGGGACGGCGGACGGCGATCACCCGCAACGGGCAGACGGTCGCCTACACCTACGACCGCTTCGGGCGGACGCTCCAGGACGGTGGTCTCGCCTACACGTGGGACAAGAACGGCAACCGGCAGAGCGTGTCCTATCCCGGCAACGTGTCGGCGAGCTACACCTTCGACTTCGCGGACCGCCAGGCTTCGCTCTCGATGCAGGACGGCGCCTCGCCCGCGCAGCCCCTGGTTTCGGCGGCCTCCTACAAGGCTTCCGGCCCGCTGACGGGATTCACGCTGGGCAACGGCCTGACCGAGAGCCGGAGCTTCAACTCGCGGTATTTCCCGGCCGGGATCTCGGCGTCCGGACGGCTCGACTGGACCTACACCACGGACGCTCTCGGCAACGTCAACGCCATCACCGACAACCTCGACGCCGCGGGCTCCCGCAGCTTCGCTTATCAGGACGTTCAGTACTTCCTCACCCAGGGCAACGGTCCCTGGGGCACGAGAAGCTGGACCTACGACAAGACCGGCAACCGCCTGAGCGAGACGCGCGACGGCGTCACCGACACCTACACCTACGCCGCCAACGCCGCCGCCGCCAATTCGCCGCGGCTGGTGGGGATCCAGCGCGGAGCGGGCGGGACCTCGCAGCTCTTCTACGACGAAGCGGGAGATTTGACCTTCCGCTCTCACGGCGAGGACAAGCTGCGCCTGGCCTATGACGCCGACCAGCGGCTGTCGCAACTGCGCGGCGAAGCGGACGCCGGGGTTCAGGGCCTGTCCCGGTTCGTCTATGACGGCCGCAACCTCCTCGCCTCCGCGAGCTTCTCGACGTTCCTGGGCAGCTCCCTGCCCACGCGCGAAACCGGCGCCACCTACAGCTCCGGCGGTCTGCTGCATCACCGCTCGAATCTGCTGCGCCGCGGCCCCTCCTCGCCCCGTAACCAGCCCGAGGTCCGCGGCGACGCCTACATCTTCTATTTCTCCGGCCGGCCGGTCGCCCTCTATGAGAAACGCCTCACCACGCCGGCGACGGGCAGTCCCACGCTGGCGACGGCCATGCTCTATCTGACGACCGACCATCTCGGCGCCCCCGTTCTCGCCACCGACGCTTCGGGAGCCAGCGTCTGGCAAGGCGGCTTCGAACCCTTCGGAGAGGACTGGAACGGCGCCCAGGCGGCCGGCGTCTTCCTCCGCCTCCCGGGGCAGTGGGAAGACGGGACCTGGGAAAACCCGGACCTCGACAGCGAGCTCTTCTACAACGTCTACCGGTGGTACGGGTCCACGACCGGCTCGTATTCAAGGCCTGATCCCGAGCCGTGGGCGTGGCTGATCGATCCTCATCCCTACTCCTACACCGGCGCTCAACCGACCCGACTGACCGATCGTCTCGGACTTTATACGGTCAATCCAAACTGCAATAAACCTCCGTTCGGCGACAAGCTCCATCGCGGGATCAAGGAGGCCTGCGACAAGACCAAGCCCGGCACGAAATGCCACCGCGTGTTGAGCGACATCAGCGCCATGACCAGCGGCGACGAGACCAAGATACCCGATTGCTTCAACAGGTCGTGCAACGGGAAGCAGCAGCCTCTGAATTGCGACGACTGTCTGGAACACTGCGCGCAGGTCAATCCCGGCTTCGGCGTCTCGCCCATCACCATCGGCGCGGGAACCGCCTCCTCCTGCCCCAATGCCAACGGGCTCGGCTTTGGAGAAACGATCTTTCACGAGACGCTCCATGTCTGTGGCCTGGCCACCGAGCCCCATCAGTGCGGGTGGCAGGCGTCTCTCTTCCGGTATGCCGAGAAGACCTGTTTCGGATGGCGGTCGCCTCTCGCTCCACCCCGGGGCTCGCCGTGCCGCTAGGCAAGGAAGAGAAACTCTGGGCGGCCATGGCGCTCCTCCTGAGCGCCATGGAAGCGCCCGTCGTGTATCTCGTCTGGCGCGTCCTGGGACCGATCCCCCTGGCCTATCCGCAAGCCGTCCCGGGCCCTGGCGGAGACGTCTACGTGGATCTTGCCCTGACGGCCGCCGGCTTCTCCTATCTCGGTCTCTGGGTCGTGATGTTTCTGGGGATGGGGGCGCTCGCGAGCCCGGCGGCCCTGGGCCGGTTGTGGGGGAGGAGCTTCCTCGTGCTCCTCGCCGCCGGGCTCCATACGGTGGCGCACTTCGCGACGCCATGGTTTCTGATCGTCACCGATCGGACGGGGATCACCTCTGGCGCGGCCTTGTCGCTCCCCTCCTATCTGAACCTGTTCCAACCCTCTTTCTGGCGCTTTCTGGAACTGCCCGCATTGATCCTGGTCATCCTTCTGGTCTCGTATGTTTCGAGGTTGCGGCGAGGCTCGTCCAAAGCGATGGAGACGACATGAGCTTCCAATACCGGCTGTCGATTTTCTTTCTTTTCAGTTTTCTTCTGCTGTCCGCCTTCGCCAATCCCGCCGCGGCGCAGCCGGTCTGCGGCAATGCTGCCGGCTGGGACTCGATCACCTACAACAACTTCGCCGGCACCAGCACGTCGACCGCGACCTGCCCGGACACCTTCAAGTGCGAGAAGGCGAAGAGCAGCGGTCCGGTCATCGAGCTGGTCAATCCGAGCTGCGATCCCAAGGTCGGCGCGTGCACCATCCGGCTGCGGGTGCCGCTGGAGTTTCCGGGCAACAAGCAGAACATCGCCATCGCCGGCAGCTCGTTCGGCGCGCCCACGCCCAAGCTCTACTGGTTCCTCGGCGGCACGCCGCCGGCGAGCTGCGCGCCGCGGTTCGACGTCAATTGCGGCCAGATCTCCATCTGCGGCATCATCGGCGCCCAGTACACCGGCGACTTCGGGGAGACCGCGATGACGGTGGGCGGCGTCAGTTGCAGCAACCTGACGGATCCCAAGCTGACCACGTTTTCGATCAGCGTCTTCTCCTGTGAGAGCCGCTTCTCCTGCCCGAAGCGGCTGGACCTCTCCGGGATCGACCTGACGCCTCCGGCCGTGGCCCAGGCGCTCGGCTGCCCGGTGCCGCCGAAGGACGGCTGCCCCAGCGATTCCGGTGGCGAGGTCTGCTGCCTGGGTCCGGGCGGAGGGCCGCCGCCGGGAGTCGCCGGAGGCGGCGGTGGGGGCCTGGGTGGGGGAGGTTCCAGCCCGGCCGGCGGCGGCGCGGGCGCTTCGCCGGCCGGCTCCGGTCCCGGCGCCTACCTGCACTACCTTGCGGGCGGCGTGGGCCGTCCCAGCTTCCCCGGCTCCACGGCTTGGAACACGACCCTCGGCCGCTACTGGTCTCACGACTATGCCGAGCGCATCGTGCCGGACCCCAACGAGTCGCACGTCTGGATGATCACCCGCTTCGGCACCTTCCGCGAGTTCGGCGGCAAACAGGGAGATGGTCTCTACGCCACGGTCTCGCCCAGCGATGAGAAGCGCAAGCTCTACTGGCTCGGAAGCGGCTCCGGCTGGGAGCTGCGTCACCTCGACGGCACCGTGCAACGCTTCGACGCCTCCGGCCGCTGGACGAACACCACAGACCGCAGCGGCAACGCCAAGGGGGCCACGTATGACGGCAGCGGCCGGCTCGCCACGGTCACGCTCCCCGACGGTCGCAGCGAGACCTTCTCTTATCCGACCGGCAAGCTCGGCTCGATCACTGAAAACGGCCTCGGCGGCGCCACTCGCGTCTGGCAGTACCAGTGGACGGGCAACGATCTCACCCGCATCGTGCGGCCCGACGGCACGGAATGGCGTTTCACCTACGGCGACGCCGCCCACCCAGGATATATGACCCGGATGGAGCTGGCGGGGACCGATGGCTCGACCCGTGTCGAGGCTGCCTGGGAGTACGACGCCAAGGGGAACGTCCTGCGTACCTGGAAGGGGGACACCAGCTTCACCGGACCCAACGCCGCGGAAACCTGGAGCTTCAGCTACGACAACCCAACGCTGCCGGCGACGGTTCTCGTCACCGACCCCATGGGCAAGGTCGCCACCTATACATTCTCTCGCGACGCGGGAAGCCGCAAGGCGAAGCTCCTGTCGATTTCTGGCTCCTGCCCTTCCTGCAGCGCCGGACCCAACTCCGTATTCACCTACGATGACGCGGCCAATCCGCTACGGCCCACCCAGCGCGTCGACGGCAACGGCACCCAGACGCTCTACACCTACGATGCCAATGGCATGTTGACTTCCATGACCGAGGATGCCGGTGGCTCTCTGGCGAGAGAGACGAGCTGGAGCTATTCGAGCGCCTTCCCGGCCTTCCCGACGCTGATCGAAACTCCGTCATCGTCCGGCGCGGGCGCCCGCCGCGCCACCATGGTCTACGACGGAGCGGGCAACCAGATCAGCCGTACGGTCGAGGGCGTCGAGTCCGGAAGCGCCTTCTCTCTGACCACGACCACGACCTACAACGGTGCCGGGCAACCGCTGGTCATCGATCCTCCCGGTTACGGCATCCAGGACCAGATCGTTCTCACCTACGATGCCAGCCGGGGAGACCTGCTTCCTTCTACCGTCACCGATCTCGCGGGAACCAACTCGTACACCTATGACGCTTTCAACCGGCTCGCCGGGACCGTCGACGACAACGGCGTTTCGACGGAAGCCCAGTACGACGGTCTGGGCCGGCTCACCTCGCTGGTCCGCAGAGGAGCCACTCCCGCGGGAGACCTGGTCAGCACCCAGAGCTACAATGTCTTCGGCGATCTGTTCCGGACCATTCTCCCCGCCGGCAACGTCGTGGAGAGCAGTTACGACACCGCGGGGCGCCTCGTCAGCCTCGAGCGCAAGCCCGATGCCTCGACCCCCGGAGAGCGGGTCCTCTACACCCTCGATGCCTTCGGCCACCGGCGGCGCGAGGATCTCCAGAGGTGGAGCGGCACGGGCTGGACGACGGACGCCACCACCCAGCTCTTCTATTCCACCCGCTGCCACCTCGACCGTGTACAGCACCCGGACGGCACCTCGACCGAGTATGCCTATGACTGCGACGGCCGTCTCGAGCGGGCCTGGGACGCCAACCATCCGAGCGGCGGGCAGACCGCCCCGGCCACTCTCTCCTACACCTACGACGCGCTCGACCGGGTGGCGACCCTGACGCAGCCCTGGAGCGGCGCCGGCGGCGGCACGGCGGTGACGGCCTACACGTACGACGTCCAAGACCACCTGGTCCGCGTCACCGATCCCAGCGGCACGGTCACGGAATGGCTGTTCAGCGACCGGGATCTGATGACGCGCGAGACCTCCGAAACCACGGGCGTCACCAGCTACGTCTACAACGAGCACGCCCAACTCGTGAGCTCGACCGACGCCCGCAACGTCACCGTGGTTCGGACCGTGGACGCCATCGATCGGGTAGTTTTTGTCGACTACCCCGAGAACCAGCTCGATACCGTCTACACCTACGACGATCCCGGCGTTCCCTTCTCCAAGCGAAGGCTGACCGCGATCACCCGCGGCGGCCAGAGCGTCGCCCATGCCTACGACCGCTTCGGACGCCTTCTTCAGGACGGTGCGCTCTCCTACACCTACGACCGCAACGACAACACGTCGACCCTCACCTATCCGGGCGGCGTGACCGCAACCTATTCCTACGATTTCGCCGACCGGCCGACGGCCCTCTCACTGATGGACGGCGGCGGCCCGGCGCGGTTCATCGTCACCTCCGCTTCCTACAAGGCTTTCGGCCCCCTCGCCTCGCTGGGCCTCGGCAACGGCTTGACGGAGAGCCGCGCCTTCAACCAGAGATACTTCCCGACCGGGATCACGGTGCCCGGACGCCTCGACTGGAGCTACGCTACCGATGCCATGGGCAACGTCACCGGGATCACGGACGGCCTGAACGCCGGCAACAACCGTGCTTTCGCGTACCAGGACGTCGCCTATTTCCTGACCCAGGGCAACGGTCCCTGGGGAACGCGGAACTGGACCTGGGACAAGACGGGCAACCGCCTTTCCGAAACCCGGGACGGCGCCTCCGAGAGCTATTCCTATTCGGCCAACGCCGTTGGTGGAAACCTGCCGCGCCTGGCTCAAGTCGCGGGCGGCTCGACATCCGTCGAGTACTTCTACGACACGGCCGGAGATCTCACCTTCCGCGCGCGTGGAGAAGAGAAGCTGCGCCTCTCGTATGGCGCGGACGAGAGACTGTCGCAACTGCGCAGCGATGCGCTCTCCGGCGCCCAGGCCCTGACCCAGTTCTCCTACGACGGCCGCGGCTTCCTTGCGCAGTCGAGCTTCCGGCCCTTCGCGGGCGCCGCGGTGGCGCGCGAGACCTCCGCGGTCTACAACTCGGGCGGCGAGGTGCTGATGCGCACCCAGATCCGCCGCCGCGGTCCGTCCTCGCCGCGCAATCAGCCCGAGATCCGTAGCGATGCCTATCTCCTCACTTTCGGCGGCCGTCTCGTCGGGATCTACGAGAAACGGACGGAGACGCCGACCTCCGGCTCTCCGACGTCGGCTTCCTCGCTGCTCTATCTGACGACCGACCCTCTCGGCGCGCCGGTGCTGGCCACCGACGCCGGCGGCGCGGCGGTCTGGCAAGGAGGCTTCGAGCCGTTCGGCAAGGATTGGAACGGCGCGCAAGCCGCCGGGATCTTCCTGCGGCTTCCCGGACAGTGGGAAGACGAAACCTGGGAGAATTCCTCGCTTGCCAGCGGCCTCGACTACAACGTCATGCGCTGGTATGCCTCCGGCACCGGCCGCTACAGCCGGCCCGATCCCCTGGGCGTCCTGCGGCCCGGCGGCACCGCCAACCTCTACGGCTATGCCGAGGCCAATCCGCTCTTCTACTCGGATCCTCTGGGCCTGGACGCCCTGACGCAGAATCCGGCCAATCTCGACTGCTTCTACTGTCTCTACACCCTTTCCAACTACGGAATAGATGAATACGAGGAAGCGGCCTGGCTCTACCGGGATGCGGTGACGATCAACGGGCAGCCGCCCCAGGAGCACTGCGGCATCTGGCCGGCGCTCCATGCGCCGAAGGAACAGAAGTGGCCCAAGGGCAAAAGTTTGCCCGGCATACTGTTCGCTCAGGTTCATACGCATCCCACGCGGGCAGTCGGCTCGCGGAGCCGTGGAGGCCCGCAGCCGAGCCGCGGGGACCGGAGCACCGCGAACGCCTATAAGATTCCCATCTATACTCTCAGTCCGGATGGGATCTACAAATACGACCCGAACACGGGCAACATAACTCAGGAGGAGCCCTCGAATTGGATGGACGGACCCAAAGCAAGGTGCGGCCCCAACGACCCGTGCAAGCCGTTCATGCCACGTCTCTGACCGGCCGGCTCCTCCTTCCGGCGGCCGCTTTCCTGGTTTTCGCAGCCCAGGCGGCGGCCGCCCCACCGGATCTCGACGCTCTCAACTGGGCCGGCCGCCATTATGACGCCTGCCTGGCGCGCCGTTTCCCGGCCCAGGAGGAGATGTTCGAATCTCCTTTGGACCACCAGGCGACCCTCACCCTGCGCGCCCAGGACGACTGCGTCTTCGAGCGCCAGGTAACGATTTTCCAGGAATCCGGTGGAGCGGTGGTGGCGGAGGTGATGACGGTCGAAGGAGCTTCCCTGGAGGATCAGATGGTGGCCATCCATCAAGCGCAGCCCGGCCTCAACCCCGCCGAGGTCTGCGCCCGGGTGAAAATCCGTACCTTCCGGCCCGCCGGCGAGGACGCCAGGCGGGTCGCCGAAGCCTTCCACAAGCTCATGAAGCTGCGGGCGCCTCTACTCCCAGGCGTCATCACGCGCATCCACGGCACCCGCTACAGCCTCTGGCTGAGCGCCGGAGAGGTCTCCAGCCACCTCGTTTTCACCGGCTCCGCCGCGGGTCCCCAGGAAGCGGATGAGCCTCTCGCCTCCTGGGCCTTCTCGTTGTTCAAGACGCTGGGTCTCGCCTGCCCCGCTGAGCCCTGATAACAGAGTGGGGAAGCAGGCAATCTCTTGTCCCCTTCGCGGTGGTCGCGGACGGGTAGGGCCTTCGGCGTCTGGTCAACTACTTAGAAACAAAGGCCTCGACGTGTACGTTGGCGTACGTCCAGCCGTAGGACGGGACTTCCGTCGGATTCGAGCTGGGGATGAAGCCCATGTCCACGAGCAGCTTGGCATTGGGTTTGATGGTGTAGCTGGTCAGGTTCGGCTTGCCGTTCAGGGTGACCTTGACCTGGCCCGTGGTCAAGTCGGTGACGGTGATCTTCAGGGTCTTGCGGGTCATGTCGTAGTCATTGTCGACGCGGTAGGTGCGGCCGACCTCCGCGGTGAACGGCTTGATGATCTTGAGCTTGTCCGGGTGCGTGAGGCCGACGCCATGACGAGCGAACGCCTCGGACTTGCCCGGTCCGCGGAAATAGAGCATGCCGGGCATGTCGATGTTCTTGCTGATGACGAACCAGTAGATGAGGTGCTTGGCGCTCGGCGCCTCGGGGAACCAGGGGCCGACGGTGATGTCGAGCGAGGCGCGGAAGCGCCTTGCGACACCCGCGGGCGCAGGGAAGGCGACGCGTCCGGCCGGCATTGCGACCGTGGGGACGTGCACGACGCCCGGAGCGTCGTAACAGGTGGCGCCGGCCGGGCACGCGATGGCCTTGGCCGTCAGTACCCGGGACGGAGCGGCTTCGTAGTCGACTTCGGGAGCGACCGGGGCGAGCCTGCCGGTGACAGCGTCGGCCAGCGTGCCATGGGCGTAGAAGGGCCGGGCGCAAGAGATCGTCGCCTTGGCCTCGGCATTGTCGTAGAACCGGGCCAGGTGCTCGAACACGTCGGGGAAGGACAGGGTCTCGAACGCCTTGAGGGTCAGCGTCACTTCGGGACCCAGGCTGGAGCCATCGGCGGCGGCCAGCGAGAGCGAGCACCGGTTGGCGGTCTTCGCCCGGTTGACGAACGCCAGATCGGTCGTGGTCGATCCCGAGACGACCAGCCCGCGGAGGGTCACGGTCTCGCCGCCCTGGAACGTTTCATTCAGGTTGGCATGCGCGGCTCCGGCCGTGGTCAGCGCGGCGAGAAGCAGGCAGTTGGTTACGGTTCTGAACATCCGGTCTCTCCCTTTGATGAATGGTGCGGGGTAATGGCAGGCGGCAGAGTATACCTCAGGAACGAGAGCTCACCAGGACAAAGTAGAGTTAGGCAATGCTGTAACGCTTGGGCGCCCGGGGCGCCTAATCCTTCCGCCGCGGGAGGCCGCTGAGGGCAGCTTCAGCTTCAACCACTACGACGTCCTCCTCGGCAGCCCCTTCCTGCTGGGGACGAGGTTCCAGAACGCCGTGCTGACCAGCCTCTCGCCGAGCGCGACCCAGGCGGGAGAGACGATGACGCTGCAGGACTCGCAGTCCGCCGACGCCGCCGTGGCGTTCCAGGACGGCGGCCCGTTCAAGGACGAGCTCAGGGCCGAGGGCAGCTTCTCGGGCGAGGGCGGTAACTAAGCCCGCTGCGACGATCCTGCTCCCGGACGGCAGGACCGTCCGTCCGGGAGTCGCCTGCCGGTCCTTCCCCTCTCCTAGGCAGAGCGGTAGAATCCTCCAGACCCTTGAAGTAGAGATTGGAGGATGTGAAGGGAGCCACAAAGGTCCCCTCTATCCCGGTCAGCCGTCCAGGAGGAGCCTGGTGAGCACTGGAACTCTGTTGAACGACAACGACCGCGAGGCGATCCTGGCGCGATTGAGGCGGGTCCGCCCCGATACTCCCGCTCGCTGGGGCAAGCTCGACGCCGCGGGAATGCTCTGCCATATCACCGACCAGCTTCGGGTCGCGACCGGCGAGCTGGCATCCAACCCGACGCATACGTTCCTGTACCGCACGCTGGTGAAGTGGATCGTCATCCAGACCGGCGTTCAGCCTCCACCGGGAAAGGTGCAGACGGCGCCGGAGATGCTCACTTCGCGCCCCGGTGAGTGGGCGGCCGACATGGCGTCTTGCGAGAGGCTCATCGTGGCGGTCGGTGCGGGCAAGGCCAGCGCTGTTCATCCGGCGTTCGGCCCGCTCAACTCGTCGGAGTGGGGCAAGTTGTGCTGGAAGCACCTCGACCACCATCTCCGCCAGTTCGGACAATAAACCGGGTATGGTAACGCTCGCTCCTTCCCGACGCCTGTCACCGACCCGGCGTCTGAGACACTGGTTCTTTCTGGGCGTTGTCACCTCCTCTACATTGTTCCTGTCTCTCATTGCTGGCGAGCTTGCGTGGCGTGCCATCCGCTACGCAGGCTGGGCCGGGAGCAGTCCGCCGCTCGTGGAGTTCGCTCCCGAGCTGGGCTGGCAGAACCGGCGAAACGTGAGGCTTCGTCACCGCCAACCTGACTTCGACGTCATGGTCCAGCTCGATGCCGAGGGTCACCGGGTCACACCGGGCGGCTCTTCAGGCCCTCCGATCGTCTTTGTCGGCGACTCGATAACCTTTGGCTGGGGAGTCGACGCCCGCGATACGTTCGTGTCGCGAGTGGGTCATGCGCTCGACCGGCGCACCGTCAATCTGGGAGTCCCAGGCTACGGGACAGACCAGAGCTACCTTGCCTTGATGCATCACGGTCGCCAATCCCCACTGAATTCAGCCCTTGTCATCTACACGCTGACAGCCAACGACGTATTCGACGTGACGCAGGACCGCATGTACGGACGCGGCAAACCGAGAATCAACATCAACGGCACGATCGAACCCTTCCGGTCCAGTGGTTTTCCTCTCGGATGGATTGAACAACGGTCGTATCTGCTCGCGTCCATCCGTACCGGGATCGACATGCTCAGCCGCAAGCCACAAAGCCAGCCTGAGCGCGCACGAGGAGCACGGCTTGTCGCGTTCCTGGTAGAACAGATGAGACAGCAGTGCGAAGCCGCCGGCGCTGACTTTCTGCTGGTAGTGCCCAAACACGAGATCCTCGCTGGTGAAACACCCACGGGAGCTCGCGAAGTCGACCTTGGACCCGCGATCGAAAGGATCCAACGCACTGGGCGGTCTCTCGTTTTTAGAGAGGATCGTCACTTCAACGCCGCCGGTCACGCCGTAGTGGCATCCGAGATCCTCGCCAGCCTGGCAGATTCAACGGTTTCGCCCTGAGGGGCAGGATCACGCTGGAGACTCGACGAGCACGGGATCGTCCACCGCGATGCGCCCTGGCTCCACGATCGAGCCGTAGACGCCGAGGAAACCCTGACGATCGCGAGCGACCGCGCGCAGGATCGCCGGGTTGCGCTCCGTCGTCACGGGATCGATGGTGATGACGACGCAGCGGCCGTCGCGCTTGTCGACGCGCATCCGCAGGCCGCCGATGCGCAGGACGCAACCCACCCAGCCGTCCTCGGCGAACGGCGCCTCCTCGGCCGCTTCCACCAGGATGTTGGGGCGAAAACGCCGGACATCGAGCGGGACGCCGACGATCTCGCCGAGCCGGGCGATCGTCTGGGTCGTAATCAGGGACAGCGGGAAGGTGTCGAAGATGCCGCGGTTCTGCTTGATCACCCGTGCTCCGGCCGGGCAGATCTCTGCCCCGAGCGCCGGGTCCGCGATGTCGAAGATGGCTCCCGAAGGAGTCCGTACGACCGTCGGCGACTGGTCGGGCCGAGCCGGCTCGACGAACGATGGGCGATAGTGATTCAAGTCCCCTCGGTCACGGAGCGTGAGCCAGGGGAACCCGCTGTGGGCTACGCCGTTTCGGATGAAGGCCCAGCGGCGGTCACCGGCAAGGCCATGCCAGGAGACCTCGGCTTCCGCCAGCTCCTCGGCACCCATGGATTTGACCGGGTAACGCCACAATCCCAAGACACGACCGACCTGCCTGCGATTCCGGGAGGAAAGCATAGGGCGACCTCATGAAGAGGCGCCCTTACCGTTTGAGCCACCGTCGAGCGTGGCGGATTCGATCCGCTGCAGCGCCTCTCGACGGTGACTGTGCGCTGCCGAAGGCAACGCTACGGAAACAACGTGTTCAGTAGACTACCAACGGATGCCGCGGTCAAGCCCTGTCCTGAGCGGATCGTCTTTCGAGGATTCGGTAATGATCTATGCACATGTGCTCAACTGCGAGGGCTGCGGTGTGAAGAGTCGGCTCGACGCTCTCTCGCTATCACGAGAGACATTGTCGTCTTTGCGTCTTCCGCTTACACGACACACTTTGTCGGTAAGCATTCCCGGCACGAAGGCGGCCCAGGCAATATAAGTCACAGATCCTTAAGAGCATCTAACAAAACCGGCCCAAAGGGTCGGGAGAACTAGCCCAGGGCTGAGGCCGAAGGCCGATGCCCTGGGGTAAGAAAGCCCCATAGATTTCAGCGGCCTGAAGGGTCGCGAGAATCTCTGCCGGGATCAGCTCAACTTCTATTCAGCCTAGGTTCTCGCGGCCCTTCAGGCCGCTTTGATGCTCCCTCTTCCCGACCTGCGTCTTCATCCCTGGGCGAGTTCTCCCGGCCCTTTGGGCCGGTCTTCGCAGGTTTTGTTAGGTGCTCTAAGGAGATCGGCGGACAGCTGTTCCACGTGCCGCTCTTGGGTCGAGAACTGGGACCCGTGCGTCCTCTTGCCAATCTGCGGTACAATCGAGCAAACGAAACTGCTGCGGCGGGGGCATGGTGGAGGCGGCAGGCTCTTGGAGGAGGCGTTAACGGAGCGGCGACAACTCGTTTCGAGACGTTCGAGGAGGAGTCAGCGCTTGTGCCGCGTCGCCTTCCTGCGGATTGACTCTCTATAGACGCCGGTTTCAGACTCCGCCGCGATTTCGTTCAACCAGGAGGTCTATCCAACATCCTCGCCTTGCAGTGTGGAGGACTGTGAGGGGCTTGCCAGGGAGGATGTCGGATAAACCCCTAAACGTTCGGCGTTGGGCACTTGAATAAGCCGCGGTAGTATGGTGAGAGCACTGGGGGACGAGACCATGAAATATGGGCTTGCGCACCTCATACTAATAGTACTTGCTGTTACTGCTTGCGAGGAGTCTCCTCCTAACAAGGCCGATGGTCCGACTGACCCAGGCTCGAAGGACTATCGAGATGTTGCTTCACCTAGTCCTCTGGAGGGCAAGGATACTTCTATCTTTCGGCTAGCGAGTAAAGATGGGGAAATCGCCCCAGTGGGAGACAGCCCTTATCTCCTCGACGCATTCAGCAAGACCGGCGCACCTATCTTTGGTTTTGCCGCCAATTTTCGGGACACTCGATTTGAAATTTCAGATGTGGAGGAGTCGCTTCGAGACAAGATCGTTCTGGGTGCGCAATTTGGAGAATCTCAGGATGCCGAGACGACGGTTGCAGTCGAGGCAACCCGAATGAACTGGTTCTACGTTGACAAAGAGTACCTCGTCTACCCACCTGGAATTGCCGAGATCGAGGCGGGAGGACCTTTCTTGACGTTAGAGTTCTTTGCAGCCCATGAAGATGATGACGAAGGAGATGCAATCCCTTTGGATTCTTGGAACATTAGTGTCATCCAAGAGGGAAGAAGGAGTGCCGGCGTGTTGAATTCTTCTGGCAAATTTAATCTTGCCGCTGTTGGTGATGCGCCTATTGAGGTTGACCTCGAAGATCCCCCAAAAAAGACGGTGTATCGCCATGTCTTGTATCCGAAAGTTCGAGGTGCAACTGCTGGGCTGGTTCGCTGCCTGGTTTGGAGGGCAGATGGCTCAGGGTTCGAGGTAAACTAAGCCGATGGGGCGTCGCCGAGCCCACCCCTGCACCGGACATCTGCGCTGCCGGTGAGGGGGTGCAACGTTCGGCGGCCTTAGCCGTTGGAGTTACTAAGGTTTTGATATGAACCAAACGTCGCGCGATTGGGAGCTCTACGAACGCATGGTTGCTCGCATGATTGCTGATCAACTATCCACAGAATACTGTGTAACCCCGAATGCGCGAATCGTTGGAAACGTTAGCAAAAGGAAGAGGCAGATCGATGTTCTGATTGATTTCCGTCATGATTCAGACAACTCCCGCCGCATTATCGTGGACGCCAAGAAGAGAGCGCGGAAGATCGATGTCAAGGACGTAGAAGAGTTCCGGGGCATGATGGAGGACGTTGGCGCTACGCATGGCTACCTTGTATGTCCAAGCGGCCACACAAAGGCTGCAGAGCGAAGAGCGCAGTCCGCCATATCAATTCGTCTCGTTCCACTGGATCGCCTTGGAGACTTCGACCCTTCGAGTTGGCCCAAGTGTATGAAGCCACGGTGCAAGAACGGTCGTGTCTTTTGGGACGGATATCCCGAAATCTCGACACATCTACGGAACATTGGCGGATCAGGTTTGCAAGAGCTGGCATGTCTCTCCTTCGTCCACTACGTCGGCAAGTGCGATCGCTGCGGGAGATTTCACGTGAAGTGCTTAACTTGTGGCGAAATGCTCTCTCCGCCAGAGGACGACCCGAATGATCATGGACATCAGTGTCGCTGCAAGCCGCCTTGGTTCTGGCTTGCGTCAGTTGAGGAGGACGAGCATGGCGCCGAGTCAGCAGAACTCCACGCCGTCCTATTCTCTGGGAAAATCATTACGGCGGATCGAAGATCGCTCTAGAGACAGTGAGGCCCCCCGGTCGTCAAGGGGTAGACGGTCCGTAGGGGCTGTCTTTATTCAACAGCCCGCGTAAGGAGCACGCTGGGAGCGAGATGATCGCCTCTGTCTTAGTTTCCAAGCGGCGCAGGGACTGCCTGCACCAACCACTGGGCCTCAACCAGACGACACCGCTGGCACGGCGCCGCGCGGTTAGGCCCAAGGCGTTGCTGCCGGCTGCCGGCAGTCGAGTGGAGCATACGTCTCTCGGGAAACTAGGACACCAGCCTGGGAGCTAACAGTGAAAAGTTCATTAGTATCGCTGCTCATTGCTGTTGTTGCAGGGGTCATTGTGGCTGTGATTGTGGGTGAAGGCCGTTTTAAGCAGGAGGCATCTCCTGCGCCACCGAACAAGCTCTACGATGTACCGAAATCACCTCCAGTTCCTGTGTCACTTCCGGAGCGCCCCCATGTTCCCCAAAGCGAGAGCTTCAATAGGGTGGTATCTTCATTGGACCAGTGGGTTGACACCGGAATAAGCTTGGTTCAAGGAGAGTACGTCACTTTTCAAGCAAGCGGCCGGGCGGCTACAATGCTCTACGGTGACGCTTCCGGTCCGGACGGTCAAGGCTATGATTGTGACTCCGAGTGTACTGCGCCGAACTCAAGATATGGGACTCTAATTGGGAAGATCGGACTAAATGGGCGACCGTTTGTAGTGGGCTCGAATAGAACTATGATCTCAGCTGATAGTGGAAGGTTATTTTTAGGGATCAATGACCACCTCGACTGGTCCGACAACTCAGGTTCCTATAGCGCGGTCATCACGATAGAGCGTTGAGATAGAAACGTGGCGAGCAGCTGATAAGGAAAAAGCCAACCCTAAGGTCGAGCGGACGGATACCGCGCTATAATGCGGCCCCGCCGCTCACTTACTGAGCGCTGGGCCGACAATCCGAGAGGACAGCGCGCGATCCCCTGAACGCAGTCACCAGCCCTCGAAAGGAACATCGCAATGTCGAAGGTTGTCGCAATCATGTCCATGTCGCTCGACGGCTACGTCGCCGACCTCAACGATGGCGTGGCCGAAGTGTTCGACTGGTACTTCAACTCGGGGGATGTCGAATTCCACACCGGAGGGTCGGACCCCATGACGTTCAAGGTGTCCGGGCCGAGCGCCGAGCACCTTCGCGGTCTCTGGTCCGAGCTTGGTGCCGTGCTTACCGGTCGACGCACTTTCGAAGTCGCCCAGGGCTGGGGCGGAAATCACGCTTGGGGCCCAGCGTTCGTCCTCACTCACCACATCCCCGCCGGATGGCCGCGACCCGACTCGACGGTCCACTTCGTGACCGATGGCATCGAGAGCGCCGTGAACCAGGCCAAAGCCGCCGCCGGCGGAAAGTCCGTCGGGGTCCACGGCGCTGACACCATCCAGCAGTTCCTGAATGCCGGCCTCCTCGACGAAATCCACGTCGATGTCGCGGCGGTTCTTCTTGGCTCCGGAGTGCGACTTTTCGACCACCTCGCCGGCATGCCCGCCATCCTTGGCGACCCGACGGTGATCCCGGGCGTCGGCGTTACACACCTGCGCTACCCAGTCCGCAAGGCGTAGTCCTCGACGACCGCGCTCTTCTTCCTGATCCCCTATAAAATCCACGCCATGAACCTTTCTCGCCGCGTCCAATCGTTCGGCTTTGGGTTGCTCGTCGCCTCCGTTCTCTTCGGGGTCTCGGAACCTTCCTCGCCTCCCGCCGTCTCCGAGACGCTGCGGATCGTGAACGCCCGCCTGGTGGACGGCTCCGGGACTCCGGCGCGGATGGGGAGCCTGCGGATCGCCGGAGACCGGATCGTGGCGGTGGGGGAGATGGAGCCGGTCCCGGGAGAGACGGTGCTCGACGCCAAGGGGCTCGTCCTCGCGCCAGGGTTCATCGACACGCACTCTCATGCCACCGGGGACCTGGCCGAGATGCCGGAGGCGCTCGGCGCGGTGAGCCAGGGGATCACCACCGTGGTGGGCGGACAGGACGGCGGATCGTCCTTCCCGTTGAGCGATTTCTTCGCGCGTCTGGAGCGCGCTCCGGCGGCGGTGAACGTGGCCTCATACTCGGGCCACGGTACGCTGCGCGAGAAGGTCCTGGGCGGCGACTTCCGCCGCGCGGCCACCGCCGAGGAGGTGGCCGCGATGTCGCGCCTGCTCGAGCGCGACCTCGAGGCGGGGGCCCTGGGCCTGTCGAGCGGGCTGGAGTACGACCCGGGGATCTATTCGACCCGCGCCGAGCTGATGGATCTGGCCAAGGTGGCGGCCCGGTACCGCGGCCGTTACATCAGTCACATCCGCAGCGAGGACCGGCGATTCTGGGAGGCGATCGACGAGATCCTCGCCATCGGCCGGGAGGCGAAGCTCCCCGTGCAGATCTCGCACGTCAAGCTGGCCATGCGGCAGCTCTGGGGCGAGGCGCCCAAACTGCTGGCGCTGCTCGACCGGGCGCGGGCGGAGGGGATCGACGTCACGGCCGACATCTATCCCTATCTCTACTGGCACTCGTCGCTCACCGTGCTGTTCCCCGATCGCGACTTCGAGAACCTGGAGGTCGCCCGGCAGGTGATCGCCGAGATCGCGCCGGCCGAAGGATTGCTGCTCGGCCGCTATCTTCCCAATCCCTCCTACGCGGGCCGCACCGTGGCCGACATCGCGAGGGAGCGCAAGGAGGCGCCCGAGGTGACGCTGGTGGCGCTCATCCGGGACGCCGAGGCGCTGCGCCGGCAGGGGAAGGAGAGCGTCGAGAGCGTGATCGCCACGAGCATGGTGGAGGGGGATCTCGAACGGCTCCTCGCCTGGCCGCACACCAATCTCTGCACCGACGGCGAGCTCGACGGCCGGCATCCGCGCGGCTTCGGGGCCTTTCCGCGCGTCCTCGGGGTCTACGTGCGCGAGCGCGGGGTGCTGCGCCTGGAGGAAGCCGTGCGCAAGATGACCTCGCTCGCCGCCGACCACACCGGCCTCAAGGACCGGGGCCGCCTCGTCCCCGGCGCCTACGCCGACCTCGTGCTCTTCGATCCCGCCACGGTGATCGACCGCGCGACGACGTCCGATCCGCACGCGCTCGCCAAGGGCATCGAGCGCGTCTGGGTGAACGGCCGGGCCGTGTTCATGAACGGCGCGGCGACCGGGCAAAAGCCGGGACGGGTCTTGCGCAGGGAACCGCTTCAGTGAAGGATTTCTGAGACAGCGCCCCCGCCCGGGCATAAATGCCCGGGCGGGGCACGTTTCGTCAGGCCATCGGGGCGCCGAGGCAGCGCTGCAGCAGGCGAGCGTCTTTCAGGCGCTCCGCGTAGGCCGCGAACGTCGGGGTGGGGCCGCGCCAACGCAGCTCGTCCACTTCGCGGAAGAGGGGCGCGTCGGTCCGCAGCGTCGCCAGGTCCTTGAAGCGCAGCGCCAGGTCGCGATGTTCCGGCAAGACATCCTGGGGAAAGCTCTCGATGACGCCGTAACGGTTGAGGAGCCGTTCCGCCGTCTTGGGGCCGATGCCGGGAATGCCTGGATAGCCGTCCGCGGCATCGCCGACCAGAGCGAGGAAATCGGGGATCAGGCCGGGGGCGACTCCGAACTTTTCGCGGACTCCATCCTCCGTGAAGATCTTGTTCCCACGGCGGTCGACCTGCACCACCCGGTCGCCGCGGACGCACTGGGCCAGATCCTTGTCGGGTGTCCAGATGCAGACCTTCTGCACGTCTTCCTGGGCCGAGGCGATCCGGGCGGCGGAGGCGAGCGCGTCGTCCGCCTCGAGCTCGATCATCGGCCAGACGGCGACGCCCATGGCGGCGAGGGCCTCTTCCAGCGGGTGGAACTGCGCGAGGAGCGCGCGCTCGACGCCCTGCGCCGTCTTGTAGCCGGGCCAGAGACGGTTCCGGAACGACTCGATGACGTGGTCGGTCGCCACGCCGAGATGCGTCGCCCCCTTCTCGATCATCTCCAGCACCGTATGCAGCACGCCGGCGACCGCCCCGAAAGGCGCGTCCTTGCCCTGATTGAAGCGGCGTTGGCCGTAGAAGTGACGGAACAGCTCGTAGGTACCGTCGAGGAGATGAACCATCATGCGCGCGAGTCCTTTCGGCTACACAGGGCAGGGTCGGCTGCTTTCGCCATAGAATGCCTGGGAACGGAAGGTTCCCGCAAGGGTCCGGCAATGCCAATGAAAATCACGGTCGCTCCTCTCACGCCAGATCGCTGGCCCGACCTCGAAGCGGTCTTCAATGCCAAGGGATGCTCGGTCGCTCGTGGCTGCTGGTGCATGGCCTACCGTCTCAGCGGCCCCGGTGAGCCACTGCCGCCGGGGGTGACCCGCTCCCAGGCGAATCGCGCTGCGCTCAAAGCGTTCGTCGATGCTGGTAATCCGCCAGGCCTCATCGGCTATCGCGGCAAGGTCCCGGTCGGCTGGGTCTCCATCGGTCCACGCGAGGAGTACGCCAGGCTCAAGCGCTCGCCTGTGATGAAGGCTGTCGATGAGCAACCCGTCTGGTCCATCGTCTGCTTTGTCGTGCCGGCCGAGTATCGCGGCCAGGGTGTCGCCCAGGCGCTCCTCGCGGGGGCCGTCGCCTACGCCAAGGAACAGGGCGCCACGTTGGTCGAGGCCTACCCGGTCGACAAACCGACTCGCGCCAAAGACGACTTCATGTGGTTCGGGGCCAAGTCCATGTACGACAAAGCCGGCTTCCAGGAAGTGGCGCGTCGCAAGCCCCAGCGGCCTATCGTCCGCATCAAGCCTGCCTGAGCTCTCAGGAACGGGCTCGGGCATCCGCGGCAGCGTCCCGCGGATGTGCTGTCGAGATCCCCGGCTCCGGCGCGAGGGTTTGGCCGGCTCCTGGTACGAAAGCCTATGTGCGAGGCGGTAGAGACGTCCCTGCCCGTTTCAGAACGCCCTTCGCAGGCCCCCCACGTCGGGGCGTCTCTCGAGGCGGGAATACCGGTCCATTTGGCCATTCATTCGGCGGGCACGCGAAAGGATCTCCTTCCCTCGTCCGACGAAGGGGTGAATCGTAGCCGTGTCTCCGTCCCGGAGACGACCCGACGTGAGCGGCCTGCGAAGGGCGTTCTGAAACGGGCGGGGTCGTCTCTACCGCCTTCCCGGTAGCTACACGTCCGCTTTCAGCGTTGACGAGCATACGAGCCGGGCGTAGGATGAGCATAACTTCAAAGCGCGCGACGGGGTCGTCTACGATTCCTACGGCATCGTTTTCGTGCCGGATCCATACGAGCCGAGGCAAGTTGGAGAATGAAAAAGGAGGCAATGCCTTCAGAGCCACCGAACAAGCAGCAGCCCCTGGGCCGAGCCTCCGCTATAGAGAATCGGCTATCGGCTTCTCGAAGTCAAGGGCAAGGGTTTTCATGAGATCATTCGTAAAAGGATCCGCTCTCGCAATAATAATATTTGCGGCTGGCCCTGACCCACTGGCCGCGAAGTCCCAATCCTCGGTCCTGGTGCGTGAGTGGGCGGATCGCGTGACGGCCGACGACCCGAAGGTCCGCGCCAGCGCCGAAGCCGAGCTGGTCGAGGAGGCCGGGCGTTCGCTGCCTCTGCTGAGACGATTCCTCGCCGGTGAAGATGAAGACCTGCATCAGCAGACTTTTGAAATCATCCGGCAGATCGGTCCGCCGGCCATTCCGCTGCTGGTCGAATTGCTTCGGCATGAGCAGGTCTCCTTCCGGCGTTTCGCCGCCGATGCCTTGATCGACCTGGCGCCCGATACGGAATCGATTCAGCCGGCGTTGCGACGGGCGCTGAGAGATCAGGATTCGATGGTCGCGGCCGATGCCGCGCGTGCCCTGGGCGCTTTGGGCAAGCGGGCCAGTCCTTCGGTACGCGCTCTGGTCGAGGCTCTCTCGCACGAGGAGCCACACGTCCGCATTTACACGGCGGAGGCCCTGGCTGCCATCGGTCCGAAGGCGGCCGCGGCGACCAGGGACCTCGCCAGAGCCTTGGGCGATCCGGTTCCCGGCGTCCGCTGGGCGGCGGGGGAGGCCCTCGCGGGCATCGGTCCGGCCGCGCAGTCCGCCGTGCCTCAGTTGATCGCAGCCCTGAAGGATGAGTTCCTCTATGTTCGCATCTGCGCGGCCGAGGCGCTCGGAAGCATCGGGCCGAAGGCGCAGGCGGCCCGGGAGGCGTTGAGAGCGGCCGCGAACGATCCCGCGTTGCGCAGCCAGGCGGAGTGGGCGCTGAACCGCATCGCGGGCATCGAGTCTGAAAAGCCTGTGGTTCCACCCGATGTGCCGGGGCTTTCCGTCCCGCTCCAACCCCCGACGACCGCGGCTCCAACGGGGAATCCTCCCGTCGACTGGGATCCGGCCACGGGGCGGAACATCGTCTGGAGCGTCGAATTGGGAGGCGAAGCCTATGGCCGTCCCGTGGTTGCCGGCGACGTGGTCTATGTGGGGACCGACAATACCCTGCGAATGAATCCCATCTTTCGGAAAGATTCCGGCGTGCTCATGGCCTTTCGTGCGGCGGATGGCGCGTTCCTCTGGCAGGATGTGGCCCCGCGGGTGGAGCGCGGCCTACGGGATTGGCTGTTGCCTTCGACGACCAGCGCTCCTTATGTCGACGGCGACCGTTTGTACTATGTCACCGCCGAGTGTGAGCTCCGCTGCCTCGACAGGCAGGGTTTCCGCGATGGCGAGAACGATGGTCCGTATCGGGACGAGCTCTTCAAAGACAACGCCGCGGCGGACATCGTCTGGGAGCTCGACATGCCCGCCCTGGGCGTCTTTCCCCATGAAGCCTGCAACAGCGACGTGTTGCCCCTGGGCGATCTGCTCATGGTGGGTACGTCCAACGGCCAGAACGAAGGCCATTCGGGCGTCCCGTCGCCGCGCGCTCCGAGCTTGATCGCGGTGAACAAGCACTCGGGCGAAGTGGTCTGGCGCGCCATCGGAGCGGGAGGTGGGGTGCTGCACGGCTCCTGGTCCAGCCCCGTGGCGGCCGACGTCAACGGGCGCGTGCAGGTACTCTTCGGCGGCGGAGACGGCTGGCTGCGCGCCTACGACGCGGCGTCGGGTTACGAAATCTGGCGATTCGACGGCAACCCGAAAGACGCTCGCTTTCTGCCGCGCGCCGGCGTCCTTTCGCGCAGCTCGATCATCGCTTCACCGGTCTTCGCCGACGGCCGCGTGTTCATCGCCATGGGGCAGTCTCCCGGGCACGGCGACGCGCCTTCGCTGGTTCACGCGATCCGTCCCGACGGCCAGGGAGACGTCACCAGGAGCGGGCTCCTGTGGACTTCGCGCGAGGTCGGCCGCGTGGTGGGAACCCCCATCGTGAAGGACGGTCTGCTGTACGTCGGAGACCTGGGCGGCACCGTTCATTGTCTGGACGCGGCGACCGGCGCCCACCTGTGGAAGCATGAGACGCACGATGTAATCTGGGGCTCCCTCCTGCTGGCCGGCGACCGCCTCTACGTCGGAAACGAGGCAGGCCTGATGACCGTTCTTCGTGCCGGACGGAAAAAGGAATTGCTGGCGGAGATCGAAATGGAGGCCCCGCTCTATTCGCGTCCGGCCGCGATCGGCGACGCGCTTTATCTGGCCACGGCGAGCCGGTTGTACCTCATCGCGGAAAAGCCTTGAGCGGACTGGAGGCCTGGAGAAAAGCGGCCGAGCCCCTTTGACGAGGATCAGGAACCAGCGTAGAGTAGGCGGCCAATCTACCTTCCCTAAGGGAGAGATGAAATGACCGTGAAACCCTCTCGCAGGTCGATGCGTGTGGTGTTCTTGCTGGCGGGATGCTGGCTTGCTTTTGGGAGCTTCCACCTGGCAAGAGGGACTGCCGATGAGCCTTCCGGGACCCAGTCCCTTGCCGCCTGTCAGCGCTATGCAACCCAGCACTATCAACAGGCCAGCCCGGCGCGCTTTGCTTCCGTCCAACTGCTGGAAGAAGGTGTGAATCAGGAAAAGTACGAAAAGAAGGCGGGCAGCTCGTTGAGCGGCACGGTGCTTTCCGGCGATGGCATTTGGAAGGACAAGACTGGCGGGACATCGAATGTGCGCTTTGTCTGCTTGCTGGAAGCTGCCGACAAGCCCGTATTCGTTCACATTATGCAGGACGGTCCCCGGGATCCAGTGGATGTTTGCTGGGATGGCTTTGAAGCCGGCGAATGGGGGAAAATGACCCAATGCCTGCAAGATTCCCTGAAACGAGAAGAGGCTGCCCTGGCGGCTTTGCTGAAGGAGGCTGCTCAGCAGGCAGGACAATCCATGGACAAGCTGTCCGCCAAAAGGACCCTGGAAGAGAGCAATGTCCAGTGGGGCAAATACCGGGACAGTGAGTGCGATCGCCAACAAGCCTTCGTGGCGGGCCGCAACCACCCGGATATCGGCGAGCTGACCTGCAAAATTCGCAAAACGGCTGAACGAATCTCTGACCTGAAGTTCGACGAGTAGGTGTGGCCCGAAGCCACTCCTCCTGCTGCAGCCCCTTCCGGCCGAGCCCGCCCGCCCGGCTTTGGCGATCAGCGCCGCCTGGTAGAGCGGGCCGTTGAAAGCCCGAAACGAAAAGTCGGAATCCCGTTTTTATAAGCCTCAAATTGCAGAAGCTCTATAAGCGGCGCTCCCACCCCGCCCCCACGCCGGCTCGCGGCGGTCCGTTCCTCCAGAAACATTAAAAACATTCTATGGCTCGCGCCTTGCAATTCTAAAGCGCCAGCATTTGGAAGCAGTCGAATCGAGGCGTCGGGGGGCCGAAGGAACGAAGCCCATGGATCTGTCAGCTATGTCAGCCGTGTCAGCCGCGTCGAACCGGATTCTCCTGACAGTGGGAGTCGAGGACTATTTCCAGGTGGGCTCGTTCCAGAAGCTCATCCCGCCGGAGAACTGGTACCGCTTCGAGGCGCGGGTCGCGCGCAATACGGAGAAGACGCTCAGCCTCCTGGACGCCTTCGGCGTCAAGGCCACCTTTTTCGTCCTCGGCTGGGTGGCGGAGGCGATGCCCGAGGTGGTGCGCGGCATCGTCGCGCGCGGTCATGAGGTCGCCAGCGGCGGCTATCGCCACAAGACCATCCGCCAGGTGAGCCGGACGGAGCTGCGCGAGGACCTGCGGCGCTCGCGCGAGGCCCTGGAGCGGGCGGGCGGCCGGCGCGTGCTGGGGCACCGCATCCCGCACTTCCTGGGACCGTCCGACCTGTGGGCGCTGGACGTGGTGGCGGAGGAGGGGTACGCCTACGATTCGAGCGTCCGCCCCGTGCTCCGCCGGTTCGCCGGGGAGCCCTGGCGGCGCACGATCCATCGCCGCGCGGCGGGCGGCCGGGTGCTGTGGGAGGTCCCCCCTTCGGCCCCGAGCCTCTGCGGCCTCGCGCTGCCGGTGGCGGGCGGCAACTACTTCCGGCAGCTTCCCCACACGCTGATCCGGCCGCTGGTCCGGCGCTGGCATCGCCGCGAGGGCGCTCCGTTCGTCATGTACTTCCACGTCTGGGAGCTCGATCCCGAGCAGCCGAAGCTCAACGCGGGATCGCCCCTGACGCGCCTGCGCCATTACCGGAACCTGGACAAGATGGAGTGGGTCCTGGAGGACTATTTCCGCACCTGCCGGGTGACCGGGATCGCGGACTATCTGGGCCTCCAGCCGAGTCCGGTGGAGGTCTTGGCGGAGAGGCCGCGGCCGGCGGCGGTCCGCAAGGCGGCGCCGGCGTTCGCCGCCCGCCCTTCCGTCACCATCGTCGTGCCCTGCTACAACGAGGAGCGGTCGCTGGAGTATCTGGCGAACACGCTGCGGAGCGTGGCCGCCTCGCTGCGGCCGCGGTACCGGCTCTCCTTCCTGTTCGTGGACGACGGGAGCCGCGACGGCACGTGGGAGCTTCTGAACCGGCTGTTCGGCGGCCGGCCGGAGCACCGCCTGGTGCGGCACGAGACCAACCGGGGCGTGGCGGCGGCGATCCTGACCGGGCTGGCGGCGGCGCGGACGGAGATCGTCTGCTCGATCGATTGCGACTGCACCTACGATCCCCACGTCCTGGCGGAGATGATCCCCAGGCTCGTGGACGGCGCGGACCTGGTCACGGCCTCGCCCTATCATCCGGCCGGCCGGGTGCTCAACGTGCCCGCCTGGCGCCTGGCGCTCTCGCGGGGCGCGTCGTTCCTCTACCGGCAGGTGCTGCGGCAGAAGCTCGCGACGTACACGAGCTGCTTCCGCGTCTACCGCCGGAGCGCGGTGGCGGGCCTGCGCCTGCGCGAGGAGGGCTTCCTCGGCGTCGCCGAGATCCTGGCGCGGCTGGACCTCGCGGGGGCCCGGATCGTCGAGCATCCGGCGACGCTCGACGTGCGCCTCCTGGGCCAGTCCAAGATGAAGGTCCTGCGCTCCGTCCTGGGCCATCTCCGCCTCCTCACCCGTCTCGCGGCCCTGCGCCTCTTCGGCCGCCGGCTCCGGCAGTGGGCCGGCGCGGCGGGGCCCGCGGACCTCTCCGCGGGAAGCCGGCCATGAATGAGCCCCTGCCTTCGGATCAGGACGCCTCCGGCCGCAGCTTCGACGGCGCGGAGCTCGCCCTGCTGGCGGAGGTCCTGCGCAGCGGCATCCTGACCAGCACCAAGGGGACGTTCGTGCGGGCGCTGGAACGCCGGTTCGCCGAGCTGCTGGGAGCTCGCCACGCCTGGGCCTGCTCCTCGGGCACCGCGGCGTTCCACACGGCGGTGGCGGCGATCGATCCCGAGCCGGGGGACGAGATCGTCACTTCGCCCGTCACCGACATGGGAGCCATCGCGCCGATCCTCTACCAGGGGGCCATCCCGGTCTTCGCGGACGTCGACCCCGAGACCGCCAACGTGACCGCGGAAACGATCGCGCCCCGCCTCTCCGATCGCACCCGCGCCATCATCGTCACCCACCTCTTCGGCAATCCGTGCGACATGGCGCCGATCCTCGCGCTGGCCCGCGGCCGGGGGATCCCGGTGATCGAGGACTGCGCCCAGGCGTTCCTGGCGAGCGACGGCGGGCGGACGGTGGGGACCCTCGGGGCGATCGGGACCTTCAGCCTCCAGCAGGGCAAGCACATCACGGCCGGCGAGGGCGGGATCGTCACCACGAACGACGACGCGCTGGCCCGCCGCATGTTCCTCTTCATCAACAAGGCCTGGGGGTACGGCGACGCGGCGCCGGACCACACCTTCCTGGCCCTGAACTCCCGGATGAGCGAGCTTCAGGGGGCGGTCGCCCTGGCGCAGCTCCCCAAGCTCCCGGCGTCCGTCGAGGCGCGGGTCGCCAACGCCGCCTGGCTCTCCGCGGAGCTGGCGGGCCTGCCCGGCGTCGCCCCGCCGCGGGTCCGCCCCGGCTCCCTCCACACGTTCTGGCGCTATTGCCTGCGGGTCTCCTCCCGGGATCTCGAAGGCGGGGCCGTGGCTCTGGCCGCCCGCCTCGCGGAACGGGGGATCGCGGCGACGCCGCGCTACATCCAGAAGCCGGCCTTCGAGTGCGAGGTGTTCCGCCGCCAGCGCACTTTCGGCAGCTCGCGGTGGCCCTTCCCGCTGGCCCGTCCCGAGGCCGTGGACTACGACCGCGCCCGCTTCCCCGGCGTCTACAAGGCCCTGGAGGGCATCCTGGTGGTGCCCTGGAACGAGCGCTTCAGGCGGCGCGACCTGGAGCGCCTGGCGCGCTCTCTCCGGGAGGCCGCCTGCGAGATCGCGGGGACCTGGGCATGAGCGGGCCGCTCCGTTTCGGCCTGGTGGGGGCCGGCAACATCGCGTCGGCCTACGCCCAGGCGTTCGCGGGCGTCGAGGGGGCCGTGCTCGCCGCCGTGGCGGACACCCGTCCAGAGGCCGCCCGGGCCCTGGCCAACGGCCTGGGCTGCCCGGCGTTCGCGTCCCACGTGGCGCTCGCCGCCGGCTGCCCGCTGGACGCCGTGGTCGTCTGCACCCCGCCGGCCACGCACGCCGCGATCTCGCTTTTCTTCCTCGGGCTCGGCGTCCACGTGCTGTGCGAGAAGCCCTTGAGCACCGACCTGACGAGCGCGTGGACGATGGCCTGGGCCGCCCGCCGGTCGGGAACCCTCTTCACCATGGCGTCCAAGTTCCGCTGCGTGGAGGACGTGGCCCGCGCGAAGAGCCTCGTCGAGGCCGGGGAGATCGGCGACGTCGTGCAGGCCGACAACTGCTTCACCGCCAGGGTCGAGATGGCCTCGCGCTGGAACTCGGACCCGGCGGTGAGCGGCGGCGGCGTGCTGATCGACAACGGCACCCACTCGGTGGACCTGATGCGCCTTTTCCTCGGCCCGCTGGTGGACGTGCAGGCCGTCGAGGGACCGCGCCTCCAGGGGCTGGCGGTGGAGGAGAGCGTCCGCCTGTTCGTGCGCAACCGGCGGGGGGCGCTGGGTTGCGCCGAGCTGTCCTGGAGCCTGCCCCGGGAGCAGGAGAGCTACCTCACCCTCTACGGCACACGCGGCGTGATCGAGGTCGGCTGGCGGCAGTCGCGCTGGCGGCCGGCGGGGGCGGGCGCCTGGATCCCCTTCGGCGCGGGATACGACAAGGTCCGGGCCTTCAGCCGGCAGATCGACAACTTCGCCCGGGCGATCCGGGGCGAGGAGGACCTCCTGGTGACGATGGAGGACGCCCTGGCCTCCGTCGAGGTGGTCGAGGCCGCCTACCGCGCGCTCCGGCACAGCCGCTGGACCCCCCTGGGCGGCGATCCCCAATCGTTCGCGCCGCTGGCCGCCTTCGACCGCTTCAACCTGCCGGAGGGCGGGCGGGCATGACGGCGCTGATCCATCCCACCGCCCTGATCGAGGAGGGGGTCGAGATCGGCGCCGGCACCGCCGTCTGGGACAACGTCCACATCCGGCGCGGCGCCCGCCTGGGCGAGCAGTGCATCGTGGGTGAAAAGACCTACATCGCTTACGACGTGCGGATCGGCGACCGCGTGAAGATCAACGCCATGGTCTACATCTGCGCCGCCGTGACCCTCGAGGACGGCGTGATGGTGAGCGCCGGCACCGTCTTCACCAACGACCGCTTCCCGCGGGCCACGACGCCGGACCTGAAGCAACTGCTCCCCTCGGAGCCCGACGAGCGCACCCTCCCCACGCTCGTCCGCGCGGGGGCCACCATCGGCGCCGGCTGCACCATCGGCAGCGGCCTCGAGATCGGCCGCTTCGCCATGATCGGGATGGGCTCGGTGGTGACGAAGTCGGTCCCCGACTTCCACCTCGCCCTCGGCCACCCGGCCGTCCCGGTCGGCTGCGTCTGCCGCTGCGGGCAGCTCCTGCTGCGCTTCCACGCCCGCGACGCCGACCGCTTCCAGAAGACGGCGTGCCGGACGTGCGGACGGCTCTACGCGGCGAAGCGGGGCGAGGTGCGGGAAATGGACCTCCTGGATTGACCGCGACGGCCCCTCGCGACGCCGGGCGCTGGGCGGTCGTGGGCGGCGGCCTCCTGGGGATGACCGTGGCCCATCGCCTCGCCCGCGCCGGCGGCGACGTCACCCTCTTCGACGCCGCGGAGAGCCTGGGCGGCCTCGCCGCCGCCTGGAGCCTGAACGGCGTGGTGTGGGACCGCCACTACCACGTCACCCTGCTCTCCGACGTCCACCTGCGCGCCCTGTGGGCCGAGTTGGGCCTGGAGCGCGAGCTCCGCTGGGTGGAGACGCGCACCGGCTTCTACACCGGCGGCCGCTTCCACTCGCTGTCCAACGCGTTCGAGTTCCTGCGCTTCCCGCCCTTGCGGCTGATCGACAAGATCCGCCTCGCGGCGACCATCCTGCACGCTTCGCGCATCGCGGACCCGCTGCCGCTCGAAGCGGTCCCCGTCGCCGACTGGCTGCGGCGGTGGTCGGGCGAGCGGACGTTCGCGGCGATCTGGCGTCCCCTCCTGGAGGCCAAGCTGGGGGAGAGCTACAAGGAGACCTCGGCGGCCTTCCTCTGGGCCACCATCGCGCGGCTCTACGCCGCCCGCCGCACCGGCCTCAAGAAGGAGATGTTCGGCTACGTCCCGGGAGGCTACGCGCGCATCCTCGGCCGCTTCGCCGAGGTCCTGGCGGACGAGGGGGTCGAGGTCCGCACCCGCCGCGCCGTCGCCGCCATCGTCCCCGTCCCCGGCGGCCTGCGCGTCGAGTCCGGCGGCGGCGGCGAGACCTTCGACCGCGTCGTGGCCACCGTGCCGGCGCCGGTCGCGGCGCGGCTCTGCCACGGGCTGAATGAAGACGAGACGGCGCGGCTCCGGGGCGTCCGCTACTTAGGGATCCTCTGCGCCTCCCTGCTGCTGAAGAAGCCGCTGACCGGGTTCTACGTCACCAACATCACCGATCCCGGCATCCCGTTCACCGCCATCGTCGAGATGACCACCCTGGTGGACCGCGCCGAGCTCGGCGGCCACGCCCTGGTCTACCTCCCCAAGTACGTGGCGAGCGACGACCCGGCTTTCGACCTGGAGGACGACGAGATCCGCGAGCGCTTCCTCGCCGCCCTGGAGCGGATGGTCCCCGGGTTCGACCGCCGCGACGTCCTCTGCTTCCGCGTCTCGCGCGTCCGCCACGTCTTCGCCCTGCCCACCCTGCGCTATTCCGAGCGGCTGCCGCCGGCGGCCACCTCGGTGCCCGGCCTCCACCTGGCGAACGCGGCCCACATCGCCCACGGCACGCTGAACGTCAACGAGACCGTCCACCTCGCCAACCGCACCGCCGCCCGCCTCGGCGCGATGGCGGGGGAACCATGAGCCGCTCCCGGCTCTGGCTCGCCGGCGCGGTCCTCGCGCTGGCCCTCGCCCACGCGCTGGTGGGAGCGCCGGGCGAGCCCTTCTACAACAACGACGAGAACCGCCACGTGATGACGGGGGTGTTCTTCCGCGACCTGCTGCTGGACCGGCCCTTCGACGATCCGCGCGGCTACGCCCTGGACTACTACCTCCAGTATCCGGCCCTCGGCCTGACGGTCTGGCCCCCTCTCTTCCATGGGATCGAAGGGGTTTTCATGCTGGTCTTCGGCACCTCGTACGCCGTGGCCCGGGCCGTGGTCGCCCTCTTTGCCGTGCTGGCGTGCGTCTACCTCTTCCTGCTGGTCCGGCGGACCCACGACGCCTTCGCGGCGGTCCTGGCGGTGCTCCTCTGCGGCCTGGCGCCCCTGGTCTTCCAGCTCTCGCGGCACGTGATGCTGGAGATCCCCTCCCTGGCCTTCACGCTGGCGGCGGTCTACCACTTCGTCCGCTATCTGGACGCCGGAAAGCCTCTGGACGTCTACCTCGCGGCGGTGGCCTCGGCGCTGCTCGCGCTGACGCGCTACGACGCCTTCTTCCTCCTCCTGTTCTTCGCGCTCGCGGTCGTGGCGCGGCGCCGCTTCGACCTCTTCCGCCGCCGCGAGGTCTGGCTGGCGGCCCTGCTGGCGCTGGCGATCGTCGTGCCCGTCTACGTCCCCCTGCTCGCGGCGTTCGGCCCGGCGCACCTCCGGGTCAGCGTCGAGGGCGGCGCGGCGGGCCGCACGTTCTGGGAGCACCTCGTCTTCTATCCCTGGAGCCTGCTGCGCCGGATCGGCCCCCTCACGGCTGTTTTCGCGGCGCTCGGCCTGCTGGCGGCCCTGCGGCCGTCGCCGGGCCGCGTCCGCTGGCCCTACTTCGTCCTGGCGGCGGCGACCTACGCGGCCTTCACCCCGCTCGCCGAGCTCGAGGAGCGCCACGCGATCTACTGGTACCCGGCCTTCGCGCTGTTCGCCGTGGAGGGGATCGACTGGCTGGCGGCCCGGCTCAAGGCCCCGGCGGCCCGGCCGGTTCTCACCGCGCTCGCCGCCGCCGGCGCGTTCTGGACCGCGCTCGCCGGCCACAACCTCTACCTGCGGGGCTACGAGGAGGCGGCGCGCTACGTGGTGGAGAACACCCGCGCTTCCCGCTTCACCTTCATGGACGGCTTCCTGAACGGCGACTTCATCTATCAGGTCCGGCGGCACGACCCCGGCCGCCGCCTCTGGGTGCTGCGGGGGGACAAGATGCTCTACGGCGTCCTCAACGAGCCCGGGACCGGCTACGCGGAGTACGCGGCCGGCGACCGGGAGATCCTGGACGTCCTCCACCGCTACGATCCGGAGCTGATCGTGGTCGAAGAGCCGCAGGTCTACTTCCGCATCCCCGTGGCCGACCGGCTCCGCGCGGTCCTCGCCGCCCATCCCGAGCGCTTCGAGCGGGTGAAGAGCTTCCCGATCGACAGCAACGTCCCCTTTTTCCAGGGCGTGCGGCTGGACGTCTACCGGAGCCGGATCAGGAACCCCCGCCCCGAGCGGCGGGTCTCCTTCGACATGATCAGCCTCGGCCGTTCCCTGACGTCGGAAGTGAAGTAGGAGCCGCGGGCAGGGCCGCGAACGACGGGACCCGCTCGCGCAGCCGGCCGCTCCGCTCCAGACGCTCGGCGTGCTCGCCCATCGGCTCGACCGCGAACCGCTCCGTCAGCGCCGCCAGATGCTCGTCCATCCGCGCCAGCTTCCAGGAGCTCGGGCGGCGCATGGCTGGAAAGAAGGCGAGGGCGTCCGTGTCGTCGTGCCCCAGGAAGTCGAGAGGATGCAGGAGGATCGACGGCGACACTCCGGTCCACCGGCAGAGCCGCAGGGCGGCCGCGAAATAGAGCCTGCCCAGCGCGGGCGAGAGCAGGTCGAGGTACAGCACGTAGCTGAGATGGATCGGCGTGCGCAGCCCCGGCAGAGTGGTGACCGGGATCTCCAGCAGCCGCTCCTCTCCGAGCCGCCAGCGGTAGGGCCGGATGGGCCGCAACCCGTCGCCGAAGGTGCCGAACAGGGCGCGCCGCCGCCGCCGTTCCTCCGCGGCCAGCCCGGCGGTCCGGAAGTAGTAGGCGCGGGCCAGGGGACCGAGGAACGTGGGCAGTGTGCTCGCGTCGTAGCGGTATCCCCGCCGCACGAGCGTCCGCAGCGTCGCCTCCGAGAGGCTGAACCCCGGTCCCCGGAACCCTGCCGGTCGCCGTCCCGTAGCCCGCGCGATCGCCTCCTCGGCCCGTGCCAGCTCCTGTTCGATCTCCGTTTCCGAATAAAGATGAAGCCACGAATCGTGATGGAACGAGTGGTTGCCGATCTCATGTCCCGCGGCGGCTATGGAGGCTAGAATCGCCTGGTTTTCCTCCCGCGCCGCGTCCTGGCCCACCACGAAGAACGTGATCCTGAGCCCCCGCTCCGCGAGGAACTGGAGCACCCGGGGGACGAGCACGTCCAGAAAGGACGGCAGCGACTCCCAAGCCGGATCGCCATGGATCTTGAGATAGGACCAGAGGTTGTCGAGATCCAGGGAGAGGCTGGCGGCGGGTTTCATGGCCAGAACAGAGGATATGCTTGCCGGGGGCGTTAGGCAACGTTTTCGGGTTCCGCGCCAGGAGCCGTAGGGTTTAAAATCAGGACTCAGTGGGATAACGATGATGCCGGCATGGGTTGAGGCGGGATTCTGGGGCCTGGTGGCGGGAGCGGCTCTGCTCCTCGGCGCCGCCGTAGGGTATTTCGTGCGCGTGCCGCAGCGTCTGATCGCCGCGATCATGGCCTTCGGAAGCGGCGTCTTGATATCGGCTCTCTCCTTCGAGCTCATGGACGAGGCGTACCGGCGGGGCGGTTTCGATTCGACCGCGGCCGGGTTCCTGGGAGGTGCCGTCGTCTATACGGTGGCGAACTGGCTGCTGGCCCGGCAGGGAGCGAAGCATCGCAAACGTTCCGGCGGACTGCAGCCTTCCGAGCAGGAGGACGAGGGGAGCGGCCTGGCGATCGCGGTCGGCGCGCTGCTGGACGGCATCCCCGAATCGATCGTCATCGGGTTGAGCATGCTGGCCGGAGGCGCGGTGAGCTCAGTGACGGTCGCGGCGATTTTTCTCTCGAACATACCCGAAGGTCTTTCGAGCGCCGCGGGGATGAAGAAAGCCGGGCGCACGGCACGTTACATTTTCGGCGTATGGGCGGGAATCGCGGCGGTGTCGGGCGTGGCCGCGCTCATCGGCTTCACCCTCTTCCGGGGAGCCTCGCCGGAGATCGTGGCCGCCACGACCGCGGTGGCGGCGGGCGCCATCCTGGCCATGCTGGTGGACACGATGATCCCCGAAGCCTTCGAGCAGGCGCACGACTTCGCGGGCCTGATCGCAGTCCTGGGATTCCTGATCGCGTTCACGCTGAGCAAGCTGGGCGGCTGATCAAACCTTATCGGTTCGCGCGCTCCAGAGCGCCGGTGCGGAGCAGGGCGCCCGCGTCGTCGTTGAGCACGGCCGTGGCCGCATCCTTCGAGAAGCGGTAGATCCGTCCCGAAGACGGGCCGCGGAGCACGATGGTCCCCGGCCGCGCGTGGCGCAGCATCGTGTGCGATGCGTCAGGCACGCGGGCCGGCGTGGGTTGAGGGGACGGGGCGGTCTGGGTCGACAGCATCGCGCGTTTCTGTCCGCAGCATGACATCGTCGTAATCTCCAGGGAGAGGGAAGATCATGGGTTCCGCGGCAGGGTTCCGCGGCGTGGCGGATCGTGAAAGCTTCTCGAGCAGCAAGGCGCCGCCGGAGATCGCCAGCCAGGCCACGCACCAAGCGACGGCGCCGTCGGCGAGGAGGAGCGCCAGCGGGGCGGCGATCCAGAGGCTCAGGCAATAAGGGCAATCCATCAGTTTTCCGAGGACGCCGTCGCCGGCGCGCTGGCGGAGGCGCACGATGACATCGAAAGGACCGTCCTCCGATGCGATCAGATGCGACACCCGCCAGGTGGCGAGGACGCTCAGCGTCAGGCGGAACCAGGGTGACCAGTCGTTCATGATCGGTTCACAAGGGAGGCCGGAGCCGCCGGCCCGAAGGCCGGCGGCCCCGACTTCCGAAATCATGGCGCGTCGGTGCGCTTGACGACTACGAGCATGTTCGATTCGTCGCCGAAGAGCAGGCCGTAGCCGTTGGTGACCCGCTTCCACGCGTTGAGGCGGATGTCATAGGCGCCGCCGAACGGGAAGTGCAGCCGGTCGTACCCGCAGTCGTTGCAGCCCGCGGAGGCCGGCGGCGGCGGGCCGACGACGACGTTGACCTTGTAGCTGCCGCCGTTCCAGGACGGCCGTGCCGCCGAACCGACCGCCGCGATGTACGCCGCGTAATTCGACACGCCCACCGTCGATGCGGGCTCGCCGGCCAGCGACGCGTTGAGCAGGGATGCGCCGCAGTCCAGCCGGTGGTGCTCGTTGAGCGAGAAGTCTCTCAGATGGTTCCTGGGATCGTTCGCCCGGAAGTGGATGGTGACCACGTCGCCCGCCTTCAGCGGCAGCTCCTGGCAGACCGCGGACGGATAGGGGACGGAGTTGATGTCGATCCCGGAGATCGTGACGTCGGTCAGCGGCGTGTTGTCGAGCGCGAGCGGCAGCAGCTCCACCGACTGTTCCGAGGTCGCGAGCGTGCAGTTGAGCATGACCCGCGACGTCAGGGTGCCGCCCGACTGACGGTAGCCGACGAGCCGCAGCACCGCCAGGCCGTTGGGGAGATAGCTGGTGTCGATGTTGGCGATCCACTGCGCGGCCGTCCAGATCCAGCCCCAGGGGCCGGGCGGTCCGCCGTTCGCCGCTTCGAACTCGCGCTGGAAGCTCTCCACGGTGCGATAGAGCCCCTGCGTCGGTCCCGCGCCCGGCTCGGGTCCGAGGTCGGCCGGGATCCAGGCCTCATGAGGCGCCGGTGTGGGGACGACGCCCCAGTAATGGCGGCCGAGGCGGCCGAGGCGCGCGTAGGGGACGTCGCTGAAGGCCGCGTCGGCCGGCAGGTTGGTCGGATCGCCTCCCCATGGCGCCACCTGGATCTTGTAATAATCGACGAAGGAGGCCGGATTGGTGATCGTCACCAGGCCGAAGCGGCCGTAGATGTTCAGCGTGCCCCCGAACGCTTCGTCAAGGCTTCCGGGATGGGCGTAGCCGGCGAGCGCGCCGCCGGTGGCGACCGAGCCGATCTGCGGCACCTGGATCGTGCCGACGTCCGTGAATTTGAAGCAGTCGCCCTCCGGGGGGTCATCCTGGCAGATGTCGACGGAGATGGCTTCGTCGCTGGCCAGCAGGTTGCCCACGTTGTAGGGCGATGGCACCGGCGAGACATCCCAGCGGGTGGCCGAGAAGGGCTCGTCATAGATCACGATCCCGCCGGCCGCCGCCTGCGTCGCGCGGAAGAGGAGGTCGGGGAAGCAGTCGGTGCCGCGCCACCACCACCACGGATAGAAAGCCCGGATGTCGGCGAGCACCTTGTTCGCCTCGGCCGTCAGCCTCCTCACGGGGAGCGTCGATCCCACCTGCGAGACGTTGTCGATCGAAGTGAAAACCGATGGCAGGTTCTTGGCGGAGGGCAGCGAGATGTTCCCGGCGCCATGGGGATCGAAAGCGTCCAGGGTCTTGGCCAACCGCAGAAGGGTCTGCGGGTCGGGCGGATTGGGATCGATGGGGATGGGCACGTTCGGCACCAGTTGGCGGAAGCGCCCGAGCAGGTCGCGGAGCTTGTCCCACTGCGGCTGGTCGATGTACCAGCCGAGATAGGGATAGAACCACCACCGCCAGCAACACCAGCGGAAGGTCATCGTGAAGACGCCGTTGGTGTCGGTCGTCGCCGTGGTGATCAACGTCTTGCGCAGCCAGAAGAAGAAGCGGTCGACGTCGTAGGCCTCGACGACGGCGCCGGGCACGGGTTCGTTGCAGATTGAATTGCCGCGCACGACCTGCCGGACGAGGCGCCCGGTCACGGTGTAGCGGTGGCAGTTCCGCCACCAGCCGATATAGATCGCGTTGGAGATCTTCTGTCTTCCGAGGTCGAGGACGGCGCCCGGTTTCAAGGCCGTGATCTGTTCGCGGGTCGGCCGCAGGGCGAGCGCGTCGTAGTGCGGCAGGATCGCGTCCGGCGCTTCGGGACCGATGCGCAGCTCGACGCCCTCGGGGCTCTCGCGCGGCGGCAGATCGAAGGGAACGTCGACGGCGATCTTGTCGAGCGCCTTGACCTTGGACAGATCGATCAGGCGCGAGCCGAGCACCCGCCCGTCGCGGACGGCGGCGACGCGCAACGGCTCATCGCGTTTGAGGTCTTTGACCTGCGTGAGGTCAAGGGTGGAGCGTAGGGTGTATGCCATGAATGCCTCCGATGGGCCCTGCGACGCGAAGCGTCGGGGCGCTTTTGTTGGTCGATCCTCCCCCTACAAACCACTTGAAAGAGAGCCGTGCTCTGGGAATGACCGGAAAACGCGGGTCATCTGTGTCAATAGGCGATCCAAGGGGCGCCGCGTTACATGAAAGAGCGGATTGGCGTCTTGCCTCCGCAGAAATATCACCATCTCCTGAGACGGCGCGCTATCTCCGATGACGATGGGCTGGGCTCCCGAGGCTGGGTGGCGTACATAGAATCAGAGACAAGGCCGACTTTGGCGTGTCCTGCATAAGATTGTGATTCGTCGCGCCAGGGGCTAGCCTTCTTTCAGTCACTGTATGCCGCAAGGCGCCTGGAAAGGATCTTGAAATGCCGCGAGCTTCCGCCTCGTTCAACTTCTCGCTGACCGTCGCGCTTTTTCTCCTCACCAGCGCCTCGTTGTCCGCTCAAAATCTCGCATGGACGGCAAGGGACGGCGGCATTCTCACAGATTCGTACACCGAGCTCGGAGCGGGCCCCGGCCGAGGCGTCCAGAGTCAGTCCATGGCGATGGACACGCTGGGAAACGTTTACGTCATCGGCACTCTCTATGGAGGCGGCGTTCAGGGATTCGACATCGTGGTCATGAAGTTTGACGCGGGAGGTGCGCGGCGGTGGACGGCGACTTACGACAGCGGCTACGGCGACCAGGCCTACAGTCTGGCGCTTGACGGCAACGGCGATGTCACCGTGCTTGGCCGTCAGTCGTCGCTCTCCTGGTTCGTGGCCAAGTTTGACGGGGGCGACGGCTCCCGCCAGTGGATACGGACCATCGGCCCCGGTTTCCAGCGCTTCAACGCCCTGGCGGCGGACTCCCTTGGCAACACCTACGTGGCCGGAGCCGCCTCGGGCTTCCGCGTCCTCAAGCTCGACGCCGCCGGCGTGCAGCAATGGTCGGTGACGAGCGGCGGTGGAACGGCGCAGGTGATCGAAGTGGATTCCGCCGGCAACGTCTACGCCGCCGGCAGCGGCTTCAAGACCGTGAAGTACGACAGCGCCGGAGTACAGCAGTGGGCCAGCGTGTATGGCGGCGCGGGCGCGCTCGACGTCTATGACCTGGACCTGGATGGCGCCGGCAACCTCTACCTCACCGGATATAGGCAATTATCGGGAAATCAGGACATCCTGACCCTGAAGCTCGGCGGCGGGGGAGGGCAGCAGTGGGAGGCCGTCTACGACGGCGGCAGTTGGGATATCGGGTTTTCCCTCGCTGTGGACGGCGGCGGCAACGTCTACGTAACCGGCCAGTCCGATACGCCGACGCAGGGCGATTTCCTGACGTTGAAATACAACTCCTCGGGCGCGCCGCTCTGGAGCGCAACCTACGACAACGGCGGCGGGTTCGATATCTCCTACGACATCGCAGTCGACAGCGGCGGCAACGTCACGGTGACCGGCCGCGCCCAGGCGGGAACGGCGGGTGGCTTCCATACGATCCAATACGATCCTTCGGGTGCGAAGCGGTGGGAGGCCACCTACGACGGTCCCGGTGAAGACCAGGCCCAGGCGGTGCTGGTGGACCCGCTCGGCAACGTCTACGTCGCGGGAACCTCGTTCGACGTGAACGCCGACCTTCGGGTGGTCAAATACGACGGCGGTGGCACGGAGCTGTGGTCCGCCCGGGAGGGCGCCACGGATAACGCGGCGGACTTCTTCGGATCGCGGAGCGGCTTCTTCTCGAACCGCAAGACCCTGGCCCTGGACCCGGCTGGCAGCGCCTGGATGGCGGGCAGTTCCTTCAACGGCCGCAACTGGGATGTCCGTCTCGCGAAGCTCGACTCGGCCGGTGTCCGCCAGTGGGTCTCGGTCCTCGACACCGGCTATGACGACGAGCCTGTAGCCTTGACGGTGGATAGCGGCGGCAACGTCTATGTCACGGCTTTTTCGCTGCCGCAAGGTTCAACCAACTACGACTTCCAGACCGCCAAGTACGACCCCAGCGGAACGCTGCTCTGGCGCGCCGCCTATGACGGTGGAGGGCTGGACCTCCCGGGCGACATCGCGGTCGACGCCAGCGGCAACGTCCTGGTGATCGGCCGAACTCTCAATGGTCCCAACCCCTATGACTTCCTGACCGTCAAGTACGACGCCGCGGGTGCTCTGCTGTGGTCCACGACCTATGACGGCGGCAGGACCGACCTCGGGACCGAGGTGGAGATCGACGCGGCGGGAAACGTCATCGTCAGCGGCTCCTCCCAGGGTTCCGATCTCGAATGGGACACCTCCACTCTCAAGTACGACGCCGCCGGAACCTTGCAGTGGACGGTGCGCGATATCCATTTCAGCGTGAACCACATGGCCCAGACCGCTGGCGGGAACCTCTATCTGCTCGGTGGGCAGAGGGAGGATGTCTCGATCGTCAAGTACGACAGCTCAGGAGCGCAGGAGTGGAGATCCTCTTACGATGGCGGTGGTCAGGATATACCGCTTTGGATTGCCGCCGATGCCGCCGGGAACACCTATGCGACGGGCTTCACCTACAACGGCTCGGACTACGATTTCCTGACGCTTTCCTGGGATGCCTCAGGGGCCAGGCGATGGGTCGCCAACTACGACAACGGAGACTTCGAGCTCGGCCAATCCCTGGCGCTCGATGGCGGCGGCAACGTCTATGTGGCCGGCTACTCCTGGAACGGCGTCGACGACGACGTCCGGCTCGTCAAGTACGACGCCGCCGGAACGCAACAATGGGCCGTGGCGTACGACAACGGCTCCAACGACTACGGGTACGGCGTGGCTCTCGATGCGCTTGGCGGCGTGTACGTGGCGGGGGACTCCGTGGGCTCGACGACCGGTTCGGACCTCCTCCTCCTCAAGTACGTCGAGCAGACGCGCACGGTGGCCTTTACGGCAACCGCGAGCAGCCTGTCGGAAAAGGCCAACTCGGTCGTGCTCTCCGTGGTCCTCACCACCTCCGACGGCCTGCCCAGCCTCGGCGCCGTCACCGTCGGTTACTCGACCGCCGACGGTACGGCCCAGGCGGGCCAGGACTACACGGCCGCGTCGGGCACCCTGTCTTTCGCGGCGGGGACGCCCTCCGGGATCGCGCTGACCGTAACCATTCCCCTCCTCGACGATTTCGTGGTTGAAGGCGACGAGAGCTTTACAGCCCAACTCGGCAGCCCGACGGGGGCGCTTCTCACTACCGCCGCTCACACGGTCACTCTCCGCGAGGACGACAAAGCCGGCGCCGATGTCCGGCCACGCTCCGGTCTGAGGACCGACGAGGATGGCGGGAGCGACACCTTCACGATCGCGCTGACGAGCCAGCCGACAGCTGACGTGATCCTCGCTCTGTCCAGCGGAGATACGACGGAAGGAACCGTCTTTCCCGAGTCTTTGCGCTTCACTCCCGCGGACTGGAACCTCCCTCGGACTATAACGGTGACCGGAGTGGATGACCTCGAAGTGGACGGCAACATCTCCTACACGATCGTGCTGCATCCAGCCACGAGCGCCGATGCGGCGTATCAAGGTCTCGACGCGCCGGACCCGACTGCACGCAACCAGGACAACGATCGCGGGCGCCGGCCGTAGGCAGCCAGATGAATAGAACCCGAGCTCGCCTCCTCCTCATCAGCCTTTGGGCTTTGGCGTGCTCAACGGTGGAACCGCTTCAACCGCGCCTTTTCGCGCAAAGCGTTGTGTACTGGTGGCAAGAGAGTCACACGGTGGACCAGCTTTATGCCTGTGGCTTTGCCGGCCTTCCTTGTGAGCCAGTCATTTCCACGCTGAAGTTCGGCGTGCCGCCGGCATGGTACGCCGAAGTCTCCGATTTCGTCAGTTCCGACCCAGCGTGGGGAGTAGCTTACGGCACTACCCGGACTCATGCCGTCTCCGGCTCGACCGCTGGATCCTTGTCAGCTTTTGTGAGCGTTGGATCTGGATGGGGAGGGCACTTCACGGCGACAGGCAACCTCCTGTTCATGAAATGGGAGCTCGCCGGAGCGGGCCGGCATTTTCTGCGAGTGGGGATACCCAAGCTCTCCTTTGAGGCATTCAAGTCGGGCAGCAGCGTGTTCTTCATCACCCCTCACACCTCCTATTTGGTCGAGCTGGGCGGCAGTGCTGTGAGCGACGGCTTCGTCAGCGATTGGCAACCTTACTCCAGGTATTCCGGCAGGATTTCCGACATCCGGCAATGTGACACCAGCACGTCCGGTTACCTGCTGGATCGCGAGATTCACTTCCCCTCGTATGCGGCAAAGATATGGATCCGGTGCGGACCCGGTTCGGATTGGGGGTATCGTGTGGAGCGGGTTCTGAACAGCGCCCCAGGCAGGAAGGGGTGGATCGGCGGCTGTTTCTATCTACAGGCGGCCAACGAAATGGTGATCCTGGGCAATGGCGGGTTTCGGATGTTCAACCGAGGGATCGGCGAGGGGGTGGTGGATATCTACACCTATCATCCGAATAGCGATACGGTGACCAAAGGCAGGATGACCGCCAGTGAATACGAGCAAGAACTCGAGTCCGCGGCGCGGGAGAGTCGCGCGCCTCGCCTTCCCGTTCAGTGGACTGGATCTCCCCCCGCAGATTCCGAGTCTCTGGGCGGGGTGTCGCTGACTGCAAGTGCACTGGTGTCCAAGTCCGCGGCAACATCGTCGGACAGGATGAGCCTGACGCCGGTCGCGTGGCTGAGCCTGGCGGGCAGAACAGAGAAGGAATGGCGCTACAAACTGGAAGTCAGCGAGTCGATTGGAGCGTTCATCACACCTGGAGATCGAATTGAGCTGGCCAGCGGACCCTCGGCGGGCGGTAGGGTGGAGGGCGAGGCGGCGTCCGTGGCCGCCGGCGCCTGGAGACTCTTGGGAAACGCGGGAGGTTCTCTGGCTTTCGAGGCCACGGCCTACGCGTACGTGACAGCCCCGGTCTCAGGATTCGTCGCCACGGGGCAGCAGGAAAGCGAGATCTCCTATACGACCCGGGGAGACTGGATCGGTTTCAGCGGCACCGTCTCGGGGCCGAGCCCGTTCGCCATCTTTGGGGACGGATTCGAGAGTGGAAATACCCAGGCGTGGTCCTGGGTATGGCCGTAAATCGTCAGTTTTTCCCGAACAGCGCCAGGATCCCGTCCGCCACGGAGCCCCGCCAGCTCAGGATGGAATGGCCGCCGTTGAATTCCCGATATTGGGCGTCGTAGCCCTTGGCCTGCAGCACGGTGCGCAGGTGACGGTTGGAGCCCAGCAGGCTGGTGCCGTCCGGGCGCACGCGGTTCTCCATCAATCCCGCTTCCAGGTAGAAGCGCAGCGGCAGCTTCGGGCCGGCGGCGAGCTGGCGGGCGAGCCATTCGGGCTCGGCGTCGTCCCGCGGCGTCCAATTGAAGGAGCCGGAGAGCGAGAGGACGTTGCCGAAGACCTCCGGATGCTTGAAGGCCGCGAAGGCGGCGGCCAGGCCGCCCAGGCTGGAGCCGACGATCGCCGTGCGGGCGGGCTCGGTCGTGACGCGGTAGCCGCTGCGGACCCAGGGGATCAGCTCCAGCGCCAGGAAGTCGGCGAACGGCGGGTGGCAGGTCATCTCCTGGACACGCGCCTCGACGCTGGGATTGGCCACGAAGACCGCCACCAGGGGCGGGATCTTCCCGGCGGCGAGGAGGTTGTCCAGGATGGTCGGTCCCGGGATGTCGGAGGAGTAGGTCCGGCCGTCCAGGAAGACCACGAGGCCGTAGGGCTGACCCTTGGGATCGTAGCCGGGGGGCGTGTAGACGCGGACGATGCGCTCGTTGCCGAGCCGCCCGCTGCGGAACTGGTTCTCCTCGACGCGGCCCGCGGGGACGCCCGGGCGCGGCTCGATCCAGGGCTGTGCCGGTGCCGCCGGCAGCTCGGCCAGCGAGGCCAGGGGCGCGCCCGCCTTGCGCGGATTGAGCGGATCGGGCTTCAGCGCGGTCCAGCGCGCCTCTTCTTCCTCGGGAGCAGCCTTCTCCAGAGGCGTGAGGGGATCGTTGACGGAGAAGGCGTAGGCGAAGCGGGCGTCGGACCTCATCCGGCGGGTCTGATGCCAGATGTCCGTGCCGGGCAGGCGGCTCATCCGGGCGGCGGCGAGGCTTTCCTCGGTGCCCAGGTCGGCGGCGGAGGCGACCGCCACGACGTTCCGCGTCTCGTCGCCGCCGCGCCAGAGGAAGGTCACCAGCACTTCGTCCTTCCCCCCTTCGGCGGGCTCGATCAGCGGCGTGCCCTCCTGGGCGATGCGCCGCCAGAACGTCTCCAGCGCGGCCGGCCCTCCGGCCTGCAATTCCTTGTGGAGGGCGTTGAGGCGGGGGCTGGCGATCTCCTCCGCGTTCGCCGGAGCCGGCGCGAAGAGGGAGAGGAGGCCGGCGAGTACGACGGCGGCAGGAGTCTGGGATCTCATCCGCGGTTCCTTTCGGCGGCAGCATACCGCCTCTGGCCGGGAATTTTCCCCGGGGACGGACGGTCTATCCCCCCAAGAGGGCGCACAAGGAGACATCGTCATGAGACGAGCCGAGCTTCCCGCTGTTCTGGTCTTGTTCGCGCTGTTTCTCGGCCTGGCGACATCCGCCGGCGCGCACACCTTCACGACCCAGGAATTCAAGTGCCCCATCGACGGCAAGCGGTTCACCGCCATGGTGGACGGCTCGGGGTACCAGGAGGGCGTGCGTCTGGACCTGAAGCCGGTGGGACCGACTCCGGCGCCGTGGATCATTCCGGTCTGTCCGAAGTGCCACTTCGTGGTGTATGACGAGGAGCTCGACCCCGAGGTGAAGAAGCGTCTCCGTCCCTTCATCTTCTCGAAGGAGTACAAGCGCCTCGCGAAGGAGCATTCTTCCTCCTCCTACTTCCTGCTGGCCAAAATTTTCGAGTTCCAGGGAGAGGACGACGAGGCGATCGGCGACATGTACCTTCAGGCCTCCTGGGAGGTCGAATACAAGAAGCCTGAGCGTTACCACCCCTACTTACGCGCCGCCCGGGACGCCTACAGCCGGTCCCTCGGGAGCGTCAGCCGGGAGCGTGAGAATGGCGTCGCGGTCCAGTTCCTGATCGGCGAGCTCGACCGCCAACTCGGCGAATTCGAGCGCGCGGAAGCCCTCTTCGCCAGCCTGGCGGCCACCCTGGAGTCCCCGGACGGCGAGACCTGGCGGCAGCTCATCGCCCTCGAGCGGAAGCTGATCGCCGCGAAGGATTCCGCGCCGTATCAGAGGCCCGTCTTCGTGGAGCAGGGGAGCCAGCAGGAAGCGGAGTAGGCCCCTGGGAGCGCCGGCGTCCCGCCGGCCAGACCAACCAAAAAAGCGAAGTAAGCCGGCCGGCGGGACGCCGGCGCTCCCAGGGGGCCTTTCGCTATACTTCTATCCCCCCTCCCCCGCGGCAGGAATCCTTGAGGCCGACGCCGGGTTGTGGCAGCATACCCGTTCGCCTCCGTTGACGCTGTCATAGCCTCTCGGATCGAACCAGATGGAAGCGGCGGGACGGGGGAGGGGTTCCGCACCTCCCAGACCCACGCAATTTTTTCAGGTCTTAGGGAAGGTGCTCCATGGAACCGGCTCAGAATATTCCTTCTTCCTGGGACTCGGGCTCCCCGATCGACCAGGGAGCCCTGCCCACCAACATGTCCCCTGACGGGGACGCCTTCTCCCGCCAGTTGCTGGCCGCCATGCTGGCCTTCCGCAGCGGCAACTTCGCCGTGCGGCTGCCGGTCGACCTGGACGGCATCCACGGCAAGATCGCCGACGCCTTCAACGACATCCTGGCCGTCAGCGAGCGCCGTGCCCAGGAGACCACCCGCGTCTGCCGGGTGGTCGGAAAAGAAGGAAAGCTGAAACAGCGGATGACCGTGCCCGGCGTCGCCGGCGGCTGGGCCGACGAGGTGGCCTCGATCAACACCCTGATCGACGACCTGGTCTGGCCCACCACCGAGGTGACCCGCGCCGTGGGCGCCGTGGCCAAGGGCGACCTCGGCCAGGCCATGGCCCTGGAGGTGGACGGCCGGCCCCTGGAGGGCGAGTTCCTCCGCTCGGCCAAGCTGGTCAACAAGATGATCGACCAGCTCTCGGTGTTCACCTCCGAGGTGACGCGCGTGGCCCGCGAGGTCGGCACCGAGGGCAAGCTCGGCGGCCAGGCGCAGGTGAAGGGCGTGTCGGGCGTGTGGAAGGACCTCACCGATTCCGTCAACCAGATGGCCGGCAACCTCACCGCCCAGGTGCGCAACATCGCCGAGGTGACCATCGCCGTGGCCAGCGGCGACCTCTCCAAGAAGATCACCGTCGACGTGCGCGGCGAGATCCTGCAGCTCAAGGAAGCCATCAACACCATGGTGGACCAGCTCCGCTCCTTCGCCTCCGAGGTGACGCGCGTGGCGCGCGAGGTGGGCACCGAGGGCAAGCTCGGCGGCCAGGCGGTGGTGCCCGGCGTGGCCGGCACCTGGAAAGACCTCACCGACTCGGTGAACGCCATGGCCTCCAACCTCACCAACCAGGTGCGCAACATCGCCGAGGTGACCACGGCCGTGGCCCGCGGCGACCTGTCGCGCAAGATCACGGTGGACGTCGAAGGCGAGATCCTGGAGCTGAAAAATACGATCAATACGATGGTGGACCAGCTCAACGCCTTCGCCTCCGAAGTGAGCCGCGTGGCGCGCGAGGTGGGCACCGAGGGCAAGCTGGGCGGCCAGGCGGTGGTGCCCGGCGTGGCCGGCACCTGGAAGGACCTCACCGACTCGGTGAACGCCATGGGCACCAACCTCACCGCCCAGGTGCGCAACATCGCCGAGGTGACCACCGCCGTGGCCCGCGGCGACCTGTCGCGCAAGATCACCGTGGACGTGAAGGGCGAGATCCTGGAGCTCAAGGACACCATCAACACCATGGTGGACCAGCTCAACGCCTTCGCCTCCGAGGTGAGCCGCGTGGCGCGCGAGGTGGGCACCGAGGGCAAGCTGGGCGGCCAGGCGGCGGTGCCGGGCGTGGCCGGCACCTGGAAGGACCTCACCGACAACGTCAACTCGATGGCGTCGAACCTCACCGGTCAGGTGCGCAACATCGCCGAGGTGACGATCGCGGTGGCCAACGGCGACCTGTCGAAGAAGATCACCGTCGACGTGCGCGGCGAGATCCTGCAGCTCAAGGAAGCCATCAACACCATGGTGGACCAGCTCAACGCTTTCGCGGCCGAGGTGACGCGCGTGGCGCGCGAAGTCGGCACCGAAGGCAAGCTGGGCGGCCAGGCGGTGGTGCCCGGCGTGGCCGGCACCTGGAAGGACCTCACCGACTCGGTGAACTCGATGGCGTCGAACCTGACGGGCCAGGTGCGCAACATCGCGGACGTGGCGACGGCCATCGCGCGCGGCGACCTGTCGCGCAAGATCACGGTGGACGTGAAGGGCGAGATCCTGGAGCTGAAAAACACGATCAATACGATGGTGGACCAGCTCAACGCGTTCGCGTCCGAGGTGACGCGCGTGGCGCGCGAAGTCGGCACGGAAGGGCGCCTGGGCGGCCAGGCGGCGGTGTCCGGCGTGGCGGGCACCTGGAAGGACCTCACCGACAACGTCAACCTGATGGCCTCCAACCTCACGGTGCAGCTCCGCGACGTGTCCAAGGTGGCGACGGCCATCGCGACCGGCGACCTGCGGCAGAAGATCACCGTCGAGGTGAAGGGCGAGATCCTGCAGATCAAGGACACCATCAATACGATGGTGGACCAGCTCAACGGGTTCGCTTCCGAGGTGACGCGCGTGGCGCGCGAGGTGGGCACCGAAGGCCGCCTCGGCGGCCAGGCCGAGGTGCCCGGGGTCGCCGGCACCTGGAAGGACCTCACCGACAACGTCAACCAGATGGCCGGCAACCTCACCGCCCAGGTGCGCAACATCGCCGAGGTGACGATCGCGGTGGCCAACGGCGACCTGTCGAAGAAGATCACGGTGGACGTGCGCGGCGAGATCCTGCAGCTCAAGGACACCATCAACACGATGGTGGAGCAGCTCCGCTCGTTCGCGTCGGAGGTGACGCGCGTGGCGCGCGAGGTGGGCACGGAAGGCCGCCTGGGCGGCCAGGCCGAGGTGCCCGGCGTGGCCGGCACCTGGAAGGACCTCACCGACAACGTCAACTCGATGGCGTCGAACCTCACCGGCCAGGTGCGCAACATCGCGGACGTGGCGACGGCCATCGCGCGCGGCGACCTCTCGCGCAAGATCACGGTGGACGTGAAGGGCGAGATCCTGGAGCTGAAAAACACCATCAATACGATGGTGGACCAGCTCAACGCCTTCGCCTCCGAGGTCAGCCGCGTGGCCCGCGAGGTCGGCACCGAGGGCAAGCTCGGCGGTCAGGCCGCGGTGGCCGGCGTGGCCGGCACCTGGAAGGACCTGACCGACAACGTCAACTCGATGGCTTCGAACCTCACCGGCCAGGTGCGCAACATCGCGGACGTGACGATCGCGGTGGCCAACGGCGACCTGTCGAAGAAGATCACGGTGGACGTACGCGGCGAGATCCTGCAGCTCAAGGAAGCCATCAACACGATGGTGGAGCAGCTCCGCTCGTTCGCGTCCGAGGTGACGCGCGTGGCGCGCGAGGTGGGCACCGAGGGCCGTCTGGGCGGGCAGGCGGAGGTGCCGGGCGTGGCGGGCACCTGGAAGGACCTCACCGACTCGGTGAACGCCATGGGCACCAACCTCACCGCCCAGGTGCGCAACATCGCCGAGGTGACCACGGCCGTGGCCCGCGGCGACCTGTCGCGCAAGATCACGGTGGACGTGAAGGGCGAGATCCTGGAGCTGAAGAACACGATCAATACGATGGTGGACCAGCTCAACGCCTTCGCGGCCGAGGTGACGCGCGTGGCGCGCGAGGTGGGCACCGAGGGCAAGCTCGGCGGCCAGGCGCAGGTGCCGGGCGTGGCGGGCACCTGGAAGGACCTCACCGACTCGGTGAACGTCATGGCCGCCAACCTGACCGACCAGGTGCGCGGCATCGTGAAGGTGGTGACCGCGGTGGCGGACGGCAACCTGCGCCAGAAGCTCACCGTGGAAGCCAAGGGCGAGGTGGCGGCGCTGGCCGAAACGATCAACAACATGACGGACACCCTGGCGACGTTCGCCGAGCAGGTCACCAACGTGGCCCGCGAGGTCGGCGTGGAAGGGCGTCTCGGCGGCCAGGCCAACGTGCCCGGCGCCGCCGGCACCTGGAAGGACCTCACCGGCAACGTCAACCTGCTGGCCGCCAACCTGACCAACCAGGTGCGCGCCATCGCCGAGGTGGCGACCGCGGTGACCAAGGGCGACCTGACGCGCTCCATCCAGGTGGAGACCCGCGGCGAGGTGGCGGAGCTCAAGGACAACATCAACACGATGATCGACAACCTGCGCGGCACCACCGAGCGCAACCAGGAGCAGGACTGGCTGAAGACCAACCTCGCCAAGTTCACCCGCATGCTCCAGGGCCAGCGCGACCTGGTGACGGTGGGCCAGACGCTGCTCTCGGAGCTGGCGCCGCTGGTCCACGCGCAGCAGGGCGCCGTCTACCAGATGGAGACGGCGGAGCCCGGCGAGAAGCCGTCGCTGCGCCTGCTCGCCGGCTATGCCACGCTGGACGATCAGGCCGAGCGCATCGGGATCGGCAGCGGCCTGGTGGGACAGTGCGCCCTGGAGAAGCAGCGCATCCTGCTCGACGGCCTGCCCGGCGATTACGTGCGGATCAGCTCCAGCCTGGGCGAGGCGAAGCCGGTCAACATCGTGGTGCTGCCGGTGCTCTTCGAAGGCGAGACCAAGGCGGTGGTCGAGCTGGCCTCGCTGTATCCGTTCACGGAGACTCACCTGGCCTTCCTGGAGCAGCTCACGCAGTCCATCGGCGTGGTGCTGAACACCATCGAAGCCACCATGCGGACGGAGAACCTGCTCGAGCAGTCGCAGCAGCTCACCCTCGAGCTGCAGACGCGCCAGAGCGAGCTGCAGCAGACCAACGAGGAGCTGGCCTCCAAGGCCAAGCAGCTCGCCGAGCAGAACGTCGAGGTGGAGCGCAAGAACAAGGAAGTGGAGCAGGCCCGCCGGGCGCTGGAGGAAAAGGCCGCCGAGCTGGCCCTCACCTCCAAGTACAAGTCCGAATTCCTGGCCAACATGTCCCACGAGCTGCGCACGCCGCTCAACTCCATCCTCATCCTCGGCCAGGAGCTGGCCGGCAACGCGGCCGGCAACCTCACGGGCAAGCAGGTCGAGTTCGCCCGCAACATCCACTCGGCCGGCACCGACCTGCTGACGCTGATCAACGACATTCTCGACCTTTCCAAGATCGAGTCCGGCACGGTGACCGTGGAGGCGGAGGAGATCACTTTCAACTCGCTGCGCGACAGCGTGGAGCGCACCTTCCACCACATCGCGGAGTCGAAGAGCCTGCCGTTCTACGTCGAGGTCAGCCCGACGCTGCCGCGCACCTTCAGCAGCGATCCGAAGCGGTTGCAGCAGATCCTCAAGAACCTGCTCTCCAACGCCTTCAAGTTCACCACCCAGGGGCACGTCTCGATGGCCGTGCGCGACGTCACCGAGGGCTGGTCGCCGGACCACCCGGTGCTCGGCCGGGCGCAGACGGCGATCGCCTTCAGCGTCGTCGACACCGGCATCGGCATCGCGCCGGAGAAGCAGAGGCTCATCTTCGAGGCCTTCCAGCAGGCCGACGCCGGCACCAGCCGCAAGTACGGCGGCACCGGCTTGGGGTTGGCGATCAGCCGCGAGCTCGCCACCCTGCTGGGCGGCGAGATCCGGCTGGTCAGCACGCCGGGCCAGGGCAGCACCTTCACGCTCTACCTGCCGATGACCTACACCGGTCCCGCCCGCCCGGTCACGCTGCCGGCCACCTCTCCGTCGCCGGACGCCCTCTCCTCCCAGCCGTCCATGCGGCCCATGCTGTCCATGCCGGTGCTGGCGGTGGCCAAGGGGGAGGACATCGTCCCCGACGACCGCGACGACATCCAGGAAGGCGACAACGTGCTGCTGATCGTGGACGACGATCCGCACTACGCGCGCATCCTGCTCGGCCTCGCCCGCGACAAGGGCTTCAAGGGCATCGTGGCCAACCGCGGGCTGGTGGCGCTCTCGCTGGCCCGCGAGTTCCTGCCCACGGCGATCACGCTCGACGTCTTCCTGCCCGACATGCTCGGCTGGACGGTGCTCAACAACCTCAAGCTCGATCCGGCGACGCGGCACATCCCGGTGCAGATGATCTCGGTGGAGGAGGAGCGGCAGCACGGCCTCTCGCACGGCGCCTTCGCCTACCTGATCAAGCCGGCCACCACCGAGGACCTGGAGACGGCGTTCGACCGCATCAAGACCTACGTCACGCCGCACACCAAGCGGCTGCTGGTGATCGAGGACAACGACATCGAGCGCGAGAGCATCGTCCAACTGCTGGATCACGACGACATCGAGATCACCGCCGTCGGCACCGGCGGCGAGGGTCTGGAGGCCCTGCTCGACCGCGACTTCGGCTGCTGCGTCGTCGACCTCCGCCTGCCCGACATGAGCGGCTTCGAGCTGCTGGAGAAGGTGCAGTCCGAGCCGCGGCTGCGCGACGTGCCCGTGGTCGTCTTCACCGGCAAGCAACTCACCGCCGAGGAGGAGGCGCGGCTGAAGCAGGTGGCGAAGAGCGTGATCCTCAAGGACGTGCAGTCGCCCGAGCGGCTGCTCGACGAAACGGCGCTGTTCCTCCATCGGATCATGGCCGACCTGCCCGAGAACAAGCGCGAGCTCCTCGCGCGGCTCCACGGCTCCACCGAGGTGCTGCGCCACCGCAAGGTGCTGGTGGTGGACGACGACGTGCGGAACATCTTCGCTCTCACCACCGTGCTGGAGAACCAGGAGATGGACGTGGTGAGCGCCACCAACGGGCGCCAGGCGATCGAGATGATCCAGAACACGCCCGACCTGAGCGTGGTGCTGATGGATATCATGATGCCCGAGATGGACGGCTACGAAACCATGCGCGAGATCCGCAAGGATCCCAGGTTCCGCACGCTGCCCATCCTGGCGCTGACCGCCAAGGCGATGAAGGGAGACCGCGAGAAGTGCCTTGGAGCCGGCGCGTCCGACTACATCGCCAAGCCGGTGAACACGGACCAGCTCCTCTCGCTGTTGCGGGTATGGCTATACCGTTGAACGACAGCCCTGTGGGCGAGGGCGGCGCCGGAGTCCTGGGAGGGATGGCCGGGCGGGTCAACATCCTCCTCGTCGACGACGAGCCGCGGAACCTCGACGTGCTCGAGAGCATCCTCGGCACGTCCGGCTACCGGCTCGTCCGCGCCCAGACCGCCGACGAGGCCCTGCTGGCGCTGCTGACGGACGAGTTCGCCGCCATCGTGCTCGACATCATGATGCCCGGCACCAGCGGCATCGAGCTGGCGCACCTCATCAAGCAGCGCAAGCGCACCCGCGACGTCCCCATCCTCTTTCTGACCGCCCACATGTCCGAGGAGCGGGACGTGCTCCGGGGCTACGACGTCGGCGCCGTCGACTACCTGACGAAGCCGGTCAACCCGGACATCCTGCGCTCCAAGATCGCCGTCTTCGCCGACCTCTTCCGCAAGACCCGCGCGCTGGCCGCGGCCAACGAGGCCCTGGAGAACGAGGTCGCCGAGCGCCAGAAGGCCGAGGAGGCGTTGCGGGAGGCCAACGAGGAGCTGGAGGCGCGGGTGCAAGAGCGCACCCTCGACCTCACCCGCACCATGGAGAGCGAGCGGGCGGCGCGCTCCGAGGCCGAGCGGGCCAGCCGGCTGAAGGACGACTTCCTGGCCATCGTCTCCCACGAGCTGCGGACGCCGCTCAACGCCATCCTCGGCTGGGCGCAGATCCTTTGCGAGGGGGGAGGGAGCGTCAAGGGGGACGTCCTGGCCCAGGGGCTGGAGGCCATCCTCCGCAACGCGCGCATGCAGGCGCTGCTGATCGAAGACCTGCTGGACATGAGCCGCATCGTCAGCGGCAAGATCCGGTTGAAGCCGCAGACCGTCTGCCTCGCCGAGATCGTCGCCTCGGCGGCCGCCACGATCACCCCGGCCGCGCAGGCCAAGGGCGTCCGCCTCGACTGCGACGCCGACCGCGCCCCGGTGGTGCGCGGCGATCCCGAGCGGCTCCAGCAGATCCTGCTCAACCTGCTGTCCAACGCCGTGAAGTTCACGCCGGAGGGCGGACAGGTCCGGGTCTCCCTGCGGGCGGACGATCATCAAGCCGAGATCGTGGTGAGCGACACGGGGCAGGGCATCAAGCCGCAGTTCCTGCCGTACGTCTTCGACCCCTTCCGGCAGGCCGATCCCTCGACCACGCGCCGCCACGGCGGCCTGGGGCTGGGGCTGGCGGTCGTCAGCCATCTCGTGGAGCTGCACGGCGGGGCGGTCCGCGCCGAGAGCGCCGGCGAAGGCCTGGGGGCGACCTTCTCGGTCACGATCCCCCGCGCCGCCGGCTCCCTGGGGGAGGACGAGACGTCGGCCGGCCTGCCGGACGCCGCCGCCGGCGCCGAGGCCCCGGCCGGCCTGGAAGGGGTGCGGCTGCTGATCGTCGAGGACGAGCCGGACACGCGGGAAGCCGTGGCCCGCTTCCTCCAGGACTACGGCGCGGCGGTGGTCGCCGTCAGCTCCGCCGCCGAGGCCCTGGACCTGCTGGACGCCGAAGTCTTCGACGTGCTGGTCAGCGACATCGGCATGCCGGGCATGGACGGTTACGAGCTCATCCGGACCGTGCGCGCCCGGGAAGCGGGCTCCGGCCGGCGCCTGCCCGCGGTGGCCGTGACCGCCTTCGCGCAGGAGGAGGACCGCCAGCGCGTGCTGCGCGAAGGCTATACCGAATACGTCCCCAAGCCTGTGAACACCGCCCGCCTGATCGGCATCCTCATGGAGCTCTCCGGCAAGGCCGCCGGGGGCTTCGCGCGGTAAACAGTCCTTCACAGGCCGGCTGCCCGGCCGGGGCGGGGTGCCCTTCGAAACCTCACCCCCTGGCCCCCTCTCCCATCCCCCGTCCCCCACCCGGGAGAGGGGGAACGATAAGGAAGCGTCTTGCCGATCTCAAGAAGACCTCAATCGTAGGGCCCTCCCTCTCCCGGGGCGGGCGGCAGGGAGATGGGAGAGGGATCGAGGGTGAGGTCTCGAAGGGGAGACCGCCCCAACCGGCAAGGACGCTGGACTTTCCCTACGCTCCCCGCCGCACCATCCGTCCCAGGAACAGCGTCAGCAGCGCGGCGATCACCGCCCACTGGAGCCCTCCGGCGAGCAGGCTGGCGGTCAGAAAGGGCGTGTCGTCCAGGTGGAGGAAGGCGAGGGAGACAGGGAAGTCGACCCAGGTGAGGACGTTGCCCCGGCCGATGTCGCCCCAGGTTTGCCAGACGAGGAACGCGACCACGGTGTGGAGGAGGTAGCCCGCCAGGAAGGCGTAGGAGGCGGCGCGGCCCGAGGGACGCAGGGTCATGGGGTGCTCCCGTCCGCGGCGAGGCGGAATCCGTAGTCGCTGTAGCGCATCTTCGGCGGGATCGCCGAGCGGGCCGCGCAGCGGCTCGCCTTGACCTCGTGCCGCCAGGCGCCGCCCCGCGAGGCGCGCCGGATGCCGGCCGCAGGTCCCCGCGGATCGTCCACCGGCGAGACCTCGTAGTAATGGGCGTCGTACCAGTCCGAGCACCACTCGTGGACGTTCTCCCCCAGGCCCAGGAAGCCCAGGGGATGGAGCGACGGATAGGCGTCCACAGGCTCCGGCCCGGTCAGCCAGCGGCGGCCGTAGTCGGGCAGGGATTCCGGGGGATCGTCACCCCAGGGGTAGAGGACGTCGCGGCCGGCCCGCGCCGCGCGCTCCCACTCGGCCTCCGTGGGGAGACGGACGGCGAGGCCCAGCCGGCCGCTCGCCCAGGCACAGAAGGCGACGGCGTCTTCCCAGGAAGGCCCCACCGCCGGCATGCGGGGATGGGCGAAGGCCGGCTCGTCCCAGAAATCCGGCGCGGGATGGCCGGTCTCGTCCAGGAACGTCTGATAAAACTCTCTTGTCACCTGCGTCCGGGTCAGCCGGAACGACGCGACCGCCACCTCGTGCCGCGGGTTCTCGTTGTCCCGCGGCCCGCCGCCCATCCAGAAGCGGCCCCCCGCCACCTCGATCCATTCCACGGACATGGCGATAGCATATCCTTCCGGCGCGTGGCCGGCCTGTCACCGGACTGGAACCCCGATTCCGGAGATCCCCCTGCATGCCCTGGTATAAGGAGTGGTTCGGCGAGGAGTACCTGGAGCTGTACTCCCACCGCGACGAGTCCGAGGCGGAGGAGCACGTCGGCTTCGTCGAGCGCCATCTGGAGGGGCCGAGGCCCCGGGCCGTCCTGGACCTCGCGTGCGGCGCCGGCCGGCACACCGCGGCGCTGCGCCGGCGGGGGTACCGGACGCTGGGGCTCGACCTGTCGCTGACCCTGCTGGCGCGGGCGGACGGACTCCCCCGGGTGGCCGGTGACATGCGCCGCCTGCCGTTCGCGGCGGAGAGCTTCGACTGGGTGCTGAACTTCTTCACCTCGTTCGGCTATTTCGAGAGCGAGCGGGAGAATTTCAGGGTGCTGGAGGAGGCCGTGCGCGTTCTGGCCCCCGGAGGCTGGTTCCTGATCGACCTGATGAACCCCGGTCCGGCGCTGGCGAACCTGAAGCCGCGCGACGGGCAGGAGCTGGACGCCCGCCGGACCGAGATCGAGCGTTGGTATGACGCCGGAAGACAGCGGATCAACAAGCGCATCGTGGTGAGCGCTCCCGGCGAGCCCCCCCGCACGTTCCTGGAGAGCGTGCGGATCTATCAGCCGGAGGAGGTGACCATCGGCCTGCGCTGGGCGGGGCTCGAGGTCGCCGGGCTTTTCGGCAATTTCCAGGGAGACCTTTACGAGCGTGACAGCGAACGCCTCATCATCCTCGCTACAAAGCCGGTCTGAGAGCCCCCTGACGCGGGTCGACCTGGCCGCGGCCGGGCTCCTGGCCCCGCTGCCGGCGGCCTGGCTGAGCGGCCGGGACACCGACCTCCTGGAGCCGCTGCGCTTCCTGCCGCCGGGCAAGCTGCCGGTGGGCTTCCCTCCCCCGGCGCCGGACCGCCGCGAGCTGGCCGAGGCCCTGGCGGTGGCCAACCGCGGCTACGGCAACGAGAACGCCGACCGGCTCGCCCGCAAGCTCGCCGATCCCGCCACCCGCGTCGTGGTGACCGGCCAGCAGCCGGGGATCTTCGGCGGTCCCCTCTACTGCCTGGCCAAGATGATCGCGGCCGTGCGCTGGGCCGCGGCCCTGGAGGAGGCCGGGGAGCCGGCGGTGGCCGTCTTCTGGGTCGCCACCGAGGACCACGACTGGGCCGAAGCGGCGTCCGCCGTGGTGCTGGCTGCGGACGGCCCCCGCGCCCTCGACCTCGGTCCCGATCCCGAGCCGCTGACGCCCCTCGGCATGCGGACGCTGGGTCCGGGGATCGACGACGTGCTGCGCGGCATGGCCGAGGCCGTGCCCGGCGAGGCCTACGCCGAGTGGACACAGACCCTCGCCCGCTGGTACCGGCCGGACGCCCGCTTCGGCGAGGCCTTCTGCCGCCTGATGGCCCACATCCTGGGACCCCGCTGTCCGCTCCTCCTGGACGCCATGCTGCCGGCCCTCAAGACGGCCCAGCGCCCCTGGCTGCGCCGGCTGGTGGAGCGCAGGCGGGAGCTGGAGGAGGCCCTGGCCGCCCGCGACGCCCTGATCGAGGCCCGGGGGTATCCGCTCCAGGTGAGCCCGCAGCGGGGACTGAGCCCGCTCTTCCTGCTCCGCCGCGGCGAGCGCCGGCGGATCGAGTGGCGCGGCGAGGACGGCTACGTCCTGCGCGGCCGGGACGACGCGCCCGGCGGCGTCGAGGAGCTGCTGGGGATCATCGAGGAGAACCCCTCGGTGGTCTCCCCCGGAGTGCTGGCCCGCCCCGCCATCCAGGACGCCGTGCTGGGCTCGACGCTCCAGGTGCTGGGTCCCGGCGAGCTGTCGTACATGGCTCAGGCCGCCGCCACCCACGCGACGCTGGGAATCGAGGCGCCGTGGTCGGCGTTCCGGCCCCAGACGCTGGTCCTGGAACCGAAACAGGCCGAGCGGCTGGAGGAGCTGGGTCTCCCCCTGACCGTCCTGCTGGGCGATCCGGCGGATCTCGACCGCTGGCTCGCCGGCCGGGAAGGGGGCGACCTGGTGGGGCCGGTCCGCCAACAGGTAGCGGAAGCCCTGGACGGGCTGCGGCCGGCCCTGGAGGCCGATCCCAACCTGGAGCGGCCGTACGAGAAGACGCGGGAGCAGATCCTCCGCGCCCTCGACCTGTTCGGCGAGAAGGCGACCGCGGCGGCGGCGCGCAAGAACGAGGTGCTCAACCGCCGCATCCAGCAGCTCCGGGAGACCTGCCTGCCCCTCGGCCGGCCGCAGGAGCGGGTCGTCGTGTCGTCCCACTTCCCGGGAAAGCTCGGTCCGTCGTTCGTAAGTAGCTGCTGGGAGCAGTTGGACCTGGACGCCACGCGCCTGCAGGTCATCGTGCCCTGACGATGGAGGAATGAGGCCATGAAGCTGGACGTGCTGGCGATCGGTTCCCACCCGGACGACGTGGAGCTGGGGTGTGGCGGCACCCTGGCCCTGCTGGCCCGGCAGGGGCGCAAGGTGGGGATCGTGCACCTGACGCGGGGGGAGCAGGGCACCCGCGGCACCCCGGAGGAGCGCGGCGCCGAGGCCCGCAAGGCCGCCGAGGCCCTGGGCGCCGAGGTGCTGGAGCTCCTGGACTGCGGCGACGGCGCCCTGCGCCACGGCAAGGCCGAGGAGGACGAGCTGATCGCCGTGATCCGCCGGCTGCGGCCGGACCTGGTCCTGGGACCCACGCCGCGCGACCGCCATCCGGACCATTCGCGCTCCCATCAGCTCGTGGAGGCGGCCTGCTTCTACGCCGGCCTGAAGAACCGCGCGCCCGAGGCGGGGCCGCCGCACCGGCCGGCGGCGACCTTCTCCTACATGCAGCACGACCCGTTCGAGCCCAGCTTCATCGTCGACGTCTCAGCGGTCTGGGAGGCCAAGCTGGAGTCCTTGCGCGCCCACCGCAGCCAGTTCCACCAGCCCGGGGGGGACACCCGGCCCGCGACCAAGATCGCCACGCCGGAGTTCTGGCAGGCGGTGGAGGGGCGGGCGCGTCACTTCGGGCTGCTGATCAACGCGGCCTTCGGCGAGCCGTTCTGGAGCCGGCTGCCGCTGGCCGTGAGCGACCCGATGGCCATTCTGCCGGGAGGAGTGCGATGAGGATCGGCATCAGTTGCTACCCGACCTACGGCGGCTCGGGGATCGTGGCCACGGAGCTGGCCATGGCCCTGGCCGACCGCGGGGACGAGATCCACGTCATCAGCTACGCCCTGCCCTCGCGGCTGTCGATGCTCAACCCGCGGATCACCTTCCACGAGGTGGTGACCCCCACCTATCCGCTGTTCGACAACTACCCGCCGTACTCCCTCGCCCTCTCGACCAAGATGGTCGAGGTGGCGCGGCACGCGGCGCTGGACGTGCTGCACGTCCACTACGCCATCCCCAACGCGGTCTCGGCGGTGCTGGCGCGGCAGATCGTGGACCCGCAGCCGCTCAAGGTGGTGACCACGCTCCACGGCACCGACGTCACCCTGGTGGGCAACGACCCCAACTACCTGGAGACGACCCGCTGGGGCATCCTGCAGAGCGACGCCGTCACCGCCGTCTCGCAGTCGCTGCGCCGCACCACCATCGAGCAGCTCCAGATCCAGAACCACATCGACGTGGTCCCCAACTTCATCGATCCGGCCCGCTACGAGGCGGCCCGCACCGGCCCGGGGGCGCGGCGCTGGGCGCAGCCTGGGGAGCGCCTGCTGGTCCATATCTCGAACTTCCGGCCGGTCAAGCGCGTGCTGGACGTGATCGGCACCTTCGAGCGGATCTGGCGCAAGGTCCCCAGCCGCCTGATCCTGGTGGGGGACGGTCCCGACCGCGGCAAGGTGGAGCAGTACTGCCGGGAGAACCGCATCTGCGGCGGCATCACCTTCGTCGGCAGTCTCCCCCTGGTCGAAGAGGTGCTGGCGGGGGCCGACCTCTTCCTGCTGCCCTCGGAGAGCGAGTCCTTCGGCCTGGCCGCGCTGGAGGCCATGTCCTGCGAGGTGCCGGTGATCGCCACCAACGCCGGCGGCCTCCCCGAGGTGGTGGTGGACGGCGAGACCGGGTACCTCTGTCCGGTGGGGGACGTCGAGGGGATGGCGGCGGCGGCGCTCCGCCTTCTCCAGGACGAGGACCTGCGGCGGACGATGGGCGAAGCGGGTCGCCGCCGGGCCGTCGAGGTGTTCAGCCAGGAGGCCGTGGTGCAGCGCTACCGGGCCATCTACGACCGGGTGACCGGCCGGGCCTGAGCCGCGATGGCCTCCTACCGCGCTCCCGGCGGGGAGGCCCGGGCCGAGATCCGCGAGAAGGGCTCGGTGTTCCTGGCGGTGGTCGGGCCGGCGGCGGACGAGGCCGCCGCCCGGGATCTCCTCGCCGGCCTGGAGCGGGAGTTTCCCGACGCCACCCATCACTGCTGGGCCTGGCGGCTGGGCGAGCCGCCCTGCGAGCGGAGCGCGGACGCCGGCGAGCCCGCCGGCACCGCCGGGGTTCCCATCCTCCAGGTGCTCCGCGGGGCCGGCCTCTCGGACGTCATGGCGGTGGTGGTGCGCTGGTTCGGCGGCGTCAAGCTGGGCAAAGGCGGGCTCGCGCGGGCCTACGCCGCGGCGGTCCGCGAGGCGCTCCAGACCCTGCCGGTGATCTCCCGCGCGCCCACGGTCCGGCTGACCCTCGAAGTCCCCTACGACAAGGTCGGGGCCGTGAAGCGCCTGATCCGCCCTCCAGAGGTGGAGCTGGCGGCGGAGGAGTACGGCGCGGTGGCCCGGCTGGTCCTCGTCGTCCATGAGGAGCGCCGGGAAGCTTTGCGGGAGGCGCTGGCGGATCTCGGGATCGTTCTGGATACTCCTTAAACCGATGAAATGGAAGCGGTTTTCTTGTCCGGGACCCCGGGGTTGTATAGACTGACGTCAAAGTTGCGCCGGTGATCATCCCCCGTTGAAAGGAGAGGACCGCGATGAGTGAACCGACCGTTCCGCCGCCCCCGTCCTACACCCCGCCTCCTCCACCGACCGGGACGCCTCCTCCGCCGGGTGGAACGCCGGGCTCGGTCAGCCCGAACCGGACGATCATGATCGTGCTGTCGTATCTCGGGCTCCTGGCGCTGATCCCGTTCCTGGTCGAGAAGAACGACCGCGAGGTGCAGTGGCACGCCAAGAACGGGCTGCTGATGTTCGGCGCCGAGGTGGTGATCTGGATCCTGCTCAGCATCTTCTCCACGGCCGTCTCGTTCCTGGACCTCGGCTGCACGGGCTGCATGCTCAGCGTCGTCTTCTGGCTGATCGTGCTGGTGGCGCACATCGTCGCTATCGTCAAGGGTGTCAACGGGGACCGGCTGGTCATCCCGGGCCTCAGCCAATACGTCGATCGCTTCTGATCTTGAAAGGGAGGGTCTGAATGACCGTCGCGAATCCAGGGCAACCTCAATCATCCAGCAACCAGGCGATCACCGCGCTCGTCCTGGGTATCCTAGGCATCGTCTGCTGCGGCCTCCTGGCGCCGGTCGCCTGGTACCTGGGCAACCAGGAGCTCAGGGCGATCGCCGAGGGCCGCTCTCCCGCCGCCGGCGAGGGTCTGGCCAAGGCGGCGAAGATCCTCGGCATCATCGGCACGATCCTGCTGGTCTTCACGATCGTGTGGGTGTTCTTCTGGGGCGGCATGGCCGTCCTCCAGGGAGTCATGGCCAATCAGTGAGCTTTGGGATGGTGAGACGCCGGCCCGTCCTGTCGTGGGTCCTCGCGGGCCTCTTCGGACTGGCCGGCCTCGCCGCCTTCCACGCCTGGGCCCCCTCCGGCGACGCCTCCGGCTCGATCTGCCTCAGCCGGAGGCTGTTCCACCTGCCCTGCCCCGGGTGCGGGATGACCCGCGCCTTCGCCCATCTCGCCAAGGGGGAGTGGGCCGCCGCCGCCAAGGACCACCCCTTGTCGTTCGTCCTCGCCCTGGAGCTGGGCCTGGGCTGGGCGGCGTGGGGCGCCGCCCTGGCGGCGCGCCGGCCTTTCCGGCTGCCGGTCCGGCTGGACGTCCTGCTCATCGGCCACGCCTTCGCCCTGGTTGCCCTCTGGCTCGGCAGGGCCGCCACCGGCACGCTGCCCTGGTGACCGGCTAAGCTTGCGGCATGGAGGAGTCGCGCCGCCGCCGTCTCAAGAGATGGGGGATCGTCCTGGCGATCCTGCTCGTCCTGGTCCTCGACCTCGTCCGCGCGCCCCGGAACCAGATCTCGGCCCGCGTCCTGCTCGGCGCCATCCACCTCTATCAGGCGACCCTCTCGCCGCGGATGGGGAGCTTCGGGGTGCGGTGCCGCTTCAAGCCCACCTGCAGCCACTACGCGGAAGGGGCGATCCGGAAATACGGCGCCTGGACCGGGAGCTGGAAGGCGGCGTGGCGGATCGCCCGCTGCGGCCCGTGGACGCCGGCGGGCACCGTCGAGCCGCCGTGAGCGCTTGCCGAAGTGCGGTATGCTCCGGAGTCGGTATGGAGCCGGACAAGATCGACTATCCAGCCCTTCTGCAGCAAGCCATGCGGGACATCGTGCGCCGCGTCCTGGAGCAGGTCGCCGAGCACGACCTGCCGGGCGAGCACCACTTCTACATCGGCTTCCGCACGGACGCGCCCGGGGTCGACATCCCCCGCATGCTCCGCGACCAGTATCCCCAGGAGATGACCATCATCCTCCAGAACCAGTTCTGGGACCTGGAGGTCACGCCGGAGGCGTTCTCCGTGGTGCTGAGATTCGGCGGCTCGCGCCAGCGGCTCCTGGTGCCGTTCGCGGCGCTCACCGCCTTCGCCGACCCGTCCGCGAACTTCGGCCTTCGCCTCGAATCACCGTCCACCGCAGAGGACGCCGAGGAGGCGGCTCCCCTTCGCGCCGTCGAGCCGGAGGAGGAAGGGACTGGCGCGGAGCCCTCGGGCGAGGTGCTCCGGTTCGATCCGTCCCGCAAGCGCTGAACCGTCCCTCATCCCCATGGCACCGGCCTTGCTGTTTTCTCCTCCGGGAGACGCAACAGTGAGGAAACAGCCATGAAAAGCACCATCCAACATTCCCTTCTCCCGGCGCTCGCCGTGGCGGCGCTTTTCAGCTTCGCCTGCGACCGCGGAGAGAGGATTCCCGAAGAGATTCCGTCCGACCATGGGGCGTCCATGGCCACGGTCACGCCCGAGCTCAACGACCTGAACAACCCGCCGAAGTCCGTGGAGATCCAGGACGACGCGGATCTGCGGACGCGGGAAAGCGACCTGGCGGCCCGGCAGGCCGAGCTCGACGCCCGCGAGCGCCTGCTCCGGGAGCGCGAGGGGGAGACCCGCGCCGCCTTGCGTCCTGCTCCGCTCCGTCCCTCCACGGCGCCGCGCGCCGAGGAGAGAGTGGTCGAGCGCGCCGAACCTGCGGCGGCGCCCCGCGAGGAGCCCGTCCGGGAAGCGGAGCCTGAGCCCGAACCCGAGCCTGAGCCCGAGGCGGAGCGCGCGCCGTCCCTCGTCACCTACGCAACCGTGCCGGCCGGCACGCAGTTGGACGTCGAGTTCACCGAGACGGTGGCGAGCAACACCAGCCGCGAGGGCGACACTTTCCGCGTCCGCGTCGCCAACGACATCCGCGAGGAAGGGCACGTCGTCATCCCGACGGGCTCGGAGATCCTGGGCCAGGTGACCGAGGCGGCGCCCATCCAGCAGAAGATCGGCGGCCGGGCGCGGCTGGCCCTGGCGTTCACCGACCTGGTGCTGCCCTCTGGCACGCGAGTGCCCATCGAAGCCTCGTTCGTCCAGCAGGGGCGGAGCGAGACCGGCCGGGACGCCGCCACCATCGGCGGGGCCGCCGCGGGCGGCGCCATCCTGGGGCGCGTGCTCAAGAAGAGCGACCGCACCAAGGGCGGCGTCATCGGCGCGGTCGTCGGCGCCGCGGCCGGAGCCGTCATCGCCTCCAGGACCCCGGGCCAGGAGGTCGTCTTCTCCGAGGGCACGGTGGTCAGCCTGCGGCTGGACGACCCGGTGGAGATCCGGGTGGCTTCCACCGGCCGGGGCCGCTGAGCGGGAGCGGGGGAGAAAGGGGCGGGAATCCCGCCCCGTCCCCGCCCGTTCTCTCGTTCATGGCCGAAATCTCCGCTCCCCGCCGGCCGGCCCGCCAGGGCCTCTACGGCGGGCTTGTCTCCTCGCGGCATCCCGGTGCCGCCGAATCCGAGTCTTCCGAATCCTCCTCCAAGAAGTCGTCCCTCAAGGGCCGCACCGTCCTCCAGGACGCCATCGATCTGGTGAAGGCCCGCAAGGGGCGCCTGGCCCTTGGGCTGCTCCTGATGACGATCAGCCGGATCGCGGGGCTGGTCCTGCCCGGCACCACCAAGTTCCTGCTGGACGAGGTCATCGGCAAGGGCAACCGGGAGATGCTCACGCTGCTCGTTTTCGCCGCCGGCGCGGCGACCCTGATCCAGGCCGTCACCTCGTTCGCCCTCTCCCAGGTGCTCGGCAAGGCGGCCCAGAGGTCGATCACGGAGATGCGCCGGCAGGTCCAGAAGCACGTGGGCCGGCTCTCGGTGGGCTACTACGAGCAGACCAAGTCGGGATCCCTGCTCTCCCGGGTGATGAACGACGCCGAGGGCATCCGCAACCTGGTGGGCACCGGGCTGGTCGAGGTGGTGGGCGGCCTGGTGCAGGCGGCGCTCGCCCTGTGCATCCTCTTCTACCTCAACGTCAAGCTCACCCTGATCGCGCTGGGCGTGCTGTCGCTGTTCACCCTCATCTTGCGGTGGGCCTTCAAGACCCTGCGGCCGCTCTTCAAAGAGCGCTCGAAGATCAACTCCGAGCTGGCCGGCCGGCTCACCGAGTCGTTCTCCGGCGTACGGGTGGTCAAGGCCTATGGGGCGGAGCAGCGGGAAGCCCTGGTGTTCAGCAAGGGGGCGCACCGGCTGTTCCGCAACGTGGCGAAGACGATCACCAGCTTCTCGATGATCGGCGCCGCCTCGACGCTGCTGCTGGGGATCATCAGCATTACCTTGATGGCGGTGGGGGCGGGGGACGTCCTGGCACAGCGGATGACCGTGGGCGACTTCTTCTCGTTCACCCTCTACCTCGGCATGCTGGTGGGGCCGGTGGTGCAGGTGGTGAACATCGGCAGCCAGATCACCGAGGCCTTCGCGGGCCTGGAGCGCATCCGGGAGATCCGCAACGAGGCGCGGGAAGACGAGGGGGAGGCCGCCCGCAGGCCGCTGCTGAGCCTGGAGGGCCGCATCGAGCTTCAGGACGTCTGGTTCGAGTACAAGCCGGACACCCCCGTGCTCAAGGGCATCTCCCTGGTGGCCTCGCCCGGCACCTCGACGGCGCTGGTGGGGCCCTCCGGCTCGGGCAAGAGCACGCTGATCGGCCTCGTCGCCGCCTTCCACCGCCCGACCGCGGGAAGGATCCTGGTCGACGGCCAGGACCTCGCGGAGCTGCGGCTCGGCGACTACCGCTCGCACCTGGGGGTGGTGTTCCAGGACAACTTCCTGTTCGACGGCACGGTGCTGGAGAACATCGCCTACGCCCGCCCCCACGCCTCCGAGGAGGAGGTGCTGGAAGCGGCGCGCATCGCCCGCTGCGACGACTTCGTGGCCCGCCTCTCCGAGGGGTACGACACCATCGTGGGCGAGCGCGGCGTGAAGCTCTCGGGCGGCGAGCGCCAGCGGGTGGCCATCGCGCGGGCGATCCTGGCGGACCCCAAGATCCTGATCCTCGACGAGGCGACCTCGTCCCTGGACAGCGAGAGCGAGGCCCTGATCCAGGAGGGTCTGGCGGAGCTGATGAAGGGACGGACGACCTTCGTCATCGCCCATCGCCTCTCCACCATCCGCCGGGCGGACGCCATCCTCGTCCTGGAAGAGGGGAAGATCGTCGAGCGGGGACGGCACGAGGAGCTGCTGGCCCTGGGCGGCAGGTATCACGCCCTCTACACCCGGCAGTACAACCTGGAGTCCAACCTCTTCCTGAACCCCGGCGAATCCGCCGTCGAGGAGAAGGAGGAGGAAGCGCCGCGGGCCGCCGCCGACAACGCCGCCGTGCGGCTCCCCCTGCTCCCCGTGTGACCGCCGCCGGACCTACCGGATCAGCCGCTCGAAGCCCTGTTTGCGCTTGACGACGAGCGGTTGATCCCGGCTTCCCAGCATGCCCTCGTGGCCCGAGAGGTCGGTGGCTACCGCGTAGACCTCGACCGTGCCGTTCTTGTGGAAGTCCGGCCCGATCTCCACGGTGAAGTAGAAGGAGCGGCTCTTCTCCGCCGGCAGCTCCTTCCACTTGCCCCCTTCAGGCCGGGCCAGGATCTTGACGTCCTTCACCTTGTGGTCGTCCGTGGCCCGGAAGCTCAGCTCCGCCACGGTGCCGCGGGCGTACTCCAGGAGGTAGCCGTCACGCAGCACGACCTTGGGCGGCTCTTTGTCGAGCCGGGCCAGGAGCTCCTCCAGGCGGGCGCGGGCCTCGGCGAACCGGGGCGCCAGGTGGGGCGTCGGCTCGACCCCCTCCAGCATCTGGAGACCTTCTTCGGGCGTCTTCCGGCGTTCGGCGGTGGGGAGGGTGGCGAGGATCGCCTCCTGCGCCTTCTCGTCCTCCTTGTACTTCTGATATTTCGCCACCCGCTCCTCGTGGCCGGGCCGGTCGGGCCAGGTGCGGCCGATAGGCTCGATCACGGTCAGCGCCTTGTCGTAGCTCGCCTCGCGGGTCAGCGCCTCCGCCTGGGCTTCCAGGGCTGAAGCGGCCTTGCCCCGCAGGTCCTCGGGATCGCTCAACTCCGGGAGCTGGCTCTTCAGGGCGGCGAGCCGCTCCAGCACGGCCACGTGCTCCCCCCGCCCGGACGCCAGCATCGCCTCGGCGTAGGTCTGGACCAGGGCGCGGGCGCGGTCGAAGTCCGCCCGCACCTCCGGGGTCATCCCGGCCTCCTGCCCGGTGCCGACGTCGATGGCGCCCTGGAGGGCCGCGAAGTCGCCGTCGCGCAGGGCCGCCGCGAGATCCGAGGGCAGCCGCTCGAGACCGGCCAGGGCCAGGTTCTCCTCGATGGACGACAGAGTCCGGCAGGCTTCCGGCGAGAGCAACCCCTGCTGGCCGTAGGGGATCGCCCGCAGCACCTTGCGCGCCTTCAGGTCCTCTCCCAGGGCCAGGTACATCCGGGCCTGCTCCAGCTCCTCCACCGGGGGATCCTGGAACCAGTCCGGGAGGGCGGGCGGAGGAGGCGCCGCAACGGTCTCCGCCGCCGTCTTCGGACGGCTCAGGAACCAGTACGCGGTCAGGGCGCCCAGCACGAGCACGCCGGCGATTACCGCCAGCACGGCCGGACGGCGGTGCGCCCTCGGCTTCTTGGCCGCCGTCCTGGGTGCGCTCGCCACCGGGACCGGGCCGCTGGGGAAGGGGACCACGTTTCCCTGCGCCTCGGCGCTGGACGGGAGCCGGGGCGGCGGCGCGGGGACGGAGAGAAGAGCGTTGAGGATCTCGTCGTCCACCGCCGAGAGGACCTCCTCCTCCTGCTCCTCCTCCGTCAGGGGAGCCGCCGCGGCGGCCGTCACGGGAACTGCCGGCGGGACCGCCGCGGGCTTCGGCAGGGCTGGAGCCGGGAAGGGCGTCACGTTGCTCGGCGCCGGGTCCGGAGGCGTCAACATGGGGGGAGGGAGAGGGGCGGCCTGGAGCGGCGCGGGCGCCGCCGGCTCCTGGCCCGGAGGCGGGGCCGTCGCCGCGCCGCCGAGCGCCAGGCGGAGCGCCTCCCGGAACTGCGGCGGCGTGGGGCGCTCTCCAGGGTTCCGCCGCAGGGAGCGCTCGAGGGCCTGCCGGAGCGCCTCGTCGTTCTCCAGCTCGAAGCTCACCGCCAGCGGCAGCTGCACCACCGGCGGGTCGCCGAATCCCACCGTGGCCCCGATGGCGGCGCAGGCGACGAGGGCCAGGGAGTAGATGTCGGCCCGCCAGTCCGCCGGACCGGCCTCGTTCAGCTCGGGAGCGCGGTAGCGGGCGTTTTCCGTCCCCGCCGCTTCCGGACCGCGGGGCCGGAAGATGGCCGCGCCGAGCCCGGTGAGCTTCACCTGCCCGTTCGGCAGGACGAGGACGTTGTCCGGCGAGACGTTGTGATGGGTCAGCCCGCGGCTTGCCAGCGTCTCCAGACCGTCCAGGGCCTGCGCGACCAGGCTCAGCATCTGGTTGGGGGAGGCGCCGGTCAGCGTGTCGAGCGTCCTCCCCTCCAGCGGCTCCTGCACCAGGAAGGCGCTGCCGTCGGTCGTGAACCCGAAGTCGAGGACGACGGGGAGGTTCGGGTGCTGGAGCCCCGCCAGCGTGACCGCCAGCTTCTGGAAGGCCGGCGCCGCCGCCATCAGCGCCGCGCCCGGCTGGACCCCTGGCTGAGGCGGCACGGTGATGAGCTTGACCGCGACCGTCGCGCCCGTGCGGTTGTCCGTGGCCCGCAGGATGGTCCCGAAACGGGTGGACTTCAGGATCTTCTGAAGCTGATAACGATCGGTCAGCTCACGGAACTGCATCGTCGATCCTCCAGTGGAGACCCGTCGATGCGCCAGGGCCCCTCCCTTGCGCTTCTGACAAGCTATTCAGGCCAGCTTAGTATAGAGGAGACTCTATGAAGATCGCACCGGTGGGGCAAGATCCCGGCTCGGAATCACCCCCAGTTGTGATACCTTCCCCCGGATCTTCACGCCAGGTCCGCTCTGGTACACCCGTCTCCAGGGCAGGGATCGCGGGCCGGCGGGAAGAACGTCTGGGTATCAACCCTGTCAGCGCGGTCCGGCCTCGGCCCGGTCTCCCCGGGATCTCGAGGTCTCGTCTCGCGCTGTGAAGGTCCGTTTTTTCCCAAGGAATCCGGAGGTTATTGGAGGAACTATGACGACACGCAACCTTATTGCCCGGACCGGCCCGGCGCTTCGAGCGCTGCCGCTCCTCGGGCTGATGGCGGTCCTCGCCATCCTCACCGCAACGCCCACCTTCGCCGCCAGCGAAGCCGATCTCGTGCTCCCGGACCTCGGGAGCGTCTCGTTCTTCGGGATCGACGGGCACACCCTGCTGCTCGCCGGACTGGTCGTCTGCGTCCTGGGGCTCCTCTTCGGCCTCTGGCAGTACGTGCAGCTCAAGAACCTGCCCGTGCACCGCTCGATGCGCGAGATCTCCGAGCTGATCTTCGAGACTTGCAAGACCTACCTGGTCACCCAGGGCAAGTTCATCCTGCTGCTCGAGCTCTTCATCGGCGCGGTGATGATCTTCTACTTCTACTTCCTGCGGGACTTCGAGCCGGTCAAGGTGCTGATCATCCTCCTCTTCAGCCTGGTCGGCATCGCCGGCAGCTATGGCGTCGCCTGGTTCGGCATCCGGGTCAACACCTTCGCCAACTCGCGGGCGGCCTTCGCCAGCCTGAAGGGCAAGCCGTTCCCGACCTACGCCATCCCGCTGAAGGCCGGCATCAGCATCGGCATGCTGCTGATCAGCGTCGAGCTGGTGATCATGCTCGCCATCCTTCTCTTCGTCCCGCGCGACTACGCCGGCCCCTGCTTCATCGGCTTCGCCATCGGCGAGTCGCTGGGCGCGGCGGCGCTGCGCATCGCCGGCGGCATCTTCACCAAGATCGCCGACATCGGCTCCGACCTGATGAAGATCGTCTTCAACATCAAGGAAGACGACGTGCGCAACCCCGGCGTGATCGCCGACTGCGTGGGCGACAACGCCGGCGACTCGGTCGGCCCGACGGCGGACGGCTTCGAGACCTACGGCGTCACCGGCGTCGCGCTCATCACCTTCATCCTGCTGGCGGTGGCGAACCCGACGGTCCAGGTCCAGCTCCTGGTCTGGATCTTCGTCATGCGCATCATGATGATCGTCACCAGCGGCGTCTCCTACGGCGTCAACGAGACGATCGCCAAGGCGCGCTACGGCAACGCCGACACGATGAACTTCGAGGCGCCGCTGACCTCGCTGGTCTGGCTGACCTCGATCCTCTCGATCGTCGTCACCTACGTCGCCTCCTACCTGCTGATCCCGGACCTCGCGGGCGACGGCACGCTGTGGTGGAAGCTCTCGACGATCATCTCCTGCGGCACGCTGGCGGGCGCTCTGATCCCCGAGTTCGTCAAGGTCTTCACCTCCACCGAGTCCGCCCACGTGAAGGAAGTCGTGACCGCCTCCCGCGAGGGCGGCGCGTCGCTCAACATCCTGGCGGGCCTGATCGCCGGCAACTTCAGCGGCTACTGGATGGGCCTGACCATCGTCGCCCTGATGGGCATCGCCTTCGGTGTCAGCACGGCGCTGCCGGTCACCCTGATGCTCGCCCCGGCCATCTTCGCCTTCGGCCTCGTGGCCTTCGGCTTTCTCGGCATGGGTCCGGTGACCATCGCCGTCGACTCCTACGGTCCGGTGACCGACAACGCGCAGTCCGTCTACGAGCTTTCCACCATCGAGACGCTCCCCGGCATCGAGGGCGAGCTCCAGAAGGAGTTCGGCTTCAAGCCCGACTTCGAGACGGCCAAGCACCACCTGGAGGCCAACGACGGCGCCGGCAACACCTTCAAGGCCACGGCCAAGCCGGTGCTCATCGGCACCGCCGTGGTCGGCGCGGTGACGCTGATCTTCTCGATCATCGTCGTGCTCACCAACGGCTTGACGGAGAACATCGACAAGCTGTCGCTGCTCCACTCGCCGTTCCTGCTCGGCCTGATCACCGGCGGCGCCATCATCTACTGGTTCAGCGGCGCCTCCATGCAGGCGGTCTCCACCGGCGCCTACCGGGCCGTCGAGTTCATCAAGCGCAACATCAAGCTGGACACGACCTCCGCCAAGGCGTCGACCGAGGACAGCAAGAAGGTCGTGGGCATCTGCACCACCTACGCCCAGAAGGGCATGTTCAACATCTTCCTGACGGTGTTCTTCAGCACTCTGGCGTTCGCCTGTCTGGAGCCGTTCTTCTTCATCGGCTACCTGATCTCGATCGCCATCTTCGGTCTCTACCAGGCGATCTTCATGGCCAACGCCGGCGGCGCCTGGGACAACGCCAAGAAGATCGTGGAGGTGGAGCTGAAGGAGAAGGGTACGCCGCTCCATGCCGCCACCGTCGTGGGCGACACCGTGGGCGATCCGTTCAAGGACACCTCCTCGGTGGCCATGAACCCGATCATCAAGTTCACCACCCTCTTCGGCCTCCTGGCCGTGGAGCTGGCGATCGAGATGGAGCCCACGATGCGGCTGACCCTGGCCGGCATCTTCTTCGTGGTCTCGATGTTCTTCGTCTGGCGCTCGTTCTACGGGATGCGCATCCCGGTCGAGGCGGGCGCTCACACGTCGGCGACCAAGGCCGTCCAGGCCTGATCGGTCCGCGGGGCGCCCTCAGCGGCGCCCCGCTTTCCCTTCCCCTTCGCCTCAGAGATCCTCGGTCCGGAGTCCCACCAGCTCCATCAGCTTCAGCGCGTTGACCGTCGTCGCCACTCCCGGCCGCATCCTGTAGTCGAAGGTCATGGGCGGATCGCCGCCGGGGTGGAGCGTCTCCTGGAAGTGGACCGGCACGGCGGCGGCGACCAGATCCTCCACCTCGGCGAGCTGGAGGTCGTGGGTGGAGATCGCGCCGATGGCGTTCCGGCGGAGGAGGTGGAGGAGCACGCGGCGGACCGCCACCTGACGCTCGTAGGTGTTGGTCCCGCGCAGGATCTCGTCCAGGAGGTAGAGGAGGACGCGGCCGCCGGACCGGTGGCGGTCGGATTCCTCGACAATCTTCTGGATCCGCTTCAGCTCGGCCATGAAGAAGGAGACGCCCTCGGCCAGCGAGTCCTCCACCAGGATGCTCGTCGCCAGCGTGGCCGGCGGCATCCGCAGCTCCGCGGCGCAGACCGGCCCGCCCGCCTGGGCGAGCACCGCGTTGATCCCGATCGAGCGCAGGAGCGTGCTCTTGCCGGACATGTTGGAGCCGGTCACCAGCAGGAACGTCCCCGGCGGGCCGACCGTCACGTCATTGGTCACCCGAGCCTCGTCCCGGATCAGCGGATGGCCTAGATCCCGCGCGTCGTAGCGGTCGGTACTGGAGGCCACCTCGGGGAAGGACCACCCAGGATGATCGAAGCGCAAACCCGCGAAGGCTGAGAGGGATTCGAAGCGTCCGAGCGCCGCCAGCCATCCTCGGGCATGAGAACCGGCCTCCTGTTGCCACCTCTCCAACCGGCGCAGGACGTGGAAGTCCCATAGGAAGAGCGTCTGGAGGGGAAAGTGAAGATACGCCGAGTGCCGGGTGCGCGACAGCTCGACCCCGCTATGAAGTCGCTCCATCCAGTGATGAGCCGGCTTGGACTGGAGCATCAGGTCCTCGGAGACCGAGGCATGCCCCGCGATACGTTCCAGAGCCCCGGCGTAGAGCTGGAACTCGCCGTCCTTGGATTCGAGGAGGTCGAAGGCGCCGTTGACTGGACCCGAGTAGACATGGCTGAGGACGAGATTGATCGTCAACAGCAGCAGGAATGGGAATGCCGGAAAGGGAGTCAGGATGAATGCAAAAAGCGCCGCGGGAGTCGCGACAGCGAGAATCCGGGCCACCCAGGTCAACCCGGGACGCCGCATCATCCACGGCTCTCCCTCGGCCCACCGCAGGAAGGACTCCAGGTCCGGCTGTTTCTTCTCCATGGGGCGGACATCCGCCTGAAGCTCCTGCCGCAGCTCGATCTGCGGCGCGAGATCGGCGACCGCCGCCTGGCGCCGCGCGATCTCCTGGGGCTCCGCCGGATGGAGCAGCCAGTCCGCCAGGATCGACTTGCCGAAAGGCGTGTGGACCGTCCCGAGCAGATGGGCGAGGGAGGCGCGGCCGAAGAGGTTGAGATCCCGGGCCACGGGGCGCTCGGTGTCGTCAGGCTCGGGGAGTGCCAGCAGCGGCAGGCGCTCCCAATCGCGGGCGATCCGGAGCAGTCCCTCCTCGTTGATCTTCCGCAGCTCTCCCTGTCTGCGCTGTCGCTGAATGATCCGGTCGTGCCACGGCAGCACCGCCATGAACGCCACGAACCAGAACGCCGCCCCGGCCCACCACTCCCACTCCCGCATCCGCGACTGGACCAGGATCACCGCCAGACAGGCGACGAAGAGCAGGAACAGCACGCCGCGGAAGGAGGAGAACCGGAAGGAGATCCGGGCGAGCCGGGCCTCCTCGGCGGCGAAGGCGTCGCGGCGCTGGGTGTAGACGGCGTCGGCGGTGGTGGTCATTGAGCCCCCGCCCGGGCATAAATGCCCGGGCTAGTCAAAAGAGCCCCCTGAAGGGGACTCCATCAGTCGGGTTTACCCGGCTGTTTCGGGGTAGCCCGGGCATTTATGCCCGGGCGGAGGGAACTCCTCCAGGAACAGCTCCGTGGCTTCCTTCAGGTTGGTGATCGCCTCTTCCAGTGAGGATCCCTGGCTGACCGTGCCAACCTCGGGGCACTCGGCGACGTAAATATCCCCTTCCCTGTGCAGAATCGCGGTCAATGTCTCCCTCACTCCACCGTCACACTCTTCGCCAGGTTCCGCGGCTGATCCACGTCCGCGCCGCGCCGGACGCCGATGAAGTAGGCGAGGAGCTGCAGGGGGATCACGTTCACGATCGGCTGCAGGCAGGAGGAGACCGTCGGGACCTGGATCAGCTCGTCGGCGATGCCTTCGAAATCCTCGGGGTCGCGGTCGGTCAGGGCGATCACGATGCCGTCGCGGGCGTTGACCTCCTGCATGTTGCTCATCACCTTCTCGGCCACGTGATCCCCCGTGGCGATGGCCACCACCGGCATGTTCTCGTCGATCAGCGCGATGGGGCCGTGCTTCATCTCGCCGGCGGGGTAGCCCTCGGCGTGGATGTAGGAGATCTCCTTGAGCTTCAGTGCGCCCTCCAGGGCGATCGGGTAGTTGATGCCCCGGCCCAGGTAGAGGAAGTTCTGCGAGCGGTGATACTTGCGGGCCAGCTCGTCCATGTGCCGCTCCTGGAGGCGGATGACCTCGTCGACCGCCTGGGGCAGGCGCGTCAGCTCGTCCAGGTAGTGCCGCTCGACCTGGCCGAGCTTGACCTGCCGCAGGTAGAGGGCCAACAGATACAGGGCCACGAGCTGGGTGGTGAAGGCCTTGGTCGAGGCGACGCCGATCTCGGGGCCGGCGTGGGTGTAGATCACCCCCTCGCTGATGCGCGTCGCCTGGCTCCCGATCACGTTGCAGACGGAGAAGAGGCGCGCCCCGCGGTCCCGGGCGGCTTCCATGGCCGAGAGGGTGTCCGCCGTCTCGCCGGACTGCGAGATCCCCACCGCCAGCACCCGGTCGGAGACGATCGGGTCGCGGTAGCGGTACTCGGAGCCGTAGTCCACCTCGACGGGCACGCGGGCGATCTCCTCGATCAGGAACTTGCCGATCAGGCCGGCGTGCCAGGAGGTGCCGCAGGCGAGGAGATGAAGGCGCTCGATCTTCTCCAGCTCCTCACGGGTCAGCTTGACGGTGTCGAAGAGGATCTCGGCGCTCTCGAAGTCCACGCGCCCGCCGAAGGTCTCCTGCACGACCTGCGGCTGCTCGTGGATTTCCTTGAGCATGAAATGCTTGTAGCCGCCCTTCTCGGCCTGGATCGGGTCCCAGTTCAGGCGCTGGACGGGGCGCTTCACCGTCTGGCCCGTGCGGTCATGGACCTCGACGCCGGCCGGGGTGAGCCGCGCGATGTCGCCGTTCTCCAGGAAGATCACGTCCTTGGTGTTGGCGAGCAGGGCCGCCGGGTCCGAGGCCAGGAACTGTTCCCCTTCGCAGAGGCCGATGACCAGCGGCGGGCCTTGCCGGGCCGCCACGATCTCCTGGTCGCTCTCGACCGTCACCACGGCGAAGGCGTACATCCCCTCCAGCTCCTTGACCGCCTTGGCGACGGCGTCGCGCAGGCTGCCGTTCAGGTAGGAGGAGATGAGGTTCGCCACCACCTCGGTGTCGGTGTCCGAGGTGAAGGTCCAGCCCTCGGCGATCAGCCGCTTCTTGAGCGGCAGGAAGTTCTCGATGATGCCGTTGTGGATCAGCGCCAGGCGGCGGCGGGAGTCCACCATGGGATGGGCGTTGCGCTCGCTCGGCGGGCCATGGGTGGCCCAGCGGGTGTGGCCGAGGCCGTAGCGGCCGGAGAGGGGCTGCTTCTCCAGCTTCTCCTTGAGCCGGTCGAGCTTGCCTTCGGCCTTGACGGTCTGGAAGTCGCCGTCCGCCACCGCCACGACGCCGGCCGAGTCGTAGCCCCGGTACTCCAGCCGGCGCAGGCCGTCCATCAGCAGGGGCACGACCTCGCGCTGCCCCACGTATCCCACGATTCCGCACATGGCTAGTCCTCTTTCTTGGCTTGGCCGCGCTTGCGGCGCAGCCCGCCGGCCCAACCGTCCAGGTTCTTCTGCCGCACCCGGCCCACCGCCAGCGCCCCCTCGGGGACGTTCTTGGTGATGATCGAGCCCGCGGCCGTCGACGCTCCGGCGCCCACTTTTACGGGCGCCACGAGCATGGTGTCGCTGCCGATGAAGGCGCCGGGGCCGATCTCGGTGGCGTGTTTCCGCTCGCCATCATAGTTGCAGGTGACCACGCCGGCGCCCAGGTTGGCGCCTTCGCCCACGGTGGCGTCGCCGACGTACGCGAGATGGCTCACCTTGGCTCCCGCCCCGAGTTGCGAGCTTTTCACCTCGACGAAGTTCCCCACCCGGGCTCCCTCCAGCAAGCGGGATGCCGGCCGCAGCCGGGCGAAGGGGCCCACGCGGCAGCCGTCCCCCACCTCCGCGGAATCCAGAACACTGTAAGGCTCGATGGTTACTCCCTCGCCCACGGCCGTGTCCCGGAGCCAGGCGCCCTGGTGGATCGTGCAATCTCTGCCAATGACGGTGCCGCCCAGGAGGGACACCCCGGGATGGAGGATAGTGTCCTCGCCGATCCGCACCCCGGGATCGACCACGGTCCGCGCCGGATCCAGGATGGTCACGCCGGACTTCATCAGGGCCAGCAGGCGGCGGTCCAGGAGCAGGCGGTGGACGCGCGCCAGCTCCGAGCGGTCGTTGACCCCCAGGGCCTCGTCCGGATCGTCGAGCGTCACCAGCCGCACCGGCTTGCCGTCCTTCGCGGCGTTGGTGACGGCGTCGGTGAGGTAGATCTCGCCCTGGGCGTTGTTGGTGTCCACCTTCCGCAGGTAGTCGAAGATGTCCGGCGCCGGGAAGGCGTAGATGCCGGCGTTGATCCGCCGCTCGGCCAGCTCCTCAGGGGAGGCGTCCCGCGCCTCGACGATTTTCTGGAAGGTGCCCGCATCGTCCACGATCACCCGGCCCAGGGAGCCCGGCTCGTCCAGCTCGGCGACCGCCATGGCGCCCCAGCCTTCGGCCGCTTCCTCGGCGAGGCGGGCCAGGGTGGCGGGCTGGAGCAGGGGCACGTCGCCGGAGAGGACCAGCACGGTGGCCTCGCCCGGAATCTCCGGCTCGCCCTGGGCCAGGGCGTGGCCGGTGCCCTTCTGCTCGGCCTGGAGGACCCAGCCCAGGTCGTCCCCGGCGATCTCCTCGCGGACGCGCTCGGCGCCGTGGCCCACGACGACCAGGATGCGCTCGCAGCCGGCCTCGCGGGCGGCGTCGATCACCCATTGGAGGAGCGGCTGGCCGGCCGCCCGGTGCAGGACCTTCGGCAGGGAGGACTTCATGCGCGTCCCCTTGCCGGCGGCCAGGATCACGGCGACGCGGGGGCGGTGGTCGGACATCGGATCTCCTAGGTCAGGCTCAGCACGGCGCGGGCGAGCTTGGCCGAATCATGGCGGATGTAGTCGCCCTCGGCCAGGAGGTCGGCCTCGACGATCCCGACGCCGAGGGATTCCAGGGCCTCGCGGTCGCACTTGACCGGCTCCGAGCCGGTCTCGGCGTAGTGGGACAGCAGGGGCTCGGGGATCTCGGTCGAGTTGACCAGCACGGCGTCGATGACGCCCGGGCCGGTGAAGCGCAGCAGCGCCTCCAGGTGGTCGACCCCGGTCATGCCGTCGGTCTCGCCCGGCTGGGTCATCAGGTTGAGCAGCAGGACCTTGCGCGCCTTCGACTTGGTCACCGCCTGGCGGATGCCCGGGATCAGCAGGTTCGGCAGGATCGAGGTGTAGAGCGACCCGGGGCCGAGCAGGATGAGATCGGCCTTCTCCAGCGCCCCCACGGCCGGCGGGAAGGCCGGCGGCGCGTGCGGATCGATCTCCACCGCGGCCAGCTTCTCGCCCGAGAGGCCCACCTCCGACTCTCCTTCGTAGATCCGGCCCGAGACGCCCCGCGCCCGCAGCCGGACGTCGTTGACGGTGGCGGGGAAGACCTTGCCGCGCACCGAGAGGACCGACTCGGCGGTGAGGATCGCCTGGTGGAAGTCCCCGGTGATGCCGGTGAGGGCGGTCAGGAACAGGTTGCCGAAGGAGTGGCCGAGCAGGCCGTCGCCGTTCGGGAAGCGGTACTGGAAGAGGCGGGCGAGGACGTCCTCGTCGTCCGCCAGGGCCACGATGCAGTTGCGGATATCCCCGGGCGGCAGGACGCCGAACTCGCGGCGCAGCCGGCCGGAGGAGCCGCCGTCGTCGGTGACGGTGACGACGCCGGTGAGCTGGCGCAGCCGCTCGGTTCCGACGTGGTGCTTGAGGCCGCGCAGCAGGGCGGACAGTCCGGTGCCCCCGCCGATGGCCACCAGGGCCTTGCCGGGGGGGCGGGCCGGGTCAGGAGAGACCGAAGAGGGGGCGATAGTCCCGGTTCTTTCGGAGCTCGGCGAAGTCGGGGTCGTGGAAGGCATGGATGCGATTCTTGGGGTTGAGCTCGGCCGCCTGGTTCAGCGCCTGCGCGGCCTCCTCGATCCGGCCCTCGACGGCGTGGATCGACGCCGCCAGATACGCGAAGCGCTCGTCCTTGGAATCCCGCCCGTCCTTGCGGCAGAGATCCAGGGCCGCCTGGAGGTCGCCGCGGTTCTTCTGATACACGGCCAGGAGGTACGGATCGGTCTCGGGTTGCTTCGCCGCCTTCCCCCCTGCCTCCTGGGCCTTCTGCCGGGAAACCGCCAGCAACTGGCGTGCCCGCTCCCGCACTTCCGGACGGTCGGTCTCCGCGACCACCCGCTCCAGCAGCTCGGTGGCTTTCGCCCAGTCCTTGTTCTGGAGGGCCGAGAGGCCCGCGGTGAAGGCGTCGAGGTCCGGATCGCCGGCGGGCCGGGCCGCGGCTTTCGGCGTTTCGGTCTGGGGCTTCGCTTTGGTGGTGGCCTTGGCCATGACGTGACGTCCTCTCGCTAGCGCTTCTTGAGCTCGATCAGGATCTGTTTGGCGACCGACTTCAGGGTGTCGAACACCCCGACTCCCGTCGTCGCCACGGCCTCGAACGTGGGCTCCCGCTTGAAGTTCAGCGTCCGGTACATCTCGTCCACCGGCGTGACGTTGGGGATGTCCCGCTTGTTGAACTGCAGGGCGTACGGGATCGTCGCCAGATCGAAACCATGCTCTTTCAGGTTCTGTTCCAGGTTGCGGATCGACTCGATGTTCGCTTCCATCCGCTCCTGCTGGCTGTCGGCGACGAACACGACGCCGTCGACGCCCTTGAGGATCAGCTTCCGGCTGGCGTCATAGAACACCTGGCCGGGCACCGTGTAGAGGTGGAACCGGGTCGTGAACCCGCGGATGCTGCCGAGGTCGAGGGGCAGGAAGTCGAAGAACAGCGTCCGGTCGGCCTCGGTGGCCAGGGAGATCATCTTGCCCTTCGATTCCGGGGCGGTCTTGTTGTAGATGTACTGCAAGTTCGTCGTCTTCCCGCACAGGCCGGGGCCGTAGTAGACGATCTTGCAGTTGATCTCCTTGCTGGCGTAATTGATGAAAGTCATCTTCGATGCCTCGTTTCATCCACCCGGCGCCCATACGCCTCGCCGGGTCCCCGGGAGGTTCTCCCGGCGGGACCGCGGCGCCTCGGGCCGCCGTCTCGCGTCCGCGGCTATTCGCCGAACAGCGCGTCGATGTCGTCGTCGGTGATCTCGGAAAATGGGCTCGCGTGGGCCGTCCCTGGCGCTCCCCTTTCGCCCTTCTGCACCATCACCTCGAAAATCTTCTCCAGATCCGCGTTCGCCCGCTTGACCCGCAGGCGCACGAGGCCGAGGGAAGAGCGGTCGTCGAAGATGACCACCAGGATGGCGCGCTTGGCGACGATGGAGATGTGGATATGGTCCTGCTGGCCCTCGTGGAACAGTACCGAGAACTCCCGCTCACCGATCAGCTTCGCCAGCCCGTCGGTCGCGGCCACGTTGCCGGCCGTCAGCGAGGCGAGCGACGTGGTGTCGAACTGCTCGATCTCCCCCGCGGCGGCGATCTGCTGGCCGTTCTTGTCGATCAGGAAGACGGCCTTGGCGTTGGCCTCCTGGCGCAGACGGCGCAGGGCCTCCTCAAGGTGCTTGAACTCCTCCTCGTAAAGCACGAAGTCGGCTGCGCACATGGCTACCCTTTCCGGACCGCGCGAAGATACAACATCGCAGGCTGGGCCGTCAAAGCTCTGATTCCACGTCAGTTGTCCCTGCCGAAAGCGCCCCTCAGCGGAAGAAACGCCATCCTTCGAGGATGTCCGACTCGGCCAGCACCAACTGCTCCCCCTCCACCCGATGCCGGACCGGGACCGGCGTACAGCCCCCGCCCCCCGAGCTCACCGTCGACAGACGGAACGACTTGTCACACTTGTTGCAAACCAGCCACTCCCCCTCGTGCCGGTACCCCCGCTTGGCCTTGAAGCACTCCTCGTTGGCGTCGAAGGCGACCTGCACGTGCCCGGCGCTGTCCCGCCCCACGAAGAACAGGACCTCCTGGTTGCCGGAGTTGAGGAAGCGGTAGAACCGGACCTCCTGAGGGCCCAGCTCCGTGACGTCGATCCGCACCTGTCCCCCCGGGTCGGGAGTGACCTTCTGGAACCCGGACGGGTTCAGCCGGCCCTCCAGCGTGGTCTGGGCAAGCCAGATCACCGCCATGAACACCACGACGACGACGAAGGCATGAACAGGTTTGAAGCGGCGCATCGGTCCGGGTATTGTACTAGAACAGCGTGTAGATAAACGGCGCCGTGGCCTGGCTGGTGACGACCAGCAGGATGACCAGCCCCAGGATCAGCACCAGGGGGACGATCCAATACACCTTGTTCTGCTTGGCGAACTGCAGGATCTCGCCAAAGAATGAGCCGACGTAACGAAGCTTGCGCATGACCTTCTCCTAATCGAGCTGGAACTCCTGCCGCCAGTCCCCCTTCTCCTCCAGCCTGGGCTGGGCCTTCTTTTCGAGGAGGAAAGGACCGAGGACAAGATAATCCATCTCGGTGCGCATGAAGCAGCGATAGGCGTCCTCGGGCGTGCACACGATGGGCTCGCCCCGGACGTTGAAGCTGGTGTTGACGATGACGCCGTAGCCGGTGAGCTTCTCGAACTCCGAGAGGATCGCGTGGTAGCGCGGGCTGTCCTCCCGGCTCACCGTCTGGATGCGGGCCGAGTAGTCGACGTGGGTGATGGCGGGCACGTCCGAGCGCGGCCGGTTGACCCACTCCAGGAGGGGCAGATCCCGCTCGTCGCCCCGCTTGGGGATGCGCCGCCGCTCCACCACGTCCGCCACCAGCAGCATGTACGGGCTCGGCCGGTCCAGCTCGAAGAAGTCCGAGACCCGCTCCTCCATCACGCTGGGCGCGAACGGCCGGAAGCTCTCCCGGTACTTGATCTTCAGGTTCATCACCGACTGCATCTTGGGCGAGCGGGCGTCGCCGATGATCGAGCGGCCGCCCAGGGCGCGCGGGCCGAACTCCATCCGCCCCTGGCAGAGGCCGATGACGTTCTCGCCGGCGATCAGCTCCGCGATCCGCCGTGCCCAGTCGGCGTCCGAGAGCTCCTCGTACGGGTAGCCGTGGACGTCCAGGTACTCCTTGATCTGGTCGCGCGGGAAGTCGGGGCCGAGTAGCGCGCCCCGCATGGCGTCCCGCGGCTTGCCGTTGGAGACCGTCACCCGCCGCGGGTTCCCCAGCGCGTTGTGCCAGACGGCGAGCGGCGCGCCCAGGGCGCCGCCGGCGTCGCCAGCCGCGGGCTGGATCCAGAGGTCTTCGAAGATCCCCTCCCGCAGCAGCACACCGTTGGCCACGCAGTTCAGGGCCACGCCGCCGGCCATGCACAGGTAGCGCTTGCCGGTGACCTCCCGGGCGTGGCGGGCGAGCTTGAGGACGACCTCCTCGGTTACGTCCTGGATCGACTTCGCGAGGTCCATCTCCCGCTGGGAGATCGGCGACTCCGGCTTGCGGGCCGGCCCGCCGAACAGCGCCGCGAACTTGCCGTTGGTCATCTCCAGGCCGTCGAGGTAGCCGAAGTAGTCCATGTTCATCCGGAACGAGCCGTCTTCCCGGATGTCGATCAGCTCCCGCTTGATGGCGTCCGTGTACTTCCCTTCGCCGTAGGGCGCGAGGCCCATCAGCTTGTACTCGCCCGAGTTCACCCGGAAGCCGGTGAAGTAGGTGAAGGCCGAGTAGAGGAGCCCGAGGGAGTGGGGGAAGTTGATCTCGTGGAGGAGCTGGAGCTTGTGCCCCTCGCCCACGCCGATCGTGGTGGTCGCCCACTCGCCCACGCCGTCCAGGGTCAGCACGGCCGCCTCCTCGAAGGGCGAGGGGTAGAAGGCCGACGCCGCGTGCGACTCGTGGTGCTCGGTGAAGAAGATGTCCCTGGGCTCGCCCACGCCGCACTCTTCCAGGGCGTCCTGGATCTTGGGCGGGATCCACAGCTTCTCGCGCAGCCAGAGGGGGACCGCCATGACGTACGAGCGCAGCCCCTTGGGCACGACCGTGAGGTAGGTCTCCAGGATGCGGTGGAACTTGAGCAGCGGCTTGTCGTAGAAGACGACCCCGTCGAGCTCCCCCTTGCCCACGCCCCCCTCCGCCAGGCAGTAGCGGACGGCGTGGAAGGGGAACCCGTCGTCGTGCTTCTTGCGGGTGAACCGCTCTTCCTGGGCGGCGGCGACGATGCGCCCGCCGTCCACCAGGCAGGCGGCCGAGTCGTGGTAGTAGCAACTGATGCCGAGCAGCTTCACGGCTAGAACTGCCTGCGGTAGGACTCGGGCGTCCGCGCCCGCTCCCGGGTCGGTATCCAGTAGGTGGGCAGGCTACGGTCGGCGTGCCGGGTGATGCCGAGCTTGCGCTGCGCCCGCAGGAGCGCGCCGGCCGGCAGGAAGACGACGTAGTACAGAAGCGTCATCAGCGTCCAGGTGACCGTCGCGCCCACCCCGTGGGCGAAGCGCTGGAGGACGTGGGTGACCTTCTTGTGCAGCCCGAGCGGCGAGACCAGGGCGATCAGGGTCAGGACCGCCGCGATGGCGGCGACGACCGCCGCCGGGACCGGGCGCCGGAAGTAGAAATAGAGGAGGGCCGCCACGGCGAGACCGATCAGGCCGCCGACCACGCCCCGGACGCGGGCGGAGGCGGCCTCGCGGGCACGGTTGCGCTCCGCCTGGCCGGCGCGGTCACGCCAGCTCCAGGCCACGGACGAGGCTTCAGCCTTGGATTGGGATTGCATCCTTGATTCCGGAATCCTTCTCTCTCGAAGCACGACAGGATAGTTTGGAAAGCGAAGCGTGGCAAGTAAGGGCGTCGCGGTGCCCCTGCGGCTCGGGACGCCGCTTTCAAGAAGTGCTGCCTGGAAGCCGGCCGCTTTTGAGGGCTCCGAGCGGCATCACTACTCCCGGGAGTAGCCCGGTTACATCCGGAAGTGGTCCGCCCGCCAGCTCCGGATCGCCTTCTTGATGTCGTCCCCCTTGGAGAGCTTCCCGTCCAGGACGGCCCGGGTCAGCTCGGGAAGCTCTCCATCGCTGGCGAAGCGGAGGGCGATGAGCTGGCCGCGCCGCAGCTCGCCGATCCGGGGCTGGAGGTCCGGCGGCAGGAGTCGCTGCAGGCGCTGGGTCTCCTCCAGGCGGATCACCCGGTCCTGCGCGCTCAGCGGGAAGAGCCGGAGATACCAGAGGAGCAGCAGGAGGGCGACCGCCACCGCCACGTCGAAGAGGCGGTCGACGACCGGCATCCCCTCGACGGCGGGCCGGAACAACCGATAGAGGGACCAGAGAAAGTTGATCCCCAGGATGCCGCCGGCCACGAAGTGATACCCCGGCACCCACTTCACGTGATTCGCGTAGCTCTGCTCGGCCATGCCTCCCCCTCCTCGCTGCCTCGGATCGTTGGAGCGATCCTAGCACCAGTCCTACGTCCCCGAAGTTCGTTCCGGCTGGGTTGCCAAGGCACGCCTGTCCCCTGGAGAGGGCGCTTTTTCTCCGGAGCAGGGTGTTCCGCGGCGGACGAGGGTGTTTTGTCTCCCGGAGAGGGCGTTTTTTCCGCGGAGCAGGGTGTTCAGCGGCGGGCGAGGGTGTTTTGTCTCACGGAGAGGACGTTTCTTCCGCGGAGCAGGGTGTTCCGCGGCGGACGAGGGTGTTTTGTCTCCTGGAGAGGGCGTTTTTCCGCGGAGCAGGGTGTTCCGCAGCGGAGCAGGGTGTTCCGCGGCTGAACAGCCTCTTCCGCTTCTGGAAAGGCTGTTCGAACCCGGAACGAACTTGAAGGACGTGGTATCAGATTCCGGGCCGGACGCCCCGCCGGTTCCTACCGAAGCCCCGTCAGCAACTCCATATAGCTCTCCGCCGTCATCGCCCGGGCATTGGAAGCATTGGACCCGTTCCCCTCCGCCCGCTCCGCGATCCAGGGGTAATCCTCGGCGGGGATCCCGAAATCGCGGAACTGGGGGATCCCCAGGTCACGGTTGAGGTCCTCCACCGCCTTCAGGACGTCCCCGACCCCGGCCTCGGCGCCCAGGGCCGCCAGCTTCCCTTCGCAGGCGGGGAGGTTGTAGCGCAGGACGGGCAGCAGGAGCACGGCGTTGGCGAGGCCGTGGGGGAGGTTCCAGCGCCCGCCCAGGGTCTCGGAGAGGCAGTGGACGGCGGCCACGTCCGCGTTGCCGAAGGCGAGGCCGGCGATCGTGGAGGCCCGCATCACGGCTTCCCGGGCCTCGGCGTCGCCGGCGACGTCCTGAACCGCCCGCCGCAGATACCGGAAGAGCAGCCCGGCCGCGCTCGCCGCCAGGGCGTCCGAAACCTGATTGGAGACGCGGCAGGTGGCGGCTTCCAGGGCGTGGGTCAGGGCGTCCATGCCGGTCCAGGCGACCAGCCGGCCGGGGAGGGTGCGCAGGACGTCGGCGTCCACCACGGCCCACTCGGGGAACATGGTCTCGCCCTTGACGCTGATCTTGGCCTGGCGCTCCTCCACCGTCAGCACCGAGACCCAGGTCACCTCCGAGCCGGTGCCGCAGGTGGTGGGGACGGCCACGAAGGGCAGCGGCTTCTCCGTGTAGCGGTTCCGGCCCTCGTAGCTCTCGGCCGGACCGGCGTTGGGAATCGTCATGGCGGCGGCCTTGGCGGCGTCGAGCACGCTGCCGCCGCCGATCCCCAGCACCAGCGAGACCCCCTCCTCGCGGCCCCAATCCGCCAGGCGGTCCACGGTGGAGGCGCGGGGATTGGGCTCGACGTCGTCGAAGGTGATGGCCTCGATCTCCCGCGCGGCCAGGGCCTGCCAGACCCGCTCCGGCAGGCCGGTCTCCTCGATGCCGGGATCGGTCACCATCAGGACCTTCTCGGGGGAATAGCCGGCGATCACCTCCGGGAGGCGCTCGAGGCAGCCGGGGGACATCAGGACACGGGTCGGGACGCGGAAGGGGCGGAGATCCGTCATGGCCGCGTCATTGTAGGGCGTCGGGACGCCAGACGCGCCAGGGCGCCCGGCAGATCCAGCCTGCCGTAGCCGGACTCTCCGTCGGGACCCGGCGCCCCGAGATCGGCGGCGCCGCCGGTCAGGGCGTCTTCCAGCTCGGCCACGGAGGCCTCCGGAGCGCTCTGCCGGAGGATGGCCGCCGCCCCCGCCGCCAGGCCCGCGGCGTAGGAGGTGCCCCGGGCCCGAACGTACGACGAGGCGGAGAGAGGGAAGGCCGCCGGCAGGTCCTCGGCCGGCGCGACGAGGGCGGGGAACACGGCGCCGCCGCAACTGGAGGGTCCCCGGCTCATGGCGGCGAAGGGCCTCCCCTCGCGATCGACGCCCCCCACCGAGAGGACCCCGGAGTAGTTGGCCGGGGAGCGGTCCGTGCCCGCGGCCGGCCCGCGGTTGCCCGCCGCGAAGACCGGCAGGATCTCCGCCGCCCGCCAGGCGTCCACGACGCCTTGCAGGGAACGGTCGCAGCCCGGGGCCGGCAGCAGCCAGGCGATCACCAGCACGTCGGGCTGGCCCGTCCGCAGCATCCAATCGGCGCAGACGGTGACGAGGACGTTGTTGTAGCGCCCCTCGGGCAGGCCGGCGCAGGCGATCCAGAGCGCCCCGGGAGCGACCCCCAGGGTGAAGCCGGCGGCGTTGCGCCCCACCGCCAGGGAGAGCACCCCCGTGCCGTGACCGAACAGGGTGTCCTCCGGCGCCAGGGTGCGGCCCCGGGGATCGAGCCAGGAGCGGCCGCCCCCCCGGAAGCCCGGCGCGAGCTGCTCATGGACCGCGGTGGCGCCGGAGTCGATGATCCCCACCACGACGCCGGCGCCGTCGAGGCCCCGGCGCCAGGCCTCGGGAGCTCCCACGGCCTCCACCCCCCAGGAGGCGCGCTCCGGCCGCTCCTCCGGCTGCCCGGCGAAGGCGGGCACGGGGGTCTCGGTCTCGGGGACGACGGCGGCCACCTCCGGTCGGCGGGAGAGGGCCTCGATCCCCTCCGGGGTCGCCTCGACCAGCAGGCGGTTGACCACGGCGAACCCGCGCCAGGAGCGGACCAGGCCGCGCCGCCGCAGGTCTTCCAGGAACGGGGCCAGGGCATCCTGGCTCCGCCGCGCCCGGCTCTCCAGGGCGGCCACCACCCGGGCGCGCCGCTCGGCCCGGCTCCGGCCCGCGAGGGACCGGCTCAACCCCACGAGGTCCACCCCGGGGGTGAGATCCACCAGCACGCGCCGGGTCTCCCCCGGAGGGACCTCCACGGGAGTCCCGGCGCAGGACGCCAGGATCAGGAGAAGAAGGAGGACGGAGGGAAGCGGGGGCGGTCCCGGCCGGTTCAGCCGCCCCCGCAACCCGGACGGAAGGATCAGAGCAGCGACCCCAGAGCCTGGTGGTTGAACGCCACCCTGATGTGGCTCGGCACGTCGATCTTCATGCCGCCGGAGAACCTGAGGCCGACGCTCACCGGCACGTCATCGGGGGTGCGGTTGAGAATGGCCTGGATAAGCTCTCTGCCGCCCGGCTGGGTCAGGTCGATCGAGAGCGAGTGGGGCCGCAGGCCGTTCGCCTTGGAGTGGATGGAGACGGCCCGGGGCAGGGGCGCCTCGACGCCGTTGATCACCAGCCCGGTCAGCTCCGCCGTGAAGCCGTTGTTGAGGGCGCCCGAGAAGACCTGGCCTATCAGGTCGCCCAGGCTGGAGAAGGCAGCCTGGAGGTCGAGGTCCTTGTCGATCTCCTCGTTCACCGTCAGACAGGCGGTGGCCAGCGGCCCTCCCAGGCCGGAGTGGTCCTGGGTGATGTTGGCCTCGAACTGGCAGTCCGGCAGGGGATCCACCGCCACGTACTGGGGCAGGAACTTGCCGCCGAGGATGCCGGCCCGGCCCTGGACGTCGTCGCCGTCGCGGTCCACCTGGCCGTCGCGCGTGAAGGAATCGGGAACCGGGTTGCGGTAGCTGATGATCTTCATGTTCACGTCGCGCCCGCCACGGTTGTCGTATTTCACCGTGTAGGCGTAGGTGCCGTCCACGGCGGGATCGCCGGCGATGATCGACACGTCCAGCCCGAAGAGCTTGGACTCCGCCTGGGTTTGACGATTCTCGAACCCGTCGTAATCGGAAACCGCGCAGCCCGTCGTCATGCAGAGCGCCATCGCAGCCAGGAACAGGAACGAAAATTTCTGCTTCATGGTGCCTCCTTATGGGTCAGCTTGGCCGGGATCGCGAAGACCGTGAGAAGGGACAGACCACCCCAGACCCTCCCATAAATAGAAGGTGCTTCAAAACGCAAAGGCCGCGCATGCTATCTTGAGCGATCGTTTTCAAGGAGACCGCCATGGAATCCGTCGCCCAGACCACGGCCCTTCCCCGCCCGCGGGCCGAGCGGGCCGCCGCCGTTCCCTGGCCCCTGACCGTCATGCTGGCGGGCTCCACGAGCATCATCGTGGGCCTGCTGTGGGACATCTCCTGGCACATGACGATCGGCCGGGACACCTTCTGGACCCCGGCCCACCTGGCCATCTATCTGGGCGGCGTGCTGGCGGGGATCTCCTGCGGCTGGCTGGCGCTCCGGACCACCTTCGCCGGCACTCCGGAGGAGAAGGCGGCCACGGTGCGCTTCTGGGGATTCCGGGCGCCGCTGGGCGCCTGGGTGGCCATCTGGGGCGCCCTGGCGATGCTCACCTCGGCGCCCTTCGACGACTGGTGGCACAACGCCTACGGCCTGGACGTGGAGATCCTCTCGCCGCCCCACAGCCTGCTCGGGGCCGGCATGATCGCCATCCAGATGGGCGCCATGATGCTGGCCCTGGCGCTCCAGAACCGGGCGCCCGCCGGGGAGGTGAGGAAGCTCGGCCTCGCCCACCTCTACGCCGCCGGGATCGTGATCCTGATGGTGACGACGCTGCTGATGGAGTACAGCTCCCCGAACGAGCGGCACGCGGCCTTCTTCTACCAGGTGATGTGCGCCGTCCTCCCCTTCTTCCTGGTGGCGGTGGCGCGCTCCTCCCGCCTGCGCTGGGCGGCCACGATCAGCTCGGGCTTCTACATGCTGATCACCTGCGCCATGGTGTGGATCCTGCCGCTCTTCCCGGCTCAGCCCCTGCTCGGGCCGATCAACAACCCGGTGGACCACATGGCGCCGCCGTACTTCCCGCTGCTCCTGGTGGTCCCCGCCTTCGGGATCGACCTCCTCCTGCAACGCCGCGAGGAGAAGCGGGCCGGCTGGCTGGACGGCGCCGCCATCGCGGCGGTCTTCCTGGGCCTCTTCTTCGTGACCCACTGGCTCTTCGCGGACTTCCTGCTCTCGCCGGCCTCCCGCAACTGGTTCTTCGCCGGGGACAAGGTGTGGACCTACTCCACGACCTTCGGCGACTGGCGATACGAGTTCTGGGGTGTGGACCGGGATCCGGTGACGCCGAAGGCTCTGGGGATCGCCCTGCTCTGGGCGCTCTTCTCCACCCGGCTGGGCCTCTGGTGGGGGCAGTGGATGGCGCGGGTGCGGCGATGAGAAGGCTTGGTTGCCTCCTGCTTTTCCTGCTGGCGGCGCCCGCGGCTGCCCACGTCGGCAGCCCCAACGTCTTCTTCGACGGCGACGCCGGGCCGTACCCGGTGCGGGTCATCGTGAGGCCCCCGGAGGTGATCCCGGGCCTCGCCGAGATCACCGTGCGCTTGCGCGACGGCGGACGGGCCGATCAGGTCACCGTGCGGCCGGTGCAGTGGAAAGCGGGGCTCCAGGGCGCGCCGCCGCCGGACGTGGCCGTGCCCGTCCCGGGCGCTCCCGGCACCTGGACGGCGCAGCTCTGGCTGATGCGGCAGTCGTCCTACAGCGTTCGCGTCGAGGTGAAAGGCCCGGCGGGCGATGGGGTCGCCAACGTTCCGGTGACGGCGACGCCGCGCCGGGTGCTACAGATGAACCGCGGGCTGGGCGTCGTCCTGGCCGGTCTGGGGCTGTTCCTCTTCGCCGGGGCGGTCTCCATCGTGGGAGCCGCCGTGCGGGAGAGCGTGCTGGCTCCGGGCGAAGCTCCGGACGCGCGGCGCCGTGGCCGCGCCCGGGCCGTGGCCGTCCTGACGGCCGCTCTCCTGGCGCTCGCGCTCTGGGGCGGCAAGAACTGGTGGGACAGCGTGGACGGCGAGGCGCGGGAGAGCATCTTCAAGCCCTTCACGGTGGAGACCACGGCGCGCCTGGACGGCGGCCGGCCGGTGCTGGAGATGCGGATCGACGACTGGCGCCAGGAGGAGTGGTCGCCGCTCATGCCGGACCACGGCAAGCTGATGCACATGTTCCTGGTGAGGGAGCCGGGCCTGGACGCCTTCGCCCACGTCCATCCGGTGCCGGTGAACGGGCAGGAGGATTTCCGGCTGGCCCTGCCGCCGCTGCCGGCCGGCACGTACCGCGTCTACGCCGACGTGGTCCACGAGAGCGGCTTCCCGCAGACCCTGGTGGACACGGTGAAGATCCCGGCGGGATCGGGCGAGGTCTCCCCGGCGGCGGACCCGGACGATTCCTGGCTGATCACGGAGCCGCTCCGGACTGGGACTGCCACCGCCGGCCCCAGGGTCAGCCTCCTGGAAGGGGGCGGCACCATGCTCTGGCACCAGGAGCCCCTGGCGGCGGGACGCGAGACCACCCTCCGCTTCGAGGTCCGGGACGCCGACGGCCATCCCGCTCCCCTGGAGCCCTACATGGGCATGCTGAGCCACGCCGCCATCTCGCGGGACGACGGCCAGGTCTTCGTGCACCTTCATCCGTCCGGGAGCATCAACATGGCGGCGCAGCAGGCGTTCGCCGAGAAGGAAGGGAAAAGCGCCCACATGGGGCATGCCCACCACGCCTCCAATGTCGTTTCCTTCCCCTACGAGTTCCCACAGCCCGGGCGGTACCGGGTGTGGGTGCAGGTCAAGAGCGGGGGGAAGGTGAAGACGGGGGTGTTCGACGCGGAGGTGGGGGGAGCTGCCCCGTAGGGGCAAGGGGACGTAGCCCAGGATTTCAATCCTGGGGAGGAGAGGACGGATCACCGCGCCCCCCTGCCCAGGCCTGAAGGCCTGGGCTAGGTCCCCGGGCCCCTGACGGGGCCGATTTGTTTACCGCGCCGCCGCCGTCCCCCCGACCACCCCGGCAGCGCGGTCTATCTCCTTGGCGTAGCCTTCGAGGACCCGCGACAGGATCACGATCTGCTCCTCGGCCTCCTTCCACTGCCGCTGCTCGATGGCCTCGCGCACGCCGGGGAGGGTCTTGACACCGTAGCCGGTGTAGAAGCCGGGAGCGTAGACGTGGTGGACGTACCACGGCCGGCGCGGCAGGCCCTCCTCGCGGGTCAGGGCGCGCTCCATCTTCATCAGGATGGCGTCCAGACGGGCCTGGGCCTCGGGCGGCGGGATCTTGCCGGCGGTGGCCTTGCCGTAGGCCGCCGCGCTCTTCTTCAGCGTCGCCACGGCGTTCTGGAGCGGCGAGAAGTTGAGGTAGGGCACCGGATCCAGCCGCTTCGGCGCCACCCAGGTCTGGGTCGGATCGTCCGTCAGCGAGAAGACGTTGTCGTCCAGCCGGCGGTTGCGCTCCTCGGCCTCCTTGCGCTGGTCGTCCGCCAGCTTCTGCACCTCGTCGGCATAGCGGCCCACCGTGGCCGTGAAGCGGTCGAACTCGAAGGGGAGGACGTCGGCGTTGGCGAGGCGGAGGACCATCCGGCCGCCGGTCTTCGCCAGGGCCACCCCGTAGTCGAACTTGGGGTCCATGAAGCGGACGTAGTGGTCGAAGGAGTCGTAGATCGAGTGGTACTGCCCGTACTCGTCCTCGCCGCCGTAGCCGATGTTCAGCGACGCGATCCCCAGATGCTGGAGGAACGGCGTGTAGTCCGAGCCGGAGCCCAGGGGGAAGATGCGGACGGTCTTGCTCGCCCGCATCTCCTGGATGGCGTCGGGCGGGGCGCCGAAGACCACCGAGGCGGCCATGACGCGGTCCAGGACGCTGACGTTCTTCTCCGGGTCCATGACGTCGCGGGCGACCTGGTTGACGAAGGTCTCCAGCGTATGGGAGCCGCCGGCGCCGAAGAAGCCGCGGGAGTTGCTGTCCGAGTTGATGTAGACGACCGCCTTCTCCTTCAGCTCGGCGGCGTGGGTCTCGGCCCACTCGGTGGAGCCGAGGAGGCCCTGCTCCTCGCCGTCCCAGCCGGCGAAGACGATGGTGCGCTTCGGCCGCCAGCCGGCCTTCGCCAGCTCGCCGATGGCCCGCGCCTCCTCCATCACGGCCACCATGCCGCTGACGGGATCGGTGGCGCCGTTGACCCAGGCGTCGTGGTGGTTGCCGCGCAGGATCCACTGGTCCGGCCGCTCCGCGCCCGGCATCACGGCGATGACGTCGTAGGCGGGGACCATCTTCCAGTCGAACTCCAGCTTGAGGCGGACCTTGGCCGGGCCGGGGCCCAGGCGGTAGGGGATCGGCAGCCGGCCGCGCCACTCCTCCGGCGCCATGGGGCCGCCCATCGCCTTCAGCAGGGGCAGGGCGTCGCCGTAGGAGATCGGGAGGACCGGGATCCTGGTCAGCGTGGGAGCGTCCTTGACGGCCAGGCGCTTGGCGTCCGCCGTGGCCCCGATCCCCGGGGTGAGGGGGTCGCCGGAGAAGGTCGGCATGTCGACCACCGAGCCGCGCTGGGCGCTCCACTCGCTCCGGAAGCCCCCCTTGGGATAGACGTCGCCCCAGTAGTAGCCGTCGTCCTCGGGGTTCGAGTAGATGATGCAGCCGACGGCGCCGTGCTCGGCGGCCACCTTGGGCTTGATGCCGCGCCAGGAGCCGCCGTAGCGGGCGACGGCGATCTTGCCCTTGACGTCGATCCCCCGGCGCTCCAGCTCTTCGTAGTCCTTGGGCACGCCGTAGTTGACGTAGACGAGCTCGCCCGTGACGTCGCCGTCGATGGAGTAGGCGTTGTAGACCGGGAGCTGCTCCGAGGTCTGGCCCGAGGTCGAATCCTCGGGGATGGCGGGCTCGGCCAGCTTCGCCTGGTAGCGGGTAGGCGCCGTCATCTCCAGGAGGCGCACTTTCGGAACCGGCAGGAGGACCTTGAACTCCTCGATCCGGGTCTGATATCCCCAGGACCGGAATAGCTGGGCCATGAACTCGGCGTTCTCCTTGCCGTAAGGAGAGCCGACGTGATGGGGCCGGGCGGACAGGCGTTTCATCCAGTCGCGCAGGTTCGAGGCCTTCAGATGGGAGTCGAACTTCGCTTCCAGCTCCCTCTGCTCGCCGGCGCGCTCTTCGCTGAAGCCGAGCATGGGTTGGGAAGCTGAAGCGGGAAAGCCGGCGTCGGGCAGCGCGAGCGCCGCGGCGAGGACCGGGATCAGGAGACGGTTTCGTCTGGACATTGGGACCATGACCTCCAGAAAAGTTCGCCCATTGTAGCTCTCCGCTCAAGGAAAGCGATTTGAACAAGATCCGCCGTCAGTTGTCCGTCGAAAGCCTGCTGTGGGCGATGAGCCTGTTCTGCGCCTTCATCGGCGCGTTCCTGCTCGTCGCCCCGCATCATTTCCAGACCGGCCCCTACCAGGCGCTGCTCCCCTTCTGGCTGGCCTGGGGGGCGCTGGCCCTCGCTTCGGGCGTGGGGCTGCTGGCCGTGGCGGTGGTGCGGCCCCGGCCCTGGGTGCGCCTGGGGGTCCATGCCATGGCCGGAGTCACCCTCCTGGCCCTGGCCGTCAGCTTCGGCATGGTGAAGGCCCTGACCGGAATGTTCACCTATACGATCCTGGGCCTGGGGATGTTGCTCTCGGGTCTGCTGCCCCGCGACAGCCCGGAGCACGCTCCCCGCGGCGATCTCTTCGCCCTGCTCATCAGCCTCGCCGCCACCGTCTCGGGAGCCCTGGTCTTCCTGCTCCCGGACCTGTTCCGGAACCCGTTCTACGGCCCCTTCCGGAGCTACTTCCAGGTCATCGCTCTGGCCCTCCTGTTGACCGCCCCCCTCCTGGCCTGGGCGCAGCTCGCTCCCACGTTCGACGACCGCCGGCTGCGCATCCTCCACGTCCTGACCGGCTTGACCTACTTCTCCTTCGGAGCCGTCATCTCGATCCCCAGCCGGGTTTGGACCGGGGTCGTCCTCTACTGCGGAGGGGGGCTGCTGGTCGCCTTCCTTCCGGCCATCCGGCGGCGTTTGACCGCCCTGGACACCTCGGCCCTGCGGACCCGGCTCGCGCTGGCGCTGGCCATCGCCACCTCCCTGGCCCTGATCTCGGCCACGGCGGTGACCTCCGGCCTCGGCTGGGTGGTGGCGGCGGAGGCGCCCCGGGCCGCGGCCCTGGAGGGGATCCGCCACGGCCGGGATCTGGCCTTCGCGCTGCTCCTGCTGGTCATCCCCCTGGCGGCGTTGATCGGCATCGTGGCGGCGCGCCGCATCGCGCGGCCCCTGGACCAGTTGGCCGACGCCGTGGACGCGCTGTCGGCCGGCGACCTCGCGGCGCCAGTGGCGACCGGCGCGGGGATCACCGAGGTCGCCCGCCTCTCGGCGGCCTTTCAGGAGATGCGCGACCGGCTTTCCGAGCGGACCCGCGAGAGCGAGCGGCTGGCCGCCGAGCTGCGGGCCCGCGCCGAGGCCCTGGCCGAGACCGACCGCCGCAAGGACGAGTTCCTGGCCATGCTGGCCCACGAGCTGCGCAACCCGCTCGGCGCCATCGCCAACGCCTCCTACCTGCTGGAGCAGCTCGGCACCGACCACCCCCGGAAGGCGCGCGCCGTGGAGATCATCCGGCGGCAGATCCAGCACCTCGTAGTCATGGTGGACGACCTGCTGGACGTCTCCCGCATCACCCGCGGCAAGGTGGAGCTGCGGCGCGAGCCCCTGGACCTCGCCGAGGTCGTGCGGCATTCGGTGGAGACGGCGCGTCCGCTGGCCGAGGCCAAGGAGCAGCGGCTCTCCCTGGAGCTGGCGCCGGAGCCCCTCCCCATGCGCGGCGACGCCACCCGTCTGGAGCAGGTGCTCTCGAACCTGCTGCGCAACGCCGTGAAGTTCACGGAATCGGGCGGCAACATCGACGTCTCGGCCCGGCCGGACGGCGGCGACGCGGTGGTGCGGGTCAAGGACGACGGCATCGGCATGGCGCCCGACCTCCTGCCCCGGATCTTCGACCTGTTCGCGCAGGGCGAGCAGGCGCTGGACCGTTCCGGGGCCGGGCTGGGCATCGGCCTGACCCTGGTGCGCAGCCTGGTGGAGATGCACGGCGGGACCGTCGAGGCACGGAGCGAGGGCCCGGGAAAGGGGAGCGAGCTCGAGGTGCGGCTGCCCCTCGAGCCCGCCGCGGCGCTCTCTCTAGTACCTCCCCACTAATCCGATCGAGAAGCTCCGACCTCTTCCCAGCGAGGCGACCTCGTCGGCGGAGTCGTGGTAGCGCTCGTCGGTGAGGTTGCGGCCGACCAGCCGCAGCTCCAGCTCCTCGCGCATCCGCCAGCCCGCTCCGATGTCCAGCAGCGAGTGGCTGGGGCGCTGGACCTCGATCGGACCCGGCCGGTCGTCCTCCTGGACCACGATCCCGCGCACGTACGCGAAGCCGATCTCGCCGCCCCAGCGCAGAGTAGCCGAGCCATTGGGCGCGGCGATGTCGTCGATGGGCGAGCCGTCCCCGGCCTCGCCGCGCGCCCAGGCCGCCGCGACCTCCAGGCTGAAGTTGGCCGGCAGCGGCAGCAGGCCTTCCAGCTCGATGCCGCGGACCTCCGCTTCGCCCTGGTTGCGGAAGAAGAAGTCCTGCCCGATGCGGAAACGTTCGATCAGGTCTTCGATCTCATAGAGGTAGCCGAAGAGGGCGAGCGATCCTCCCCCCACGGCCCAGCGCACCGAAGCGTCGTACTGCAGGCTTCGCTCTGGGTCGAGATCCGGGTTGCCGGTGATGAACCCGCGGCCGGAAGGGCCCCGGAAGTAACGGTCGGAGAGGAACGGGTCGCGGAAGCCGCGCGCCACCTGGAAGGAGGCGGTGACGTCCTTGAACGGTCCGACGGTCAGGGACGCGTGACCGGAGAGCGCCGAATGCTCGGTGGAGCGGTCGCCGAAGAAGCCTCCCTGGTTCTCGGTCTCCACCCGGTCGCCGCGCAGGCCGATGGAGAACAGGGTCCTGGCGCCGAGCGAGCGGTCGAAGGTGGAGAAGACCGCGGCGTCGACCTGCCGCGCGTCCTCGATCGCCGAGGAGCTGGTGAAGGTGAGCCGCTGGCCCGACGAGTCGAGGGTCTCCTGGGTGGTGAGGGCCTCCAGGCCGAAGCGGGAGACCACCTCGGTGCCGACCAGCAGCCGGCCGCCGAGGGCCTCGCGGGTGGCCACGGCCCGCAGCGAGCCGTCGTTGGCGTCCACGTCCGAGCTCTCGATCAGGCGCGGGGTGGCGGCCACGCGGTCGCGATCGGTCACCAGGCCATAGGTGCCGAGGAACAGGCCCAGCTCCAGGTTCTCCCAGCCGCCGGAGAGCGGGCCGGAGTCGAGCTGGAGGTTGAAGCGCCGGGAGCGTTCTTGTGGGTAGGTCGTCTGCACCGTGTCCCAGTCGGACGCCGGCTTGCCGACGTCGTCGGCGTCCGCGGCGTAGAAGCCCGCCCGCAGGCGGCCGATCCCCGTGTCGCGGGTGTAGCGGAGCGCGCCGCTGCGGTCCTCGTACTCCGAGCCGGGGATGGTCTCGCCGCCCCCCGCCTCCTGGAGGCCGGACTCGCGCCAGGTGAGCTGGGCCTGGAGAGCGCCGCCCGCCAGGTCACGGGAGATGTCCAGGCCCGCGGACGTCTCGTCGTCCGCCGCGAAGCCCTGGTCGATCTGGAAGTGCAGTTGGGGGTTACCGGGCTCCGGGTACCGGGGCAGGGCATTGATGACTCCGCCGAAGGCGTCCGAACCGTAGGCCACGGAGCCGGGGCCGCGGGCGACCTCGACGGAGCTCAGGGTGAACGGGTCGAGGAAGCTGGCCGAGGCGCCCGCCCGCCGCTCGGTGGTGACGCGGGCGCCGTCGAGGAGGATCAACGTGCGGCCCCGACCGAGGCCGCGGAGGACCGGCACGCCGGTCGCGGTCTCGTCCGTGCGCGAGGCCCCGGCCACCCCCTGCAACGCGTCGTGCAGCCGGGGGGGCCGGCGCTGCTCCAGCTCCTCCTGCCCTAGCACCAGGGTGGCGGCAGCGGGGGGCGCCTCGATGTTGGGGGCCACGCCCGTGGCCACGGTGATGCTGTCCTTGAAGGCGGTGGGGATGACCAGCACCAACTCGCCTTCGGGGGACTGGTCGACGTCCATCGGCGGCGAGACCTCCCCGCCGGGGCCGGTGGCGATGAGACGGAAGGGCGGCCGGGGGTCCGGGACGATCCGGAAGCGCCCCTCGGCGTTGGTGGTCACCGAGACCGTGAGCCCGACGACCGAGACCTGATATCCCGCGGCGGGCTCGCCGCTGGGCAGGAGGAGCTGTCCCTCGACGCCCAGCGCGGCGGCGGGAAACAGCAACCCGAGAGACAAAACGGCCATGAGGCCCAACGGGCCTTTCGAAAGCATACGCATGACGAGACCTCGATCCGGAAAATCGATTCCTGGTTACAACACGAGGACGAGGAGATGAGGTCTCGGTCTATTCGTTGAACCGGTGGATCAGCAGGCGGACGGGCGCCGACGCCGGCGCGCGGGGGGACTCCTCCTCGCCGCCGCGCGGCGGGACGGCCGCGAGCAACTCCCCCTCCAGGACCGGAGAGGCGAGCGCGACGCGGGCCCGGGCTGGCCAGAACAGGGGGAGCATGAGCAGCGAGGGCCGCTCCACGGAATGCAGGGAGAGGGAGACCGGGACGGCGGCCAGCTCCCGGAGGCGGCTGCCGTCCCGCGCTCCTTCGACCCAGAGGACGACGCCTTCCGCGTCGGGCCGGGGCTTCTCGCCCCTGGAGAAGACGATCTGCGTCGTCGGCGCCCAGAGGGAGCTGCCGGCGGCGATGGTGAAGCGCTGCGGCGTCTCGACCTCCACCTCCCGGCGCTCGTCGCCGAAGCGGAGCAGCACCCGCGCGGAGCGGGTCGGCAGGTCGGGGACGCGGAAGGAGAAGCGGCGGATCGCGAGGTTCAGGTGGGGGGTGATGCGCAGGGGGTAGGTACGGCCCCCGTCCACGGAAAGGAAGGCCTCCCACTCCTCGGCTCCCGGCGCGGCGCCTTCCCACTGGACGACGGCCACGGAACCGGCGGTCAGCTCCGTGCCCGCTTCAGGCGCGAGCAGGCGGACGCGGGGAGCGGCGGCCAGCGGCAACGCGCCGGCCAGGAAGGCCAGCAGCAGCCCGCACATGATCCGTCTGCATTGGGACATCAGGGACTACTGTACGCCAGAGACCGCCTCCGTGTTGCTCCCTTCCTCGATCCTGTGAGCCCGCACGATGAACCGCTTCGGAGCGGGGCCCACGTAGGAGAAGGGGTAGCAGGTCACCAGGGTGATCGCCGGACCGTCCGTTTCGTCCAGCACATGGGTGTCCTGGGGTTGGACGACCTCCGTCCACTCCACCTGATAGTTGTAGGTGCCTTCCACCGTCTTCAAGGTGACGATGTCATTTTTACGAATGTCTCTCAATCCTCGGAAGAAGCTGTCCCGGTGGGCGGCGAGGCCGATGTTGCCGTCCTTGCCCGGGATGGAGGTCCCGGGGATGCGGCCGACACCGCGGCGCAGGGTCTTCTTGTCCACCCCCTCCAGGACGATGGCCGAGACCCCGACCCGGGGGATCTCGATGCGGCCCACCAGGGAGCCCTGCGGCCCGGGCTCGCGGGGAGGCTCCGGCAGGCGGGCTTCCTGGAAGGTTCCCAGGGAGTCGCTCTCCGAGGCCGGCGTCACCCGCGCCTGTTGGTGGGCCAGGGCCTCCTCCAGGAGCTTCTCTTCCTTGTACTGCGTGTATTTCGCATCCGCCCAGGCGTAGGCGTAGGCGCCGAGGCACACCAGGCCGACCAGCAGCAGCGCGCGCTCGATCCAGCGCAGGTGGGCTCTCTTCGCCGAAGTCGCGGATTTCACGTTCCGGTTCCCCTAAACAGAATCACCTGGCGCCGAGGGCGCCAGGTGATCGATCATCCGGTCTTGAAGACCGAAGCTTAAGCGTTCCGCACGCGGCGGACCGCGACGGCGCCGAACAGGGCCAGCAGGCCGAACAGGGCGAGCGTCGGAAGCTCGCTGGCGGTCTGCGGCAGAGCGTCCGTGTCACCGCTGTAGGTGCCGGACTGGGCGTCGTTGTCCATGCTGCCCGTCTCGTCGATGCCCGAAGCGTCCGTGTCCGGGTCGCTGGTGCGGTTCACGTCCACGTCGACCGCGCCGGCCGCGTTGGCGCCGGTGTCGACGTCAACGTCCATGCCTTCCTCGGGCTTGTTCTGCATCGTGCCGGTGGTGGCTGTGCCCTGCTCCTGGACCGGCTGCTGCTGCTGGGTGGTCGGAGCCGGGATCGGGTTGCCCGGGTTGGGCAGGTTGTTATTGGTCAGGCCCGGCTCCTTCTGGATCGTCGGGCCAGGGGCCGTCGTGTTCTGCGAACTCTGAGCGAAAACGGCGCCGGCCACCATCGTCAGGGCCAACACCATCAGGATCGTGAAAATCTGACGCTTCATATCGAGCTCCTCTCCTACAAGGATGACTTTTCCTGTTGTTTACTCCCTGTGGAAGACGCTCACGGCATCCTCCGCTGCAACTATCAGGGGCAGGAGGTGAAGGTTTCGGACTCTTCGAAGTGTGGGGCGCGCCGCGTCAGAACCCCTTCACCGCCCACCACGTCTACACGCCAGGAATGATTGCAACGGGTGTGCCACCTCCGGCTACGCCGCGGTCAGCTTCTTGTACCTGATGCGGTGCGGCTGGTCCGCCTCGGCGCCCAGGCGGCGCTTGCGGTCGGCCTCGTAGGCCTCGTAGTTCCCCTCGAACCAGACCACCTGCGACTCGCCTTCGAAAGCCAGGATGTGCGTGGCGATGCGGTCCAGGAACCAGCGGTCGTGGCTGATGATCACCGCGCAGCCCGCGAAGGCGAGCAGCGCCTCCTCCAGCGCCCGCAGGGTGTCGACGTCGAGGTCGTTCGTCGGCTCGTCGAGCAGCAGGAGGTTGCCGCCGGCCTTGAGGGTACGGGCGAGGTGCAGGCGGTTGCGCTCGCCGCCGGAGAGGTCCTTGACCCGCTTCTGCTGGTCCGCCCCCCGGAAGTTGAAAGCCGCGGCGTAGGAGCGGGCGGGCACCTCACGGTTGCCTAGAACCACCACATCCCGGCTGTCCGAGATCGCCTCCCAGGCGAGCTTCTCGCCGTCCAGCGACTCGCGGCTCTGGTCCACGTAGGCGATCTTCACCGTCTCGCCCACCTTGAAGGTGCCGGCGTCCGGCGTCTCTTCGCCCACGATCATGCGGAACAGGGTCGTCTTGCCGGCGCCGTTGGGGCCGATGACTCCCACGATGCCGCCCGGGGGCAGGGCGAAGGAGAGGTCCTCGATCAGCAGGTTGTCGCCGAAGGCCTTGCGGATGTTCTTCGCCTCCACCACCACGTCGCCCAGGCGCGGGCCGGCGGGGATGTGGATCTCGTTGGGATCGGCGCGCTTCTCGTACTCCCGGTCCTCCGCGAGCAGCTTCTCGTAGGCGGTGAGGCGGGCCTTGCCCTTGGCCTGGCGGGCGCGGGGGGACATGCGCACCCACTCGAGCTCGCGCTCCAGGGTCCGCCGCCGGTTGGACTCGGCCTTCTCTTCCTGTTCCAGCCGCTCCGACTTCTGCTCCAGCCAGGAGGAGTAGTTGCCCTTCCAGGGGATGCCGTGACCGCGGTCGAGCTCCAGGATCCAGCCGGCCACGTTGTCGAGGAAGTAGCGGTCGTGGGTGACGGCGACCACCGTGCCCGGGTAGTCATGAAGGAAGCGCTCCAGCCAGGCCACGGACTCGGCGTCCAGGTGGTTGGTGGGCTCGTCGAGCAGCAGCAGGTCGGGCTTCTGGAGCAGCAGGCGGCAGAGGGCCACCCGGCGGCGCTCGCCGCCCGAGAGCTTCGTGACGTCGGCGTCCGGCGGCGGCAACCGCAGGGCGTCCATGGCGATCTCCAGGGTGCGGTCGATTTCCCAGGCGTTGACGGCGTCGATCTGGTCCTGCACCCGGCCCTGCTCGGCCATCAGCTTGTCCATCTCGTCGTCGGACATGGGCTCGCCGAAGCGGGCGTTGATGTCGTCGAACTTCTGGAGCAGGGCACGCACCTCGGCCACTCCCTCCTCGACGTTGCCGAGGACGTCCTTGGCGGGGTCGAGGCGCGGCTCCTGGGAGAGGTAGCCGACCTTGGCGCCCTTGGCGGCCCAGGCCTCGCCGCCGAACTCCTTGATCTCGCCGGCCATGATCTTCAGCAGCGTGCTCTTGCCGGCGCCGTTGAGGCCCAGGACGCCGATCTTGGCGCCGGGGAAGAAGGAAAGCCAGATATCCCGCAGGACCTCGCGGTTGGGCGGATAGACCTTCCGCAAGCCCTTCATGACATAGATGTATTGCTCGGACATGTAGACTCCTGACTGCGCAATCCTGATTCAGGGAAATAAGCGGTTCCAGGACGGCCGAAAGGCGATTCTACCGGGCGGTCCGGCAGGAGGCAACCCGGGCGGCCTGCTGACACGACGCAGGGGGGCGGAGGCGTGTCAAATAAGCGGCCCCGCTCATGCCGGGCGTCATTACCATGAAAGGAGATTTCTATGACCGAGACGATTGGCAGGACTGCTTCTCTTACAGAAGAGCCGCAGGTGGAACATCTCTTGACTCTGACAAACATTGATTTTGGAAAGGAGGGTAAAATCAAAAGGATGTACCTGCCCAGGTATGAATCGCTGATCGACTATTCCAGGGCGCCGGCAGGTGTCCAGTTCGAGCCCGCGATCCAGATCCTTTCCGAGCCCGCCAAGGATATTACAATAGAATTCAAGCTCAAGGAGGGTGAGCCTTTCAAGTTTCGCCAGGTCAACAAAAAAGTCGTCTGTCTCTCGGTCGACGACTATCGACCCCTTTCGGGTGTGAGCTGCGAGCCACTTAGCGATACGCACTGCAAGCTGGCATTGCCCAAGGCGCAGATAATGTCGAGGAAGGTACTAGCTCTGTACATCCCCTGTGAACGGACGGATGAAGTACAACCATCTGACAAAGAAAAGGTCGAAGGCGGTCTCTATTTTGCTCTCGTAAAACGATCTCAGCAAAGCGAGGAAGACATTGAAGGTGAGGACCCGGGCGCAGCCGAGCCTTCTACGATCAAGATTCTCAGAATCAAAAAAGGCCGTGTTGTTTACGACCTTTTCAAGCCGCAGTCCTCTGCTCTTGACAACACGTATGAGCTGGAGCCCGCTTTTCGAGCCAGCGAGGGGACCAGTACCCAGTTCAAGCTCAGATTGACTCTGAAGCATCAGGGACCCGGATGGTACAAGTTCAAGAGTGATGATCACTCCAAGGAGGCAAAGGTGTTTGGGCACAACCCGGAGGAGAGGCCTGCCCAGCTCCGATCTACGAAGCTCCAATCGAGCAGCAATGTTTGCGAGATCAAGTGGTGTCAGGAAACCGGCCGCTCTCAATGTAAGGTCGGAGGGGATGCTGAGCTGTGCTACTGCCAACATGGTTGGGCCACCTCGTTCAATCTGCAGGCTGTTCTGCTGACGCCGCACAGCTTGCGCGAGTTGGAAAAATGTCTGGCACTGGGCGACTTCCAGAAGATCGGAAAAATCCTCGAAGAAGTCAGGGTCGTCGGCGAAATCGATCCCACCGTCATTCAGCCGCCGGTCTGCACGATTGGCGCTGACGGCAAGGAGGTCTGCACACCACCTCCGGATTGCTGGCCTACGGACGGGAAGCGATAAGCCGGCGGAAGTCCGGCTCGGCGGCGAGGGTCTCGAACCAGGGGAGCCGGAACCAGGCGGCCCCGTCGAAGCCGAGCTGGTGGGCGCGCCGGGCGTTGACCAGGGCGGCGGTCCGGTCGCCCACCAGCGCGAAGACCAGGGCGGCTTCGAAGGCCACCTGGCCGCTCCGGGGGGCGAGACGGAGCGCCTCCTGGGCCGCCGCCACCGCCTCCTGGCGGCGGCCCAGATGGGCGAGGGCCTGGGCGCGCACGGTCAGCCGCTGCCAGTCGTCCCGGGCCGGGTCGGCGTCCGAGAGGGCGAGGACCCTCCGGAACATTGCGCCGGCCTCCTCTCCGCGGCCCTGGAGCCATAGGACCTGAGCGAGGTTGAGGAGGTAGAAGTAGTTCCCGGGGACCCTGTCGTGGGCCTCCGCCATGGCCTCGGCGGCCCCCGCGTAGTCCCCCATCAGCATCCGGGCCAGCCCCAGGTTGACCAGGGCTCCCGGCTCGGGCCGCCGCGCCACGACCTCCTCATACAGGCCGGCGGCTCGGCGGGGGTCCCCTTCCGTGAGCTCGATGGCGGCGAGGAGCTGCCGGCCCAGATCGTTCTCCGGATAGCGGTCCAGGAGGGTCTCCAGGCTCTTCCGGGCCGTAGCGGCGTCGCCCTGGCGCCAGGCCAGGTTCGCGAGCTCGTAGAGCCTCCCCCAGGAGGGTTGCAGCTCCACGGCCCGCCGGTAGGAAACCAGCGCTTCCTCGGGCCTCCCCCGCCGCTCGGCGAGCAGGGCGCGCAGGTCGAGGACCCGTACGTCCGCCGGCGCGCTTCGTTCGAAGGCCGCGAGCGTGGCCTCGGCCTCGGCGAGGCGTCCCGCCCGGATCTCCGTATAGGCGCGGGTGAAGTGGACCTCCGGATTCCCCGGCGCCAGGGTCTGGGCACGGGTCAGCAGCCAGAGAGCCCGGTCGAGCAGGGCCGGATCGCGGCTGGAGGAGAAGTAGAGGTTGGTCTCGACCGACGCCTCCAGGAGGTAGGCGTCGACGAACTCCGGCGAGCGACCGCGCAGGGCCGCCAGTCTCTTCATCAGGTCCGGGGCTCTCCCGCCGCCGGAGAGCGCGCGCCGTACGGACAGGTATTCGGAATAGTCTTCCGGGCTCACCCGAAGGGCCGAGACGCCGGGGCGCGGCTTACTGTCCGGATAACCCTGGTTCAGGAGAACGGCGACGGCCTGTGCCACGGTGTACGGGCTGTCTATGGGGACCTCGATCCGGCCGCTCCAGGTCGCCGCGCCGTCCTCACCTCGCAGCCGGGTCAGCTCCACCGAGCAGGAGCGGCCCCGGCAGGCGAAGCCCGTCTCGATCACCTCGTCCACCGCCAGGGCGCGGGCCACCTGGACCGGCGTCCCGGTCACGGCGTCCACTTCCCCCTCGCTCCTGGGAAAGACCTCTTCCAGTGAGGTGAGCCCGCTCCGGATCGCGCCTCGGAGGGCGAAGGCGAGGAAGGCGGTCTCCTCGTCCGGCGTCCCGGTCTGGAGCCTGGGCGCCAGCACGGCCACATGGAGAGGCCGGCCCGGATCGGACAGGGAGAGCAGATGGAAGGCGGACGTGCCCGCCAGGACGAGGCCCCCCGCGGCCAGGGCGCCCCGCCAGAGCCAGCGCCGCCCGGGACCGGTTACTGTCGTGGCGGGCGGAGCTTGGACCGGCAAGGCCGGGACGGCGGACGGCGCCAGGGTGGTCTCCCCCGCCGGAAGGCCGGCGGCGATCACCCGCAGGCGGCCGGCCACCTCCTGGGCGTCGCGGGGGCGGAGGTCCGGGTCCTTCTCCAGCAGATCCTCGACCAGCTCGGAGAGGTCCGGAGGAACCCCGGGAATCGCGCCGGCGAGGGCGGGAGGGCGGTGCTGGAGGATGCGCCGGACGGTCTCGGTGCCGCTCACCGCCTGGAACGGGGACCGGCCGCCGAAGACCTCGTAGAGGAGGACGCCGAGGGAGAAGAGGTCCGAGCGGGCATCCAGGGGATCGCCGCAGACCTGCTCGGGCGACATCGCCCGGGGCGTCCCCAGGACCGCGCCGGCCTGGGTCAGCGTCCCGCTCTCCCCGTCGCCCGCGAAAAGCCGGCGGGCGATGCCGAAGTCCGCGATCTTGGCCTCCCCCTCGGGGGTGAGGAGCACGTTCTCCGTCTTCAGGTCCCGGTGCAGGACGCCCTGGCGGTGGGCGTAGGCCAGCCCGTCGGCCACGGCGACGGCGATCCGCAGGCCCTCGGCCAGCGGCAGCGGTCCCCGCCGCAGCAGCTCGAAGAGGGTGGAGCCGGCCACGTACTCCATGACGATGTTGTCCGCGCCGTCCTCTTCCAGGAGGTCGAAGACCTGTACGAGGGCGGGATGGCTGAGCGAAGCCGCCACCCGGGCCTCGCGGAGGAAGCGCGCCCGGCGAGCGGGATCGGACCCGGATTCCGACCGGATCCGCTTGATGGCTACCCGCCGTTCCAGGCGCGGGTCATGGGCCAGGAAGACCTCGCCCATACCACCCGCTCCCAGCCGGCGGAGCACCTGATAGGGGCCGATGGTGGCCGGGTCGCTCATCGGAGTGACTGGGCGAAGTCTACACCCTCCGGGAAAGGTAGACTCCTGACTGCGCAATCCTGATTTCGGGGAAACAGGCGGTTCCAGGACAGGTCCGTGGAGGGACGAGAGCCATGAGCGAAGTCATCGCAGAGACGACGATCGGCAAGGTCGATTTCAAAGCGGGGGACCCTTGCAGGCCGAGGTACCTGGACCTCTATGAGGACCAGGGGATTCTGGCCGACCCTCGTACCCAGGTGGAGCCGTCCCTCCAGGTCGGGTCCTCCGTCAGCGAGCTTCAGGTGCGAATGGAGCTGGCGGATGGAGCGGATGGAAAGGTCGAATTCACGGACGAAGACGGCCGCCCGCTTTGCCGGGAGCTGAACGACCCGGAGAGCCGGCCCCAGATCGAGTATGACGGCCCCTCCGCCTGCGTCCTGACCTGGTCCCGGGGGAGCGCGGACCTCGCCACCCGGGTCTTCCGGATCTACTGCCAGCGGCGCGACAAGGACCTGACCGACGAAGAGAGGGTCTACGGGGGGATCTTCGTGGCCGTCACCACGTCCATGTCGGTGATGAAAAGTCACATCCCTCATGAGCACCCCGGACCTGTCGAGCTCCGGAGAGTCGTCGTAATCGGTACGGACCCTCACGGGCGCCCGGTCTACGACGTCTTCAAGAAACACCAGATCACGCAGCCCCTCCATGTGGAGCTGGCGCCGTCCTTCCGGGTCCGGGAGGGGAAGTCGCTGGAGTTCAGCATGGTCATGGGGATCGAATACGCGTGCTGGAACGGCCAGGTGCAATACATTCAGCCGAAGGGGGAGCAGCCCCCCCACCTGCAAAAGAACTACGATCCTCAGGATCCGAAGAAGTACCACTTCCACTGGCAGACCCCCTCCCGGGAGTGCACCCCCAAAGACCCCTTCGACTGCTACCGGGGGGAGATCGTCACCTTCCACCTGGAACCACGGCTGGAGCCGATCGCCTCGGACGTGGTGCTCCCCGAGAGCTTGCGGCGCGCGGGGTTCCAGGGCTGGGACGACTACGACTCGGCATTGCGGAAGATCAACGTCGATCCCACCATCATCCAGCCGCCGCCGTGCGATCCCGTCTACAGGGTCTGCGCGGCCTGAGCCAGGTGGCGGAAGTCGGGATCGGACAGGAGGGGCTCGAACCAGGGGAGGCGGAACCAGGCCGGGGCCTCGAAGCCGAGGTCCCGGGCCCGCCCGGCGTTGACCACCGCCGCCGTCCGGTCGCCGACGACGGCATAGACCAGGGCGGCCTCGAAGGCCGCCTGGCCGCTGCGGGGGGCCAGCCGCAGGGCCTCCTGGATCTCGGTCACCGCCGCCCGGCGGTCCCCCAGGTGGGCGAAGGCCTGGGCGCGGACGGTCAGACGCTGCCAGTCCTCGGTGGAGGGGTCCGCCTCCGAGAGCTCCAGGACCTTGCGGAACAGGGCGTCCGCCTCCGCCTTCCGTCCCTGCAGGCGGCGGGTCTCGGCCAGGTTGAGCAGGAAGAAGTAGCTGCTCCCGCCGTCCGCCGCCACCGCCCGCTCGATGGCCCGGGCGGCGCCGTCGTAGTCCTTGAGCAGCATGCGGGCGATCCCCAGGTTGACCAGCAGCCCGGGATCGGCCGAGCCGGCCGACAGCTCCTGGTAGAGGCGGGCGGCGCGGGCGGGATCGCCGTGGGTCAGCTCCAGGAGGGCCAGGAGCTGCCGGCCGCGCTGGTTGCCCGGGAACGCCGCCAGCAGCCGGTCGAGGGTCTGGCGGGCGGCGCCGATCTCCCCCTGCCGCCACTCCATGCCGGCCAGCTCCTGGAGGCGCACCCAGGAGGGCTGGCGGTCGGCGGCCTCGCGGGCGGCTTCCAGGGCCTCCTCGGGCCGCCCCTGCCGCTCCCGCAGGCGGGCGCGCAGGTCCAGCACGCGGACGTCCCCCGGGGCCTGCCGCTCGAACGCCTCCAGAGCCGCCTCGGCCTCGCCGGGAGGGCCGGCCAGGGTCGTCACATAGGCGCGCCGGTACCAGATCTCCGGATGGCCCGGCGCCCGCGCCTGGGCCTGGTCCAGCAGCGCCGAGGCGCGGGCCAGCAGCGCCGGATCGCGCGACGCCGCGAAGCGGTTGACCAGGATCGTCACCTCCAGCAGCCAGGCGTCCAGGAGGTCCGGCGAGCTGCGGCGGACGGCGGCCAGCCGCTCCAGGAGCGGCGCGGGATCTCCCCCCGTTCCCCGGCTCAGCTCCCGCTGGACCGCCAGGTACCTGGCGTAGTCCGCCGGCGACACGCGCTGCCGGGGGATGCCGGGCCGGGGCTCGCGCTCGGCGTAGGCCTCGCGCAGGAGAACGTCCACCGCCCGCGCCGCGGTCAGCGGGTCGTCCAGGGGGACCTCGATGCGGCCGTTCCAGGCCGCGGCGCCGTCCCGCCGCAGCCGCGCGACGTCGAGGGTGCAGGAGCCGCCCTGGCAGGCGAAGCCGGTCTCGATCACCTCGTCCGCGGCCACGGCCCGGGCGACCTCGACCGGGGTGCCGGCGACCGCGTCCACCTCCGCCGCGCCCTTGGGAAAGACCCCGTCGAGCGAGGCCAGGCCGCTCTGGAGAGCGCCGCGCAGGGCGAACGCCAGGAAGGCGGCCTTCTCGTCCGTCGGGCCGGTCAGGAAGCGGGGCTCGGTCACGGCCACCTGGAGGGTCCCCGGCCCGGCGAAGAGGCGGAAGGCGGCGAACCCGGCCAGGATCAGAACCGTCAACGCCAGCGCCGCGGCCGCCGGGCGGCGTGAGCGGCCGGAGGAGGACGCCGCCGCCGGCACGGGCAGCGGCAGGGCCGGCGCCACGGGGGTGCCTTCCGCGGAGGCCATGAGCGTGGCGTCCACGTCCCCGGAGCCCCTGGAGCCCCCGATCACGAGATCCCGCAGGCGGCCGGCCACCTCGTTGGCGTCGCGGGGGCGCAGGACGGGGTCCTTCTCCAGGAGGTCCTCGACGATGTTGGAGAGGGCCGGCGGCAGGCCGGGATTCACCTCGCGCAGGGGGGGCGGCCGGTGCTGGAGGATGCGCCGGATCGTCTCGGCGCCGCTCTCGGCCAGGAAGGGGGACCGCCCGGTGAAGATCTCGTAGAGGAGGATGCCGAACGAGAAGAGGTCCGACCGCACGCTCAAAGGGTCGCCGCATGCCTGCTCCGGGGACATGGCCCGGGGGGTCCCGAGGATGGCACCCTCGCGGGTCAGCGCCTCGTCCCCCTCGCCTTCGCCGGGCAGCCGGCGGGCGATGCCGAAGTCCGCGATCTTGGCGTGCCCCTCGGGGGTCAGGAGGACGTTCTCCGCCTTGAGGTCGCGGTGCAGGACGCCCCGCCGGTGGGCGTACGAGAGCCCCTCGGCCACGGAGATGGCGATGCTCAGGCCTTCGTCGAGGGGGAGGGCGTCGTGCCGCAGCACCTCGTGCAGGGTGGGGCCGGCCACGTACTCCATGACGATGTTGTCCGTCCCCTCCTCGCTGAGCAGGTCGTAGACCTGGACGATGGAGGGGTGGCCGAGGCCGGCCACGACCTTGGCCTCGCGCAGGAAGCGCGTCCGGCGCGCGGGATCGGAACCCTTCTCCGCCCGCACCCGCTTGATGGCCACCTCCCGCTCCAGCCGCGGGTCGTGCGCCAGGTAGACCTCGCCCATGCCGCCCGCCCCCAGCCGGCGCAGGACGCGGTAGGGGCCGATGGCGGCCGGCCCGGGCCCGCTCAGAGGTCACCCCAAAATTTCATGGTTCAAGGGAGTGTACACCCGGGAGGTGCCGAAGCAGGGATGAAAAGGACACCAGGGACACCAGGGACCTCAAGGACGAACACGGCGAGCTGTCTTTTTTGTCTTTGATGTCCTTGGTGTCCCTGGTGTCCTTGACGTCCTATGTCGTATTACCATTAAGGCAACATCCCAAGGAGGGCTCCCCGTGCTCCCAAAGCGGTTCGGCATGCTGCTGTTTCTCTGGACGATTACAGCCTCAGGCCTCGGCGCGGCCGAAATCGAGCTGATCTCCAAGGCCCCGCTGCGGCAGGCCCCCGAAACGGCCGGCGGTGGCCTCCAGGAACAGGTGGAAATCAGCGCCGATGGACGCTATATCGCCTTCGCCAGCTTCGCCCCCAACCTGGCGCCGGGGCAGGTGGACGGCAACGGCACCCTGGACATCTTCTTCCACGACCGCGACGCCGGGACCACCCGGTTGGTCAGCCACATCTCGGGCGCGCCGGCCACGGCCGGGGACCGGCTTGCGGATCAGCCCGTGATCAGCGCCGACGGACGCTTCGTGGCCTTCGTCAGAGGCGGCGACGTCTTCCTGTGGGAACGCGATACGGATCAGCTCACCCTGGTCAGCCACCGCGCCGGCAGCACCGAAGGGGGCGACGGCGCTTCCCTGTCCCCCTCGCTCAGCGCCGGCGGCGGCGTCCTGGTCTTCACCAGCAAGGCCACCGACCTGGTCCCCGGGCTGACCCTGGCGCATCCGGGGGAGAACGTCTACGCCTGGGAACGGGCCACCGGGACGATCCGCCTCGTCAGCCGGTCCGCCGCCTCGCCCACCCGCTCCGGGAACAACACCTCCTTCGGCCCCGCCGTGAGCGCCGACGGCCGGTTCGTGGCCTACCTGAGCGGCGCCACCGACCTGGTGGCCGGCCAGAACGACGCCAACGGCGACGCCCAGGACGTCTTCCTCTTCGACCGCCTCACCGGCGCCACCGCCCTGGTGAGCCACGTCAGCGGCTCCGCCTTGACCACACCCAAGGACGGCAGCTCCCACGGCCCGAGCCTCAGCGCCGACGGCCGCTACGTCGCCTTCGGCAGCAACGGCACCGACCTCGTGCCTGGCGTCGCCGACGCCAACGGCGAGCCCGACGCCTTCCTGTACGACCGGCTGTCGGGCGCGGTCGCCTGGGTCAGCCTCTCCGGACCGGGCGCCGCCGAGGGCGGCTTCGAGCCGGAGATCAGCGCGGACGGCGGCACGGTGGTCTACTTCATCGACAACCCGAGCTTCTCCGGCGGCGGCCAGATCGTCGCCTACGACGTCCCCACCGGCTCCCGGAGCCTGATCACCCACACCCCGGGATCGCCGGCCACCCCGGCCAACCGGGGCGCCACCAGCCTCTCCCTTTCGGCGGACGGGCGGATCGTGGCCTTCGCCAGCGCCGCCACCAACCTGGCGCCCGGCCAGCAGGACGCCCTCCGGGGCGCCTCCGACGTCTTCGTGCACGACCGCGCCTCCGGAACCACCGCCCTGGCGAGCCACGCCGCCGGCTCCGCCACCCGGACCGGCGGTCTGGCCTCGGTCGTGCCCGAGCTCAGCGCCGACGGCGGGTGGATCGCCTACGGCAGCTTCGCCACCGATCTGGTGACCGGCGTTCGGGATTCCCCGGCGACCCTCGACCTCTTCCTCTATGAGAGGGCCACGGGCGGGAACCGGCTCGCCACCCGCCACGCGCCGGGCCTGGCCTCCCGCACCGCCCTGGGCGACAGCCGGCGCCCCGCCCTGAGCGCCGACGGACGGTACGTGGCCTTCACCAGCGCCGCGAACCTGCTCCCCGGCCTCGTGATCCCCCCGGGCCGCCGCAACATCTACCTCCACGACCGGGTCACGGGCCGGACGGTCCTGGTCAGCCGCTCCACCCAGGCCCCTTTCGCGGGCGGCGACGCCGACTCCGAGGAGCCCCGGATCAGCCGGGACGGCAGCGTCGTCGTCTTCAACAGCCGGGCCGGCGATCTCGCCCCCGGTCAGGAGGACCGCGGCGGCACCTTCGACGTCTTCCTCTGGGACCGCCGGACGGGACGTACCACCTTGGTCAGCCACGCCCACGCCTCCCGCGTCCGGGCCGGCACGGGCAATTCCTTCGTCGGCGACGTGAGCGCCGACGGCAACCTGGTGACCTTCAACAGCACGTCCACCGACCTGGCCGCCCGGCAGCGGGACATCAACCAGGCCTTCGACGTCTTCCTCTGGGACCGCCGGACCGGCTCCACGGTCCTGGTGAGCCATCACGGCCTGCGGCCGGCACGGACAGGGAACGCGCTCTCCCTCTCCTCCGCCATGACCCCGGACGGCGCCCTCATCGCCTTCAGCAGTCAGGCTTCGGACCTGGCCCTCCCCACGCCCGACGGCAACGGGCAGAGCGACGTCTTCGTCTATGAACGCCGGACGGGCGGGATCTCGCTGCTCAGCCGCGCCGCGGGCTCCGTCTCCGGGGCCTTTCCGCTGCTCAGTGCCGACGGACGCTGGATCGCGTTCCTCGGCGTGAAGCGGCGGCCGGGCGGCTTCCAGAGCGCCATGGTCCTCCTCAACCGCGCCACCGGCGGCACCGTCGAGGTCGACCTGGCCCACGACGTCGACGGCTTCGCCCTGCCCCTGGGGCTCAGCGCCGACGGCCGTTGGCTCCTGTTCATCAGCGACGCCCCGGACCTGGTCCCCGGCCAGGTCGACGCCGGGATCACCCAGGACCTGTTCCTCTTCGACCGCGTCTCCCGCCAGGTGCGGCTGGTGAGCCACGTCCCCGGCGACCCCTTGCGGGCCAGCGGGCGCAACACCGACGACGGCCACCTCAGCCCGGACGGCCGCTGGGCCGCCTTCCAGACCGCCGCGCCGCTCCTCCCCGACCCGGACGCCCCCCAGGTGACCACGGTCTATCTCTATGACCGGACGACGGAGGACGTGACGCTGGTGAGCCGCTCCGCTTTCAACCCGCCCCAGCCGGCCGGCGGCGGGTCCTTCGAACAGGTGGTCGTCGACGGCGGGACCGTGGCCTTCGCCAGCCTGGCTCAGGATCTCGTCCCGAGGGACTTCAACGCCGCCATCGACGTGTTCGTATACCTTCCGGAAAGTCCCTGAAGGAGGATCGGATGCGGAACCGCCTGGTCGCACTGCTGGCACTGCTCGTGATGGTTTCCCCTACGACGGCCGGCGCGGCCGGGATCGAGCTGATCTCGCGGATCCCGCCGCAGCTCGCCCCGGAAACGGCCGGCGGCGCCTATCCCCTGTCCCGGACGGCGCTCAGCGCCGACGGCCGCTACCTCGTCTTCGCCAGCTCCGCTCCCAACCTGATCTCAGGGCAGGTCGATCCCGCATTCGGCCTGGACGTCTTCTTCCATGACCGGGTCGCCGGGACCACCCTCCTGATCAGCCATGCCGCCGGCGCGCCGGCCACGGCGGGGAACCGGCCCTCGGGTCATCAGCCCGTGATCAGCGCCGACGGCCGCTTCGTGGCCTTCGTCAGCACCGCCAGCGATCTCGTACCCGGCACGGGCGACGTGCCGCCCGATCCGGCCGGCGGCAACGTCTTCCTGTGGGACCGGGAGACCGGGCAGCTCACCCTGGTCAGCCGCCGCGCCGGCTCCGGAGAGGGTGGCGACGGCGCCTCCCTCTCGCCCTCGCTGAGCGCCGACGGTCGCGTCCTGGTCTTCACCAGCAAGGCCACCGACCTGATTCCCGGGCTGACCCTGGCGTTTCCGGGGCAGGAGAACGTCTACGCCTGGGATCGGGCCACCGGCGCCCTCAGCCTGGTCAGCCGGTCCGCGGCCTCCCCGACCCGCGCGGGGAACAGCACCTCCTACGGCCCCGTGGTGAGCGCCGACGGCCGCTTCGTCGCCTACCTCAGCGGCGCCTCGGACCTGGTGGCCGGCCAGAACGACCTCAACGGCGTGAGCCAGGACGTCTTCCTCTTCGACCGCCTCACCGGCGCCACCACGCTGGTGAGCCACGCCGGCGGCACCGCCCTGGCCACGCCCAACGGCAGCTCCCACAGCCCGACCCTGAGCGCCGACGGCCGCTACGTCGCCTTCGGCAGCCACGGCACCAACCTCGTCTCCGGCGTCGCCGACGACAACGGCAGGCCCGACGTCTTCCTCTACGACCGGCTTTCGGGCGCGGTCTCCTGGGTCAGCCGCTCCGGCACGGGCGCCGCCGAGGGGGGCATCGAGCCGGAGGTCAGCGCGGACGGCGGCACGGTGGTCTACCTCAACAACGCCCCGAGCCCCTTCGCCGGCGGCCAGATCATCGCTTATGACGTCCCCACCGGCTCCCGGAGCTTGGTCACCCACGCGCCGGAATCGCCGTCCACCCCGGCCGACCGGGGCGCCACCAGCTTCTCCATTTCGGCGGACGGACGGCTCGTGGCCTTCGCCAGCGCCGCCACCGACCTGGTGGCCGGCCAGCAGGACTCCCTCCGGGACGCGTCCGACGTCTTCGTGCACGACCGCGCCTCCGGCATCACCGTCCTGGCGAGCCACGCCGCCGGCTCGCCCTCCAGGACGGGCAACCTGAGCTCGCTCCAGCCCGTCGTCAGCGCCGACGGCAGGTGGATCGCCTACCACAGCTTCGCCGCCGACCTGGTGACCGGCGTACGGGACTCCACGAGCCTCGATCTCTTCCTCCACGAGAGGGCCACGGGCGAGAATCGGCTCGTCACCCGCCACGCGCCGGGCCTGGCCTCCCTCACCCTCGAGGAGGACAGCCGGAACCCTGCCATGAGCGCCGACGGGCGGTACGTGGCCTTCGTCAGCGGCGCGGCCCTGCTTCCCGGCCTCGTGGTCCGCCCGGGCAGCTCCAACGTCTACCTCCACGACCGGGTCACGGGCCAGACGGTCCTGGTCAGCCGCTCCACCAAAGCCCCGTTCGCGGGCGGCGACGCCGCTTCCCTGCAGCCCCAGATCAGCCGGGACGGCAGCGTCGTCGTCTTCAACAGTCTGGCCGGCGACCTGGCCCCCGGTCAGGAGGACCGCGGGGGCACCAGCGACGTCTTCCTCTGGGACCGCCGGACGGGCCGGACCACCCTGGTCAGCCACGCCCACGCCTCCCGCGTCCGGGCCGGCACGGGCCAGTCCTCGGTAGCCGGCGTGAGCGCCGACGGCAACGTCGTGGCCTTCAACAGCTACGCCCCCACCCTCGCCCCCCGGCAGCAGGACACCAACCAGAACACCGACGTCTTCCTCTGGGACCGCCGGACGAGCTCCACGGTCCTGGTGAGCCATCACGGCCAGCGGCCGGCGCGGACGGGGAACGCGCCCTCCTACTTCTCCTCCATGAGCCTGGACGGCGCCTTCGTCGCCTTTACCAGCCGGGCCTCGGACCTGGCTCTCCCCACCCCTGATACCAACAGGCAGTACGATGCCTTCCTCTATGAACGCCGGACAGGCCGCATAGCGCTGCTCAGCCGCGCCGGCGGCTCCATCTCCGGGTCCTTTCCGCTGCTCAGCGCCAACGGACGCTGGGCCGCCTTCCTGGGCCTGAAGCAGCGGCATACCGGGAGGAGCGCCATGGTCCTCCTCGACCGCGCCAACGGCGGGACCGTCGAGGTCGACCTCGCGGGTGAGCTCGACGGCTTCGCCCCGCTCCTGGGACTCAGCGACGACGGCCGCTGGCTCCTGTTCCGCAGCGACGCCCCGGCCCTGGTCCCCGGCCAGGCCGACGACAGGTTCACCGACGACCTGTTCCTCTTCGACCGCGTCACGCGGCAGGTGCGGCTGGTGAGCCACGTCCCCGGCGACCCCTTGCGGGCCGCCGAAGGCAACATCTACGACGCCCGCCTCAGCCCGGACGGCCGCTGGGTCGCCTTCGGGGCCGACGCGCCTCTCTTCTCCCTCGACCCAGCCTCCCCTCCGGTGATCGCGGTCTACCTCTACGACCGGACGACGGAAGACGTGACGCTGGTGAGCCGTTCCACTTTCGATCCAACCCAGCCGGCCAACGGAGCGTCCCTCGAGCCGGTGGTCGTCAACGGCGGGATCGTGGCCTTCTCCAGCCAGGCTTCGGACCTCGCCCCGACGGACTTCAATTCCCGGATCGATGTTTTCGTGTACGCCCCCGACGGGGGCCTGGAGTAGGAGGAGGGGGCTCGGCCGCCCCTCTCTATCCCAGAGCCTGAATCCGCCCGGGCAACGCCGCCAGGAACGCACCGAGGTCGTCCGTGTCCGGCAGGGTGATCTCGATCTTGCCCGTGCTCGTCTTCTTGACCTGCCCGTCCCCTTCCATCAACAGGGGGACGGTCAGGGCCTCGCGGTCGAGCGGGATCTCGTCGGTGACCTCGAACAGGCGGTTCATGATCTGCTGGTCGATGACTCGCATGCGGTGTTTATACGTCAGCTCCCCAGCATCCGGTAGGGCACCGTCCGCAGGATCTCCTCCAGCGAGGTGAGGCCGGCCCGCGCCTTCTCCAGGGCGTTTTCGACCAGGGGCTGCATCCCCTTCTCGACGGCTACGGCGCGCACCCGGTGGATGGGCGCGCCGTCGGCGACCAGGTCGGCCAGGTCGTGGTCGACCACGAACAGCTCGTAGATCCCCTCCCGTCCCTTGTAGCCGATGCCGCCGCAGATCTCGCAGCCGGGCTTGGGGTCCGGCCGGAAGAACGGGCCGTCGAAGGCGCCCACTCCCAGGCGGCGGGCCTGGCGCTCGTCCGGCGGCGCCTCCACCCGGCAGCTCGGGCAGAGACGGCGCACCAGGCGCTGCGAGACCGCCCCCAGGAGGCAGGAGGAGATCAGGCCGGCCGGCACCCCCAGGGTCAGCAGACGCGAGACGGTGCTCACCGCGTCGTTGGTGTGCAGGGTCGAGAGCACCAGGTGGCCCGTCTGGGCGGCCCGCACGGCGGCGCTGGCGGTGTCCTCGTCGCGGATCTCGCCGATCAGGATCACGTCCGGGTTCTGCCGCATGAAGGCGCGGGCGTAGTCCGCGAACCCCATCTTGGGGGAGACCTGCTTCTGGTTGGTCTTGGCGAAGTGGTATTCGATCGGGTCCTCGACGGTGAGGATCTTGATCGCGGGCGAGTTGATGCGGTGGATGGCGGCGTAGAGGGTGGTGGTCTTGCCGCTGCCGGTGGGGCCGGTGACCAGGAGCATGCCCTCGGGGTTGGCGATCAGCCGTCCGAAGGTGGCCAGGGCCGCCGCGCCCATCCCCAGCTTCTCCAGGGGCAGGGGGGCGGAGCTGTCGAGGATGCGCAGCACGGCGTCCTCGCCCCAGGGGCAGGGCACCACCGAGAGCCGGAAGTCCACCGCCCGGCCCCGGGCGGCGTCCTCCTCGCGATAGATGGCCTGGACGCGGCCGTCCTGGGCCTTGCGGCGCTCGGCGATGTCGAGGCCGGCGAGGACCTTGAGCCGCGTGATCACCGCCTGGACGTTGTCCACCGAGAGCGGGGTGGCGACCTGCCGCATCACGCCGTCGACGCGGAAGCGGACGTCCACGTCGTTCTTGTAGGTCTCGATGTGGACGTCGCTCGCCTTGAGCTGCACGGCGCGGCCCAGGATCTCGTCCAGGAGCCGGGTGTCGTCCTCGTCGTTCTCGAAGGAGAAGTCGCGCACCGGCCGCAGGAAGAGGGTCGAGCGGTCCTTGTCGACGACCGGGACGCCGTACCCCTCGTCGAGGGCCTGGCGGATCTCCCAGCGGTTCAGGCGGACCGGCCGCACCGGCCGGCCCAGCAGGGATTCGACCTCGGCCACCAGCGACCTTCGGATCGGGTTCAGCATCCCGACCGTGACGGGCTCCCGGCTCCGCGGGTCGACCCGGCCGAGGACCACGACGTCGTTGTCGACGCAGAATTCGTGCTCCAGCAGGCGCACGGCCCGCGCGTTGATCTCGAACTGGGCGAGCTCCGTGAACTCCGGGCCCGCCCTCTCTCCTGGCTCCGCCATCCCGGTCTCCTTGAAGGCACCCCATTTTCTCATCCCGGTGCTACATTCGCCCCATGCAGCACCCGACGATCAGCGAGACCGACCTCTTTCTTTCCCTGACCCCCGAGAAGGTGCTGGCCTCCGTGGAGGCCGGCGGCTTGAAGTGCAACCCGGTCTGCTATCCCCTCAACTCCTTCGAGAACCGCGTCTACGAGGTGGAGCTGGCGGACCGCACCCGGGTGGTGGCCAAGTTCTACCGGCCGGGGCGCTGGACCGAGGAGCAGATCCTTGAGGAGCACCAGTTCCTGGAGGACCTCGCCGCCGAGGAGATCCCGGTCTGCACCATGCGCCCGTTCCCCGGGGGCGGCACCCTGCGGCGGATCGACAACATCTACTACAGCCTCTCCGACCGCCGGGGGGGCCGGGCTCCGGACGAGCTCGACGAGGCCGCCGCCCGCCGGCTGGGGATGCTGGTGGGCCGGATGCACAACGTCGCCATCCGCCGCGAGACCCGCCACCGCATCGCGATCACGGCGGACACCTACATCCGCCAGGACCTGGACTGGCTGGAGGAGCACGACGTCCTCCCCCGCCATCTCCAGGACCGCTACTTCGACACGGCGCTCGCGATCGCCTCGATCGCCGACCGCCGGCTGGCCGGCGTGCCCGTCCACCGCCTCCACGGCGACCTCCACCTGGGCAACATCCTGTTCCGGGACGGCCTGCTGCGGGTGCTGGACTTCGACGACATGGTGGTGGGTCCGGCCGTGCAGGACCTCTGGCTGGCCCTGCCGGGCCGGGACGCCTACACCGCGAACCTGCGCGAGCGCTTCCTGGAGGGCTACACCCAGTTCCGGGAGTTCGACCGCGCCACCCTCTCGCTGATCGAGATCCTGCGCGGCATGCGGGTCATCCACTACGCGGCCTGGATCGCCCGCCGCTGGCACGACCCCGCCTTCCCCCTCGCCTGGCCCCACTTCGGCACCCCGGACTACTGGGATCGCGAGACCCAGGACCTGGAGGAGCAGCTCGCGGTGATCCGCGGCGAGATCCCGCCCGACGAGGCCGAGGCGCGGCTCACCGAGGAGTCGGTCCGGGAGGAGGAGCCGACTTTGACGAACAAGGACTATTTCTGGGATTGGGAGGATCGGTAGGGCCCAGACAAAACAAAGCCCCTCTCCTTTAGGAGAGGGGTTGGGGTGAGGTCGCGGGGCAAGACGCCCCCGACGAGGGATTCCTACCGGCCGTCGCGGTCCGCGTCGCCCGGCAGGTTGTTCTCGACCCGGTGCCAGGCGTCGCGCGTGGCGTGCTTGGCCTCGTTCCAGGTCTGGCGAGACTCGCCCTTGGCGGTGTCCCAGCCGCGCTCGAGATCGTTCTCGACGTCGTCCCACTTGCGGTCGCCGTAGCGGGCCCGGGACTCCCAGCCGTACCGGTAGGCGGGCTGGTACTCGTCATAGGGCCGGGTGGTGTCCACGTACGAGCGGGTCTTGTAGTTATCCCGCCAGTAAGCGTCCTCCACAGTGGGGTTGACTCCCTCGGCGATGCCGTGGCCCACCAGGCCGCCGGCGACCGCGCCCACCGCCGCTCCCACCAGCGTCCCGACCGGGCCGCCCACCGCCGTGCCGACCGCCGCGCCCGTGGCCGCGCCCGCCGCGGCGCCGACGCCGCTGCCGACCGGGTGGACCTTGTCGTGAGCGTGCTCGGTAGTCGTATCGTGATCAGCAACAACGGTTCCGTGGTGCTTTTCGTCCATGTTGTCTCCTCATGTGAGAGATGCTGCGATTATTCCGAGGTGCGTCCGCACACACGTGACAGCACGCGTCTCATGGAGGATTGCAAGGGCGGGGCCAATGTCCCGGACCGGCTGTGCTAGCATCCCGCCGCTCATGGAAATCTACGAGAACATCCTGGAAACCCTGGGGAACACTCCCCTCGTCAAGCTCGGCCGCTTCCACCCGGGTCCCGCGACCCTGGCGGGCAAGGTCGAATATTTCAATCCCGGCGGCAGCGTGAAGGACCGCATCGGCATCGCCATGATCGAGGCCGGTGAGAAGGCGGGCCTGCTCAAGCCGGGCGGCACCATCGTCGAGCCCACCTCGGGCAACACCGGCATGGGGCTGGCCATGGCCGCCAACCTCAAGGGCTACCGGCTGGTCTGCACCGCGGCGGACAAGATCCCCAAGGAGAAGATCGCGCTGCTGGAGGCCATGGGTGCCACGGTCATCACCTGCCCGACCAACGTCGAGGCGGACGACCCGCGCTCCTACTACAAGGTCGCCGAGCGCCTGCGGGACGAGGAGGGGGCCTACCTCCCCTACCAGTATTACAACCAGGCCAACCCCGAGGCCCACTACCGGACCACCGGCCCCGAGATCTGGCGGCAGACCGACGGCAAGATCACCCACTGGGTGGTCGGCTTCGGCACGGGCGGCACCATCAGCGGCACGGCCAAGTACCTCAAGGAACAGAACCCGGCCATCCGCTGCGTCGGCGTCGATACGGTGGGGAGCGTCTTCGCCTACTACCAGAAGCACCGCGAGATGCCCCCGGCCGAGCAGATCCACCAGTACCTGATCGACGGCATCGGCGAGGACTTCATGCCGTCCACGGTCTGGTGGGACTACATCGACGACGTCATCACCATCGACGACAAGACCGCCTACCAGGCGACCCTGGAGCTGGCCCGCAAGGAATCCATCTTGACCGGCTCCTCCGGGGGCGCCGCCGCCGCCGGGGCCCGGCAGGTGGCTCGCACCCTGGGCGAGGACGGCCTGGTCGTCACCCTCTTCCCCGACTCCGGCGAGCGCTATCTCTCCAAGCTCAACAAGGAGTGGATGCGGTCGAAGGGTCTGCTGGACGACTAGAAAGAATCTTGCCCTCTGGGGCGACCTGCCCTTCGAAGCCTCACCCCCTGACCCCCTCTCCTGTGCCAGGAGAGGGGGAAAAGCTCCCGTAACGAATCCGGCTGTCCAGCGCCTTTAGAATTCAAGGAACATTCCTTCGAGGTCCGTCTCCTTATTCCTGGGAGGAAATAAAGCCATGGCCAGCCGAAAGAAACCCCGCGCTTCATCGTCCGCCGGGTCCGCCGGCACCCCGCCGGCCGAGCCGCCCGTCGCGTCGGCGTCCGTCGAGCCCACCGAGGGGGGTGCGACCGGGCGATACATCGTCACGTTCCGGGAAGGCTCCGAGAAGAACGCCGTCAGCCTGATGAACAAGTCCGCCGGCATTCAGGCGGTCGCCAGGGCGTCGGACTTCGACGAGAGCGCCGTGAATCTGGAATCCGTCGAGTCCGCCGACGCCCTGGTGTTCGACGAATTGGGGATCGCCGTGGTGCGCACCCCGCCGGACTCGCTGAACGCCCTGACCGCCGCCGCGGCCGACGCCGACGAGAACCCCATCCTGGCCATCGAGCCCGAGCTGATCATGGAGGCTCTCCAGGATGTGCCCGAGGAGCCGCCGGCCGGCGGCCCCGGATTCTCCCTGAGCTACCTCCGGGGCTACCGCGACGCGGTGGTCCACCTCTACGAGCAGCTCTCCGGCGGGCTCGGCGCCGAGCAGATCGGCGCCGGCGCCGCGATGAGCGACACCGACCTCGCCACCTGGGGGCTGGCCGCCACCAAGGCGCTGGGCTCCCGCTTCAGCGGCCGGGGCGTGCGCGTGGCCGTGCTCGACACCGGCCTGGACCTCCAGCACCCGGACTTCGTGGGCCGGGCCGTGACCAGCCAATCCTTCATCCCCGACGAGGAGGTCCAGGACCGCCACGGCCACGGCACCCACTGCATCGGCACCGCCTGCGGCCCCCAGCGGCCGACGGCGGGCCGGCGCTACGGCATCGCCCACCAAGCCCAGATCTTCGCCGGCAAGGTGCTGCGCAACAACGGCAAGGGGCCGGACTCCAGCATCCTGGCGGGCATCAACTGGGCCGTCGCGAACGGCTGCCAGGTCATCTCCATGTCCCTGGGGCTGCAGGCGCCCGCTTCGCTGGCGTACGAGCAGGCGGCCCGGCGGGGGCTGGCGGCCGGCTGCCTGCTGATCGCCGCCGCGGGCAACGACAGCCGGCGCAGCCAGAACCTGATCCGCCCGGTGAGCCGCGCCGCCAACTGCCAGTCCATCCTGGCCGTGGCCGCCGTCGACCCCCGCTTCCAGGTGGCCAACTTCTCCAACCGGGGGACCGCCGTGGCGGGCGGCCAGGTGGACATCGCCGGCCCGGGCGTGGACGTCTTCTCCTCCGCGCCCATGCCCCAGCGCGGCAAAGTCCTCTCCGGCACCAGCATGGCCACGCCGCACGTGGCGGGCATCGCCGCGCTCTGGGTCGAGGCCCGGCAGGTGACCGGAGCCGCCCTCTTCCAGGTGCTGACCTCCTCGGCCCGGCGGCTGGGCGCCCTCTCGGTGGACGTCGGGGCCGGGCTCGTCCAGGCCCCCTGACGGCGGTATAGTGGCGCCATGGCGAAGAGAGACGGCAAGGTGCGGGTGCTGATCACGATCGACGACGAGCACCTGAACGACATCGACCGGTTGGTCAAGGCCTGCGAGAAAGCCGGCCTGGAGGTGGAGAGCTCGCTGGAATCGATCGGCACCATCACCGGCGCGATCGATCCTGACAAGCTCGACGAGCTCTCCCGGGTCCCCGGGGTGGCGGGCGTCGAGCGCGAGGGCGAGTACGACGTCGGGCCGCCCGATTCGGATCTCCAGTAGCTATAGGATGGAGGCCATGCGTGCCTCCGTCCTTGCCATCCCTGCCGTCCTCTGCCTGCTGTCCTGCGCCTCCCCGGGCGCGAAATCCCCGGCCACCTCCGAGCGCTTTTTCGACAGCCGGCGCCGGTCGGAGATCCCCGTCGAGCAGATCCAGCGGGGGACTCAAGTCCCCGCCATCCCCCTGGATTTCGCGCCGCAGGCGCGCGCCAGGATGGCCACCGGCCTGAAGCTCGAGGAGCCGGTCTTCGGCGTCGAGATCAACGGCGACCTCCGCGCCTATCCGCTGCGCATCCTGGACTGGCACGAGGTGGTCAACGACAGGATCGGCGGCGTGCCGGTCGCCCTCACCTGGTGCTCCCGCTGCGGCGCGGGCATCCTCTATCGGACCGACACCGCCCGGGGAGAGCTCACCTTCGCCTCCTCCGGTCTCTTCTATGAGGGCAACAACCTTCTGGTCGACCGCCAGACGGACACGTTGTGGAGCCAGCTCACGGGCGAGCCGGTCAACGGTCCCCTCGTGGGCTCCGGGATCAAGCTCCAGCGCCTGCCGATGGTGGTCATCTCCTGGAGAAACTGGCAGGGCACCCATCCCGAGACCCGGGTGCTCTCGCCGGAGACCGGGCAGTCGATCGACTATTCCCAGCCCAGGCCCGAGGAGGCTCCGCTCCCGGTCCAGCGGCGGAGCCCGCTCCTCCCTGAAAAGGCCTGGATCTATGCCCTCCTGGTGAACGGCGCCCCCAAGGCGTACCCCCTGGACCGCTTGAACAAGGAGCTGGTGGTCAACGACGAGCTGGGCGGCCTGCCCGTCCTGCTGGTGGCCTCCCCGGGCGCCGAGGGCCAGAACCGCACGGTCCGCGCCTACGAGCGGGGGGACCGGAAGCTCACGGCCGGCCGGGGCTTCCTGGGGAGCACCTTCGTCGTCGATCAGGAGGGCCGCACCTGGCAGGCCGGCGAGGAGGCCCTGACCAGGCCGGACGGCCAGAAGCTCCCCCGCCTCCCCGGCCACCTGGCCTACTGGTCCGGCTGGTTCTCCTTCTATCCCCAGACGCAGGTGTACGGGGAGGCGAAGCCCTGAGGGCGGTGAGTGCCTGCAAGCAAGGACCTAAGGGACCTAAACGACCTAAAGGACTCAAAGGACGGTAACTCCATTGTCGTTTATGTCCTTTAGGTCGTTTAGGTCCCTTAGGTCCTTGCTCCGGCACGCCCCTTGCTTCCCCCGTTGACCCCGCCGCCTCCCTGTCGAGGTCTGGCGTGGTCGAGATGCGGCGCCCGAAACCTCAGAAGATCTGGCACGTCCTGCGGGATACGTTTACCAACTGGAGCAAGCACGGCGCGACGACCCACAGCGCCGCCATCGCCTACCTCTCCCTCTTTTCCCTGGCACCGATCCTGATCCTGGCCATCGCGGTCTCCGGCTGGGCCTTCGGCGCCGAGGCGGCCCAGGGGCGGGTCCAGCTCGAGCTCAGCCGCTTCGTCGGAGTCGAGGGCGCGAAGATGGTCCAGGAGATCGTGGCCGCCAGCGCCCGCCCCCGGGCCGGCAGGATGGCGGCCATCATCGGCGGCGTGACGCTGCTGATCAGCGCCACCGGCGTGCTGATGCAGCTTCAGGACACGCTCAACACCGTCTGGGAGGTCACCCCCAAGCCGGGCTTCTTCCTCAAGCGGCTCCTCAAAAAGCGCCTGATCTGCTTCGGCCTCATCCTCGGCGTGGGCGCCCTCGTCTTCATGTCCCTCGCCGCCAGCGCCGGCATGGCCGCCCTGCAGCGGTTCCTCGAGGCCCGCCTGGAAGTCGGCCTCGCCACCCTGGTGGGATGGGCGGACGTCGTCCTCTCCTTGCTGCTGATGACGGCGCTCTTCGCCATGGTCTACCGCGTCCTGCCGGACGTGGAGATCGGCTGGCGCGACGTGCTCTGGGGGTCGGCTTTGACCGCCGTCCTCTTCTCGATCGGCAAGTACGCCATCGGCTTCTACCTGCAACAGACGGGAGTCACCACGACCTTCGGCGCCGCCGGATCGCTGGTGCTGATCCTGGTCTGGGTCTACTACTCCTCGCTCATCTTCCTGCTGGGGGCCGAGTTCACCCGCATCCACTCCCGCCGCTACCGCGAGGGCCGCGCGCCGGCCGAACCAGGAGCCATGCGAGTGGAGACGGTCCAGGTCCCCGTGGAGACCCACTCAAGCTGATGCGAAACCCACGACAGATCCTCCGCTGGCTGATCCCGGGGCTCTGCCTCGCCACACCTCTTCAGGCCGTCCCGCTCAAGGTCGAGGTCGAAGGCGTCGGCCGGGACCTGGAGCGCAACATCCGCTCGGTCCTCAGCCTGGAACGCGAAGACGAGGACGACCTGAACGAGGAGAGCATCCGCCGGCTGCACGCCGACGCGCCGGCGGAGATCGAGGAGGCGCTCCAGCCCTTCGGCTACTACAAGCCGCTGGTCCGCTCCCAGCTCCGCCAGGAGGGCGAGCGCTGGATCGCCCGCTACGAGGTGGACTCCGGCCCCCGCATCCAGGTCGCCAGCGTGGACCTACAGATTGTCGGCGCCGGCGCCGCCGACCCCAACTTCCGGCGGATCGCGGCCGACTTCCCGGTCAAGCAGGGCCAGGGCCTGTTCCATCCGGACTACGAAACGGGCAAGAGCCGGCTGACGGATCTCGCGGCCGAGTCCGGCTACCTCGACGCCACCTTCACGGCCAACCAGATCCGGGTGGACCTGGAGCGCTACCGGGCGGACGTGGTCCTCCACTACGACACCGGCCCGCGCTACCGCTTCGGCGACGTGCGCTTCAATCAGGACGTCGTCGATCCCGACCTGCTGACCGGCTACGTGAACTTCAAGAAGGGCGAGCCGCTGGACGTCAACAAGGTCCTGGAGCTGCAGAGCGCCCTCTCGGACAGCTCCTACTGGAGCCGCGTCGAGGTGGTGACCCGGCAGGAGGAGGCGCAGGGGCTGGAGGTGCCCATCGAGGTCAATCTCGTCCCCAGCAAGACCATGCGCTTCAGCGGCGGCGTGGGCTACGGCACGGACACCGGCCCGCGCGCCAGCGGCGCCTGGGAGCTGCGGCGGCTCAACCGCCGGGGCCACCACGCCGAGGTCGAGGTCACCGGTTCGGACATCGAGCGCAGCCTGGAGATGAGCTACTTCATTCCCGGCCCCTACCCGCGCACGGACGTCCTCTCCCTCAACGCCGCCTACTCGCGGGAGATCACGGACACGGCCGACAGCGAGACCAGCCTGATCGGCGCGCAACGCACCCAGTCGCGGGGCGGCTGGCGCGAGGCCCTCTCCCTGACCTACCAGCGCGAGGACTTCGAGGTCGGCCTCGACCAGGGGATCTCCAACCTGCTGGTGCCCGGCGCGAGCTGGGAGCGGGTCAAGGCCGACGACCGCATCGACACCACCAACGGCTACCGCCTCCGCCTGTCCCTCCAGGGGGCCGAGGGGAGCCTGCTCTCGGACTCCTCGTTCCTCCAGAGCCTGATCGAAGGCAAGGCGATCCGCACCCTGGGCGAGCGCCATCGCCTCATCGGCCGCACCCAGGTGGGCTACACCGCCACCGACGAGTTCCGCGAGCTGCCGCCGCGCTTCCGCTTCTTCGCGGGCGGCGACCGCAGCGTGCGGGGCTTCGGCTACGAGGAGCTGGGCCGGGAGGACGAAGCCGGCAACGTGATCGGCGGCGAGGCCCTGCTGACCGCCAGCCTGGAGTACGAGGTCCGCTTCCTGGAGAAGTGGGGCGCGGCCGTCTTCTACGACACCGGCAACGCCTTCAGGACTTTCGGCGATCCGCTCGAATACGGGGCCGGCATCGGCGCCCGCTGGCGTTCTCCCATCGGACCCATCCGCGCCGACTTCGCGTGGGCGCTCTCGGAGGAAGGCCGTCCCTTCCGGTTCCACCTCAATATCGGACCCGACCTATGACCCCGGACGAACCGAAAGCCCCCGAGACCCCCGAAGTCATCCCCGAAGCGGCGCCTCCCGCCGCCCCGCCGCCGAAGAAGCGGCGGCGCCGCGCCCTGCGCTGGCTCCTCGGCCTGCTGCTCACGACCGTCGTGCTCCTGCTGCTGGTCGTCGGGCTCGCCTGGTACGGGGTCTCCTCCGAGAAAGGCACCCGCATCCTGCTCTCCCGCCTCGGCGGCATGCTGCCCGGCGAGCTGACGGTGGGCTCCCAGAAGGGTCCCCTCACCGGGCCGCTGGAGCTGCGCGACGTGCGCTACCGGACCGACGCCATGGACGTGCGCGTCCAGCGCGTCTTCCTGGAATGGGACGCCCGCAAGCTCCGGCGCCGTCAGGTCGACGTCCAGCGCCTGCACGCCGACGGCATCCGGATCGTCCTGCCGCCGGCCAAGGAAGAGGACGAGACCGACGACGGCCGTCTGGTGGACGTCCATCTGCCGGTGAACATCATCGTGCGCGACGCCCTGATCCGGAACGTCGAGATCGTCCGCCCGGGCCAGCAGCCGTTCCGCCTCGACGAGATCGCCCTCGACGGCCGCACCAAGCCGATGAGCGACACGCTCCAGGTCCGCAACCTGCGGGTGATCGGTCCCACCTTCAACCTCCAGGCGCAAGGGGAGCTGACCCCGGTCGGGGCCTACGACGTAGACCTCCAGGCACGGGCCACCTACGATCCGCCGGAGTACCCGCCTTTCGTGGTCAACGGCGACTTCGACGGCACCCTGGAGCGCCTGGGCGTCTCCGCCCGCCTCACCCAGCCCTTCGACGCCCAGGTGAAGGGCCACGTCCTCACCCCCATGCGCGAGCTGGGGATGGACCTCGCCGCCCAGGTGCGGAACTTCGAGGCCCAGGAGATCAACCCCGAGTGGCCCCTGGCGCGGATCTCCGAAGGCAACGTCACGATCAAGGGCCAGCTCGACAACTTCACCTCCGAGGGCACCGTCGCCGGCGCCTACGAGGACTACGGCTCGGGTGTGGCCGACTACCGGATCGCCCGGCGCGGCGAGGACTACTTCTTCGAATACCTGAACCTCAAGACCGACAGCGGCGTCCAGCTCGGCGCCAAGGGCACGGTCTCCACCGGCGGCGAGGAGCTGGCCCTCGACGTGGCCGCCGACTGGCAGCGATTCCGCTGGCCTTTGACCGGCGGCGCGCCCATCGTGGTCAGCCGCTCCGGCGAGGGCACGATCCGCGGCACGCTGAAGAACTATGAAGTCGATGTGAACGCCCACCTCGCCGGCCCCAACATCCCGCCCGGGCGCTGGGCCCTGGCCGGGAAGGGGACCCAGGAGAGGATGGCGATCCGTTCCCTGCGGGGGGATGTCCTGCGGGGGCGCCTGACCGCCACCGGCAATATCGCCTGGAAGCCGCAGGTGACCTGGAACGTGAAGGTCAACGGCAACGGCCTCGATCCCGGCGCGCAGTGGCGCGAGTGGCCCGGCCGCGTGGCCTTCGCCGCCACCAGCGACGGCGTGCTGCGCGACGCCGGCCCCTACGGCCGGGTCAACCTCCTGGAGCTGGACGGCACCCTGCGGGGCAATCCGCTCGCCGGCCGGGTCTACCTGGAGCTGGCCGGGGAGCGCTACCGCCTGCCGCGCCTCGACCTCCGTTCCGGCTCGGCCCGCCTCACCGCCGCCGGCGCCTTCACCAAGGACCGGGGGAACATCGACTGGCGGCTCGCCGCCCCCAACCTCGGCGAGGCCCTGCCGGACGCCGGCGGCGCCGTCACCGCCCAGGGCAACCTCTCCGGCCCCTGGAAGTCCCCCCGGGTGCGCGCCCAGGCGGACGGCCAGTCCGTCGTCTTCCGCACCTACAACGCCCAGGCCGTCGCCCTGGCCGCCGACGTGGACCTCGCCAGCAACGGCCCGATGCTGATCGACCTCGACGCCGCCGGAGTCGGCGTCAACGAGCGCCGCTTCGAGACCGTGACCCTCGACGGCCGGGGCACGCGAAGGGCGCATGAGCTGGCCCTCGCCGTCCGCGCCCAGGAAGGGAATTTCGACTTCGCCCTGGCCGGCGGCCTCCAGGGGACCACCACCTGGACCGGCGAGATCCGCCGCCTCGACCTCGCCAACGAACAGACCGGGACCTGGACCCTGGCCGGACCCGCGGCCCTGACCGCCGGCACGTCCCAAGCCGCCCTGCGCGGCTTCTGCTGGACCTCGGCCGAGAACAACGGCGCCCGCCTCTGCGCCGACGGCCAGTGGTCGAAGACCGGCCCCTGGAGCGCGGCGGGCAACGTCGCGGACCTGCCCTTCGATCTCTTCAAGCCCTTCCTGCCGCCGGACCTGGAGATCACCGGCGCGGTGAACGGCACCTTCCAGGGCCAGGGGACCACCGCCGGCTTCGTCACCGCCGCCGTGGACCTGCGCCCCGGCCCGGGCGAGATCCGCTACCCGTTGGAGAGCGGCGAGACCGCCCGCGTGCGCTACGAGCAGGGCGCCGTGGTCGTCAACGCCGGAGCGAACGGCCTCGCGGGGACCGCCTCCATGACCTTCGTGGACACCGGCACGGTGCAGGCGAGCCTCACCCTGCCGCAGTACAACAAGATCGGCGCGCCGCTCCAGCAGCAGAGCCTGGCCGGCCGCATCCAGGCCAGCTTCAGCAACCTTGGGCTGGTCGAGGCCTTCGTGCCCGACGTCAACGATCCCCGGGGCGTGCTCCAGGCCGACCTCACCCTGGGCGGCACCGTGGCCCAGCCGCGCGTCGTCGGCGCCGCCGAGCTGCTCCGCGCCCAGGTGGACGTGCCCCGGTTCGGTCTCGAAATCCGCCAGATCGAGCTGACGGCCCGCGGCGACGGCCAGGGTCCCATCCAGATCCGCGGCAGCGCCCGCTCCGGCAACGGCACGGTCAACATCGGCGGCGCCGCCGCCATGGACGGCCAGCCGACCCGCATCACCGTCCAGGGCCGGAATTTCCTCGCCTCCGACACCAAGGAAGCGCGCGTCCTCGTCTCCCCCGACATCGTGCTGGCCATGAACGGCCCCCGCATCGACGTCACGGGCGACGTCACGATCCCCGAAGCCAAGATCGAACAGGAGGGGAGGCGGAAGCGGGGAGCCATTCCGGTTTCCGAGGACGTCTACTTCGTTCCCCCGTCTTCGGAGGCCGAGGACGCGGCGGCGCAGCCCCGGCAGCTCTACGCCCGCATCCGCGTGATCCTGGGCGAGAAGATCGACGTCAAGGCCCAAGGCTTCAGCGGCCGGCCCACCGGCAGCCTGCTGGTGATCGAGCAGCCCGGCAAGGCCACCACGGCCGTAGGCGAGCTGGAGATCAAGGAAGGCGTCTACAAGTCCTACGGCCAGGACCTCACCATCGACCGCGGCCGGATCATCTTCGCCGGCGGCCCGATCGACAACCCCGGCCTGGACCTCCGCGCCTACCGCCGGTCGCGGGACGGGGCCGATCTGGCCGGCGTCAACATCCGGGGGACCCTCCGTTCACCGCAGGCCACCCTGTATTCCGATCCGCCCATGCCGGAGAGCGACGCCCTCGCCGTCCTCCTGACCGGCCGGCGCCTGGGCCAGGCCTCGCAGCAGGACGCCGACCTCGTGGCCAACGCCGCCAACACTCTGGGGCTGAAAGGCGGCAACCTGATCGCCAAGAAGATCGCCGCCCGTTACGGCCTGGAGGAAGCCCGCGTCGAGACCACGGGAGGCCTGAAGGAAGCCTCGCTCGTGGTCGGCAAGTACCTCTCACCCCGTCTCTACGTCACCTACGGTCTCGGCCTCTTCGAGCCGATCAACACCTTCCGCATCCGCTACATCCTAGGCCGCGAGTGGACCCTCCAGGCCGAGCAGGGCGAGGGCACGGGCGCGGACATCCTCTACACCGTGGAACGCGGAAAGGGAGGAGAAGCGCCGGTGCCGAAGCGGGACAAGGGCGAGCCGGCGGAGCCGGCGCCGGGTACGGCGGGGGAGGGGGGCGGGGGCGGCTAGATCCAACCTTTATACAAATCCGGCCGCCGGTCTCTCCAGAAGAGCCGGCGCGCCGTGGACCTCTCACAAGCCGAGAGATCCAGATCCGCGATCACCAGATCCTCCTCCAGGCTCTTTCCCCGCGCGACCACCCGGCCCTCGGGATCGACCGCGAACGATTCGCCCGAGAAGTGGAGCTGGCTCTCCTCGCCCACCCGGTTCGCCAGGGCGGCGAAGTAGCCGTTCTGGAAGGCGGCTGTACGGACCTCGGCCTCGTAGAGACCCTCGGGCCACTCGCCCACCGTCCCCGCCTGCGGAATCACCACCAGCTCGGCTCCCGCCACTCCCAGCGCCCGCATCACCTCGGGATAGTGGCGGTCGTAGCAGATCGCCACCCCCACCTTCCCAGCCCGCGTTTCGTAGACCGGCACTCCCTTGTCGCCGGGATGGTAGTAGTCCTTCTCGTGGAAGCCCTCGTAATCGGTGATGTGGATCATCCGCGTGACGCCGAGCAACCGTCCGTCCGCGTCGATCACCGGCGAGCTGTCGAACCTCCTTCCGCCTTCTCCCAACTCGTACAGGTTGAAGACGGTGACCAGCTCCAGCTCCCGCGCCCGCTCCGCGATCAGCTCCGTCGTGGGGCCGGGGATGGGCTCGGCCAGAGCCAGAGCCTCATCCTTCCCGGGGTATTGCGGGAAGAAACGGTCGAGGATGACCTCCGGGAAGGCGATCAGATTCGCGCCGGCCTCGTGGGCCGCCGTCATGGCGTTCAGGCACCGGGCGAGGTTGGCGGCCCGGTCGTCCGAAGCGGAGAGCTGGGCAAGGGCGATCCGCACCGGCTTATCCTTTCGACCGCTTCTTGAACGACCAGGTGAAGACGAACCGCGCCACCTCGGTGCCGTCCTTCATGCGGCCCACGGTCTCCATCCGCGCCGTGGCGGCCTCGCCCGTGCGCAGGGTCTCCTCGACGGCGGCGAACGCCTTCGCGCCCTCTTCGCACGTGAAGTACGTCACCGAGGTCGCCTTCTTGCCGAAGCTCGCCTCCATGTTGACGATGAGCATCGCCACCGGCTTTGAAGCCAGCTCGACAGCCATCATGGCCGGCGCGCCGGTGGACATCTCCGCCGCCATGCTGAGAGCCGCGAAATACGTCGAGCGGAACGGGTTCGTGGTCCGCCACCCGTAGGGCACGCTGACCACGCACCGCTCGCGGTCCAGCTCCCGCACCCGCAGCCCGGCGATCAGGCCGAGGGGGAGCTTCGCGAGCATGTAGCCGCGCATCAGCCACGGGCTCCGCATGCGGGAGGCCAGCCTGGAGGCGGCGGGAGTGGAGGTGGGCGCTGCCAGGGATTCGGCCATGGGTCTCTCCTCAAGAGCAATATATACCGGCAAGGACATAAAGGACCCAAGGGACCCAAAGGACCTAAAGGACGTCAAGGTTGTCGTCCTTTGAGTCCTTTAGGTCGTTTAGGTCCTTTAGGTCCTTGCTTCCATCCTACTGATCCCCCGAAGTCCCCTCCGCATCGTTGCTCGTCTCCTTCCCGCCCATCGACGGCGCCCCCTCGCCTCCCCAGCGCCAGTCGCGGATCTCCGGCATGTCGTCCCCGTGCTCCTCGATGTACAACCTGTGATCGATCAGCTTGTCCCGCAGCGCCTGCTTGACGTAGGCCGCGCGGGGACCGAGTTGCGGGACGCGATCGATCGCGTCAGACACCAGATGGAAACGGTCGAGGTCGTTCAGGACCACCATGTCGAACGGCGTCGTGGTCGTCCCCTCCTCCTTGTAGCCGCGCACATGCAGGTTCCGGTGATTCGTCCGCCGGTAGGTCAGGCGATGGATCAGCCACGGATAACCATGGAAGGCGAAGATGATCGGCTTGTCCATCGTGAAGAGGCTGTCGAAATCCTTGTCCGACAACCCGTGCGGATGCTCGCTCGCGGGCTGCAGCGTCATCAGGTCCACCACGTTCACCACCCGCACCTTCAGCTCCGGCAACATCCGTCGCATCAGGTCCACGGCGGCCAGCGTCTCCAGCGTGGGCACGTCGCCGGCGCAGGCCATCACCACGTCCGGCTCGCTCCCCTGATCGCTGCTCGCCCACTCCCAGATGCCGATCCCCGCCGTGCAGTGCTTCACCGCCGCGTCCATGTCCAGCCACTGCGGCGCCGGCTGCTTGCCGCAGATGACCACGTTCACGTAGTGGCGGCTGCGCAGGCAGTGATCCGTCACCGAGAGGAGCGTGTTGGCGTCCGGCGGCAGATACACCCGCACCACCTCGGCCTTCTTGTTCACCACATGATCGATGAACCCCGGATCCTGGTGGCTGAAACCGTTGTGGTCCTGCCGCCAGACATGCGACGTCAACAGGTAGTTGAGCGACGCGAGCGGCCGCCGCCACGGGATCTCCCGCGTCGACTTCAGCCACTTCGCGTGCTGGTTGAACATCGAGTCCACGATGTGGATGAACGCCTCGTAGCACGAAAAGAAACCATGCCGGCCGGTGAGCAGATATCCCTCCAGCCAGCCCTGGCACTGGTGCTCCGAAAGCATTTCCATCACCCGGCCGTCCGGCGAGACGTGATCGTCGGTCGGCAACAGCTCGCCGGTCGAGGTCCGGTCGGTGACCTCGAACACCGCGTTCCAGCGGTTCGAAGCCGTCTCGTCCGGGCTGAAAAGGCGGAAGTTGCGGGACGATCGATTGAGCTTCAGCGTGTCCCGCAGGAAAACGCCCTGGACCCGCGTGGCCTCGGCCAGCGTGGCGCCGGGGAAGGGGACATCCACGGCGTAGTCCCGGAAGTCCGGCAGCCGCAGGTCCCGCAACAGCGCGCCGCCGTTCGAATGGGGATTGGCGCTCATCCGCCGCTCGCCCTTCGGCGACAGGTCCGCGATCTCCGGACGCGGGCACCCCTGCTCGTCGAACAGCTCCTCGGGACGGTAGGAGCGCATCCACTCCTCCAGCAGCTTCACGTGCCCAGGGTTGGTGGCCATGTCCGCGAAAGGCACCTGGTGCGAGCGCCAACTCCCCTCCGTCGGCTTGCCGTCCACCTCCTCGGGGCCGCTCCACCCCTTGGGCGACCGCAGCACGATCGCGGGCCAGCGCGGGCGCTCGCGGAAGCCGTTCTCCCGCGCCTCGTTCTGGATGCGCCGGATCTCCTCGACCGCCTCGTCCAGTACCGCCGCCATCCGCTGGTGCATGGCCGCGGGCTCGTCCCCCTCGACGTAATACGGCTTGTGGCCGTAGCCCCGCAACAGGCTGTCCAGCTCCTCGTGCGGGATGCGGGCCAGCACCGTGGGGCCGGCGATCTTGTAGCCGTTGAGGTGGAGGATGGGGAGCACGGCGCCGTCGTGCACCGGGTTCAAGAACTTGTTCGAGTGCCAGCTCGTGGCGAGCGGACCCGTCTCGGCCTCACCGTCGCCGATCACGCAGGCCACGATGAGGTCGGGATTGTCGAACGCCGCGCCGTAGGAGTGCGAGAGCGCATATCCCAGCTCGCCCCCCTCGTGAATCGATCCCGGCGTCTCCGGCGCCGCGTGGCTGGGAATGCCGCCGGGGAAGGAGAACTGCTTGAACAGGCGCCGCATCCCTTCCGCGTCGAGCGACACGTCGGGATAGATCTCGCTGTACGTGCCTTCGAGATAGGCGTTGGCCACCACGCCCGGTCCGCCGTGGCCCGGGCCGGTGACGTAGAGCATGTTCAGGTCGCGTTCCCGGATGGCCCGGTTCAGGTGCACCCAGAGGAAGTTGAGGCCGGGCGTGGTTCCCCAGTGTCCGAGGAGACGGGGCTTGATGTGGGCCAGCTCCAGCGGCTTCTTCAGGAGCGGGTTGTCGTAGAGATAGATCTGCCCCACCGAGAGGTAGTTCGCCGCGCGCCACCACGCGTCCATCCTCCGGAGGAGCTCTGGAGAGAGCGGTCCTTCCGCGGGCATACGGCACCTCCTTCCACCCGCGCCTATCCTGTCACAACCGCCGGGTGAGGGGATCGCCCGCGTCCCCTCGTTTGTTCCTTGCGGGCGTTCGCGCTCGCAGGGTTCTCTGGTCTCGACGCTTTACCGCCGGGCGGTCCGGATGGACCTCCGCCGTCCGGCGCCTTCACGTGGTTTCCACCCCCGGGCCCGTCTTCCTGGCGGGAGCCGGGTCCGGGGGTTCTTTTTGGGTCAACGCACCCGGACGCCTCTCGACATCTGGAGGTAGGCGTCACGATAGGTCTTGAGAGGAGTATTGAGAACGATCTCCAGCATGTTCCCGGGAATGGAATTGGAAACATTGCGGGGATCGTTGAAGAAACTGTCGCTTTCGAACCAGTCGGGCCGTGCGTGCTCGATCGCCACCAGAGCCACCAGGGCATGCTCGGGGATGGCGTCGCGCTGGCGGCGGACCTCCCGCGCCACCTCCTCGCGCTGCTTACGCCGGACGAAGCTCCAGAGCAACGCCAGGAATTGCCGCCACCGGCTCGGCTCCGGGTCGTATCCTCGCTGGAGCATGGCGAAATAGCGCACGCGATTCAAAAATCTTTTGGTCGCCCGCGGTGTATTGCGGAACGTGAAGACCATCGGATGCCAGATGCCAAGGGCCTCTTCAAACTCCCTCGAGTCATGGAGCACGATGCCGGGAGGAATCGAAAGCCGCCAGACCCCCAACCCCAACAACACCAGCAGGAGAACCACGGCGAGGAGGATCGGCAGACGGGCCTCCCTGGCCGCCTCCATCTCCGCGGGCGCTCTGCGAATCGAGCTTCCCGCTGACTCCTTTCCCAGGTTGGGAGTTGGCGGTGCCGTGACTCCCTGAGCAGGGGGTTGCGTCTTCACCGGAGCCGTATTCCGAACGATCGGCTCTCCGCCCCCGGTCCTCGTCGCTCCGATCCAGTATCCGAGGAACAGCAGGGCCACGGCCGCCGCCGCGGGAAGCGCCTTGCGAATCCCGTCCCAGACCGCCCGCCACATGCGCTCACGTTGGCTCTCCGGCGCTTCCTCCTTCGGCGCGCTCTCCCGCAACAGCCGGCTGGACTGCGCGTACGTGGGGACCGGCACCGGCACCTCGATGTTGATCAGCTTCTCGAGGTACTGCTGTGCGAATTCGATCCGCCGCCTCCGTGCCAGCTCCTCGGCGGGGAGATCCTTCTCGTCCGGACGTGCCTGGGTGACGAGCAACTCGCTCGCGACGTCCTTGAAGCTCAGGCCGACGCAACGGATGACACGCTCGCGAGCCATCCCGAGCACGACGAAGCAATCGCCGGAGGAGATCAGGAAATTGACCGACTCCAAAACTTCCAGGACCATCTCCGGCCGGCAGCGGTCGAGGTCGTCGATCATCACCACCATGGTCCGTGGATTGAGCGCCTGGGTGATGTCGCGGAATTCGGCCGCGAACTGATGGCGGAATCCGGTCAGTTTTTCGAGATCGCTTACCCGCGTGCGGGCCGAGTCTCGGGCCAGAAGGCTCGCCGGGTTGACACCGAAACCTTTTATGCCCTTCCAGAGTGAGACCAGAAGGCCGGCGCCGCTGATCAACAACGCCAGTGACGGAACCGACGCCTTGCCGCTCTTATCTCGCAGCCAATTCTCCGGGTCCGCCACCACGGATGGGATGGCTTTCACGGAATTCCACGCGGCGTCGAGCTGCCCGGGATGGCTGCGGAAATATCCGAGCGAGAAGGAGAACACCACGAGGAGAAACGCGATCAAAGGCCAGTACCGCGCCCACCGGATCCGCAGCAGGCGCAGGCGAAAGATCGCCCCCTCGGGCCGCCACCATGGAGGGACCGCCTGGGAGCGGACGGTCGCCAGCAGCGACGCCAGCAGATGCTCCTCTTTCTGATGATGCCAAGCGTTGAACCATACAGGACGGAAGCCATAAAGTTTCAGGTCGTCCTGGAGCAGATTCATGAGCGAGCTCTTGCCGGTTCCCCACTCGCCGGTGACCGCGATGGTCAAGGGCGGCACGGTCTTCTCGTTGCGCAGGAACCGTGAGAGCCCAAGGGCCACCCTCTGGAAATCGAAAACATCACGATCGCCGGCACTGATGGGACGGTCGGAGACGAGGAGGTCCGCCACCGACTCGGCGATCACGGCGGGCTTGGGAGTTTTCAGCGCGGGAGCGAGGAGCAACCCTGCGAGGCCCAGGCTCAAGAAATACCAGGGCGCGGGCCAGATGCGGTGAGATCGACTGGTCTCTACAAGAGCGGCTCGCTCGGCAACATTTCCAGGGAGACTCCGGGTTGCGCGTCTCCACGTATCACCACCGTCGTCCGTAGCGAGCACAGTGCCACGAGCGCCGGCGATCCACCCGCGTTGGGAATCAGAGAAACTGACGGATCGGAATTCTTGATGAGCGTCAAGCCTTCTCTCACTCCAGGTTGCGCCACCGTCCTCGGTCCACTGAAAGACACCTTTGTCCGCGACTGCCTTCGCTTGCCGCGAGCTCAGGACGTCAACGCTGATGGGAGCTGCAGGATCTTGTAACAAGGCTCTGAGGTATGCGGCGGCTGGTGCCGTTTGCGCCGCGGAAGAACCGGATAAGCGGAGGATGGAAATCTCGCCATTTTGAGAGCAGAAACTATACCTGGCCTTCCGGAGGAAACAGCTGTCCGTAAAGGTGTCGCTTCCGAAGGTGGCTTTTTCGATCAGTCTCAGACCCGCGATGCTGGCGCGTTTCCAGGTCTCTCCTTGATTGGAAGTGCGGAGCTGGCTACCATCAGCCACTACCACCCATCCTTCAGCAACCCCGGAAAAGTAGACCACACGGAAATTCACCCGCCCCACTCCAGCATCTCTTTGGGTCCACGTCTGGCCACTATCTCTCGTTGAGAACAGTGCCCCGTTGTCTCCGGCTACCCAGCCATTCCGATCGTCCAGGAAATGCACGCTGTAGAGATCGGATTTTGCGAGAACCCCCCGACTCAGAGTCTCTTCTCCCGGTCGTGAGCCCGGTCGGCCCTCGAATCGGAAGCCTCCGCCGCCGCCGCTGCTGCCGCCGGACTCCCCCGGGGGTGAGAATCCGCTTAGATGCCGCCGCGTCCAATGCCGGCCGTAATTCTCGCTGTGCAGGACCAAGCCGGCGTTGCCCACTACCCAGACATGACCGGTCCCCTTCAAGGAGTAGACGTCGTTGAGATCCGCCCAGACCCGCGGCAGCCGGCGGTCGGCATTGAACTCGATCGGATACCGCCACCAGTCCACCTGCAACGGATTGGCCTGACGGTAGGCATCAGGGCGCGGCTCTTGGCGGAACGCGACTACCGTGCTGAGAACGAAGACAAGGAGCGCCGCTACAAACCAGAACCAGCGGGGAAGCGACGCGCTCCTCCCAGAAGACGACTTGCTATCGCTTTCAGCCTCCGTGTTCATAGAGATCCACCCCTGGAGATTGGGCGATGATTTTTGGAACCGTGTTACGCTTCTTCAAGCTTACCCCGGATTCGCACCTTCCCGGAAAGGTCTTCCAGCCTCGTTCCCCCGGTTCCTCATCGCATTCCCCGCCTTTTGCTCGAAGGGAGAAGCAGAGAACGGCGCATTCCCCGTCTTTCGGAGCCCGTTCCTCTGAGGGAACGTCACGTCGCACAGACAGCGCGTGACATTCCCTGCTTTCCACGCGGCATTCCCTCCCTTTCAAGGCTCTTTCCCCGCTTCTCATGCGACGCGATGAACAGGCAAAGATCCTCGGAAAGCCCTGCACGTCTCAGGTACACCGGGGAACAGCGCCTGAAAGAGAGGGAATGACGCGTTCCCCGTCATTCGCGAAGCCTTCCTCCGAGGGAATGAGACCTGAGCTCAAGGGAACGTCTGCCGAAGGGTGGGGAACGTCGCTCGAGATCCATTCCACGGGAACCGAAACCCTCTCCGCGCGTTATGAGAAGGCGAGCTCAAAAGGAGAACTCATGACAAGCCCCCGTCTCGTCTTCGCCATACTCGCTACACTGGCGATCACCTCTTCCGTTGCCGCCCAGCAACGCGTCGTCCGGCAGGGTCCGCCGCCGAAACCGTTCTCCAGCGCCGAGATGTCCGCTCCCTCCGTGGAAGTGCCGATGCTCCCGGGGGAGGGCATCGTGGTCGAAGTCCGCATCAACGGCAAAGGCCCGTACAAGTTCAGCCTCGACACCGGCGCGGGCGGCGGCGGGCGTATCACGCCCAAGACCGCCGAGGCGCTCGGACTTCCGGTCGTCGGCGAGGTGATGGCGGGGGATCCCAGCGGCAAGAACCGGCAAGCCCAGAAGGTCGTCGAGGCCGACAGCCTCACGCTGGGCGGCGCCACGTTCCACAAGGTCCACCTCTCCGTGCGCGAGCTGCCCAAGCGGCGGCTCGACGATCCCGAGGACGAGCGGGACGGCGTTCTGGGATTCGGCCTCTTCCAGGACCATCTCCTCACCCTCGACTACCCCGCCCGCCGCGTAAGGATCGAAAAAGGCGAGCTGCCCCCCGTGGACGACCAGCAGGTCGTGGCCTTTGAAAACCGCTTCGGCGTCCCGCAGATCCGGATGAAGGTGGGCGATCTCGAGGTGGACGCGGACGTGGACTCCGGCAACATGAACGGCGAGCTGGTGCTGCCCGCCTCCTACATCGGCAAGGTCGCTCTCGAATCCGAGCCGAAGGTGGTCGGGAAGGCGCGGACAGGCTTCAACGAGTTCGACGTCAAGCAGGCCCCGCTCAAGGGCAGCGCGCGGGTCGGCGCCCAGGTCGTCGAGCGGCCGCTGGTGGACTTCGTGGAGATCTTCCCCCACGGCAACATCGGCCACGCCTTCCTGAGCCGCTTCGCCGTCACCCTCGATCAGAAGAACCGCCGCATCCGGTTCAAGTCGTAGACGCGGTCAGCGCTTGACGAAGGGGTAGCGGTCCCGGATGCGCCGGGAGATGAACTGCCCCTTCGACTCCGCCTTCTGCAGCGCCTTCCAGACCCTGGGCGGGACGTCGAAGTAGTCGTAGACGGCGCCGCTCTGGAACTCCACCTCCAGCACCGACCGCCCCTCGTCGTAGCCCACCGAGGAGATGGCCGAAGAGGACACACGGATTCTTAGCATGGACGATGCTCCGTTCCATCGTGGAAGAAATCCAGCCCTGGGGATCTCTTCGAAACGGAATCCCTGCAAGCAGTATACCGCGCGGGCGTTACGGCGGGATCTTTCTGGAGGGAAAAAGAAAGGCGGGCCGGAGCCCGCCTTTCCACGTCACGGCCGGGGGAGAGCGATCTACAGGACGATGCCCTTGAGGTCGACCTCGATGGTCGGGGCCTTGGGGCTGTCGGTCTTGATCATCAGCTTGCCGTTGAAGGGGCCCTTGGGCATCCCCGGCGTCAGGGTGACGCGGACCTGGTACTCGCGGCCATCCTCCAGCGGCTCCACCTGGGCCTCGACGCCCTTGACGGTCTGCTCGATGCCGGTGACCTTGATGGGCTCGGTGGCGAAGTTCCGGACGTTGATGGAGCGCTTCTTGGGCTCCTTGAGATCGACCTGGCCGAAGTCCATCGCCTGCGGCGTGGCCGCCACCACCGGGCGCACGAACCCGCTCACGGGGATCTGGACGACCTTCTGCTTCGGATGGTTGGTGTGGATGGTGACGTAGTCGGAGAGCGCCCCGACCTTGGCGTTGTTCGAGAGCGTCATCTCGATGCGCCACTGCTTGCCCTTGGCGGTGGGATCGGTCACCCGCTCCTCGGGCTTGGCCTCGCGGTACTTCACGTCGAGGAAGGGCCACGGGGACTCCACCTTGGTGATCTCCATGGAGGAGCCGTCGGGGACCCAGATCGTCTGGGGGATGGTGCCCTCCTGGGGCTCGCCCTGGACGGTGATGTACCGGGCGTAGCCGGGCTTGACCGCGATGTAGGGCTCCACCTTGGCGCGGACCGTCAGCTCCATCTCCGGCGTGGCCGGATCGTTGGTGAAGACGCTGACGCCCTTGGCGATGGCGCCGTTGAAGGTGACGGTGTCGATCTCCGCGTGCACCTTGCCGGTCTTGCCGGGCGCGATGACCTTGTCATACTCGGCCACGGTGCAGCCGCAGGCGGGGCGGACGTTGGTGATCTCCAGAGGCGCGTCGCCATCGTTGCGGATCTGGAAGTCGTGGATGATCTTCTCGCCCTTGGGCACGGTGCCCATGTCCTTGATCGGCTCCACGGCCACGGCCTTGGGCTTGCCCTGGGCCAGCACGGCGCCGGCGACCAAAAGGGCGGCGCAGAGTGCCAAAATGACAGTCTTGTTATAGCCTCGCATACGGTCCTGCTCCTTCTTCGAATTCGGATCAAAGCTCGGAGAGAATGCTACACTCCCCCGGCCAAAACGAGAAACTCCGCCTGTGAAGTCCTCAAAACTCGACATCTACTGCATGGCGATCGGCGGTACTGGAATGGCTCCGCTCGCCTGCCTTCTGCAAGAGCAGGGCCATCGTGTGCGCGGCACCGACGGCCCTCTCTATCCCCCCATGAGCACGCTGCTCGAGAGGGCCGGGATCCGCCCGAGCGTCGGGTACGATCCCGCCCACCTGGAGCCGCGTCCGGACCTGGTGGTCCTCGGCAACGCCATCCACCGCGACAACGTAGAGGCGGTGGCGGCCGAGCGGCTGGGCCTGCAGGTCGTCTCCATGCCGCAGGCCCTGGCGCGGTTCTTCCTGTCGAGCCGCCGCCCCCTGGTGGTGGCGGGGACCCACGGCAAGACCACCACCACCGCCATGGCCGCCTGGGTCTACACCGCCTGCGGGCGGGATCCCGGCTATCTGATCGGCGGCGCCCCCAAGGACCTCCCCGCCAGTTTCCACGAGGGACGGGGGGACCGCTTCGTGATCGAGGGGGACGAGTACAACGCCGCCTACTTCGACCGCGGCCCCAAGTTCCTCCACTACATGCCCGAGACGCTGATCCTGACCAGCGTCGAGTACGACCACGCCGACCTCTACGCGTCCCCCGAGGTCCTCTGGGAGGCCTACGCGAAGCTGATCGCCCTGCTGCCCGAGAACGGCTTCCTGGTCGCCTGCGGCGACGACGCCAAGATCCGCGAGCTGGCGTCCCGGGCGCGCTGCCGCGTCCTCTTCTATGGACTGGGGGAGGAGAACGAGCTTCGCCCCCTGGGGGAGATCGAGACGCTGCCCGAGGCGAGCCGGTTCCGGGTGGCGGACGCCGACGCCGGGGAAATCGAGATCACGCTGCCCCTCGCCGGGCACCACAACGTCTCCAACTGCCTGGCGGTGTGGGCGGCGGCCCGCCGCGACGGCATCCCGCCGGCCGACGTGGCCGACGCCCTGTCGCGCTTCCACGGCGTGCGGCGGCGGTTGGACGAGCTCGGCACGGCGCGCGGCGTCACCGTGGTGGACGACTTCGCCCATCACCCCACGGCGGTCGAGAAGACGCTGCACGCGCTGCGGCAGCGCTATCCGGGCCGGCGCCTGGTGGCGCTCTTCGAGCCCCGCAGCCTCACGGCCGGCCGGCGGTTCTTCTACGAGCCCTACCGGCAGGCCTTCGCCGGCGCCGACCGCGTGCTCTTCGCCCCCATCTTCCACAACGGCCGCCTGACCACGGACGAGAAGCTGGATTTCCAGGCCCTCGCCGGCGAGCTGACGGCCGCCGGCACCCCCACCGCCCAGTGCGCCGACAACAACGAGCTGTTCGGGTGCGCGCTGGAGGAAGCCCGGGAGGGGAGCGTGCTGGTGACGATGTCCTCGGGATCGTTCGAGGGCATGCCGTACCGATTGATGGAAGCGCTCAGGGGGTAGAAAAGGACCTCAAGGACACCAGGGACACCAAGGACTTCAAGGACAAGCAAGCTCAATCCTTGTCCTTGGTGTCCTTGGTGTCGTTGGTGTCCCTGGTGTCCTTGGTGTCCTTCAAACGCTCCTCCAGAATCGGCAGCGGCCCGGGCAACAGCAACTCCTCCGGAGCTACCCCCCGCACCGCCTCCTCCGGCACCAGGCCGATCACCTCGGACTCCACGGCCTCGGTCCCCAGCAACACCGCCTCCTCCCGCACCCGCTCGAAGACCTTTAGGAGCGGGGTGCGGCGGTAGTCCACCAGATTCATGCTCACCTGGGCGCGCCCGCGGCTGGCCAGGTAGACCCCCATGGCCCGCACCGCCGGCAGCCCTCCCCCGGACTCCCGCACCCGGCGGGCGATGGCGCGGGCCACGGCCAGGTCGGCGGTCGCCAGCACGACGTTGAAGGCGATCAGGAAGAACCGGGCTCCGATCACCGTGACCCCGGCCGTGGGATGCATCCGCGCGGGTCCGAAGTCCGGCGCCCAGGCGGGATCGGCGATCTTCTCCGCGAAACCCTCGAAGCCCCCCCGGCGGATGTCCGCCAGCAGGGTGCGCTCCGGCCGCCGGGCCGCCCGCTCGTAGAGGTAGACCGGCAGGCCAAAACGGCGCGCCACTTCCTCCCCCAGCCGCTCGGCCGCCGCGACCGCCGCCGCCATGGGCGTGTCCCCCAGAGGGACGAACGGAGCCACGTCCACGGCGCCGACCCGGGGGTGGACCCCCTGGTGGAGCGTCAGATCGATGGCGTCGAGCGCGGCTTCGTATAAGGAGAGGAGCCCAGCATGCAGCCCGTCGGCGTCGCCGGCGAGGGTCAGGACGGAGCGGTTGTGGTCGGGATCGGAGGAGAGATCCAGGAGCCGGACGCCCGGAGCGGCGGTCGCCGCGGCGGCCAGCCGGGCCACGATCCCCGGCCGGCGGCCCTCGCTCACGTTGGGGACGCATTCCAGGGTCGGCACGGAAACATTGTACGCCGTCGATATCCTCTGCTAGGATACGTCCCGGCCTTTCAGAACAGTTAAAACGCGAGCTTTTCCCGAGATGAGCTACTCCGGTAATCCTTCTCTGTCGTCCGACGTCAAGCAGCGGATCCTCAGCACCTTCGACCAGACGCTGACGCTGGCCCGGGAAGGCAACCGGCAGGAAGCGCTCCTGGGCTGCGATTTCGTGCTGCGGATGGATCCGCTCTTCCAGCCCGCCCAGGTCCTCCAGGACCGCCTCAAGTCCAGCGCCGGCCCGGTCCGCGTGGACGACCTTCAGGGTCCGGCCGCGCCTCCCGATCCGTTCGCGGATCTCGACAGCCTGAGCCTGGACCTGCCCGACCTGCTGCCCGATCCGGGCTTCGGCGCCCCGGCGGCCCCGGCCAACCTGCGGGGCGAGTGGCAGTCCCTGCTGGACCAGCGGCGCTTCCAGGACGTGATGTCGGCGGCAATGCGGGAGCACGCCGCGGTCGCCGCGGACCCCGAGCTCCAGCGCATCGCCACCCTCGCCCAGGAGCGGCTGGAGGCGGAGCCCTACGTGCTCAAGTTCCTCGGCGCGGCCCGGCAGGCCGTCCAGGCGGGCCAGACCGCCGAGGTCGCCCGGCTGCTGGACAAGGCCCGCTCCCTGGACGACAGCCATCCGGGCATCGCGGAGCTGGAGCGGGCGGCGGCCCCGGCGCCCGCGCCGGCGGCGCCCACTTTCAGCCTCCCGTCCCCCGCCGCCATGCCCGCCGCGGACTTCGGCTTCGCGACCGGCAAGACCCACGACTCGGAGACCGAGCGGCGCATCCAGGAGCTCCTCCAGGAAGGGCAGGCCGCCTTCGACTCCGGCGACGCCCAGGGAGCCATCGACGCCTGGTCGCGCATCTTCCTGATCGACATCGACCATCCGGAGGCCTCCCGCCGCATCGAGGCGGCGCGCAAGCTGAAGGCCGAGAACGAGCGGCAGGTGGAAGAGATCTTCCACGACGGCCTCGCCCGGCTGGAGGACGGCGACCTCGCGGCGGCCCGGCGGGCCTTCCAGCGGGTGCTGGAGATCCAGCCCGGCTACTACGCGGCCCGCGAGTACCTGCAGCAGCTCGAATCCGGCAACGTACCCTCGGCCCGGCCGGCGCCCGGCCCGCGGGACATGCCGGCGCCCGCGCCCCTCCTTCCGCTCCCGTCGGAGCTGGGGCTCGGCGGGCACGATCCGCTCAAGGAAGAGATCCTGGTCCCTCCTGACCCGAGCGAGCAGACCGCGCCGGCCCAGCGCAAGCAGGCCGCCCGCAAGTCCGCGGCCCCGCGCGGCGACGGCCGCGCCCGGCGGCTCTTCGTGCTGGTCGGCGGCGCCGTCCTCCTGCTGGCGGTGGGCGCGGGGCTATACGTCTTCCTCAACAAGGACACGCTGTTCCCCAACTCGGAGGAAGCCGCGGCGGTCCCCGTCTCCGGCGGCCTGGCGAACGATCCGATCTCCCGGGCCGAGCGGCTCCACAAGGCCGGCAAGACGGCCATCGCCCTCAACCAGCTCCGGCGGCTGGCGCCCAACGATCCGCACTACAAAGAGGCCCAGAAGCTGATCGCCGAGTGGGGGGGCGGCGCGGTCGCTCCCGTACAGCCGGCCGCCACGGTGCCCGGAGCCGCCGCCCCGGGCGCGGCCCCCGCCGCGACTACCGCCCCGACGGGCGACCCGCGGCGCGAGTCCCTGCTGACCGCCGCCCGCCAGGCCTACTCCGAGGGGACCTACCTCAAGGCGAGCACCCGCTTCGAGGCCGCGGGGAAGCTCGGCAAGCTGGAAGAGGCCGACGCCCAGCTCCTCGCCGACGCCAAGCGCCGGCTCCAGCCGCTGGCCCAGCACATCGACCTCTTCCGCCAGCACGAGTACGAATTCGTGATCCGCGAGCTGTGGAATCTGCATGAGTCCGACCCCGGCAACCGCGACGTCACCCAGCTCCTGGCGGATTCCTATTACAATCTGGCCGTGCGCGACCTGCAGCGGAACGACGCGCCCAAGGCGGTGGAGAACCTCAGGGAGGCCATCCAGCTCCAGGGAAGCGACCCGGTCCTGCAGCGCCACTATCAGTTCGCCCAGACTTACCAGGACAGGCCCAAGGATCTGCTCTACAAAATCTACGTGAAATACATGCCGTTCCGCGGATGAAGCGACGCCCGGACAATCCTGAGGACTCGGAAGAGCCCCTCCTTTTCGACCTCCCTCTCGGCGGGCCGGACCGGTTGGAGGACGAGCCGGAGGAGCCTCTCCGCGCGCCGAAGCGGCCCGCCCGCGAAGCCCGCAGGGTCCCGGCCACGCCGGAGCCTCCCCTGAGCCGGTCGGGACCCGTTCCCGTCCCCGACCTGGACGACGACTTCGAAGACGACGCGGAGACGGCGGAACGCGACGGCGCCGCCGGCCGGGCGCGCCGGCTCGCCGCGGGGCTCGCCGACCTCGTGGTCCACGCCGCCCTGGTGGTGGCGGCCGTGCTCGGCGTCCAGGCCCTGGGGATCCGGCCGGACCTGGCGCAGTGGCCCGCCTACGCGACGTTCCTGGTGGCGTTCTCGTTCCTCTACACGGTGCTGCCCCTGGCCTTCTGGGGCCACACCCCGGGCATGGCCTGGGCGGGGATCACCTCCCGCAACCAGGACGGCGAAGCCCTGACCTTCGATCAGACGGCCCGGCGCTGGCTGGGCGGCCTGGTCACCACGCTGCTGGCGGGTTTGCCCCTGCTGGTGCTGGTGAAGGGGAGGTCCCTGGCGGACCTGGTCAGCGGCTCGGCGACGTACGAGCAGGAAGAAGGGACCTAAAGGACCTAAAGGACCTAAGGGACCTAAAGGACGGGGCCGGTCCTTTGTCCTTTAGGTCGTTTAGGTCCTTTATGTCCTTTAGGTCCTTCGCTCCCGCCACACCCCCAGCGCCATCCACAGGTTCCCGGCCGCCGTGGCGGCCGCGAAGATCGCCAGCGAAGGCCCTCCCGGCCACAGCGCGGCCAGCCCTCCCACCTGATAGATCAGCCCGCAGACCCGGAAAGGGTCGAAGGCCAACCCGCCGAGCATGTAGAAGGAGTGGCCGAGGAGCAGCAGCCAGACCCCGGGCAGGGCCCAGGCCAGGTCCTGCCAGACCAGCAGGACCGAGAGCGCCACGGCGATCAGGGAAAGATTCCCCTGTACCCGCAGCACCCACGCCGCCAGGGTGCCGCCCGCCGCTCCGGCCCGCGAGCGCCGGATGGCCACGAGCTCCACCGCCCCGCCCAGCAGGATCGCGCCCGACCAGGCGAAGAGGACCGCCGAGGGTCCGCCCAGGCGGAAGACGAACGGCGTGGCCAGGGCCGCCGCCGGCAGCAGCAGGGCCCACGCGAGCCAGGACCAGGGAGAACGGAGGAAGGGCCGGCTGGCGGCCCGGAACAGATCCCGGACCGGCTCGAGGTCGTCGTCGCCGGTCCGGGAGGGTGAGAACAGCGGATCGTATTCGGTCAGGCCGCGCGTCCGTGCTTGGCCACGATGTGGAGCTGCGCCTGGGCGCTGCGGATGGCCTTCTCGCGGGCGGCGTTGGCCGCCTCGCTCCCCGAGGGCATGGCCCGGGCCTCGGCCAGCGCCCGCTGGGCGGCGGCGGGATCGATCTCCTCCAGCCGCTTGGCCTGCTCGGTGAGAAGGGTCAGCCGGTTGTCCACCATCTGGGCGAAGCCGCCGGCCACGAACAGGATGTGGTTCCCCTGGGGCGTCTCCACCCGCAGCTCACCGGCGCCCATCTTGTAGAGCAGGGGCGCCCGGTTCCGAAGGATGCCGACCTCGCCGTCGTGGGCCGGGAAGGCCACGAAGGTCGCCTCGGTATCGAGCACCGTCCGCTCGGGGTTGATGACGCTGCAATGGAAGGTGCCGGCCATGGTCTTACCCCTGCGCCGCCAGGCGCTCCGCCTGGGCCGCCGCCTCCTCGATGGTGCCGACGTACATGAACGCCTGGTCGGGGAGGTGGTCCCACTTGCCGTCGCACAGCTCGTCGAAGGAGCGGATGGTGTCCTGCCGCGAGCAGTAGACGCCCGGGAAGCCGGTGAACTGCTCGGCGACGTAGAACGGCTGCGACAGGAACCGCTCGATCTTGCGGGCGCGGCGGACGATGACCTTGTCCTCTTCCGACAGCTCGTCGACGCCCAGGATGGCGATGATGTCCTGGAGGTCCTTGTAGCGCTGGAGGATCTGCTGCACCCGGCGGGCCACCCGGTAGTGGTCCTCGCCGATGTACTCCGGCGCGATGATGCGGCTGCTGGAGGCCAGCGGGTCGACGGCGGGGTAGATGCCCTTCTCGGCGATGCCCCGCTCCAGGTTCACCGTGCTGTCCAGGTGGGCGAACGCGGTGGCGGGCGCCGGGTCGGTGTAGTCGTCGGCGGGCACGTAGATCGCCTGGATCGAGGTGACGGCGCCGCGGTTCGTGGAGGTGATGCGCTCCTGCAGCTCGCCCATCTCGGTGCCCAGCGTCGGCTGGTAACCCACGGCGGAGGGCATGCGGCCGAGCAGCGCCGACACCTCGGAGCCCGCCTGCGAGAAGCGGAAGATGTTGTCCACGAAGAGCAGCGTGTCGACGCCGGTCTGGTCGCGGAAGTACTCGGCCATCGTGAGCGCCGAGAGAGCCACGCGGAGACGGGCGCCCGGGGGCTCGTTCATCTGGCCGAAGACCATCACGGTCTGGTCGATGACGCTCTTGCCGGTGTCGCCGATCTTGGCCTCCTGCATCTCCAGCCAGAGGTCGTTCCCCTCGCGGGTGCGCTCGCCCACGCCGGCGAAGCAGGAGTAGCCGCTGTGGAAGCGGGCCAGACGGGCGATCAGCTCCTGGATGATCACGGTCTTGCCGACGCCGGCGCCGCCGAACAGGCCGGCCTTGCCGCCGCGGACCAGAGGGCAGAGCAGGTCGATGACCTTGATGCCGGTCTCGAACAGCTCGGTCTTGGAGGACAGCGTGTCCAGCTCCGGCGGCGCGTGGTGGATCGGCCGGCGTTCCTTCGCCTCGACCGGGCCGAGGCCGTCGATGGTCTCGCCCACCATGTTGAAGACGCGGCCGAGCGTCTCCGTCCCCACCGGGACCGACACCGGCGCGCCGGTGTCGATGATGTCGACGCCGCGCTGGACGCCGTCCGACGAGCCCAGGGTCACGGCGCGCACGCGGCCGCCGCCGAGGTGCTGGGCCACCTCGCACCACAGGGTCTCCGTGGTGGTCTCGCCGAGGACCGTCCGCTGCACCTCGACGCGCAGGGCGTTGTAGATGGACGGCAGGTGGTCCTCCGCGAACTGGGCGTCCAGGGTGGAGCCGATGACCTGGGTGACCGTGCCGACGTTGCTGGCGTTTTCGATGATGCTCATAGATTTCAGTCCCTTGTAGAAGCTCAGGACAGCGCGTTGGCGCCGCCGACGATGTCCAGGAGCTCCATGGTGATCTGCGTCTGGCGGGCGCGGTTGTACTCCCGCGTCAGCGCCTTGATCATGTCGCCCGCGGCGTCCGTCGCGGCCTTCATGGCGACCATGCGGGCGACCTGCTCGGAGACCGCCGCGTCGCTGAAAGCCTGGAAGAGCCGGATCCGCACCGTGGCGGGGAGCAGCTCGTCGAGGAGCTGCCGCGGGTCGGGGGAGAACTCGTATTCGATGTTGCGGGCCGGCCGGGCGTCCAGGGACCCTCCCTTCGGCTCCTCCGGCTGAAGGGGCAGGAGCTGCACGACCGCCGGCCGTTGCTGGCCGGTCGAGATGAACTTCATGTAGGCCACGTGCGCCGAGGCGATCTCGCCGCGGATGAAGCGGTCGATCAGCGCGTTGGCGATCGGCTCCACCTGCTCGAAGCGGGGACGGTCGCCGATCCCGAAGGTCTGCTCGGCCACCGCCCGGCGCAGGAACCGGAAGTAGGCGATGCCCTTCTTGCCGACCATGTGGACCTCGGCCGGGGCGCCGCGCTCCGCCTGCTGATCTATGTGGTCGATAGCCGCCCGCAGCACGTTGGCGTTGTAGCCGCCGGCGAGGCCCCGGTCGCTGGTGAGCACCACCAGGGCCGAGCGGGGCGCGCCGTCGTGCGTCTGGAGCAGCGGGTGATCGACGTCGCCGGCCGCGCGGGAGAGGTCGGCCACCAGCTCGGCCAGCTTCTCCGTGTACGGCCGGGTCGCCACGGCCCGGTTGTACGCCGCCTGGAAGCGGGCGGTCGCGATGAGCTGCATGGTGCGCGTGATCTTGCGGATGTTGCGCACCGCCTTGCGGCGTTTGACGAGGACTCGCCGGTTCGCCATCGTGCCTCCGCGCTAGCCGCCCGCCGCCACGGCGACCGGCCGGGACTGGGTCTTGAAGTCGCGGATGACCCGGGTGATCTTCTCCGCCAGGTCGTTGGAGAGGTCGCGGGTGCGCTCCAGCTCGTCGAGGATCTCCGGGTGCTCGTCGCGGAAATGCTTGAGCATCGCCGCCTCGAAACGCAGGACGTCGCGGACCGGCACGTCGTCGAGCAGGCCGCGGGTGCCGGCGAAGATCGACAGGACCTCTTCGTTGACGCTGTAGGGCTGGTACTGCGGCTGCTTGAGCAGCTCCACCATCCGCGCGCCGCGGTCGAGCTGGCGCTGCGAGGCGGCGTCGAGGTCGGTGCCGAGCTGGGCGAAGGCCTCGAGCTCGCGGAAGGCCGCGAGGTCGAGGCGCAGCGAGCCGGCCACCTTCTTCATCGCCTTCCGCTGCGCGTTGCCGCCCACGCGGGAGACGCTGATGCCGACGTTGACCGCGGGACGCACGCCGGCGAAGAAGAGATCGGGCTCGAGGTAGATCTGGCCGTCGGTGATCGAGATCACGTTGGTCGGGATGTACGCCGAGACCTCGCCTTCCAGCGTCTCGATGACCGGCAGCGCCGTCATCGAGCCGCCGCTGTCCGGGAAGCGGTGGACCTTGTACTTGCCGGCGTCCTGGAGCGTCGCCAGCCAGGCCTCGGCCTTGTGGCGGCCGTGCGGCCGGTGGAACAGGCCGTCGAGATCGTCCGGACGGTGCTCGGCCGGAGCGTCCAGCCCCTGCGGGTGCTTGACCGCCAGCGAACGGTCGCGGCTGTCGGCCGGCGTGTCCTTCGGCACCACCCCGAACTCCTCGCGCAGCTTCACGCTGCGCTCCAGCAGGCGCGAGTGGAGGTAGAACACGTCGCCGGGGTACGCCTCGCGGCCCGGCGGCCGGCGCAGCAGCAGCGAGAGCTGGCGGTAGGCCTGCGCCTGCTTCGACAGGTCGTCGTAGACGCACAGGGTCGCCCGCCCGTCCTGGTACATGAAGTACTCGGCCATGGCCGCGCCCGCGTAGGGAGCGATGTACTGCAGCGGCGCCGGGTCCGCCGCCGAGGCCGAGATGACGATCGTGTAGTCCATGGCGCCGTTCTCGCGGAGCTTTTCCACGATGCCGACCACGGTCGACTCCTTCAGGCCGATGGCGATGTAGACGCAGATCACGTCGCCACCCTTCTGGTTCAGGATGGTGTCGATGGCGACGGCGGTCTTGCCGGTCTTGCGGTCGCCGATGATCAGCTCGCGCTGGCCGCGGCCGATCGGGATCATGCTGTCGATGGCCTTGATGCCGGTCTGCAACGGCTCGTTCACCGGCTGCCGCTCGGCGATGCCGGGGGCCTTGAACTCCAGCGGCCGGCGGTACGGCGTCTCGATGACGCCCTTGCCGTCCAGCGGCCGGCCCAGCGGGTCGATGACGCGGCCGATCATGGCCGGGCCGCAGGGGACGGAGAGCAGCTCGCCGGTGCGGCGGACCTCGTCCCCCTCCTTGATGCCCAGATAGTCGCCGAGGATCACGGCGCCCACCGAGCTCTCTTCCAGGTTGAACACCTGACCCTGGGCGCCGTTGGCGAACTCGAGACGCTCGCCGGCCATGGCGCGGGTCAGGCCGTAGATCCGGGCGATGCCGTCGCCCACTTCCAGCACCTTGCCGATCTCGCTGAGATCGACATCGGTGCGGTACTTCCGGATTTCCTCTTCGATGACCGACGTGATCTCGTCGACTCTGAATTTCATAACGCTCCTTAAGCCTATGCCCTACTCGGCGACGTAGGCCGTGCCGCGAAGAATTTCTTCCGAAGCGCGCGTGTGCAGCGCCTCGCTCAGGCCCTGCAGCCGGTTCGCCACGCTGGCGTCGTACTTCCAGCCCGCCACCTCGACGACGATGCCGCCGAGCAACGACGGCTCGACGCGCTCGCTCAGCACCGGCTGCGTCTTGATCACCGCAGTGAGGACCTCGACGAGCCGGGCGCGCTGGCTCTCGGTGAGCGGCAACGCCGTACGGACGACGACGTCCACCTGGCCGCGGCTGGCGCGGTGCGCCAGCCGGTAGGCCTCGGTGATGGCGCGCAGCATGGCGAGCCGGCCGTTACGGTTGATCACCTGGAGCGAGTCCACCAGCAGGTCGCTGCCCTTGCCCCGGAAAAGGGTTTCAATCACCCGGGCGCGGACGTCCTCGTCCACGAACGGGCTGCCGAAGAAGTGGCCCAGCCGGGGATCGTTGTCGGCGAGCGCCACGACATCCTGGAGCTCCGCCAGCAGCGAGTCCCCCTGGCCGCTTTCTTCCGCGAGGTCGAACATCGCCTCGGCGTACACCCGGCCGTGGGCTACGTCGCGATCGTCCACGTTCGCCATGGCTAGTTCCGCCTGGCCTCGTTGATCCCCTGGATGCCCTCGGAGATCAGGCGCTCATGGTCCTGCGACGTCAGCTCGCGGCCGATCGCCCGCTCCGCCATCTGGGTGGCCAGCCGGGCGGACAGGGTGTACAGCTCCCGGGTGGCCGTGTCGGTGGCGATCTGGATCTCGCGCTTGGCGCGCTCGATCATCTTCGCGGCCTCCTCCTTGCCGGTCGCCTCGATCTGGCGCTTCAACACGTCGGCGTCGCGGCGGCCCTCTTCGACGATGGCCGACGCCTCCGCCCGGGCCGTCGCCAGCCGCTCCTCGTACTCGCGCAGCCGCGCCTCCGCCTCCTCGCGCTCCCGCTTCGCCTTCTCCAGCGACTCGCGGATGAAGCTCTCCCGCGCCTGCAGATTGCCGAGCAGCGGGCCCCAGGCGTACTTGCCCAGGATCACCAGCACGAGGGCGAAGATCAGGAGCGTCCAGATGGCGTTGCCGAGGTCCCCCGCGAACAGGCTCGGCTCCGCGTGCCCGCCGCCTTGCTCGGCGGCGATCACCGGCAGCGCCGTGGCCAGAAAGGTCAATGTGAACAGTGCTCTCTTGATCATCTGGGTACTCACGGTTTCGAAGGCCCCTCCCCTCGATCGAGGAGGGGCGGAATCCGGCTCAAGCCCTTACAGCGAGGCCAGCAGGCCGACGACGATGGCGAACAGCATGGCGCCTTCGATCAGCGCCGCGGTGATGATCATGGCCGTGCTGATCTGGCCGGCGGCCTCCGGCTGGCGGGCGATCGACTCGACCGCGCTGCCGCCGATGCGGCCGATGCCGAGGCCGCCGCCGAGGAGCGCCAGACCCGCGCCGAGCGCGCCGCCCAGCTTGCGGGCGCCGTCGGTGGTCATGAAGGCGCCCTGCTCGCCGGCCGCGCCCACGCCGGCCTCCTGGGCGCTCGCCGGCGCCACCGAGGCGAACATCAGCACGAAACCGAGCGCGATCATCGTCAACGCGACCTTTGCAGTTCTCTTGCTCATCGAAAGATCCTTTCCTCTCCGGGTCTCTTTTTAGTCAATTTGAGTCGATCAGTGCGAATGCGCTTCCTCGCCGTGGCCGTCGTGGTGGAACACGATGGCCTGGCCGATGAAGAGCGTCGTCAGGAACGTGAAGATGAACGCCTGGAGGAGCGCCACGAACACCTCCAGCAGGGTGATCGCCACGCTGCCCAGGACCACCGGGACGGCCACGCCGACCCCGGCCATGGCACTCCCCGCGCCGGCCGCGAAGATGAAGCTCAGCAGCACCGCCAGCAGCACGTGCCCGGCGATCATGTTGGCGCAGAGACGGACGATCAGAGCGAAAATGCGGGCGAACAGGCCGATCACCTCGATGGGGACCAGCAGCGGCGCCAGCCACAGCGGGCCGGGGCTGAAGTGGGCGAAGTACTGCTTGCCCCCGAGCCGGATGCCGTTGACGACCACCATCAACAGGGTGATCACGGCCAGCGTGCCGGTGATCCAGACGTTGGCGGTCGCCGTGGCGGCCAGGGGGAAGCCGAGGACGCCCGTCGTCCAGCCGAGCGGCAGCAGCCCCAGCAGGTTGACCGTCAGGACGAAGAAGAAGACCGTCCAGATGAACTTGATGAAACGGTCCGTGTACTCGCCCAGGGCAGGCCGCGCGATCTCCTCCCGCAGGTATTGGCAGATCGCCTCGATGGCGTTGGCCGGCCCGGCCGGCACCAGCGAGCCGACCGCGTCCGTTCCCCGCCGGCGGCGCAGCCAGACGGGCACCAGCAGGATCAGCAGCAACGCCGCGACCATCATCATCAGGATGTGGGTATCCAGGATCGTGATCTTCCCATCCGGCGTGAACGGCCCCAGATGGGCCTCCCGCTGAAGGATGGGATGCCGGACGATGTGCTCGAGCGGGTTTCCAGCCAGGAATGCGATCAGCATTCAAACGTCTCCCAGCGAACAGGTATCTCAGAGTCCGCGGACCGCGTACCGGACGTCGAGCGGCAAGATGGCGACGTACCCGAAAGCGATCCAGATCAACAAAGGACGTATTTCAAACCACCCGGAGAGCCCGGCCGCCAGCCCCAGCACGACCACGGCGGCCAACCGTATGGCCATCGAGAGCAGCATGCCCTGCATCGCGTCCCGGGCGCCGGAGCGCCGGGAGAAGAACACCGGCAGCGCTCCCATCGCGGAGGCCAGGACCCCGATCGCGCACCCGGCGATCATCGCGGGGATCGCCTCCTCGCCTCCCAGCCTGCGGGTGGCAGGATATCCTAAAAGGACGAGGGCGATACCGACCACCGCCGCCAGGGCCAGGAACCGCAGGAGCTCCGCGGCCGTAGACCGGGAGCCGGTCATGGCTTCCCGTCGCCGTTCCGGGTCTGATCTTCGCGGCCGGCGTTCCGGGTGGCGATCAGCGTCTGGCGAATCAGGTTGTACATGCCGCCGACCAGGCCCAGCAGAGCCCCGATCAACAGACCCCAGGGAGCGGTGCCGAAGTGGCGGTCCCACCAGTAGCCCACCAGGGTGAAACCCCCGACCGCCGCCGCGAGCTCGAAACCAATGCCGGCCACTCGGCTCCAGCCTTTTGACGAGCTCGGTTTCTCAGGCATCGCTTGCGCACCAGAACCGTCCCACTCCCCACACTCTCTCCAGGCGGGGGGGAGAATACCAGCTTGTGCCATTTTTCACAAGCTCCCCGTCAGCGAAAACAGCCGGGGGGCGCAATGGCCCTCCCCCCGGCGCCCCGGGACCTCAGGCCCTCACCGATCGAGTCCGCCGGCGGCCACGGTTCGAGAGCTCGCGGAGCCGACCCCGGTACGGCTTCATCCCGTAGCGGCGGAGCCCTTCGCTCTGAAGGCCGAGCACGCTGCGGATGAAGGCGCGGAGCTTCACCGCCGCCCTCTGGCCCCGGTCCAGCGTCTGGTCCAGACGCCGGCTCGCGTTGGCCGTGGAAGCCTCCAGAGAGTCCCGCAAGCTCTTGAAGACGAGGGCTTGCGTATGCTCCCCCGCCAGGGCCTCGTAGTAAGGCGCCACGGGGCCGAGGTCACGCTCGGTCTCCCGCACCGCCGTCAACAACTCCTCCCATTCCTGGAGGAGGTCCTTTCTCGCTTTCGGCATGCTATTCTCCTCATGCTAGTCAGTCTTTGGAAAAAAGAGGGGGGCGTGCTCGCGACACACCCCCCTCGGGCTTCACGGACAGGCTACGGGCGGGGAGTGGAAGTCCCTGGCTCCTGACCAGGAAGCTCCCCGCCGGGCTTCTTCACCACCGCCTTCCGGATACGCCTGCGGAGAGGGGCCACCTTGAAGTGGACGAGCCGCTCGCTCCGCGGCCCGAGCTTCCCCTTCGCCACCGCGCGCAACCGAATCGCGGTCTCCTTTCCCTGCTTCAGCATCGCGTTGAGCTGCTGAGTCATGTCCTGACGCTGAGCGGTCAGCTCGTCCTGGCGCGCCTTGAGCGACTGCGCGTCGGACAACGCCTGCGTCAGCGATTGGCGCTCAGCCTCCACGCTCGGCTGGACGTCGGGGTTGCGCTCCACGGCCTCCAGCAGGCCGATCCAGTCGCCGATGATGTCGGCGTAGGAATTGATGCTGGCCATCTTCGTTGTCTCCTTTCTTCCCCGGCTCAGGCGGCCAGGCCGGCTTCCACCGGCACGCCGTGCAGGATGAGCGTGACGCGGGGCTCCGCCAGCTCGATCGTCAGCGGTTGCGAATGATCGGCCGTCAGCTCCAGGAGGAAAGACACCTTCGCTCCCCCCTCCTCGGAGACGGTCGCCTTCTCCTCGACCCTCTCCGCCTTGAGCCGGATCATCCCGGTGAAAGACGCTCCTTCCGATACCACGTTCTGCGGGTTGTCCATACCACTTCTCCTTTCAAACCTCCGGGCCTTCATTGGCTCCGGAAGACCGATCATTCCTTGATGAGCCGCGCGAGGCGCAGATCCGGCGTTTCCAGCGGCAGCGACGGATCGAACACCGTGCCGTCCAGGGTCCGGCTGCCGTTCAGCACGGGAGGCCAATACCCCAGCGCGAGCACCGACTCCCGGCGGCAGCAGCGCAGCCGGGAAACGGCGTTTCCCACCGCCTCGGCCGGCGCGGCGCCCCGCCGCAACGCTTCCACGAACGTCACCAGGACGAACAGGACGCCGATCGCGCTCAGGTCCGCCTGCGAGGTGCCGAGGTTCGCCGTCAACGTCTCCATCCGCTCCCACTCCCCCCTCTCCGCCCACAGCCGTCCCAGCTCCAGGGAGACGCGGGCCGCCGCGAAGAGGTCGCCCGCGCGGAGGTATTCCCGGCGCGCCTCGTCCAGCAGACTCAACGCCTCTTCCGTCTGACCCCGAAGCGCCGTCAGCCGCCCCTCGAACCAGGCCACCGCGGCCCGCGCCTCTCCTTCCGGCAGGCTTCCCCGCGACGACCTCGCGGGCTCCAGGAGCTCTTGGCTCTTCCCGGCTTCTCCCAACGACGCGTGGCACCAGGCCAGAGCCAGCGCGCACCGCGTGTAGGCCACGGCATCCGGCACCGGCTCCAGGCATTGGCACGCCTGGGTCAGCGGCGGCACCGCGCGCTCCGCCTGGTCCTCCTCCAGGAAGAGGAAGCCGAGCTGGGCCTGGCAGAGCCCCTCCAGACGCCGCTCCCCGCTCTCCCGGTAGATCAGCGCCGCCCGCCACAACAGGCCCACCGCTTCGTCGAGCTGCCCCAGGTCCCGCCGCAGCAGGGCGACGTTCCAGCAATAGAAGGCCCGCTCCTCACAGTCCGGAGGGCCCGTCAGGTGGAAAACCGCCTTGCGGAACAGCGTCTCCGCCTCCTCTCTCTGACGCTTCAGCCGGTGGACGTTGCCCGCCAGCACGCACGCCCGCGCCTTCACCCGGTTGGCCCGCGCGGCCCGGCTCTCGTCCACCATCGGCTCCGCGATGGCGAACGCCAGGCGCGCCAGCTCGTCGGACCACCTCAGATTCTCCGGCTGCGACGACTCGGCCTTCTCCAACAGCCGCTCCGCCAATTCCAGGTCGCGGAGCTCCGCGCTCCGCGCCATCTCCGCCCGCTGCGTGGGAGACGCGCCGAGCAACCGCCGCTCGAGCTCCAACGTCTTCTCCGACGGCCTGCCGTGATCGGAATGTCCGGACACTGATCTCCTCCTTACGATTCGGAACAGCGCTTATCTCTGTCGATCCATCCAATTCGATTCGAATCGGATCGATAACGCTCATTTCGCATCAATCTACGCTGAACCAATGCTGAACGTCTAGGGCTAAGATCAACGAGATCAGTGGGTTGCTGGAAGGGATGACCTGGATTGCCGGCAGGCGCGCTTTCAGGACGCGCTTTCGCCGGATTCAGCGCTCTTGCCGCCCGGACAGACGGAAACCGGCGCCGTCCCGGAACCGCCGTCCCACGACACTGGCTCTTCTAAGCGGTAAGCTCATGGTCCTCTGATTGCTGACACACTCTGCCGTGAATCCCTGCATGCGTTCGCGGACGATCAGGCCATGGCGGCCGGATGCGTTTCGCGGAGGAGGAGAGGAAACGTATGTCTCAGCGCAAGCTTTATCGCATCGCTGCCGCCAGCTTCCTGGTGGCCCTGCTGACCCTCCCTGGCGCCGCCTCGGCCCGGACTGCGCACCGAGGCGCGACCTCCAGTCTCTTTGAGTGGATTGGCGGCCTGTGGGAGAAAGGCCGCTCTCTCTTGGTAGTCATTGGTGATCGGCCGAAAGCTGGCGCTGGCATCGATCCGAACGGCAAGCCTACCCCTCCCGGAGAGGCAGCACCATCCAATGACAACGGGTCAAGCCTCCTCTCTACGCCGGGAGAAGGTAACGGCTAGTCGCCTCTTAGCGATGGGGCAGCTACGGGTGGTCTGCCCCTTCGTGTTATGCGAAACTAGTGGGCCGTACCAGGAGGTCAGCGTGGATTACCTAGAGTCCGAGGCTCTGCTGGATTTACCTATTCAGGCTCGCGCCTTGAGGAGCCTCGCTTCTCGAGAGAAGCGGCGGTTTAGCGAAGCTTGGCGAGTTCTGATGGGTGGCGGCGGTGTGCGCGCGCTTGTCCTCGCGGACCTCCCTCTTACCGGACTTGGCGTTTTCGAAGCTCTCCTTGCCCAGAGCTGGATGGTCCGTTTTGCGGATCCAGAGCAGATGGTTCTATTAGCACAAGCAGCGGTGGACGTGATTCAGCACCTTGACCACCGTAGGCACGACCCTCGCGTGCTCGCCGACTTGAAGGCTCGCGCTTGGGGGGAGCTTGGAAACGCCTATCGCGTGGCAGATAGGTTGCAGTCTGCACGAGAGGCTTTTGGTAAGGCCTACCGCTTCATGCAAGCGGGAACAGGCGATCCATACCTCAGGGCACGGCTCTTTGAGGTTGAAGGCAGCCTGCTTGGAACTTGGCGCGACTTCCCCTTGGCGCTTCCAAGACTTAGGAGCATTGCTGATACCTACCTGGATCTCAAAGAGACGCACCTTGCTGGTAGAGCTTTAATTATCCTGGCGCTCTACACCTTTTACAGCGGCTCAGCGGAAGAGGCGATCCAACTGAATGACAGGGGTTCGCAACTCATTGACCGTCAACGCGACCCGGCGCTCTTCCTCTTCTCGCTGCATAATCACCTTCTCTTTCTGGTGGATCTGAAGCTCTACTCGCAAGCGAAGAAGTTGCTGTTCAAAAATCGCGGCAACCTTATTTACAAAGACCGCATTAGCTTTTTCCGCCTCCGAAACATCGAAGGTAAAATAGCCTATGGACTGGGGCAGATTGTCAGCGCTGAGATCGCGTTCCGCGAAGCCAGAGATGGAATGGCTGAATCCAAAATGAGCTTCCACGCCGCCCTCCTCACCTTGGAGTTGGCAATGGCGCTAATGAAGCTGCTTCGAGTCGACGAGGCAGAGAAAGAAGTCATAGCCGCTCGTGAGATCTTCCTATCGCTGGAGGTCTACGACGAGTATCTGGGCTCGGTCTTGTTCCTGGAGGAGCTGTTCCGGAGACAGGAAGCGACGGCGGAGCTGATCGAGGCGACCGTGGAACACATCTGGAAGAAGTCGCTGCTCGTGAAGCCTCGGCAGCTTCGATAAGAACAGTTTTCGGCTGCCGCCACTGAAACTGGCGGAGTTGCCCGGAGGGCCGCCAGAGTTGGCGGCTCGGACAGGGGGCGCGGGCGCCTAGACCAGGGCTTGACGCGCCCCGCTCCCTGAGAGTATCTTTCAAAATTATCTAATTGAACGGGGGTGCGCTTTGGAGACGAAGAGATCCTGGAAGCGTCTTTGGGTAGCCCTGGCAGTGGTGCTTGTCATTGTCTCCACTCCTTGGGTCGCGGAGGCGGTGGCTGTCTGTCTAGACATCTATGTCGGCGATTGTCTCTCAAGCTCGGGCTGCGACTACTATGACGACGCGACCGGTCGCTTCCTTGGAGGTGTACGTGTCCGTTACGACTGTAGCGTCTAGATCCATCGCTTTGGGCCTCTGCTTCCTTGCGCTATCGGGGTTGGCGCGACCGGCTTCCCGTCCGGCGGCGCCGAAGCCTCTGGTCCCTGCTCCGCTCGACTTTCCGAAAGATGCCGGCGACTGGAACGGTCCCCACTTTCTCCAGGCGGACAAGCAAGGCCGCCTCTTCCTCCTGAGGTCTTCGACCCTGGAGGTGTATCCCTACGGCTCCCAGGGGCAAATGGGAAAACCATCTCTCCTGAAGGTGAACCCCGTCGACCGTCCGGCGCCCCGGTTGCGTGCCGCCATGGACGTTCAGGGCGATTGGGTCGTGCGAGAAGGGCATCGCGTCCGGCTCTTTCGCAACGGCAAGGAGGAGGCCGTTGGAGACTTGGACTGGATGCTCTCCGGCGTGGGGATGCTCGGTGGTGAGCCCGTCGTCAGCGTAGACCCGGTCCGTATCCGAAGGGGAGCGCCGCAGCCTGCCGAGGAGCCGCTCATCCTGCGCTGGAACGGCAAGACTTGGAATACGCTGATCAGCGAGCCCCTTCCGAAAGGCACGTCCGATCCCTGGGCGGTGGCCGTCCGGGAAGAGAGAAGCGTCCTTCTTCTAGGAGACTCCAAACGGAACCTGTGGGTGGCCAACGCCAACCGGTATCGCATACGCCAATACAGCTCGGCCGGGCGTCTGCGCCTGACACTCCAGGTTGGGGAGGGAACGGTGCGGCGCCGGGAGGACGCCGCTCGCGTCCAGCAGGCTTTCGAGAAGAAGGCGAAAGCGTCCGGAACCGTGGCACAGGCGGCTTCCGCGCTTCCGGTCATCGAGGGTTTGGCAGAGGGCCGCGATGGACGAATGTATTTTCTGGTCCGTCATTCTGGAGAGGGCTCGGATTTCGTCCTCGACCGCTACGACCCGGTCACCGGCCAACTCGAAAGGGCGGAGCTTCGCCTGAAGGATCCTGGGGTGATCACGATGGCGAGCGGCAAGAACGGCCTCTACTTTGCAGCTTTCAGTCCCCAGAAGGGCCGCTGGAGGTTGGAATGGCAGGACATCGACGCCGCCTCATGGAAACCGGTCGATCAGGCGCGGGTGGAAGAGCTGACTGAACCCGAGAGCTGAGGCTCGCCCCGAACCCGTCGGAAGAGTCCTCCGCTCGAACACGGAAAAGAGCTGCTCCGGTGTGAGGTCAGCACCTTGGCTCCTGTAGGCGCGACGCATTTTCCAGCTGGTCAGCTCCGAAATCGCATACCGGCCCGGAATCATCCTTCGAAGTTCTTCGGCTGCTGCTAAGTTACCAACGCTTGACCCTTTGTCGCGCATCACGGTAACATCGGCTTGTGAAAAAAGCCGAACCTGCTGAGCTGACTCCGCGCGCCCGTCAAGAATTGTCCACCTTCTGTGCCCAACGGGAGCGCCCTTCCCTGGCAGAAATGCTCTGCTTCGCTCTGCGCCAAGGATTCGGGGCAGAGCTCGCGGCATCGGAGTTTGCCGATGAGCTGTGCTCGTTTGCGGAGGTCTGTGGCCCTGAAAGTGTAGTCGGCATTTTAGAGGCAGCGGAAGACGAGTTGAAACAGCGTGCGGTGAACTGAAGGCCGGGCGAGCGGAGCCAGGGTTCTCAGGATCTTCTCCAGACCATGATGTCCCTGATGCGCCCAGCTTCTACTCTTCTTGTCTTTGTTGCCGCGCTCCTCTCAGGGCTCGCGTCGGCACTGGCCCAGGCACCTACAACGGTCAAGGTGGATGTAGTAGCGAAGGAACTGCCGGAAGGGGCCAAGCTCCGTGTCGAGATGACCGCCGAGTTCTCATTCTTTGAGTACTGCCGGCCCAAGAAGGGAGAGTCTATTTGCTATCCCGAGACCGCTTACTCAGTCCCGGGCCAAGGAAAACTTGTGTGGGACTTCAGGGTAACCGCGAATCAATCTGTCGGAAAGACGAGCTATACCTTTACCCTTCCTCAAAACCTCAAGAAGCCGCCTTCCAACCTTGGAACGTCGATTACTCTTCCGACCATAGTCCGCTTGGAGGTGCCGGGGAGCAAAGATCAGCCCGGTCAAATCTTGGATTTCGGCGAAAGCCGTTTCGGGTTTGCTCCGGGCAAGACAGCGAGTTATTACTGGTGCTTACGAGTTGTAGGTCCTCCGAAGCGCTTCAGGGTGGGCATCGCCAAGAGCTGCGATGCACCGTACAAGCCAGGCATCGGCATCCCGGCCTCCCGCATGCCCGGCAGTAAGCCTTGAAGCCCGGAACCGACCCGTCCCGGGCTTCTCGGACCTCCCCCTTCGCCTGGCTCCTCCGCAAGGAGCTCTGGGTCTGCCGGCATGACCGCCGGCTCTTTCTGGGCGTCCTGCTCTGTGGCGTCCTCGCTCTCAGCAGCGCCTTCGTCCGTATTCAGGCCTACCAGTCGGCCGCCCGGGAGCAGCAAGCCGCTGCGGCCCGGTGGCAGGCGGCGGTCCAGGAACAGATCCAAAGGAGCGAGAACATCCAGGTGGAGAGCCTGCGGGCGGTCTCGCCGTTGTCCGTCCTCTCCGTCGGGCTCGAGCCCATCCTCCCGGACCGCTTCACGTCCACCAAGGAAGGGTTGCGGTTCGGAGAGGACCGCGGCGCCCGCAGCCCGGTCGACGCCCTGTTCGGCACGCTCGACCTCGCGTTCGTGACCGGCGTGCTCTTCTCGCTGCTGGCGGTGCTCCTGACCTTCGACAGCATCTGCGGCGAACGCGGCTCGGGGACCCTGGCGGTGCTCCTCTCGTATCCGGTTTCCCGGGGCCAGGTCCTCCTCGCGAAGGTCCTGGCGTACCTGTCCGTGCTCTCCCTGGGGTTCATCCCGGCCGTGCTGGTGGTCCTGCTGGGCGCGGCGCTCGCCGGTGTGCCCACGATGAGCCTTGCCCATTGGGCCGCCTGGGCCGCCGCCGGCTGGCTCTACCTGGCCGCCTGGACGGCTCTCGGCGTGGGCGTGAGCGCCCGGGTGCGGCGTCCCGCCCAGGCGGTCCTGGTCTGCATCGTGATCTGGGTCGCTTCGGTGTTCCTTCTCCCCCGGGGCGTGGCCCTCGCCGTCAACCTGTTGAACCCGCCGGAACGCCTCGCGCGGCTGGCGCTCCAGGAAGACCGGGAGAACAGCCTCCTGCGGACCCGATTCCACCAGCGGGTGAATCAGGCCTTCGGCGCCTACATGACCAGCGGCGAGGACGAGGACGCGAGCCGGGAGGCGTTCGACAAGCTTCGGCGGAGCGAGGAGGCGCGTCTCGATCGGGCGCGGGAAGAGCTGGCGCGCCGGCTCTGGACCCGGATGGAGGAAGAGGAGCGGGCGCGGGACCGTTCCCTTGCGGCTCTCTCCTTCCTCTCGCCCACGGCCCTGTTCCAGAGCGCCGCCTCCGAGCTGGCCTGGACCGGAACGCGGCAACGCCGCGCTTTCTATCAAGCCGCCCGCGACTATCACCTCCGCTATGGGCAGAAGCTCGCGGAGCGCCAGCAGGCGTTCTTCGTCCTGGACGCCGCGGCTCCCCAGGACGGGCGGGCGATGATCTCGACCAAGGACGCCAAGCCCTTGCTGGTCCCTTTCCGGCCTCCCTGGGCTTCCAGCTCCGCGATCTTCGCCAGCGTCCTCGCTCCCCTTCTGGGGCTCGGCGCTTATACCGCACTGGCTCTCTTCTTCGGATACCGAGCCTTCCTCAGGCTCGACGCGCGCGGATGAACGGCCGTCCTTCTCCCCAGAGCTCCACCCTCGCCTGCGACAGGCTTACCTATGCCTTCCCAGGCGAGGGCCGCGGGGTGTTCGAGGTGACGCTGGAGGTATCCCCCGGCGAGGCCTGCGCCCTGGTGGGAGCCAACGGCGCTGGAAAGACGACGCTTCTGAACCTCTGCCTGGGGTATCTGGCCCCGCGGTCCGGCTCGGTCCGGGTGGCGGGATGGGACATGGCGTCGGAGCCGGGACGAGCGCGGGCGAAGCTGGCCTACGTGCCCGAGGTCGCGAGGCTCTACGACTCTTTGACGGGCCTTCAGAATCTCGCCTTTTTCGAAGGCCTGATGGGGAGGAGCCATCCCGAATCCGAGGTGGTGGAGATCCTGGAGGCTTTGCGGTTTCCTACGGGCGCGTTGCGGGAGCCCACGGGGACCTACAGCAAGGGGATGCGCCAGAAGATCGCCATCGCCATGGGACTGCTCAAGCGGGCGGACGTCTTTCTCCTGGACGAGCCCACCTCAGGACTCGACTTTCCTTCGGTGGCCGAGGTGAGCCGGCTGGTGCGCGGCCTGACCGCCGAGGGCAAGGCGGTCCTCTTCTCCTCGCACGACCTCTCTTCTCTGCTGGAGGTGGCGAACACGGTAGCTGTGCTTCACCAGGGCCGGCTCGTGCTCCGGGAGGAGATCGAGGACTTCCGCCGGCGCGACGCCTCCGCCTTCCTCCAGGGCCTCTATGGTCCGGCCTGAGCCGGGACGCCGCAGTCGTCGACCGCCAAGCTAATGGTCCCCGCCGTTCTCTCCATTCTGCTTGCGCGGCGGCGGCTCGGAGCTTTGCTCGCCTGACTTGGACCGCGCTTCGAACAGCTCCCGCACGTCGCGGCGGAGCTCTTCGAGCATCCTTTCGATGTCCTCGCGCTGAAGCGGGACGACCTCGACCGGCGGCTCCGGCTTCGGCGGTTCGGGCGGCTCCAGAACCCTGCCGGGCCGGATCGGGCCCAGGATCCGCTCGATCTTCTCCCGCGCGGCGCTCGGCGCCTCCATCGGCGGATAGGCCAATTCGAAGAACTCCCGGACTCCCAGGCCGAAGGCCCGCATCACCGCCACCAGGAACTCGAGCTTCGGCTCGCCCTCACCCTTGAAGTAGCGCACGAGGCTCGCGATCGGCACACCGGACTTCCGCGCCAGCGCCGCGTTGCTGTACCCCAGGGTACGGGCCAGAGCTCGGATCAGGTCCACCATCTGGCGGACTTCCTCCTGGACGGAAAGCTCGCTCTTCTTGTCAGGGTTCATATCAACAAGCATAGCTCCAGCGCGCCAACGAGGCAAGGCGATCCGTTTTGATCTGTATTGACGCTCATTGATTCTTCTTCTATAGTCCAGCGTCGAAAGTTCTCACCGTCGAGGCCTTTCTGTCCTTCAGGAGAGCCCGGAGCATGCCTGAAGAATCTTCCTGGGACCTTTCACGATTCACCGAGACGATCCGGCGCCGGCTGTACGACCGGATCGCCGCCGATCTCGGGGTCCTTTCAGTCTCGTATACGGCGGACCAGGCCGGTTTGCAGATCTGGTTCTTCGCCGGGCGGTGGTTCGCCGTCTGGGCGGATCTCGAAGAACCCCCGGAGCAGCCGGCGGCGCTGCGGACGCGGCTGGTCCGGATCGGGGTGGGAGCGAACGGAGAGATCGAGTTGTTCGACGTATAAGGAACGGGAGCGACGCGCCCCGAGGGGCGGAGCGCCGGCCCCGGGGAGCGGCGAGATGGCCCCGCGAAGCCGGCCGGTCGTGCCGGGGGCCAGAGGGTCCCGCGGCGGGGCAGGAGTCGGGGCTTCCGGGGCGAGCGGTCCGCCCTTCCAGCCGAGGCGCCCGCCCCGCCGGGCCAGGAGCCCGCTGGACAGGGCTGAGAGCTCGCCCCGAGGGGCGGGAGACCCGCTTCGGGGGGCGGACGGCTCACGCAGGATCGTCGCTCAGTCGCGCAGGATCGGCAGCAGCGGCGACGAGGCCGCGGGGAGGTCGTGGGGCACCAGGATGTGCTCGTCGAGGATCAGCCGCTGGCGGTTCGCCAGATCCTCCAGAGTCGTGGTGGTGAGGATCCTCTCCACCGCCTGCTTGACCTCCAGGAAGACCTCGCGGATGGCGCAGTGGTCGGTCCCCAAATCCATGGTGCAGGGCAGGGCCAGGATCATGTCGATGGCCGTGGTCTGCCCCTCCAGCGTCACCAGGATGTCCTTGAGCGTGATCTGGGAAGCCGGCCGGCCGAGCACGTGTCCGCCCTGCGGCCCGCGGTTCGACTGGATCAGGCGGTCCTTGGAGAGGAGAGCCAGGATCTGGCGCAGGTAGGGCTCGGGGATGCCCTGGCGCCGGGCGATCTCGTGGCTGGTCACCGGCCCCTTGTCCGCGTGCATGCCAATGAAGAGCATGGCGCGGATGCCGTACTCGCCCTTGGTGGAGATCTTCATGGGATGGCCTTCCTTCAGAAGTCTAGCATACGGCCCGCCCACTGCCGGCCGGCGCGCCCGGCCCGCTCCGCCTCGATCAGGCCGGGCAGCGGCGCGAGATCGCGCAGGTCGCCGCCGCCCGTGTTGCGGGTGAGGTGGAGGGCGCGCAGGCCGGCGGCCACAGCCCCTTCGACATCCTCCAGACGGCCGTCGCCCACGTGCAGCGCCGCGGCCGGCTCCACCCCCAACTCGTCCAGAGCCTGCAGGAAGATGCGGCGGTCCGGCTTCTCCGCCCCCACCCTGGCGGACCAGACGACGGCGTCCAGGAAACGGGCGAGCCCCAGCTCCTCCAGCACTTTGGGGAGGCGGCTGTCCCAGTTGGAGATGACGCCCAGCCGCACCCCCCGTTCCCGCAGGGCGGCGAGCACCCCGGGGACCTCCGGGTAGACTTCGTAGGCCTCGCGCGAGGCGAAGCGATGGAAGAGCTCGGACGCCGCGAAGGGGGACGGCGGCGGCGCGCCCAGGTGCTCGCACATCCGCTCCAGCAGACGCTTCCACCATCCTCGCTCGCCCTCGGGATGGGAGGAGAACCGGTCCCGCGCCGGATCGACGCTGCACGCCAGCTCCTGCCAGACCTCGATCACCAGGCGGCGCGCCCGCTCGGGGCCTACCGCGATCCCGTGCCGGCCCAGCACCTCGGAGTAGATCTCCCCCAGCCGTGGGACATGGATCAGGGTGTGCGTGACGTCGAAGGTGACCGCCTGGATCATGGTTCCAGGATAGCGGACCCGCGCTGTGATAGGTTGCCCGGGATGCGATCTCCCATGGCGCGGGCCCTGGCTTCCCTGGTCCTGTTCTCCTCCTGGATGGCGCTGCTCTTCGCGGGCTTCGCCTTCGGCGGCGGCGTCCATCTCCTGCTGCTCGGCTCGCTGGTCCTGTTCCCGTGGCGGGCGGCGAGAGGAAGGACCTGACGCCTCACCGCTTGCGGTAGCGGCCCGAGAAGCTCTTCTGCCAGGTCTTGCCGCCGTCTTTCGAGCTTTCCCACTCCTGGAGCACCATCCCGTCCGGCTGGGGCGTCCACCGGATACGGTCCCTCACGACGCCCTGGGGCGTCTGGCGGTCGTCGCCGGCCAGGACCATCGCCCCGTCCTGCAAACCGCCTTTCAGGTGCAGAACCATGCCGTCCGGACCGACCCACACCTGATGCCAGGACTTGTCGCCACGGCTGAAGTAGCTCAGGCTCGAGCCGTCCCCGCCCATGGTGCCCTGCCACTTTTCCTGGATCGCGCACCCGCTCGAGACGCGGGTGATCTCGCTCAGGCCGGCGGGCAGGTCCTTCGGGTTCAGGACCGTCCAGGAGCCGAGCCAGAAATCGAACTGCCGGTATTCCGGCCCCTCGCAGCGCGGCGGAGGCGGGGGAGGAGCCGCCGGCTGGGCCTGGGGAGAAGGGGACGGCGGCGCCGCGGGAGGAGCGGGGGCCTGCTGTGCCCCCGCGGTCACGGCCAGGCTCAGGGCGGCGCAAAGGAACGGAAACGAAGTTTTCATAGGTTCGGTCTCCTGAAGATCGCCCGCCGAGTCTATCCTGACGGGATGAGCCCGGTGCTATCCTTCCGCCGACCTGTTTCCAGGAGGATCGACGAATGACGGCGACTTCGTTCCGCGACGCCGTGGCCGTGGTGACCGGCGGCGCTTCCGGCCTCGGCCGCGCCCTCTGCGAAGAGCTCGGACGGCGGGGAGCCCGCGTGGTGGTGACCGACGTCGAGGAGGCCGGCGCCCGCGCCGTGGCCGATGCCATCACGGCCGCCGGCGGGCGCGCCGCCGCGGCCGCCCTCGACGTGCGCGACGCCGCGGCCTTCGAGCGGCTGCTCGACGACACCCTCGCCGCCCACGGCCGCCTCGACTACCTCTTCAACAACGCCGGCCTGGCCGTCAGCGGCGAGACTCAGGATCTCGCCCTCGAACACTGGCGCAAGGTGCTGGACGTCAACCTCTGGGGTCTGATCCACGGCGCCACGGCGGCCTACGCCCGCATGGTCCGCCAGGGCTCCGGGCACATCGTCAACGTCGCCTCCCTGGCCGGCCTCGCGGGCATGGCGCTCGGCGCTCCGTACGCCACGAGCAAGTTCGGCGCGGTGGGCCTCTCCCTGACCCTGCGGTCGGAGGGGGCCGGCCTCGGCGTCAAGGTCACCGCCGTCTGCCCGGCCTACATCCGCACCGCCATCTTCGACAACGGCACGTATGTCCGGTCGACCAAGGAGGGAATGCTGTCCCTCATCCCCTTCAAGTTCGTGGAGGTCGACGACGCGGCCCGCGCCGTCCTGCGCGGCGTCGAGCGCAACAAGGCGGTGATCGTCTTCCCGTTCTACGCGCGCCTTCTCTGGTGGTTGACGCGCCTCAGCCCCAGTATCGCGGTCGCCGTCAACAAAGACACCGCGCGGGCTTTCCGGAAACGGGCTTAAATACATTGGGGCTGGGGGGTGTTTCTCGCGCTCGATGCAGGCTTTCTTATGCGAGGGAAAGTAACTCCTTCAGCCGCCGGGCGATCGGATGCGCAAGAATCTCCTCTCTGGCACGATCATCTTCCAGAAGCTTTCGGAGCAGAAAGTCTTCCCATTGGTTCTTTTGAGTTCTCATATCTCCCCGCATAAAGCGGAGCACATCCGGCTTGGGCCTGACTCTCGTCAAAGCCCCTATCGCTGGACCCAGGACGTTCAGATCAGGTCGGCGCTCCCGAGGATCTCCCCATCCCTGCCGAGGCCATCCTCGCGGCTCCGTCGATATTCCAAGCGCTCTTCTAACGGCGCCTTGATTCTGTACCAGGATATCTTCGAAGACCGGCTCCATGCAGACCGGAAGGATCATCCCTGGCTCGATAGATGGAGGACGCGTCCTATTCCTCGGGTTGGAGCGGCTGGACAACTCCTGGTATCTCCGGCCAGCCTGCTCGCGCCAGATGTTCGGAAGGCAATCAGATGCCGCTAGAAACCGATAGAGATCCAAGGTTTCACGCCACCGACAATCTTCTCCAAGAGGATTCCATGGCGGCTCCAGATCCCAGGCGACAACCGCGGCGTCGAATGGCGTACGGGCCAAGACCCTCGTTATCAATTGATCCAAGCGCTCTCCGGCACCGCTCTGCGGAGGATTGCGCGGATCCATGGCGGTGAGATGAGTCTTGTAGATCGGAACGACAGGATCAAAGCGGACGAGGCCGAGAGCCTGTCCCAAGCGATCATTCCAGAGGATCTCAAGGATCTGCCGCCCCTCTCGCGTGGGAGGAGACGTGCTACCCTCAGCGAACAAAGCGACGCGCGGGCTCACTCGTTCTCTGTATTGACGTAACGCGTTCCGGCCGGCACAGAGGGCTGGAAGGCCTGAACCTCAGGCCGAGAAGCAAAACGCTCGTACTGCGTGTCGCCCTCGATCCTCCGGACCTGGAGGATGGACTCCAACGGCACGTCGTCAAGGACCCAGGGAGAATGGGTGGTCAAGATCACCTGCGTTCCACGATCCGCAGCCGATTGCAGGTGCCGCAGGATGATCCGAACTGTCCAAGGATCGAGTCCGTTCTCAATCTCCTCGATGCACAAGAGACTCGGAGCCGGATCTCGGGCGAGCAAAGCTAGAATTGCCGTGACCCGGCGTGTGCCTTCAGAAAGCATCCAAGAAGGGATTGAGAACTGGCTATGACCCTTGCGTCCCCTGTAGGGCATTCTCTCTTGAAGGCTATAGTTGATCCGGATATCCCGGCCGAGCTCAGCGCGCGAGACCTCGACGCCACGAATCCCCGGCAGGATCTCCTGGAGAGCCTCGACCAGGTTTTCTTTTTGTTCCAAGGACAACTCGTTCAAAAGAGCGGGCAGCGTTTGCCCTTCTTCGTCCAGGAGCGGCTCGAACGACTTCCGTGTGGCCAGCGAGCCGTAGGCGAGGCGATTGGGACTGAGACGGAGGAAAACGGACCGCGCCCAGAAGCTCTCGAGAAACGAGAGTTTCGGATCCAGATTGGCGAGACGAGCGGCGCTCAGCAATCCCAGAGCCAGCCGATCAGGCTCGCGGATATCGATGCCAACTCCGTTCTCATGCAGGAAGCGTTCTCCCGGCCCTCTCGTCTCCAGAATCTTCTGAGAAGGCCGGCCTTCCCGGACCATCGACAAGTCTTCGCTCGTGATGAAGGGCGCTCCGTCGCGATCTTCGACCCTGACGCGATACCGGACCTCGGGGGCTGAGGTCTCCTCTGGAGACCATGTGAGGCCGATCTCGAAAAAAGGTTGGCCGGACTGGGACCGCAGATTGATCAAGTCCCGGACGCCAAAATATCGGTCACTCGCCTCCCGGGCATCTCGTCGGATTGTCGTATCGAGCCACTGCAAGGCCTCAAGGAGGGTGCTTTTACCACTTCCATTCCGGCCTATGACTACGTTGAAGCGGTCCAGTTCCACGGGCCTGGGCTTGAACGCCGCCTTGAATTTTTCGAGCTGGACCGTTGAAAGCCGGTAGAGCTCCGGTTGCTCCTCCACTTGGGCCGGCTCAGAACCAGGACGGCTTTCCTTCTTTCTTGCCATAAGAGAGATTATCTTACACCTGACAGGGAAGTTCGCTACGGCGTCAGATGCCCCACCCCTGAATCCCCCATCTCTACCTTGCCGCCGGGGAAGTACTCCTTCCACCTGCGGCTGACGGTCGCGGCGGTCTGCTCGTCCGCGAAGAGCTCCTTGGGATACCAGGGCTTCATGCGGGCGTCGATCACGATCGGCGGCTTGTAGGAGATGTGGTGCCGCACCAGCTCCGTGCCCGCGGCGTGGATGTCCGCCGCCGGCTCGAAGCGGGTGAAGGTGGTCCAGAGGAAGTTGATCGGGCTCGCGGCGGCGCGGCGGGGCTCGTCCGTCAACACCACCAGCGGCCAGCCCGTGAAGGCCGGATGCGACGCGAAACGGGCGGCGGCGCCGGGATCGTCCTGGTAGGACGGCCCTCCCACCACCAGACAGCCCGGGCAGAAGACGTGGACGTCCGTGAGACCCTGCGGGATCTCGGGCGCCGTGAATCCCTTCGGAAGCTCCCGCACCGGATCCCCCAGGCCGAGCCAGACGCCTTTCGAGCCTTCGTTCACCACCGGACCGGTGTAGTCGAGCGTGTCCATCGACAGGTTGGAGAAGACGTAGAGGTCCGTCTCCGGATGGGTGCGTTCGAGGAGATGGATCAGCGTCGCGCGGAAATCCTTGAGATCGATGTTGCGGTCCACGACGAAGAGGAACTTGGTGAGCGAGAGCTGGCCCTCGCCCAGGATGCGGAACGCCGAGGCCATCGCCTCCCGCTTGTAGCGCTGCTTGACCACCGCGCCCGCCAGCGAGTGGTAGCCCGTCTCGCCGTAGGACCAGAGCTGCTCGACCGCCGGCATCACCAGCGGGAACAACGGCGAGAGCAGCTCCTGCAGCAGATCGCCGATGAAGAAATCCTCCTGCCGCGGCTTGCCGACCACGGTGGCGGGATAGATCGCGTCCTTGCGGCGGGCGATCTTCTCCACCTCGAAAACCGGATAGTCGTGCTGGAGCGAGTAATAACCGTAATGATCCCCGAAGGGACCCTCGGGACGCCGGACGCGCGGCGGCACCTTGCCGATCAGCGCGAATTCGGCGGAGGCCACCAGCGGATGGGGTCCGGCGCCGGGCGCGACGAGCTTCAGGCGCTCGCCGGCGATCAGCGAGGCCAGCATCAGCTCGGGCACGTTCTCCGGCAGCGGCGCGATGGCGGCGAGGATCAGGGCCGGCGGGCCGCCCAGGAAGACGGTCACGGGCAAGGCCTGGCCGCGCGACTCGGCGACGGCGTAGTGGAAGCCGCCGCCCTTGCCGATCTGCCAGTGCATGCCGGTGGTCCGGGCGTCGTGGACGTGCAGCCGGTACATCCCCAGGTTGTGCCCCTTGCCGTCCGGGTGCTCGGTGTAGACCAGCGGCAGGGTGACGAACGGGCCGCCGTCCTCGGGCCAGGTGGTGAGGACGGGCAGGCGGTCCAGGCGGACGTCGGAGGTGACGACCTCGGTCACCGGCCCCGAGCCGCGCCGGGAGGAGCCGATGCGCAGCGCCTCGCGGGCCACGTCGCGGGCGCTCCAGAGCTTGCCGGGCGTGGGGGGCAGCAGGGTCTCGGCGAGATGGACGAGCCGCCGGATGAGCCGCAGCGGGCGGGCGCCGAAGGCCATCTCGGCCCGTCGCTGCGTCCCGAAGAGGTTGGTGACGAGGGGGAAGTCCGCGCCCTGGACGTTGGTGAACAGCAGCGCCGGCCCGCCGGCCGCGATCACCCGGCGGTGGATCTCCGGCACCTCCAGCCGGGCGTCCACCGGCGCCTCGACGGTCACGAGGTCGCCGTCGCGGCGAAGCTGGTCCAGGAAGGCGCGGAGGTCGGGATAGGTCGTGTCGGCCATGGCGGGGAGAGTCTATATCCGGACTCTCCCCGCCGAGAGGGGCTAAGCCAGCCTGATCCCTTATCAGGTTACGGACAGACCTGGCCGTTGCTGCCGCACTCTTCAATTTCCCGACCAAACTTTTCGACGGTGACGGTCTTTGAGGCATTGCCGGAGCGGCTGGCGCTGTCGGTAACCGTCAGTCCGAGCGTATAGGTGTTCAGGGTGTAGCCACCGAGGCCGGGGCAGTACTGCCGGGAGTAGCTGCTGCCCGTGCCGACGGCCGCGCCATCCCAGGTCCATTGATAAGTGTATGGCGAGGTGCCGCCGCTGACGGAGGCCGTCCAGGTGTAAGTCGTGCACGCGGTCACGCTGAGAAAGGCGGGGCCGTTGATCGTGGCGGTGGGCCCAGCCACGTGGCTCCGAATGGTTATGGTCGGTGCGGACGCAGTCGTAGACTGGACCGGGCTGCTGCTGTCTGTAACGGTAGAGGAAACCGCGGCGGTGACGGAGGTGTTCGTACCCGCGTTGCAATATGTCCCGGAATATGTCGTGCGAGTACCCTGGGATGCGCTGTTCAGGAACATCGTCGAGGTATACGGCGAGGTGCCGCCTGAGATGTTCGTCGTCCAGGTGACGGTGACGCAATCGGAATTATAGAGATCGATGGTGGTAGAGGGAGCGTTTGAAGTAACCGTGACGTTGAGCGGAGGATTGCACTGGGTGTTGGTCGCCGATTTGCTCCAGGAGGAAGGGTTCAGGCCGGAGCTGACCATCTCTCCGTAAGCATAGGACTCGCAGGGAGATCCGCCGTTGAGGCTCGTAGATGCGGTGGCGCTGACGTTAGCTCCGCTCCGGGGTCCGTCTGTCCGGGTATCTGTTGTCTCAGCCCCGTTGACCCAGGTCTTGGCGAAAGCGTAGGCATAGACCTGGCCGGTGAAACCGCAGTTGGCGTTGAACGTCGCGCTCGCGTTCGCCAGCACGCCCGCGACACTGGGATTTTTAGTGGCCGTGGCATCGTACGAGAAGTTGATGGCGCAGCTCACCTTGGAGAGATCGATTTCCTTCCCACTCTCCTCAGCCGCCTGGGCGAGCGCCAGCGCCCGCTGAGAATTCGCAATGGCCTTGCGGTGATTCGCAATGGCCTTACGGAGCTCAGGCGTCGGGTTGACCCGGAATTCAACCCGCAACTTCCGGAGCTGCTTCTGCAAATCCTGGATCTTCCATACGAAGCCCGGCACTCCGAATACAAAGCTTTCGACCTCGCCAGGTGCCAACTCCCGCTGCAGGACTCCATCCTTCACGATTTTCCATCCCTGCCTCTGGAGCTGTGTGAGGACATCCTGATCGGCCTTCTGTTCGTCCTGGGCCAGAATTGGGCTCGTGCTCCCGAGCAACGATAAACACAGCGTGAGGGCCACGAACAACTTCTTCGACATGCAACAGTTCTCCTTACAAGACGCCCGGCCCCAATAGCCGCGCGCCAGAGTCTGCCAGGAGAGGAAATGAAGAGCGATTCAGCTTTTCAAAGACTGAAACGAGGAGGCAGTCTAGGCCGCCCCCTTTTGTCTGTCAATAGAGGCTGAAATACAGAAAAAGACGGACTCCCTACGGTCTCCAGTGGATGAAGATGACGTTCGTCCTTTGGGATGCGGAGGTGGACTGCGCCGCGCTGTCCGTCACGTCAGCCCGGATCGTGATGTCGGCGCCCGCCCATTCGTACGTTCCGTCGTTGTTGTTACAGACATTCTCGGAGTAAGAGGTGCCGTTTTTCAGGAAGACGTTGTTGCGGTAGATCCTGGACGTGTAGCCCGGAACGCCGCCGGAGATGTTGACCGTCCAGGTGATGGTGACGCATTCCTCTTCATCGAGCCAGAGCTCCGGGGACTTGTCGGACTTGACCGAAACGTAAGGCGGCGCCGGCCAGGCGCAGCTTTCATTGCTTTTCGCCTTGCTGTACGAGGAGAGGTTCAGACCGTAGCCCGTCACGCTCGCGTAGGCGTAGGACTCGCACAGGGGTCCGCCGTTGCGGTTGGCGTCCGCGGCGGCGCTGACGTCGGCGCCGCTCCTCGGACCGTCCGTCACCGTGGCGGTCGTGGGGGCCCCGTTCACCGTCGTCTTGGCGAAGGCGTACGCGTACACCTCGCCGGTGCCGTAGCACTCCGCGGGCATGTGATATTCGGCGCTCGCGTCCGCCCAGGTGCCCTGACGATCGGTTTTATGGGCGGCCTCCGCGTCGTAGTTGAAAGTGGGAGAGCACGAGAGAACCTTGAGCGTAGCCGTCTCGCCGTCCGCTTCCGCGGCCCGGGCGCGTTCGATCATCTCCCGGGTGCTCGCGATCACCTTACGGTGGCTCGCGACGGCACGCCGCAAATCAGGAGTAGGGGCCGCTTGCATCTCGGCGCGCAGCTTACGGAGCTGCGCCCGCAGGTCCTGGAGCTTCCAGGTGAAGCCTTCGACGCCATAGACGAAGGTTTCGATCTCGCCGGGATTCGACTGACGCCGCAGGACGCCGTCCTGGACGATCGTCCATCCCTCCCTCTGTAGTTTTTGGATCGGGTCGTCGCCGGCGTCGCGGCCGTCCTGGGCCAGAGACGGACCCGGGGTGCCGAGAGCGCAGAGGCAGAGCAGGAGACCGGCAAGCAGCGTCTTCATCATGGCGAGCTCCTCCTGTAGGGACGTCCCCGCCGGAACGGCCGGGGCTCAGCCATAATACATCGATGTTTAGGAATAAGACAGAAGCTGCGAAGAACAGCCGGGAGCCTATGGGCTCCCGGCTGCCCGGAAGGGTTCAGGGGTTGACGGTCACCGTGACCGTGCCTTGGGTAGCGAGGGCCTTGTCATTCGCCTGATAGGTCAACGTGTCCGTCCCCGTGAAGTTGGCGTTCGGGGTATAGGTACAGAAGTAGGCGTATGGCGTCGAGCAGACCACCCGGCCGAACTGGGATGCGAAGTTGAAGAGGACGTCGAGCTGGTCGTTGTCCGGATCGTAATCGTTTTTCAGCACGTCGAAGATCGAGAACGTCAGCGGCGTGTTCATGCGCGTCGAGAGCTGATCGTTCGCGACCACCGGGGCCTGGTTGGTGCCGCTTTGGAGGGTCACTGTCGTGGTGGCGAGATTGCCTTGCGGATCGCGCACGGTGTAGCGGAACCGCGTTGGGCTCGCTGTGGTGCGCCTGAATTCGCAGCCGTTCGGGTCGAGCGTGCAGTCGAGCGTCCCCTGCAGTCCCGTGGTGTCGATGTTGACGACGGTGAGTGAGCCGCCTTCCGGGTCGTAGTCGTTCGATGTCATCCAGGTGTAGGAGAGATAACTGGTGGCCGTGTTCACGAACCTCTGGTCCTCCCGCGCGTCCAGAACGGCGGGGCTCGGCGGCCGCACCAGGATGCGGACCTTGGCGGAGGAGTAGTCGACGCCATCGGTCACTTGATAGTTGATGTATTGGACTCCCGTAAAGTCCGCGGGCGGCGTATAGGTGCAGGTGTAGTTGGCCGCCGAGCAGCTCACGCCTGAGAACGGCCACTGGAACACCTGGGTCACCGAGAGGACGTCGCCGTCGGCGTCCGAATCGTTGAGCAGCAGGGCGGCCCGCGTGAAGGTCAACGGCGTGTTGTAGGCGGTCTCCAGAAGGTCGTCCTGCGGCGCCGGCGCGTTGTTGGTGACGCCGACCTTGATCCGGACCGTCGCCGGATCGGTTCCGCCTTTCCCGTCGCTGACGGTGTAAGTGAAGCTGGTCGTACCCCGGAACCAGGAAGGAGACGTGTAGACGCACTTGAACCCGGAGCTGCAATCCAGCGTGCCGGTCAGGCCAGCGGCGTTGACGCCGGTGACCGTGAGGGTATCGCCGTCCGGGTCGTAGTCGTTCGTCAGCAGGTTGGAGTACGGGATCTGAGACTCCAGGCCCGGGTAGTTGTACCAGCCGTCGTCCCGGGCGTCCGGGGCATTGTTCGGGATGCGCACCGTGATCGATACGGCCGCCGAATTCGACAGATCTTTCCCGTCGCTGATCCGGTAGGTGAAGCTGTCCGGCCCGGAATAGCTTGTGGTGGGCGTGTATCGGAGCGTGCCGTTGGCATTCTTCGCCACGCTGCCGTGGGCGGGTTGGGTCCAGTCGTAGACGGAGATCGGATTGCCGTCCGGATCGGAATCGTTGGCCAGGACGTTGATGTCGACCGCCACGTTCCGATCCGTGGTCGCCGAATCGTTGTTGGCGACCGGTTTCCGGTTGCAACTGTTGTTCTGCTTGTCCTTGGAGTAGGACGTGCTGGAGCTTGTCACTGATACATAGGCGTACGACTCACAGGGACTGCCACCCGTGCGGGTGGCGTACGCTGTCGCGCTGACGTTCGCTCCGCTTCGCGGGCCGTCGGTGACCGTGTCGGTCGTAAAGGCTCCGTTCAGCAAGGTCCTGGCGAAGGCATACGTATAGACCTCGCCGGACAGACCGCACTCGGGAGGGACGATGAAGCTGGCGCTCGCGCTCGCCCAGGTGCCCTGAGTGTCCGTCCTGGGTCCCGCATCGGCGTCGTAGGTGTAGCTGGGGGTACAGGTAATCTTGGCGATCCCGGTCTCGCCGCTCGCCTCGGTAATCCGGGCGAGCTCGATCATCTCCACGGTCCTCGCGATCTCCTGGCGGTGATTCGCGATGGCCTTCCGCAGCTCCGGCGTCGGGCTGGCTTCGAACGCGGCCCGCAGCTTCTGGAGCTGGCGCCGCAGGTCCTGGAGCTTCCAGGTGAAGCCCTCGGCGCCGTAGACGAACGTCTCCGTCTCGTCGGCTCTCAACTCGCGCCGCAGGACGCCGTCCTGCACGACCTTCCACCCCTCGCGTTCGAGGCGCGAGAGCACGTCTTCTCGGGTGTTTTCATTGGCTTGAGCCAGGACCGGGCCCGCGGCTCCCAGCAGCGACAGACAAAGCGTGAGGGAAGCGAGCAACTTCTTCGACATGCCTACTCCTCCTAGCCTCCTCAGGCTCTCGGTTTTTCCTACTTTTCCAGAAAGAAGACGAGGGGCCGCCGAAGCGGCCCCTCGATCTGGCGGTCTTAAACAGGCTCCTGCGGGCAGATGATGGCCTTGTACGGATCGTACGGATCGCAGGTTGTAGTGTTGCGGTAGTAACGGATCGTGGCGGAATGAGTGTCGGTGGCCTGAGACGACGCACTGTCAGTCGCGGTGACGGAAAGGTTGACGTACTCCGTCCAGGCGTAGTTGTCGCCGCAGAAGGTCTCGGAGTAGCTCGCCCCCGAACCCACGTAGTAACCGTCGCGGTACCAGGCGTAGGAATAGCCGGGGACGCCGCCCGAGGCTGACGCCGTCCAGGTGAGAGTCCTGCAGGTAAAGCCCGTAATGGAGGAGGAGGTCGGGCCGCTGATCGTGACGTACACCGGCGGCGGCGGGCACTGATTGTTGCTATCGGAGACGAAATAGGAGATGCCGAGGCCGGGGCTGCTGACATATCCCGAGGCATAGGAGTAGCAGTTGGAATTGCCCTGGAGGCTCCAACTGGCGTCGCTGCGGATGTTCTGGCCGTCCTTGGGATCGAAGACCGAGTGCGTGGAGGTGACGCCGTTCAGCGTGGCCTGGAGAGACACATACGCTTCGGTGTGGCCGGTGTATCCGCAGTTGTTGTAGAAGTAGGCGTCCGCGACGGCTCCCACTCCCTGGTAGGACGTCTGGTAGTAGGCGTCCGCGTGCGCCCCATAGGAAATGTCGCAGCCATTGATGATGACCTTCTCCTGCAGGGTCGGGATCTCATTGTTCCGCAGCGCCTGCTGGATCTTGACGATCTCCCGCTTCTGCCGCTCGATGGTCCGCGCCAGCTTCCTGGACGGATGGGCCTGCTGCTCCTTCTGCATCAGCTCGAGCTGCTTGAGCAGCTCCTGCTCGAGCCACTGGAACCCCTCCGGGCCGTAAGCGAAAGACTCGACCGCGCTCTCTCCTCCCCGAGTCCGCTGCAACACTCCCTCCGCTACCTGCCGCCACCCCTCGCTGGTCATCTTTTCGATCAGATCCGTGGTGGGGGCCTCAGCCTGGCCCGCGAAAGCCAGGGGCGCGCCGCCGAAGAAGAACAGGCAGAGCACCAGGGAGGCGAGCAACAACTTCTTGTACATACATACTCCTTCAACGTGTGGAGAGAAGCACACGACCCCTATGGCCGGGCTCCAGAGAGCACAAGCGCGTGGATCAGCGTCGGACCGGTGGCGGCCCCGCCGTGATCAGGTCAATGGAAGGGAGAGTCCAACTTCTGTGGCATGACGTACTTCTCCAACGGGCAGGCAGCGTCGAGTAGAATCAAGGCTGAGCTCCTCTTTTAGAATTCAACGCGACGCGCATTCTAAAAAGGGGTCCGGGCTTTGTCAACAAGAAATTTAAATTCTGTTCAACCCCCATGAGAGGAGAGCGGCATGTCCCAGCCCTTGGCAACTCCTGATCCCGGGGCGTCCCCGGCAGCGCGTCCCCGCCGCGGCCGGCGCATTCTGCGCCGCATCCTGGCGGCGCTGCTGATCCTGTTCGCCGTGCTGGCCCTGGCCGTCGTGGCGGGCGGGCTGTGGTTCCGGGGCCGGATGAAGGCGAGCCTGCCGCGGCTCGACGGCGAGACGGCCCTTGCCGGGCTCTCGTCGGGGGTGGAGATCGAGCGGGACGACCTCGGCGTCCCCACGATCCGGGGCGCCAACCGGCTGGACCTCGTCCGGGCGCTGGGATTCCTTCACGGCCAGGACCGCTTCTTCCAGATGGACCTGCTGCGCCGCCAGGCGGCCGGCGAGCTGGGGGAGATCGTCGGCCCGGCCGTCCTGGAGGCGGACGGCCGCAACCGCGTCCATCGCTTCCGCGACCGGGCCCGGCGGATGTTGGCCGCGGCCGCGCCCGAGGAGAGAGCCGTCCTCGCGGTCTACGCCGAGGGGGTCAACGCCGGGCTGACGTCGCTTGGGGAAGTGCCGTTCGAGTATCTGGCGCTGCGGGTGGCTCCCGCGCCGTGGCGGCCGGAGGATTCGATCCTGGCGATCCTGGCGATGTTCATCGAGCTCCATGATGAAGACGGCAGCCGGGAATCGGACCTCGGGTTCCTCCACGACACCCTGCCGCGGCCGATGTTCGAGCTCCTGGCCCCGGTCGGTACGGAGTGGGACGCGCCGATCGTGGGCGAGGCCTTCGCCACGCCGCCCATCCCCGGACCGGAGGTGTTCGATCTGCGGAAGCGTCCGGCGCCCCCGAAAGCGGCTTCGCTCCGCGGTCCGGTCCATCGACGCGATCGGGAGGAACGCGAGTCGGCCGTGGGCAGCAACAACTGGGCGGTGGCCGGCTCCCATACGGCGGACGGCCGGGCGCTGGTAGCGGACGACATGCATCTGGACATCCGGGTGCCGAAGACCTGGTACCGGGCCTCGCTGACCTGGCCCGACGGCGCGGGCGGCGCCCATCGGATCACCGGCGTGACGCTGCCCGGCACGCCCGCCGTGGTGGTGGGGAGCAACGGCTACGTGGCCTGGGGGTTCACCAACAGCTACGGCGACTGGAACGACCTGGTGGTGCTGGAGGTCGATCCCAGGAATCCGGACCTGTACAAGACGCCCCAGGGCTTCCGGCCCTTCACGAAGGTGAAGGAGCGGCTTCGGGCCAAGGGAGCCGAGGGCGAAACCCTGGAGGTGAAGGAGACGATCTGGGGGCCGGTGATCGACACCGACCACCTGGGCCGCCCGCGCGCCCTGGCCTGGACGGCGTACCACCCGCAGGCGGTCAATCTCGAAGGGATGGTCGGCCTGGAGCGGGCGCGCACGCTGGAGGAGGCCATGGCGGTGGCGAACCGCTCGGGCATCCCGCCGCAGAACTTCACCGTGGCGGACCGCGCGGGCCGGGTCGGCTGGACGATCATGGGGCGCATCCCCCGGCGGGTGGGCTTCGACGGCCGGCTGCCGACCTCGTGGGCCGACGGCTCCCGGCGCTGGGACGGCTGGCTGGCGCCGGAGGAGGCGCCGCGCGTCGTGGACCCGCCGTCGGGGAGGATCTGGACCGCCAACGCCCGGGTGGTGGACGGCGCCATGCTGGCGACGCTCGGCGACGGCGGCTACGCCCTGGGCGCCCGCGCGCGGCAGATCCGCGACGACCTGATGAAGCTGGAGAAGGCGACGCCGAAAGACCTGCTGGCCGTCCAGCTCGACGACCGGGCGCTGTTCCTGGAGCGTTGGCGGGGCCTGCTCCTGAAGGTGCTGAGCCCGGAAGCCGTGAAGGGCCATCCGCAACGCGCCGAGCTGCGCCGCCTGGTGGAGACGACCTGGACCGGCCGCGCCTCGGTGGACTCGGCGGCTTTCCGCCTGGTGCGGGCCTACCGGGGCTTCGTGGAGGAACAGGTCTTCGACGCCATCCTGGGCCAGGGGGACAAGCCTGCGGAGGAGAAGCGGGGGCCGACCCACCAGTTCGAGGGTCCGCTCTGGAAGATCGTCACGGAACGGCCGGAACACCTGCGCGCTCCAGGGTTCAAGACCTGGGACGAGCAGCTCCTCGCCGCCGTGGACACGACGCTGGACTATTACGCGGAACAGGGGGGAAAGCTGGCGGACCGCACCTGGGGCGAGCGCAACACGACCCAGATCCAGCATCCCCTGAGCCAGGCCGTGCCCGCCCTCGGGCGGTGGCTGGACCTGCCGTCGCGGCAGCTCCCGGGGGACGAGAACATGCCCCGCGTCCAGGGGCCGGACTTCGGCGCCTCGGAGCGGCTGGTGGTGTCGCCGGGGCACGAGGAGGCGGGCTTCTTCCACATGCCCGTGGGTCAGAGCGGGAACCCGCTGTCGCCCTACTACTACAAGGGCAACGACGCCTGGGAGGAGGGCCGGCCGACGCCGTTCCTGCCCGGGCCGGCGGTCCACCGGCTGCGGCTGACGCCCGGGCGGTGAGGAACAGGCGCGGGCTGTATACTCCCGCGCCAGACTGTCACCCCGGGGAGGGATTCATGCCGCAGGGGACCGTTCACGTGATCGCGACCTTCCTGGCCGAGATGGGCAAGGAAGATGAGATGGAAAAGGTCCTCCAGGACCTCATCGAGCCGACCCGGAGCGAGCCCGGGTGCATCCGCTACGATCTGCTGCGGTCGCTCAAGGGCGAGCACTACGTCGAGTTCGTGTTCGTCGAGGAGTGGGAATCGGAGGCGGCCCTGGACGCCCACGGCCAGACGCCGCACATCCAGGGATTGCGGCCGCGGATCAAGAACCTGATGGGCTCGCTGCCGCGGGTGATCCGGTACCGGCAGGTGGGCTGAGGGCCGGATCGTATGTGCTAGCATCCATGGGTTCTTTTCCCGAAAGGAGACTGCCTTGGCACACGTCCAGCCAGCACAGGCCGTGGAGAAAAGACCCGCCGAGTTCAAGCCGTACATCCCGCCGGAGCAGTCCATCCCCGAATTCACGGCGAAAGCGGTGATCCTGGGGGCCCTCTTCGGCATCCTGTTCGGGGCCGTCACCGTCTATCTGGCTCTACGAGCGGGCCTGACGGTCTCGGCATCCATTCCGATCGCCGTGCTGGCGATCGCGGTGTTCAAGAAGATCGGCAACTCGACGATCCTGGAGAACAACATCGTGCAGACGATCGGCTCGGCGGGCGAGTCGGTCGCCGCCGGCGTCGTCTTCACCACCCCGGCCTTCCTCTTCATCGCCGGGGGCGCGGACTACTTCGAGAAGCTCCAGATCATGACCCTGGCCGCGGTCGGCGGCGTCCTCGGCGTGCTGCTGATGGTGCCGATGCGCCGGGCGCTGATCGTCAAGGAGCACGGCGAGCTGCCCTACCCCGAGGGCACGGCGTGCGCCGACGTGCTGATCGCCGGCGAGAAGGGCGGCCAGATGGCCAAGACCGTGTTCGCCGGCTTCTGGGTGGCCATGGCGTACACGGTCCTCCAGAAGATCCTCCACCTCTGGCGCGAGACCTTCGCGTTCACCACCGGCCCCGCGGCGGCGTACAAGAACGTCTCGCTGACCTCGGAGGTCACGCCCGAATACCTGGGCGTCGGCTACATCATCGGCCCGCGCATCGCCGGCATCATGGTCTCCGGCTCGGTGCTCTCCTGGCTGGCCCTGATCCCGCTCCTCTCGATGTTCGTGCCGGACGCGACCGTGCACGCGGACCTGATCAAGCTCGGCTTCACGCAGGACTGGATCAACAACAATCCGCCGTCCGCCTGGTTCTACCGCGCCTACATCCGCTACATCGGCGCCGGGGCCGTGGCCATGGCGGGCCTGATGACTCTGCTGCGGACGATGCCGGTGATCTACTCCTCGGTGCGCGACTCCCTGCGCGACCTGCGCGGCTCCGGCGCCGCCTCGGCCGCGGCCAAGCGGACCGAGCGGGACATGCCGATCTCCTGGGTGGCGATCGGCTCGTTGATCCTGGTCCTGATCATCGCCTTCCTGCCCAACCTGCCCACCGGCGGCTTCCCGAACAGCCTGCTGACCGGGTTCCTGATCCTGGTCTTCGGTTTCTTCTTCGTGGCGGTCTCGTCGCGCATCGTGGGCCTGATCGGCTCGTCGTCGAACCCGATCTCGGGCATGACGATCGCGACCCTGCTGGGCACCACCCTGCTGTTTCTGGCCCTGGGGCTGGGCGGCGACCTGTACCAGGGCGCGGCGCTCTGCGTGGGCGCCATCGTCTGCATCGCGGCGGCCAACGCCGGCGCCACCTCGCAGGACCTCAAGACCGGGTTCCTGGTCGGCGCCACGCCGATCCGGCAGCAGATCGGTCTGCTGATCGGCGTGCTCGCTTCGGCGTCGGTGATCGCCCTGACCCTCCACTTCCTGCACACGTCGAACTACGGCCCGATCGGCAGCGAGCGCCTGCCGGCTCCGCAGGGCACCCTGATGGCGGTCATCATTAAGGGCGTGCTCTCGCAGGACCTGCCCTGGGGCTTCATCTTCGTGGGCGCGGCCCTGGCCGTGGTGGTCCAGCTCTGCGGCGTCTCGGGTCTGGCCTGGGCGGTGGGCGCCTACCTGCCGATCTCGACGACCTTCCCGATCTTCATCGGCGGCGCCATGCGCTGGCTCTCCGACCGCATTCAGGCGCGGAAGGGCGAGGCGGCTGCGGACTCCGAGTCGGAGCTCTCCTCCGGCATGCTCTTCTCCACCGGTCTGGTAGCGGGAGGCGCCATCAGCGGCCTCCTTGTCGCCGTGCTGATCTCCCTGGATGGCCTCTCGGGCTTCACCAATGCGGCGGCCATCGGACGGGAGCTGAACCTCGGCATCTTCGGCGGCGCGGGTCCCTGGAGCGCGCTGGCGATGTTCGCGGTGCTCTGCGCCATCCTGGTGCGGTGGTCGCGGAAGAAGCTGGAGATCTAGCCGGCGGACGACAGGCGATCCAGAGGCGCGCCGCCTCCCGTAGCATTCCCTGGGAGGTAGTGAGATGCACCGACGCGCAACCCTCTGGATCGCCGCCCTCCTTCTGGGCGGTCTCACCGTGACCCTGCAAGCCGCCCCCCAGACCGAGACGGCGGTCTTTTCCATGTTTTGCTACTGGACCGGCGAGGCCACGATCGGCCGTGGTCCGGACGCGGATCGGCAGCCTGGGCGGCAACGAGATCGTGGCGGTGGAGTACGACCCGGCCCGGACGGACGTAGGCCGCATCGCCGAGGCGCTCAAGCGGCAGCGTTCCTTCTACGCGCTGCTCGCCCCGGACCGGGAAGCCGCGGAGCGGGCGAAGAGGCACCTGCCCGCCTCCGAGGTCGAGATCCGCTCCGGCCAACCCCGCTTCATCGAACCCAAGCACTCGCTGCGGACGGTCCACCCCGAGTTGCTCTCCCTGGACCTCACCGAGGCGCAGGCCATCGCGTTGAACTCCTGGAGCTACTTCGGCGGCCCCATGCCGGACGTGCTCACTCCGGAGCAGAAGGCGCGGCTGAAGGCGAGGCGGTAGGGAGGCTCTCACCAAAGGACGAAGGACCTAAACGACATAAAGGACTCAAAGGACCTAAACGACAAAGGACGAATACATGACGTCTTCGTCCTTTATGTCCTTTGGGTCGTTTAGGTCCTTTATGTCCTTCGGGCTCGGACGGCCTACAGCCCCAGCTTCTCCAGCGCCACGGGCCGCGGCCGCACCTGCTCGAAGGTGCACTGCTCGGGCTTCTTCTCCGGCCGCCAACGCAGGAACTTGGTGCCGTGGCGGAAGCGTCCGCCCGAGAAGTGGTCGTAGCGGACCTCGCAGACCAGGGACGGCCGCAGGGGCTCCCACTCGGTGGAGCGGCCCTGGGCCCAGCGGCTGGGGCCTCCCGGCGCCTTGCCGGTGAAGCCCGGCGGCTCGCGCAGGGGCAGCAGGATCGGCTCCAGCTCCTCCCGTTCCTCCGCCGTGAAGCTCGACGAGAAGCCGACGTGGTCCAGCAGACCCCGGTCGTTGTAGAGGCCGAGGAGGAGGGAGCCGACCTTTCCCCCCTTCTGCGCCCAGCGGAACCCGCCCACCACGCAGTCGGCGGTGCGGATGCGCTTGACCTTCACCATGGCGCTGCGGTCCCCCGAGAGATAGGGGGAGTCCGCCAGCTTGGCGACGACGCCGTCGAGCCCGGCGCCGCCCAGCTCTTTCATCCAGCGCTGGGCCACGGCGCGGTCCGGGGTGGAGGGGGAACGGTGGACGGAGCCCTCCGGAATCTTCCCGAACAGCTTCTCCAGGCGCTCCCGCCGCTCCGCCAGAGGCAGCTCCACCAGGGACTTTCCCTTGTCGTCCACCAGGAGGTCGAAGGCGTGGAAGCTCGCCGGGGTCTCGCGGGCGAGCTTGCGGATGCGGCTCTCGGCGGGGTGGATGCGCTGCAGGAGGGCGTCGAAGTCGAGCCCGCCGCCGGCGCCCCGGATGACGATCTCGCCGTCCAGCACGAAGGTCTTGACGGGCAGCGCCCGGAACGCCTCCACCAGCTCGGGGAAGTAGCGGTCGAGAGGCTGGCCGGCTTTGGATTGCAGGGCCAGCTCGGTTCCCTTGCGGAAGGCCAGGCAGCGGAAACCGTCCCACTTGGGCTCGTAGAGCCAACCGCCGGCGGCGGGGAGGCGCTCGGCCGACTTGGCCTCCATGGGCGGGAACGGCGGCTGGACCGGCAGGCCAATCTCGGGGAACTCTCCCTCCAGGGCCTCGGCGGGGACGGCGGCGGTCTGGACGCGGTCGGTCTTCTTCGCGGATCTCGCCATGCCGGCGAGAGAGTGCAAAAGGCCTGCTAGTTCACGGCATGGGGAACAGCCAGCGAGAAGGGAGAGACCTCGGCCTCGAAGCTCTCGCCGGTCGACAGCACCATGCGGTAGGAGCCGTGCATGGAGCCGACCGGAGTGGTGAGGGGGCAGAAGCTCGTGTATTCGAATTCCTCTCCAGGGGCCAGCACCGGCTGCTCGCCCACTACGCCCGGACCCTGCACCCGCTGGGTGTCGCCGTTGCCGTCGGTGATGATCCACTCGCGGCTGACGAGCTGCGCGGTCTCGGACCCCTGGTTGGAGATCCGCACCTGATAGGAAAAGAAATAGTAGCTCTCCTGGGGAGAGCTGCGATCCTCGTCGTAGAAGCTCTGCACCTGGACCCGGATGCCGCGGGTCGTCGTATCGCTCATGCCGCAGCCCATTATGCCATGGGCTCCCGGGAGCCCATGAGATAGAATCCGCCTCCCCGGCGGGGGGCAGGTGGAGGAAGGGAGACCCAGATGAGCAGCTGGTTCGATTGGATGAGCAGTCCCGAGAGCTGGATCGCGCTGTTGACCCTGACAGTGCTCGAGATCGTCCTCGGCATCGACAACATCATCTTCATCTCCATCCTGGCCGGGAAGCTGCCCCCGGACAAGCAGCCGAAGGCGCGGCGGGTGGGTCTCGGGCTCGCCATGTTCATGCGCGTCGCGCTCCTCCTCTCCATTGCCTGGCTCGCCCGGCTGACGGACCCGCTGTTCGAGGTGCTCAACCATGGGGTCTCCGGGCGCGACCTGATCCTGCTCATCGGCGGCCTCTTCCTCCTCTTCAAGGCCACGCGCGAGATCCACGACCGGCTGGAGGGTGAGGAGGGGCACGCCAGCGGCAAGGTGGCCGCCTCGTTCGGCGCGGTCATCGCGCAGATCCTGGCCCTGGACCTCGTCTTCTCCCTGGACTCGGTCATCACCGCCGTGGGCATGGCCAACGAGGTGCCGGTGATGATCACCGCCGTGGTCGTCGCGGTGGCCGTGATGATGTTCGCCGCCGGGCCGGTCAGCGACTTCGTGAACCGCCATCCCACGGTCAAGATGCTGGCCCTCTCCTTCCTGCTGCTGATCGGCATGGCGCTGGTGGCCGACGGCCTCGGCCAGCACATCCCGAAGGGCTACATCTACTTCGCCATGGGCTTCTCGGTCTTCGTGGAGATGCTCAACCTGTGGGTGAGGAAGAAGTCTGAGCCGGTGCACCTGCACAGCCCGTACGAGGAGCCGGAGCCCTCCGCCCCGGCCCCCAGGAAGCAGACCTAGCGCCGGAACTCCCGCAGTTCCCCGGCGAACTGGATCACGAGGCTCCGGTCGTCCATCGACCGGACCTCTCCTATGCCGAACATCGGCAGGGTCACCGAGTCCCCGGGCTTGAGGTCCGCCGGGTCGCGGACGCCCAGGATGGGCGGCAGTGGGAGCACCTCGCCGGAGTCGCGCGGCGGGCGCACCGGGATCTCGGCGCGCGGCGGAGCGGTCAGCTCCCGGATGGGATGGGAGCAATTGTCGCAGTGGCCGCAGCGGTCCTTGCCGAGATCCTGGCCGAAGTACTCGACGATGGCCTTCCAGCGGCAGAGCGCCGTCTGGGCGTAGAGCACCATGCGCCGCAGCTTGTCGCGGTCGGCTTCGGCCCGTTGCTCGTAGAGCCTCGCCATCTCCGCCAGCTCCTCCTCGGAGAGGCCCGCCCGCAGCAGGCTGTACAGCCCGGGCGAGGCCTCGCCGACCATCTCCAGGTCCTTCATCGCCGCCAGCACCACCTTGAGCTTGGTCTGCGGGACCTCCTTCGCCCGGCGGTGGATCTCGTCGATGGCGACCTCCTGGCGGTCCGCCTTGATCCGTTCCAGGGACGCGTAGACGGCGTTGAAGTGCTCGACCTTGGGATAGCGGCCGTTGAGGAAGAAGATCTGGGTGTTCTTGTCCTCGGGTTGGTAGAGCAGGACACAGCGGGCGGGCTCGCCGTCGCGGCCGGCGCGGCCGGCCTCCTGGTAGTAGGACTCCAGCGAGCCCGGGAGGTTGAAGTGGACGACGAACCGGATGTCCGGCTTGTCGATCCCCATGCCGAAGGCGTTGGTGGCCACGATCACCTTCAGCTCGCCGGCCATGAAGCGGTCCTGGGTGCGCTTGCGCTCGCGGGCCCCGAGCCGGCCGTGGTAGCGGGCCACGGAAAAGCCCAGGCTCTCCAGGTGCTCCGTGATCGCTTCACAGTCTTTGATCGTGGACACGTAGACGATCCCCGTGCCCTCCATCTCGCCCAGCAGCCGGGCGAGGGTCTCCCGCTTCGCGTCCTCGCGGGGGGCGGGGATCACCTCGAAGCGGAGGTTCTCGCGGTAGACCCCGATGTCGACGACCTCCATGTCCTCGCGGCCGAGCTGCCGCTGGATGTCGGCCACCACCTCCGGGGTGGCGGTGGCGGTCAGGGCCAGGACGGGGGGATCGCCCAGGGCCGCGACGGCCTCGCGCAGGTGCAGGTAGGACGGCCGGAAGTCGTGGCCCCACTGGGAGATGCAGTGGGCTTCGTCGATCACGAAGACGTCGATCTTGTTGGTCCGCAGCGTCTCCAGGAACTCCGGCTGGGTCAGCCGCTCCGGGGTGACGAAGACGAACTCATGCTGCTCCTTCTGGATCCGCTCCAGGACCTCCCCCTCCTCGCTGGCGGTGAGCGTGCTGTTGACCTGGGCGGCGTCGATGCCCAGTTCCTGGAGCTTGTCCACCTGGTCCTTCATCAGGGAGATCAGCGGGGAGACGATGACGGTGGTGCCCGGGAGCTGGGCTCCGGGGAGCTGGTAGCACAGCGACTTGCCGGCGCCGGTGGGCATGATGGCCAGGGTGTCCCGCCCCTCGATGATGGAGCGGATCACCTCTTCCTGGCCTTCGCGCAAGGCCCGGAAGCCGAACGTGCGGCGCAGAGTGCGTCTGAGAGTCGAAAGCTGGATAGTCTCTGCCATGACAACCTTTCCGAAAGAAGACGCAGCAGGTGCAGCAAGTGCCGTGCCGCCGGGTCGCAACGTTCCGCCTCCGTCCTCCGTACAAGGTCATGCCCGCCGCCGCCGCGCTTCCGGGTTGACGCGGTGAGGAGGTGGAGGTTAGAATTTCGTTCTACAAAATAGGCAAAGGGGTATGTAGGACTTGCACTGACCCCTGCGTGAGTAACCGCGGGTGGGCAGGGCTGAAGTCGTAGGAATCGTTTCTCTTTTTTACGAGGTGGTGCGATGTTGACTTTCGTCGGGACGTTGTTGGTCGGAGCTGTAGCCGGTTTCGCGATGGAACAGCAGTGGGGCGCGAACCTGATGCGGTGGAGCCGGATGCAGCGGATGCGGGTGCGCGTGGCGCGCCGTCAGGGTGTGAGCCCCCTGCGGGCCTGGTTCGGCCAGGAAGTGGAGTAAGCCTCCCCCTATGTAGAAAGGGCGCCCTGCTCTGGGCGCCCTTTCCTCATCGGGATCAGATCAGCGCGGTGATCGCCACCCAGGCCAGACCCGCGACGATCGCGAACGGCAGGAGCACCATCCCCACCACCAGCAGCACCGGGCCGACCACGGCCATCACCACCAGTCCGACCAGGATCCCCACGAACGCCAGGGTCGCCTTGACCATGCCGGCCGCCAGCGCCACCGGCAGCATGGCCAGCTTGATCAGCACGACCGTCAGGACAAGCCCCGCGATCACGGACAACAGGACCGCGGCGAGCAGGAAGAAGCCGAAGATCTCGAACATCGTTCCGTCACCTCCTGCAATGTCCTACGAGGGGGTGTACGGGGCGGTTTCAGGGCGAGCGACTCAGGGAAAGATGTCCTCCCATGAGGACAGAGGCCGCTGCGTACCGCACATGACCATCACATAAGATCGAGGAGATAAGCTGTTGAAGGACCGAGAGTTATGTGTTTCCTCCTCTTCGGAACATCCTCCTGATCACATGACCATCACATAAGAATCAGGCCCAGAAGGGAACGTACCTGGAGCCCCGCCCGGGCATAAATGCCCAGGCTAGTCGAAAAGAGCCCCCTGAAGGGGACTCCTTCAGTCGGGTTTACCCGGCTGTTTTTGAGTAGCCCGAGCATTTATGCCCGGGCGGGGGGACATGCTTTAGCCGAAATCCGACATGAACTTCGGGGGCATAGTGCTAACTACCACCCGCCCCCGTCGTGAACGCCAGCGACAGCAGCGTCTGCTGCTCCAAGGCGTGGGCCTTGGCCGAGCCGGTGGCGGGGCTGCCGCTGGCGGAGCGCTTCACCGAGCGGACGTGCCGGCCGAGCAGGCGCTCGAGACGGGGGTGCGCGAAGAAGAGCGCTCCCATGTTCGCCGGCTCCTCCTGCACCCAGACCACGTCCCGGACGTTCGGATGCTTCGCGAACGCCGCCTCCAGCTCCCGGCGCGGGAACGGATAGAGCTGGTCGAGGAAGAAAATCGCCGTCGAGGCGTCCTTCCGGCGCTCGCGCTCCCGCTTCAGCTCGTGGCCCACCTTGCCCGTGCAGAGCAGCACCCGCCGGGCGTCCTGGACCTCCGCGTCCTCGACCACCTTGAGGAATTGGTCGCGGCCCAGGTCCTCCACCGTCGAGGAGGAGTCCTTGTGGCGCAGCATGCTCTTGGGGGTGAAGACCACCAGCGGCTTGCGCCAGGAGCTCAGGGCCTGCCGGCGCAGCATGTGGAAGTACTGGGCCGCGGTCGAGGGCTGGCAGACCTGGATGTTGTCCTCGCCGCAGAGCTGGAGGTAGCGCTCGATGCGGGCGCTGGAGTGCTCCGGACCCTGCCCCTCGTAACCGTGCGGGAGGAGCATGACGACGCCCGAGAGCAGGCCCCACTTGTCCTCGCCGGCGGTGATGAACTGGTCGATGATGATCTGCGCGCCGTTGGCGAAGTCGCCGAACTGCGCTTCCCAGCAGACCAGGGCCTCGGGGTAGTCGCGGCTGAAGCCGTACTCGAAGCCAAGGACGGCCGCCTCGGAGAGCATGGAGTCGTAGACCTCGAAGAGCGCCTGGCCCGGGGCCACGTGCTGCAGCGGGGTGTACTCGGAGGCGTCCTCGACGTCGATGAGCACCGAGTGGCGCTGGTTGAAGGTGCCGCGCCGGCAGTCCTGGCCGGAGAGGCGGACCGGGGTGCCGGCCTTGACCAGCGAAGCGAAGGCCAGGGCCTCGGCCATGCCGTAATCGATCGGCCGCTTCCCCTGCCCCATCTCCGACCGCTGGGCGAGCAGGGCCTGGATCTTCTTGTGGACGTGGAAGCCCTCGGGCGCGGTGGTGAGCGGCCCGGTCAGCGCGGCGATCTCCTCCGCCGGCAGGCCGGTCTTCACCTCGTGCTCCGGCAGCCAGCAGCCGCCCTGGTAGCGGTCCCAGTAGGACGGCATGGTGCGCAGCAGCGGCTTCTCCTTGAGCGCCGCCGCCTCCTTGTGGGCGGTGTCGAGCTCGGCCCGGATGGCCTCGGCCCGCCGCTCGGCCTCGCCGTCGGGCAGCCCGATGGACCGGGCATAGAGCTTCCAGAGCGGCGGGTGCGCCTGAATCTTCTTGTAGAGGAGAGGCTGCGTGATGGTCGGGTCGTCCACCTCGCTGTGGCCGTGCCGGCGGTAGCCGATGAGGTCCACCACCACGTCGCTCTTGAAGGCGTAGCGGTAGTCGACCGCCATGCGCGCCACCCGGGCCACGGCGTCGGGGTCCTCGGCGTTGACGTGGAAGATGGGCACCGGCAGGCGCCGCGCCACGTCCGAAGAGAAGCGGGAGGACTGCAGCGCCCGCGGCTCGGTGGTGAAGCCGATCATGTTGTTGACGATGACGTGCACCGTGCCGCCGATCCGGTAGCCGTGGAGGTCGGCGAGGTTCAGCGTCTCGGCCAGCACGCCCTGGCCCGCGAAGGCCGCGTCGCCGTGGAGAACGATGGGGAAGACCAGGTCGTGGTTCTTCTCGTCGCCCAGCCGGACCTGCTTGGCGCGGACGCGCCCCAGGGCCACGGGATCGACCGCCTCCAGGTGGCTCGGGTTGGAGACCAGGTGGATGCTGATCCGGTGGCCGTTCCTGCCCGTGTGCTCGCCGGTGGCGCCCATGTGGTACTTCACGTCGCCGCCGCCGAAGGTGCTCCGCGGATCGACGTCCTCGAAGCCGGCGAGGATCTCCGACGGCGTGCGTCCCACCGTGTGAACCATGACGTTGAGCCGGCCGCGGTGGCTCATGGCCAGGACCACCTGCTGGATGCGGTGCTCGGCGGCCCCCTCCAGCATCTCGTCCAGGCACGGCAGCAGCGCGTCGACTCCCTCGATGGAGAACCTCTTGGTGCCCAGGTACCGCGACTGGAGGAACTGCTCGAAGGTGTCGGCGCGGGTCAGCAGTTCCAGGACGCGCTCCTGGTTCACCGGCGCGGCCTCGCCTTCCATCCGTTCGCGGACCCACTGGCGGCGGGCCGGATCGCCGATGTGCATGAACTCGACTCCGATGGAGCCGCAGTAGATGCGGCGCGCGTACTCGGCCGTGGCGGGATCGGTGTGCCCGAGCCCCGGCTGCTCCTCGGGCGGAATGCGGTTCATCGGGTCGAGGTCCGCCAGCAGGTAGCCCAGCCGGCGGTAGGCCTGCATCGTAGGCTCATCCAGAACGGCGGGGCGTTCCGGCGTAATCGTCACAGGGGGGGCGATGGTCTCCATAGCAGGCTGAGGATACCGCATGTGTCAAGGCGGGCGCGGCGCCGGCAACTTCTAAGGGGGGATCGCAGCACGTTGGAAAAAATTTGCCCGCCCGGACAGGAGGAGACGATCCGATGATCCGCAAGCTTTTCAGCTTCGCTTTCATAAAGCCCTACGCGGAGTACGGTCCCCTCTTCCTCCGGCTGCTGATCGGCGCGGAGCTGATCCGCGGCTCGCAGGACAACATCCTCAGCTACGCCCGGATGCTCGAGCTCGCGAATTTTCTGGAGGTCCGCGGAGTCCCCTTCCCTCTGTCCGGAGCCTTCGTCTCCGCCTACGCCCAGTTCCTCTGCGGGCTCCTGTTCATCCTGGGGCTGTGGACCCGGCAGGCCGGCGCGGTGATCGTCGTCCACGTCCTCTTCGCTCTCCTCCTCGCCTATCGAGGAGCCCCCTGGCAGGCCAGCTATCCCGTCTTCGTCCTGCTCGCCGCGGCGCTCTTCTTCCTCTTCCATGGCGCCGGGAAGCTCTCCCTGGACGACCGGCTGGAGCGGAGGTGATCTGCTACCATATGGGATAAAGCCATAGATCAAAGGGAGATCAGCATGAGCAGGGCTTTGTCCAGAATCACGATCCACATTCTTCTTCTCGCGGCCGTCTCGTCCCTGGCCGCGGGGCAGCAGACGGTACAGAGCACGGCCGCCGCCTGGCGGTCGGGCCTTCGGGAGGTCGACGAGAAGCTGCGGGCCGGGAAGTGGGGGGAGGCCGAGAAGCGGGCCCGCCGGCTGGGCTCCGAGATCGTCGCGGGCGCGGGCACCGGCGAGGGAGCCGCCTACAGCCTGGCGGTGGCTTCGGCCTTCCGGGCCATCGCCGAGGCGGGGCTCGGCCGGGAGGGGGAGGCGGCCTGGCACTGGGACATGGCCCTCAACCTCTTCCCCGAGATCGGCAAGACGAACGTCGCGCCCTACGGACCCAAGGCGGCCGAGTTGCGGGAGCGGATCCTGCGGCCGCTCGATATCGCGATGTCTCCAGACCAGTTGCGGATCCTTCGCGAGGGCGGAGAGGTCGAGATCAAGCCGGTCGGCCTCGAGGTCGAGAAGCCTCGGATCGTCAAGCAGGCCAGCCCTGAATATCCCAAGGCGCTCAGCGTGCTGGGCGCCGAAGGCTGGGTCGCGGTCTCGACCATCATCGGCGTCGACGGCCGGCCGGTTTCGCCCCGCATCGTGAAGATCGAGGGCGGCGGGCCCGCCATGGCGTACGTGGCCATGGATTCGCTGGCGCAGTGGCGGTTCGAGCCGGCGAAGCTCGACGGCCAGCCGGTGGCGGTCTTCTATGTGCTGACGGTCAACTTCAAGCGGCAGGGGTGACCTTCCCGAGCAGGGGCGCTTGCCGCGCCCCTGCCGGTCTGGGGAAATCTACGGACAGGTGGCGAAGGCGGCGGCGTCGAGCCGCGTCTGGAAAACCCGGCCGGCGGGATTGGTGTACGTCTTCGTCTGCTTCGCCTTGAGGTCGGCGACCGTGACCGTCACCGCGGCGTTGGTCAAGCCGCTCAGGAACACCCCGTAGCGGTTGTTGGTGGCGCAGGTGTTGAGGATCTTCACGGTCAGCTCGATGTCCGAAGGGCTGGAGAAGGCGAAGAACCCGCTCTCGTCCGTCAGGGGCTGAGCCTGCGCGGCGCGGGTGGAGCCCTGGTCCTGGAAGGTCGCCGTCACCCTGAACCGGCCGTTTTGCAGGCAGAGGGTGTTCCCTCCAGCCACGCAGGCGGCCGTCCTCTCGAAGGCGCCGATGTCACAACGGAAGCTGCCCGGCCGGGCGGTTCCCCGCTGGTCGGTGGCCGCGCAGGCGCCGCCGCCGCTCCCTGGCGCCGCCGGGTTGGCGGAGTTGAGGGCGGGGCTGCCGTTGAGCAGAGCATGGGTCGGCGTGGAGCCGCCGTTGTCGGCCAGGGGGCCGAGGCCGGGGTTCCGTGGGCTCGCCGGCGTGCCCACGATGTCGGACTTGGCGGCCGAGGGTCCCGTGCAGCCCTGGTTGTTGCCGATGATGTCGAAGCCCGAGTCGATGGCGCCGGAGCAGTCCGGATCCGAAGAGGCCGTGTTGCCGGCGAGGATGGAGTTGGTGATCTTCGGAGAGGCGCCGATGAAAGCCGAATTCTCGATGAACGCGCCGCCGCCCTTCTGCGCCGCGGCGTTCCCCGTGACCGTCACGTTGTTCAGGGTCGCCCGGCCGTCGGAGAAGACGTAGAGCCCGCCGCCGAAGTCGGCCGTGGAGCGGTTGCCGGAGATGGTGACGTTGGTGAGCGTGGCGGTGCCGCCGATGGTCAGGCCGCCGCCGGCGCTCTGGGCCGTGTTGTTGGCGATCAGGCTGTCGGTGATGGTCAGGATGCCCTCGTTGTGGATGGCGCCGCCCATGCCGACGGCGCCCGAGCCGGGAACGCTCGAGTTCGAAACGAGGGCGGCGCGGAGCAGGGTCAGCTCGCCGTCGTTGCGAATCGCGCCGCCCACGCCTGGCGCGCGGCCGTTGCGCAGCGTCAGGTCGCGGATTTCCAGGCTCCGGTCACCGGAGACGTAGAAGATGCCGGAGACGTTGCCGCCGTCGATGACAGTCCGCGGCGCCCCTTCCCCGAGGATGATGAGGTTGTCGTCGACATCCAGGTGGTTGGGGCTGCCGGGCGACAAGCTCAGCGTGTAGGTCTTGTCGTCCAGCAGGATGACGTCGTCGCCCGCGTGCTGGTTGGCGGCGGCGACGGCTTCGCGCAGGGAACAGTCGTTGGGATCGCAGGCGCCGTCGTTGGTGTCTGCCGTCTTGGTCGGGATGTAGACCGCCGCGTGGGCAGTAGAGGCGCACACGGCCGCGATCAACAGGGCCGGGAACGCGCGTCGGACACAGTGCTTCATGATCGTTGCTCCTTCAAATGTGATCCATTCGAACAGCTTGTCACGTTCGGTCGAGGGCACCAAGATCCCGGGCTCCAGTGCGTCCCTCTCACAGCTTTTTGAACATTTTTACGGAGATTGGCCGGCGCGCGTCCAAAGCGGGCCCTCCCGGCCGGAGAGAGCCCGGAGATCCCGCTCAGCTCTCGGGACAGCCCACGCCCCCGCAGTCGGGGCCCACCGGGGCGGAGTTGCCTTCGAAGGTCACGTTCCGGAACGTCCGCGAATCCGGGAAGAGCGGGGGCTCCAGGTAGATGCCGCCGCCGGCGATGGCCGCGCGATTGCTCAGGAAGTCCACGTTGGTGAAGTCCGCCCGCGCTTCCGAGAAGAGGTAGGCGCCGCCGCCGAAATCCTGGAGAGATGCGTTGCCGCGGAGAATGGCGTCGACCATGTCCAGCCGGCCGCCCACGGCGATTCCGCCGCCGCCGCCCTCGGCCCGGTTGCCGAAGACCACGCTGTGGCGGAGCGTCAGCTCCGAGTCGACGCCGTCCGAATAGATGCCGCCGCCGAAGCCGAAGCCTCTCGCCCGGCTGCCGGTGACTTCGCAGTGGATCAACGTCAGCCGGCCGCCGTTGCGGATGGCGCCGCCCGAGCCGAATGGCGCGCCGTTGCGGACGATGACGTCCACCAGCGTCAGCGACCCGCGCACGTCGAAGACCCGGTCGTTGCCGAAGGAACCGAAGCCGTCGATGACCGTGGGATTGGCGCCCGCGCCGACGATCGTCAGCTCCGCGCCGGCGGCGATGTCGAGATCGCCCGTGGCGCCGAAGTCCTCGTCAGGTCCCGTGAGGGAGAGCACGTGCAGGCCCGACTCCTGAGGCGGGTACTGGAGGAGGATGACGTCCGGGCCGGGATGGGCGTTGGACGCCGCGACCGCGTCCCGGAGCGAGCAGTCCTCGTCGCAGACGCCGTCGAAGGTGTCGAAGCGGGTGGTCGTCTGGTAGGAGTCCGCGTAGACGGTCGCGGAAAAGGCCAGCAGAGACAACAGGGCGGTGGAGCAGGTACGGCGAAGAGCGCGGTCCATGAAACCTCCCTACTCGATCTGGATCCAGGGGGACCCGGTTTGGTGCTGGCGCGATTGCAAAGTAGATGCGAGGCCTCTGGAAGACGGGGACGCGCGGTTTTCCTCTGAAAAGCGTCCCTTCCACAGGACGGCGTGGAGCCAAAACTCGGACATCGCACCCCGGTGCTAGACTCCCGCCCGGCCCGCTCCCGGCGGCCCGATCCTGGAGAGCCCGATGACGCGCCGAACCGCGAATCGATACGCGCAGCCGATTTCCGTCCTCCTCCTCCTTCTCTTCCTGCGCGCGCCCCTGCCCGCGCAGGTGGCCCCTTCGCCGTCTCCCCTGGAGCCGGCGGCGACCGGGGGCGTGGCCGCGGTCGAGCGGGCGCTGGCCAAGCTCTCGACCCACAAGCGCCTGCTGGTGATCGCCGCCCATCCCGACGACGAGGACACTTCTCTGATCGCCCTCGTCTCCCGGGGCCTGGGCGGAGAGGCCGCCTACTTCTCCCTGAGCCGGGGCGAGGGGGGACAGAACCTGATCGGCCCCGAGCTGGGCGTGGGGCTCGGGCTCCTGCGCAGCCGCGAGCTGCTGGCGGCCCGCGCGGTGGACGGCGGCCGGCAGTTCTTCTCCCGCGCCTACGACTTCGGCTACACGCGCTCCCTGGAGGAGACCCTGACGCTGTGGCCCAAGGACGTTCTGGTGGAGGACGCCGTACGGGTCATCCGCCGCTTCAAGCCGCAGGTGGTCGTCTCGGTCTTTCCCGGCGTCCCCCATCCCAACCACGGCCAGCACCAGGCCGCTGGGGTGACCGCCTACGCCGCCTTCCCCCTGGCGGGCGATCCCGGCGCCGTCCCACAGCTCGCGGAGGAGGGCCTGTCCCCCTGGAAGCCGCAGGTCCTCTATCGCTCGACCTTCTTCGACCGCGACGCCACCACCCTGACGATGTCCACCGGCGGGGTGGACCCCCTCTCGGGCAAGTCCATCTTCCAGCTCGCCATGGCCAGCCGCAGCCAGCACCGCTCGCAGGACATGGGACAGATCCAGCGCTTGGGACCCCAGGAGGCGCGGGTCGGCTGGGTCGAGGGCGGTGCCGGCAAGGAGGCCAAGGACCTCTTCGCGGGAATCGACACCCGCCTCGCCGCCATCGCGGCGACGGTGGCCGATCCGGCGCGGCGGCGGAACGTGGAAGGACACCTGGAGGCGGTCCAGGCGGCGGCGGAGCGGGCGCGGACGGCCCTCAACCCCGCCCGTCTGGGCGACTCGGTCCCGGCGTTCGTCGAGATCCTGAAGCGGCTGCGGGCGGCCGAGGACCTGCTGCGCGGCACGGGTCAGACCTCCGACCGCCCGGCCCTGGAGCTGATCCGGGAGAAGATCGACGTGGCCGAAGCCGGGCTGGCCGCCGCGGCGGGTATCGCGGTGGACGCCACCACCGCGGGCGAGGAGCTGACGGCGGGCGAGACCTTCACCGTCCAGGCGTCGCTATGGAACAGCGGCGCGCGGCCGGTCTCGGCGGCAACGGTCACCTTGGAGCCGGCCCCGGAGTTGGGGGGCGAGCCCATGGCCGGCGACCTCAAGGATCTGGCGGCGGGCGCGCTCGGGACCTGGGAGCTCAAGCCCGCGGTGCCGGCCTCGGCGCCGCCCAGCGTCCCCTACTTCCTCCACAAGCCGCTCAAGGGAGGCCTCTACGACTGGAGCGAAGCCCGGCCGGCCGAGCGCGGCGAGCCCTTCGGTCCGCCGCCGCTGACCGCCCATTTCAGCTTCGTGATCGACGGCGTGCCGGTCATCCTGGAACGGGAGGTCGTCCACCTGCACCGGGACCAGGCGCTGGGCGAGGTGCGCCGGCCGTTGCGGGTGGTTCCGAAGGTCGAAGTGATGGCGGCGGACGATCTGCTGGTCTGGCCGGTCCAGAGCCGGGAGGCGCGGAAGCTCCACGTCTCTCTCATTTCGCACGCGAAGGAGCCCGTGAACGGCCGCCTGGAGGCCGCCATCGAAGGGGCCGAGGGCGGCTCCTGGCCGGCGATCGCGCCCCGTCCCTTCACGCTGCCGGCCGCCGGGGAGCCCGTCGACCTGGAGCTGACGGTGGCTCCTCCCAGGGATCTCAAGACGGGGCGCACATCTCTGCGTCTGGCGGCGGTGCTGGAAGACGGCCAGCGGTTCGACCTCGCCGTTCCGGTCGTGGACTATCCCCATATCCGTTCCACGGTCCAGCCGGCGCCGGCGCGGGTGGAGATCCAGGCGGCCGATCTGCGCCTGCCAGCCTTGAAGCGGGTGGGCTACATCCGGGGCGCCTCGGACCGCGTCCCCGAGAATCTGCGGGAGATCGGCGTGCCCCTGGAGCTGCTCGGCCCCAAGGACCTCGAAGCGGGGGACCTGAGCCGCTACGACGCGATCGTCGTCGGCAGCCGGGCCTACGAGACCGATCCCGCCCTGGCGCGGGCCAATCCACGGATTCTCGACTACGCCAGAAATGGCGGCCTGGTGATCGTCCAGTACCAGCAATATCCATTTATCGAAGGCAAGTTCGCGCCCTTCCCGCTGGAGATCGCCCGTCCCCATGACCGGGTGACGGACGAGACGGCGCCGGTCAACGTGATCGATCCCAACCATCCAATTTTTACGACTCCGAACAAGATCGGAGCCGAGGACTGGAACGGCTGGATCCAGGAGCGCGGCCTCTATTTCGCGCGCACCTGGGACCCGGCGTACACGCCGCTGCTGTCGATGATGGATCCCGGGGGGCCGGAGCTCAAAGGCGGACTGCTGGTGGCGAAGCTCGGCAAGGGGCACTACGTCTACACCGGTCTCGCCTTCTTCCGGCAGCTCCCGGCCGGGGTGCCGGGGGCGTACCGGCTGTTCGCCAACCTGTTGGGCTTGAAACCATGAAAAACCCAAGCTCTCTGATCCGCGCCTTGCCGGCGCTCGCTCTGGCCCTCCTCACCTGGAGCTGCGGCGACGGCCGCACACCCCTGGTGGTCTACTCCCCGCACGGCCGCGACCTCCTGACGCTGATGGAGAAGAGCTTCGAGGCCAAGAATCCCAATGTGGACGTCCGCTGGCTCGACATGGGCTCGCAGGAGGTCTACGACCGGGTCCGCTCCGAGGCCGCGAACCCGCAGGCGGACGTCTGGTACGGCGGACCGCAGACGATCTTCGTCAGCGGCGTCGCGGACGGCCTCCTGGCCCCCTATCGGCCGCAATGGGCGGACGCCGTGCCGCCGGAGAGCCGCAATCCCCAGAATCTCTTCTTCGGCGCCTACCGGACCGCTCCCGTGCTGGTTTACAACAAGGCGGCGGTGAAACCGGAGGAGGCCCCGGCGGACTGGGATGACCTCCTCGACCCGCGCTGGAAGGGGAAGATCCTGATCCGCGATCCCCTGGCCAGCGGCACCATGCGCACCCTGTTCGGGATGATCCTGGCGGACTCGGTGCGGGAGACGGGAAATCCCGAGAAGGGATGGGAGTGGCTGCGCCGCTTCGACGCGCAGACCAAGGAGTACGTCCAGAACCCCTTCCTGATGATGGAGAAGCTCAACCGCCAGGAGGGGCTGGTCACCGTCTGGGAGCTGACGGACATGCTCTGGCAGGCCAAGCGAGGGGCGCCCCTGGGCTACAAATTCGCGCGCAGCGGCGCGCCGGTGATCGACGACTCCATCGGGCTGGTCAAGGGGGCGAAGCACCCGGAGCAGGCCAAGGCCTTCATCGAGTTCGTGGGCAGCGTCGAGGGGCAGGAGCTGGCGGCCCGCGACGCCTTCCGCTTGCCGGCGCGGACCGACCTGCCGCCCGAGCGCCTGCCGCAGTGGGCGCAGGAGGTGCTGCGGGACATGAAGCCGGCCGACGTCGACTGGGACCTGATCGCGAAGAACGGTCAGGAATGGATGTCCACCTGGGACCGCGCCGTCCGCAGCCGGGGCGGCGCGGCCGCCCCCTGAGCCGCCACCATGTCGTTCCTCGTCCTTGATCGGCTCGAAAAGAGCTTCGGCGGGCAGACCGTCCTCCGCGGCCTCTCCCTCTCGGTGGCGCGCGGCGAGGTGCTCGCCCTCCTGGGACCCTCCGGCAGCGGTAAGACCACGGCCCTCCGCCTGATCGCCGGCTTCGAGCGGCCGGACGGCGGGCGCCTCACGGTGGACGGCGAGGAGATAACCACCGCCCCGCCCGAACGTAGAAACTTCGGGATGGTCTTCCAGCACTACGCGCTCTTCCCCCACCTGACCGTCGGCGAGAACGTCGCCTTCGGCCTCGGCTCGCGGGGGCGGACGGACCGGGAGGAGACGGCCAGGCGGGTCGCCGAGTCCCTGGCGCTGGTGGACCTGCCCGGCTTCGAGGGGCGGCGGGTGGGCGAGATCTCGGGCGGCCAGCAGCAGCGGGTGGCCCTCGCCCGCGCCCTGGCGCCGGAGCCGCGCGTCCTGCTCCTCGACGAGCCGCTCTCGAACCTCGATCCAGCCTTGCGGGAGCGCACCCGCCGCGAGCTCAAGAGGGCCATCCAGCGGGTGGGGATCACGACCGTGCTGGTCACCCACGAGCAGGAAGAGGCCTTCCATCTGGGAGACCGCGTCGCGGTGCTGGAGGGTGGGCGGCTGCACCAGGTGGGGACTCCGGAGGACCTCTACGAGCGTCCGGAGACCCGGTTCGTGGCCATGTTCGTGGGCCGGGCGAGCGTCCTGCCGGGCGTCCTGGAGAAGGACGGCGCCGTCTGGGTGCCGCATCCGGCAGGGCCCCGCGGCGGCACGGCCGGGCCGGTCCGGTGGTCGGCGGCGCCCGCTCCCGAGCTGGCGGACGCGGCTCCGGGCGAGGCGGTCGACCTGGTGGTGCGCCCCGAGGCGCTGGCCTTCCAGGCGACCGTCGACCCGCGGGCCCTGGCCGGCCGGGTCGTCGAGCGGCGTTACGCGGGACCGGTGAGCTACTACCAGGTGGCGCTGTCCGCCGGCGGGGAGCTGGAGGTCCTGGCGCCGTCGGGGGCCGCGGCGGTGGGCGACGCCGTCCAGGTCGCGCCCAGCGGGACCGGTCCGGCGCCGCGCCTGTTCCGGCGGGACCCTCACCCCCCGGCCCCCTCTCCCGCCTTCCCGTCCCCCTCCCCGGGAGAGGGGGAGAAATGAGGCGGCCCCTCCTCGCCGCGCTCGCCATCGCCGCCGTCCTCGCCTGGCTGGTGGGCTATCCCCTGCTGATGACCCTGCTGGAGGCCCTGGGAGGGCCTGCGGCCTGGACACTGGCGCACTTCTCGGAGTTCTTCGGCCGGACGGACGAGTGGCTGGCGCTCTGGCGCAGCCTGTGGATCTCCGCCGTGTCCGTCGTCCTCGCGGCGCTGGTGGGCATCCCCCTGGCGTTCCTTTTCGAGCGGACGGACTTCCCGGGCCGGCGCGTGCTGGGAGCCATCGTGGCGCTGCCGGTGGCCCTGCCGCCGCTGGTGGGCGTGATCGCCTTCCATTTCCTGTATGGCGAGAGCGGCTTCGCCTTGCGGGCCGTTCAGTCCCTGCTCGGACTGGAACAGCCACCCTGGCGGCTGGTGGGGCCGGGGGCGATCCTGCTGGTGCACGCCTATTCGATGTACGTCTACTTCTACCTGTTCACCCGCGCCGGGCTCGCCCGCCTGGACGCGGCGCTTCTGGAGGCGGCCGCCTCCCTGGGGGCGAGCCGCACGCGCACCCTCTTCAAGGTGACGCTGCCGATGCTGCGGCCGGCCCTGGCCGGAGCGGCGCTGCTCACCTTCATGACCTCCCTGGCCTCGTTCTCCGCCCCCTACCTGTTCGGCGGCGGGTTTCGGGTGATGACGACGCAGATCGTCGCTTCGCGGCTGAACGGCGAGCTGGCCCTGGCGCAGGTGGAGACGGTCATGCTCGCGATCCTCGCCCTGCTGGGGCTCGCGGCCATGCGCCGGGCGGACCGCGCCGCGGCCACGGGAACGGGTGTGCGGGGGATCGCGCCCGCCCGCCGCCGGCTGCGGAGCCCGCTGGCGCGGCTGGCGGCCGGCTTCTTCGGCTGGCTCTTGGCCATCGTTCTGCTGCTGCCCCATGTCGTCCTCGTCCTCGTCTCTCTCGTACCTCCGTTCACCTGGACGGTCGAGCCTTTCCCACCGGTGCTCAGCTTCGGGAACTGGCGGGCGCTGTTCACCGATCTCGAGCGTCTGCGCCCTATTCTCAACTCGCTGTGGATGGCGTCCGCCGCCACCGCCGCCGCCTTGGCCCTGGGCTTCGCCGCCGCCTGGTTCGCCGCCGTTCGCCGCAGCCGCATGAGCCCTCTTTTGGAAGGGTTGATCGCCGTCCCATGGGCGGTGCCCGGAACGGTGTTCGCCGTCGCGCTGGCCACGGCCTTCAGCGTCCATCAGCCCTGGCTCGGCCGGATTGTGCTGATCGGCACGCCCGTGATCCTGCCCCTGGCCTACCTGGTCAGAAACCTTCCTCTGACCGGGAGGGCGGCCCTGGCCGGCCTGCGCCAGCTCGATCCCGCCCTCGAAGAGGCGGCGGCTTCCCTTGGAGCGGGCTCCTGGCGCAGGCTGACGCGGGTGGTCCTCCCGATTCTCCGGCCCGCCCTTGCCGCGGGGGGAGGGCTGGCCTTCATAACCTCGCTCGGGGACTTCGTCGTTTCGGTGGTCCTCTACACTCCCAGTACCCGCCCGATCTCGATGGCGATGTTCTCGGACCTTCGAAGCGACTTCGGGATTTCGGCTACCTATGGCGTCCTTCTCATGACCGCGAGCGCCGCGGCGTTCCTGATCTGGGGACAGGGGGAAGAGGCGGCCCGCTGACGGAGCTCCGGTCCATGCAGTCCAGCACCCTGAAACAGCTTTCGATCCTGATGGTCACCGTCTTCGTGGACATGGTCGGCTTCACGATGGTGCTGCCGCTGCTGCCGTTCTACGCCACGGAGCTGGGGGCCCGGCCCTGGCACGTGGGCGCGCTGGTCGCCACCTACGCCTTCGCCGCCCTGGTCACCTCGCCGCTCTGGGGCCGCACCTCCGACCGGGCCGGCCGCCGGCCCATGATCCTCACCGGGCTGCTGGCCTCCGGCGCCGCCTACGTGCTGTTCGGGCTGGCCAACAGCCTCTGGCTGCTGTTCGCTTCGCGCATGGTGCAGGGGGCGGGGAGCGGCGGCATCACGGGCGTGGTGCAGGCCTACGTGGCGGACTCGGTCCCTCCCGAGGAGCGGGCGCAGGCCCTCGGCTGGGTGACCGCCGCCACCAGCGCCGGGGTGATGCTGGGGCCGGCCATCGGATCGTTCGCCGCCGCCTTCTCCCGGGAGGCGCCGGGATTCGTGGCGGCGGGCCTCTGCCTGCTCAACTTCCTGTTCGCCTTGAAATGGCTCCCCGAGCCGCCCGCCCAGGAGAAGAGTGGCAAGCCGCCGACACGTCTGCGGCGGGCCTTCCTCCAGGTGCTGAGCCACCCTCTGGGGCCGGTGAGCGCGCCCATCTGGCTGTACGCCATCGGCATGCTCGCGTTCATGGGGATGAACGGCGTGCTGGCCCTGTACCTGAAGGACGCCTTCGGCGTGACCAAGGAGACGATCGGCTACTTCTTCGTCTATGTCGGCGGGGTGGGGCTGATCATGCGGGCGCTGCTGCTGGGCCCCTCCGTGCGCCGCTTCGGAGAGCTGGGAGTGGTGCGGCTCGGGGCGTTGTCGCTGATGGTCGGCATGGCCTGCATGCCCATCCCTGGCGCTCTCGACGCGGCTCTCCCCGTCCGCTTCGCGCTGCTGGCGGTCATCGTCCTGCTGGTCCCGGTGGGCACCGCCCTGCTCTTCCCCGCCACCACGGCCCTGGTCTCCCGGCGCTCCATCCGCTCCGAGGTCGGGCAGACCCTGGGAGTGCAGCAGTCCTTCGGCGGCGTCTCGCGGTTGATCGGCCCTCTGGCGGCGGGCGCCCTTTACGAGATCGGCTGGGGCTTCCCGTTCTGGATCGCCGGCGCGCTCATGCTCTGCGGCACCTTCCTGACGCTGCGGCTGCGGGAGGAACAGGCGCCGGAGCCGGTGGTGGCGGTCGAAGCCCCGGGCCAATAAAAAAGCAGGGAGCTTGTCGCTACCCTGCTTCGGAACGCCTTGCGGCGGGAATGTCGGAATTGGTTGCGGGGGCAGGATTTGAACCTGCGACCTTTGGGTTATGAGCCCAACGAGCTACCAGACTGCTCCACCCCGCGTCAGTGTTTTCAAGCCGCTCCTCTCGGAGCGAAGCGAGATCCTCTCATACAAACACAGGGTCGTCAACATCCATTCCCGCTACTGGATGTAGCCGAGCGACCGCAGCCTCTCCTCCGCCTCCAGGGCCTTGCGCAGGCTCTCGCTCTCCGTCGCCTTCCCCTCGCTCAGGCCGATCCAGTGGGTCAGGGAGTCCCGCAACGCGAAGAAGGCCCGCCTCTCCCGGCGCAGGACGTCCGCCTTCTCGCCCGGATCGGCGGTCAGGTCGTAGAGCGAGAAGGAGCCGGCGCCCAGGTCCTGGATCAGCTTGAAGCGGCCGTCCGAGGCGCTGCGGAAGGTCCCCTGCAAGGCGTACTGATGCCGCTCGGCCGGCGCTTCCTCCGTGTCCTCGGTATCCTCGATCAGCGGCCGCAGGCTGCGGCCCTCGAACTTGTAGCCGCTCTCGGGCAGGCGCAGGTAGTCGAGGATGGTGGGGACGAGGTCCAGGTTCTGGACGGGCTTCGAGACCACCTTGGGATCGAGGCCGGGGATGTGGAGGAGCAGCGGCACCCGGATCGAGTTGTCGAAGAGGGCCCGGCAGTGCTTGATGTGGCCGTGCTCCAGGAACTCTTCGCCATGGTCGGCGGCGAAGACCACGATGGACTCGTCGAGGAGGCCGGAGGAGCGGAGCCGCTCCATCAGCTCCTTGAATTGCGTGTCGAAGAAGGCGATCTCTTCGTCGTAGAGGTCCGACAGGTAGCGCAGGTCGGCCGGTGTGAACCCGGGGTTCTCCTCGCCCTTGTAGAGCCAGTCGCCGATGGGGTTGGGATCGCCGAGCCGCACCCACTTCTTGTCCGGCTGGCCCTTGGCGAAGCGGTGCCCGAAGCGCTTCGGCGGCTGGTAGGGCCCGTGGGGATCGATGTAATGGAGGTAGAGGAACAGCGGCCGGTCCCCCTTCTTCAGATGCTCCTCGGCGGCCCGGTTCACGCAGGCCGCCGACTTCCAGACGCAGTCCTCGTGGAACACCTCGAAGCCGCGGCCGAAGCCGGCGGTGGGGTTGAAGCGGCTGGGCGTGTTGCGCACCACGGCGCTGGCGGATATGGCGACCGTGCGGAAGCCGGCGGGCCGGAGGATCTCGGCCAACGATGGAATGCCTTCCGGGATGCCCAGCGCCTGGTTGGCCTGCCCCAGGAAGGCCGCCGGCCAGCGCGAGGTCAGGATCGAGTTGGCCGACGGGAAGGTGCAGGAGGCCTGGCTGCGGGCGTTCTCGAATTTGATCGATTCGCGGGCGAAGGCGTCCACGTTGGGACTGGTGTCGCGGGCGTAGCCGTAGGTCCCCAGGCGGTCGGCCCGCAGCGTGTCCACCAGGACGAAGATGATGTTCCTGGGCTTCGGCGGCTCCTTACGGCAGGAGGTGAAGGAGAGCGCGGCGGCCAGGGCGAGGAGGAGTACGAAAGGTCGCTTCATGTCGGGGCTTATTCTTTCAGATGGTCCAGGATCTCGGTCCGCACCCGCTCCTGGAGGGCCGCCAGGCGCTCCGGACGGGACTCTCCCTTGCGCGCTTCGACCACCAGCACATGCGGCAGGTCCGAAGTGTCGTGGTAGGTCTCGTGGCGCTCGATCCCCTGAAACTCCGGCAGCGCGCTCTCGCCGTAACGGCACCAGCGCACCTCGTCGAAGCCGCAGGAGACGAGCGCTTCTTCCAGCAACTCGCGGTTCCACAGGAACTGGTGGCGCCAGCCGCGGAAGGCGCGGTTGATCGCCAGCGCTCCCTCGCGCTTGACCTCCGGGTCGGGATCGAAACGGTAGTGCGTCGACCACACCCAGTCGAGGTTGGGCGTCGAGAGCCGGATCCAGCGGCCGGGGGCAAGCGAGCGGTGCGCCTCGGCCAGGAAGAGCAGGGCGTCGCTCAGCGTCAGGTGCTCCAGGAAGTGCTCGGCGAAGATGGCTTCGACGTCCGAAAAGCCGAGGCCGCGCGTCACGTCCGTGACTAAATCCACCCCCGGCAGGGGCTGAGCGTCCACGTTCACCCAGCCCTGGAGCCGCGCCCGGCCGCAGCCCACATGCAGGCGGACCGGGGGCTTGGGATCTATTTCGGGCATCAGGATTGCTTGAAATCCGCTCGAAAGCTGTGTTTTTCCTTGAAAGTGCTTGAGGCGGCGGGGGTTTTACAGATAACCTTTCCGCCGGAGTCTAGCGGAAAAATCTGTGCTCGGAGGAGAGGGATGTTCTGTATCGAAGAGATTGTCGCTCGCGAGATCCTTGACTCGCGGGGGAATCCGACCCTGGAGGTCGATTGCGTCCTCGACGGCGGCGTCGGGGGCCGGGCGGCGGTACCGTCCGGCGCCTCGACCGGCAGCCGCGAGGCGCTGGAGCTTCGCGACGGCGGCAAACGGTTCCGCGGCAAGGGCGTCCAGAAGGCAGTGGGCCATGTGCAGGAAGAGATCGCGCCCCGGTTGCGCGGCATGGACGCGCGCGATCAGGCCCTGATCGACAAAACCCTGATCGCGCTGGACGGCACCGCGGACAAGAGCCGGCTGGGCGCCAACGCCCTGCTCGGCGTCTCCCTGGCCGTGGCGCGCGCGGCGGCCGAGGCCAGCGGCCTTCCCCTCTACGCCTACGTGGGCGGCCCCGCCGCCACCGTGCTGCCGGTGCCGCTCCTCAACGTGCTCAACGGCGGCGCCCACGCCGACAACTCGATCGACATCCAGGAATTCATGCTGGTGCCGATCGGCTTCGACAGCTTCGCCGAGGCCCTGCGGGCGGGCGCCGAGATCTACCACACTCTCAAGGACGTGCTGAAGAAGGACGGCCTGGTCACCGCCGTGGGCGACGAGGGCGGCTTCGCTCCCAACCTCAAGAGCAACCGCGAGGCCCTCGACCGGCTGATGCAGGCCATCGAGAAGGCGGGCTATACCCCGGGCCGGCAGATCGCCCTGGCCCTGGACGTGGCGGCCAGCGAATTCGTGGAAGGCAAGGGGAAGAAGGTCCGCTACGCCCTGGCCGGCGAGGGGAAGACGGGACTCTCCAGCTCCGACCTGATCGCCCTCTACCGCGACTGGATCGACGCCTATCCCCTGGTCTCCATCGAGGACGGCCTCGCCGAAGGAGACTGGGACGGCTGGAAGGAGCTGACCGACGAGCTGGGGAGCCGCGTGCAACTCGTGGGCGACGACCTCTTCGTCACCAACCCGGAGATCCTCGCCAAGGGGATCGCCAAGGGCCTGGCCAACGCCCTGCTGGTCAAGGTCAACCAGATCGGCACCCTCACCGAGACCCTGGAGGCGGTGGAGATGGCGAAGACCCACGCCTACTCCAACATCCTCAGCCATCGCTCGGGAGAGACGGAGGACACCACCATCGCCGACCTCGCGGTGGCCACCCGCTGCGGCCAGATCAAGACCGGCGCCCCGTGCCGCAGTGATCGGGTCGCCAAGTACAACCGTCTCCTGCGCATCGAAGAGGAGCTGGAGGGCGTGGCCGCCTATCCCGGGGCCAAGGCCTTCCCCCGCTGGTCTCCGTGACGAACCCTGACGCGCCCGCGCGGACCGATTCGTCCCGCCCGGTCCTGGGCGCGACCGTGCTGCTCGTGCTCGCCCTGCTGGCCATCGCCGCCTTGAAGAGCTCCCGCGACCTCGAGGCGGCACGCGCCCGCGAGCGCAGCCTCGAGACGCGCATCGCCGAGACCCGCGCCCGCAGCGAGAAGCTCCAGGCCCGCATCGAGCGCCTGAAGCACGATCCCGGCATGCTGGAACGGCTGGCCCGGGAGGACCTGGGACTGGTCCGCCCGGGCGACGTGATCATCGAGCTGCCGGACCCGAACGCTCCGGCCCCGGAGCCCGCGCCGCCACCCCCCGCGCCCGTGCCGGCCCCCACGCCTATCCCAGCGGCGGATTCGGCCGGTCTACCGCCGGCTCCGGCGCCCGCGGCGCCAGTCCAGCCCGCCGCCGCTCCCCCCGCGCCAGAGTGATCTTCAGCGCCGGCGGGGTGACCAGGGTCGTCACGATGACCATCACCACCACCGCCGCGAACACCGGCGGCACGATCACCGGCACGCCGTGCAGCTTGAGCTGCGACCCGATCCCCGCGAAGATCAGGCCCACCTCGCCTCGCGGCACCATCCCTACCGCCACGGAGGTGCGGTCGAGCCCCCTCTCCAGCACCCCGAACCAGCAGATCATCTTGCCGAAGACAGCTACCAGCGAGAGCAGCGCCGCGAACCCCAGCACCTCCATCTGACCGAAGGTCGAGAGGTCCACCCGCACCCCCATGACCACGAAGAAGATCGGGACCAGGAACCCGGACAGCGGTTGGACCAGCTCCTCGATCGAGTGCTTCGTGTGCTCTCCCAGTTCCTTGTAGTGGACGCCGTCGAGCACCAGGCCGGCGGCGAACGCGCCGACGATGGTGGCGAGGCCGATCCAGTCGGCGATATAGGACAGCAGGAAGCAGACCACCAGCGCCAACGCCAGCAGGACGCCCTGGATGTTCAGCAGGCTCGCCACCCGGAACATCCGCTTCGAGAGCCAGCCGCCGAACAGGATCGCGCCCACCAGGAAGCCGATCGCCTTGACGATGATCCACAGGGCGTCCATGGCGTTCAGGCTGCCACCCGTGTTGGAGGCGACGATCGTCCCCGAGACCACCGACAGGATCACCAGGCCCAGCACGTCGTCGATCACCGCGGCGCCGAGGATGATCTTCGCCTCGCGGGTGGCGACCTTGCCGAGGTCCTTGAGCACGCGCGCCGTGATCCCCACGCTGGTGGCGCAGAGCGTGGCGCCGATGAACACATGGGCCAGCGTCTCCTCCTCGGGCAGCATCCAGGCCGAGAGCCCCCAGCCCAGGAAGAACGGCGCGATCACCCCCAGGATCGCCACCAGCAGGCTCGACCAGCCCACCGAGAGCATCTCCTTGACGTTGGATTCAAGGCCCACCTGGAACAGCAGCAGGATCACGCCGATCTGCGCCAGGATCTCGATCCCCTGCAGGTTGCCCAGGAACTCGAAGTCGTCGAACCCGAACAGCGCCAGGTTGCCGAGTAGCATGCCCAGGAGCAGCTCGCCCAGCACCGCCGGCTGGCCGAACCGTTCGAAGAGCTCCCCTCCCAGCTTGGCCGCGACCAGGATCACCACGATCCCGAGCAGCACCGGCACCACCGGCCCGCCGTGGCTCGTCCCTTCTCCGGCCGGGGCCTCGACCGGAGCAGCGGCCTGTCCCTGCCACGCGCCGCCGGCGAGGACGAACAGGAGCAACAAGAGCGCTGGAATGGCTTTCCGCATCGCGTCCTCCCAAGAGTCCGCCATCCTATCCAACAACCTGCTCTCATTCAGCACCCCTGGATTGTCCTCCAAGGAGGACGGCCATAAGGGGCTGTTTTCGCGCTCTCCCCTGGGGAGAACGGGTGGCATAGCTCTTGCCCTATAGGGTCCGCGAGGGGTTTTTCCCCTCGTCGCCTCAAAACGCGGACGACAGGAGAAACACCATGAAGATGCAACCGCGAACCCGAACCCTTGCGCTGACCCCGGTCCTCGCGACCGTTCTCTTCCTCTCGGCCGTCGCCGGCCCGGTGGACGTCGCCGAGTCGAAAAGCTTCAACCTGATCTCGCTCGACCAGGAGTGGAGCATGCGGGAGGACCTGCATGCCCAGGTGAGCCGGGAGGCCCGGCTGGTCAACGACCGGGCGGCCCTCGCCTACCTCAACACGGTAGGCCGGCGGATCGCCGCGCAGACCCCGATGGGGAACCGTCCCTGGGACTTCTTCATCGTGCAGGACAGCTCGCTGAACGCCTTCAACCTGCCGGGCGGTCTCGTCTACGTGAACTCGGGGCTGATCGCCGAGGCGGACAGCCTGGACCAGCTCGCGGGCGTGCTCGCCCATGAGATCGGCCACGGCGCGGAGCGCCACGGCACCCAACTCATGACGCGCAGCTACGGTTACGGCCTGCTGGCCAGCCTGGTGCTGGGCAAGAACCCGAGCCAGAGCAAGCAGATCCTGGCCCAGCTCGTGGGCACGGGCATCCTGACCAACTACAGCCGCGAGGCCGAGCGCGCGGCGGACCGTCTGGGCGTGAACTACACCTACCGGGCGGGCTACGACCCGCGAGGCATGCTGGAGTTCTTCCAGAAGATGGGCAGCCTGCGCCAGCGTCAGCCCTCGAAGGTGGAAGCGTTCTTCTCCAGCCACCCGCTGACCTCGGAGCGCGTCCAGATCGTGCAGTCCGAGATCTCCCGCCTCCCCCGCAGCGCCTCCCTGACGCGGGACACCCGGAACTACCAGCAGTTCCGCTCGCGGTTCCGGTAGTTGATCGGGCGAGTGGTCGAAGATCATGCGGGACGGCATTATGCTGTCCCGCATCATCGTGCCGAAAGCTTCCTCTATGTGTAAGACCCAGTACTACACCGCCACCAGCCTGGACGGCTTCATCGCCGATCCCAACAACTCGCTCGACTGGCTGTTCCAGTTCGGCGAGCCCGAGGCGACCAGCTACCCGGATTTCATCCGCGACGTCGGCGCGCTCGCCATGGGGTCCACGACCTACGAATGGCTCCTGACCCACCACATCCGCCTCGGCTCCGAGGACCCGCAACCCTGGTCCTACGAACAGCCGGCTTGGGTCTTTACGTCCCGCTCGCTGCCGGCGGTGCCGGGCGCGGACGTGCGGTTCGTCCGTGGAGACGTCCGCCCCGTGCACCGGGAAATGGTCGAAGCCGCGGGCGGCAAGAACGTCTGGCTCGTCGGAGGCGGCGAGTTGGTCGGACAGTTCCACGACCACGGCCTGCTCGACGAGATCATCGTATCGATCGCGTCGGTCACCCTGGGGGCCGGGGCGCCGCTGCTGCCGCGAGCGATCACGACGCCCCCGTTGCGGCTCATATCCGTAAAGGCGTACGGCACCGCGTTCGCGGAGCTCCGGTACGAAGTGCCACGGCCGGGCCGCTGAGATACCCCTTGCGGCAGGCCCGCGCACGGGCACGAACGAGGTCCGCGGCGACGTCGTGGTCCTCTCCCGGCCCGGCGGAATCCAGTCCGACGCGCCGGTCACCGATCAGGAATCGCACGACGAGCTCTGCTGCAGGGGAGCGCCTTCTTCTCCGGCCCGCTGGTCCACAGATTTACGAGCTCGCGGGAGCTGGCACTCATTTCAAGACTTCCCAATATCCCGCCTTCGTCGCGCCCAGGTGGCGAATGAGCTTGGCAGCTTTCAGCTTGTCCAGGTGATACTTAACCCCATTTTCGCTTAATCCTAGCCTGCTGGCCAACTCCCTTCGAGTTATCGTTGGCTTAGCTCGTAGCAGAGCAAGAACCCTTTCTTGGGTAGTTTCTTGGGTAGTTTTCCGGCTTTCTTGGGTAGTTTCTTGGGTAGCCCCCCCCCCGCTCTGATCCGAAGCGGCCGCGGACAGATGCGCGGGGTTCGCGCGGAAGGTCAACATCAAGCCCGCCATCCCGAAGTCATAGACTGGCGGATCGATCCCGTGCTCCCGGCACTCGCGCTGGATCTTCTCAATGCCGCGACCCCAGGACTCGATATATCCGGCACGGAAGAAGGCATTAGCAAGCAACGGGTTGAAAGGGCAGGAAGGATGCTTGCCCAGAAGCCTTTCCAGTGTCCAGTTGTCCGGCAGGTCGCCGGGATTCCAGAAGACGATCCGGTCCTCGTACACGCTGATCTGGATCGGGATGCCGCTGCTGTAGTCCTTGTGCACCACGGCGTTGAGCAGGGCCTCGCGCAGTGCGGCCTCCGGGAAGAGAAAAGTTTCCCGCCTCTGTAAACCCTGGTAGCTGATGTACGCCTTCAGGTACTTCGTGTGCAGTAGATCGATTGTCGTCTCCACCTGCTCGAAAAGATTTCCATGGACCTCGTCCTGATAGCGGAGATCATCGTCCGTCACGAAGAAGCCGATCTTGATCCAGGCGCTACTCACATACTGCTCGGGACGGTCGGAGAACAGCAAGCAGGCGGCGCGCCTCAGGCCGTGCCTCTCGGTCAGCTCCAGGTTGTTGAGAATGACCTCGCGACCATCGCGTAAAACCGATCGGTCCATGCGTCCGCTCTCTGTAGCCCTCCGCTTGAACAGCCGCAAGGCCGCGGCGCTGCAGGAACGCACGGTAAAGGAGGGCTCCGGCGCATCATCCCAATGGCGTCCGCGTTTCTTCAGCAGGAACCGTTCCAGCGCCGCACCCTTCAGCTCCTGTTTGGTGGCGCCGCTGCGGTAGTGATATTCGCCTTTGTAGCTGATGGGGCTCGGATAGGGCTCGACGCGAATTTCGACCAGTTCCTTCCCCGCTTCTTTGACGAGGCGGATATCGGCCATGATGCCCAACACGTCGCGGATCTTGTTGGGCAGATCTTCCAGCAATTTGCGGGCATTGTTCACGCCCACGGCAATGCCCTTGTCGTTCCGCCCGATGACCAACACACCACCCTCAGCGTTGGCGAAGCCGCAGACCCACCTCAGGTAGTCGTCACTCCACGAGGTCTTCCATTCGACCTGCTGGCTCTCCTTCATACAGGCGAGTTCTCCGGTATAGCGGCTTGGATGCGTTCCGTTACCTGCTTTCGCGTCTTTACCACCAGAAGGCATCGTATGCCATGCCTTGGGGCGCGTCAACTGACGCCAAGCTGTTACTTACCGGGATGTCGAGCGGCGGGACGGCAGCTAAGGTGCTTAGAGGCGCAGGAGGTACTCCCGGATGTACTGGAAGTCACTGTGCCCCGGCATCACATGGAAGTGGCCGAGCTTTGGCAGGACCCATTCCCCGGGGAAGCGTTGATTGAAGCTGTCCCCGAGAACTGAGTAGACATTGAAAAGAATGGTCCCTACTTCCTCCTCTTCCTCGGTTGCAGGGGAGGGGACTTCCGCGAGCAACCGTTCCAGATCGCTCTCCCGGAGGGGCCGCACATTCGGCACTTCGAGCCCCGCGCTTGTGAGAAAGAAAGGGTAAGCATCAGGATAGGCCATCGGGAAGATCTGGTACTGGCTCCACCCTTCGTCCAGGGACTCCCGAAACCGGCGCGCGGCCTCTTCGGAGGCGAAGATCCCCGCGATACCTTTCCAAATCTCTCCTTCGACACTCTCCGCGACGATGAACATGGTTTAGATCATACACTCAGCTGGAGTCCCTCTCCTCGAAGCTGACCCGCGAGGCGGGCTTCGCCAGCGGGGGTGAGGCAATAGCGTTGCAAGCGGCTGTTAGGCTTGTCGGGAAGGGTCATCTGGATGAGCCCAGCCTCCAGCGCCGGCAACAGGTAACGTTCGCGGAAGGACTTGCGGTCTCTAAGAGCCAGCGCTGCCTGCAGGTCATCCCGCCCCATGGCGCCCTGGACCACCGCCAGGAGGCGCTCGACTTGGGGGGTGACTTGGGGGGTGACTTGGGGGGTGATCGTATAGGAGCCTGCGAAACGAAGCTCCACCCAGAGGCCGTTGTCCCAGCGCATCTCAGGCTCCGGGCAACCATGCTCCTGGCATGCGCGCCGGATCAAGTCAATGCCACGGCCCCAGGATTCCAGATAAGAGGCACGGAAAAAAGTATTGGCGATCTCAGGGTTGAAGGGGCAGGAAGCGTGCTTGGTAGTCAAGTGGGCAAGAGTCCAGCCCTGGGGTAGGTGGCCAGGGTTCCAGATCAGGAGCTTGTCGACGTACACGCTCACCTGGACAGGGATCGCGGCGGCATAATCCTTATGAGCGATAGCGTTGATCAGCGCCTCGCGCACCGCCCTCGCGGGCACCGGCAGGGTCTCGATGCGTTGCGGACCCTGATAGCTGATGCCAGCCTTGAGGTACTTGGTCAACAACAGATCGAGACCGCGGTCGACCTGATCAAAAAGATTGCCGTGGATTTCATCGTGATACAGCAAGTCGCTGTCCGTGCGGAAGAACCCGATCTTGAGGTAGGCTCCGGTGGCCAGGCGTTCGGGATCCATGCCAAAGAGCAGAAGAGCTGCCCGCTTGAGCAATTGACCATGCCGCAGACGTAGTTTGTCGATCAGCACAGTATCGGATTCTTCCAACAGATCGTCGGCCAATCGCCCGCTGCTCTCGGCCAGCTTTCTGAAGTGGGCCAGAGCCTGCGGCGCCAGATCTTCCATGCCAAAGCCAGGTACCGGCACACCATCCCAATGCCGCCCCTGCTTGCCGAGCAGGAAGCGGTCCAACGCCGCACCCCTCAATTCCTGTTTGGTGCTGCCACTACGGTAGTGGTACTCACCCTTGTAGCTCACCGGATAGGGATAGGGCTCGACAGCAATTTCCAGGTACTCCTTGCCGCGCTTTTACATCCACCATGATCCCCAGGATGTCGCGTACTTTGTTGGGGATGTCTACCAGGAGCTTCTTCGCGTTCTCAACACCGGCCACCGCTCCCCTGTCATTCCGTCCGATGACCAACGTGCCACCTTCCGCGTTGGCGAAGCCGCAGATCCACCTCAGGTAGTCGTCACTCCACGAGGTCTTCCATTCGACCTGCTGGCTCTCCTTCATACCAGGCAAATCCTCCCCGGGCAGTCCCCTGCCTTTTGTTTTGGCGCTAACCGAGAAAAATGTGTGACGCCGCGCGATCTTTTCTATTGAGAAGGATCATATGGCGCATCTCCGACCCGGTCAACATGGCAAGCCTCGCTTGGAGATCCTTCTTTCAATGCAGATAGTCATCTTTGCAGTCACATTATGCCGCACTTTCCCTGTTGACAGTCTTCTCGCCAGCCTGGCACTATATGCGCATCGTAGTTACCTCGGTGCGGGCGCTTCTTGAGGCCAGCCGGAGAGCAACACCCCTCGTTCAGCAGCAGTCCCGGCGGGATTCCGGGCGCTGGCGGGGCCGGGAACGCGGGAATCCGGTGCCACGACGGCATCGGTGTTTACAGGGGTCTGAATGCGACTCCAGGAAAGGTAGAAGACCATGGCAAGACAGAAGACGTATGCAGGAATGCTGGGGGAGTGGCAGAAGTTCCTCGCCGCGATGGATGCCAACCCCGATCTCGCCTCCATGGCGGAGTGGCGGAACAAGCTCGCCAACCTCCTCGCCCAGGGCGTCGAGATCAGCCAGCAGCAGGCGGCGATGGCCGCGAGCAAGCAGGAGAAGTCCAAGCAGCTCCAGGCCCTCCTGACTGACGGCAACCGGCTGGTGACCGGGATGCGGAAGATGATCGCGGACCGGTATGGGTTCCGGGCGGAGAAGCTCACCGAGTTCGGGATCCCGCCGTTCCGCAGCCGGCCCCGGAAGGCGAAGCCCACTCCGGAGCCGGAGAACCCGGAAGCCTCCAGCGCCACCCAGAAATCCTGACTCCCACCCTCGTTTCCCATCCAATTCGTATCTCCTCGGGGACGTGCCCGGCACGTCCCCTTTTTCTTTGCGCGCCCGACGAAATCTGAGACGCGCCGGAAAGTTCTGAGCGACGCCGACGAATTCTGAGGACCGCCGGAAGAATCCAGGCGCCGTCGACGAAATCCGAGACGCTCAGATTCCTTCGGCGGCTCGTCGACAAAATCTGAGACGCGCCGGCAAGATCTGAGAGCCGCCGACGTTTGCTGAGCGGCGCCGCGAGAATCTGAGGTCCACCGACAAAGTCTGAGCGGCGCCGACGAATTCTGAGGCTGGCCGACGAAATCCGAGGGTCGCCGCAAGAATCTGAGCGCCGCCGTCTGCCCCAGTCCCGATACAAGAACAACCCGTCGGCTCGAAAGCGCTTGGAGTTCCGGATTTGAAACTTGCTCCCGCCGTTCTCCGAGGAGAGCCCAGGTGGCACAGTCGTTGCCCTCTTCCTTGAGCGCGACCGGTCGGCAGGAATCGAAACGACAACAATACAAGGACCCTCGGGGTCCAAGACAAGGAAGGAGCACGTCCGTGAAAAACAGAATGGTTTATATCGCTCTTCTCTGCCTCGTCCTGGCGTCCAGCGCCTTCGCTGGAGAGCGGAAGCAGCGCCCCTTGCCGGTCACCGATGGAGCCTCTATGAGCTTCGAACAGTTTCAGGCTTGGCGCGTCTGGAACGGCGGCGTCTCCAAGGGCGCCTGCGAACGGATTCTGCGCCGGGATGTCTGCGCCGCCTCCACCACGTGCCTGTGGTTCGACGGTTACTGCCGCGCCTGCATGACGGCACGGGAGTGCGAAGATGCCGATTTAAATCCCTTCTCTTACTGAAGAGTTGAACGCGGGGGCAACGCTCGGGAGATCCGCAGGGCTGTGTCTCAATTCCGGAGGACGCGTCGCGAATTCGCGAGGGGTTAGTCGAAGAAGAAGAGGGCGGGGCCGTCGATCTTCAGACGGCAACGCCCCGCCGGAAATGGGAGGTCCGGCAGGGCGACCTATGACGTGCTAAGCGGCTCAGGAAATCTTGACGACGTTCTTGGCCTGGAGACCCTTGGGGCCCTCCACGACCTCGAAGCTCACCCGGTCCCCCTCACTCAGGCTCCGGAAGCCCTCGGCGATGATGGCGGCATGGTGGACGAAGACGTCCGCACCGTGCTCCCGCACGATGAATCCATACCCCTTGGCGTCGTTGAACCACTTGACGGTACCTTGCTCGGACATTGTTTTGCTCCTTGGCAGCAGCCTATTGGGTTTTGCGGAAGCGGTTTAGGAAATCTTGACGACGTTCTTGGCCTGAAGACCCTTGGGGCCCTCCACCACGTCGAAGCTGACGCGGTCTCCCTCGCTCAGGGTCCGGAAGCCCTCGGCGACGATGGAGGCGTGGTGGACGAAGACGTCCGCGCCCCTCTCCCGCACGATGAATCCGTAGCCCTTGGCGTCGTTGAACCACTTCACGGTACCTTGTTCAGGCATGCTCTTGCTCCTTGCAACAGAGAAACAGGGTTGTTCTTTCGCCGCATCAGGCGGCGCTCCTCCAGCCCACGAGGGGGCTAAATCAATAAAATGGTGTCAGGTACTGCGACGGCTCTCTCCTCCAGAGGATTCCTGTGCGGTCCGGCGCCGGATGTGCTGCAAGGAGGCTCCCGGTCAGCGACGGCCCGCTCGATCGGCTATGAGATATCGATGATCCTCATTCGGTTTTCTGGACGATGCGCTATGAGCCGGGTTGCTGCGGGAGGGAACGTACGGGTAGGGGTAGTCTCTGAAACCGCTTCCAACCTTCCTCTGCGCCGATCGGTACTTTCCATGACTATCTCACTCGTCGGGAGAGAAATCAAGAGCCTCGAAGTAAGATCCTCTCGTAAGGAGGCCTGATGTCGACCCGCATTCCCAGAAAGCTCGATCCCGCCGAGATCCGCGTGCTCGGCTCCCTGCTCGAGAAGGAGCAGACGAACCCCGAGACCGTGCCGATGACCGTCAACGCGATCCTCCTGGCATGCAACCAGAAGACCAACCGGGAGCCGGTGATGCAGCTCACCGAGACCCAGGTGGTCGAAGCCCTGGACCGCATGCGGGCGGAGGTGCTGGTCTGGCGCACGGAGGGGGCGCGCACGGAGCGCTGGCAGCAGAGCGTGGTGCGGCGCTGGGGCCTGGACCGGGCCGGCAAGGCGCTGATGACCCTGCTTCTCCTGCGCGGTCCCCAGACCCCGGGCGAGCTGCGCACCCGCAGCGAGCGTATGCACCCGTTCAACACCCTGGAGGAGGTGGAGGCCGCCCTGCGCGACCTCGCCGGCATCGACGAGCCCCTGGTCATGGAGCTCCCCCGCCGACCCGGGCAGAAGGAGGCCCGCTGGACCCACCTGGTGGGCGATCCGGCGGCGGAGCCCGAACCGGAGGAGATCCCGGAGCCCGTGACCGGCGAGCCCGGCGCGCCGCCCCGCCCCTCGCTGGCCTCCCGGGTGGAGCGCCTGGAGGAGATCGTGGCGGGTCTCGCGGCGGATCTGGAGGAGCTGAAGAAGCAGTTGGGGGCGTAGCCGCCCCTGGCCGGCGGGACGCCGGCGGTCCCAGGGGGGCGGCTAAACCACCTCGATCCGCGCCGGCCCTTCGAGGATCTCGCCGATCTCGGCCGCGCGGTGGCCGGTGGCCAGCAGCTCGTCGAGCAGGGCGGCGGCGCTCTCGGGGGGCGTGGAGAGAAGGAGGCCGCCCGAGGTCTGGGGGTCGAAGAGGAGGTCGCGCTGGGGCTTGCTCAGGGACGCGCGGTCCGCGAGGACGGCCCGGACGTTGTCCTCGTTGGGCACGGTGCAGCCGGTGGTCACCCCCGCCTTCGCCAGCCGGAAGAAGCTCTCGTGGACCGGCAGCCGCTCGAAGACGATGCGGATCCCCACCTTCGACGCCTTCGCCATCCCCAGGGCGTGGCCGGTCAGGCCGAAGCCGGTCACGTCGGTGGCGGCGCGGGCGCCGTGCTTCAGGGCCAGGTGGCCCGCCACCGAGTTCAGCCGTTCCATCTCCAGCAGGGCGGGCTCCAGACCGGCCTCGTCGATCTTGTCCGCCTTGAAGGCGTTGATGATCACGCCCGTGCCCAGCGGCTTGGTCAGCAGCAGCCGGTCCCCGGGACGGGCGCCGGCGTTGGTGAGCAGGCGGTCCTTGTCCGCCTCGCCGACCACCGCCAGGCCGAACTTCAGCTCGTCGTCCCGCACCGAGTGGCCGCCCAGGAGGACCGCCTCCGCCTCGGCCAGGGTCGCGGCCGCTCCCTGGAGGATCTGGCCCAGGGCCTCGGCCCCCTCGCCTGCCAGCTCCGGGAAGCAGCAGAGGTTGAGCGCGAACAGTGGCCGCCCGCCCATGGCGTAGACGTCCGAGAGGGCGTTGGCCGCCGCCACCCGGCCGAAGCGCCGGGGATCGTCGCAGACCGGGGTGATGAAGTCCGTGGTGGCCACCAGCGCCCGGCCGTGGAAGAGATAGACCCCGGCGTCGTCGGCGGTGTCCGCGCCGACGAGGACCCTCTCATCCCGTCCAGCGAGCTGGACGAGCGGGCCGATCATCTCGGAAAGGTCCCCCGGACCTACCTTGGCCGCTCAGCCGCCGGTCGTAGCCTGGGCGGTGAGGCGGAACTTGCGCCGGAACAATGCCATGGCGCGGGATTGTATCCGCTGCGCTAGACTACGAGCGTATTTTCGTCATCTGTGTTCAACACAGGGGGGTACCATGTACCACAAGCTTTCGACGTCTCTGCTGGCGGAGTTCATCGGCACCTTCGCGCTGATCTTCATCGGCGCGGGAGCCGGGGCGCTGGGCCTCGGCGGATTGGTGGGAGTGGCGTTCGCGCACGGCCTCGTGATCGTGGGCTTCGCCTACGCCTACGGGCACATCTCCGGGACGCACATCAACCCGGCGGTGACCCTCGGCGTCCTGGCGGCCGGCAAGATCGACGTGGCCCGGGCCTTCTCCTACATCGTCTTCCAGCTCGCCGGCGGCATTGTCGGCGCGCTCACCCTGCGCTGGGTGCTGGGCGGGACGGAAACCGGGCTCGGCGCCACGACGCTGGCCAACAACCTGACAGTGGGGAACGCCACGATCACCATCACGCCGGCGATCGGCCTGGTGTTGGAGGCGATCCTCACCTTCTTCCTGGTGAACACGATCATGAACGCGGGCATCAGCGGCAAGGCGACGATCCCGGCGGGGCTGGCGATCGGCCTCACGTTGACCTTCTGCATCCTGATGGGCGGCCCGCTGACCGGCGCCAGCCTGAACCCGGCGCGCACGATCGGCCCCGCGCTCGCCACGGGCAACTTCTCGGATCTCTGGGTCTACCTCGTCGGCCCGCCGCTGGGCGGCATCGTGGCCGGCCTGCTGTACAAGACGGTGTTCGAGGAAGAGAAGCACGGAAAGCGGTAGCTCAGCGGTCCGCAGGGTGGCCGGGCGGCAGCACGTCCGGCCACCATCCCTCGGGATCGTGGTTGACCGGCCACGGACAGGTCTGCTGGATGTGCAGCTCCGTCAGCATCGGGTGGTCGTAGCGCAGGGGGAAGCCGTGGGCGTCCTCACCCGTGTGGCCGGCGCAGCGGTAGTGGAATCCCCCCAGGGCCAGCGCCAGCAGCAGCGCGATCTCCAGCCCGCCGTAGATCCGCGTCCCTAAGGCCACCCGCGGGGCCAGGCGGGTGCGGCTCAGCGCCCCCAGCCAGAGGATCACCGGCAGGACCGCCGCGTGGAGCAGGATCAGTCCCTGCCACATCATGATCGTCGTCGGCGACAGGCCGAAGACGATCACCGCCGCCAGGAAGCAGAGCTTCGCGTAGCCCTTCAGCCAGGACCGGTCGGACCGCCCCGGCTTCAGCGACCGCCGCCGCCACAGCCGCCAGTTGGCGAGCAGGGGGATCACCATCGTCAGGGAGAGGACCGTGCGCACGAACGTCTGGACGGCCGAGCCCAGCCAGGGATCGGAGCCGAGGACGTCGGTGAAGTCGAACCAGGCCATGCGCTCAGAGATCGCCAGGGAGGGGTAGCGGAACCAGTACAGGAGACCGCGCAGGAGCGGATAGACGTAGAGCAGGCCCCGCCCCAGGAACCCCTTGTCCGCGTCGGTCAGGATCTCGGGTTGTCGGGAGAGGTCGATCAGCCAGGGGATCAGGGGCAGGGCGGCGAGCCCGCCGCCCAGGATCAGCCCCGCCCATTGCACCCGGAAGTAGCGCCGCAGCCAGAGCAGGAAGGACGCCACGGCCAGCAGCAGGAAGGAGGCGTGGATCTGGAACGTGATGGCCAGGGCCGCGCCGTGCACGAACGAGGGCCAGAACCGGCCGCGCTCCCGCTGGGCCAGGGCGCTCCACAGGTGGAGCGCTCCGAAGAGGTAGAGGTAGTTCGGGTTCCAGAGAAAAGAGGCGAAATAGAGCTGCCAGGGGTTCAGCCAGTAGAGCAGGGCGAGGAACATCCGCTCCCGAGGGGAGAGGATGCGCTTCAGCGTGCCGTCCAGGATCAGGTAGGCCAGGACGTGGAACAGCAGGACCAGCGCGCTCGCCGCCCGGTGGTCCTGCCAGATCATCAGCGGCACGCCCACGAGGACGCTGGTGATCCCGCCCGGGGCCTTGCCGCCGGTGGACATGGGATTGCCGTAGGAGATCCACCGCCCCTCGTCCGCCAGCAGCCAGCCGCGGGCCAGGAGGTTGAGCTGGTCGCCTCCCACCTGGCTGCGGGTCAGCATCAGGAGGGCGATCACCAGCCCGGCGGCGAAGAGCCACCAGCGGGCGCGAGAGGAGGCCATGGCGGCGGAGGGTAGCGAAAAGGTCCCCCGGAAAGATACCCTTTCGGATTGGTGAACCCCGAAAAGGTGAGGCGGTCGGGTGCCTGGCTGGCGATTCTGGCGGGATATATCCTGCTGACCCTGGTCTACCTGCGCCCGGTCTGGAGCGTCTGGGACGAGCGCCTCCCGGCCGGCCTGCAAGACCCCCTCTTCAACCTCTACGTGCTGAAGTGGGGCGCCCACCAGATCCGGGCGGGGCTCCCAGACTTCTGGAACGCCAACCTCTTCTACCCCAACCCGGGGACGCTCACCTACTCGGACCACCTGATAGGTCCGGCCGCCATCCTTGCGCTGTTCCCCAACGCCATCGCCGGCTACAACTTCCTTTTCGTCTCGTCGTTCGTCGCCAGCGCCCTGGCGGTCTGCTGGGTCTTCCGCCGCGCCGGGCTCTCCTGGGCCGCCGCGGCCCTCGCCGGCTGGATGTTCGCGTTCTCCCCCTACCGGCTGGCGCAGATGACCCACATTCAAGTGCTCATCGCGCAGTGGGTCCCCCTGACCCTGTGGTTCTGGGACCGGCTGCTGGCGGAGCGGACGGCGAAGAACGCCGCGCTCTTTCTCGTCTTCTATCTCCTGAACCTGACGGGTGGCTGCTACCTGGCCTACATGATCCACTTCGCGATGCTGGCGCTGCTGGTGAACCGGCTCCGGCTGCAGGGGCGGGAGATGGTCTCGGGACGGTCCTGGAGGGTGCTGGCGCCGGTGATCCTCGTCGCCGGCATCGTGGGAGCCACGCTCTTCCTTCCCTACATCCAGACCTCCCGCTCCCAGGGACTGGTTCGGACGGACGACGACATCGCGAGGTTCGGCGCGACGGTCGGGAGCTATTTCCGGCCGACGCGGAACAACCTCTACTTCGGCCCGGAGGTGAGGAGCGTCCTCCGTTCGGTTCTGGGACCTGACCAGGTAAAGCCCTGGCTGTACCGGGGGGAGAACGCCCTGTTCGCCGGCTTTCTGCCTACGGCCCTGTTCGCGGTGGGCGCGGTCGCCGTCTGGAGGAGCCGGCGACGGGAGCCTGCCGACCGCTGGGGATCGGGGCTCGCTCTGGCGGGTGTCCTCTGCTTCGCCCTGACGTTCCCCCTGATCTACACGCCACTGATGCGGGTCGTCCCCGGGATGAGCGGAATGCGCGTGCCTACCCGCTTCTATGTCTTTGTCTCGCTGGCTCTCGTGTACTTCGCGGCCCGGGGGGTGGACTTCTTGCGGGAGAAGATCTCGGTCTACCGATGGCGGGCGGCCTTGCCGGCGGCGTTCTTCCTGCTCCTCGCCATGGAGCTGGCCCCGCAGCCGATCCGCTGGTCCCCCCTTCCGCGGGAGAAGGAGTTTCCGCCCGTATACGCCTGGATCGCCCGGGAACCGGCTGTCCAGGCCTACGTGGAGCTGCCGATCTACGAGGACGCGCGGGAAGTCTTTCCCATTTATTACTCCACGCTGCACTGGAAACCCCTGGCCAACGGCTACAGCGGCTACCGGCCCGCGAGCCACGAGGAGCTGACCCGGCGCGTCCGCTTCCTGCCGGACGAAGAGGGCTTCGGATTGTTGCGCCGGCTGGGGATCTCGCACCTGGTGATCCACGCCCGCAAGCCGGGACGGGCGGCTGCATTGCGCGATTGGGAGCGCCGGTTCGCGACCGGGGAGGACCGGCGGGCGGAGCTGGTGTTCCGGCAGGGGACCGACTCGGTCTACCGGCTGTCGGACAGCTCCAGCACGCCGAACCGGGCCGGCTTGTGGAAGTCGGCCGGCCGGGCCAGCGTGGGAGACCAGCAACTGAATTCGGGCTCGCCGTCCCGAGGCCGCTCGATACGGTAGAAGTTGGCCCGCCAGATTTTCCTCCCTGTTGGGGGCGGATCTCCCTCCGCGATCCCGCTCCAGGGGATCGAGAGCTCGGCCCACCAGTCCTGCCGCGCCGCTCCGGGGCCGGCGGCCCAGCGCAGGCCGGGACAGTCCCAGGACCGGTCGCCGGTCATGTCCGCGCGCATCCCGGTGGGGTTGTGGATGCGGGCGTCGAACAGGGTCCCCAGCGGGCTCACCTCGATCTCTATATAGAGGATGGGATCCTCCCCGCCCGGCGCCAGGAAGACCTCGACCGCCTCCTCTTCATAGAGGGGCTCATCTCTCCGCCGATAGGTCCCCCAGGCGTCGCGGTCCTCGCAATCGAAGCGGACATGGAGCGCCACGTCGTCCCAGCCCAGGCGGACGCGGGTCTGCTGGAGCGCCGGTCCGCCGCCGTCGGCGAGCTGGAAGGGAGGGAGGGCCGGGAGCCCGTCCCAGCTCCAGGGGGTGGAGACCCGGGGGACGAGGTGACGCGGGAGATCCATGGCGGGGGATTCTACGTGGAGTACACTCTTCGCCCGGACCCATGGCCAGACCTTTCCTCAACGATGAGTCGAGATCCGCGCTCTCCGCGGCGGTGCGGGAAGTCGAGGCGACCTGCAGCGCGGAGCTGGTGGTGGGCGTCCGCCCGCGCTCGGGCTCGTACCTCCACGCGGACCTGATCGCCGGCGCGGCCGTGGCGCTGATCGCCCTCGCCGTCCTCCTCTATTCGCGCTGGGAGTTCGACCTGGTCTGGTTCCTCGTCGATCCCGTGCTGGCCGGCCTCCTCGGCGGTTTTCTCGCCTCGCGGTCCCCGGCCCTGCGCCGCGCCCTCACCCCGCGGACGGCCCGCCGTCTCCGGGCCGAGACGGCGGCGCGGTCGCTCTTCGTGGAGCGCCGCGTCCACGGCACCGCGGGACGGACGGGCATCCTGCTCTACATCTCCATCCTGGAGCGGGAGGCGGTGTTCGTCGTGGACCTGGGGGTCGAGCCCCTGGCCGCCACGGACGCCTGGCGCAAGGCCGCGAGCGAGATCGAGGAGGCGGTCCGCCAGGGGGCGGACGGCGCCGAGGTGGCGCGGCGGCTCCGGGGTCTCGAAAAGCTGCTGAGCCCGGCCCTGGAGCGGAGCGCCGAGGACGTGGACGAGCTGCCGAACGAGGTCTGCTGAGATGCGGTTGCGGACCCTCCTCCTGATCCTCGCGATCCTCGCTCTCCTTCTTCCCGGAGCCGCGCTGGCGCGGCCGGGCGGCGGCCAGGGCTACTCGGGGGGCGGAGACGGCGGCGGCGGGGACGACGGCGGATTGGTCTGGCTGCTGCTCCGCCTGTGGATCGAGTTCGTCATCCGCTACCCCCAGTACGGGATCCCGGCGACGATCGTGCTCGTCGTCGTCATCTACTTCTACCGGAAGAACAAGGCCAAGGCGGGCCCCCAGTCCTGGGACTCGGCTCCTCCCAAGGCGCCGCCCACGCGGCCGGCCTCCCGGGACCTGGACGCCATCCGCAACCTCGATCCCGAGTTCTCGGTGGTGCTCTTCGAGGACTTCGCCTACGCCCTCTACGCCAGGGCCCACCAGGCGCGCTCCAACCCCCGCGACCTGGAGGCCCTCTCGCCCTACCTGAGCGAGGCGGTCCGCGCCCACCTCGCCCAGCGCCGCCCGGTGGGGGCGCCGGTCTCGGCGGTGGTGATCGGAGCCATGCGCGTCCTGGGGGTCACGATACCCTCCACGGCCCCCTCGCCTCAGGGGACCCCACCGCCGCGCGTGGCCGTCGACTTGGAGATCGAGTCCAACATGACGGTGGGGATGTCCGGCGCGGAGCACGCGCACTACGTCATGGAGCGCTGGCGGCTGGAGCGCGACGCCGGGGTCAGGAGCAAGCCGCCGGAGAAGGTGCGCTCCCTGAGCTGCCCCAACTGCGGCGCCCCCTTCGAGCCGGACACCAACGGCCGCTGTGGGTACTGCGGCCAGGTGGTCTCCGGCGGCCATTTCGATTGGAACGTCGAGTCCATCGTGCTGGTGCGGCTGGAGGAGCGCCCGCCGGCGCTGACCGCCAACGTCCAGGAGGTGGGGACCGACTGGCCGACGATCTTCCACCCCGCCCTCAACGCCCGCTGGGCGAAGCTGGTCCGCGAGGATCCGGCGGTCACCCAGGAGACCCTGAACGCCCGGCTGGCCCTGATCTACAACGAGCTGAACGCCGCGTGGTCCCGCCGCGATCTGGGCGGCGCCCGGCCGTACGTCTCGGACGGCCTCTTCGACTACCTCCAGTACTGGGTGACCGCGTACGAGAAGCAGGGGCTGCGGAACGTGCTGGAGGGGATGCGGATCGTGGAGTGGAAGACGGTCAAGATCGTCCGCGACCGCTACTACGACTCGCTGACCGTGCGCCTGTGGGGGTCGGGCAGGGATTACACCGTCCGCCAGGCCACGGGCGACGTGGTCGCGGGCAATCCCCGGAACGACCGCTTCTACTCGGAATACTGGACGCTGAGCCGGGGCGCGGGGGTCAAGGGCGCGCCGCGGGCCGACAAGAGCTGCCCGAACTGCGGCGCGCCTCTGGACGTCAACATGGCCGGCCAGTGCGAGCACTGCGGCGCCAAGATCACCAGCGGCGACTTCGACTGGGTCCTCTCGAAGATCGAGCAGGACGACTCGTACACGGGTTAGCTACCCTCTTTGCATTCCCCGTCGTGGTCTTTCTGGACGGCCGCGGCCCGGCGTGTGCAGTCGTTGCCGTAGGTCTTGCCGTCGCATCCGCAGACCGGCCGGTACTCCTTGGTGCAGACCTCGGGGCGTGGGGCGCAGACGCCCTCCAGGTCGGCGGACCTGCACTGGCCGGCGGGCAACTCGCAGAATTCTCCCTCTTTGCAGGCGAGACCCCGGATGCCGCCGCAGACCTGGTCCTTCGGCGGGTCCTTTTGGGGGACATTGTTCGCGCAGGCCGCCACCAGCGCCAGAGCGGCGAGCAAACGGACCGGCTTCCGCATCCTGCCTCCTTCCTCCGCCGCTATTCGTCGGCGACGGCCAGATCGTCCATGGACATCCCCGCCGCCAGCGCCTCGTTCACCCAGGCCGGCCGCTTGCCGCGGCCCGACCAGGTGAGGGCCGGGTTGGCCGGGTGACGGTATTTCGCGGCGACGGTCCCCCGGTTCCTCTCCCCCTTGACCACCTCCTCCAGGGTGAGGCCCAGGCTGGCCGCCAGCTCGCGCATCTGGCTCAGGACCCGCTCCCGTTCCGCCTCGCGGCGGCTCACGATCTCGGTCTCGATGTCGCGCGCCAGGGTCTGCAGCTCCTCCAGGGACAGCTTCGAAAGATCGACGGTACCGCTTTTCGCCATAGTTCTCCTCTCCTCATCAAAAACGAAGGGGAAGTATATCCGCCCCCCGAGGTGGGGCAGAACGCCGGGCCCGTCCGTCTACCGGAGGCGAGACCGGAAAGCCTGACATGAAGAAGTCCCACCGCCGCCGCCGCAGAGCGGCTTTCTGGACGCATCTCCAACGGCTGCTCAGGAGGAGCCGCCGGTGGTTGAAGACGCACTGGCTCTAGCGGCAGGAGGCGCCCGAGCACTTCCGGAGCCGGGCGAGGCGTCCCGCGAGATCCTGCCGGACGGCCGAGAGGGCCGGCGCCGCGTGCCGGCTGCGGAGCTGGTGGGGATCGTTCCGGAGCTCGTAGAGCTCGCGGTCGCCGGTGGCGTGCTCGACGTAGAGCCAGCGCGCGTCGCGGACCGCCTTGAAAGAGGGCTGGGCGCGGCTCTGGTGGAACCCCTCGATCAGCAGGGTGCGGTCCTTGACCGGATCGAGCAGGGACCGCCCGTCCATCGTCCGGCGCGGCCGCGCTCCCGTCAGGGCGACGATGGTGGGCGCCAGGTCGATATTGGACACCAGCGCTTCCACCCGGGCGCCCGCCGCGAAGCCGCCGCCGCGGACGATCAGTGGCACGCGGACCGCCTCTTCATAGACGAAGTATTTGCCGTCCGGGATGCGGTGCTCGCCCAGAAAGAAGCCGTTGTCGGAGGTGAAGAAGATGACGGTGCGGTCGAGCTGGCCGGTGTCCGCCAGCGCCTTCACCAGACGCGCCACCATCTCGTCCACGGCGAGCAGCGAGGCGAGACGCGCCTGGTGATTGGCCAGGGCGCGGCTTTTCCTGGTCGGCGCAAGGGAGGGAAGGCGCCGGATGTGGGACGGCTTGTCGTTGACATCGGGCTCGTCGAAGGAAGGCGTGGCCGGGAGGGGCTCGTCCGCGAAGGCATGTTCGTGGCGCGGCGCGGGACGGGGAGGGGACGACTTGTTGCCTATGCGTTCCAGGTGGGGGGCGAGCGGGGCCACGCTCAGGAAGAACGGCCGGCCGGAGCCGGCCCGGGCGCGGATGATCCTCTCCGCCTCGGCCGCCAGGACGTCCGTCTGGTAGTCGCCCGCGGAGTCGCCGTAGGTCACCGGCACGCCGTCCACGCTGACGGAGTAGCCGAAGTACCGGTAGGTCGAGGGATCGATCAGACCGAACCACCGCGACCAGCCCCTGGGCGCGTCCGGCGAGCCCGTCCCGTAGCCGTTGAGGTACTTTCCCACGTGGGCGGTGTAGTAGCCTGCGTCCTGGAGCCAGACCGCCAGGGTGTTCGAGGAATCCAGGCGGGAATAGCCGCCGTTCGGTCCGGAGTTGGCGAGAACGCCGTGGTTGTGCGGATACTGCCCGGTGAGAAAGGTCGCCCGCGAAGGGCAGCACAGGGCGAGGGCGACGAAGCTGTTGGTGAACGTGGTCCCCTTGGCCTCGAGCAACGCCCTGGTCCTGGAGAGGACGCGCTGGTCGTCGGCCCGCTGATCATCTGTCATGATGACCAGGATGTTGGGACGGGACGCGGCGGCGGGCGCGGGCGCCTGGAGCGACGGCGATCCCGGCAGCAGGAGCCCGGCGGCGGCGAGGACGATCCACAGCAGACTTCTCATGAAAGCATTGTAAGCCGGTCATGAAAGACACCCTCAAGAAACAGCGGCGGATCGCCGAGAAGCTGGGGGTGCCGGCCATCCAGCGTCACATCTTCCTCTGCTGCGATCCGACCAAGGCGAAATGCTGTGGCCGGAAGCGGTCGGTCGAGGCCTGGAAATACCTGCGCAAGCGGCTGAAGGAGCTGGGCCTCTCCAGGAACGGCGGCGTCTACGCCACGCGCGCCAACTGCCTCGACATCTGCGCCGGCGGCCCCATCGCGGTCGTCTACCCCGAGGGCACCTGGTACGGCCACTGCGAGCCCGAAGTCCTGGAGCGCATCCTCCAGGAGCACCTGCTGGGCGGCAAGGTGGTGGAGGAGTACCTGATCATGGAGCGGCCGCTGGGGGAAGCGGATTCTGACGTCTGACTTGTCTCAAGAGGCGCTTCTGTATAGGCTCTGTACATGTCTCAGCTCAACATTCACCTTACGCCCGACTTCGAGGCTGCCTTGACCAAGCTGATGCGGGTACGAGGGCTCAGAACGAAATCGGAAGCTGTCCGCCTCGCCGTCCACGAGACTCTGGAGCGCGAGACTCGTGTCCGAAGAGCAGTTGATTTCAAGGAATGGATTGGCCTCGCAAACAGGACGAAACTCAATCCCAACCCTCGGTTCCGCTCCCACGACGACCTCTGGAGCTGACAAGGCTTGGTCGTCGATACCTCGGTTCTCCTGGCTGTCTTCTTTGACGAACCTGAGGCGGCCTGGGCTGCCTCATACCTGAATCAGCACGGCGCCGACCTTAGGATGAGCACGGTAAATCTCGCGGAGACGTTGATCATTCTTCGGGACCGGCAGCCTCAACTCTTCGAAGAACTGGAAGCTCGCCTGTTCGACAGCGGCATCAGGTTCGTGCCTCCTGACGTCGTCCAGGCTCAGATCGCCGCAGAGGCACGCCTCCGGTATCCCCTCAATCTCGGTGACTGCTTCGCGTATGCGCTCGCTGTCGCGGAAGGCTGCCCACTGCTAGCCAAAGACAGAGATTTCCGGAAGGTAGATATCCGGGTTATTTCTCCTCCCGCCGATCCCTTCCCGGAATGACGCGGCTCGCTCCCGAGGTTCTTCCAGAACAGAACCCAGGAGACCCGTCATGAGCAAACGCCGCCCCTGTCACCCCACCCTCCGCTGGAGCGCCTGGGCCTTCACGCTGGCCCTTCTCGGCATCGCCTGCGCGCCGCTGCCCGCGGACGGCGAGAACGCCAGGGCCGGCAAGCGCACTCCGGCCAACGTCATGAGCTTCGAGGGGGCGGCCTGGCTGGAGCGCGATGGGCGCGACAAGGAGGAGCGGCCCGACCTGGTCCTGCAGGCCATGGAGCTGAAGCCGGGGATGAAGGTCGCCGAGATCGGCGCCGGCACCGGCTATTTCAGCCGCCGCATCGCCAAGGAGGTGGGTCCCACGGGGAAGGTCTACGCCGTGGACATCCAGCCCGAGATGCTCGATCTGCTCAAGAAATACGCCGCCCGAGAGGGGATCACCAACATCGTCCCCGTCCTCGGCGGCGAGACCGACCCCAAGCTGCCCTGGGGCGGCGTGGACCGCATCCTGCTGGTGGACGTCTACCACGAGTTCCAGAAGCCCGAGCCGATGCTCGCCCGTATCCGCGAGAGCCTCGCGCCCGGCGGCACGGTGGTCCTGATCGAGTACCGCGCCGAAGGGGACTCCGCCTCCCACATCCTCCCGGCGCACCGCATGTCGGTGGAGCAGGTGCTCTCGGAGTGGAATTCGGCGGGTTTCGAGCTGGCCAACCAGATCGAGACCCTCCCTTCCCAACACCTGTTCATTTTCTCGACCCGCCGCGGCGCGCGCGTGCCTCCGACGCCCTAGAACGGAAGGCGATCACCGGGAAGGCCCTCCCTGGATTCCGTGTTAGAGTCCCTGCGGCCCGGAGTGTGTCCTCCTCCTGGCCTTCCCTGAAAACGTAAACCGGTTTTTCCCCCTCCCAAGGGGGTGACGAGAGGAGCTTCCGCATAGAGATGGCCACCGCCCCGATCTCCCGCCGCTGGACCCCGGCCGATTCCCTCGACCTCTACAACATCCGGGGTTGGGGGAACAACTACTTCTCGGTGGACGACGCCGGCAACATGGTCGTCCACCCCGGCGGGCCCGGCACGCCGGCCATCGACCTCAAGGAGCTGGTGGACGAGGTGCGCGAACGGGGGATCTCCCCGCCGCTCCTCATCCGCTTCTCGGAGATCATCAAGGCGCGGGTCGTCGAGCTGAACGAGGCGTTCGGCCGCGCCATCTCCGAGTACGGCTACCAGGGCACCTACCGCGGCGTCTATCCGATCAAGGTCAACCAGGACCGCTACCTGGTCGAGCGGATGGTCCAGTACGGCCGGCCCTACCACTTCGGCCTCGAGGCGGGCTCCAAGCCCGAGCTGCTCGCCGTGATGGCGATGCTGGAGGACGAAGAGGCGCTGATCGTCTGCAACGGCTACAAGGACGAGGAATACATCGAGACGGCCCTGCTGGCCTCCAAGCTCGGCCGGCACGTGATCCTGGTGGTGGAGAAGTTTTCGGAGCTGCCGCTGATCCAGCAGATCTCCCAGCGGATGGGGGTGCGCCCGCGCATCGGCATCCGCTCGCGGCTCTCGGCCAAGGGGGCGGGGCATTGGGAGGCCTCCGGCGGCGACCGTTCCAAGTTCGGGCTCTCCGGGCGCAACCTGCTCCACGCGGTCGAGTTCATGCGGGAGCACGACCTCCTCGACACCTTCGAGCTGCTTCACTTCCATCTCGGCAGCCAGATCTCGTCCATCCGCTCGGTCAAGGACGGCCTGCGCGAGGCCGCCCAGGTCTACGTCAACCTGGTGCAACTGGGCGCCCCGCTCGGCTACCTCGACGTGGGCGGCGGCCTTGGCATCGACTACGACGGCTCGCAGACGAACTTCACGTCGTCGCTCAACTACACCCTCCAGGAATACGCCAACGACATCGTCTTCGGCATCATGGAGGTGTGCGACGCCAAGGGCGTGCCGCACCCGACGATCGTCTCCGAGTCCGGCCGCGCCACGGTGGCCCATCACGCGGTCCTGGTGATCGACGTGCTGGGCGTCTCCGAGTTCGAGGTGGGCAAGCTGCCGCGCCGGCCGCCGATGGACGCCGAGCCCTCGCTGCGGAACCTCTTCGAGACCTACCGGGAGGTCTCCCGCAAGAACATCCTGGAGTCGTACCACGACGCCATCTCCTACCGCGACGAGTGCCAGAGCCTCTTCAACCTCGGGCACCTGTCGCTGGAGTACCGCGGCCTGGCCGAGGACCTGTTCTGGGCGACCTGCCAGAAGATCCTCCGCATCACCCGCACCCTGCAGCAGGTGCCGGAGGAGCTCGAAGGCCTGGAGCGGCAGCTCGCGGACACCTACTTCTGCAATTTCTCCGTCTTCCAGTCGGTCCCCGACTCCTGGGCCATCGACCAGCTCTTCCCCATCGTGCCGATCCACCGCCTGAACGAGGAGCCCGGGAGCCGCGCGGTGCTGGCCGACATCACCTGCGACTCGGACGGCAAGATCGACCATTTCATCGACCGCCGCGACGTCAAGGACGTCCTGGAACTGCACGACTTCCGGCACGGCGAGCCGTACTACCTGGGCGTCTTCCTGGTCGGCGCCTACCAGGAGATCCTGGGCGACCTCCACAACCTCTTCGGCGACACCAACACGGTGCACGTCTCCCTCGATCCGGAGGACGACTACAAGATCGAAGGGGTGGTCAACGGCGACACGGTGAGCGACGTGCTCCGCTACGTGCGCTACAACCGGGAGGACCTCGTCGCCCGGGTGCGGCAGGCGGCCGAGCAGGCCTTGCGGGCCAAGCGCATCACCTTGGAGGAATCGCGGCTCCTCCTCCGCCGGTACGAGGAAGGGCTCTCGGGATACACTTATCTGGAGCAGGAATAACCGGGATAGGAGACCTCTCCGATGAAAACGGCGGCGCCCGTAGTGGATCCCTTGATCGACAGGTTGTGCGAAGCGGCGCGTCTGGGCGATGTCGCCGCCATCACGGAGCGGATCAAGAACGACCTGGAGTCTTTCATCCCGGCCCAGGGCCTGCGGCTGCCGGAGCGCTTCCGCCGGATCAAACCGGAGTGCTACGCCCGCCGCCTGCTGTATCAGGATGCGGAGCTGGGCTTCACGGCCGTGATCATGACCTGGGGGCCCGGGCAGCGCACGGCGCTTCACGACCACTCCGGCATCTGGTGCGTCGAGGGCGTCGTGGAGGGGGAGATGTACGTCCATCGCTACGAGCTGATGGAGGAACGGGAGGACGGCGTCTGCCGCTTCGCCGATCAGGGAGGCGTGCACGCCTCCGCCGGCTCGGCGGGAGCGCTGATCCCCCCGTTCGAGCACCACGTGCTGGCGAACGCCCTCCCCGACCGCCCCTCGCTCACCCTCCACGTCTACGGCGGCGAGATGGACCACTGCGACATCTTCGAGCCCGCGGGCGACGACGGCCTCTACCGCCGGCGCACCAGGTCGCTGGTCTACGACGATTGATCCACACCGGATGAGCGACTTCGGCAAGCATCCTGATTTCCTTGTGCGGGAGAAGTCGCCGTTCAATGGCGGCCCTCCGCCCCAGCACCTTCGGCGCGGTTTTCTTACGCCGAACGAACTGTTCTTCTCCCGCAACCACGGCGACATCCCCCAGGTGGACCCGGCGGATTTCCGTCTCATGGTGGACGGCCTGGTGGAACGGCCTCTCTCCCTGTCTCTGGAGGACTTGCGGGAGTACCCGCGGACCACGCTCACCGCCACCCTCCAGTGCGCCGGGAACCGGCGGATCGAAATGGCAGCCGTCTCTCCCATTCCGGGCGAGCTGCCCTGGGGGACCGAGGCCATCAGCACCGCCGAGTGGTCCGGGGTCCCGCTGCGCGAGGTGCTCGCCGGCGCCGGGCCGAAATCCGAGGCGCGTCACGCCGCTTTCCTCGGGCTCGACGAGACCGAGCGCACGGCCACCGCTTCAACTTCGGCGGCTCGATCCCGCTCGACAAAGCCGTGGATCCCGGAGTACTGCTGGCGGACACGATGAATGGCGAACCGTTGCCGGCGGTCCACGGCGCGCCCCTGAGGATCGTCGTGCCGGGCTACATCGGCGCCCGCAGCGTGAAATGGATCTCTCGCATCACACTCCAGGAGACCCCCTCCGACAACTACTTCCAGGCCAAGGCCTACCGGCTCTTCCCCGCGGCCATGAATCCAGGGAACGTCGAGTGGGAGAAGGGGCTCATGCTGGGCGAGTCGCCCCTCAACTCCGTCATCTGCGAGCCCCAGGCCGGGCAGACCGTCCCGGCCGGTCGGGTAATCGTGCGGGGCTGGGCGGTGGCGGCGGGCGGCAGGCAGGTGGCCCGGGTGGATCTCTCCTCCGACGGCGGCCGGACCTGGAACACCGCCGACATCGCGGCAGGCGACGGCGCCTGGACCTGGCGCTTCTGGGAGGCGACCCTCGACCTCGCGCCGGGCGAGCACGAGATCGTCTGCCGGGCCTTCGACAGCGCCGCCCAGACCCAGCCCGAGCACCCCGCTCAGGTCTGGAATTTCAAGGGCTACGCGAACAACGCCTGGAACCGGGTCCGCGTGAACTGCGCCTAACCGGCGACCACTCCCGGCAGCTCGGCGACAAAGTCCTTTCCGAACGCCCGCGACGGCGTCCAGGCGCCGGGCTGGACTTTTCCCGCCAGGACCCGTTCCACCGCGGCGACAGCCGAAACCGCCGTGAAGTGGTAGCCCTCCGGCGTCTCCAGTCTCGCGACGACGGACCGGCTGGCGTTCCGCGCCTGTCCCCAGAGGTAGACGCGGGCGGTCTGCCGGACGCGTTCGGAAGGACCGGTCACCTTGCGCTCCACCCAGCGCTGGGCGAAGCGCTTGACGGGCTTCCAGCCCGCCAGGGGGAGGAAGGGGGCGAGGCGCTTCATCTTGCGGATGGTCGCCGGCGGCGTCCCCGAGTAGACCCGGATGTTGGGGATGCCCGTCGAGTGGTAGGCGGTGGAGACGTCGCCCCAGGGGATCGTCATGGCCCAGCGCTTTCCGGCCTTGCCGCCGAAGTCGATCTCCCGGGCGTCGAAGGCCACGGGCACGGGGACGATGCGGCCGTTCCTGCGGATCGCGCCCGCGTGCGGCAGGCTCTCGATCATGGTCTTCATCGTGCCCCGGCTGACGCTGCCGCCCTCGGTGTAGAAAGCCAGCTCCAACTCGGTCGCGTCCGGCAGGGCGGCGGCGAGCCGGGCGGCCAGGCAGTCGCTGGGCACGACATCGAACCCGACGCCGGGGAGCAGCGCCACCCCGGCCTTGCGGGCCTCCTCGCCGCGGGCCAGGACCGCCTCGAAGACGGCGATCTCGCCCGTGATGTCCAGGTAGTGCGCCCCCGTCGCCAGGCAGGCGTCGACCATCGGCGCGCTGGTGTGGACGAAGGGACCCGCGCAGTGGAGGACGGCCTTGACGCCGTACAGCTCGGCCGCGGCGGCCTGGGGGTTGTCCAGCGGGAAGGTGCGGACGGGGAGGCCGAGCTCCCGCCCGAGCTTGCCCAGGGCCTCGGCGTTGCGCCCGGCCAGGATGGGCGAAAGCCCCTTCTTCACCGCCTCGCGGGCCGCAAGGTCCCCGGTGTAGCCGTTGGCGCCATAGATCATCCAGGTCATGGCGATCGATTTTTGGGAGAAGGAAGGAAATGGCTCCTGGGGAGGGATTTGAACCCCCGACCAATCGGTTAACAGCCGATCGCTCTACCGCTGAGCTACCCAGGAGTGCAAGGAACAAACGCCTCCGGCTTCCACCGGAGGCGGGGATTTTAGGCGCAACCAGCGCGCGCTGTCAACGTTCTACGCCGAGTCCAGGAACGGCTTCAGCTTGGTCGCCCGGCTGGGGTGACGCAGCTTGCGCAGCGCCTTGGACTCGATCTGGCGGATGCGCTCGCGGGTGACGTTGAACGAGCGGCCCACCTCTTCCAGGGTGTGCTCGGAGCCGTCGCCCACGCCGAAGCGCATCTTGAGCACCAGCTCCTCGCGCGGCGTCAGGGTCTTGAGCACCTTGCGGGTCTGGTCCTTGAGGTTCGCGAAGATCACCGAGTCGATCGGGGAGACCGCGTTCTTGTCCTCGATGAAGTCCCCGAGGTGCGAATCCTCCTCCTCGCCGATCGGCGTCTCGAGCGAGATGGGCTCCTGGGCGATCTTCATGATCTTCCGCACCTTGGAGGCGGGCAGGTCCATGCGCTCGCCGATCTCCTCGGCGGTGGGCTCGCGGCCCAGCTCCTGCACCAGCGAGCGGCTGGTGCGGGTCAGCTTGTTGATCGTCTCGATCATGTGCACCGGGATGCGGATCGTCCGCGCCTGGTCGGCGATGGCGCGCGTGATCGCCTGCCGGATCCACCAGGTGGCATAGGTCGAGAACTTGTAGCCGCGGCGGTACTCGAACTTCTCCACCGCCTTCATCAGGCCGATGTTCCCCTCCTGGATGAGGTCGAGGAACTGGAGGCCGCGGTTGGTGTACTTCTTGGCGATCGAGACCACCAGCCGCAGGTTGGCGACGATCAGCTCCTCCTTGGCGCGCTCGCAGGTCGCCTCGCCCAGGCGGATCTTCTCGATCGTCGAGGCGATCTCGGCGTGCGTGGTGCCGTAGCGCTCTTCCAGCTCGCGCAGCGAGCCGCGGTACTTGTCGATGCGCCGGCGGTGCAGGGCCTTGAGCTCCTCGTTGGTCTCCCGCTTGAGGGCCGTCTGCGCCCGCTTGATGTCCTGCTCGAAGCGCGAGAACTGGCGGTCGATGTCCTTCAGGAAGTCCACCAGCCGGTTGCGGGTCTGGACGCTGAAGTCGACCGTCCGGATGTCCTTGGCGATCTTGGCGACCAGGCGGTCGATCTCCCGCTCGATCTCCAGGTACTTCTCGCCGTCCGGCTTGCAGCGCTTCTGGCGCTTGCGGAGCTCCTGGATCTCGTGGTCGTTCGCCGCGATCTGCTCGAAGATCTTCAGGTTGCCCTTGATGCGGTCCGCGGCCTTGGGATCGAGCGGCTCGTCGGGATCGGCGGAGACCAGCTCGCGCAGGATCCGCTTGTCCTTGGCCGCCATCTCGTTCAGGCGCAGGAGCTCCCGCAGGACCACCGGGTTCTCGCACAGGGCCTCGTAGATCATCCACTCGCCCTGCTCGATGCGCTGGGCGATCTCGACCTCGCCCTCGCGGTCGAGCAGCGGCACCGTCCCCATCTCGCGCAGGTACATGCGCACGGGGTCGTTGGTCTTCTCGTGCGTGGCGAGACCGAATTCCGTCGTCTCGTCCTCTTTCTTGTCGTACTCGCTCGCGCCGGATTCGAAGTCGTCCCGGTTCTGGTAGCGCTCGGGCCGGTCGATGACGTCGACCCCGAGATCGGCGAACCGGAGATAGATCTCGTCCAGCTCGTCCGGGAGGCTCACCACCTCCTCGGGCAGCATCTCGTAGATCTCGTCGTACAGGAGATAGCCCTTCTCCTTGCCCAGCTCGATGAGCTGCTTGACCGAGCTGTACTTCTCTTCGACGGGTGTGAGGCTGATCGTCAAGATATATTCTCCCTCTCAGCGTTGATCAGGGCCAGGAACGCGAAAAGGGGCTCCTAGAGCCCGTGGTTCGCGCCCTGCCGGGAAGCCCGATGCAAGCTGCGGCTCAAACGTGTCTTCTCGTCCACGAGGCGGTCGCGGAGCGCATGATCCCCCTTGCGCTGCGCCTCGTTGATCTCTCCGTGCAGTTCCTTGATCCGCTGCCGCCGCCAGCGGTCCGCCAGTTTGTCGAGGGACTCCAGAAGCCCGATCCTTCCGGAAGCAACCTCCCTTTCTAGCACGATTTTCGCCAATCGGGCAACCGCCGCCTCGTCTTCCCCTAACCTGGACCTCACACCGTGGAAGTCCGGGGGGACGCTGGCTTCTGCATATAGAGCGCGGAAGACCTCGTAAATATTCCTGTAGCCGCGATCCAGAAAGACTTCGGACGGAGGAAGGTCGTCCAAAGAGGGGATCTGGGTCCGGTTCTCCTCCCGCAGGAGCTGCTCGAGCGCCGTCTCCTCCAGGCTGCGGACGAGGCTGGGCGCCCCGTCCGGCGGCGCGGACGCCCGGGGAGGCCCCACCGGCCGCTCGGCGCCGCCCCCCGTCCGCCGGGAGAGCATCTCGACCGGCACCCGCAGCCGGTCGGCGGCGAGCTGGCTGTACTTGAACCGCAGGATCGAATCCGGGATGGGCCGCAGCAGCTCGGCCACGTCCGTGGCGGCCTTGGCCTGGGCGCGCGGCTCCCGCCCCGCGCCCGAAGGGATGAGCCGGTCCAGCTCCGCGACCACGGCGTCCTCGGACCCCTCGATCGCGGCTCGCACGGCCTCTTCCCCCGCTTCCAGCCGCAGGGAGTCCGGATCGTGCGAGCCCGGGAAGCGGGCCCGCCGCACCCCCAAGCCCTCCCCCAGCAGCAGGGGGAGGGCGCGGCGGAAGGCGTTCTCGCCGGCGTTGTCGCCGTCGTAGGCCACCACGACCTCCTCGGCGTAACGGGAGAGGAGCTTCGCCTGTTCCGGCGTCAGGGCCGTGCCCATCCCCGCGACCGCCCCCTCCAAGCCGCAGGCGACGGTGCCGATGACGTCGAAGTAGCCCTCGCAGAGGACGGCGCGCCCGGCGTCCCGGATCTCCCGCTTGGCCAGGTGGAGCCCGTAGAGGAGGGAACCCTTGTGGAAGCGGTCCGTCTCGCTGGTGTTGATGTACTTGGCCTTGTCGTCCCCCAGGGCACGCCCGCCGAACCCCACCAGCCGGCCCGAGGCGTTGTGGATGGGGAACATCAGGCGGTGCCGGAAGCGGTCGTAGGGCTTGCCGCTCCGCTCGGACCGCCCGACGAGCCCGGACGCTTCGAGGTCCGCCAGAGGAATCCTGGGATGCAGGGCCTGGAGCAGGTTCTCATAGCCGTCCGGGGCATAGCCCAGCCCGAAGCGCTCGATCAGCTCCGGGGGAATCTTCCGCTTCTCCAGGTACCCGCGGGCGAAGGGGGACTTGCGGAGCTGGTCGGTGAAGAACTGCGCCGCGGCCTGGAGCGCGCCTTCGAGATCGGCCTCGGTCTTCCCTCCCGCGAAGCGCGCCTCGCTCCGGCTCGGCAGGGGGATGCCGTAGCGCATGGCCAGGTTTTCGATCGCGGCCGGGAAGTCGTCCCCGGTGGTCAGCATGTGGAGCTTGATGGCGTCGCCGCCGGCCCCGCAGCCGAAGCAGTAGAAGAGCCCCTGAGTGGGATCGACGCTGAAGGACGGCGTCTTCTCCTTGTGGATGGGGCAGAGGCCCTGGTAGCGCCGCCCGGCCTTGCGCAGCCGGGTGTGCTCGGAAGCGATGGCGATGATGTCGACGGCGTCGCGCACCGCCTGCACGAGCTGGGGAGTGATGTGGACGTTGCCGAGGGGCATGGCTCCGCCGTCAGGCGCCGCGGAAGGTCACCACGGTGGCGCCGTCGCCGCCCTCGTTGGGCGCCCCCGACCGGATGCCGGCGACTCCCCGGTGACCCCTGAGATGCTCGCGCACGGCCTGGCGCAGCCGGCCCGAGCCGTGGCCGTGGATCACCCGCACCTGCTTGCGCGAGGCGAGGAGCGCCCGGTCCAGGTAGGAATCCAACTGCTCCAGCGCCGGCTCGACGCGCATCCCGATCAGGTTGATCTCCGGAGAGATGCCCTCGTCGATGTCCCCACCGCCCTGCGCCGACACCGGCACCCCGGGGACGGCGCGGGTCTCCCTCTCGCGCTCCCTACGGGCGGCGCGGTTCTCCGGGTTGGCGGGAGCCAGCTCTTCGGGACGGCAGCGCACCCGCTTGCCGCGCACCACCACCTCGGCCCTGCCGTCCTCCAGCTTTTCCAGGACGCCCGTCCAGCCGAGCCCCCGGTGGCGGACGTTCCCGCCCACGGCCAGCGGACCCTCGGGCTCCGCGTCCTCCTCCTCGAAGACCGGGGCTTCCACGAAGAGGGTCTGGACCGCCTCCTCGGCCAGGCCCCGCCGCCGCCCTTCCTCGAAGCGCTCGCGCAGGCGGTCCACCTCCCGGCGCAGGCGCTCCGTGGTCTCGCGGCGGAACTGGTCGAGCTCGGTCTTCATCCGGCGGCCGACGTTCCGCCGCTCCTCCTCCAGGGCCGCCCGCTCCTCGGCCAGACGGCGGCGCAGCTTCTCGGCGTCGGCGCGCTCGATCTCCAGCCCTTCCCGCGTCTCGGCCAGCTCCTGGCGCACCCTCTCCACCTCGGCGATCAGCCGGCGGAGGTCGCGGTGCTCGGACCCCAGGCGTGCCTCCGCCCGGTCCAGCCACTCGGCGGGGAGGCCGAGTCGGCGGGCCAGGGCCAGCGCCTCGCTGGCTCCCGGGGGCCCAAGGACCAGCCGGAAGGTGGGCCGGCCGGTGTCCGGATCGAACTCCATGGCCGCGCAGGTGGCGCCGTCCAGCTCCAGGGCGGCGGCGGCGAGCTGGGCCAGATGGGTGGTGATCACCCCCAGGCTCCGCTTTTCGAGCAGGCCTTCGAGCAGCGCCTCGGCCAGGGCCGCCCCCTCTTCCGGATCGGTCCCGGAGCCCAGCTCGTCGAGGAGGATCAGGCTGTCCGGCCCGGCCCCCTCCCAGGCCTCCTTGAGGCGGAGCAGCCGGCCGCTGAAGGTGGAACGGTCGGCGAGCAGGTCCTGCTCGTCACCCACCGTCGCCACCAGGCGGCGCAGGAAGGGAGTGCGGCTGCCGGCGCCGGCCGGGATGGGGAACCCGCACTGCGCCAGGAGCGCGAGGATGCCCGTGGTCTTGAGGGCCACGGTCTTGCCGCCGGCGTTGGGGCCGGTGATCACGAGGATCCGCCGCTCCGGGGCCAGCTCGACGTGGAGGGGCACGATGTCGCCGGAATGGCCCGCCTGCCCGAGGGCTTCCTCACGGACGTCCGCGAGGCAGGGGTCGAGCAACGGGTGGCGGGCCGCCAGCAGGCGCAGGTCGTGCCGCGCGCCGATCTCCGGCAGGGAGCCGCCGCAGCGGTCGCCGAAGCGCACGGCCGCCTGGAGCAGGTCCAGCTCGCCGAGGAACCGCGCGTGCTCCCGCAGGGCGGGGAGCGCCGCCCGCGCCGCCTCGATCAGCTCCAGGAGGATGCGCCGGCGCTCCGCCTCCTCGTCCTCCACCGACTGCTGGAGCGAGTTGTTCGATTCGACTACCTGCAGCGGCTCGAAGTAGAAGCTCCTGCCGGTGGCGGACCGGCCGTGCACGAGCCCGCCCGTGCGCCCCCGGGCGCCGGATTGGAGCACCACGACCAGCCGGCCGCCGCGCATGGGGATGGTCTCCTCGGAGAGGTCCTCCTTGTGGCTGGAGACGAATTCGCCCAGCTCGCGGTAGATCTGGTCGCGGACGGTGCGGATCTGTTTCCGGAGCGCCGCGAGCCGGGGGCTGGCGTCCTCGCGCACCTCGCCCCGGCGGTCCAGAGTCCGCTCGATCCGGCGCAGCAGCGGGTCGAGGTCCGGCAGCTCGCGGGCCATCTCCCCCAGCGCCGGGCAGGGGGGGACCGCCTCCCGGATGCGGACGACCGCGGCGCGGCTGGCTTTGCCGAGGTCCGCCAGCCGGACGAGGTCGATCCCCTCCAGCGGCGGACGGCCGCTCGTCAGGCGGACCAGGAGATCGCCCAGCGGCACCTCGAAGTTGGGCACGAGCGAGCGCTCGCCGACCAGGCGGGAGGCTTCCTCGAACAGGGTCCGCCGCCGCCTCAGCTCCCCTTCGTCCTCGAAGGGCCGGAGCGCGAGCACGCGCTCCCTGCCGAGGTCGCTGGCCGCGAAATGCGACACCACGGCCAGCAGGCTCGGGAACTCCAGCGCGTTGGCGGTCGCCTGGGAAAGGATCGAAGAAGACGGGACCTCACTCACCGCCCCCAGTCTACTACCGAGGAGTCGGGCAGCGATCGGCGCCGGCGCCCAGGCTCTCCCGGGCCTCCTGCGCCCTGGGCTCTCCGAGGCTCCAGACGCGGCGGGTCACCGCGACGCATCGAGGACAGCCGCGCAGCAGATGGCGTACGATCCGGAGCCGATCCGGGGCGGAGGCCTCGCTCCGCATGAAGGCTTCCAGCAGACCGGGGGCGGGATGACCTTCCGTCATGCTTTGGAATCTCCCTGATACGCCACTCCGGATTATTCTTTTGTCCAATTGTGAGCACGGAAACAGAGAACCTGAAGCCGCCGCAGCGGACCTATTGTAGAGCACATATTGTCAGCAGAAACAACTTTCATGCGGGCATGAACACCGCAAGGCGGGACAAAGGTATGCGGAGCAGGAACCTTTTTCTTAAGCCAAGTCATTGATCCACATAAGTTTGTGCTTGCCACGGGGCTTCAGAGAAGGTAGATTTCCGGTCATGTCGATCTTCAATGGACTTGGCAGGGCCTTACGCTGGCTCCGAGACAGACAGGGCAAGAGGCAGTACCAGGTCGCCGACGCGGCAGGGATCACGAAGGCGATGCTCTCCGCCTACGAGACCGGCAAGCAGAAGCCGTCGCTCGACACGCTGGAGAAGATCCTGGCCGCTCTGGAGTGCGATCTCAACGATCTTCACAACGCGCTCCAGATCGTCAATGAACGGCCGGAGGCGATCCGCCGGCCGGGCTCTGGACGGGACAACTGGCAGGGTTACTATCGTGACCCACAGGAGTCTCTTCAAGACGCGGGGGACCTAAGCGGTCTGAACGTCTATCGCATCCTGGGGCTCAACCGCCAGCTTCCTCCTGAGGAAGAGCGGGCGCTGAGCGAGATGCTGGACGGCTTCCACAAGCTCGTCCGCTATCTCCACGGCTCGCTCTCTCAGCAGCAGCAGCAGCAGCCGCATTCCGGCGGCGTCGGCGGCGGAAGCGAGCCCTCGGAAGAGATGGGTTGACGCCTGAGCGGCCGTCCAACGGCCGCTCGCAACAGGCTTTTCTCCCCACCCCGAAGCTCCTGCTTTTCCTTTTTCCAGGCGTTTAGCGGCCCTGCACGCTTCTTGCAGTCGCCTCGTGCGGAGCCGTTTTGGAACGGCTCGCGGACGTGGAGGATGGAGTCGTGGACCGTGAGCTCGAACGGCGGATCGCCCGCATCAGACAGGGCGACCACCTTTGCCTGATCTATCACAGCGCCGCCGAACAGATGGCGGCGCTGGTGCCCTATATCAAAGCCGGCCTCGCGGTGGGCGAGCGCTGCCTCTTCGTCGGCCACGCCGCCAGCGGCAAGCGCCTCGAACGCGCCCTGCGGGAAGCCGGCGTCGACGTGGATTCCGAATTGGACCGGGGAGCCCTGGTCGTCATCACCCGGCGCGAGCACTGGCTGCCGGAAGGACGATTCGACCCGGGCACGATGATGGACTCGCTCCGCCAGACGGAGCAGCAGGCCCTGGACGACGGTTTCTCGGGACTGCGGGCCACCTGGAGCATGAGCTGGGTCCTGGAGGGGACTCCGGGGGCCGAGCGCCTCGTCGAATACGAGGCGCACCTCAACCGCTTCCTCGACGGCAGCCGCACCAGCGCGCTCTGCCGGTACTCCCGCGAGGACTCGCCCGCCGCCTGGATCCAGGACGCCCTCCACACCCATCCCTTCGCCGTGCTCGGCAGCCAGGTCTGCCCGAACGCCTTCTACGAGCCCCCGGAGATGGTCCTCGGCGACCGCTCGCCCGGCGACCGGATCGACTGGATGATGGCCCAGGTACGGCGCGCCCGCTCCAACGAGCAGAAGCTGGAGGAGGTGAGCCTGCGGCTCTCCCAGAAACGGAAGGCCCTCGAGCGGGCCGACCGGGCCAAGGACGAGCTCCTCTCCATGCTCGCCCACGAGCTGCGCAACCCCCTGGGCACCATCAGCAACGCGCTGCAGGTGCTGCGGATGAAGGGCGAAGGGGACGAGACCTGGCGGCGGGCCCTGGAGGCGGCCGAGCGCCAGGTCCATCACCAGGCGCTGCTGATCGACGATCTGCTGGAAGCCTCCCGGGTCACCCGTGGCCAGGTCGAGCTCCAGCTCGAGGAGCTGGAGCTGACCGACCTGGTGCACGACACGGTCGAGGGCTACGAGGAGGCCTTCCGGGAGGCCGGCCTCAAGCTCCGTCTCGACCTTCCGGGCGAGCCGCTCGGCGTTCGGGGCGACCGGCTCCGCCTCTCCCAGGTCCTCTCCAATCTGCTGCAGAACGCCGTGAAGTTCACCAGCCCCGGCGGGAGCGTCACCGTCCGGGCGCGGCGGACGGACGGCGACCGGCGGGTGGAGGTCTCGGTCCGTGACAACGGCGCGGGGATCGAGCCCGAGGAGCTTCCTTATGTGTTCGAGGTCTTCAGCCAGGGCGACCAGAGCCTGGACCGCTCCCTGGGCGGCCTCGGAGTCGGCCTGGCGGTGGTCAAGGGCCTCGTCGAGATGCACGGCGGGGAGGTGGCTGCGCGCAGCGAAGGGCCGGGCCGCGGCTCAGAGTTCTCCTTCCGGCTGCCGTTGATCGCCGGCGTCGCCAGCGAGGTGGGGCCGGAGGATTCTCTGCACCTCGCCGCGTCGGCTCCCGGCGCGCGCAGGATCCTGGTCGTCGAGGACAATCCCGACGCCGCGGCCACCATGCGCGACTTTCTGGAGCTCTCGGGCCACCAGGTCGAGCTGGCGGCCTCCGGCACGGACGGCGTCCAGGCGGCCCGGCTGTTCCACCCCGAAGTGGTGCTCTGCGATCTCGGTCTTCCCGGGATGACCGGCTTCGAAGTCGCGGCTGAGCTCCGCCGGGACCCGGCCACCCGCTCGGCCAAACTGATCGCCGTCACCGGCTACGGCCGGGAAGAGGACCGCAAGCGTTCCAAGGAAGCCGGCTTCGATCTGCACCTGACCAAGCCCGTCGATCCGGCCCAGCTCCGGGCCCTCCTCCGGGACGGCAACACGCCCTGAAACCATCCCCCTCCGCTACGCCGGCAGCAGGGCGTAGCGGAGAAGGAACAGCCCCGCGAGCACGTACATCAGCCAGTGCACCTCCCGCCAGCGCCGGGCGGCGGCCTTGGCCAGCACGTAGACGACGATCCCCGCCGCCAGGCCGTGCGAGATGTTGAAGGTCAGCGGCATCACCAGGGCGGTGAAGAACGCCGGCGCCGCCTCCGTCAGGTCGGACCAGTCGATCTCCCGCACGGCCCGGACCATCAGTATCCCCACCAGGATCAGCGCCGGCGCCGTCACCGGCGTCAGGCCGGCCTCATCCGCCTGTCCGACCATCCCCACCAGGGGCGTGATGAACAGGGACGCCAGCAGGAGCAGGCCCGTCACCACGCTGGCGAGCCCTGTCCGGGCACCCACCCCCACGCCCGAGCCGCTCTCGATGTAGGACGTCACCGGCGACGTCCCGATCAGCGCGCCGCCGGCCAGCCCCAAGGCGTCGGCCGCGAGCGCCCGCTCGATCCGCGGCAGCTCGCCGTCGCGCAGGAATCCGGCTTCATGCGCCACGGCGATCAGGGTGCCGAGGGTGTCGAACAGGGCGAAGAAGAGGAGCACCAGCATCAGCGGCACGTACTCCAGCCGCAGGGCGCCCAGGAGGTCGATCTGGAGGCCCGGCAGAGAAAACCCCGGGACCGAAGCGAGCGCGGCGGGCGCCTGGACTTCCCCGGTGACCAGGGCCGCGATCAGGGTGGCCACCAGCCCCCAGAAGATCGCCGTCCGCACGCCCGCCGCCATCAGGATCAGCGAGAGGGCGAGGCCGAAGAGCGTCAGCAGGGCGGCTGGCGTGGTCAGGTCGCCCATCGCCACCATCGTGTTCGGGTCGGCCCGGACGATCCCGCCGTGCTGGAGGCCGATGAAGGCGATGAAGAAGCCGATCCCCACCGCCCCGGCGAGCTTGATGACCTCCGGCACCGCCCGCACCAGCACCCGCCGGGCGCCGGTCACGGTCAGCAGGACGAAGGCCACCCCCGCCCAGAACACCATCCCCAGCGCCGTGGGCCAGGGCACCCCCGCGCCCACGCAGATGCCGTAGGCGAAGAAGGCGTTCATCCCCATGCCCGGCGCCAGGGCGATGGGATAGTTGGCGAGGAACGCCATGAGCAGCGTGGCGAGGGCGGCGCTCAGGGCCGTGGCCACGATCGCGCCCTCCTCCGGCATCCCCGCAGCCTTCAGGAAGACGGGGTTGACCGCCAGGATGTAGGCCATCGTGAGGAAGGTCGTGAGACCGCCGAGGATCTCCCGGCCCGGCGTCGAGCCGGCCGCGCGCACGTGGAATATGCGTTCGAGCATGGAGCGATATCTTACGCCGGACCCTGTGCTAGGGTGTGCCGCCGGGAGGCCCGAGACGATGAGCGTGTTCGACGAGCCCAAGCACCCCGAGACCGGCGATCCCGCCTTCCTGTCCACCAAGACCATCCCCCCCGAAGAGCGGCTGATCTTCGCCCTCGACGTTCCCAGCGCCGAAGAGGCGAAGCGCCTGGTCGAGACCCTGGACGACGCGGTGCAGGTCTACAAGGTCGGCCTCGAGCTGTTCGCGGCCGGCGGCTATTTCGAGCTGATCGACTGGCTGGTGGAGAGGGACAAGAAGGTCTTTGCCGACCTCAAGCTCTTCGACGTCCCCGAGACCGTCCGCTCCGCCGTCCGCAAGCTCCGCGAACGGCCGATCACCTTCGTGACCGTGCACGGCAACGACGGCATCCTGGAGGCCGCCTGCCGGGAGAAGGGGGACCTGAAGATCCTCGCCGTCACCGTGCTGACCAGCCTCGACCAGGGGGACCTGAACGACCTCGGCTTCCAGGCGGACGTCCACCAGGTCGTCCTCTCCCGCGCCCGGCGCGCTCTGGAGATCGGCTGCGACGGCATCGTCTCCTCCGGGCTGGAGGCCCGCGCCCTGCGCGAGCACCTGGGCGAGAAGCTGCTGATCGTCACCCCGGGCATCCGGCCGGTGGAGAACCGCCCCGTGGACGACCAGAAACGGGTCGTCACCGTCGAGGGCGCCCTCCGCAACGGCGCCGACTACATCGTCGTCGGCCGCCCCATCCGCAACGCCCCCGACCCCTACGAGGCGGCGATGCAGATCCAGGGCACGATCGAGGGGTTGTTCCTCTCCGGCTAGACCTGCCCGGAGCTTTGAAAGAAAACGGCCGCTTTCTTTCAAAGCTCGGGAAACTTGGAAAGAAGTCTTTCAAAGCTCCCCTCCGGGGCTGTCCTCGATGGCTTCCAGGATGGGGCGGGCCAGATAGACGCGCCCCCAACTCCGCCCGGTCATCTCCTGGAGCAGTCTCTCCTGAAGGAGGACCTTGATGGCCTGCCGTGCCGTGGGGCCGGAGACGCCCAGGACCCGGGTAGCGCGCGCCGCGGTTAGGTAGGGGTTGGCGAACAGCTCGTCCAGGAGCCTCAGGGCGTTGGGCCGCCGGTTGAGACGCTGTCTGTAGGTCTCCCGCAGATCCATGAGCCGGCTGGCCTGCCGGACCGCGGACCGCGCTGTTTCCTCCACGCCCACGAGGAAGAACCGGATCCAGCCGGACCAGTCACCGTCCGTCCTCACGCGCTGCAGCGATTCGTAGTAGTCCTGCCGGCGCGACTCGATGTAGTCCGAAAGGTAGAGCAGCGGCTGGGTGAGGCGCCCGCGCTCGACGAGAAACACGGTGATCAGCAGCCGCCCCACCCGCCCGTTGCCGTCCAGGAACGGGTGGATTGCCTCGAACTGCTCGTGCATGACGGCGCACTGGACGAGGTCCGGGAACCTCTCCCGGTCGTGCAGGAACGCCTCCCAGTTCGCCAGGCAGTCCATCATCTGGTCGGGTGGAGGAGGGACGTACGGGGCGGTCGCGGGAGTGCTGCCGGCCGGGCCGATCCAGTTCTGGGACCGGCGGAACTCTCCCGGCGTGGCCATATCCCCGCGGACACCTCGCATCAGGCGCTCATGGAGCTCGCGGACGAGCCGCAGGGAGAGCGGCAGGTCCCGCAGACGCTCCAGCCCGTACTCCATCGCCTCGACGTAGTTCCGAACCTCCCGCACGTCACCGTCCCTGGACGGCTCCACCTCGGCCTCGTCCAGCAGCAGGTCCGAAAGGCTGGCCCGGGTGCCCTCGATCCGCGAGGAGAGCACGGCCTCGCGCCTCACATAGGGGGCGATCAGGAGATTGGGATCGGGGAGCTGCCGGCCGAGCCCGGACAACTCGCTCAAAGCGGCGTCCGCCCGGGAGAGGGCGAGGACCAGCCCGGAGTCGTACCGCAGCTCCGGAGGGAGCGGAGCGGGGACGAACGCCGCGTATCCTCCCGGCGCCTGAACGATCCTGCCCGCGCTGGGATCGCGGAAGTCTGCCGGGTTCATGGCCCTCCTCCGGAGAAAAGAAAGACGGCTTTCCAAGCTCGGAGAGCTTTGAAAGAAACCGGCCGAATTCTTTCAAAGCTCGGCGAACTTGGAAAGGGGGCTTTCAAAGCTCCCCGTAACGCCGCCCCCCTCTCCCGCGCCTGATCTCCCGGACGAGACCAGCGGGGGGAGATCAACCGTGGAGCTAACAACGGCGCCGTCCCGGCCGGAAGAGTGGAAAGAACGATTCGCGACGGGGCTGTTCCGGGCTCTCTCGCCCAGACTGGAGCGCGCGGCGCCCCCGGAGCCGCCGGAGGGGCTGGCTCCCTTCGAACACGTCTTCGTCCCCAAACGGAAGGGCCGGCTCTCGGCGACCTGGTTCCCGGCGGCCGGCGCCCCCCGCGGCGTCGTCCTGCTGCTCCATCCCTGGCTGCCCTGGGGCCAGGCCTACTTCCACCGGCGGGGCCGGATCCAGGCCCTGCGCTCCGCCGGATACCACGCCATGACCCTCGACCTGGGTGGATTCGGCGCCAGCGATCCCTCGGACGGGTTCTTCGACCGCGACGTCGAGGCCGGCCTGATGCACCTACGGGAGCGCGCCGGCGGCCTTCCCCTCCACATCTGGGGCGTCAGCTCCGGTGGATATTGGGCTCATCCCGTCCTGGCCCGGACGCGTCTGGTCTCCGGCGCCATGTTCGAGGACGTCTCTCCGCACCTCCTGGAGTGGTCCTGGCGCGCCGCGCCGCTCGGACGCCCGTTCTACCTCTTTTTCCGTCACGTCCTGCGCCAGGCGTATTGGTTCCTGGACGCCCGGAGCCACGCCCGCGCGATGTCGGTGAAAGCCGCCACCTATGTCAGCGGTGAAAAGGACCGTGGCGTGCGCCCCGAGGACACCCGGGCCCTGGCCGAGGCCGCCGGAGGGCGCAGCCGCATCGTGCCGGGCGCGGGCCATCTCGGCGCGATCAAGATCGCGCAGGAAGAGGTGATCGCGTTGGCGCTCGACACCTTCAGCCGGGCGGAGTCCCGGGCAAAGTACCCGGCAGAGGACTTGTTGGACCCTCTAGGGCAGTCATGGATCTCTTTCCGAAAGTTTATCGCAGACAGACAGGCTTGAATTTTGCTGGAGCTCTCCTTGAATGGAGGTCGCCATGTTCACACCAGCGAAGATGCTGACTGCCGCGATCACCCTGAGCCTCATAGGATGCGCCTCCTCGGCGCGGCTCCCCGTCTCGGCCGGCACCGGTCCCCAACCCACCCTTCCACCTCCGGACAAGTCGCTGATCCCCCTGGTGCACGTCGTCACGGCGAAAGGCTGGCCGGAAAGAGCCAAGCCGGTAGCCGCGGAAGGAACGGCCGTGGCCGCGTTCGCCCAGGACCTGGAGCACCCGCGATGGCTCTACGTCCTTCCAAACGGTGACGTGCTCGTGGCCGAGACCAACGCGCCACCCCGGCCCAAGGACAACAAGGGGCTCAAGGGCTGGTTCTTCAAGCTCTTCCAGAAGAAGGCCGGCGGCGCCGTGCCCAGCGCCAACCGCATCACGCTGCTCCGGGACGCGGACGGCGATGGCGTCGCGGAGACGCGCTCGGCCTTCCTTTCCGGGCTCAACTCGCCCTTCGGCATGACGCTCGTGGGGAATACCCTCTACGTGGCGAACACCGACGCCGTCGTGAAGTTCCCCTACAAGGAAGGCGAGACCCGGATCACGGCTCCCGCCGTCAAGGTCGTCGACCTTCCCGGGGGCCTTCGCAACCACCACTGGACCAAGAACGTCATCGCCTCTCCGGACGGCAAGAAGCTCTACGTGGCGGTCGGCTCCAACAGCAACGCGGCCGAGCACGGGATGGAGGAAGAGAAGGGGCGCGCGGCGATCTGGGAGATCGACCCCGCGACCGGCAGCCACCGCGTCTTCGCCTCCGGCCTGCGCAATCCGGTCGGGATGGCCTGGGAGCCCGCGACCGGCGCCCTGTGGACGGCGGTCAACGAGCGCGACGAGCTCGGCAGCGATCTCGTGCCCGACTACATGACTTCCGTCCAGGACGGCGGTTTCTACGGTTGGCCCTACAGCTATTACGGCCAGAACGTCGACACGCGGGTGAAGCCGCCGCGTCCCGACCTCGTGGCCAAGGCCCTGAAGCCGGATTACGCCCTGGGACCGCACACCGCCTCTCTGGGCCTGGCCTGGTCGGAAGGGAACGCCCTGCCTGGCCGCTTCGACCGCGGCATGTTCGTGGGCCAGCACGGCTCCTGGAACCGCAAGCCCCGCAGCGGCTACAAGGTGATCTTCGTTCCCTTCAGCGGCGGCAAGCCCTCCGGCGAGCCGATCGACGTGTTGACCGGCTTCGTCAAGGACAACGGGGACGCCATGGGACGTCCCGTAGGTGTCGCGCTCGACAAGCGCGGCGCGCTGCTGCTGGCGGACGACGTCGGCAACGTCATCTGGCGGGTGACCTCGGCGGGCGGCTCGGAGCGAGGGAAGTAGCCCTCGTCCCTGGCAGGCCGGGTCAGCCCGGGCCCCCCAGCGGCACCCGCGTCCACGGCGTCTCGTACACCACGATCTCATTCCCGCCCATGGTGATGTTCCCCTCGATGGGGAGCACGTACACCGCCCGGAAGCGAGGGTCCCGGGAGATGTCGGGGAACCAGGAGGGAAAGATCACGATGTACTCCGGCTGGCGGCGGGCCACGGCGTCGATCATGGCCTTGCCCCAGGGCGTCCCGGACGCGGCGGCGGCTTTCACCTCGCGGCCGATGTCCGGGGTCGCGATGCTCGCGAGATCCACCACCGGATTGGGAAGCAGGTACTTGATGGCTCCGATGTCGTTCACCGCCAGCACGGCGTCCGGCGGGACCCTCGTCGCCAGCCAGCGGGCGATGGCCACGTCGCTCTCCTCGACGTTGGCGACGTTCTGCACATAGAACCGCTCCCCCTGGAACAGCGTGTAGACGCTGGGAGCGAGGATCAAGGTGGCCCCGATTCCTGCCATGGCCAGGCGCAGGGGACGCCACAGCCCGGCCAGCGCGCGGACGGCGCCCTCCAGGCCCACGGCGGCCAGGACGGCCAGCACGGGGAAGAGGGGGAAGTAGTAGCGTCCGAAGTTGCCGAGCATCTTGGTCGGGCCCGGCGTCAGGACCGAATACGCCAGCGGCAGCGCCAACACCCAGAGAGCCGGCAGCAATCCCCGATCCCGGGGCGTGCCGAGCCGTTGGACCAGCGCGAGCACGCCGGCCCCCGCCAGCAACGCCGACCAGGGCTGGGGACGGAAGAAGATCCCCAGAATGTTGAAGAGATAGCGGCCGTTGGGCAGCAGGCCGCGGACCTCGCCGCCTCCCTTGGCGGCGTAGGTGGTGGGCAGGACGGAACCGCCGGCCCACGCGTAGAAGAGGAAGGGACCGGCCAGGGCGCAGACGGCGAGGGCCGCCCCGAGCAGCAGGACGCGAGGGGACGGACGGCGCCAGCGGAGCCCTTCCCCTTCGCGCTCGAACACCAGGAAGCGGTCGAGCGCGGCGAGGAGCAGCAGCAGGAGCCCTTCCGGCCGGGCCAGGACGGCCACGGCCAGCACCGCGAGGGAGAGCGGGGGCCGCGAGGCGTCCGCCCGCTCGCGGACATGGAGGACCATCCCCCACAGGGAGAGCAGGATGAAGAGAGGGATCTCCATCCCCGACAGGGCCGACCAGACGAGCCAACTGGTCGACAGGGTCAGCCCCGCGGCGAGGGCGGAGAGACCCGGCCCCAGGTCCAGCTCCCGGGCGAGCCGCCAGGTGGCGGCGATGCCGGCGAGGTGGAGGGCCAGCCCGAGGATCTTGGTCCAGACGACGACGTCCCCCGGCAGCGGGAAGAGCAGGGCCAGCATCGCCGTCCACAGCGGCGAGGTGGAGCCCGTCACGAATTCGCCGGGGTTGTAGGAGAGCCCGAGACCGTCCGCCAGGTTGCGCGCGAACTGCAGATGAATCCAGGAGTCGTCCAGAGGAAAGCCGAGGCCGCCGCGCAGGCGCGCGATCTCCGCCAGGAGGTAGCGCAGGCAGGCGGCCGCGCCCGCCAGCAGCAGCAGGGCAAGGGGAAGGCGATCGGAACGGGCCATGTCGCGGCGAAGCATACACAACTGGCGAAGACGGTTTATCATCCCCGTTCTCATGCGATTGCAGGTTCTTGAACGTCAACGCCGGCGGGCGTCACGGATCGCCCTGTACGGCAGCCTCGTCCTGGTGGCCGGCTTCACCTGGGGTGCGGTGTCCCTCCTCAACGCGCCCCTGAAAGCGCGCCAGGGCGAGCAGTGGATGCGGCGCGACTACGCCAACCTGCCTGAGGTGAAGCTGCTCCAGGAGTACGTGCGGATCGACACCAGCGAAGCCACGGGGGACGAGCTCAAGGGGGCGGAGTTCCTGGCCCGGCAGTTCGCGGCGGCGGGCATCCCCTACCGCATCGAGAAGGTCGGCCCGAAGAAGGCCAACCTCTACGCCTGGCTGGTGGGCAAGGACTCCCGGCCGCTGGTGCTCCACAACCACATCGACGTCTCGGCCGCCGATCCCAAGGAGTGGTTCTCGCCCCCCTTCGCGGCCAGGATCGAGCTGCCCTGGATCTACGGCCGCGGCGTGTTCGACATGAAGAGCGTCGCCATCGCGCAGATGCGGGCGATGATCGCGCTGAAGCGGAGCGGCAAGCCCCTGAAGCGGTCGGTGCTCTTCCTGGCCACCAGCAGCGAGGAGCGCGGCAGCCGCCTGGGGGTGCGCCGCATCCTCCAGCTCCATCCCGAGATGGTCCGCAACTTCTGGGCGGTGCTGACCGAGGGCGGGGTGGTGGAGGCGCGCTCGCGCGACGACATCAAGTTCTGGGGCACGGAGTTCGCCCAGAAGCGCTACGCGGACCTGATCGTCTGCGACAGCGACCGCGAGCGCCTGGAGGCGCTGCGGACCACCCTGAAGGAGATCGGGCCCACCGAGACCGACCTGCGCCTGACGCCGGAGGTCGCGACCGTGCTGGTGGGCTACGGGCCCACCCGTGACCGCAAGGACCTCAAGGCGCTGGTGGCGAGCCCGGAGGTGGCGATGGGCGACCTCAAGTCGTTCCGCGAGCTGCCGGCCTACATCCGGTCGATGCTCCGCAACGAGGCCGTGCCGTTCCGGGTCGAGGAGGCCGAGGGGGGCGGCTACGAGCTGCTGATCAAGTTCCAGCTCCTGCCCGGGGAGGACCTGGAAACGGTGCGGGAGAAGCTGGTGCCGGGCTGGCTGACCTTCGGCATGACGACCCTGCTCGACGAGCCGGAGACGGCCCGGTCCGGCAGCCCGCTGGACCACGAGGTGTTCCAGGGAATCCAGGAGACCCTGAGCGAGCGCTACCCCGACGTTCCCACGGGCCCCTACTTCCTCCCTTGGACCGCCACCGACGCCCGCTTCTTCCGGGTGGCGGGGGTGCCGACCTACGGCTTCTCGCCGTTCCTGATCATGAACACCGACACCCTCCAGGTGGACCAGGCCAACGAGCGGTTCGCGCTGCCGGGTTTCGTGGAAGGGGTGGGGGTGTACGAGGACCTGGTGCGGCGCCTGGTGCTCTGACACTTAGTGCTAGCGCGCGATGTCAAATTTTGTCGTGGCAAAAAGTGAAGTGATGAAGAATCAACGACTTACAAAGCAGGAACCCCTGGCACCGACTCTGCTTTAAGTCCAAAGCGACGCGCCTCACGGATGATCCTGGGGCTAGATTGTGACCAGGGGAGGAGACCCGAACATGTTGATGAAGATCCGTAACCGGCAGAAGGGCTTCACGCTCATCGAGCTGCTGATCGTCGTAGCGATCATCGGCATCATCGCCGCCCTGTTGATCCCGAACTTCCTCGATGCTCTGCAGAAGGCCAAGCAGAAGCGGACGGTGTCCGACATCCGGAACACCGGCACGGCCATGTTCTCCTGGCTGACCGACCAGGTCGGCGCCGCCGCCGCCGGCCAGGCCGCGACGGACGTGAACCTCGGCCAGTACACCTCCCGTTCGACGACCGAGGTCGCGGCGGTCCTGGTGCCCCAGTACCTGCAGTCGATCCCGGTGAAGGACGGCTGGAAGAAGGAATACAACTACTACCTGGAGACCGAGAAGGTCCTGAAGCGGACCGTCATGGCGATCCGCTCCGGCGGCCGCGACCAGACGACCTCGGGCGACACCTACACGGTCACCGGCTTCGATCCGACGGACTACGACCAGGACATCGTCTGGGCCGACGGCTTCTTCGTCCGCTGGCCCCAGAAGCAGTAACCGCGGCAACCGCAGCAACGCAGTCGCAGAGACGCAACAGCAGAAACGATTTCCCCTCTCTCTTTAGGGCCCGCGACCGCGCGGGCCTTTTTTTGTTGGAGAATGGGTCCCCTCGGATGCACCGACTGAAGATCTTCGCCGCCGTGCTGATCCTCTCGCTGGCCTCGCACGAGGCCTGCGCGGCCCCCGCTCTGTCCGAAGCGGCGGGCTGGCTCCAGCAGTACCTCCGCATCGACACCACGAACCCGCCCGGGCGCGAGGACCGCGCCGCGGCCTTCCTGGCCGGCGTCCTCCAGCGGGAAGGGATCCCGTCGCGGATCGTCAAGGGACCGGGGGGGCGGGCGAACCTCTATGCGCGGCTGTCCTCGCCCCGCGGCGGCGGCCGGGCGGTGGTGCTGCTGCACCACATGGATGTGGTCCCGGCCGGGCCGGGGTGGACCGTGCCGCCCTTCTCCGGCCAGGTCCGCGACGGGGTGCTGTGGGGCCGGGGCGCGGTGGACGACAAGAGCCTGGGCATCGTCCAGCTCGCCGCGTTCGTGGACCTCAAGCGCCGCAAGACGCCCATGGAGCGGGACGTGATCTACCTCGCCGTGGCCGACGAGGAGAACGGCGGCCTCAACGGCACGGCCTGGCTGCTGGCCCACCATCCCGAGCTCTTCCGCGGGGTCGAGGCGGTGATCGGGGAGGGCGGGCGCAGCCAGATAGGGGCCGGAGGCAAGCTCCTCTGGTGGGGGATCGAGGTGGCGCAGAAGCGGCCGTTCTGGCTCGAGGTCTCCACCTCCGGCCGGGGCGGCCACGGCGCGGGTCTCAATCCCGAGAGCGCCACCCACCTGCTCGTCCAGGGGCTGGCGCGCCTCACCACGGCGCCTCCCCGCTGGCGCGTCGATCCGCCGGCGCGGACCTACTGCCACGCCATCGCGCCGCTCCAGAACAAGTACTGGCGGCGCATCTTCTCCACCATCGACTCGGTCATCGCCCCGGACGGGCCCAAGGAATTCCTGATGCCCGGCATGGCCAACCTTTTCCTCGACACGGTGCAGGTCACCGTGCTGCGGGGAGGGCAGCGGATCAACGTGATCCCGGAAGCCGCGTCGGCCCAGATCGACGTCCGGCTCCTGCCGCAGACGGACTCGGCGGCGTTCCTGGCCGACGTGAAGAAGCGGCTGGGCCCGGACTTCCAGGTGAAGGTCCTGGTCTCCTCGCCACCGTCCGCGCCGTCGCCGGCCTCGGGGCGCCTCTACAAGGCCATGGAGACCGTGCTGAAGAAGGAAGGCCCCGTGGTCCCGACGTTCATCGCCGGCTTCACCGACTCCCGTTTCTTCCGGGAGAAGGGCATCCCCGCCTACGGCATTTCGCCCTTCAAGCTCGCCCCCGAGGACTCGCGGGGCATCCACGGTCCGGACGAGCGGATCTCCCTCGCGGAGCTCGATCGTGGAGTTGCGCGGATGCGGCTAATTCTATCTCTCTACGTATCTCCGCAAGCACGGTGACAACGTGTGCTGAAGGCCTGACGTTTTTTGGCAGAGAACAGCAGAGAGGCGGAACGAAGCTGTGTAGATTCAACTACTTATGGTTGTAGCTCTCCTGGCACAGCCCTTGCCCTTGCGACAGAAGACCGTTTTTAGGGGGGACTTCCAATGAAGCGTGGACTCGGGAACGCAAGGGCGGGCTTTACGCTGATCGAGCTCTTGATCGTGATCGCCATCATCGGCCTCCTGGCCGCCATGCTGATTCCAAATCTCATCGACGCCATGCACAAGGCCAAGCAGAAGCGGACCGTGGCGGACATCCGGATCACCGGTACCTCCATGATGGCCTGGCTGAGCGACGAGGTGGGCGCCGCGGCGGCCGGCCAGACGTCGACCGACGTCGACCTCGGCCAATACCAGCCGATCACCCGCGACGCGCTCGCCACGCTCCTGGTGCCGGCCTATATCGAGGTGGTGCCGCACCTGGACGGCTGGAAGACCCCGTACCAGTTCTACCTGGACACCGCCAGCCCGCTGAAACAGCAGGTCATGGGGATGGGCAGCGGCGGACAGGACAAGAGCACGCTCTCGGGGAGCTACACGATCGGCGCCTTCGATCCCACCGATTACGATCAGGACATCCTCTGGGTGGACGGCTACTTCGTCCGCTGGCCGCAGAAGTAGAAGCACGGGTTCGGCCGAGGGGCGCGCGTTCCGGCGCGGCCCCCCCTCTCGACTCCAGCCGGTCGCCGCGCCAGAATCCCCGTCTCATGCGTCGCCGTTTCGCCGTCCTCCTGCCGGTCCTGCTGGCCGCGGTCTGGCTCCTGAGCCTGTTCGGCCCGGTCCTCTCTCCGCGGCGGGCCCTGGCCAACCGCGACATCGCCACCTTCCACCTCCCGCTGCGGCAGGCTTTCCGCGAGCTGGCGGCCTTCGGGATGCCGGGCTGGAACCCCTGGATGAACGGCGGCCAGCCCCTGCTCTCGAATCCCAGCTACGGCGCCTTCTACCCGCCGGGCTGGCTTCTCTTCGCCGCGCCGCCCCACTACGCGCTGAGCATGATGGCCCTGCTGCACGGGGCCATCGCCTTCGCGGGCGCCTGGAAGCTGGCGCGGCGCCTCGGCTGCGGCCGCGGGGCGGCGGCGCTGGCGGGGGTCGGCTACGCCGGGTGCGGCGCCTACCTCTCCATGCTCAGCGCCTTCACGCTGTTCCTGGGGCTGGCCTGGCTGCCGTGGCTGCTCGCCTGGGCGGACGAGGCGCTGTGGGCGCCGCCGGGGGAGCCCTGGGTGCGGCCGGCGCTGCTGGCCGGGGGCGCGCTGGGGATGCAGCTCCTCAACGGCGAGCCCGCGACGGTGGTGATGAGCGGCCTGGCGCTGCTCGCGCTGACGGTCTCCGCCGCCCTCCGCCGTCCCGCGTCGGCGCTCCGCGTCCTGGCGCCGCTGGCCTTCGGGCTGGCCCTCGCCGCGGTCCAGCTCGTCCCGACGCTGGGCCACCTCGTGGACTCGCCGCGCACCGGCCTGCCGGCCGAGCGGGCGACCGTCTGGTCCATGCGGCCGGAAAGGCTGGCCGAGACGGTCTTCCCACGCGTCTTCGGCGATTCGCAGCGGGACACGTCGGGGCTCTTCTTCGGCTGGCAGATCAACGACCGCAACTTCCCCTACGTGGAGTCCCTCTACCCGGGGCTCCTGCTGGTGGTCCTCGGGCTCGCGGCCTTTCTGCGCGGCCCCGTGCCGCGGCGGGCGTCCTGGGTCCTGGCCTTCGCGACCGGCTGCTTCCTCGCCCTGGGGCGCCACAACCCGGTGTTCGAGGCGGTACGCGAGTCGGTCCCCCTGCTGTCCATCCTGCGCTTCCCCGAGAAGTTCATGATCCTCGCCGTGCTCTCCCTGAGCGTGGCGGGGGTCCTGGGCTGGCAGAAGCTCCTCGACGACCGGGACGCGGGCCGGCCGGAGACCGCCGATTTCCCGCTCGCCATCGCCCTGGTGACGCTCGCCACCGCCCTCGGGCTGGCCGCGCTGGTCACCAGCGCCCCACGGCTGGCCCACTGGTTCATCGCCACCTACGGGCCGGCCCACATCCCGCCGGCCCGCGAGGCCCGGGCCGCCCACTTCCTTCTGCAACAGAGCTGGATCGCGGTGGGCCTGGCCTCCCTGGTGGCCGTCCTGCTGGGTCTCTGCCGCTGGCGGCGGCCGCCGCGGCGGCTCCTGGAGGTCCTGGCCGTGGCCCTGCTGGCCGCCGACCTCTGGTACTACGGCCACGGCCTGCTGCGGACGATCCCGGCGGACGCCTACAGGACCCCGCGGCCGCTGGCCGCCTCGCTGCTGCCGGCCCGCGACCGCGTCTTCGTCCAGGAGGAGAGCGGGTCCGGAAGCCTGGACCTGCTGCCGCGGGCGGGAGAACCGGGCGACCTCGTCGCCCGCATGACCCTCGCGCGGCTCGACCCCTATTCCGGGCTTCTCTGGCACATCCCCTACGCCTTCAACTCCGATTTCGACCTGATGCTCACCGGCTGGGGGCGGACGGCGGAGAGCGCTCTGCGGGCGGAGCGGGGCGACGGCTCGCGGTTCTACCACTACCTGGGCGCCTGGAACGTGCGCACCCTGGTGCTCCAGGGGAAGAAGCCGAACCCGGCGGCGATCGATCCGCTGGCGCGGATGTTCTACGCGGTGCGCAACCCCCATGTGCTCGCCCGCCTGCGCTTCGTGCCCCGGGCCACCTTCCATCCGGACCACGCCGCCGCCCTGGCCGCCGCCCGCGCCGGGGGCTGGACGGTGGGCCGTCATGAGCACCTGGTGCGGCCGGATCGGCCCATGGAGACCGTGACCTTCCAGAGGCCGCCGCGGGCGCTGGAGCTGGAGGACGAGGGCTCCCGCGTCCGGCTCCGCTACCAGTCGGCGGACGGGGCCTTCTTCGTCGTCGCCATGACCTTCGACCCGCGGTGGCGGGCCACCCTCGACGGCGCGTCCTGGGAAGCGTTCCCCACCGCCGCCGGCCAGCTCGCCGTCCAACTGCCGCCGGGCGACCACCGGCTCGTCCTGACGTTCCGCGATCCCCTCGTCCCCGTGGGCGCCGGCATGACCCTGGCGGCGCTGCTGGCGGGAATCGCGGTGTACGTGCGGGCGGGCCGGCGGCCCCGCATGGCGTAGAATCCCGGCGCGTGCAGCTCCAGATCCTCCTGAGTGTCTACGCCGCGGTCCTCGGGCTGATCGTCGGCAGTTATCTCAACGTGGTCATCCACCGCCTGCCGCGGGGGATCTCCACGGTGCTGCCGCGCTCGCGCTGTCCCGAGTGCGGCGCCGCCATCCGCGCCGTCGACAACGTCCCGGTGCTCTCCTGGGTCCTGCTGGGGGGCCGCTGCCGCGCCTGCCGGGCGCGCATCTCATGGCGCTATCCGCTGGTCGAGGCCGCCACGGCGGCGCTCTTCGTGGCCTCCTTCCTGCGCTTCGGGATTTCCTTCGAGGCCCCCGCCGCCGCCCTGTTCAGCGCCCTGATGCTGACCCTGGCGATGATCGACTACGACCACATGATCCTGCCCGACAAGATCACGTTTCTCGGGATCTTCCTGGGCATCCTCCTCCAGCCGCTCCTCTCCTGGGCGCGGCTCTGGGAGGGGCCCTGGGGGGCGGTGGCGGGCGCGGGCTTCGGCGCGCTGCTCGGCTCGGGCATCCTGCTGGCCGTCTGGATCGGCTGGTACCTGCTGCGGAAGGAAGAGGGCATGGGCCTGGGCGACGTCAAGATGCTGGCGGCCATCGGCGCGTTCCTGGGTTGGAAGGGGGTGCTGGTCTCGCTCTTCTTCGCTTCGCTCTCGGGAGCGGTGGTGGGGCTCACCCTGATGGCCTTCGGGAGGCTCGGCGCGGGGTCGAAGCTGCCCTTCGGCATCTTCCTGGCCCTGGGGGGGCTGGTCGCCCTGTTCTTCGGCGATCCCCTGGTCCAGGCCTACGCAAAGTTGCTATGAGCGAGAGACGCCGGCTGGGGCTGCGCCGCGAGGTCCTGGTCCTGCTGCCGGTGGCGTTCCTGCTCCTGGTCGTCCTCTCCACCTTCACCCTGTTCTCCTACCGCGAAGCCCTGGCGGCCCTGGCCCGCGAGCGCCGGGAGGAGGCCGCCCTGCTGGCCGGGAGCGTGGCCCAGCACCTGGCGGCGCTGCGGGGGGGCGGCACGTCGCCCGGTCCCCTGGACCTGCGCGAGGCGGCTCCCGCGGCGCGCGGCGTCGCCCTGATCGACGCCGGCGGCGAGGTTCTGCAGTTCGTGGGCGAGCTGCCCGCGGCGAACCTGCTGGAGCCGGCCGGCGGCCTGCCGGCCATCGAGCGGCCGGCGGGGTTCGGGCCGGACGAGGGCTCGCCCGACTCCGTGGTCGGCTTCGCCCCGCTGGGCAGTCCGTCGGGCCGGCGCTACGTGCGGGTCGATCTGCCGGCGGGCGTGCTGGCGGGCCAGCTCCGCGCCCTGCGAGTGCTCACGGTCTTCGTGCTCACCCTCAACGGCGCCCTGGTGCTGCTGCTCCTCCTGTTCCTGCGCCACCTCCTGGCGCCCTGGGAGACGTTGCTGGCCCGCGCCCGCGAGATGGGGGAGGGGGACGCGAAAGAGGGGGACGAGGTCGAATTCCTCCTCGCCACTTTCGAGAAGGCGGTGAATTCCCTCGCCGCCCAGGAGCGCAAGGCCGAGGACGACATCGCCGCCCTGGAGCGGACCCTCTCGGCCAGCCTCCAGAGCGGCCTGCTGCTGCTGGACCGGCAGGGGCGCGTCCTGGCCTTGAACGCCATGGGCGCCGCGCTCCTGGAGACCGCCCTGGACGAGCCGGGAGAGACCCTGGAGAAGGTCCTCGCCGGCCAGCCGGAGCTCCTGGAGCTCCTGCGCGAGGCCGTGACCCTGGGCACCGCCCCGCAGCGCCGGGAATGCTCCGTGCGTTCCGGGCGGGGCATGCTCACCGTGGGGTTGACCGTCCACCCCCTGCGCCGCGACGACGGCGAGGTGCGGGGCTACCTGGTCCTCTTCGCCGACCTCACCGAGGTGAGGCGGCGGGCCGAGGAGAGCCGCATCGCCGAGAGCCTGGCCCAGCTCGGGGAGATGGCGGGCGGCGTGGCCCACGAGCTGCGCAACAGCCTGGCGACGCTGCGGGGCTACCTCACCCTCATCGAGCGCCGGCCGGACGAGGACTCCATCGCCGATTTCCTCTCCGAGATCCGCCACGAGGCGGACCACCTGGAGCGGGTGCTGGAAGACTTCCTCGCCTTCGCCCGGCCGGGCACGGCCCGGTTCCGCGAAACCTCTCTCACCCCCCTCCTGCTGCGCGCCGCGGCGGACCCGGCGCTCTCCGGGGTGGAGGTCCAGGTCCACGGCTCGCCCGTCGGCGACGCCGTGCTGCGCGGCGATCCCCAGCTCCTGGAGCGGGCGGTCCGCAACCTGCTCCACAACGCCGCCCAGGCCGAGCGGGAGGCGGGCCGGCGGGGGCCGGTGGAGATCCGGGTGGACCTCCAGCCCGAGGGGACCGAGGTGGCGATCGAGGACCGCGGCCCGGGGCTCTCGCCGGAGATCCGCGGCCGGCTCTTCCATCCCTTCGCCACCGGCCGTCCCGGCGGCGTGGGGTTGGGGCTGGCGCTGGCGCACCGGATCGTGGTCCTGCACGGCGGGCGGATCCGGCTGGAGGACCGGCCGGGCGGGGGCACGCGGGCCGTGCTCTTCTTCCCCAGCGACACGATCGTTACCGGAGGTAACGAAGCGGCGCCGGGCTGAGGTGCTCGCCGCGAGGTCCGCCCGGACCGGTAAGTCTCTGTACAGCTAGAGCTTACGCGCCTCCTTGTCCTCCTTTTCGCGCGTGGCACCGCCCTTGCTCCTTGGCGGCGCGCCATGAAAACTCAAAGAGCGGAACGCGGCTTCACGCTGATCGAGCTGCTGGTGGTGATCGTCGTCGCGATGATCCTGATGGCGCTGGCGGTCCCGACGCTGCAGACCACGTGGCGGGCGGGCAAGCTCCGGGGCGCCGCCAACCAGACGATGACCATGATGCGGCTGGCGCGCCTGGAGGCCATCAAGTTCTCGGCCCAGGGGATCGTCCGTATCGTGCCGGCCACAGCCGACGAGCCGGGCCGGGTCGAGGCGTTCTCGGACCGGAACGCGGACGGAGACCAGGACCCGGACGATCCGACCATCGGCACCTTCGTTCTACCCAAGGGAGTCGACTTCACCGCGCCGCCCGACCTCGTCGGGGAGGACTCCGTCGCGGGTTTCACCGAGGATGCCGACGGCGGGCCGAACAGGGCGGTCTTTCTGCGCGACGGCTCCATCCAGGACATCGGTGGTTTCCGTGTGGGCGACGAGAACGGGAACTTCCTTGAGGTCTGGGTGGAGCCCCAGGCCACCGCGCGAGTCGAAATCCACAAGTGCCTGCTCTGCACCAACGCGGACAACCGGGCGGACTGGTACGCATCGGGCGACAACGCGGGCAGCTTCGGCAAGGCCGGAGAGGCCTGGGGGACGTGGAAATGAGGCCGGAAATCAAGACGGGCGAGCGCGGTTTCTCCGTCGTCGAGGTGCTGATCGCGGCGGCGATCTTCCTGATCATCGCCGTGGGGGTGCTGCCCCTGTTCGTGCAGTCGATCCGCAACAACGTGGCCGGCCGCGACGCCACCGACATCAGCCACGTGGCCAAATCGCGGGTGGAGGAGATGCTGCAGGTGCCGTACAACTCCCTGCAGGTCCCCGCCGGCTCGACCGAGAGCGTGGTCGAGGACTACTGGTCCCAGACCACCAAGACCTGGCAGACGGGCACGCCCACCGCCAACGATGCCGTCTGGCTGCGCACCACGCGCGTCCGCCAGTTCGCGCTGAGCGACCTCACCTCCGACGGCGTCGCCAACACGCCGCTGGACGGCGGTACGCCGACGGGCCAGGTCCACTTCAAGGAAATCGTGGTGGAGATCCGCAGCGCCAACGCGAACATCCTCAGCACCGGCAAGGCGCTGACGCTCCGGATGCTCCGGGCGGTCTAGGAGAGAGGCGATGAACAAGGGATTCACCATTATCGAGATGGTGGTGTCGCTGGCGATCACCGCCCTGCTGCTCATGGGCGTGCTGGCCACCTTCGATCTCAACAGCCGGATCACGCGGGTCGAGACCCACGTGGCCGACATGCAGCAGTCGCTGCGCATCGCCCAGGACGACGTCGTGCGGACTGTCCGCATGGCCGGGCGCGGCGGCCTGCTCATGACCGACACCACCCACCCGCTCCCGACAGGAGTCGCGGTCTCCTTCCGCGACAACGTGGCGGACAACCAGTTGATGGTGGCGGGCAAGCCCGACACGCGCATCCTGCCGGGCACCGACGTGCTGACCGTGCGGGGCGTCTTCGGGACCCTGTACCAGTCCAACGTCGCCAGCGCCCTGAATCTGGACTCCCAGACCAATCCGACGAAAGGCACGCTGATCCTCACCGACCCGTCCCCGGGCGGCGCCGCCCAGGACCTGACGCCGCTCAAGAAGGCGAAAGAGGACGGCGTGGCTGAGGCGATCCTGCTGGTCAGCTCCCTGGACGACACGATCTACGCCGTGGTCGAGCTGGACCCCGTCAACACCGTGGTCGAGGAGAAGTCCGTCAGGCTGGCCTTCAACATCAGCAGTTCCGGGAACGCCTACAGCAATCTTTCCCCCGGCGGCGTCTTCTCGCCGAATCTCCTGAACGTGGGCTACGCCGGGATACTGGAGGAGTACCGGTACTACATCCGGGAGGACCACGCGATTCCCGACGACCTCGCGAGCGACCTGGCGCCCAAGCTCGTCAAGGCCCGCTTCTTCCCCGGCACCGACAAGCCCTACCGCAACGATGACGCCAACGCCCGCCTGGACCTCGCCGACAACATCCTGGACCTGCAGGTGGCCTTCGGCTTCGACACCACGAACCAGGGCAGCCGGGCGCAGGACGCGGACTACGTCGGGACGGACGACCAGATCTCGGAGACGGCCAACGGCGTCGGCGACGATTGGCTGTTCAACGCTCCTGAAGACAACGCTACCGACGCCGTCTGGCAGAACCTGCCGCCGGAGTACGTCCGCATCACCACCCTGGCCCGCACCGACCGGCGCGATCCGGACCCCAAGTACCTGAGCCCGCTGCTGCCGGCGCGGATCGAGAACCGTGCCTATCCTTCGACCGATCCCGCCAACAGCGACACCGAGCGCAAGTTCCGCCGCCGGCGGCTGCAGACGGTCATCGACCTGAGGAATCTCTAGGAGGCTTGCCATGCGCACCGGAACCCCACTCCCCGCAGCCCGCTCGACGGGCGAGGCAGGCAGCGCCTACATCGCCGTGCTCCTGGTGCTGGTCGTGCTGACCGCCTTCGGCCTGGCGCTGTCGCTGATCACCCAGACCGAGATGCAGGTGGGCAGCAACGAGCGCACGGTGAGCCGCGTCTTCTACGCGGCGGACTCCGGCATCGAGGCCGCCACCGCCCAGGTGCTGGTGACCAAGGACTTCACCGCCCGCACCTACGTCTTCACCGATTCCGGGCTGCAACTGGTCGCCGGCGACAAGGTCCAGTTCGGCACCCAGGTGGCCCTGTCGGACTTCCAGAAGGTGCAGGAGTCCCCCTGCAACCTCTGCGAGATCAACCAGGGCGGCGGCTACGGCGGCAAGGACTATTCCAAGACCACCTACTCCGTCACGGCCACGGCGTCCCGCTTCGCGACGCTGAACGCGGGCACCGACCGGACGCCGCTGGCGCAGAAGTCGATCAGCGCCATGATGGAGATGCAACCGTTCGAGAAGACGATCGTCGACCCCGAGGCCGAGAAGTAGTTCCACTCCGTCCCAAGGAGGAGCATCCCATGACCTGTCATCCGAAATCTTCGCGCCGCGGGGCCGTGGCGTTGACCCTGGCGCTCCTGGCCGTCCTGGCCTTCGCGGGCGTCCGGCCGGTCCTGTCCGACGACATCGACCTGTTGCGGTTCAACACCTCCAAGCCGTACGTGTTCTTCCTGCTCGACACCTCGGCCTCCATGACCCTCTCGCCCCAGGGGGAGTGGGTGCACGCCAACGGCGACGATCCGCGGTCCAAGCTGTACCAGGCCAAGCGGATTCTCTACGAGGTCTTCCAGGAGGTGGACGACGTCCACTTTGGCTTCGCCTACGGCAACCAGGACAAGTCGGCGATCGTCAACAAGCACTGGCTCTACTACTTCACGGGATCCCTTCCAGGGGGCTGGCCGATCACCTACCCCCGGCCCGACGTCGACGGCCCGGTGCAGACCCAGGCGGACGGCACGGCGGTGAGCGACGTCGAGGGCGACCTGATGACGTTCGGAGCGCACATCGACGCCACGGGTGTGGCGGGCACCTGCGCCGCTCCCCTCGCCCTCGGCACCCAGAGGGAGAAGATCAACCGCTACTCCAAGCTGGGCGCTTCCGGCAACGGCCCGACGGTGATCTGGCTCTCCGACGCCGGCAAGACCTACCGGCTGACCATCAGCCGGCCGGGCAACAAGCCCGACACCAGCCTCAACCCCAAGCTCGGGGTGGACGGCATGAACGTGAAGCTCGACCTGGACCAGATCAGCAACTGCGTCAGCCTGACGGTCGCGAAGAGCAACAGCGCCAACTTGGACCTCAAGCTGTGGACCGACTTCGTGATGTTCGACGAGAACGCCAACTCGACCACCGCCCCGAACGGCAGCAAGGCGGGCGGCATCGACTACGTGGCGGGCTTCTGGGACGCCAAGGACGTCGTCGACCAGGCGTCGTGCGGCTCGGGCCATCCCTTCTCCGGCAAGGGCTGGGAGGGCAACTACGACGGCTCCTCGAACGCGCCGGTCCCGGCGGGGACCTCCATCGTGTCCCAGGACCCGTACTGCCTCAATCCGGCCAACGCCGCGACCTGCTCCAACCTCAAGGAGAGGACGCAGTTCGACCCCTACGGCCGTTCCCTGGACCGCGGCGACGTCATCCCGCTGGACTGGCGGGTCGAGAACAAGCAGGCCTTCCTGGACCGGCTGGCGCCCAACCAGTCCTCCGGCACGCCCGACTTCCGGATCGCCAGCTACTTCAAGGACAGCCCGAACGCGACCACCGGCTCGCTGGAGCCGCTGAACGCCGGGCAGGTGCCCCTCTACGGCACCGGCGCCTCGCCGTTGGGCAAGATGGTGATCGACTTCCGCTGCTGGTTCCTGGGCGAGGGCAACAAGTGCAACGAGGCGGCCTACAACCCCGGCTGGCAGGACGTCGCCCAGCGCTACGACACCGAGTGGGGCTGCCGCCGGCCTTACCTGATCGTCCTCAGCGACGGCGGCGACACCTGCCCGGGTGAGAACCCCTGCGCCGATACCGCCAACCTGAACTCGCGGGGCGCCGTGCGCACCTGGGTCATCGCCTACGGCGCCAACTGCGCCAGCGCCGGCAACCCGCTCAAGTGCATGGCCCAGAACGGCAAGGGCGAGCTGCTCTGCCCGCAGACGGCGACCGACCTCAAGACGGAGCTGCTCAAGATCCTGGGCCAGATCCGCGAGGAGGCCAGGGCCTTCGCCTCCGCCGCCGTGCCCTCCGTGCAGGCCATCGTGGAAGACAAGATCTTCCTGACCAACTTCACGCCCCTCAACAGCCGCTCGGTGTGGGACGGGCACGTCAACTCCTTCCTGAAGCCCCTGCCTCTCGGGACGGACGGCAAGCCGGACACCACCCACCCGAACCACCTCTGGGACGCCGGCGTGGTGATGCGCACCACGCAGGTGAACGCCTCCGATCCTCTGGGCTCGGCCGCCGACCAGCGGCGCGTCTACTACGCCCGCGACAGCGCCGACGACCTGCTGGCCGACCGGCGGCGGCTGCTCGATCCGACGTCGTCCAGCACCACCCCCGACGTGGTCCGGCGCGACCTCTGGCGGGCGTTCGAGATCCCGTTCATCACCGGGGATCCGTTCACCCAGGCCCTCGCGGAGCTGCGGGCGAACTCCATCATTCAGAAGACCCTGGCGGTGAAGTCCCATACCCTGACGACGGTCGACCCGGTCACCGGCAAGCCCGTGACCAAGACCATCCAGTACCTGCTGGGCGACATCTTCCACTCCAACCCGCTGGTCATCGGCAGCCCGCCGAACACGACCTACTTCAGCTCCGACGTCAACGGCTACCGGGACTTCTTCCGCAAGCACGAGCTGCGGCGCAAGCTGCTCATCGTCGGCAGCAACGACGGCATGCTGCACGTGTTCGAAGCCGGCAAGTACAACTCTTCGACGGAGAAGTTCGACAACGGCACCGGCAAGGAGCTGTTCGCCTACATCCCCCGGGAGGTCATGCCCACCGTCCGCCGGCTGGCGGAAGGCACGGTCCACCAGTGGGGCGTGGACGGCACGGTGTCGGTGTCGGACGTCTTCATCGATCCCAAGCACAGCGGCACCCCCGACAAGGACGACCGCGAGTGGCGGACGGTGATCTTCGGCGGCCTGCGCGAAGGCGGCGCCTCCTATTACGCCGTGGATATCACCCAGCCCGACAGGCTGAGCTCGGTCGGCGGCGTCGACAACGTGCCCCAGGTCGTCAACGGCTACGTCGCCTCGTGCAACGGCGGCGACGACGGCTCGGTGAGCGAGACGGACTGCGGCCCCCTGCCGTTCCCCGCCGTGCTCTGGGAGTTCAACGACAGCGTGCGCAACGCCGCCAACGTCCAGGTGCGGCTGGACGAGGACGCCAACGGCGAGCGCGACCTCGGCGACACCTGGTCGATCCCCAACGTGGGGCGCATCCGGATTACCGAGGACGGCGAGACGGTCGAGAAGTTCGTGATGGTGGTCGGCGGCGGCTTCGACCCCGACAACAAGACGAGCCCGCTGCGGGGCAACTGGCTGTACATCATCGACGTCGAGACCGGCAAGGCCCTCTACAAGCGGCAGCTCACGGGCGCCGCGCCCAGCGAGCCGGCCGCGGTGGACACCAACCAGGACGGCTTCCTGGACCGCATCTACATCGGCACCACGGCCGGCCTGATGTACCGCGTGGACCTGGTCGCCGACTCCAGCAACGTCTATCCGTCGCTGGTGGACCAGCCGGTCCGCGGCCTCGACGGCGTCACCTACACGGTGAAGCGGATCCCCACCAGCGTCTGGACGCCCAAGGCGATCTTCAACGCCAACACCGAGAACGGCGCGGCCATGGCCGCGGGCCAGTCGCGCCCCATCTACTACCGGCCGTCGGTGATCTTCGTCACCAAGCTCGGCAAGTACGCGCTCTCCTTCGGCACCGGCGACCGCGAGGACCTGTGGAACAACAACGCGACCACGGGCCGCTTCTACATCTTCGTCGACGATTCCGACGCCCTGCCGGTCGGCACGGTGATGGACGAGAGCCGCTTCCAGCGCATCACGGTGACCTCGGGCGCGGCCACGGGCGAGTACCTCTTCGACGGCGGGGTGGGCAAGCGGGGCTGGTACCTGGTGCTCGATCCCGACGAGCGGCTGATCACCGATCCCTTCGCCCTCTCTGGCGTCAGCTTCTTCTCCACCTTCAAGCCGGACGTGGAGGTCACCGGTGGCAAGGACCCCCTCTGCTCGAAGACGGGCCTGAGCCGCATCTTCGTGGTCTCCACGGTCAACGGCAACCCGTTCCTCAGCGACGTCAACAACACCCTGGTGCGCAACCTCGAGGTGAAGAACTTCGTCACCAACCCCTTCACCGAGGCGGGCCTGACCAAAAACACGGCCAGCGGCGGCGGGAGCAGCGGCACGCCCGCGGAGATCTGCGACACGCCGACGCTGAACAAGCTGAAGCAGACGCTCCAGACGCTCTTCCCGGCGCGGTGCAGGTTCTCCAACCAGACGGTGGACATCAAGACCATCTCCGCCGACACCCGGCTGCTGTGCATCGCCCCGGTGCCGGTCTGCACCATCGAGAAGAACTGGAGGGAGCATTGAGCAGCGGTCGCCGCGCCGCCGTGGCTCTCTCCCTGGCGAGTCTATGTTTCGGCGGGACGGCGTCCGCCGACTGGCTGGTGACCCGCCAGGGGGGCCGCGTCGAAACCCGCGGCGCCTGGGAGGTGAAGGGGAAGCTGGTGGTCTTCCACACGCCGTCCGGCGAGCTGGCCTCGCTACGCCTGACCGAGGTGGATCTCGACGCCAGCCGGCGGCTCACCGCCGACGCCGAGCGGGCCCGCAACGCCGTCGCGGAGGTGCGCCGTCGCCCCCCGGAGAAGAAGCCGTCCGTCCGGGCGATCACCGACAAGGACGTCCGCCGCGTGGACTCCGCCGCTCCGGCGGGGGGACCGCGCCTGACCGTGACCGGTTATGAGCGCACGCCGAACACGGAAGCCGGCTCCCTGGTGATCACCGGCACGCTCCGCAACGATTCCGGCGCCAAGGTCACCGCCCTGAACCTCGCCGTCCAGCTCGTCGGCGCCGACGGCCAGCAGGTGGCGACCGGCGAGGCCGTGCTCACGGCCACCGATCTGGACGCGGGACAGCAGAGCGGCTTCCGGGTCGAGTTCCCCGGCTCGCCCCCATACTCCGACGTCCGCTTCGAGCCCCGGGGGCTCGCCCAGAAAGAATCCGAGCCGCCGCCCGCTTCTGGCGGCGGCTAGGGGAGCCGTTCCGGCTCCACTCCCTTGCCCACGGCCGGCTCCGACGCCGGCCGTCTTTTCTTTTCCAGCGACAAACATTGGCAGTCTGGACTGCCGAACTCTGTCATGGCAAACTACCTATAAGGCAGTAAGTAGTAGTCAGTTCAGCACGGAGCCGTCGGGTACAGGCTTTGCACCCGCGCTTCGGCACTTGTCGTTCTGGCGTTGATCCATTTCGCGGGAGGGGGGAGACCCCTAATGGAATTCAGACTCGTCGATCGCGAGAAGGCCGAGGCTCGCGCAACCAGCCCGGAAGCGGGCTTCTCGATGATCGAAGCCTTGATCGCCGCGGCGATCCTGCTCATCATCGCGCTGGGCCTGATCCCGCTCTTCACCCGCTCGATCCTCGACAACAACTCGGGGAACGATGCCACCCAGGCCACCAACCACGGCAAGACGCGGCTGGAGGATCTGATCCAGATCCCCTTCAACCACCAGCGGCTGGACGTGCCGGCCGGCTCCCAGGTGGGCCAGTCCGTCGAGACCTGGACCTCGGGCGCCCTGAATCGGGCCGGCGATGCCAACGAGCGCTGGTGGGACGGCGCGACGCCGCCGGTCGGCTCGGGGGAGGTCCTGTGGACGCGCACGACCCGGGTGCGGCAGTTCAGCGTCAACGACCTCGACGACGGCGTGCTCGACAACCCGCAGCCGGGCGGCACGCAACCCATCTTCGTCCAGCTCAAGGAGCTGGAGGTCCAGCTCGAGAACGGCAAGCGGGGGACTCTCCTGGGCGGCAGCCAGGCCCTCACCGTACGGGTCGTGAAACCCTTCTGAGGAGGCGCCAGCGATGACCAGGCAGAAGGGCTTCACCCTCGTCGAGCTCGCGGTCTCCCTGTTCGTCACCGTCTCGGTGATGCTGGGCGTGCTGATGCTGTTCGACTTCAGCAACAAGCTCTCCCGCGTGCAGTCGAACGTCACCGACATGCAGCAGTCGCTGCGCGTGGCCCAGTACGACGTCACGCGGCTGATCCGCATGGCGGGCCGCGGCGGCCTGCCGGTGGGCACCCTGCCGAACGGCGCCGCCCTGGCCGTGCGCGACAACGTGGCGGTGGGCGCGCACATCGGCGCCGCCGCCAGCACGCCGGAGGTGGTCCCGGGGTCGGACGTCCTGACCGTGCGCGGCGTGTTCTCGGCGCCGATCTACCAGATCGCCTCGGCCGACCCGGCCGCCTTCCAACTGGAAATCCAGGGGGGCGTGCCGGTGGGCGGCACCATCCGCGTGCGCAGCGCCACCCCGACGGGCATCCCGCAGGACCTGCGGGCGCTCCGCGAGGCGGTGACGGAGAACCGGCCGGAGGGCCTGCTGCTGGTCAGTCCCCAGAACAGCGACCTCTACGCGATCGTCGAGCTCAATCCCGCGGCCTCGGACGTCACCTCGAACCCGGACGAGCTCCGGATCGCGTTCCGCATCACCGGCGGCACCCACACCGCGGACTACGCCCGCTTCTCGTCCAGCGGCCCGGGCACATACCCGCCCAACCTGACCAACGCCGCGTTCTTAGGGGTCGTCGAGGAGTACCGGTTCTACGTCCGCCAGGACTTCGCCGTGGACGGCGACGCCGCCTCGGACCTCACTCCCAGGCTGTCAAGGGCCCGCACCTATCCCGGCACCGAGGCGCCCTACGGCGGCGAGGAGTCCAACTGGCGGGCGGACGTGGCGGACAACATCCTCGATCTCCAGGTCGCCCTCGGGCTGGACACGCCGTACGCCGGCGGCACCGTCGCCGCCAACCCGACGCAGGGCGTCATCGCCGAGACGGCGGACGGCCAGGACGACGACTGGCTGCTGAACGGCGAGCGGAGCTTCAACGCGGCCTTCCTGACCGGCGCCGATCTCCACTACGTCCGGCTCAACACCCTGGCGCGCACGGACCGCCGCGACAAGGAGTACCAGTCGGCGGAACTGGTGCGCATCGAGAACCGCGCCTTCACCGCCGGCTCTCCCTCCAACTCGCGCGAAGACCGCATGTTCCGCCGCCGTCTGCTGCGGACCGTGGTCGACATGAGGAATCTCTGATGAGCACCGTGCATGCAGACCGCCGTGGCGAAGCCGGCAGCGCCTACATCCTGACCCTGATGGCCCTGGTGATCCTCACCGTGCTGGGGCTGGCCCTGGCCCTGATGACCCAGACCGAGGTGCAGTTGGGCGCCAACGAGAAGACGATCCACCGCACCTTCTACGCCGCCGACTCGGGGCTGGGAATCGCGGCCGCCCAGGCCCTGGCCAGCGGCCGGTATTCGCCCAGCACCGTGCTCCTGAACCGCACGAAGGTCGGCCTCGGCAGCAACGCCGCCAACGTCGCGGACCGGGTGCGGATCTCGACCCTGGCGCCCATCCTGACAGTGCGCTGCGACTGGTGCCCGGCCAACGACGACGGCGTCCCGAAGTTCTGGAAGGTCCATCACGCGGCGACCGTCACGGCGGAGAGGATCGCCTGGCAGGGAAATGGCGCTCCCCCGGACGATGCCACGCTCCTGGGCAGCAAGACGCTCAGCGTGATGTTCGAGTTCCAGCCCTGGCCCACCCCGCCGGTCGAATCGCTCGAGGCCGAGGCGTTGCAGCAGGTCAAGTTCTAAGCAGCTCGTTCGTTCGGAGGCGCACCATGCTCAGGACCCGAGTTCTCGCTCTTTCCGCGCTCCTCGCCTTGTCCTTCTCCGGGGCGGCCCTGGCCGACGACCGCGACCTGTTGCGCGACTCGATCGGCAAGCCGTACGTCTTCATCCTCTTCGACACCTCGGGCTCGATGAACTGGGCGCCGAAGTGTACGCAGCAGCAGTTCGACCGCGGCGAGTGCTCGCCCCTCTGCCCGACCGGCGACTGCTACGTCGGGCTGCAGGCGGACGATCCCAGCTCCAAGTTCCGCCAGGCCAAAGAAGCGCTCTACGAGGTGCTCCAGGACGTCGACGACGTCCAGTTCGGCTTCGGCACCTACAACCAGGACGGCCTCAACCTGCGCGCCAAGCACTGGCTCTACGAGGCGACCGGCGGTGGCGTGAACATCCCCGGCTTCGGCAGCTTCCCGGCCGCCGGCGCGCAGGAGGTCTTCGGCTTCCTCTGGGGCTGCGACACCGGCGGCGGCGATCATGAGACGGGGTGCGGCACGGGCCGGCCGGCGGATCTCGACGACTCCTGGGAGCGCGGCCGCATGCAGCGCCTGCCCAAGGGCGGGATCAGCTTCAGCCAGAATGTCGACCTCTACGCGCGCATCGCCGGCGTCACCTACCGGGTCCGCTACGAGCCGTCGTCCGGGAGCTACGGCGGCAACCTCGACGTGACCGTCCGCGTCTGGAGTTGCAGCGGCAGCAATTGCAACACCTCGGTGGGCTCCCAGACCGTCCGCTACCGGCCGCTCAGCGACTTCTTCTCCTGGGACAACGCCGACAACAACCCCAACCGGAACAATCCGCAGCGGAGCTTCTTCACGCAGGCCGCCGCGTCCGACTCCGAGGCCGGCAACACCTGCAGCGGCTGGGACCCCAACAACGATACGACCTCCGACCGGCACAACGGCTACAGCGCCCGGTTCCCCACCGATTCATCGGACACCCGGGGCTCGCTGTTCTCCCTCGGCGACGTGATACCCCTCGACTGGAAGACCGACCACCGGAGCGACATCCTGCGCCGGTTGGCGCCGAACACGGCCCTGGACGCCGCGGCCGTCCCCGACTTCCGCATCGCCACCTATTTCGCCGACAACCGGCAGGGGAGCGACGATTTCCTCCGCCTGAAGAGCGAGGCCGCCCGGCCCCTGATCGCCGCGGGCTCGACGCCGCTCGGCAACTCCGTCCGCGCCTTCCGCACCTGGTACGCCGGCTGCGGCCAGGGCACCTGTCCGCGCGGCGGCGGCTGGAGCGGCATCGCCGCCAGCCAGGATCCGGACTGGAGCTGCCGGCGCAAGTTCCTGCTGGTGCTCACGGACGGCGACGAGACCTGCAGCGGCGCCGACGCCTGCTCGGGCACCGCCTCGCTGTTCGCCCAGGAGGGAATCAAGACCTACGTGGTGGCCTTCGGCGTCGAGAACACCTCCGGCAACCGTCTCAACTGCATGGCGGCCAACGGTGGCAGCAAGAACCCGATCTATCCGCAGAACAAACAGGAGCTGGTCGACGCCCTGACCTCGATCTTCGGCCAGATCCGCGAGGAGGCCAGCGCCTTCGCCTCCGCCGCCGTCCCCTCGGTGCAGGCCGAGGTAGCGGATCGCATCTTCCTCTCCAGCTTCACGCCGCTCAACTCCGCCTCGGTCTGGGACGGCCACATCGACTCCTACCTCAAGCCGCTGCCGCTGACCGCCGACGGCAGGCCGGACCGCGACCGCGACTGCAGCGGCACGACCCGCAGCAGCTGCCATCTCTGGGACGCCGGCGAGGTCATCGAGACCCAGGCGCCGCTGCGGACCTCCCTCGACGCTCTCGGGTCGGTCGACGCCGGCGCGCTGCGGCTGGGCGCCAGCCCGACCGAGCGGCGGGTCTTCTATCCCAAGGCCGGCTTCGGCGGCGTGGTCCCCCGGTCTCTGCGCCTGTTCGCTCCGCCGGGCGGAGACATCGCTTCGGACCCCGAATGGACCGACCTCCTGGCCGGGCTCAACATCCCCCCTCCGGCCACCGTCGCCGCCCGCGCCACGACCCGGACGCGGGTCGAGACGATCATGAAGGAGACGCTGGGGGTGAAGGAGGCGACGGTCGAGAGGGCGGACGGCACCAGCGAGGAGATCACCTACCTGCTGGGCGACATCTTCCACTCCGATCCGGTGATCGTCGACCGGCCCAACGACTTCTCGTTCTTCTCGGCCAACCTCTACGGCAGTCCGTCGGCGGTCGACTGCACCAACGACCCCGGCTACCGCTGCTACGCCGAGCGCCACCAGCGGCGGCGCAAGATGCTGATGGTGGGGAGCAACGATGGCCAGCTCCATTTCTTCGACGCCGGCATCTGGAACCCCGCCCAGCGGAAGTTCTCCGACGGCTCGGGGCGGGAGCTCTTCTCCGTCATCCCGCGCCAGGGGCTGCCCATCGTCCGCGAGCTGGCCGAGCAGGCGCAGCAGATCTTCGGCCCCGACGCCACGCCGCGCATCGACGACGTGTTCATCGACCCGAAGCACAACGGCGTTCCCGACGAGGACGAGCGCCAGTGGCGGACCGTGGTGATCGGCGGCTTCCGAGAGGGCGGCAAGCGCGACGGCGGCGGCTACCTCGCCGATTTCGTCAGCGGCTACTACGCTCTCGACATCACCCAGCCGGACCGGCTCGGCTCCGACAACAACCCGATCGACCAGCGGGTGGTGCCGAGCTGCCTCTCCACCGACAACCAGACGGTCGCCGGCTGCGGCCCGCTGCCGTTCCCCGCCGCGCTCTGGGAGTTCACCGATTCGATCACCACGTCCCGCCTGGACGAGGACCAGAACGGCTATCCCGACCTCGGGCAGACCTGGTCGGTGCCGACCATCGGCCGTATCCGCGTCATCGGCCTGGACAACACCCCGGCGGACCGTTTCGTGGCCATCTTCGGCGGCGGCATGGACGCCGAGAACAAGCCCAGCCCCAAGCGGGGCAACTGGCTCTACATGGTCGACATCGAGACCGGCCAGGTGATCTACAAGCGGCCGCTGGTGGGCTCCACGCCCTCCGACCCCGCCGTGCTCGACGTGGATCTCGACGGTTATCTCGACACCATCTACATCGGCACCACGGCGGGTTTCCTCTACAAGGTGGACATCAAGTCGGCGGGCATCCTGCAGGAGGTCGTCCTGCCGAGGACGCGGGCGCTTCCGGCCCTGGCCGCCGACGCGCGGGTCGTGCGCATCAACGACGCGGCGTGGAACCCCTTCCCGATCTTCGACACCATCGGGCGGCCGATCTACTACGCGCCGACCGCCTTCTTCGTGGGGCGGCTCAACCGCTTCGCCCTCGGCTTCGGCACCGGCGACCGCGAAGACCTCTGGGCCTTCAACGGCCAGGAGGGCCGCTTCTATCTGATCATCGACGACAACTTCCGGGCCGGCATGGTGCCCCGCAGCGAGGCCAACTATCAGCGGATCGATCCGGAAGGCGCGGCGGCCGGCGTCAACGCCGACTTCGTGCTCAATCCCAACGTCGGCAAGGAGCGCGGCTGGTACTTCCACCTCGAACCCGACGAGCGGATCATCACCCAGTCGTTCGGCCTCTCCGGCGTCCTGATCTTCTCGAGCTTCCAGCCGCAGGTCGTGATCTCGGGCGGCAGCGGCGGCAACGGCAACGGCGGCGGGCGCGACGACGAGCCCGCCGTCTGCGCCCGCGGCGGCGACAGCCGGATCTTCGTGGTCCTGGCCAGCAACGGCAACTCGATCATGAACGTGGACGGCGTCTCGACCCGATTCCGCACCGTCCCCGAGTTCGTGACCAACCCCTACGTCGAGCAGGGCGCGACCAAAAATCCCAGCGACCCCGGCGACGAGGGCGCCAACTCGGAGCAGCTCGACGAAACGCAGCAGCGGATCTTCGAAGAGTTGAAGAAGTTCTATCCCAAGGGGACGAAGTTCGCGAACTATTGGATCAGCGTCAGCGGTATCCGCTCCGACACCGGATATGAGCGCTATGCGACCATTCCAGTTGGTATCATCGAGAGAAACTGGAAGGAGCACTGATGAGCCGAAGGAACGCGCTCTGGCTGTTGACCCTGTTGATCGTCGCCGCCGCTCCGGCGCGGGCGGACTGGCTGGTGACGCGCGACGGCGGCCGGGTGGAGACCAAGGGGCCCTGGAAGGTGAAGGGCAAGCTGGTGGTCTTCACCCAGGCGGACGGCGCCCTCTCCTCGCTGCGGCTCTCCGAGGTCGATCTCGACGCGAGCCGGAAAGCCACGGAAAGCGCCAGGATCCAGGCCGAAAAGCCCCCGGCGCCCGCGCCGCCGAAGAAGAAGCTGGCCGTGCTGACGGACGCTGACTTCAAGAAGGCCACGCCCCAAGGCTCGACCGCGGCGGCGCCGCCGGAGGCCGCTCCGGACGCCCCCGCCGGCCTGGTCTCCATCTCTTCGTGGAAGCGGGCCGATCAGGGGGACGGCCTGGCCATCGAGGGGACGCTGCACAACAACACGGACGACATGGTGGTCAACGCGGCCGTGGAGGTGCAGCTCTACAACGAGGCGGGGGACCGCGTCGGCACGGCGCCCGCGCTCCTCACCACGACCTCGATCACCCCCAAGGGGACGGTGGACTTCCGGGCCAGCTTCCCCGGCGTCTTCGCCTACAGCGACGTGAAGTTCGAGGCCAAGGGGCTGCCGCTGGACATCACCCCGGCGGCGCCTCCGGAGCAGCAGCCGCAGTAGGCCCTGGCCTACTCCCTGTACTTCGGCACCCCTTCCAGATCGTGCTCCTTCACCTTGCGGAGGAGCACGCGGTAGCTCATCCCCAGGATCTCCGCGGCCTGGCGCTTGTCGCCGTCCGCCTCGATCAGCGCCTGCTTGAGGCGGTCCCGCTCGCCCGCGCCCGTCAGCGGGCGGAGCAGGGGGCGCAGGTCCGCCGCGCGGATCGCCGGCCCCTCGGCCAGGATCACCGCCCGTTCCAGCACGTTGGCCAGCTCCCGGACGTTGCCCGGCCACGGCTGCTCGCAGAGCAGCTCGGCGGCGACGTCCTCCAGCCGCGGCGGCTCCACCCGGTGCCGCCGGGCGATCTCCTCCAGCAGATGGCGGGCCAGCAGGGGGATGTCGCTCGCCCGTTCCCGCAGCGGCGGCAGCTCGATGGGGAAGACGTTCAGCCGGAAGTAGAGATCGGACCGGAACGCCCCCTCCTCGACCATGGCGGCGAGGTCGCGGTTGGTGGCCGCCACCAGCCGCACGTCGGCGCGGATCGTCCGCCCGCCGCCCACGCGCTCGAAGGTGCGCTCCTCCAGCGCGCGCAGCACCTTGCTCTGCACCGCCAGGGGGATCTCCCCGATCTCGTCCAGGAACAGCGTGCCCCCCTCGGCCAGCTCGAAGCGGCCCTGCTGCCGGCGGTCGGCGCCGGTGAAGGCCCCCTTCTCGTGGCCGAAGAGCTCGTTCTCCAGCAGCGACTCGGGGATGGCCGCGCAGTTCAGCGCCACGCAGGGGCCGCTCCGGCGCGGCGACAGGGTGTGGATGGCGCGGGCGAAGAGCTCCTTGCCCGTGCCGCTCTCGCCGGTGAGCAGCACCGTGCTTTCCGTCGGGCCGACCCGCCGCAGCATCCGGATGGCGGCGCGCAGCCGCGGGTGGGCGCCCACGATGGCCGGCGCGCCCGGCTCCCGGAACACGGCGGCCTCGTCGCGCTCGCCGAGCGCCCGCTCGATCATCCGCGACAGGTCGTCGATCTCGAGCGGCTTCTCCAGGAAGTCGTAGGCCCCGAGCTTCATCGCCTCCACGGCCGCGCTGACGGTGCCGTAGCCGGTGAGGACGACCACCGGCGCGCGCGGCTGGGCCTCCCGGCTCGCCTCCAGCACCCGCAGCCCCGAGAGGTCGGGGAGCTTGAGGTCGGTGAGGACGAAGTCGAAGGAACGCTCTCCGATCAACCGGATGCCGGTCTGGCCGTCGGCGGCGGTCGCCACCTCGTAACCCTCCTGGCCGAGGGCCAGCTCCAGCATGCGGCGGAGCGAATCGCGGTCCTCGACGATCAGGATGCGCCCGGTCGGCATGAAAGGTTCACCTCTGGGAAGGACCTAAAGGACATAAACGACCTAAAGGACCCAAAGGACAGCGCCTCGGTTGTCCTTTTCGTCCTTTAGGTCCTTTACGTCCTTTAGGTCCTTGGCTCCTAACGAGATTCTAGTGCCTGACGCACCGCGGAGACGAGCGCTTCGTCGTCTTCGGGGGCCACGGTGCGCAGATCGAGGATCAGCCGCCCCTGCCGCAGGTAGCCGACCACCGGCGGCTCGCCGCCGCGCAGCCGGGCCAGCAGGTCGTCACTGCCCGGCAGGGACAGGGCCTCGCCGGGGATCGGGGTCTCCGGCGCCGAGCCTCCTCCCAGGAAGGCCTCGGCAGCCACGATCTCCGCTCCCAGAGCCGTGGCGACCCTCTCCAGGCGGACCCGGTGGGCCGCCGGGTCCGGCCAGAGGCGGTCGACCGGGAGCGGCGTTCCCGCCAGGTGCAGCCGCAGCACCCCCTCCAGGGCGGCCAGCGCCATGCGGTCCGGCCGCAACGCCCGGAACAGCGGATGCCGCCGGCAGCGCTCGACGAGCTCCGACCGGCCCGCCAGCAGTCCGGCCTGGGGTCCGCCGAGCAGCTTGTCGCCGCTGCCGCACACGAGGTCGCATCCCTGGTCCACCAGCTCCGCCAGGCTCGGGTGCTCCGCGAGCTGCGGCGCCGCGTGGGGCCGCAGCAGGCCGCTCCCCTCGTCCACCAGCACAGGCACGCCCGCCCGCCGGCCCAGCTCCACGAGCTGGCCCGGCGCCACCGAGGCCACGAAGCCGGTCTGCCGGAAGTTGCTGGGGAAGACCTTGAGCAGCAGCGCCGTCCCGGGGCCGATCGCCTTCTCGTAGTCCGCGAGGCGGGTGCGGTTGGTGGCTCCGACCTCCACCAGGCGCGCGCCGGTGGCGGCCATGATCTCGGGGATGCGGAACGAGCCGCCGATCTCCACCAGCTCACCGCGCGAGACCACCACCTCGCGGTCCTTCGCCAGGGCGGAAAGCGCGAGCACCAGCGCCGCCGCGTTGTTGTTGACCACCGTGGCGGCCTCCGCGCCGGTGAGGGCCGTCAGCAGGCGCTCCACCCGCCGGTTGCGCTGCCCGCGCTTGCCCGTCTCCAGATCGAATTCCAGGTCGCAGTAGGCGTCCAGGAGCGGCGGCAGGCCGTGGGCGACCGTCTCCGGCAGGGGGGCCCGGCCGAGATTGGTGTGGAGGAAGATGCCGGTAGCGTTGAGCATCCGGCGCAAGGGCCCGCCCAGGCGGGCCGCGATCCCCTCGGCGATGCGGACCGGCAGTCCGGCCACGGCCCTTTCCACCTCCTCCGGCGAGGGGGATTCGGCGGATTCGGCGGTAAATCGGGCGCGCAGCTCGTCGAGCGCGAGCCGGGCTTGGACCCTCAGCTGATCCCGCCCGTATAATGGGACGAGACACTCAACTGACGGGTGGCTCAGGAGCCGATCGACGGGCGGTAGCCCGCGTCTGGCATTGAAGGATTGGGAGCTTTCCATCGTTCGAAGGCCCCGAGCATTGTAGGAGATCCGTGGACCCCAAGCGAATCGCCCGACCCGGGCCCAGCCCCGCGCCTTCGCCGAGCCAGCCGAAACGGCCCGGCGTGAGCGAGGCCATCGACCAGCTCGCCCGGGACGTCCAGCAGCTCCGGATCGACTTCGAGCGCTTCTTCAGCGGCGCCCTGCCTTTCCCGCCCGAAGAGCTGCGGAACCGCGTGCAGGCCCAGCTCCGCCAACTGCGGGGCGCCACCCTCAACACCGCGGTGGACAACTTCCGGCTGGGGGATCTCGAAGCCCGGTACAACAGCTACAACGAGCTCTTCAACCGCCGCCTCCGCGACCAGGAAGAAGGCCGGCACCACCACGTCCGCCTTGCCCCGGCGCCCGAGGCCCGGCGTTTCGACGCCGCGCGGGGCATCGTCTTCGGCGAGCGCCTGGAGCCGGAGGCCGTACAGGCTCTCTACCAGGGACTCGTCTCCGCTCCGGGGGACTCCCCCCGTTTCGATCTCGACAGCTTCCAGTCCTATCTCGCGAAGCAGGTGAACGCCATCCGCGAGAAGACCGGATGCTCGCAGGTGCAGTTCCGGCTGGCGACGGAGGACGGCAAGGTCAAGCTCAAGGCCCGCCCGTTGTCCGCCGACGCCGCCGGCGAGGGCTCCTAGAAAGGAAACATCGTGCATAGAAGGACTTCGTGGACCATCGTCTCGATTCTCGTCGCCCTGGTAGCGATCGCCGCGATCGCGGCCACTGCGGCGGTGCCTCCCAACCTCACCCGGACCATCGAGGCGCAGCGGCGCCTCGCGGCCGAGCGTCCCCAGGACGCCGCGGTGTTCAACGACCTGGGGAACCTGCTGCTGATGGTCCCCCAGCCGGCCGAGGCCGAGGCGGCCTACCGCAAGGCGGTCGAGATCGATCCGGACAAGGTCTCGGCGCTGTTCAACCTCGGCCTGCTGCTGCAGCAGCGGGGCGAGCTGCGGGAAGCCAACGGCTTCTACCGCCGCGTGGTGAAGCTGGAACCGGGGCACGCCTGGGCCCACTACCAGATCGGCTCCCTCTACGAGGTCTGGGGGCAGCAGTCGCGGGCGATCGAGTCCTACGCCAAGGCGTTCTCGCTCGATCCGCAGCTCGCCTTCCCGGAGATCAACCCGCACATCGTCGAGAACAAGCTGGTGACCGCGGCCATGCTCCGCGCCTACAAGGACGGCGGCGCGCAGCCGCAGGCGCCCAGGATCTACGACGAGCCCTCGCGGATCGCCGGCATGCTGGTGCCGCCGCCGGCCCCGCCCCAGAGCGAGACCGACCAGAACGCCGCCAACGCCCAGCAGCAACAGCAGGGCGCCGCCGGCCGCCAGCCGGCCACCACCGCCCGCACCCCGGCCCAGGGCGCGACGGTTCTCCGCGAGCGGGACCTCGACCGGAGCAACCCCTCCGGCCAGGCCCAGCAGGGGCGTGGTGGGAACTATCCGCCGCGCACGAGCCCGCAGCCGCGGTCCCTGCGCGAGTGGAACCGGCCGGAGCCGACCTACCAGGAGATCCCCCAGGAGGGTGTGACGCCCGACCAGGTCGACGAAGGCGTCCAGCCCGAACCGGTGGTGACGCCGCCTCCGGGCGGCGTGTATTACCGCCCTGGCGTGCAGAGCACGGGCCGGCTGAACCTGCAGGTGGTCCCCGAGCGGTCGCGGACCGGGCGGGGGTAGGCCTCGCAAGAACACGGACCAACACGGACTTTCAAGGACGGCACGGACGGGTGACGCTGTCCTTGAAAGTCCGTGCAGTGTCCGTGCCGGTCCGTGTTCTCCAGCCTCAGACGTTGAACCGGAAGTGCACCACGTCCCCGTCCTTCACCACGTACTCCTTCCCTTCCAGGCGGAACAGTCCGGCGTCGCGGCAGGCGGCCATGGTCTTGAGGCGGATCAGGTCGTCGCACTGGACCACCTCGGCGCGGATGAACCCGCGCTCGATGTCCGAGTGGATGGCGCCGGCCGCCTCGCGGGCCTTGGTGCCCCGGCGGATGGTCCACGCCCGCACCTCGTCCTCGCCCACGGTGAAGAAGGAGATCACCCCCAGCAGGTCGTAGCTCGCCCGGGTCACCCGGTCGATGCTGGGCTCGGTCAGCCCCAGGTCCGCCAGGAAGTCCTTCTGCTCCTCGGGAGACAGGGTGCTGATCTCCTGCTCGATCGGCGCGCTCACCGTGACTGCCCGCACCTGCGGCCGGGGCTGGACGCCGAACGCCTCGGGGGACTCGGCGGCGCGGGTCTCGTCCGTGTTGATGACGATCAGCATCGGCTTGGCCGAGAGGAGCTGGAAGCCGCGCAGCCGCTTCTCGTCCTCGGGGTCCAGCTCGATCTCCCGCAGCGGCTTCTCGGCCTCCAGAGCGGGGAGGATCACCTCGGAGAGGATCTGCCGCTCCCGCGTCTCCTCCGGATTGAGGCCGCGCTTGGTGGCCTTCTCCAGCCGCTCCAGCCGCCGCTCCACGATGGTGTGGTCGGCGAGGATCAGCTCCAGGTCCACGGTCGCCACGTCGCGGGCCGCGTCCACGCTCCCTTCCGGGTGGAGGATCTCCGGGTCCTCGAAGGCGCGCACCACGTGGACCAGGGCGTCGACCGTCTTGAGCTTGTCGAGGTCGAGGCTCTCGGCGCTCTCCCCCTTCTTCATGCCGGGGATGTCGACGTACTGCACCGTGGCCGGCACGTAGCGCTTGGGGTTGAACAGGTCGCGCAGCGTCTCCAGCCGGGTGTCGCGGACGTTCGCCTGGCCGACGTTGGTCTGGCTGGAGGTCGAGTACTTGTCCGTCGCCTGGTGGGAGGCGGTCAGCGTATTGAACAGCGTCGTCTTTCCCGACTTCGGGAGACCGAGGATTCCGAGTTGCACGGGGTGTTTCCCTCCGAAAGGCCCGACTTGGGCCGGCCGGAGGTTATCCGCGGGGAGGGGAGGAGGTCAAATGCGGCTGCCCTTCCCCTTTCCTCTTGTGTTACGCTTCCGCGCCACAAACCTGGGTCAGCGAGGAACCTGCGTGCTCACAATCGAGGAGTTTATCCGTCTGGCGGCAGATCGTGGCGTGAAGCTGGAAGTAATCGAAATCGGGGGTAAGCGATTCTTGACGAACGGCCTTGTCATACACCCCTTGCTTCCAGGAAGCCGGCATCTACGTACACAGGCCAGAAAAACCCTCTGCGAGTTATTTTCTCTGCCGTATCTCGACTTCGCACTGGACGAACGTCCCGAGGACTAGGAAGCCTGAGCAAAGATCAGGCGCGGAGCCACCGAGGGGCGGCCCAGGAATCGGGTCAGCCGTTCCTTCAAGCTGCGCTTGGGCTCAACCGGCTTGGACTTCGCCTTGACTTCCTCGAAAAGGCGCCAGTACTTCTCCTGTGCCGGCCGGAAACCCGCAAAGGGCTCGCGGCCCTTCGACAGGTTGAACTCCACCATGACTTCCAAGCTCTCGGCGAGCTCCCGGACAAGCTCCTCGGGATCCTCTCCACACATCACGATGCTGTACTCCAGGCACTGCGCAACCCAGTAGGGCCCCCCCTCGTCTTCGCTCCTGAAGACCACGGCATGTATCGTCTCTTTGACCATACCGATATTCTACTACGAGCCGGATCGCGTGGAAAGGGAACTCGTGGAGGCGCCGTTCAGAAGTCCTGCACTGCGGGCCGGAAGGGACCATGACAAAATCTCTCCCGTCATGGCCGAACCCGCCGTCGTCTCCGCCCGCCCGACCCTGATCTCCCGCGTCCCCAGCGGCGGCACCAGCGATCCCGACGAGATCCTCGGCCTGTTCATCGACTGGGCGGCCGAGGCGGGGTTCGACCTCTATCCGGCCCAGGAGCAGGCGTTGCTGGAGATCATGGGCGGACGGCACGTGATCCTCAACACGCCGACCGGGTCCGGCAAGTCGCTCGTGGCCCTCGGGCTCCACTTCAAGGCTCTCTGCGAGGGGAAGACCTCCTACTACACCAGCCCGATCAAGGCCCTCGCCTCCGAGAAGTTCTTCTCCCTGTGCGACGACTTCGGCCCCGAGAACGTGGGCATGCTGACCGGCGACGCCTCCATCAACGCGGAAGCCCCGGTCATCTGCTGCACCGCCGAGGTCCTCGCCAACCGCGCCCTGCGCGAGGGGGACCGCCTCGACGTCCCCTACGTGGTGATGGACGAGTTCCATTACTACTCCGACCCGGAGCGCGGCGCGGCCTGGCAGATCCCGCTCATCAGTCTCACGCGGACGCGCTTCCTCCTGATGTCCGCCACGCTGGGCGACGTCAGCGCCATCCAGGAGCGCATCGAGGAGCAGACCGGCGTCGAGGCGGCCCTGGTCAGCTCCGAGGAGCGGCCGGTCCCCCTCGACTTCGAATACCGCGAGACCCCGCTCCACATCACCATCGAAGAGCTGATCAAGAACGCCAAGGCGCCCGTCTACATCGTCAACTTCACCCAGCGCGAGTGCGCCGAGCTGGCCCAGTCGCTCACCAGCATGCAGATCTCCACCCGCGAGGAGCGCGAGAAGGTCCGCGACGCCGTGGGCGATTTCCGCTTCGACACCCCGTACGGCAAGGAGTTCCGCCGCTTCCTCTCCTTCGGCATCGGCGTCCACCATGCCGGGCTGCTTCCGAAATACCGCCTGCTCGTCGAGCAACTCTCGCAGCAGGGGCTTCTGCGCGTCATCTCCGGCACGGACACCCTGGGCGTGGGCGTCAACATTCCGATTCGAACGGTGCTCTTCACCAAGCTCGCCAAGTTCGGCGGCCAGAAGATTTCCATCCTCTCCGTCCGCGACTTCAAGCAGATCGCCGGCCGCGCCGGCCGCAAGGGCTTCGACACCCGCGGCAGCGTGGTGGCCCAGGCGCCCGAGCACATCATCGAGAAGCGCAAGAGCGAGAAGAGCGGCGGCAAGGCGAAGATCGTCCGCGGCCCGGCCAAGGGGGAGGTTTCCTGGAACCAGGAGACCTTCGAGAAGCTCATCGCCCGGCCGCCGGAGACGTTGAGGTCGCGCTTCCGCATCAATCACGGCACGGTGCTCAACCTGCTCCAGCGCGACGCCGAGCTGGACGATCCCAACCTGCGCAACTTCGATTCGCTGCGCGACCTCATCCGCCGTTCCCACGAGGACGACGGCACCAAGAAGCGCCTCCTCACCCAGGCCGCCGTGCTGGTGCGCTCGCTCTACCGCGCCGGGATCATCCGCATGAAGAAGGACACGGCCACGAACTATCTCTGGGCCGTGGTGGCTGAGGACCTCCAGTGGGACTTCTCGCTCCATCAGGCCCTCTCGCTCTACCTGGTGGAGACGATCGGATCGCTGGAGCATCAGTCGGAGACGTACGTCGCCGACCTCATCACCCTGGTCGAGTCGGTGCTGGAGAATCCGGACGCGATCCTCCGCAAGCAGGTGGACAAGCTCAAGCAGGAGCTGGTGGCGCAGCTCAAGGCGGACGGTGTGCAGTACGAGGAGCGGATGGAGCGGCTGGAAGAGGTGACGCATCCGAAGCCGCTCTCGGACTTCATCTACGGCACCTTCAACCGCTTCCGCGGCAAGCACCCGTGGGTGGGGGGCGAGGACATCAAGCCGAAGTCGATCGGCCGCGAGATGTTCGAGGGCTACATGAGCTTCGGCGACTACGTGAAGCGCTACGGCCTCCAGCGCAGCGAGGGCGTGCTGCTGCGCTACCTCTCGCAGCTCTACAAGACCCTGGACCAGAGCGTGCCCGAGCTGGCCAAGACCGAGGGGGTCTGGGACGCGCTGGGCTTCTTCCGCGCCCTGGTGGAGCAGACCGACTCCAGCCTCCTGGAGGAATGGGAGGGCCTGCTGCATCCCGAGATCATGGTGCGCACGAAGCAGCGCGAAAAGGCGCGGGAGGTCCTCTGGCTGCAGGAGCTGCTGGCGGACCCCAAGACCTTCGCCTCGCGCGTCCGCGCCGAGATGCATCTCCTCGTCCGCGCCCTGTCGATCAAGGATTGGGAAGAAGCGCCCGCCCTCGTCCACCAGGACCCGGACGAGCCCGAGACAATCTGGGACGCCGAGCGCTTCGAGCAGGCGATGGCGCCCTTCTTCGAGGAGTACGGCGAGCTCCTCTTCACCCCCGAAGCCCGCCGCCACCAATGGACGCAGATCCGTCCCACCGGCGACCGCCAATGGGAGGTGACCCACACCCTTCTCGATCCGCAGGGAGACAACCTCTGGGCCATTCAGGGTTGGATAGACCTGCGGAATCCCGAGGAAGCCGAAGGGCCGATCGTGAGGGTGGGAAAGATCGGAGCGTAGTGCCCGCCCCTGGGACCGCCGGCGTCCCGCTGGCCCGTCACTCCGCGATCTGTACCAAGTCGAGGTCCGTCTCGCTGAAATCGTCCCCTTTGAACAGGAGGGGCTCGCCCGAGGAGCGGGAGAGGGCGTAGCTGCAGCAGTCCCCCAGATTCAACCCGGCGGGATGATTACCCTTGCCGTAGCTTTCATAGGCGGCGCGGGCCAGGAGGGCCTGATCCGAATCCAGGCTGACAACTGTTACCCCGAAGGCGTGCAAGAGCAGGTCAAGCTCACGGACACCCGCAGATCCCTTGCGTCCATGAATGACAGCCGCAGCCTCAAAGGCCGAAAAGGCGCTCACCAGACGTCTGGCATCACGCGCAATCGCCTGGGTAAGGACCTCGGCGTCCTTTTCTGCAAGAAGGATGGCGATCAGTACCGACGTATCGATGACCATCAGTCGAAGGTGCCCTTTTCGTTGTAGCCGAGGATCTCGTCGGGATTCCGGGTGTCCAGGTCGGGCAGAGTGCTGCACCGACGGCTGATCGCGCGCACGGTCTCGACGAGGTCCGGAGCCGACCGCCGACCCTTCAGGCGCTCCAGTCGTTCTTCCAGGGAGTGGATGATGGCGTCGGTCAGACTCTCGCCTGCCTCCGCCGCTACCTGGCGGGCCAGCTTCTCCGCTCGATCATTCTTGATGCTGATGCCCATGAGGGTCTCCGTTCTAGAATTCAGTGGGAATTCTAGAATTCTTGCGCCGAACCCGCAAGGCAGGCTCGCTCGGAACGGGCGAAATTTGAATAGCCCGGCGCTTCAGCACCGGGGCGCCAGTCCCCCACAACCTCCATCCGCCCTGACGGGGCGGGACCCAATTTTCGTGAAAGGCACCGCCTCCTTCGGGGCGGATGGAGAGGGGGGGGCGGCCCGTCCACCTGGCGCTAAAGCACCAGGCTACTCAAATTCCGCCCGTTCCGGGCGGTTTTCAACGGAACGACATCGCGCGTCCCCGGAGCCGCCACCCTCCGGGACGCGCACGAGAGCCATCCCGCCCCGTTCGGGACGGCTCCCGTCATGGATTCAGTTTTCAAAGAACGGCATTGCTTCGCCAGCTCTTGTTTCCTCTCCTTCGTGCTACGTGTGGCGCCCTTCCTGCGGGAGGAAGGGATTCAGCGTCTGGAAAGATCCATTTCCTGGCTCGTTCTCCGCCTTTTCCGCCTCATCTTCCGCATTTCCCGTCTTGTCTCCCACCTTTCCCCCGGCGTGAAAGCGGGAGAATGCCTCGTCTTCCACCTTTCACGGGACAGAAAAGACCTTTCACGAGCCATCCCGTCCCTTTCTCTTGACATTTCCTCCCTTTTCCATCTCGTCTCCTGCCTTTCCAGGACGAGAAAGGTAGAGCACGCCTCGCGTTCGGTCTTTCTCGTGCCGTTTTCCCTCTTTCACGTCAGGAGAAAGGTGGAGAACGAGGCGTGAAAGGGAGAAAATGTCTTGTTCTCCGCCTTTCACGAGGCGTTTAACGCGGTCAACGAGGCGTGAAACCGGGAGAATGCCGCGTAAAAGACAGGAAACGGAGTAGCTGCTCGTTTCGACCTGCCAATTCCCTATTGACATCAGGGATGCTACATGCACAATGGTAGAGGGTTCCGAGCTGAGGGTCAAGGACTGCTTGTGGTGGAGTCCGCTGCTCCTCCGGCCGGACGGGATCTTTGACAGACGATTTACCTTCCTCCCGCCGGAGTGGGGCCGGGGCTCGGGCGGGGGGAGTGCCTCTTCTTGTGCTCCGTTTGCGCTATCATGTGGCGGTGCAGAGGAGGACAGGCCAATGGGATACAACCCTTGGGATTTCGACGACCCGATCCAACGAATGATGCGGGAAATGGATAGTATCCGGCGGCACACCGAATCCTTGGATGCGATTCGCCGCGCACAAGGTGACCTAAATTGGATGAGAGAGACGGATGTTGTCGGTGAGATAAGGCGTCAACTGGAGGGTCAACCGGGCCTTCGCTGGCAACTGACCGAGGGGCGGGAACTTCTTCAGGAACTACAGGCGCGGCACGAAATCTATCGGGAGATTGAAGAGGGGCAGTCCATCTATCGTCAGATCGCCGGTGCCAGTGAGGGCGCGTCCCTTCAAGCCGCCGGGATGGAGGACATCCTCTCAAGGCACCGAGAGCTAATCGACTCGTATGTCTTTGGTACTTTTTATGGAGGGGGAGGGGCTTCGCTTGGAGCCTCGACCGGGTCGACCTCGTTTCAAGAAAGGAATGAGGAACTCGCTGAAAAGTATGCTGAGGTCCGTGAGCTACAAGAATCCGAGGAGGGCAACGAGGTTCCTCCGTCGGCGACGGTAGAAGCCTTCGCAAGTGCTGAGGTCGCTGAGGAGCTGTCGGCGAAGGAGGAGGGAGAGGAGGGAGAGCAAGAAGCGGAACGCCGCGAGACTCGGCGCAAGCTGAGGAAGGAGCTTCAGCAGGAGGGTGTGCAGCAACTCAGGCCAGCTCTCGAGGCGGTCGACCCTCGCCTTGTTCGGCTATGGGAGGGTAGCAATCAGGCGCTCTCAAGCTCCAACCCGGACAAGCTGCGTCACTACTCCGCCTCACGCCGTGAGCTGACGACACAAGTAATCCATCTTCTGGCGCCTGATGATGCAGTTCGCCAGTGGAGCGACGAACCGTCTCTTTACCACGACGGCCGGCCGACCAGGAGGGCGCGGCTGCGTTACATCTGTCGCTCGATCGATCAAGAACCCTTCAATGACTTTATGGTCATCGATTATAGCCTGATGCTGGAAACTTACGATGTCTTTCAGAAAGGCACCCATGCACTAGAGCCAGACTTCACTCCCGAGCAACTCAGCGCCTTGAGCACCCGTGCTGATCGCTTCCTCTTGATGTTGCTTCGGCTCGGCGGGAAGGGCACTGGTCGAGGGTAAACAGAAGTATGCCTGCACCGCCGTCGTTGAACAGGACAGCCCATGGGCACGATTCCGGTCCTCAAGCCTCAAGAGGGGTGCGCAAGATCTCCGCAGCCACTGACGCGTCGATCACAACGCGGATCACGCGAGATCTCTCTCGCGCTGCCGCCGCTCCTGCTCCAGCGGCGAAGCCGCTGAGTCTCCAAGATCTGTAGTGGGTCGCCGCGAGAGCTCTTCGCGCCATTCGTACCGAGCCATCTCGCGTTCGAGGGCTTCCAAGACGATGTCACTAAGCGTACGGTGATGCTTCTGCGCATAGTGCCGTAGGCGCTGGTGCAAGACGTCTGGCAGATTCCTGACTTGGAGGCTTGCCATAACATGATTATGGTGGGCATGCGGGTATGCTGTCGAGTCTTCTCTAAAAGAGACGCCGCCGAAGTCTCGCGTTGAGTCGCTAAGCTGACCAAGGGCGCGGGCTGAGCTATCCTCGCCAGCATGCGACTCCCTCAAGTCATCGCTCTCGGTTCCCTATTGCTCGTCCTCCCCGCCTGCGTCCCTGCCCCCAGCCGTCCCGCGGACCCGGTCCCGATCCCGGAGAAGATTGAGAAGCCCGGGAGGACGGACCTCGGAGTCATTGTCCTGCGGGCGGTCCGCGCGGCGGGCCAGCGGGGATTCGACAGGGTCGTCTTCGAATTCGAAGGGGACGACATGCCCGGTTATCGCATCGGATACGTGGACAGGGCGATCCAGTGCGGGTCCGGGGACACCGTTGAGCTGGCCGGTCGGGCGTGGCTTCAGGTTCAGCTCTTTCCGGCGCAGGCGCACACCGAGGCCGGCGAGTCGACGGTCCTGGAACGAGAGCGGCGGTTGGATCTTCCAGTCCTCAAAGAGATCGAGTCCACCTGCGATTTCGAGGCGGAGGTCACCTGGGTCCTCGGGCTCGGCTCTCGTAAGATTTTTCGCGTACAGGAACTCGAGAGTCCGGCGCGGCTGGTGATCGATCTGGAGCACTGAGGGAGTAGAATCGGCGGACTCAAAGGAGGCGAGAATGAAGAACGTCATCCGTATCCTGAGCCTGACCGCGGCCCTGGCCTGCGCGGCGATCCCGGCGGCTCCGCTGGAGCCCATGAGTACCTGCCGATACAGGTGCTGCACGTTCAACCCCGTGCAATGCCAGAGCTACTCGTACTCATCCACTTGGAGCGCGTGCTGTGGCAGCTCAGGGATGCTTTGCCCTCCCGGATCGGCCCAACTCGGGTTGTCCTGGGGGGAGCCCGCTCAGAAGTGCGCCGTCTAGCTTTCGCATGACCAAGGGGAGGTGAGGCCCTGGAGACGGATTGCGCCAATTGCGGGGCGCGGGTGGCGGAACGGTATTGCGGCTCCTGCGGGCAGCCTATGGCCGGCCGCCTGGGATTTCGGGATCTCGCGTCGGCGGTCCTGGCCGAGGTGGCGAGCTTCGACACCGCATTCCTGCGGACGTTCATCGGTCTGACCCGCGATCCGGGGCGGGTGGCCCGCGAGTACATCGAGGGACGCCGGGTTCGCTACATGAACCCGCTGAAGTACGCGCTCTTCGCGGTCACGTTCTATGTGGTGACGGCGCACCTGTTCGGCGCTCAGATCGGTCCACCCCGGCCGAGGCCGGGTGGTGACGCGCGTTTCGACCTGATCTTCAGCCTCCTCCCTTATCTGATGCTCCTGGCGCTCCTGCCGGCGGCGGCGCTGCAGAAGCTGCTTTTCCGGTCCAGCGGCGACCGCGTGGTGGAATGCTATGTCTTCGGACTCTTCGCCTACAGCCATGTTTCCTGGCTGTTGACGCCGCTCGTCCTGGCGGGGATCTACGCCCTGCCCGCTGGAGCGTTCGCGGTGCACGGCCTGCGGCTGGTTTTCTGGATCTGGGCGACGCTGGGGTTCTATCGGCCGCGATCCCTGAAAGTCGCGCTGAAGGCGGGATTGGTATTCCTGACGTTTCTCTTCTTCACGTTCGTATGCGCGGGGATCGCCGGCGTTCTCCTGTACTGGTGGGAACGATAAAGCGTGCCAGTGTAGGGTATCCTCCAGACATGCGGCTCCTTGAAGCGACCGCCCTCGGTCTTCCGCTGCTCCTGCTGGCCGCCTGCACCTCCAGGACCGACCAGTTCGCGGATACCCCGCCACCCGATCGATATGAGAAGCCGGCCAGGCCAGGCCTCGGCGTCGTGGTGCTGCGCGAGGTCCGCGTGGCGGGTCACCAGGGGTTCGACAGGGTGGTCTTTGAGTTCCAGGGGGACGACATTCCGGGTTATCGCATCGCATACGTGGACAAGGCGGTCCAGTGCGGGTCCGGGGAGCCGGTGGAGCTTGCCGGGAAGGCTTTGCTGGAGGTCCAGTTGACTCCGGCGCGGGCGCATACCGAGGCCGGCAAGCCTACAGTCCGGAATCGCGAGCGTCGCCTGGGCTTCCCCGGCCTCAAGGAACTGGAGTCCACCTGCGATTTCGAGGCGGATGTCACCTGGGTCCTCGGGCTGGACTCGCACAAGGCCTTTCGCGTGCTGGCGCTCACGGATCCGGCGCGGCTGGTGCTGGATATCAAGCACTGAGTTGGATGCGAGGTCATGGCGGCTGAGATCGTCCTGGTCCGGCACGGCCGCTCGGCGCATGTCCACGCCGGCTGGATCGATCTCCAGGGATTCCACCGCTGGCGCGAAGCGTACGAGGCGGCCGGCATCGTCGCGGGAGAGACGCCGCCGCCCGAGCTGCGCTCCGTCGCGGAGAGGGCGGGCGCCGTGGTGGCCAGCGACGCGCCCCGGGCGATCGAATCGGCGCGCCTGCTCGCTGTAGATCGCGAAGTGATCACGTCGCCCCTCCTGCGCGAAATGGATCTCCCGCCGCCCGCACTCCATGGATGGCGCCTGCCCCTGGCGGGATGGGCGCTGGCCTACGGCTTCCGGTGGATCCTGGGCGGCATGAGCTCGCGGGCGCACGCCTCGCCGGCGGAGATCGAGCGGGCGCGGGAGGCGGCCCGGTGGCTCATCGGGATCGCGGAGCGACACGGGGCTGTAGTGGTGGTGACGCACGCGACCTTCCGGGGCCTTCTGGCGCGAGCCCTGGCGGAGGAGGGCTGGCCTTGCGGGGCGAGGACTCGCCGGGCGCCTCACTGGAGCGCGTGGTCGTTCACCAGCGAGGGGAGTGGAAAGACAGGAGAGGAGCGCTGATGGAGATCGAACATCTTGAAGAAGCCCTTCAGCTCGCGGGGTGGCTGTTGGCCGAACAGATGGATACGGTTACGCGAGGTGAAGTCCCGCATCCCCATGTGATCTTGTCTTCCGAGGAGTTGGAGTGGCCCAAACTGGTCAAAATCACAACGAGCTCTGATTCTTACGAGGACCTCGTGTCCGGGGGAAGGGATTTCTTTTCGGACCAGGCGAGCCATGCCCGTTGCCGGGTGTTTGCCTATGATGCAGACCTCGATCCCGCGGGACGGATCGTTTTCCTTGAGGTGGCTTGGAAAGGTTGGAGCCAGCCCATCACCTTTGGACAGCGCTACTGGCCTCCAACGGAAGAGGACGACGATTTCATGTTGGCCGGCGAGGTCGAGTTGCTCGGGCGGGAGCTCCTGCCGTCTTCGGTCCTGGAAGCTCTCGAGTCCGCTCAGTGGCGCGAACTTGTCGACAGAGGCGCGGAAGACCACCCCGTCGCTGGAGAGCAATGGCTGGCCTGGAACGCCGACCGACAGGCGGGGCCGGGCTGTTGCTCTCTAAAGGAGTTCACCTTTCCGGTTCTTCCTGGTTGGTACCCCAAGCCAGCCGACTTCCCAGGTTTGATGTTGTTCAGGCTGATGCCGCGTTCCGTGGGAAGTATCCCTGCCATCGCGTTGGTCTCTCTCGACATGGAGGAAGAGCTGAACGCGGAAGGCATGGCCGAGCACTTCAAGGCGAAGATCGCTGAAAACGATGTGGATGTCATCAGCTCGGATATTTTCCACGTGGCATCGCTGGCTCTGACGGCTGGGCGGATTCTCTGGGTCGACTCGGAGAGTGGAATGAACGTGGTGCAGGTTTTTATACCCAGAAAAGATCGATCTTGCTTCTCCCTCTGGGCAACCGCGCTACCCGAATTCTGGGCGGACACGCTGAAAGGTCTGGACGCGGTGCTGGCCTCCCTGCAAACGCGGTGAGTTGAATCCGTTTACACCGGCAGCTTCGCCAGCGCCTTGAGCACTTCGCCGGCGTCGGCGTAGCGGTCTTCCGGGTCGCGGGCGAGGAGGCGCGCCAGGAAGGCCGCCCAGGCTTCGGGCGTGTCGGGGCGGATCTCCTGGATGTCCGGCGGATCTTCCCGCAGCTTCTGGAGCACCAGCACCGTGGGCTCGGTCAGATCGAACGGCTCGCGGCCCCCCATCAGCGCGTAAGCGATCAATCCCAGGGAGTAGAGATCCGACCGGCCGTCGAGCTCGCGGCCGCGGATCTGCTCGGGGGACATGTACATGGGCGAGCCGAGGATCATGCCGACCTGGGTCAGCCGCGCGCCGAGCCCGCGCATCGAGGCGATGCCGAAGTCGAGGATCTTGAGCCGGTTGGCGGTGACCATGAGATTGCCCGGCTTGAGGTCGCGGTGGACGATCCCCTGCTGGTGCGCCTCCTGGAGCCCGGCCGCGGCGTCGGCGAGCAGGCTCTGGATGCGGCCGAAGGAGAGCGGCGCCTCGCGGTCGATGATGTGGTCGAGCCGGTCGCCCTCCAGGTACTCCATGGTGACGAAGAGGCCGCGGTCGAACTTCCCCAGGTCGTAGACCCGCACGATGTTCGGGTGGCTGAGCCGGCGGCAGATCTGGATCTCGCGCAGGAGCCGCGCCTCGTCGCCCGAGCCGCCCTCGGAGGCGGTGAGGACCGTCTTGATGGCCACGGTCTCCGCGAGGTCGTGGTCGTGGGCCTTGTAGACGCGGGCCATGCCGCCGCGGCCGATCTCTGCGACGATCTCGTAGCGCCCGGCGAGCCGGCTGCCCGCGGGCAGACCTTGGGTGGATTGGGGCTCCGCCGTCCCGGCCGGGTTGCGCAGGCGCTCCTGCCGCTGGCGGGCGTCGCGGTAGGCGGGGTCGCGTTGCAGGACCCGCGCGTAGGCGGCCAGGGCGCTGTCGGTCTGGTCCATGGCCTCATGGCAGCGGGCCTCCCAGTATTCGCGGTCGAGAGCGAGGGCCGGCTCGACGTTGTCCGGAATCAGGCGCAGGCGGTCGAAGGCCTCCTTGGAGAAGCCCGCTTCGAGCAGCATGGGGACCAGGAGGAGGGCGCCCTCGGCGAAGCCGGGATCCTCCGGCAGCATCCGCATCAGGATCCAGGCCGCCTTGACGGTGTCGCCAGCCGCCAGTTGCTGGCGGGCCTCCGCGACCTGCGTGCTGGCGCGCGGCCGGCCGGCGGGGTGCGCGGCGCCGCTGGCCGCGCGGTCGCGCAGCTCGACGGCTTTCGGCGACAGGCCCGCGGCTTCGTAGCAGCGGGCCGCGTCGCGCAGCCGGTTGGCCTTCTCGTAGGCTTCGGCGGCCTTGCGCGGCTCGCGCGCGGCTTCCCAGCGGTAGGCGGCGCGGCTCCAGTCGCCGCCCGCTTCGTAGGCTTCGGCGGCTTCCCAGGCGAAGCCGAGGCGGGCGAGCAGGTGCCCGGCTTCGATCGGCCGGCCGGAGCGCAGGTGGATCTTGGCCAGGAGACGCTCCTGCTGGTGCGATCTCGCGGCCACGGCGGTGGCGTCCTCGACGCGGCCGAGGTCGAGATACCGGTACAAGGCTTCCTCGTGACGCCCGGCGAGCTCCAGCAGCTCCGCCGCGCGCTGGCTTGCGGGAAGGGAGGTCAGCAGCACCCCTGCCAGGTCGGCGCGGCCCATCCGCAGAAGGATCTCGGCCCGCCGCAGCTTCAACCGTTCCAGGCGCCCCTGGTCGGCGTTGCGGAGCGCTCCCTGACCGATCCGCTCCTCGCCTTCCTGCAGGGTCTGCAGTGCCTCGCGCAGCTCGCCGGCTTCCTCGAAGCATCGCGCGGCCTGTTCCCAGGCGCGGGCCTGGCGGAAGAAGCGGGCGGCGCGCGAGACCTGGCCCAGCGCCAGGGCCGACTCTCCCGCCAGGGCGAGGGCGCCCGTGCGCTCGAACAGCAGGATGGCTTCTTCATGGCGTCCCTGCCGGGCCAGGATCTCGGCCGCCCTTTGCGGCTCCGGCGTCGGCCCGTCGGGCAGCCGGCCGAGCCCGGACAGGAAGGCGTACTGGACGAGCTTGGCGTCGTCCTTCATCTGGGCCGCGAGCTGGGCGGCCTTGCGCCACTCTCCCGCGCGGACGAGCTCCTTGAGCGAGCGCGTTTGCTCATCTTCGGGCGGAGCGCCATCCCCTCCCCCCCTTCTCCTGGAGAACAAGGCCATCTGAGGGTACCGTGCCGGGTATTCTATCTCTACGTCGAAAAGAAGGTGGGAGTTGCGAGGAGAGAGGAGTGGGGCGCTGCCGTAGAATGGAGAGCGGCAAGGAGCCGCCCGCCATGCTGGACGACGTTCTCATCCTCCCATTCACCTTCCCGGAGCCCAACGCCGGGCTCGGCGGATTGATGACCGTCGCGGACGACGGGCTGGAGATCGAGTTCCAGCGCCGCGTCCTCTTCTGGGTGCAGCCGAGGTTCCGGAAGATCCCCTTCGAACAGATCCAGGACGTGCGGGTCGGTCTCTACCGGCCGGGCTGGTTCCGCCGCAAGAGGGTGGCGATCGAGATCAGCACCCGCAGCCTGTACCCCCTGCGAGGGGTGCCCGGCACGGTACGGGAGAAGCTCTGGCTCTTCACGCCGAAGGAGAACCTGGACCTGGCCCGGTGCCTGGAACAGGTCCTCCTTCTCAAGCTGCTCGACCGCTAGTCCTTCTCTTCCGCGTTCGCGACGGCCTGGGCCTGCGCGGGGCTCTTCACGATCTGCACCTTCAGACGCTTGATCTGGCCGTCCCGGTCGCGCCGGACCTTGAGGACGACCGGCTGGCCGGCGGCGGCCCTGGAACCGCCGTCCTGGCCTCTCCGGAGATCGACCATCTTGAGCTGGTCGCGGGAGACCTCGTAGGAGGTGCCGTCCTGGAGGCGGACGACGACCTTGTCGCCGTGCTCCTCGATCTGGGCGAGGGTTGCCACGCGGACTTCCGCGTCGGGCTTGCCGGCGGCTTCGGCCGGCGCGGCGGCCGCGCCCAGGGCCAGGCTGACCGCCAGCACGGGAGCGGCCAGCTCGCGCCGTCTGCGGAGGAGCTGGAGCCCGCCGAGAGCGCAGAGGATCGCGAAGAGCATCTTTCCGTAGTCCCCCATGGTCGGGATCGCGGTCACCGGCACGTCGTCGTCCAGGATGGTGACCGCCTCGGTGGTGATGGCGCCCAGGGCCGCGCCGCCCTGGGGGTTGGAGATCGTCACGGTGAAGGTCTCGTCGGGCTCATCCAGGAGGTCGTTGACGATCGTCACCTGGAAGCTCTTGGGCGCGCCGTCGCCGGAGGCCCAGTTGAGGACGCCCGCGGCGGCGGCGAAGTCGTCCGGGGAAGTGGCGGTACCGGGGGCGGTGGTGTAGCTCACGGAGACCGCGCCGTCCGTGCCGCCGGTGCGGGTGGCGGTGATCGTAACGGTGCCGGCGTTCTCGTTGACGTTGACGGCGCCGACCGTGAGCTGGATCGTGCCGGGGTTGACCTCGACGGCGCCCATGTCCGACGTGACGTTGACCGGACGGGCGACGCCCCGCTGGTCGGTGGCCAGGGACTCGGCGTTGTTCCCCGCGTTGACCGCCGGGCTGGCTCCGGCGGGCAGATGGGTCTGGGTGGCGCCGCCGTTGTTCTGCAGCGGGCCGAGCTGCGGGTCCTGGTTGAGGATGTTGCCGCCGTTGTCGTTGATGTTGGCGCCGCCGGGGCTCTCGACGAGCGTCGAGGTCAGCTCGAAGCCGCCGTCCAGGCCGTTGCTGAGGTCGCTGTCCGTGGTCGCGGTGTTGTCCCCGATGATCGAGTTGAAGATGTCGGGCTGGGTGACCTCCGCGTGGATGCCGCCGCCGCTGCCGCTGGCCGAGTTGCTCGCGAGGGTCACATGCCGCAGGGTGAGGCTGGACGCGTAGAAAGAGTAGAGATAGATGCCGCCGCCGTTGCCCGCCGTGGCCTGGTTGCCGGAGATGGTGCTGTTCTCGATGACGAAGGGGTCGTCCGGCCCGTAGAGGTAGATGCCGCCGCCGGCGAGGGCGGAGTTGCCCGAGATCGTGGTCTGGCGGATCGTATGGGTGCCGCCGTCGGTGTCGTAGACGTAGATGCCGCCGCCGAGGTTCCCGGCGGTGTTGCCGGAGATCGTGCAGCCCTCGATGGTCGTGCTGTCGTCCGGGTCGTAGAAGTAGACGCCGCCGCCGTCGGCTCCGGCCTGGTTGCCGGAGATGACGGTGTTCTGGATGAGGAGCGGTCCGCCCGTGTCCTCGACGTAGATGCCGCCGCCGTTGTTGCCGGCGGTGTTGCCGGAGATCGTCGAGTCTCGGATCGTGAGGTTCATGCTGAAGCCGTCGGCCCAGAGCCCGCCGCCGTCGAAAGTGGCCGCGTTCTCCGTGATGACGACGTCGTCGAGGGTCAGGTTCTCGTTGTAGACGTAGACGCCGCCGCCGACCGGCGCGTTGCCTTCGGTGATCGAGAGGCCCGAGATGGTGACGTCGAGCAGGTAGTCGCTGTTGTAGACGTAGAAGACCCGCGACGCGTCGTTGCCGCTCACGGTGAGCGCCGCGGCTCCGGGACCCTGGACGTCCACCGAATCGTAGAGCTTGAGCTGGCCGGTGGTCAGGGTGATGGTGCCGGTCAGCCCCGCCTGGAAGGTGATGGTATCCGCGCCGGCGGCGGCGTTGGCGTCGAGGATGGCCTGGCGCAGGCTGCCCGCGCCGTTGTCGTTCAGATTGGTGACGTTGAAGACGGCGGCTTCCGCCGTCCCTCCGGCCGTCAGCACGCCCAGCGCCAGGGCGGCGCCCGAGGCGGCGGCTCCCTTCCGGGATGTCTTGCGGCGCTTCCTCAGAGTCCGCTTCCGATCCCCCATCTCCATCTCCCGCGGCGGAAACCGCTACGAACCTGCGTTCATATGTATACGACGAATTGGCGTAGTATACGGCCCACTCACCTGGGAGCCAAGATCCGGCGCGGGAGACGTATGAGACTCGACTCGGAGTTCGTGAAACTGCCTCTGTGTTTCGACGCCGAGCGTCTGGCGGCGGAGGTCGCCGGAATCGGCGAGGACGAGTGGCGCCCCCATCCCCAGGGGCATCCCGGGAATTCGGCCCTGCCGCTGATCGCCGCCGGCGGCGATCCGGCCGACGACGCCGCCCGCGGGCCGATGCGGCCGACGCCGCATCTCGCCCGTCTGCCCTACCTGCGGCAGGTTCTTGCCTCATTCGACAGCCCGCTCGGACGCACCCGCCTGATGCGCCTGGACGGCAACGCCGAGGCGACCGCGCACAGCGACGTCAACTACTACTGGATGCAGCGGGTGCGCATCCATGTGCCGGTGATGACCCGGCCGGAGGTGCGGTTCCTCTGCGGCGGCCGGGAGGTCCACATGGCGGCGGGCGAGGCGTGGATCTTCGACACGTGGAAGATCCACAACGTCCTCAACCCCAACCCCACGCGGCGCATCCACCTGGTGATCGACACCGTGGGCTCGGCCTTCTTCTGGGATCTGGTGGAGCGGGCGGCGGCGGAGCCGAGGCTTGTCTCCTTCCGGCCGGACTGGGAGCCGGAGATCGCGACGGAGGCGGTCAACGTGCCGGTGGTGATGTCGCCCTGGGAGCAGGAGGCGCTGCTGCGGCCGATCGTGGAGGACCTCTCCGGCGCGCCGGGGCTGGTCCGCGATCTCGAGGATTTCCGGCGGGACTGGCACGCTCTCTGGGCGCGGTTCGGGGAGAGCCCGGAAGGATGGGGAGCGTACCGGGAGAGGCTGGAGGCGCTCGAAGCGCGGCTGGCGGAGCTCGGAGACGTGCGGTTGTCCAACGGGACCAGGGCGGCGGATGCGATCCGGCACGCGGTGGTGATGCCGGGGGTCAACCCGGATCTGAGGTCCCAGCCGGCGGCCCCCGCCCGAGCCCTCACCCCCAACCCCTCTCCCGACCCCTCCCTCCCTACCTCACCGGGAGAGGGGAGAAAAATGGCGATTTTCCACCGTCCCGTCTTCATCGTCGCCTCTCCGCGCTCGGGTACCAGCCTGCTCTTCGAGGCCCTGGCCCAAGCGCCGGACGTCTGGACGATCGGCGGCGAGAGCCACGGGCTGATCGAAGGGATCGAGGGGCTCCATCCCGCCTCCCGGGACTGGGACTCGAACCGCCTCACGGCGGCGGACGCCAGTCCCGAGGTCACGCGCCAGTTGGAAGAGCGGTTTCTGGCGACGGTCCGGGACCGCGAGGGGAGCCGTCCGCCGGCGGGCGCGCGGGGGCTGCGCCTGCTGGAGAAGACGCCGAAGAACTCGCTGCGCGTCCCTTTCCTGGCGGAAGCGTTTCCGGACGCCCTGTTCATCTACCTCTACCGGGATCCGCGGGAGACCATCTCCAGCATCCTGGACGCCTGGAAGTCCGGCCGCTTCGTCACTTATCCGGAGCTGCCGGGCTGGACGGGCCTTCCGTGGTCCCTGCTGCTGGCGCCGGGCTGGCGGGAGATGGCCGGACTGAGCCCCGCCGAGGTCGCCGCGCGGCAATGGCTCGCCGCCACGCGCGTCCTGCTGGACGACCTGGAGGCGCTGCCTCCCGACCGCTGGTGTGTGGCGAGCTACGACCGTCTGGTGGCCGAGCCCCAGGCCGAGGTGAAGCGCCTGTGCGACATCGCCGGCCTGGGTTGGGACCGCGAGCTGACGGCGCCGCTGCCGCTCTCGCGGCACACGCTGACCTCGCCGCAGCCGGACAAGTGGCGGCACAACGCCGGGGAGCTGAAGCCGGCGATGCCCCTGGTGACCGAGCTGGCCGAGCGGGCGCGGGCGGTCTTCGCGCGTCCGCCGGCGCGGCGGCCGGTCCGCCGGCCGCTCCCCGAGGCTCCGCGGTCCCAGGCGCCGGCGGTCTCCCCCGAGGCCTTCCGCAGCGGCTACACCGCCGGTCTGCCGGGCCTGCTGCGCGACCTCGGCTCCTCGCTGATCGTCTCCACCTACCAGAGCGGGCGGGTGATCCTGGTGCGGGCGGACGGCGACCGGCTCAACACCCATTTCCGGGCCTTCCCGCGGCCGATGGGGATCGCGGTGGGGCCGCGCTGCCTGGCGCTGGGCGTCCAGCGGCACGTCTGGGAGTACCGCAACCAGCCGGAGGCCGGCCGCCGGCTCGACCCGCCGGGCCGCCACGACGCGTGTTTCCTCCCCCGGACCTGCCATGTCACGGGCGACATCAACGTCCACGAGATGGTCTTCGCCGGCGACGAGCTGTGGATCGCCAGCACCCGCTTCTCCTGCCTGGCGGCGCTGGACGGCGAGCACAGCTTCGTGCCGCGCTGGCGGCCGCCGTTCGTGACCGCCCTCTCGCCGGACGACCGGTGTCACCTGAACGGCCTGGCGGTGATCGACGGCCGGGTGCGCTTCGTCACGGCGCTGGGCGCCACCGACGCGCCGCAGGGCTGGCGCGAGCGGAAGGCGGACGGCGGGGTTCTGGTCGACGTGCCGACCGGAGAGATCGTGACGCGGGGGCTCTCGATGCCGCACTCGCCGCGCTGGCACGCGGGCCGGCTCTGGGTACTGGAGTCGGGCAAGGGGGAGGTGGGAGTGGTGGACCTCGCCACCGGCCGGGTGGAGACGGTGGCGCAGCTCCCCGGCTTCACGCGCGGCCTGGCGTTCGCGGGACCTTACGCCTTCGTGGGGTTGTCGCAGGTGCGGGAGAGCAACGTCTTCGGAGGCATCCCGCTGGTCGAGAGGGTCCAGGAGAAGCTCTGCGGCGTCTGGGTCCTGGATATCCGCACCGGCAAGACCGCCGGCTTCCTCCGCTTCGACGGGATCGTCCAGGAGATCTTCGACGTCCAGCTCCTCCCCGGCCTCCGCTGGCCCGAGATCGCCGAGCCCGACTCGGACCTGATCGCGGGGTCGTTCGCGCTGCCGGCGGAGGCGATGGTTGCGGTGGGGGGCTAGCTAGGAGTCCGCGAGCGAGAACCTGAAGGACAGGTAATGTCCTTTGCCGTTCAGTGCGTTGATCCTGCCCTCCGTTCTTCTTCGCCTATAGGAACGCACCTCCCAGAATTTCTTGCAGGGTACCTCCAAACAGAGGTCCCGAGCCCGGGGTGATCGGATTCGCCGCGGACTTCCGCCGTACCCGGCAAGCCCTCCCGTTGGATGCGGTCTGGGCTTCGATACGGAGGAACCATGTCGCGCAATCTGAAACGATCCTGTGCCGCCGGCCTGCTGGCCTTCCTGGCGGCGACGGCCAGCGAAGCCGCCGCAGCGGCTCCGGCTAAGCTGGCCTACCACCCCCAGGTACCGGCCGTGCACCCGAACCTCGCCCGCGGCCTCGACCTGGGCAGCCGCTACGACGACGACGGCTTCACCGCCGTCAACCTGTTCAACGGCAACCTGCTGGCGGCCCTCAATCTCGGCCCCTCCTACCCGGTGGACGCCCGGCTGTCGTACGCCCTGGCCCTGCACTACAACTCGCAGGTCTGGGACTTCCAGGCCGGCGGCGGCGAGGGGCGGCCGGCGAGCCTCGCCAACGCCGGCCTGGGCTTCGACCTCTCGCTCGGGCGCCTCCTCGCCCCGGGCAGCGGCCTCAACGGCACGGCCCAGTGGATGTACGTGGCGCCGGACGGCAGCCCGCATCTGTTCTATTCCGACCTCCACCACGACACCCCGGACCCGGGGGACGCCGCCGACGCCGCGCGCTACACCCGCGACGGCACCTACCTGCGCCTGCGTACCGTGAGCGCCGCCGAGATGCGGGTGGAGCACCCGGACGGCACCTGGCGGGTGTTCGCGGCCGCCGGCGGCGCCTGGCGCCTGGCACGCCTCGCCTCCCCCTCGGGGCTGGGAGTGGACGTGTCCTACGCCGCCGACGGCACGGCCTGGACCCTCGCCGACTCGCACGGCCGCACCCACACCGTGACGTTCGCCTCCGACGGGATCGGCAAGACCCCGCGCCTGGTGGACCGGGTGGAGCTGGCGGCCTTCGGCGGCGCCCGGGCGGTCTGGGACTTCACCTATGCCAACGTCGCCGTGCCGCGCGACTGCGCCGATCCCCGGGGCGGCACGGAGACGGTCGCCCTGCTGACCTCCATCACCGATCCCATGGGCGCGGTCCAGACCTTCGACTACCACACCACGGGCTGCGCCGGCGGCGGCAGGCTGCGCCGGCTGAAGCTCCCCTCCGGCGGATTCCTGGAGTGGACGTACGCCTCCTGGAGCTTCCCGCCGTTCGACTGCTCCGGGACGACGCCGGCCTACTACCGCACGGTCTCCGGCGTCGCCAGCCGCAAGCGGGTGCTGCCGGACAACACGGTGGCGGGGACCTGGACCTACACCGTGGAGAGCGACGCCGCCGCCGGAGCGGCCTGCGGCCTGGACGGCCGGCGCACGGTGGTCGCCACCCCGCTGGGGGACAAGACGGTGTACCACTTCGCCGCCGGCACCCTGGCCCAGCACGCGGGCGGGCCGGCGCTCTACGCCCTGCCGGTCGCGCCCACCCGGCCGGACGCCGGCGGCCAGCTCCACCTCGCGAAGGAGGTCTACGACTGCGGTCCGGCCGGCGACTCCTGCGCCCTGCTGCGCTCGGTCTGGGAGCGCTGGGAACAGGACCAGGCCTGCGCCAGCGTCACCGGCACCTGCTTCGACACCAACCGCCGCCTGGCGCGGACGAAGACGGTCTATCTGGACGACGCCCCGCCCGCCGGCGGCGAGCGGTTCTCGGAAATCGCCTCCAGCGGCTATGACGGCCTGGGCAACTACCGCGTCACCCTCCGCACCAGCAACTTCGGGCGCTCGGACTCCCTGCGTACCACCCGCATGACCAACCCGGACTCCGGCGCCTATCCGCCGGTCCTCGGGACCTTCACCGTCCCCGGTCTGACCTCCCCCTGGGTGCTCCAGGACTACACCTATCAGGAGCTGATGGACGAGGCCGGCGCCAAGGTCCGCGCCGACGCCTGCTTCTCCGCCGACGGCTGGCTGCTGCGCACCCGCCGCCGGGCCGACGCCGCGGCCCCGTCGTCCCACGACCTGGTGAACCTCCAGACCTGGAACGCCGGCCAGATGACCGAGACGGGCTTCTTCGGCGGCGACCTCCAGACCCTGGGGACCGAGGCCGACCTCTGCGCCCTCCACCTGCCGGCCCCCGCCGCCGGCATCCGCCGCGCCTACGCCTACGGCTCCCTCTCCCGCGAGACGGACCTCGACGCCGGCGGCTCCCTCCTGAGCTTCCATCGGGTGGACCGCGACATCGACGACGACACCGGCCTGACCGCCGCCGAGCGGGACGTCGCCGGCCTCGCCACCGTCTTCCAGTACGACCTGCTGGGCCGGGAGACCTGGCGGAAACCCGCGGAGGACTCGTGGGTCCAGTCGGTCCACGACGCCCCCAACGGCGGCTCGGCCTGGAATTCCGGCCCCAGGACCACGGTCTACTACCGGCCCAACGGCGGCGGCGCGGCTCTCCAGAGCGCCATCCTCCTCCATGACGTCTTCGGCCGCCGCACCGGCGAGTGGACCTCGCAGCCCGGCGCCACCTACACCGGCCGGCTCTGGCAGTACAACGCCCAGGGGTTCGTGACGGCGGAGTCCAACGCCTACCTGCCCGGCACCCCCTCGACGCTCTCCTGGACCCAGTTCCTCAACCACGACCCCTTCGGCAGGCCGCGCACGGTCCGGCCGGCGGAAGGCGCGGCCCACGACGAGACCCGGGTCTACCTGGGCGAGCGGGAGACGCGGCGCACCTACAAGGCCGGCAAGGCCTATGTGGGGATCACCCGGACCTGCTACGAGGACGACGTCACCGAGACGACGTTCCACGACGGCCAGGGCCGGCGGTGGCTGCGGCGCGTCGCCCAGCCGCAACCGCTCCCCGGCCGCACCGACGAGGTGGAGTCCGCCTACACCCCCGCCGGCCAGCTCCGCTCGGAGATCCACCGGCTGACCGTCGGCGCCTCCTCCCGCGTCACCGCCACCGAGCACCAGGTGGACGGCCGGGGCCTCGTCCTCGCCACCACCATCCGGCAGGGCACCCGGGTGGCGGCTACCACCGAATTCGAGGACTTCGACGCCCGCGGCCTGCACCACCGGGAGACCCTCACGGGCGACCTGCACCCGGCGCCGGGGGTGACCGTGCAGCGCACCTATGACGACGCCGGGCGGCTGGTGACCGTGGCCGACGGCGCCGACTCCTCGAAGCTGTGGAAGCAGTTCTTCTACGGCGACGAGAACGACGGCGCCAACCGCCGCCGGGGCCGCATGACGAGCTCCGTCCGCCACAACTACTTCGAAGGCGCTCACCACACGGTGACCGAGTCCTTCGTCTACGCCGGGACCGGCGGCCGGGTGTCGGAGAAGACGGTGGCGATCGCCACGGTCCAGTCGCCGAGCCACGAGCTGCGGATGGACAAGAGCTACCGGCTGACGGCGGCCTACGACGCCCTGGGCAACCCGACCTCGGTCGGCTTCCCGTCCTGCCTGACCTGCTCGCCGGGCGAGCCCCAGGCGGCCTTCACCCTCACGCCGTCCTACAGCCACAGCCACCTCACCGCCCTGGGCGGCACCCGCGGCGGCGCCGCGGAGAGCTGGCTGGCCGGCGTCGCCTGGAGCCTCTCCGGCCGGCAGCGCGAGGTCACCCACGCCAACGGCCTCAAGGACGTCTTCGAGCCCGACGCGTTCAACCGGCCGCGCCCCTCCTCGGTGCGGGTGCAGACGACGGGCGGCGCCGTCCGCTTCGACTCCGGGCCGATCGTCTACGACGGCGCCGGCAACCGCTGCGGCGCCGGCGACCGGAGCGCCGTGGTCCCGCCCTTCGCCGCGGTGGCGGAGGAGCCGGCGATGTCGGGCCCCTGCGCCATGCCCTACGCCTTCGACCCCTTCGCGCAGTGGAACGGCGAGATCCCCGATCTCGACTGCCGGGGCGCCTCGCCGCCCAGCCTGAGGCTGTTCGACGCCTCCGACCGGCCGGTGGCGGTCCTCAACCGCAACGCGGTCAAGCCGCTCGACGTCCAGAACCAGACCTTCTGGGTGGCGGACCCCGACAACTTCGTCCGCACCTGGCGCCTGATCGGCCTCGACGGCCGGCTGATGACCGAGGTGGAGGACCGCGCCACCCTCGCCTGGCGGTCGCGCACCGACTTCATCCACGCCCTGGGCGACCTCCAGGGCAAGGCGATCCAGACCTCCACCGCCCCCGGCTTCGTGCAGCAGGTCCACAAGCACCCCCTGGGGGTGCGCAACACCGGCGCCAACGGCAATCCGCTGGCCAACGAGATGTAGGAGGAGATCCGATGCGAGATCAGAACCGTCATCCGCGGGTCCTGAGCGGGCTCATCCTCGGCGCCCTCCTGCTGGCCGGCGGCGCCCTGCGCGCCCAGGATCCCGCGCCGCCCGCCAACCCCAGCGCTTCCGGCGTGCGGAGCTGCGCCCTGGCCACCCTCGATCAGCGGGACCAGTGCTTCTTCCTCGGCCAGAGCGCCCAGATCCTGGGCCAGGAACGCGTCAACGAGTGCCTCAACGAATGCCTGGGCTGCTGCGATGCCTTCGGCGCTTCCGGCGGCTGGAGCCAGGAGGTCTACCAGGCCCTCTGCAACTGCCTCGCGGAGACCGAGACCACCCCGGGCGGCCTTGCCTCCTGCCTGGACCCGTCGTACCTCATGGAGCTCTCCGGGACCGTCTCGCTGACCGAGCTCGGCCTGCCCGCCGACCTGGCGGAGGCGATGCGGGTCATCAACGACATCTACTATGGAACCTCCGGCCTGCCCGATCCGTCCCAGGGCGTGCCCGGCTCCTGGAACTGGATGGACAACCTGCCGCTGGAGCTCCAGATCCAGCTCCGCGCCGACCTCCTGGTGGAGACCCTGGGCTGGCTCCAGGTGGGCTCCAGCCTTCTCGGCTCGGTGACCGAAGTCTGCGGCCAGTTGGGGACCCTGGGCGACGAGGGCTTCCGCAACGCCTGCCGCAACGACTGCAAGCGGGTGTTCCCGCCCGGCCCGGCCAACCCCGATCCCGACCCCGATCCGGGAGAAGGAGAGGACGACGAGGGGGGCGTGGGGCCGGGCGGCCCGCCCGGCGCGGGAGGCCCCAAGGTCGGGCCTGACATCCCGCTCGACAACGCATGCATCGGCACGGTGGGACAGGTCTGCACGAGCTGGACGGACGACGGGGTCGCCAAGTGGGGCAAGGTCAGCGCCTCGTGCTCCTGCGACTCGGGGGACGGCACTCCCGGATTCAACTGGAACCTGGGCGGCCCCGACCCCGCCCTCTGCGCCTGGTGTACGTGGCATCTGAGTGGCGGGGGCGGCGGCGGGGACATCCTCTACAGCCTGATCTACCAGTGGTATTGACGCGATCCGCTGAAGCCTTGCCGGCGGGCGGAGGTCTCTCCGCCCGCCGCTTTTCCCCGCCTCACCGCCCGCCGAGCTGGCCGTAGAGCCAGGCCCGGGCGCTGGCCCACCGCCGGTGGACCGTGGCCTCGCCGATCCCCAGCGCCTCCGCCGTCTCCGGAGCGCTCAGCCCGCCGAAGAAGCGCAGCTCCACGATGCGGGCCTGATCCGCGTCCAGCTCGGCCAGCCTGTCCAGCGCCTGGTCCAGGGCGATGAGGTCGAAGTCCCGCTCCGTCGCGGCCTCCAGGCCGGAGTCCAGGGTCACGGTGATCCAGCCCGCGCCGCGCCGCGCCGCCCCCTGGGCCCGGGCGTGGTCCACCAGGATGCGGCGCATCACCCGGGCGGCGAAGGCGAAGAAGTGGGCCCGGCTCTGCCAGCTCACCTGCCGGCGGTCGATCAGCCGCAGGTAGAGCTCGTTGACCAGCGCCGTGGGCTGCAGGGTGTGCCCCGCGCGCTCGCGGTCGAGATAGCTCCGGGCGCGGCGACGCAGCTCGTCTTCCACGAGAGGCATGAGGCGGTCCAGAGCCCCCTTGCCGTCGTCGTTCCACCCCAGCAGGACACGGGTGACGTCCGCAAGATCGGTAGCCATGCCTATATTACTCAGTGTCCGGCGGAACGTTTCGGTTTCGCTGTGCGCTCAGGCTGCGATCGAGGGTCTTCCGCGCCGCCTGCACCCAGACGTCGTCCGAGGGCAGCGCGGCGGCGAGGATCCGCAGGGAGTTGCGAGCCAGGGCCTCCGCCCGCCGCGGCCGGCCCGCCCGCGCTTCCAGGTCCGCCAGGCCGAGCCGGACCATGGCCGCCTGGAGGTGGTCCGGCCCGAGGAGCTGTTCCATGAGCGTCAACGCCTGTCCAAAGCTGTCCCGGGCCGCCGCCAGGTCCCCGCGCTCCTGTTGAAGGGAGCCGAGGTTGTTGAGCGCAGCCGCGAGGTCGGCGGAGCGCAGCCCCAGCCGCCGCCAGATCCCGATCGCCTGGAGATAGAGCGCCTCGGCCCCCGCCAGGTCCCCCCGGCCCTGGCGCAGGTCGGCCAGGTTGTTGAGGACCACCGCCACCTGGGGATGGTTCTCGCCCCCGGCCTCGCGGCTGCGGGCCAGCGCCTCGCGGAAAGCCGCCTCGGCGCCGTCGCGGTCGCCGCGGGCGGCCAGCGAGCGGCCGAGGTTGTTCAGGGTGGCCGCCGTCTCCGGATGACCCGGAGGCAGGGACCGCCGGCGCATCGCCAGCGCTTCCTTGTAAAGAGACTCCGCCGCCTCCGCGTGCCCGCGGGACATCTCCAGGTCGCCCAGGTTGTGCAGCGTCGCGGCGATGCGGGGATGGTCGCCGCCGGCGTAGGCCGTCCGGGCCATCGCCAGGGATTCCCGGTAGAGCCTTTCCGCCTCCCCGGCGCGCCCCTGGGCGGCGCGCAGGAAGCCGAGGTTGTTCAGGGTCGTGGCGAGGTGGGGGTGGGAGTCCCCCAGGACGCCGCGCTGGATGCGCTCCGCCGCGGCCAGCAGCGTCTCGGCCTCCTCGAAACGGCCGAGCTTGACCAGCAGCAGCGCCAGGTTGTTGCGCGTCAGGGCCGGCTCGGGGTGGCGCTCGCCCAGGGCCTGCCGTTCCAGAGCCAGCGCCTCCCGGAACATGGCCTCGGCGGCCCGCGCCTCCCCGCGCTGGCTCTTGAGGATCGCGTAGCGGTCCAGCAACCGCGCCAGCGCCTCCTTCGCGGGCCGCCGGCGTGCCTGGGCGAGGGCCAGCTCGTACTCCCGCCCCGCCGCGGTCCACTCCCCCCGCTGCTCGAGGACGCGGGCCAGGCGGACCCGGCTCTCCAGGACGCCCCCGGCCGCTTCCCCGTGCAGCCGCCGCCGCAGCTCCAGCGCCCGCCGGGCCAGGTCTTCGGCCCGGCCCAGCCGCCCTTCCAGGAACGCGACCTCGGCCAGCTCATGAAGCGCCGCGGCCTCCTCCTCCGAGCCCGCCGCGCCCAGCCGCCGCCGCTCCGCCAGCGAGCGCTCCATCAGCCCCCGCGCCTCGGCGTAGAGGCCGAGGTTCTTGTAGGACCGGCCCATGGTCAGGAGCAGGTCCGCCCGCGCCTCCGGGTGGCCCGCCAGATCGCGGCCGACCCGGGCCGCCCCCTGGTCCAGCAGCTCCCGCGCCGTCACCGTCTCCCCGAGCGACCGGGTGGGATCCGGGGTGGAGAAGACGCCGGCCAGGAACTCCGACGCCGCCGCCGCGCGGTTGCGCTGCTCCACGAGCTGCCGCTGCCGCTCCAGGAGCTCCCGGCGCTGCACCAGCAGCACGGCCAGGAAGCCGGTCAGGAAGAGCAGGAACGCCGCCGCCGCCGCCGTGGCCAGCCGGTGCCGCCGCAGGAACTTGCCGGCGCGGTAGCGGAAGGTGTCCGGCCGCGCCGCCACCGGCAGCCCCGCCAGGTGGCTCTCCAGGTCGCGGGCCAGGTCCCCGACCGAGGCGTACCGCCGCTCCGGCTCCTTGCGCAGGGCCTTGAGAAGGATGTTGTCGAGGTCCCCCGCCAGCCGCCGCCGCAACCCCGGCGGCGCCGCCTCCGACGGCAGGGCCGGCGCCGTCTCGCAGATCGCCCGCACCACCTCGTCCAGGCGGCCGGCCTCGCCCAGGTAGGGGTGGCGGCCGGTCAGCAGCTCGTAGAGCAGCACGCCCAGGGCGTAGACGTCCGAGAGCACGGTCACCGGCCGCTCCGAGACCTGCTCCGGGCTGGCGTAGCGCGGGGTCATGGGGGAGAGCCCGGAGGCCGTGGGCGGCACCGTCAGGTCCAGGCTCCCGGGCTCCAGGAGCTTGGCGATGCCGAAGTCGAGCAGCTTCGGCTCCCCTTCCGCCGTCACCAGGATGTTCCCCGGCTTGAGGTCGCGGTGCACCACCAGGTTCTGGTGGGCGAAGCGGACGGCGGCGCAGACCTTCAGGAACAGGCGCAGCCGGGCGGGCACGTCCAGCCCCTTCTCCTCGCAATAGCGGTCCAGGGGGACGCCGTCCACGGCCTCCATCACCAGGTAGGGCCGGCCGTCGCCGGTGGCGCCGCCGTCCAGCAGGCGGGCGATGTTGGGATGGTCGAGTTGGGCCAGAATCTGTCGCTCGGCCCGGAAGCGGGCCGCCAGGTCCCGGCGGTGGAGGCCGGCGGCTAGGATCTTCACCGCCACCGTCTTGCGGAAGGCGTCGTCCGCCCGCTCGGCCCGGAAGACCTGCCCCATGCCCCCCTCGCCCAGCAGCTCCAGGAGCCGGTACGGGCCGACCTGGCGGGGAGGGGCCGGGGACGCCAGGATGCCCTCCGGCGCCGTGGGCGGCTCCTCCAGGAACCCCCCGGCCCTGCCGTGCCACCCCAGCAGGGCCTCCACCTCATGCCGCAGCTCCGGGTCATGGCCGCCGATCCGGCCCAGGAAGGCCTCCCGGTCCGCCGTCGGGAGATCGAGCGCCTCCTCGAAGGCGTTGCGCGCCTGCAGCCACCGCTGGGGATCCACCCCTTGAAGATAGCCGAACGGGACCCTGATAGGGTCCGCCGGAAAAATCCGCCGTCCGGAACAGGGACCTGGTCACAACCGGCCCGGAAGCCGCGCGGGCTCACTCCCGCGCCTTGGAGGACTGTCATGCAACGTACCTTTTTGAATCTCCTCGGGGCCGTTCTCGCGGCCCTCATGATCGCGCCGCCCGCCCAGGGCGCCTGCCCGCCGCCCGACCGCGTCGTCGGCGTCGAGCCGGGCCGCGCCGTGGTCTTCATCGAGAAAGCCGGGCTCCTGATCGGACTGACCGGTGACATCGTCGGCGCCGTCCCTCCCCACCACGGCACCCTGGAAGACCTGGGAGACCGCTTCGCCTACCGTCCCGGCAACGGCTTCTGGACCGCCGGGCTCGACAGCTTCACCCTGCTCCTCGGCAGCGATGCCAGAGAGCGTCCCCGGGCCGAGAGGGTCCTGCTGGTGCCGGCGGTCCTCTCCGCGTTCCCCATCGCCGAGGGGTTCGACGGAGAGGCCCCCTCCTGGGTCCTGGAAGGCTCGAACATCGGCCTGGAGATCTTCAGCGGCTGGGGCGTCCTCTCCGGCACGGGCAGCCTCCGCCTCCTGGGCTCCGGCGGCGAGCCCTCCTGGCTCGCCGGCGTCCTCGACGGCCATGGCGGCGGCCAGCAGGGGTCCACCGCCCAGTCCACCATCCGCCCTCCGGGGGGAGGCGGCAGTGGTTTCGCGGCGGGCGAACCGACCGAGCTCGCCGTCCTGGAAGGGATCGGCGCCTCCCCCGCCTCCGGATTCCGGGTCTGGCTGCGCGACGACGGCGAGGCCCTGTTCCTGCGCCTGGAAAGCGCCTACGCCTCGACCTCCTGGCTGCCGCTGAGCCGCGCCGAGCACCGGCTCCTGGTCACCCAATGGATCGCCGCCGCCGATCTCGAACGGCGGTCCGGCGCCGCCCTCTGGGTGGACGGCGCCTTCCTGGCGCGGATCGAGGCGCCGGCTGGAGACGACAGCTTCCGCCGCGCCGAGACGCTGCGCGTCGGCGTCCTCGCCCACCAGGGTCCGCGCGACTTGACGGCCGAGATGGACGACCTGCGCTTCGCCAGCCTCAGCCTCTACCCCGAGTCCGTCTGCCAAGCGACCGACGGCTTCGAGACCGGCCAACCCGATCCCGTCTGGACCGCCGGCGGCAACGTCGCCGTCACTCCCGAGGCCGCCCTCGACGGCGGCGCGAACGGACTGGCCGCCGTCCTGGGCAGCTTCTCCTCCCCCGACGGGGGCATGCTCGACGCCTCCCTGCCGGGGAACGATCCCCGGCTGGGCGTCCGCTTCCGGTTCGATCCCAACTCCGTCGGCCTGCCGGCGGGCAGCCAGATCCTCCTGGCGGAGGGCGTCACCTCCCGAGGCCGGCGTCCTTTCGCCCTCCTGCTGGAGCCCACGTTTTCCGGCTACCAGCTCCGTCTCCTCGCCGCCGACGACCGCGGAACCTCCAGGGTGTCCCCGCCCGTGAGCATCGCGGACGCCCCTCAGGCCGTCACCCTCGACTGGCGCCGGGCCGTCAGCCAGTTCGCGGACATCGGAACCCTGCGCCTGTGGATCGGCGGCCAGCTCAAGCTGGAGCTCACCGGCATCCGGAATGCCGCCCAGGACCCCCACCGGATCCGCGTGGGGGCGGTGGCGGTGGCGGGGGGAGCCCTGGGGCGCGTCTTCGTCGATCAGGTGGAAGCTGTGCGGGGGCCGTTGCCGTAGCCGGCTGGTCCTTCTTTGGTCCCCGCCGGCCGTCTCCGTCCCCGTTCTTCAGCTCCGGCCGGATCGCGGAGAGCACCTTTTTAAGAGAGTGGTGTGGAATCCACCTGCCGCTCGCCGATTCGGAGGAGAGCATGAAGATCCAGAAGCTCGCAGTAGTCGCGGCGGTTGTGCTGATCGGGCTCGCCGGGGTCTCCAGCGCCCAGACCCGGCTGACCGTCACGGACGGAAGAGAGGCCGAGGACCTCAAGGCACAGGGGTGGAAACAGGTCGAGAAAGGTCTCTGGCAGCGCACCAGCCCGGATGGGCGCAAGGAGACCTTCGTGAGCGGCACCGAGGGCCTGGAAAAGGCTCTCCCCCTTCTCCGTCAACAGGAGGCGCGCCTGATGGAAGCCTTCCTCGCCAAGCCTACCGAGGCGAACAAGCGCGCCCTCGACCAGCAGTCCCAGCTCGTCGACGCCGTAGCGGCCAACCTCCGGTCCTCCCAGGCGAGAGCAAGCCAGACCAAGACTTTGGTCTATCCGGTGGATCCCGAGCCCGTCGAAGGAGGAGGAGGGTGCACCCGCACCTTCAGCTACGGCGCGGACGTGAGGTCGTTCCACTGCATCGACGTGGCCGACTCCAGCGCTTCCTACTCGACCAACAACCCGACCGTCTGCCCCGAGCAGTGCACCGTCTACACCTACTCCTACATCTCCTCGACCTGCGGCGGCACCCTGTATGAGGACATCAAGACCTGCTCGAAGACCGGGACCAACGTCTCCTGCTCTTCATGGGCCCAGGGTTCCTTCGCCGCCCCTTGCTACGACTACGCCTTCGCCTCCATCCACTGCCCACAGCTCAACAACCTGTATCTCTCCCAGAGCGATTACACGACATCCTGCTTCGATTTCTGCTGCTACTGAAGCCTCATCTCCTGGCGCGGCCACGGGGGGGAGGGGAGGACCGGCGAGGCCCTCCCCGCTCCGGCCGGCCGCGGTCCGGCCGGGGGCCCCGCTCCGGTCCCGGCCCCCGGTCCGGCCGCTCCGGCGTCGCCACCCGGATGTTCACCGGCCGGCCGCGGATAGTCGCCTGGGCCATCCTCTCCAGGACCTGGTCCCGGTACTGGGCCGGGATCTCCACGAAGGTGAAGCGGTCGTAGATGTCGATCGAGCCGATGGCCTTGCCCGGCACCCCGGCCTCGTTGGCGATGGCGCCGACGATGTCCCCCGGCCGCACCCCGGCCCAACTGCCGGCGCCCAGGAACAGCCGCACCATGCCGTCCTCCGTCCGGGCGACCTGCTCCGCCTCGGGTTCCACCTCCACCTCCAGCGGCCTGTCTCCCCGGGCCAGGCGGGCGGCGCCGGCGGCGATCTCGGCCAGCTCCAGACCCTCCTCCACCAGCTCCTCCACCAGCGACAGATAGAGGTCGAGATCCCCCTCCTGCACGCTCTGGCGGATGCTGTCCTTGAACAGAGCGATGCGCCGCGCCGCCACGTCCGCCTGGGTCGGCATCCTCATGGGCATGATCCGCTGGCCGGTGTAGCGCTCGATCTCGTTCATCATCCGCCGCTCGCGCGGGGAGATGAACAGCACCGCCACCCCCGAGCGGCCCGCCCGCCCCGTGCGGCCGATCCGGTGGACGTAGACCTCCACGTCCGAGGGGATGTCGTAGTTGATCACGTGGCTGATCCGCTCCACGTCCAACCCCCGGGCGGCGACGTCGGTCGCCACCACGATCTCGAGCTGGCCCGACCGCAGCCGGCGGATCACGCTCTCCCGCTGCGCCTGGTTCATGTCGCCGTGCATGGCCTCGGCGGCGTAGCCCCGGGCCTCCAGCCGCTCGGCCACCTCGGAGGCCGCGTTGCGGGTGCGGGTGAAGATCAGCACCGCGTCCGTGGTCTCGGTCTCCAGGATGCGCGCCAGGGCGTCCAGCTTCTGCTGCGGCGACACGTTGAGATACCGCTGCTGGATCGCCGGCACGGTCAGCGTCTTGTGCTCGATCTCGATCGCCACCGGGTCCTTCAGGTGCCGCTCGGCGATGCGCCGGATCTCCCGCGGCACCGTGGCCGAGAACAGGGCCGTCTGCCGCTCGGCCGGCGCCTGGGCGAGGATCCATTCGACATCCTCGATGAACCCCATGCGGAGCATCTCGTCCGCCTCGTCGAGCACCACGAAGCGGACGGCGTCGAGGCGGAGCGAGCCGCGCCGCAGGTGGTCCATGATCCGGCCCGGCGTGCCCACCACCACCTGGACGCCGCGATCGAGCCGCTTGAGCTGGAGCTGGATCGGCTGGCCGCCGTAGACCGGCAGCACCCCCACGCGCCCCAGGTATCTGGAATAGGTATGGATCGCCTCCGCCACCTGGAGGGCGAGCTCGCGGGTCGGGGCGAGCACCAGCGCCTGCACCTCAGGGCTCCGGACGTCGATCTTCTCCAGCATGGGGATCGCGAACGCCGCCGTCTTGCCGGTGCCCGTCTGCGCCTGCCCGATGAGGTCCCGTCCGGCCACCAGCGCCGGGATGGTCTTCTCCTGGATCGGCGTCGGCGCCTCGTAGCCGACCTCCGTGATGGCCTTCAGGATCGGCTCCGAGATCCCCAGATCCGCGAACGTCACCGCATCGTCTTTCCCGTCTTCCATGGTCCCTCCTCCGGCGCGCACTCTATCCGATGAGGAAGCAAGATCTCCGCCGCGGCTCCGGGAACCGGGTTTCGGGCCCCGTGACCCGCCTTTCGGACGTCGTTCCCCCGATTTCGAGAGTCGTTCCCCGCCTTTCAGGCGACGGGCAAGCCGGGGAAAGCCTCTTTCCCCGCCTTTCGAACCGTGTTCCCCGGAGCGAAAGCCTTGTCGGAAGCCTCCAGCGCGTCATTCCTTCCCTTCCCGGAGCCGTTCCCCGCTCTTCGGGCGTCCTACCTTCCCTCGCGGAAGCCATTCTCTGCCTTCCGTGTCCCCTTCTCTCCCTTTCGGATGACGTGAACGGGAGGGAACGGCTCCCGAAGGAGAGGGAACGGAAGGTCCTCCCGCTTTCACGTCAGCGGAAATGTGGGGAACCCGACGAGAAAGGGACTTCGCGTCTCCTTCTCTCCCTTCCACGAGGCGTCCTCCGCGGGGAATGAGACCTGACATCGGGGGGACGCGACGCGAGAGGGAGGGAACGAAGCATTCCCCGAAGGGAAGGAGGCGTCGGAAGAGAGGCCTGAAAATGAAAAGGGCTCCGTCAAGGAGCCCAGTTCACGCTAGCCCTCTCGGGCTATCCACCTGCGGTGTCGCCTGCGGGACCCGGAGCTCAACCGCCAGTTCGAGACCGGACTGGAATGAAGCCCGCCGCCTGCTACCCCCCTGAACCCCCCGTCTCCTGTCACGTATATTTCCCTAAACCCGAGGGAGACTCCTGATGTCGATGAAACTGCCGTTCCTGCTCCTGCTCCTTCTGCTCTGCCTCGCCGCGCCCGCCCTGGCTCAGCCGCCGGCCGCGGAGAAGCCGGAGACCAAGGAGAAGGAGAAGAAGACCCTGCCGGCGCCCGAGGAGAAATCCTCGGTCACCCGCCACACGCTCACGGTCGAGGGCAGGAAGCTCGCCTACACCGCCACGGCGGGCACGCTGCTGCTCAAGGAGGATGACGGGACCGTCAAGGCCTCGATCTTCTATATCGCCTATACCCTCGACGGGGTGAAGGACCCGGCCACGCGGCCGGTGACGTTCGCGTTCAACGGCGGCCCCGGCGCGGCTTCCCTCTGGGTCCACCTCGGGGCTTTCGGACCGAAGAAGGTGGAGCGGAATCCCGAGGGGATGGCGACACGGCCCCCCGGCCGGCTGGTGGACAACGAGCTGTCGGCTCTCGACGTCACCGATCTCGTGTTCATCGATCCCGTGAGCACGGGCTTCAGCCGCCCGGCCCCCGAAGAAAACCCCGACCAGTTCCACGGCCTGCACAAGGACATCGAATCCGTGGCCCGGTTCATCCGCCTCTGGACCACCCGCAACGCGCGCTGGGCCAGCCCCAAGTTCGTGGCCGGCGAGAGCTACGGCACCACCCGGGCGGCGGGCCTCGCGTTCCACCTCGCGGACCGCTACGGGATGATGCTCAACGGCGTCATCCTGATCTCCACCATCCTCAACTGGCAGAACCAGGAGTTCAACGTCGGCAACGACACCGCCTGCTACATCCACCTGCCGACCTACGCCGCCACGGCCTGGTATCACAAGAAGCTGCCGCCCGAGCTCTCGGGGGACCTCTTCAAGACCCTGGCCGAGGTCCAAGACTTCGCCTTGAACGATTACGCCCCGGCCCTCCTCCAGGGCGACCGCCTGCCCGACGACCGGCGCCGGGAGATCGCCGCCCGGGTGGCGCGCTACACCGGCCTCTCCCGGGAGTACGTGGAGCGCTCCAATCTCTGCGTCGAGATCTTCCGCTTCACCAAGGAGCTGCTGCGGGACCAGGGGAAGACCGTGGGACGCCTCGACACCCGCTTCACCGGCTTCGACCTCAGCGCGGTCGGCGAGGAGCCCGAGTTCGATCCCTCCGGCACGTCCCTGGACGGCCCCTACGCGGCGGCGATCAACGACTACATCCGCCGCGATCTCAAGTTCGAGAGCGACCTCGTCTACGAGCGCCTGGCCAGCGTCTGGCCCTGGACCTGGGACAATCAGAACCGCTACGTCAATCAGGCCGAGCTCCTGCGCCGGGCCATCACCCGCAATCCCGACCTGAAGGTCCTGATGCAGGGCGGCGTCTACGACCTCGCCACCCCCTATTTCGACGCCATCTTCACCAAGGACCACCTGGGGCTCCCGAAGGAGCTGCGGGGCAACGTCAAGGTCGAGCTGTACGAGGCGGGTCACATGATGTACATCCGGGAGGCGGACCACCGGAAGTTCAAGAAGGACCTGGCCGCCTTCATCCAGGCCGCCGCCGGGGAGTGATGGGTCCTCATCTTCTAAACTCCTCGCATTCCCCTGCGTACTACCCTTACGGACGGGTGCGCGCGGGAGCCCAATCCCGGGGACGCGTCCCCGTCTGGAAAAGGACCAAAACCACATGACTCCCATTCTTGAGCTGCGCGACGTCCGCAAGACGTATGGGGATTTCGTGGCGGTGGACAACGTCTCGATGGCGGTGCCTCCGGGCAGCATCTTCGGGCTGCTGGGGCCCAACGGAGCCGGAAAGACGACGTCCATCCGCATGATCATGAACATCGTTCCCGAAGACTCCGGGGAGGTGATGGTGTTCGGGCGTCACCGCACCCCGAAGGAGCTGCGGAACATCGGCTACCTCCCCGAGGAGCGCGGCCTCTACCGGAAGATGACGGTCCACGACCAGCTCGTCTTCCTCGGCGAGATCCGCGGCATCAAGAAGCCCGAGCTCCTGCCCGAGATCGACCGCTGGCTCGAACGGGTGGAGCTCACCCGGTGGGCGAAGTCCAAGGTCGAGGAGCTGTCCAAGGGCATGCAGCAGAAGGTGCAGCTCATCGGCACCGTGCTCCACAAGCCGGACCTCCTGATCCTCGACGAGCCGTTCTCCGGCCTCGATCCCATCAACCAGGAGCTGTTCCGGGATCTGTTGCAGAGCTACCGGCAGGAGGGAAAGAGCGTCGTGCTCTCCACCCACGGCATGGAGCTGGCGGAACGCATGTGCGACCACATCTGCCTGATCTCCAGGGGCCGCGCCGTGCTCCAGGGCGAGCTGAAGAAGATCAAGCGCGAGTTCGGGGGCAACGCCTACCGGCTGGTGGCCGAGGGGGACCTGGACCGGCTGAGCCAGATGCCCGAGATCGAGACCGTGGCGGCCAAGAACGGCGTCGTGAAGCTGATGCTGAAGCCGGACGCCTCGGGCCCCGAGACGCTGCGGCGGATGGTCGAGTTCCTCCAGGTCCACGAGTTCCGCTCCGAAGAGCCGGAGCTGGAGCAGATCTTCATGAAGGCGGTGCGCGATGCGGCTTGAGAACATCCTTGCGGTGCTGAAGCGCGAATACCTGCAAAGGGTCAAGACCAAGGGGTTCTGGATCGGCACCCTGGTCGTGCCGCTGTTCGTGGTGGCCCTGACGCTGATCCCCGGCCTGCTGCTCAGCAAGAGCAGCACCACCCAGAACATCGTGGTGGTGGACGAGACGGGCCGCCTGGGCGAGCCCCTGCGGCGGAAGCTCACCACCCGGGAAGGGCAGAAGGTGAACGACGAGCGGGGCATGGCGATGGACGAGTCCAGGATGGCTCGCTTCGAGGTCACCCTCCAGCCCCCGGCCGCGGACCGGCAGCGGCAGCAGGAAACGCTCAACGACCAGGTCCGCAGCAAGACGATCGACGCCTGGGTGTGGATCAGCCCCAAGGTCTTCGAAGGGGAGAAGGTGGAGTATCACGCCCGGAGCGTCTCGAACGTGTTCACCCAGGACGCCCTGAAGGACGACCTCTCCTGGGTGGTGCGGCGCGAGCGCCTGCAGCAGGCCGGGATCGATCCCGAGCGGGTGGACGAGCTGACCCGGCCGGTCAAGCTGGCCACCCAGCGGGTCTCGGCCGAGGGGAGCCGCGCCGAAGGGGGCCTCGGCGGCATGCTGTTCGCGGTGGTGCTCTTCCTCATCCTCTACATGTCGATCCTGCTCTGGGGTCAGCAGGTGATGAACGGCGTACTGGAGGAGAAGAGCTCGCGGGTGATCGAAGTGTTGATCTCCACCATCACGCCGTTCGAGCTGATGATGGGCAAGCTGCTGGGGATCTGCTTCGTGGGCCTGACGCAGCTCGGGATCTGGCTCGGCACCATGACGTTGATCTCGGCGCCGGGGGTGATGGCCTCGTTCGCCATGATGCCGAAGGATGCCAACCTGCCGTCGCTGACGCTCGGCATGCTGTTCCACTTCATCCTGCTGTTCATCCTCGGCTTCTTCGCCTACGCCACGATCTACGCCGCCATCGGCTCGGCCTTCAACAACCTCCAGGAGGCGCAGCAGGCGTCCAGCGTCGCGGTGATCTTCGTGGTCATCCCCGCCATGGTGATGTACCCGGTGATCAACGACCCCAACTCGACGATGGCGACGGTGCTCTCGCTGATCCCGATGTTCACGCCGCTGCTGATGCCGCTGCGGGTGGCCATCGAGATGCCGCCGTGGTGGCAGCTCGCCCTGGCGTACCTCCTGACCGCCGGCTTCGTGGTGGGGATGGTCTGGTTCTGCTCCAAGATCTACCGGGTCGGCATCCTGATGTACGGGAAGAAGCCGACGTTCCAGGAGATCTGGAAGTGGACGAAGTACGCCTAGAAGAGGGAGGGGCGCGGCGTGCCGCGCCCCTCTAGTCCCCGCCTTCGAGGACTTCGCGGACCTTGGCGGCCAGCTCGCGGCCGCTGAAGGGCTTCCGGAGGAGGTTGGCCTCGCCGCCGAGGTTCGCGCCTTCGGTGAGGCCCGCCGGGTAGCCGGTGGCGAAAAGGACTCGCATCTCGGGGCGGCGGAAGGAGAGGCGCTCCGCCAGCTCGACCCCGCTCAGGCCGTCCATCAGGATGTCCGTCACCATGAGGTGGATCGGCCCGGTGTGCTGCTGGCTGATGTCGATGGCCTCCCTGGCGTCGGCCGCCTCCAGGACGTTGTAGCCGCGGTTGGCCAGGATCTGGACCAGCGGCTTGCGGACGTTCTCCTCGTCCTCCACGATGAGGATGGTCTCCCAGTCCCCCACCTCCCGGCCGCCTTCGGCGCCTTCGCCGGCCGCGGCCTGCTCGGCGCTGGGGAGGTAGATGTGGAAACGGGCGCCGCTCCCCGGCTCGCTGTCGGCCAGGATCTGCCCGCCGCACTGGGCGACGATGCCGTAGGCGATGGAAAGCCCGAGTCCGGTGATCTCCATGCCCCCCTTGGTGCTGAAGAACGGCTCGAAGGCGTGGCGGCGGATGTCGTCGTCCATGCCCGGCCCGCTGTCGCTCACCTTGAGCAGCACCCAGCGGCCGGTCCGCGCGGTCTGCGCCGCGTTCCCGGGCAGCGAATCGACGTTGGCCGTCTCCAGGGTCAGCCGGCCGCCCTCGGGCATGGCGTCGCGGGCGTTGGAGACGAGGTTCATCACCACCTGCTCGAACTGCTCGGGGTCGATGGAGACCCGGTCGAGGTCGGGGTAGAGCTCCATCCGCAGCTCGATCTCGTTGCCCAGGAAACGCCGGACTCTCTCCTCCAGGCCGGTCAGGACATGGTTGAGCTGCATGACTTTCGGGTGCAGCACCTGCCGGCCGCTGAAGGCCAGGAGCTGCCGCGCCAGGGCCGCGCCGCGCTGGCCGACCTTCTCGATCTCCCGCAGGTGTTTGCGGGCCGGGTCGTCGGCGGGCAGGCGGGCGAGCGCCAGCTCGGTCTCCATGGCGATGGCCGTGAGCAGGTTGTTGAATACGTGGGCGATACCGCCCGCGAGCCGGCCCATGGCGTCCATGTTCTGCGCCTGCGCGGGCAGGTCTTCGCTCTGCCGCTGGAGGCGGCGCGCTTCCGCCAGGCGGGCGGCGTTCTTCGCCTCCTCGGGACGTAAATCTTCCACGGGCCGGACAACCGGATTGGTGTTATTGGGATGGGTGCGCATAGGGGATCTCTTTCTTCGGGCAGCCGCCTCCCGGCGGCCCGGTCCAGGAAACAAGGGGAAGGATACTCCTTCTCCCCAGGTCCCACCGCGTTCTCCCATGTCACACATGCAGGTTTTGGTCCAGCCCGAGCCCTCACCCCTGGCCCCTCTCCCGACCCCTCCCGCCCTCCCTCACCGGGAGAGGGGAACCCCCTCCCAAGACGAAAGCCGTGGAGCAGGTTCCCTCTCCCCTCCTCTCCCGGTGAGGGAGGGTGGGAGGGGTCGGGAGAGGAGGGGCCGGGGGTGGTGAGGGCTCACGAGCCCACCCGCTTCTGCAGCCGGGCCATGGAGCGCAGGGCGAGCTTCCGGATGCTGGAGGAGCAGTATCCCAGCCGCTCGGCCACTTCGTCGGAGCTGAGGCCCAGCCCGTAGCGGAGCCAGAGGACGGCCCGGTGCCGCTTGTCGAGGCCGCGGGTCAGGCTCCGCAGGTCGCAGAGCACCTCCTCCCGCACCTGGTCGGGCGGCCGGGCGGGGGAGAGCCCTTCCAGGACCGGCGGGTCCACCGGTTCCAGCAAGTCGTCCTGCGTCTTCTTCCAGTAGACGTAGCACTTGTAGCGCAGGGTGCCGATCAGCCACGCCTCCTTGTGGCGGATGGTGTCCCAGCGGCCGAAGGCGTCCGCCAGGGTCTCCTGCAGGACGTCCTCGGCGTCCTGCGGCGGGACGCGGCAGTTGCGGAGGAGCAGCCTGAGGCGGGGGCGCAGCCGCCGCAGGAACTCCTCGAGGGTTTCTTCAGATCCAGGGTCCCAGACGGGTTCTTTCTCGGCGGTACGGTTCACGCCGAGACTTTACCACGAGCGGCAACTTGGTGTCTGTTCCTAGAACATTCCGAGCGTCAAACGCGCCGCTTCCGACATCATGGACGGGTTCCAGGCCGGGTCCCAGACCAGCTCGACGTCGACGGAGGTGACGCCGGGGACGGTCTCGATTTTCTCCTTGACCTCGCCGGGAAGGCTCCCGGCCACCGGGCAGCCCGGAGAGGTGAGCGTCATCTTGACCTGGACCGTCCCGCCTTCCTGGATGTCGATGTCATAGATGAGCCCCAGCTCGTAGATGTTGACCGGGATCTCGGGGTCGAAGACCGTCTTCACGGCCTCGACGATTCCGTTCTCGATTTCCGACGGATCGGACGGATCGGAGGAAGCGGACGGATCAGCGGGATCGGCGGCCTCGACCGGGGTCTCTTCTTTGAGGTCTTCCATGCGGTTTACTCCGTGGTGACGGGCTGGCCTTTGCCTTCCACCGCCGCCAGCACGGTGTGCCAGGCGAGGGTGGCGCACTTGACCCGCATCGGGAACTCGCGCACGCCGCTGAAGACGGCGAGCTTGCCCAGCTCCGGCGAGTCCTCTCCCGCCCCGGTGGTGACCAGCTCGTGGAAGTCGTGGAACAGCCGGCGCGCCTCCTCGACGCTCAGCCCCTTGAGGGCCTCGGTCATCAGGGAGGCGGAGGCGGTGGAGATGGCGCAGCCCGCGCCCTGGAACCGGACGTCGCGGATGCGGTCGTCCTCGAGGTCGAGGAAGACGGTCACCTTGTCGCCGCAGAGGGGGTTGTACCCCTCCGCCTGGCGGTTCGCCTCCGGCAGGGGGCCGAAGTTCCGGGGCCGCCGGTTGTGGTCGAGGATGACCTCCTGGTAGAGGTCGCGCAGACTGTCGCTCATCCGAACAGCTCCCGGGCTTTCCGCAGGGCCGCGGCCAGGGCCTCGACCTCCTCGGGGGTGTTGTAGACGCCGAAGGAGGCGCGGGTGGTGGCCGGCACGCCGAAGCGGGCCATGACCGGCTGGGCGCAATGGTGCCCGGCGCGGACGGCGATCCCTTCCTGATCCAGGATGGTGCCGACGTCGTGGGGGTGGATCCCCTCCATGGCGAAGGAGATCACCGCCGCCTTCTCGCGGGCCGTGCCGACGATCCGCAGGCCCGGGACCTCCAGGAGCCGCTCCGTGGCCAGGGCGAGCAGCTCACCCTCCCAGGCGGCCACGGCGGGCAGGCCGAGACCCGTCAGATAGTCCAGGGCCGCCGCGAGGCCGATCGCGCCCTCGATGAAGGGGGTCCCGGCCTCGAAGCGGTGGAAGGGCGGCGCGTAGGTGGTCTTCTCGAAGGTCACGGTGCGCACCATGCCGCCGCCCCCCTGCCAGGGAGGCATGGCGTCGAGCAGCTCGCGCCGCCCCCAGAGCGCGCCGATGCCGCTGGGTCCGTAGACCTTGTGTCCGGAGAAGGTGAAGAAGTCGCAGCCCAGGGCCTGGACGTCCACCGGCAGGTGGGGGGCCGACTGGGCGCCGTCGATCAGGGTGACGGCGCCGGCCCGGCGGGCCATCTCGCACATCTCCCGCACGGGGTTGATCGTGCCCAGCGAGTTCGAGATGTGGGCGAAGGCGGCGATCCGGGTGCGGGGGGAGAGCAGGCGCTCGAATTCGTCGAGCCGGACCTCGCCCCGGTCGTCCAGGGACGCCACCCGCAGAACCGCCCCCCGGTCCTCGGCCAGGAGCTGCCAGGGGACGAGGTTCGAGTGGTGCTCCAGGCCGGTGATCAGGATCTCGTCGCCCGCACCGACGTTGCGCCGTCCCCAGCTCCCGGCCACCAGGTTGATTCCCTCGGTGACGCCGCGCACGAAGACGACCTCCTCCACGCTCGGGGCGTTGAGGAACCGGCGGACGGTCTCCCGCGCCCGCTCGCGGGCCTCGGTGGAGAGCTGCGAGAGGGTGTGGACGCCGCGCTCGACGTTGGCGTAGTAGCCCGTGTAGCAGCCGGCGATGGCGTCCAGCACCGCCAGCGGCTTCTGGGTGGAGGCGGCGTTGTCCAGGTAAATCAGGGGCTTGCCGTGAACCTCCCGCGAGAGGATGGGGAAGTCGGCGCGCACCCGGGCGAGGTCGTAGGCTGGAGAGAGAGCGGCCCGCCCACCCTCCAGCACCACGGACGAATGGACGGCCTGGGACATCAGACCGCCTGCCGGACGACGTCGCCCTGGGGCAGCCGGGCGAACAGGAGCTCTTCGAGGTCGCGCCGCACGGGCTCGACCTTGATGCGCTCCACGATGTCGCTCGCGAAGGCGTAGGTCAGCAGGCTGCGCGCCGCCTCCGCGCCGATGCCCCGGGAACGGAGATAGAAGATGGCGTCGTCGTCGAGCTGGCCCACGGTCGAGCCGTGGGTGCACTTGACGTCGTCGGCGTAGATCTCGAGCTGCGGGTTGGAGTTGGCGATGGCGTCCTTCGACAGCAGCAGGTTGCGGTTCGACTGCTTGGCGTCCGTCTTCTGCGCGCCGGGATGGACGTGGATCAAACCGTTGAAGACCGCCCGCGCCTTGCCGTCCAGCACGCCCTTGTAGAGCTCGTGGCTGGCGCAGTGGGGCTTGGCGTGCTCCACCCGCATGTGGTTGTCCACGAGCTGCCGGCCGTCCGCGAGATACAGGCCGTTCAGGATGCAGTCGATCCCCTCGCCGTCGAGCACGGCGTTGACGTCGTTGCGCACCAGCGAGCCGCCGATCGAGATCGAGTGCGAGCTGGGCGCGCAGGCGCGGTCGCCCAGGAGCTGGAAGGTGGCGAGGTGGTAGGCGTCGCGGCTCTCGCGCTGCACCTTGTAGTGGTCGACGCTGGAATTCGCCCCCGCGGCCAGCTCGGTCACCGGGCAGTTGAAGTACTCGCCGTGGCCGATGTAGGTCTCCACGATGGAGAGCTGGCTGCTCTCGCCGGTGACGATGAGGTTGCGCGGGAACGAGACCGTGGCCCGGCCGTCCTCGGCCGAGGAGGAATAGAACAGCAGGTGGACCGGTCCCACCACCGCGTCGCGCGGCACCCAGACGAAGGCGCCGTCGCGCAGGAACGCCGTGTTGAGGGCCACGAACGAGTGGTCGAGCTTCGCGAGCTGGCCCAGCCAGGGCTCCACCTTCTCCGGCATCCGCAGCAGGGCCTCGGCGAGGCTCGTCACCACCGTCCCCTGGGGCAGACCCTCCGCCGACGACAGCCGGCTTGAGAACCGCCCGTCCACGAAGACCAGCCGCGCGGCGGCCTCGAAGTCGAACGGCGTGATCTGGACCGGGTCCAGCGCGTCCGGATCGCTCTCCGGCCGGTGGAAGGTTCCCTTGGCAACCGGGCTGATGTTGGTCAGCCGCCACTCCTCCTGGCGGAGGGAGGGGAAGCCGAGGGTGGCGAAGCGCTCCGCCGCCACGCGGCGCAGGGCCTGCACCCAGGCCGGCTGGCCCTCCGGCTGAAAGCGCTCGAGCTCGGCGAGGTAGCCGCCGACCCCTTCGATGGCGTTTTCCCGGATCTCCGAAACCGTCATCGCCATCTCCTTACGCGCCCACCGGCACAGGCCGCTCGGGGGCCATCCCTTCGAGCCAGGAGTAGCCCTTCTCCTCCAGCTCCAGGGCCAGCTCCTTGCCGCCGGACCGCACGATCCGGCCGTCCACCAGCACGTGCACGTAGTCCGGGACGATGTAGTTGAGCAGCCGCTGGTAGTGGGTGATCACGAGGAAACCCCGGTCCTTGTTGCGCAGGACGTTGACGCCGTCCGCGACGACGCGCAGGGCGTCGATGTCGAGGCCGGAGTCGGTCTCGTCAAGGACGCACAGGCGCGGCTCCAGCACGGCCATGTGGAAGATCTCGTTGCGCTTCTTCTCGCCGCCCGAGAAGCCCTCGTTGACCGGCCGGTTGAGCAGGCTCTCCTCCATCTGGACCAGCTTCATCTTCTCGCGCACCAGCTTGAGGAACTCCAGGGCGTCCATCTCCGGCAGCCCGCGGTGCTTGCGCACGGCGTTGAGGGCCGCCTTGAGGAAGTAGGTGTTGCTCACCCCGGGGATCTCCACCGGGTACTGGAAGGCCATGAAGACCCCCTCGCGGGCCCGCTCCTCGGGGTCCATCTCCAGGAGGTCCTTGCCGTCGAAGAGGACCTGGCCGTCGGTGACCTCATAGTCCTCCTGGCCGGCCAACACGCGGGCCAGGGTGCTCTTGCCGGAGCCGTTCGGCCCCATGATGGCGTGCACCTCCCCTGAACCGATCTTCAGGTCGATCCCGCGCAGGATCTCGTTGCCCTCCACCGAGGCGTGCAGATTCTTGATCTCGAGCATTGCGGTCTCATTCTCCCTGTCGGACATATCAGCCAACGCTCCCCTCGAGGTTCACGGCCAGCAGCTTCTGGGCCTCGACCGCGAACTCCATGGGCAGCTCGCGGAAGACCTCCTTGCAGAAGCCGCTGACGATCATCGACACCGCGTCCTCGGTCGAGATGCCGCGCTGGTTGCAGTAGAAGATCTGGTCCTCGCCGATCTTCGACGTCGTCGCCTCGTGCTCCATGCGGGCGGTCGGGTTCTGGACGTCGATGTACGGGAACGTGTGGGCGCCGCACTTGTCGCCGATCAGCATCGAGTCGCACTGCGAGAAGTTGCGCGCGCCGTCGGCGCCTTTCAGGATGCGCACCGCGCCGCGGTAGGTGTTCTGCCCCTCGCCGGCCGAGATGCCCTTCGACACGATGTTGCTCTTCGTGTTCTTGCCGATGTGGATCATCTTGGTGCCGGTGTCCGCCTGCTGGCGGCCCTTGGTGAGGGCCACCGAGTAGAACTCGCCCGTCGAGTGGTCCCCCTTGAGGATCACGCTCGGGTACTTCCAGGTGATCGCCGAGCCGGTCTCCACCTGCGTCCAGGAGATCTTGGAATTCGCGCCCTCGCACTTGCCGCGCTTGGTCACGAAGTTGTAGATGCCGCCCCGGCCCTGCTCGTCGCCCGGGTACCAGTTCTGGACCGTCGAATACTTGATGGTGGCATCCTTCAAGGCCACCAGCTCGACCACCGCGGCGTGGAGCTGGTTCTCGTCGCGCATCGGCGCCGTGCAGCCCTCCAGGTAGGAGACGTACGCCCCCTCGTCCGCGACGATCAGCGTGCGTTCGAACTGCCCCGTGTTGCGGGCGTTGATGCGGAAGTAGGTCGACAGCTCCATCGGGCAGCGGACCCCCTTCGGCACGTAGACGAACGAGCCGTCGGAGAACACCGCCGAGTTCAGCGTGGCGTAGAAGTTGTCCGTGTAGGGGACGACCGAGCCCATGTACTGCTGGACCAGCTCGGGGTGGTTGCGCACCGCCTCCGAGAAGGAGCAGAAGATGATGCCCATCTCCGCCAGCTTGCCCTTGAAGGTCGTGGCCACCGAGACGCTGTCGAACACCGCGTCCACGGCCACGCCGGCGAGCATCTCGCGCTCATGCAGCGGGATGCCCAGCTTCTCGTAGGTCTTGAGGATCTCCGGGTCCACCTCGTCCAGGCTCTTCGGTCCCGAGCCCTTGGGCTTGGGGCCGGCGTAGTAGGCGATCGACTGGAAGTCGATCGGCGCGTAGTGGATGTTGGCCCAGGTCGGCTCCTCCATGGTGAGCCAGTGCCGGTAGGCCTTGAGGCGCCACTCGAGCATCCACGCCGGCTCTTCCTTCTTGGCGGAGAGCATCCGGATGATGTCTTCGTTCAGTCCGGGCGGGAAAGTCTCCTGCTCGACCTCGGTGACGAAGCCGAACTTGTACTCCTGCGTCGCGAACTGCTCGATGGTGTTGGTCTCGGTCGTCTGCATGTCGCCCTCTATCTCAAAAAAGCTTTGAAGCTTCAGATTTCCTGCGTGTGAGCCGCCGCGGCGAAGGCGCTCCGGCCCAGCGTGACCAGCTTTTCCTGCCGCGGCAGCGGATGGGCCATCTCCGCCAGGGAGATACCCTCCAGGGCCGTGCGCACCGCCTCGTTGATGCGGCGCCAGTTCGCGCTCACCGTGCAGAGCGGCGCGTGGGAGCAGTCGCTCTCGACGCTGATGCACTCGGTGATGGCGATCGGGCCTTCGAGGGCGGCGACGATCTCCGCCATCGAGATCTCCTCGGCGGGCCGGGTCAGGCTGTAGCCGCCCTTGACGCCGCGATGGGAGTCCAGCAGACCCTCCTTGGCGAGGAGCTTCAGGATCTTGCTCACCATCGGCAGCGGCAGCCGCGCCTCGGCGGAGAGCTCGGGAGCGTTGTAATGCCGCCCCGGGTTCGCCGCCAGGTGGGTGAGAAGCACGATTCCGTAGTCTGTCTGCTTGGTGATGCGGATCATTGCGCCCTGCCCTCTACTTCCCGATTCCTAAAACAGGACCGAATCGGTACGAATTCCAGCGAATCATAGCAGCGAAGGGGGGAAAGTCAACGGGGAGGAAACCCGCCGGAATCGTCTGGACCGTCCCTTCAGGGACATCCGAGGGTAGCCCCACGGTTTCAACCTGGGGCGGGGGTGGTGCGCCGTCGCGTCCGCTCCGCGATGCCGTCCAAGCGAGGTCTGTTGGCGCATCTTCCGGCGAGGTCAGGTCCCTTCGCCGCCCCAGCCGCCCCAGGTTGAAACCTGGGGCTACCCGCGAGTGTCCCTGAAGGGACGGTTCGGAGGGCCTGCTTATCCGTTAATGCGCAGGACGATCTCGAGCCGGTTCACTTGGAACGGTCAGCCCAATCCACAGGGCGGCCAGTACAGTCGCCGTGCTCCGCTCCCGGGCGGTCACGGAGCCATTCCGTGAGGCGAGCCTGGATCTCCTCTTCGCTGGCTTCGGGAAAGCGCCGCCGCAGATTCTGCCGCATCATGCTCACTCCGGCCTCGAAGAGCGCCAGCGTGGTGCGAAACCTCTCGGATGCGAGAGCTGAATCCATGAATGGATTTTATCAGCAACGCTAGAAGAAGATCCGCTGGACCGACCAGTACAGTCCCACGGCCGCGATCAGGCAGGAGGCGGGGACCACGACCCGCTGGCGGTACCAGCTCCGGCTCTGGAAGGGGAGCGCCAGGAACAGGAAGGCGAGGGCGATCACCGCGAGCTGTCCGCCTTCGACGCCGGCGTTGAAGCTGAGGAGGGCGGTCAGGTACTCCGAGCGCGGCAGGCCCAGCTCCGAGAGGACGCCCGCGAAGCCGAGTCCGTGCAGCAGCCCGAAGGCGAAGACCAGGGCCACCCGCGTGGGATGCAGCTCCGGCGAGAGGACGTTCTCCACTGCCACGAAGACGATGGACAGGGCGATCATCGGCTCGACGATCCGGGGCGACAGCGAGACGACGCCGTAGATCGAGAGGCCCAGGGTGAGGGTATGGGCGAGGGTGAAGGCCGTCACCTGCAGGAGGAGCGGCCTGGGACGGCGACTGAGGAGGAAGAGCCCGAGGACGAACAGGACGTGGTCCAGTCCCGCCGGCAGGATGTGCGTGAAGCCGAGCTTCAGGTATTGCAGCACGACTTCGCCGCGGGTGGGCGGCACCACCGAGTCCGCCAGGGAGAACGGCTGGCTCGCCGCGCCCGGCTCCAGCCACTGCCAGACGGAGGACTCCTCCCCTTCGTTCTTGAGCACCAGCGGATAGGTGCCGACCGGCGCGGCGTTGGTCCAGGTAAAGGCGCGTGCGCCGCCCGGGATGGGACCGCTGAACCGGACAGCCTTGCGGCCCGGCGGCGCCTCGGGATCCGGGATGAGCTCGGCCCGCGGAGCCACCGGTTTGCCATCGAAGGCGACCGTCGCGCCGTCCTTCAGGGCCCGGACGAGGCCCTCGACGCTCTCACCGGCCTCCAGGTGCTCCGGATCGATGGGGATCTCGATCCTGTACGTGCCGTCCTTCAGGAAGGTGGCATAGACCTGGATCTTCCCGGTCTCGTGAGCCGCGAGCGATGGGGACAAGCCCAGAAGGGCAGCGAAGGCAAGCAGACAGGGTCGAAGTCTCACAGCGCTCCTCCGAGAGGATTACGCGAGCTTACAGGCGACCGGATGAGCTTCAGATCAGCTGACCGAATGTCCTCAGGGTGCAGCCTTCGGAAGAACCCGCTCCAGCAGGCCACCTGGGGCCACGAATTCCCTGAGTTGCTCGTAGGGCACGGTCACCCGCTCGGCGCAGGCCTCGATCACGTGAGGCCAGGCCGGTTGGACCTCAAGTCCTCGTGGCGTGAAGTTGAAGAAGTAGGTCGAATCCTGCAGGTGGTCCAGGGCAAAGAGACTGGGGGAGTCCTCGCAGGAGTCGCCGTCCTCCTTTCCCTGAGCCTTCGCGCGCTCCGCCTCCGCCACCTGCTTCGAAAAGATCGTCTTCAGGATTCGCGTCTTGTCCTTCTCGTAATCCTGGAACAACGCTTCAAAGGCTACAGCCTTCCCCGTCCTGAGATCGAAGGTGAGAGAACGGTTGTCGTCGTTCTCAGGATAGAGGCCGCAGAAGTAGGACGCCGAGATGTAGACGCTGAAGATGTCAGCATCGGTGAAGCGCACGTCGGACTTGACGTCCAGGGTTTTGTCTCGGACAGCCGGATCGTCGCTACAGCCGACGTCGGCCACGGCGTCGTCAATCTGTCGGTTGACAGCCTTCAGCACCGCCGGATCGCGGTACCGGGCGAGATGGGGGACCTTGATCCCGTGCCGAGGGATCTCCACCATCCTGTAGGCGATCTCTCTCGCAGAAACGGGAACTGACAGGAGGAGAGCCAGGAGGAGAATCCGAATTCCGAGAATGCTTTTCATGAAGAGATCCGGAAGTAGCAGGTATCTTAGTATTATACGCTTCGGATGAAAGGAATCTTGTGACCCGAATGTCTGAATCTCGCGCCGAGCGTCGGAGGAGAATCCATACCGAGATCACCGCGTTTGCCTCCGAGCACGCTGGCTCCGAGATCGACCTCGATGAAGACCTGGAGATGACGACCCTTATCCTGCTGGCAGGAGAAGACGTCCATGACCCTCTACAGAGCGCCGAACCTCTTCCTGTCTCGCCGCTCCACGCGGTGAGCACAGAGATTAAGGAAGGGCCGAATGGCGGCCCACGATGTCAAAGCCGTATCTTCCGAGAAAGGACATTCCGATGAAGAAGTTTCTCGGCAGGTTGTTCGCTTTAGCTCTCGTGATCGCCGCTTCCGCCAGTGTGCCCGCAACTTCCGAAGCCGCCTGCTGTACGCCTGAGGATATCCAGGCTTGCAGGCAGATCTGCCGCCCAATGGGATGCTTGATCCAGATGGCCTGCCCCGCAGGCACCTGCGTTTGCGGCTGCTCCTGCGAATGAAGTGGGTCTTCGAGGTGAGCCGGCCCTTCAGAGGGCTGGTCCGCCCCTTGCGGGGGCTGACCGGCCCCCGAGAGGGGAGACCCGTCCCTGGCCAGGGCTGACTCGTCCCCGGCAAGGGCGGGACCACCCCTCCCGAGGGCTGAGCCGCCCCTCGCCAGGGCTGGCTGGCCCCAACGGGGGCGGGGCCGCCCCCCGTCAGGGGAAAGCTGCCCCTCCGGAGGGCGGGGCCGCCCCTCTCCAGGGCGCAGCCGCCCCTTCCGAGGGCGAGGACCGAAACCGCCGGGGCCGGGCCGTCAATCCCGGGGGCGCCGTGCGCCCCCGGGAGGTCGGAGCCTCCGTCGGCCGGGGGCGATCTCAAAGAAGCGGGGGCTAGATTAACTTCCCGAGGGGGCCGAGGTCCAGATTGAGATCCTCGGGATTCAATCCGAACCGGCGGGCGATGTCGTGGAGGGTCTCCTCCAGCTTCATGAGGGCCAGACCGAGGTTCTCGATCTCCTCGGGGGCGAGGGTTCCCGCTTCCATGCGCCGGATGGCCTGCCGCTCCATCAGCTTGCGCAGGAACTCCACCAGAGCCAGGACCAGCCGGGCCACCGAGCGCTGCACCTCCTCGGGGTCCGCGTTCCAGTGCGGGGCCTGGGACGCGGCCTGACGCTCGATCTCGGCGCGCAGATCCTCCAGCTCCTGGATCTGGAGGGCGATCTCCTCCCGCTGGCTCACGGCACGGCCTCCGGCGCGAAGGCGTAGGGCGGCCACGGACCCGTGGCGGCGATCCGGCGCCCGGCGAGCCGGCCCTCCGCATGTTCCAGAGCGGCGAGGTAGGCGCCGGTCCGCGGCCGGGGGACGAGATGGTACGCGGTCCCCAGGAGACGCCCGGCATCGTGCCGCCGGACCTTCTCCGCCCGGAGGAAAGGACGAAGGACTTCCCGCAGGGGCTCGATCTCGGGCAGGGAGCGCGACCTTGCAGCCTCCCGCAGCCGGGCGGCGAGGTAACGCGCTCCCGGGCCGCCCTCCGGCTCCACCGCTGGGACGGGCTCAGGGTCGCCGAACACCCGCAGGGTCATCTGGACGCATCCCCGGACCAGCTCCAGGGCCGCGGCGATCTCTCCGGCGCGGGGAACCAGCCGTGCGGTGAAGGTGGCCTCGTCCGGCGCCTGCTCGCCGAAGCGGGCCGGCAGGAGGGCCGGGAAGAGGTCCGCCAGCCGGCGCGCCACGGCGTCCTGGGCCTGCAGGGTCTCCCGGTCCGGCCGGGGCGGAGCGGCCGGGTTTCCCAGCACCGCCCACAAATCACCGAAGCGGACGAGACAGAGAGGCTCGCCCGCGATCCCCTCCCCGAGAGGGCCGGACGGCTCGCCGTCCACCATCGCGTAGAGGTAGAGAACGGGACTCAATCCGCGGGCTCCGGGGGCAGCACCCGGTCGGCGGCGCACAGCACGGCGGAGAGGCGCAGGTAGATCAGGTCGATGCCGGCCAGGCCGATGATCACCTCGCCGCTGACGACGAGACCCTGGTTGAGTAGGTGATCGACGGTGTCGAGCAGGGAGACGTCGCTGGTCTCGAGCAGATCCATTCCCACGGGTCCCTCGCTCCGGCTCATCGCGCCTCCTCGATGAAGTGGTAGGGAGGCCAGGGACCGGTGAGGGTGACGTCGCAGGCCTGGGAGGCGAGACGGACGGCGCAACGCTCGACCGCCGCTTCGAGCTCCGCGCCGCGTCCGACGGGGACCAGGAACGCGGCGTCCAGGAGCAGCCGCCCGCCCGCTTCCGGGGACGCCGCCGGCTCGCGGCGGACGGCTTCGGAAGCCACGGCGGCCAGGGAGGCGAAGACCGATTCCATCTCCTCCCGGAGCTGGGCGACGAGCTCGCGGGAGGCGTCCTTCTCCACCTTCTTGCGCAGGAGGAAGCTGGTGCCCGCGCCCTGCCGTCCGTCGCCGCCGCGCGCCCGCTCGGCCATCACCTCGCGGGCGCGCGCCTCGTCCAGGTGGACGCGTACGCCCCACTCGACCTTCCCGGCCACGCGGTCCAGGACCCGGTCGAGATGCTCCCGGCTGCCGCGCACATGGGCCAGGGCGCGCTCATCCGACGAGAACAGGGTGAACAGCTTCATGGGGAGGACGGCCTCGGCCGCGGCGAAGTGCTCGACCACGGCCTCGTGGGCCAGGGCGCGGTCGGAGACCCAGGAGAGGTCGGACAGCTTTTCCTGGATGGACTCGCCGCTGTACGCGGGGAGCGGCGCGTCGGCGACGACGAGCCAGAGCCGATCCTCCACGGCCAGCGCGCGGGGAGGAGCGCAGTCCGGCAGCCCGCCGGGAGCCGCCGCAACGGCGGGCTCGTGATCGCCGCGCACGAGGCAATAGAGGTAGGTGGCCGCGCTCATTCCGTTTCGCGTTCCCAGTCCCGCACCCATCCGGAGAGCCGCCGGATGCCGCGGGGAGGCGGGAGCTCGGCGGGAGCCTTGATGATAACGCACCCCTCGAATCCCGCCCGGGACAGGCCGTTCCCCGCCGGAAGCGGCACGGCGTTGACGATCACGGCCGGCACCGCGATCTCCAGCTCCCCCAGGGCCGCCAGCAGGCGGACGGTCTCCAGCCGGGGCAGCTCCGCGTCCCGGGTCACGGCCACGAACCGGGTCCGCCCGGGATCGCGGAGCAGGGCCTGGAGCCCCTTGAGGCTCCGCGAGAGATCCACCAGCTCGGAAGCGAGAGGACCGAGCCCCACCGCCTCACGGTACTTGAGCAGCAGGGAGAGGAGATAGTGATCCCACGAGAGCGCCAGGGCGGGCATCTCCAGGAGGCGCAAGGCGTGGCCGGTAGGAGCCGTGTCCACCACGACGAGGTCGTAGGCCTCCCCCTCGACCGCGTCCAACAGGGTCGAGACGGCGATCAGCTCGTCGAGCCCCGGCGGCGTCAGGTCCATGAGGTCGCCCACACCGGTGAACGCCCCCACCGCCTCCTCCACCTGTTCGCCATGGCGAGCGCGCCAATCCGCGAAAGCTCGTCCGGTATCCAGCTCGCGAGCCCATAGGGATCCACCCGGCAGAGCGCGTTCGTCATCCCCGAGAGGCATCTCCAGAACGTCCCCTAGAGAATGGGCCGGATCGGTGGAGATCAGGAGGACCTTGCGTTGCTCCGCCAGAGCCAGGGCCACCGCCGCGGAGCAAGTCGTCTTCCCGACGCCGCCCTTGCCGCCGAACAGCAGAAGGCGGGTCCCGGACGGAACGATCTCTTCGAGCCAAGGCAAAGCCGGCCCCGACCGCGTCCCCCCTCTCCCGGTGAGGGAGGGAGGGAGGGGTCGGGCCCATGCGGGATCGATTGGGCCAGGGGGTGAGGGCCCCGGCGGCGGAAGCCGCCGCAACGCCGCCACCCCACGAGGCTCCTTTTCCACCTCAGGGAGATACCGAATCTCATACTCTGCGAAGACCTCCTGAATCTCCCCAATCGCCGCCCCCTCACCCCCCGTCACCCGGTTCACCACGATCTCCCGCGCCCTCAATCCCATCTCCTCCAGCGCCGCCAGAGCGTCCCGCGTCTCCTCGATCGAGAGCGCCTCCGGCAGCATCACCCACACGAGCGCGGTCTTCTCCGCATCCCGCAGCCGCTCCCGGATCTCCTCCGCCTCGCGTTCCAGATCCTCGATCAGCGCGTCCGCTTCGTCGGGCCTGTAGGCCCCGCCGAAGCGCTCGGCCATCTCGCGGTGCCGGCCCTGGAGGCGATCCAGCACCCTGGCGAACGACCGCAGGGCGTCCGGCATCTCCAGCAGACGCAGGGTATGGGCGGTGGGGGCGGCGTCCACGACCAGCTCCTGGCAGCCGGTCTCCCGGGCGAGGCGGAGCAGCTCGATCCAGGCGATCAGCTCGTCCATGCCGGGAGGGCTCAGATCCAGGAAGCGGTCGACGTCTTCCTCATCCAGATAGGTGCCCCGCGCGGCGATGGCGCGGAGGGTCTCGCGATGGGCGGCCTTCCAGCGCTCCAGGGCCGGACCGGCGGCCAGCTCGGCGGCCAGGAGCTCGCCGCACCGGGTCTTTACGGAGGTGGGGTCGCCGGAGAGGGGGACCGCCAGGGCGTCGCCCAGGGAGTGGGCGGGATCGGTGGAGACGAGGAGGACGCGGCGGCCGGACTCGGCGGCGGCGAGGGCGGAGGCGCAGGCGCAGGTGGTCTTGCCGACGCCGCCCTTGCCGCCGAAGAGACGGAGGATCTCTATTCGTCGTCTCCGCGGTAGGTGACGTCCACCTCGACGCCGGCCCCTCCGAAGGAGACCGCCCCCGACTCTTCGCCCCGCTGGGCGTCGCGGATCTCCCGCAGCCGGGCGAGGATGTCGCGCTCCAGCTCGACGAAGTCCTCCTCGCTCATCTCGCCCAGCTCGACCCGCATCTGGGCGGCCAGCAGCTCCTCGCGCAGGGAGGTCTCGTCGTTCATCTCATCTTCGACCGCGGCGGCGACCTTGTCGAGGACGAACTTGATGCCGCCGATCAGAAGGCTGTCGAGGATGATCATGCGACGGTCACTCGGAGTCGGAGGCGCGCTCCAGCTTGAGGCGGATGTTGACGAAGTTGTAGGGCGGCCAGGGGCCGGTGTACTTGAAGATCAGGTTCTCGTACCGGGTGTCGATCTCCTTGACCTTGGCGTCGAAGTCGGCCTCGCGGTCGCGGGCCACCAGGAAGGCGGCGTTGAGGACCATCTTGTCGCCGATCGGCTTGTTGGTGCGAGAGGCGACCGAGACGCTGCTCAGGGTGTCGACGATCTCGTTGACGAGCTGCTCCGAGCGCTCCTGGAGGAGCGAGTCCACCAGCCGGCCGTACTGCATGCGGGCGAAGTAGGTGGAGCCCTTCTGGTGCGAGATCTCCTGGCGCAGCAGGCGGAGGTTCTCGTCCTCCTTCTCGATCTCGCGGATGACCGTCTCCGGCTCCCACAGGACCTTGAGGCCGAACTCCAGCTTGTCGCGCATCTTGACCAGGACGTCGCTGAAGGCGTCGTAGGCGCTGCGCAGCAGCTCGACGATGTCCTCCGAGGTCTTGAACACGGTGCTGAACGACATCGGGATCACCGTGAAGTCGCGCATCACGGCCTCGTTGACCCGCTCGTGCGCCAGCACGTTCTCGCGCGTCGGGTCGTAGACCTCCAGGGGGGTGTCGGAGACCACGGCGGCGATGTCCCTGTAGCTGACGGTGTGGACCTCGGCGGGCTCGCTGCCGATGCCGATCGGCCCGAAGCGGAGAGGGTCTGTCGTCTGGATGATGCAGTAGACGTATTTGCCGCGGCTGCGGGCGGGCGGCTCCGGGAACGGCACCGGCGCGGCCGGGGCCTTCCGGGCGGCGGTCGCGGCCGGCTTGGCGGCGGCTTTCCTGGCGGCGGGCTTCTTCGCCGCCTTCTTCTTGGGAACGTCGTCTTTCACGGGGCTCATGCCTGGTTCGTTCTCGCTTCGAGCTGGCGGCGGACCTCCTGCTCGAGGTCTTTGGGCAGGCAGGGTTTGGTCACGACGGCGTTGCAGCCGACCTCGCGCGCCTTTTCATGGGCGCTCGCCAGCGCGTGCGCCGTCAGGGCGATGATGGGGATGGCGCGGGTCCGCTCGTCCGACTTGAGGCGGCGGGTGGCCTCCCAGCCGTCGATGCCCGGCAGCGACAGGTCCATCAGGATGACGTCGGGGCGCAGCTCGAAAGCCTTCTCCAGCGCTTCCAGCCCGTCGGCCGCGGTGGCGACGCGGAACCCCCGGAACTCCAGGTACTCGGCGAAAATCTCGCGCCCGTGATCGACGTCGTCGACCACCAGCACGAGGGGCGTGGACTCCTCTCCGCTCATCGCGTCCTCGGATTGCAGGGTAGGAACAAAGTAAAAGTGGAACCCTCGCCCAGGCGGCTCACCAGGGTGATGCGGCCGTCGAGGAGATGCGCGAGGCGGCGGCAGATGGACAGCCCCAGGCCCGTCCCCCCCTGCCGCCGCGCGTAGGAGCTGTCCGCCTGCTCGAACGCTTCGAAGATGGTCTTCTGGTTCTCCTCCGCGATGCCGATCCCGGTGTCGGAGATGGCGATGATGATCTCGTCGCCCCCGGCCCGCTCCAGGCGGATCGCCACCGAGCCCTGGGGCGTGAACTTGAGGGCGTTCGACAGCAGGTTGAGCACGATCTGCTTGACCTTCTGGCGGTCGGTCTCGATCTCCGGCAGCTCCGGCGGCAGGTTGCGGCTCACTTCCAGGCGGGTGCCCTGGATGAGCGGCTCGACCTCGGACATGACCTCGTCGACAAGCTCTGGGAGGCGGATGCGCTCGATCTGGATGGGCATCTTGCCCGACTCGATGCGGGCGATGTCCAGCAGGTCGTTGATGACCGCCAGCAGGTGCCGGGCGTTGGCGTCGACGCGCGTCAGCTTCTCCTGCTGCGGCTTGTTCAGCTCGCCGGAGATCCCCTCCAGCAGCAGGTGGGTGTAGCCCATGATGGCGTTGAGGGGCGTGCGCAGCTCGTGGGAGACGTTGGCCAGGAACTGCGACTTCAAGGCCGAGGCCTGCTCGAGCTGGAGGGCCTGCCGCCGCAGCAGCTCGTTCTGCTCCGCCAGCTCGGCAGTGGCCTCCCGGACCTTCTCCTTGAGCTCGTCGGAGTGGCGCTTGATCTGCTCGTAGAGGCGGGCCTTCTCCTCCGCCTCGGTGAGGTCGTGGAGGATGGTGACCACCGCCGTCTCCTCGCCGTGCCGGGAGTCGATGCGGCCCGAGATGGCCTCCACCGGCACCGTGGCGCCGGTGCGCGGATCGAGCAGGGCGAGCTGGCGCCGCCAGCGCCGGTTCTGGCCCGTGTAGACGTTGGAGACGAAGGAGGTGAAGACCGCGTCGTTGGCCCGCACCCGGCGCTCCACCTCGACGTCCCGCGGGCCGGCCGGAAAGGTGAACATGCGCTCCGCCGGCGGGTTCATGCGCACGATGTTGCCGCCGGGATCGGTGACCAGGATGGGGTCGAGCACGGAGTTGAGGATGACGTCCAGGCGGTCGCGCTCGGCGCGGGTCGCGGCCTCGGCCACCCGCAGGCGGCGGTAGTTCTCCTCGATCTCCTCGGTGGCGCGGCGCAGGTCGCCGACGTTGCGCAGCACCGAGACGATGCCGGTCTCGCCGAGCCGGATGGGCACCGGCGTGCTCAGCACCTCGAACAGGAGGTCCTGACCCTCGGAGGGGTCGACCAGCAGCAGCTCCCGGCGGGTGGGGCCGGTCTCGGCGGCGTTGGTGAAGAGCGAGGCCGAGAACAGCATGTTGTTGAGGGCCACGGCGCGGCGCCAGCCCTCGCGCTTGTCCTCGCCCGCCGTCAGCAGCGTCTCGGCCCCGGTGTTGGCGATCAGGATGCGGCCGTCGGCGTCGGTGAGCAGGATGGGGTCGGTGACGGCGTTGAGGATGGAGAACAGCCAGCTCCGCTCCCGCTTGTGGCGCCGCTCGTCGGCCTGCACCCGCCGGTACCAGAGCGCGGCCAGGCGCATGCCCAGCAGCTCCGCCGCCCACAGGACGTCCTCGGAGAGGGGGCCCTCATCCCCGGTGGTGACCAGGAGAAGCCCGAGCCCCGCCTCCTCCTTGCAGCCGCCGAGCGGCACGGCGTGGAAGGAGGTGTTGCCCAGCGGGGTCTCGAAAGGCCGCCGTACCGAACGGCCGGAGTCGGGAAAGACGACGGGCTCGCCGCCCCCCAGGGCCACCACCAGTGGATGGGCGCGGTCCGCCAGGTCGACCTGGAAGGAGTCGACGCTGGCCAGGCCGACGCCCAGGCCGGTCAGTCCGGAGAGGCGCCCGCCTTCAGCTTCCACCACGGCGCACACGGCGCACTCGATTCCGGCGTGGCGCGACAGCCAGCGCAGGGTCAGCACCGCGCACGGCCTCACCTCGCGCTCTGCGAGCAGGGCGTCCACCAGGGTCAGCTTCACCCTGGAACCGACGCCGCCGCGGGCGCGAGGAAAGGCGTCGAGATGCGCGACGCTGGCCACGGGTCAACCTTTCGGTGAAGAGCGGGGGCGGCGCGCCGGCGTCTCCTCCCGGGCCATCGAGGCGGCGGCGAGCTGGGCGCGCAGAGCCGCGTTCTCAGCCAGCAACTCCTCCGAGGACCGGGATTCGAGCGTCGGCCGCGAGACCGACGGCACCTGCGAGACCGCTTCCGAATACTTGATGTAGGTGTCGATCGAAGCCACGACGACGCGCGCCTCGACTGTCAGCAGGTCGATGCCCACCAGCGAGACCCGGACCCAGGCGTCGATCACGATGCCCTTGTCGAGGACGCGGTCCAGGACGTCGATCAGGCTGGTGCCACCGGATGCACGTTCAACCGGCATGTTCGCTTACCCCCTGGAATCCTTGTCAGGCCGCGGGGACCTGGCCCGCCGGGCTGGACGCTCCCGTTCCAGCGCCAGCGAGGCCACCCGCTCTTCCAAAATACGGACCTGGTCTCTCAGGGCTTCGTTCTCCAGCGACAGCCGGCGGGCGGCCACGGAGAGGTTCGGATCCTGGCGCCACCAGTCGAGGCCGATCTGCTCCGCCTTGTCGATCGAACAGACGAGCAGGCGGATGCGGATCGTCAGCAGCTCGACCTCCGCGAGAGACACACGGATGTCGCCGGCGATGACCAGGCCTTTGTCGAGGACACGGTCGAGGACGTCGACCAGTCCGCTGGAACGGCGATAGGTCGGTTCGATGGAAGGGCTCATTTTGTACAACGTTGCCTAGACAGACGCTTTGAGGTCCTCATCCTAGCCGACAACGGAGGTTGGTTCAATGCAAGAGCTCTGCCTTGCCTGCTACCATACGCCGGACACCGGGAGGTTCCGATGAAGCTCGTCGCGATGAGATCCGTCCTCGTCCTCGCCGCCCTGCTGCTCGCCGCCGCCCCAGCCGCCCACGGGCAAAGCGCCGCGGCGTCCGAGGTGGCCGCGGCCCGGGCCGTGTTCGAGAAGAACCTCCAGGCCATCCGCGACAAGAACCGCGACGCCTACCTCTCCTGCTACCTCCAGTCCGAGGGGCTCGCCCGCACCGGCCCCGAGGGCTTCGACCTCGGCTACGCCGATCTCGCCGCCACGGCGGGCCAGGGCTGGCCCGACCACATCGAGGCCGACGACGTCCGGCTCACCCCGGTGCGGCCGGGCGTGGTCTACGGCACCTACCGCTACCGGGTGCGCTACGGCGGCCAGGAGGTCTCCGGCCTCTCCGAGCGGCTGTTCCTGCAGACGCCCGAGGGCTGGAAGATCGCCGTGAGCACCGCCTTCCCGGCCCTGCCGGGGGTGCCGCCGCCGGCCCGCGCGCTGGTGGGCGCCACCCTGGTGGACGGCACCGGCGCGCCCCCGGTCCGGGACGCCGTCGTCCTGATCCGGGAGGGGAAGATCGAGTGCGCCGGCGCCCGCGCCGCCTGCCCGGTGCCGGAGGGGGTGCGGGTCACCGATCTCGCCGGGCATTGGATCACCCCCGGGATCGTCGACGCCCACGTCCACTTCTCGCAGACCGGCTGGGCCGACGGCCGGCCGGACTCCCTCGACGCGCGGGAGCGGCATCCCTACGAGAAGGTCGTGGCGGACCTGGCACGCCACCCCGAGCGCTTCGGCCGTTCCCATCTCTGCTCCGGCGTCACCGCCGTCTTCGACGTCGGCGGCTATGCCTGGACCCTCGGTCTGCCAGCCGCGGCCGAGCCCGACTCCGGGATGCCTCGCGTGGCCGCCGCCGGCCCGCTGCTCTCCACCCTGGACCACTGGCTCAACATGCCGGGGGAGCGGCAGTTCCTCCCTGTCACCGACGAGGAGACGGCGCGGGCCGGAGTCCGCTACCTGGCCGAGCGCGGCTCCGCGGCGGTCAAGGTCTGGTACATCGTCGACGAGGATCTGCCGGTCGAGCGGACCGCCCCCTTCGTACGGGCCGCCGGCGAGGCCGCCCGCGGCCGCAACCTTCCCCTGATCGTCCACGCCACCGGCCTCGCGGAAGCCAAGGAGGCGCTGCGGGCCGGGGCGAAGCTGCTGGTCCACAGCGTCTGGGACCAGCCGGTGGACGACGAGTTCCTCCGCCTGGCCAAGGAGAGCGGCGCGATCTACTGCCCCACCCTGACGGTGGGCCGGGGCTACTTACGGATGTACGAGGCCGCCGCCAGCCGGAAGGTCCCGGCCGTGGACGATCCCAACCAGTGCCTCGATCCCGCCACCCGCGCCCGGGTCGCCGAGACGGCCCAGGTCCCCTCTCCGGTGCCCGCCGGCGCGTTGCAGTCCCGGGAAGCGCGGGTCGCCGAGCGCGAGCGGCTCTCCGCCGCCAACCTGAAGCGGGTGGCCGAGGCGGGCATCCCCATCGCCATGGGGACCGACGCCGGCAATCCCCTGACCCTGCACGGTCCCTCGGTCTACGCCGAGATGGAGGCCATGCAGGCCGCCGGCCTCACTCCCGCCCAGGTGCTGACCGCCTCCACCCTGGGCGGCGCCAGGGCCATGGGACGGGAGAAGGACCTCGGCAGCGTCGAGAAGGGGAAGCTGGCCGATCTGCTGATCGTAGCTGGAGATCCCACGGCGGACATCGCCAACCTGCGGAAGGTCAAGTACGTGGTGCGGGGAGGAGTGGTGCGGCCGATTTCGGAGCTGTCGGCGCTGGCGACGGCGAAAGAAGAGCAGTAGCGGGGTTCAGGGCTGCTTGCTTTCGGGGCGCCGTGCCCTCCGAAGCCTCACCCCCTGGCCCCCTCTCCCATCCCCCTCCCGTCCGGCCGGGAGAGGGGGAACGATGAGGCGGCGATTTTGCCCAGCTCAAGATGACCTGGATCGCAGGGCCCTCCCTCTCCCGGGGGCGGGCGGCAGGGAGACGGGAGAGGGACCGAGGGTGAGGTCTCGAAGGGCAGGCCGCTCGCAGTCAGAGACCCCTGAACCGCCCTGAACCGTCACTGCCAAGTCACAGCTCCGCTCCCGGAACGCCTGGGAATGCGGTTACGCTTGGATTGTTGTAGAATTTATAGGTTGTATCTTTTCGCCTCCTTTGCACAATTTCCATAGGAGTCTTCTATGCAGCTCTCTCCCCGCACCATGGGCGGCCTCCGTCTCGCCGTGGCGATGCTCGGTATGGTCCTGCTTGCGCCGGCCCTCCAGGCGCAGCCCACCGAGCTCTTCATCTCCGAGTACGTCGAGGGCAGCTCCAACAACAAGGCGATCGAGATCTTCAACGGCACCGCCGCGCCCATCAACCTGGCGACCGGCGGCTACTCGATCCAGATGTTCTTCAATGGCAACCCCGCCGCCGGCCTGACGATCAACCTCAACGGCGTGGTCGCCCCGGGCGACGTCTTCGTCCTCGCCCAGTCCGCCGCGGATCCGGCCATCATCGCCGTCTCCGACCAGATCAACGGCGCCGGCTGGTTCAACGGCGACGACGCCGTGGTCCTGCGCAAGGGGGCGGCGATCATCGACTCCATCGGCCAGATCGGCTTCGACCCCGGCACGGAATGGGGAACGGGGCTGGCCTCCACGGCGGACAACACCCTGCGCCGCAAGGCCGACTTCTGCGGCGGCGATCCCAACGCCAGCGACGTCTTCGATCCCTCCATCCAGTGGAACGGTTTCGCCACCAACACCTTCGCCGGCCTGGGTGCCCATGCCTGCGAAGACATCCCGCCGCCGGTCACCGAGGTCGAGATCCACGAGATCCAGGGCTCCGGCCTGGCCTCCCCCTACGCCGGCCAGACGGTCGTGACCCGGAACAACGTCGTCACCGCCGTGTTCGCGGACAACTTCTTCATCCAGGATCCGACTCCCGACGCCGATCCGCAGACCTCGGAAGGCGTCCACGTCTTCACCGGCGCGCCGCCGACCGTGGCGGTCGGGGACCTGGTGGACGTCCAGGCCGGCGTCGTCGAGTTCTTCAACATGACCGAGCTGAGCGGCGGCGTGACGGTGACCAAGATTTCGTCCGGAAACCCGGTTCCCGCTCCGGTTCTCTTCAGCCCCACGGTCCCCTCTCCCAACCAGCCGCAGCCGGCGACCGAGATGGAGCGTTTCGAGGGCATGCTGGTGCGGGTCGAGAACGGCACCGTTTCCAGTCCCACCAACCAGTTCGGTGAAGCCTCGGTCGTGGCCGCGCCGCAGCGCGTCTTCCGCGGGCCCGGCATCCTCTACCCCGGCCTGCCGGGGCTGCCGGTCTGGGACGGCAACCCGGAGATCTTCGAGATCGAAACCGACTTCTTCGGCTTCGTGCAACTGGCGGCCGGCGCGGTGGTCGTCGAAGCGGAAGGGCCGCTCGCCTTCTCCTTCAGCGACTACCAGATCTGGCCGACCCGGCTGAACGTGGCGGGCACGATCGCGCCCACGCCGGTACGGTCGCGGGCGGCGGGCGAGTTCACGGTGGCGAGCCAGAACCTCTTCCGCCTCTTCGACACCACCAACGACCCGTCCTGCGATGACGACGTGGCCACCCCGCAGCAGTTCGCGGACCGGCTGAACAAGTTCTCGCTCCAGATCCGCTCCGTGCTCGGCTCTCCGGACGTGCTGGCGGTCTCCGAGGTCGAAAACCTCGGCACCCTGCAGGCGCTCGCCGACAAGATCCACGCCGACGATCCGAGCGTCAGCTACACCGCCTACCTCGAAGAGGGCAACGACATCGGCTGCATCGACGTCGGCTTCCTCGTGCGCGACAACGTGCAGGTCGACTCGATCGCGCAGTTCGGCAAGAACGACACGTTCACGTTCAACGGCAACACGGCCCTCCTGAACGACCGGCCGCCGCTGGTGCTCAACGGTTCCTACACCGGCAACGGCGCGCCGTTCCCCCTCACCGTCATCGCCGTCCACCAGCGGTCGCTCTCCGGGATCGAAGGCAACGACGGGCCGCGCGTGCGCGAGAAGCGGCACCAGCAGGCGCTGCGCCTCTCGCAGTTCATCCAGCAGCTCCAGACCGCCACGCCGGGGCTGCGCCTCATCGCCATCGGCGACTTCAACGCCTTCGAGTTCACCGACGGCTACGTGGACGTGATGGGGCAGGTCACCGGCAACCCCGATCCCGCCGGAGCGCTGATCCCGGCCACCGACGAGGTGAACCCCGACCTCACCAACCAGACCTTCTCCGAGCCCGCCGACCAGCGCTACTCCTTCGTCTTCGACGGCACCGCCCAGGCGCTCGACCACGGCGTCACCTCGCAGGGGCTCGCGCCGTTCATGCGCGGCGCCGAGCACTCGCGCGGCAACGCCGACGCCCCCTTCTCCTTCGACGACGATCCGACCACGCCGCTCCGCTCGGCCGACCATGACGGGCTGGCGCTCTTCGTGATGAGCGATTTCGACGCCGACGGCGACCCCGACGACGCCGACAACTGCCGGGTCACGGCCAACCCCGACCAGGCGGACGCGGACGGCGACGGCGTGGGCGACGCCTGCGACAACTGCCCGACCACGTCCAACCCCGATCAGGCCGACGCCGACCACGACGGCGTGGCGGACGCCTGCAACGACCGCTGCCTCGGCACGGTCGTCCCGGAGACGGCGCCGACCCAGGGCCTCAAGCCCAACCACTACGTCCTCGCGAACGGCGACCTCATTTTCGACACGGTCGGGGGCGTCAGCGGTCCCTACACGATCCAGCAGACGGCGGGCTGCTCCTGCGAGCAGATCATCGTCCAGCTCAGCCTCGGCAACGGCCACCGCAAGAACGGCTGCAGCAAGGGCGCGCTGGAGGACTGGATCACCCTGGTGAGCCAGTAGCCCGGCTCCCGGGTCCCGTCTCTCCCGAGACGGGCCGTTGATGGATAGAGGCCGGAGGGGCGACCCTCCGGCCTCATGCTTTCAGAGGGGAATCCTCACCTTCCGCCGCCGGTTTTCCACAATGAGGAGCTTTTGAGATGAAAGACGTAGCCGTCTCCGGCGACACCGTTCCCACGAAGTACTGGCACGTTCTGGAGAACGGGCGGGTCCAGTGCGATCTCTGCCCGCGCTTCTGCAAGCTGCTGGAAGGCCAGCGGGGGCTCTGCTTCGTGCGCGCCCGGCAGAATGATCAGATCGTCCTGACCACCTGGGGCCGGTCGAGCGGCTTCTGCGTCGATCCCATCGAGAAGAAACCCCTCAACCATTTCCTGCCCGGGACGCCCGTCCTCTCTTTCGGCACGGCGGGGTGCAACCTGGCCTGCAAGTTCTGCCAGAACTGGGACATCAGCAAGTCCCGCGAGCTCGACACCCTGGCCGACCAGGCCACCCCGGAGGTCATCGCCGCGGCGGCCCGGCGCCTCGGATGCGCCAGCGTCGCCTTCACCTACAACGACCCGGTGATCTTCCACGAGTACGCCATCGACGTGGCCGACGCCTGCCACGCGGCGGGGATCAGGACCGTGGCGGTGACGGCCGGCGAGATCTGCCCCGAGCCCCGGGAGGAGTTCTTCCGCCACATGGACGCCGCCAACGTGGACCTCAAGGGGTTCACCGAGGACTTCTACCGGAAGATCTGCGGCGGCGAGCTCGCCCCCGTCCTCGACACTCTCACGTATCTCAAGCACGAGACGGACGTCTGGTTCGAGATCACCACGCTTCTGATCCCAGGCGAGAACGATTCCGACGCCGAGCTCGACCAGATGACCCGCTGGGTGGCGGAGAAGCTCGGCCCGGACGTCCCCCTGCACTTCACGGCCTTCCATCCCGACTACAAGATGATGGACAAGCCGCGGACCCCGGCCTCGACCCTGACGCGGGCGCGGCGGATCGCCATGGGCAACGGCCTGCGCTACGTGTACACGGGCAACGTCCACGACGAGGAGGGGGCGAGCACCTACTGCCACGGCTGCGGCGAGCGCGTCATCGGCCGCGACTGGTTCGTGCTCACCGAGTGGAATCTGACGCCGGAAGGCAACTGCGCCTCCTGCGGCACGCCCTGCGCCGGACGCTTCCAGGCCGCCCCCGGGACCTGGGGCTCCCGCCGCCTCCCTGTGCGGCTCCGGGACTTCTCGGCCCCTGAAAGCACGATCCTCCCCCTCTCCCGGTGAGGGAGGGAGGGAGGGGTCGGGAGAGGGGGCCGGGGGGTGAGGGTTTTACGGGAAGATCCCGAGATCCTGGTAGCAGATCGCGATCTTGTCGATCGCGTCGATGAAGGCGGCCGTGCGCAGGTCCACCTGGCCGTTCTGCTGATTGCGGACCTCGCGCAGGCGATGGTAGGCGGTCATCATCGTGTCCTCGAGACCGGAGTAGACCAGGTCGGCCTCGTCCGCGCCATGGGCGATGGCCGCCTTCTCCTCCAGCGAGAACGCCTTGCCGGTCCGGCTGCCGACCACGTCCAGGATGCGCTGGTAGGCCTGCTCCTCGAACCGGCGCTCCATGCGGCCGAAGCGCACGTGGGCGAGGTTCTTCAGCCACTCGAAATAGGAGACCAGCACGCCGCCCGCGTTGGCGTAGTGGTCGGGCACGACCAGCACGCCGGCCTTGTCGAGCATCTCGCTGGCGCCGCTGGTGACCGGGCCGTTGGCGCCCTCGACGATGATCTTCGCCTTGATCCGCGGCGCGTTCGCGTCGGTGATCTGGTTCTCCAGGGCCGCCGGGATGAGGATGTCGCAGTCGAGCTCCAGCCCTTCGATGGGATTGGCGAGCCGGGTGACGCTGTCCGGAAGGACCAGCTTGTGGGTCGACTTCTCCAGGCGGGGGATGGCGTTCCATTGGTCGATGATCGCCTTGGCGTCGAGACCCTTGGGATCGTAGAGGCCGCCGTCGAACTCCAGGAGGCCCACGATCGTCGCCCCCCATTGCTGGAGGAACAGGGCGGTGTAGGAGCCGACGTTGCCGAGGCCCTGGACCACGACCCGCTTGCCTTCGAGCCCCTTGGTGAGGCCGAGCGCCTTCATGTCCTCCTCGACGCCGCAGACCTCCCGGGTGACGAGGGCGACCCCGCGGCCCGTGGCCTCGGTCCGTCCGCGGATGCCCCCCTGGGCGATCGGCTTGCCCGTGACGCAGCCGGCGCCCTCCAGCTTGTCGGGCGCGATGGCGAGGTAGGTGTCGACGATCCAGGCCATCTCCCGCGGGCCGGTGCCGAAATCCGGGGCCGGCACGTCGATGCCGGGTCCGATGAAGTTCTTCTTGATCAGCTCGAAGGTATAGCGCCGGGTGATGCGCTCCAGCTCATGCTTGCTGTACTTCTTGCTGTCGATCTTGATGCCGCCCTTGGCGCCGCCGAAGGGAACGTCCACCACGGCGCACTTGTAGGTCATCAGCGCCGCGAGGGCCATGACCTCGTCCTCGTTGACCTCCAGGCTGTAACGGATGCCGCCCTTGGTGGGGAGCTTGTGGTGGCTGTGCTCCGCCCGCCACGCGTGGATCACCTCAGTGGTGCCGTTGTCACGCTCCAGAGGGAACGTGAAGTGGTAGACGCTGTTGCAGTTCTTGATGGTCTCGAGAAGCCCGGCAGGGAGCTTGGTGAACGCCGCGGCCCGGTCGAAGTTCCGGTTTACCTGCTCGAAGAAGCTGACGTGCGCGTTCGACATGCGAAATAGTCCTTTAGGGGAAGGGAACGCCCGAATTCAGGGAAGGGCCTTCAGAGCGACGGAGTGATAGCATTGTTGCCGGGCCGCCGCAACCCCCGGACGGCTTTTCATGGAGGCCGCGCCGACTTTTTGTGCCCGCTGCGCCGGATTTCCTGACCTTTTCCGTGCTGATCACCCTAGGAATCGCCGCCGCCGTCTTCGTGGTGCTGCTCGCCGTCCGGCAGATCCTCGTCCACCGGCTCGCCAAGACCGCCGAGCGGACCGCCACCGGGATCGACGATTTCGTCGTCAACCTCGCCCGGCGGACCCAGATCCTGCTGATGGCCGTGGTCTCCCTCTATCTGGGGAGCCTCTACCTCCCCTTCCCCCGGGGGCAGGAGCGGATCTTCAAGGGCGTGTTCGAATTGGCCGTCTTCCTCCAGCTGGCCCTCTGGGGGTCGGTGGCGATCGATTTCTGGCTGGCCCGGCAGCGCCGCCGCCTGGAGCACGACGCCACCTCGATGGCGCTCGCCGGCATCCTGCGCTTCGTGGCCAAGCTGGTCCTCTGGGCGATCCTGCTGCTGGCGGCCCTGGAGAACCTCGGGGTGGACGTCACCGCCTTGGTCGCCGGCCTGGGGATCGGCGGCATCGCCGTGGCGCTCGCCCTCCAGAACGTCCTCGGCGACCTGCTGGCTTCGCTCTCCATCGTCCTCGACAAGCCGTTCGTCCTCGGCGACTCGATCTCGGTGGACGACATGACCGGCACGGTGGAGCACATCGGCCTGAAGACCACGCGGCTGCGTGCCGTGGGGGGAGAGCAGATCGTGCTCGCCAACGGCGATCTGCTGAAGAGCCGCCTCCGCAACTGGGCGCGTCTGAAGGAGCGGCGGGTGGTCCTCGCCTTCGGCGTCCCCCTGGGCACCCCGCTGGACCTCGTGGAGCGCATCCCGGAGATGGCGCGCCGGGCCGTCGAGACGCGGGACCTCGTCCGCTTCGACCGCGCCCACTTCACGGGGTTCACCGCCTCGTCCTTCAACTTCGAGGTGGTCTACTGGATCCTCGCCTCCGAATACGCCGCGTTCATGGACCGGCAGCAGGCGGTCAACCTGGACCTGCTCCGCGCCCTGGAGAGGGAGGGCGTCAGGCTAGGGCCCGCGCCGCAGACGGTGGTCCTGCAACGCCCTCATCAGCCGCGGGAAGACCGGGCCTAAACTTCGCGTTGGGAATGGCGTAAATCTTCTCCGTTTGGAGACCTGCGTCTCGGAAAGGAGTTTTTGTGCGCAAATCGATCTGGACGGCGACCCTCCTGCTGCTCCTGCCGGCGCTGGCCGCCGCGCAGCCGCAGGGGGACACCCGTCTCCTGCGCTTCCCCGACATCCACGGGGACAGCCTCGCTTTCGTTTACGGGGGGGACATCTGGCTCGCCGGCGCTCAGGGGGGCGAGGCGCGCCGCCTGACCTCGGGCGAGGGCCAGGAGCTCTTCCCCAAGTTCTCGCCGGACGGCAAGTGGATCGCCTTCACCGGGCAGTACTCCGGCACCCGCCAGGTCTACGTCCTCAGCGTCGACGGCGGCACGCCCCGGCAGCTCACGTTCCGCAACGACGTCGGCCCGCTGCCCCCGCGCGGCGGCGTCGACAACCAGGTGCTGGACTGGACGCCGGACGGCAAGCAGGTCCTCTATCTCTCCCACCGGGTGCCCTGGAGCAACCGTATCGCCCGTCCCTTCCTGGTGCCGGCGGCCGGCGGCCAGGAGCGGCCGCTCAAGCTGGTGGAGAGCTCCATCGGCGCCCTTTCCGCCGACGGCAACCGCTTCGCCTTCGCGCCCGTGATGAACGAGTACCGGGGCTGGAAGCGCTACTACGGCGGCCGGGCTTCGGACATCTGGATCTACGACCTGCGCAACGACAGCGCGGAGCGGATCACCGACGATCCGGGCATTGATCAGCAGCCGGTCTGGGTGGGGGACACGATCTACTTCGCCTCGAACCGCGAGAAGGTCCTCAACCTCTTCGCCTACGATCCGAAGACCAAGGCGGTCCGCAAGGCCACCAACCACGACACCTTCGACGTCCTCTGGCCCAGCGGCGACGGCAAGCGCGTCGTCTACGAGAACGGCGGCTGGCTGTACGTCTTCGATCCCGCGTCGGGCCAGACCCGCAAGGTCTCCATCCACGTCGAGGGCGACCTGCCGCGCACCCTGCCCTACTTCAAGAACGTGGCCGAGGACATCGACTGGTTCGAGATCTCGCCCACCGGCAAGCGGGCCCTCGTCACCGCCCGCGGCGACGTCTTCACCGTGCCGGCCGAGAAGGGGGAGATCCGCAACCTGACCGGCTCCGCCGGGGTCCGCGAGATGACCGCCACCTGGTCGCCCGACGGCCGCTGGATCGCTTATCTCTCGGACCGCTCGGGCGAGTACGAGGTCTATGTCCGGCCGGCCGACGGGTCGAGCGACGAACGGCGCGTCACCACGGACGGCCGCATCTGGCGCTTCGCGCCGGTCTGGTCGCCGGATTCGAAGAAGCTCGCCTTCAGCGACAAGGACCGCAAGCTCCAGTGGGTGGACGTGGCGGGCGGCAAGGTCACCCAGGCCGACCGCTCCAACCAGGGCGACATCACGGACTACAAGTGGTCCCCCGACAGCCGCTGGCTCGCCTATACCAAGGTGGGCGAAACACAGATGCCGTCCATCTGGCTCTACTCCCTGGACGAGGGCAAGGCCCGCCAGCTCACCAGCGGCTTCACCGCCGAGGCCGAGCCTACCTTCGACCCCTCGGGGCGCTACCTCTACTTCCTGTCGAACCGCGACTTCAACCTGACCTTCAGCGGCTTCGAGTTCGACTTCGTCTACACCAACCCCACCCGGGTCTACGTCGGCATCCTCTCCAAGGAGGGTCCGGCGCTGTTCCTGCCGGAGAGCGACGAGGAGGAGCCGCGCAAGGAAGAGACCGTCGCGGCGCTGATCGCCGATGTCGCCGATACCGCCGACGCGCAGGACCAGCCGGCCCGCGGGGGCGGTGGAGCGGCCGGCGGCGAGGCCCCCGACGCGGCGAAGAAACCGGCGGTGCGGGTAAAGGTGGACTTCGACGGCTTCGAGCAGCGGGTGCGGGCTCTCCCCCCCTCCGCCTCCAACTATCAGTCGCTGCGGACCGGCGGCGACGCCGTCTTCTATCTCGTCAGCGCCAGCGGTCCGCCGTCGCTCAAGATGTTCAGCCTCAAGGACCGCAAAGAGCAGACGATCATGGACCGCGTACAGTCCTTCGAGGTTTCGGCGGACGGCAAGAAGGTCCTCTACCGGCAGGGCGGCGATTTCGCGATCGTCAACGCCGCGCCGGGCGCCAAGCCCGGGGACGGCAAGCTGGACCTGGAGAAGCTGGAGCTGAAGGTCGATCCCAAGGCGGAATGGAAGCAGATGTACACCGACGCCTGGCGGAACTTCCGCGACTGGTTCTACGACCCGGCCATCCACGGCCTGGACTGGAAGGCGATGCGCGACCGCTACGGTGAGCTGGTGCCCTTCCTCGCCACCCGCTCCGACCTCGACTTCGTCCTCACCGAATTGGGCGGCGAGGTCTCGGCCGGCCACGTCTACGTGGAGGAGGGCAACGAGCCCGGTCCCAAGCGGGTCGACGGCGGTCTGCTGGGCGCCGAGATCGAGCCCCATTCCTCGGGCTACTTCCGGGTGGCCCACATCTTCCCCGGCGAGAACTGGCAGTCCGATTTCCGCTCGCCCCTGACCGAGCCCGGGGTCCACGTCGAAGAGGGCGAGTACATCCTGGCCGTGGACGGCCATCCGACCAACAAGGTGGAGAACTTCTACCGCCTGCTGGAGGGCAAGGCCGACAGCGTGGTCACCCTCCTGGTCAACGACAAGCCCTCGACCCAGGGCGCCCGCACGGAGCAGGTGCGGCCGGTCGCCAACGAGCAGAACCTGCTCTACCTCGACTGGGTGCAGAAGACCCGCGCCAAGGTCGACAAGGCCTCCGGCGGCCGCATCGGCTACATCCACCTGCCGAACACGGCGGTGGAGGGCAACCGCGAGCTCTTCAAGTACTTCTACCCCCTGGCGCACAAGGACGCGCTGATCCTCGACGACCGCTACAACGGCGGCGGCTTCATCCCGGACCGTATGATCTCGCTGCTCAGCCGGCCCCAGCTCAGCTATTGGGTGACCCGATCGGGCCAGACCAACCCGACGCCCGGCTTCGTCCATAGCGGCCCCAAGGTCGCCCTGATCAACGGCCAGGCGGGTTCCGGCGGCGACGCCTTCCCGTTCTACTTCAAGAAGATGGGGCTCGGTCCGCTGATCGGCTCGACCACCTGGGGCGGCCTGATCGGCCTCTCCGGCGGCCCGTCGCTGATCGACGGCGGCACGCTCAGCATCCCGACCTTCCGCTTCCTCACCACCGAGGGCCAGTGGGCGGTCGAAAACGAAGGCGTGGCGCCGGACATCCCGGTGATCGATTCTCCCGACGCGCTCGCCAAGGGTCAGGACCCGACCCTGGAGAAAGGGATTCAGATCCTTCTCGACGAGCTGAAGAAGAGCCCGCCGAAGAAGGTCACCGTGCCGCCCATCCCCGTGGGGGGAGCGCCGCGGTAAGCGAGCTCACCTATTTGTACTCAAACAGGGCCGCTGGGGAGCGATTCCCGGCGGCCCTTTTCCTTCCGGTGCAGAACGGCTTTCAGCCAGAGGAATCCCACGGCCAGAAACGGGAGCGCGTAGAGCACGAGAGAGATCGGCCCGATGGTGCCGTCCGGCGTGGGCTCGACCTCCGCCTTCAGCTCGCCGCCGCCTTCCGGGCCTTCAATAAGGATTCGCGCGCGCCACATCCCGCCGCGGTCGAACTTCGTCTCCGCGAAATGGCGCTCGCCGTAGCGGACGGGCTGCGGCTCGGCTTTGTAAAGGGTTTCCTTGACGTGCTTGTCCAGCGGCTCGACGGCGATCCGCACCTGGGTTCCGCCGGGGAGCTTCTTCCCTTCCGGCGGCTCCAGCACCACGAAGAAAGTCCCCGTCCCGATGTCCGGATCGGTCCAGACCGAGGCGACGTAGGGACCGACCCGCTGATCGACCAGGATCGGGAACGGCGGGCCCTGGTGGGCCAGGGCCGGCGCGGCGCTCGCCAGCAGGAGCGGGATCAGGAGAAATCTTTTCATCTCAGCTCCCCAGGAAGGTCCCACGCATCTCCATCGGCTGCGAGAGCAGCCACATCGCGACACCCCAGAGCAGGACGCTGAGACCGGCCCAGGGCGCGAACGCCTTCGCCGTCCGCGCGGGATAATCGCGTTCCGCGATCCGCCAGGCGACCAGCAGCGAGCCCAGCAGACCCAGGGCCAGGAAACCCAGCTCCAGGGGAGTCACCAGCCGATCGGGCAACCCGCCGAGCCCCCAGCTCGGAGCGCCGAAAATCGGCAACCCGAGATCCATGAAGAGATCCTGCACGACCGGCACGAAGGTCCACAGACCGGTGAGCAGATGGAAACAGTAATGCGCCAGCCAGACCCCGAAGCCGAGGGGGATCAGCGAGTAGGCGAAACGGGTCACCAGCGGCAGGAGCGGCTCCCGCGTTCCCGCGCCGCGGCGGCTCAGCCAGCCCGCGAGGCCCAGGAGCAGCGCCGGCTCCACCACCAGGAGGACGAAGAACAGGACCCCGAGCACCGGCGCCTCGCTCGTCGTCCCCATCAGGCCGGCCAGCCACGTCTGCACGGCGTAGACCGGGCTCACCATCCCGAACGTGTTCAGCAGCGCGCCGAACAGGAAGAGGATCGCCAGCGCCGCCAGGTCCTTCCGCTTGGAGAAGAACCCGACGCCGGACCGCTTGGCGTCGCTCCACAGCTCGCTCCCCGGCAGCCGCGTGAGCAGGCCGACGTTGTCGTGCGGGCAGGCATGGACGCAGTCCAGGCAGAACGTGCAGTCCATGTTGCCTTCCTTCTTCGGCTGGAACAGCGCCAGCTCGCAGCCCCGCAGGACGACCAGCGCGCTGTTTTCCGGATGCCGGGTACCGCGGATGCAGTCCCGCGTCTTGCACGTGGCGCAGAGGTCCGTGTCCCGGACCTTCACCTCCAGCGGCGAGACCGTCGAAGCGGCGAAATTGAACTGGCCGATGGGACAGACCCATTTGCAGAACGGCGCGTTGCGGAAGTTGGCGTCGACGACCACGGCGGCCCCGAAGTAGCCCACGATCAGCCAGGCCGTCCACCAGGGCGAGCCCCACAGGTCGAACAGCTCGTAGGCGAACAGGACCAGGACGAAGAGGGTGATCGCCAGCCACTTGCCGCGCAGGGCCCGCGGCCAGTGGCGCACCGGCTTGAAGACGCGGCGGGCCAGCTCCCGGGGCAGCATGAACGGACAGGCCATGCAGAAGAGGTTGCCCGCCACCAGCAGCGCGATCACCAGCGCGCCCCGGTAGTGCACCCAGGTCAGCAGGGTCGCGAGGTTCTTGGGGGCGAGCTGGGGGCCGAGGAATCCGTGGACGATCATCGTCACGGCGACGGCGAACAGCGGGAGCTGCATCACCATCCGCGCGTGACGCCAGCGGAGAAACCGCCCCACCACCGGCCATCGAAGCAGGTCCATCCTTGAAACTTCCTATCGCGAACGGACGCCCCGGACGTCCACCTGCCTCTGCAGCGTGCGGCCGTCGCGGAGCGTGGCGTCGATCAGTATGAACCAGTCGCCCCCCATGGTGAATTCGATCGGCGCCTCATACCGTCCCGGCCCCACCTCCCGGGCGGCGCCGAAGACCGGCTTCATCCCCGGGTGGGACATGTTGCCCTCCAGCCGTACCTCGGCGCCGCGCACCGGCGCTCCCGACTTCGCGTCGGTCAGCGTCAGCGAGACCACGGCCGGTCCCGTGACCGGCGGATCGGGCTTCACCGACCAGTCCAGCTCGATCTCCGGGGAGGTCCGCGCCGGCGGCTGGCAGCCTGCCCACAGGACGAGGCAGGCGGCCAGCGCGGCGAAGAGGCGGGTTTCAGGCCGTGACAACGCGGGGGTGGAAGGCGCAGGAACACCGCATCAGCGCCTCCTCTCCCTTCGGCGGGAACATGTGGTAGTACATGGCGATCACCATCGGCACGAACACCAGCGAGTTGTAGATCAGGTGCAGCTCGACCCGGGGGATCCAGAGCTGGGCGATGCTCGTCGGCACCGGCGAGTTGAACAGGTTGTGGCCCATCAGGGCCTGCCCCTGGAGCAGGGCGTGCTCGATGTGATGCCAGAACTGGATGGCGAGCGCCGTGTTCCACCACACCTTGGACGTGCCGACGAACCCCGTCCGCAGCATCCAGATGCCGATCAGCATGACCAGCGCGTAGCCGTAGTGGAGCACCTCCGACTTCACGAGCCACGGATACCACAGGCCCAGCACGCCCCGCGACTCGGGGACAGGCCATCCCAGCGCGTAGATCTGGAAAGCCTGGGTCAGGTGCTCGGCCCAGTGCGCCAGCACGATCAGCATGAACCCCTGCAGGGCCCTTTCGTGCCAGACGCTGTTCAGGCGTCCCAGGATACTGGAAGTGTCGTGAACGTCCGCGTGCCGAGCCGCGGCGGTTGCCGTCAGGTCCATAATTCTGCCCCCTTTCCGCCGGCGTGAAGCCACCGTCTGTATATTAGGTGCAGCTCAAGGAAGAAAGCGAGCCCCAGGCGCTCGCGGAGTACCTTTTCAGCTCTTCGCGCCCGGCGCGAGGGGATCCAGGGCCGCCATTCGTTCTCCAGGCCGAGAGAGACATCGACCAGAGACAATTCCAGGAGGCTCTTAATGTATACCGCCAGAATCAAGACCGCCGGCGAAAGCATGGCCCGCAGCACCACCGACGTCCGCAGCTTCAAGATCTTCCAGGACGAGCCGCCGGAGCTCGGCGGCCGCGACGGCGCGCCCAGCCCGCTCGAGCTCATTCTCGCCGCGCACGGCGGCTGCCTGAGCTACATGACCTTCTACATCGGCAAGGAGCTGGGCATCGAGGTGAAGGGGACCGAGGTCGAGGTCCAGGCCTCCCTCAATCCGGCCAAGTTCGCCGGCACCGACCGCGAAGTCCGCGCCGGCTACCAGGCCTTCAACGTGACCATCAAGGTCCACGCCGACGCCACGCCCGAGCAGCTCCGGAAGCTCCAGGAGGAGGTCGAGACCCGCTGCCCGGTCAGCGACAACATCGCCAACGCGACCCCCGTGAACATCGCCCTCTCGGCGGCCTGATCCCGATCCCTTCCTCAAGACGGCCCTGCCGTTGGGCGGGGCCGCTGTTTCCGCCTTCCGCGATCTCAGAGTAGCCTGCGTGCCATAAGTGTGAGACAATTCGCCTCGGTACAGACCTTGCCACGAACTTCGAGGAGGCTCAGAATCGTCTGGCCTCGGGAGGGAAGCGATGCCTCTGCAGGCGCACGGAGGTAGTATGGCTGGCAGGAACTCCTATCACGTCGTGACACACCCTGAGGGTGGCTGGGCTGTCGTCAAGTCCGGGGCCGGCCGGGCGTCGAGACGGTTCGATACCCAGGGAGACGCGATCGCCTGGGCGAAGGAGGTCAGCCAGAACCAGGGCTCGGAGCTTATCGTCCATGGAAGAGACGGGACGGTCCAGCGATGGGATTCGTATGGAGCGGCTTCCCTTCCGCCTCGAGGTCGTCGCTAGCGTTTATGCGGAACACGCCCGCTACAGGCTTCGAGCGCAATGTCTTCATCAACTGTCCGTTTGACCCCGAGTACCAGGAGCTTCTCCGTCCCCTGCTCTTCGTCATCGTCTATTTGGGGTTCAAGCCCAAGATCGCTCTAGAGAGATCCGATTCCGGAGAACAGCGGATCAACAAAATTTGCGAGCTGATCAAAGCCTCGCAGTACAGCATCCACGACCTCTCCCGCATCCGGTCCCGGAGCCGGAATGAGTTCTACAGACTGAATATGCCTTTTGAGTTAGGCATCGATTATGGAGGCCGACGGTTTTCTCAAGGTCGATTGAAGCAGAAAAGATGCCTGATTCTCGGACGTGAACGTTACGATTTCATGAAGGCCCTCTCGGACCTTTCCGGAGTCGACATCAAGAATCACAACGATGATCCCGCGGAAATTGTCCGGGAGGTCCGAAACTGGTTCTTCGAGACCGTAGGGCTTCGGTCCATAGCCAGCCCGGCCTCGATCTGGTTCGACTTCAACGAATTCATGTTCAACTTCTATGGCAGACGGAAGCTGGAAGGCTTCTCGGACGAGGACGTCAACAAGATGCCGGTGCTGGAATTCATCGGCTTCGTCGAGGATTGGGTCTACAGCAGCCGTACTCTCTAAAGATTCCGTGGATACTCGTTGATCCAGTGGAATCCCCGGTTGACCAGCTCGAAGCTGTTCTCGTCCGTCCGCCGTAACCGGGCGCGGACCTTCTTTCCCTCGAACGTCCCTTCCATGGTGAGCAGATCCGCCCCGGAACGCTGAAAGGCGAGGACCGATTTCTTTTTCGGATCGCCCATCCGGTTGATCTCCAACGTCCGTTTCATGGGGTCCAGCTTCATCGCGAAGCTCTGGCGGGGAGATTCCATGCCGTAGAGACTCATCTGCCCCACGCGAGAGAAGACCACCCGCCGCCATCTTTCCTTGTCCGTGAGCAGAGGCGGCCGCACCTGGCCGTCGAGCGCGAACTCCTCGACGTTCCAGATCCCGTACAACGGCGGCCTGGGAGCGGCGTCGCCGTACTGCTTGCGGGCCGACCAGGACTGGTACAGCGCCAGACCCGCGAAGCCGAGGATGAACAGCGCCCGGAAGACCAGCGAGCCGCGGTGGAGCAACGGCCTCGCGAAGAGCGGACGGATCTCGGCGGGCTCCGCCGTCCGGTTGAAGATGAAGAAGCTCGCGAGCCGCCGCAGATCCGGCAGGGTCAGAAAAACCGCCATCGCCAGCAGATGGGCCGAGAAGATCTTGACCGGCACGTCATAACTGAAATTGAGCATCACCACGTTGACGAGCACCGCGATGCAGACCAGCGCTCCCAGCAGCCGGGTGCGGCGGGAGGCGAGGAGCAGGCCGCCGAGCATCTCGCCAAGGCCGGTGAAGATGGTGTAGCTGTCCGAAGCCCCCATGAACGTCCAGAGGAGCCCCATGGGGGACATCTCGCCGACCGGTTGCAAGAGGCGATGCAGGCTGGGGTGCGAGAACTGCGACTTGATGGCCTTGTACCCGCCGTAGGAGAGCATGATCACGGCGAGATAGAAGCAGACGTAGACCCTCAGCCACTGATAGAGGCGCTCATAATTCTTCCGTCTCCTGTCGAGGATCGTCCAGCAGACCGCCGCCACCAGCGCCAGAGCGGCATAGCAGAAAACCAGCACGTAATCGTAAGTCCTGTCACCGCTGCCGTTCGGGTCGACCTCGGTGATCTGGACGTCGAACAACCGGGCGCCGATCGACGGGACCATGGAATCCCAGAAATTCTGATACGGCTGCATGATCATCTGAACGCCCGGAATGACGTTCAAGGGAAACGGAAAAATGAAGAGGACGAAGTAGGCAAACACGAAGCGGAAGAGAAGCCGCTTCACCGGGCTCCACTCGGGAGCGTCATTCTTCAGTTCCATCATCCCTCCGACTCTCAGGAATCTGTCGGAGATCTTAGCCGGGATTTGAGCTTTGCTCAAGCGGGGTTGAAGACGTACCGGCGATCCTGAACCCTGACGACCGGCGGCACCCGTTCCTTTTCGAACAGGTCGTACCCTTCCTGCAGGTTCGACCAGAAGTCCCACCACTCCGAAGACCGGTGCCGGGCCAGGTTCTTCTTGGTCATCCGGAAGGGGAAGGAGTGGACCTGGAACGATTCCTGACCATTCCGGAGCGCCGCCTCCACCAGCGTATAGATCTCCTCGATCCCCGGATCGGTCATCGCGTAGCAGCCGATCGAAACGCAGTCTCCGTGGACCATGAGGAAGCTGCCCGTTCTGTCATGAGCGCGATCAAAAGCATTGGGATAGCCGAGATTGAACGCAAGGTGAAACCGGCTGTTCGGATTGAGCGCGGCAGGAGGAACCGAATAGAAGCCTTCCGGGCTCTGGCCATCGCCCTCCCTCAGCTTCGGTCCCAGATTCCCGGAGAAGTAGCAGATCGGATAGCTCTTGAAGAGCTTGAACTTCCCGCGCTTCTGAAGCCAGACTTCCAGAATCCCTTCCTCTTTGAAGATTCTCAGGAAGACCGGTGCGCCAAGCTGGAGACCCTCGCGGCTCAGGAGCGGCGCCAGTTTCCTGGATGTCCTTTCTACGGCCTCCCGGGACCGATCGCTCGACGGTACCTCCTGTGCCATGAGGACCGCGGCTCCGGCCACCGCGAACGCGGCCAGGATCCAGCGGATCACCTTTCTCATCAGTAATCCTGCCGCTCCCGGATTTCGTAGTGCTGGGAGCGATCATCGAAGCGGGCCAGGACCTCGCGCGCTTTCGGAGGTACATAGGCGCGCTCATAATCCTCGCCCGCGAACTGCCGGACTGCCTCCCAGGAGTCGAAGTGCATGATCGTGATGAATTCGACCTCATCCTGAGAGAGGGGACGGCGGAGCAACTGAATCCCCCGGTAGCCCGCGACTCCCTTGGCGGCGATGCCAGGAAAGATCTCGGTGCGCAGCAGGGTTTCGTAGGCGTCGGCGTTGGCGGTAGTGGTATATCCGTGCCAGAGGCGTGCGATCATGACAGTCCTCAGGAAAGATCCTGGAGGACTCTACAACACCGGAGCCAGCATCCGCGCCATCCCGTCCACCATCCGGTGCCCGTCACGCCAGGTGGCCTATGCAAACGACCGTGCCATCATACTGGGATGGACCTCTTTCCAACTCGCCGCGGATGCCTCCACTTCGGCGCGGGGGCGGCTCCCGCGGGCGACGATTTTGTGGATCCACCCGTGCCCACCGGAGGCAGGGAGATCTACCAGGCGCTGATGACGGAGCTGGGGCGCATGAGGCTGACGGTCCGCGCCTTCTGCGCCTTCACGGTGGCCATGGCGGTCTTCTTCGGAGCGGTCACCTACCGTTCCGCCCGCCGCCTGTGGCGAGGAATCCGGGAAGAACACAGACGGCGCCAGGAGGATTCCGAGGCGCTCCTCGTCGCGCAGTTCTGAAGGAAGGCGGCGTCAGCGGCTCCAAGCCGGAGTCAACTGACTCTGAGCCGGAGTCAACGTCTCCAGGCCAAAGTCAACGTCTCTGAGCCAGAGTCAACATCTCCAGGCTGGAGTCAACGTCTCCAAGCCAGAGTCAGTTGACTCTGAGCTGGAGTCAACATCTCCAGGCCGGAGTCAACGTCTCCAAGCCAGAGTCAGTTGACTCTGAGCTGGAGTCAACGTCTCCAGGCCAAAGTCTCGAGACTCTGGCTCAGAGTCAAGATCTCCAGGCCAGAGTCAACGTCTCCAAGCCAGAGTCAATTGACTCTGGGCTGGAGTCAACGTCTCCAGGCCAAAGTCAACGTCTCTGAGCCAGAGTCAACGTCTCCAGACCAGAGTCTCGGGACTCCGGCTTGGAGTCGAATTTCCCCAAGTCAGAGGGATGCGGAGGCGGTAGTATGGCGGTAATTCGTGCTATCATCGCCTGACTTTGAGGCTGGCCGAAGAGGCGGGGGAGATGAGATGCTTTCCGAGATGGTGACGAGCGCCCCTATCGAGCGGCGTCAGCGCAAGAGCCTCGGCGCGTTCTATTCGCCCCGGCCTCTCGTCGAGCCGATGGTGGCCTGGGCTGTCCACCGTCCGGAACAGTCGGTGCTCGACCCGTCCTGCGGCGACGGGGTCTTCCTGGAGACGGCCGCGCGGCGGCTGCGGGAGCTGGGAACGGGCCGGGAGGGGACAGCCGCCCTCCTTCACGCCATCGATCTCAACCCTGAAGCGGTCTGGGTAACCCGGGAGCGGCTCACGTCCGCGCTTGGCGTGCCCTTCGGCAATGCCAGGACCACCAGCTTTTTCTCCCTGGCCCCTCCCGGCGCCCTCTTTGGTCCCGCGGAAGGGGTCGATGTAGTCATCGGGAACCCGCCCTACATCCGCTATCAGGACTTCGCCGGCAGCGCCCGGCTGGAAGCGCTGGAGCGGGCCGCGGACTCGGGTGTCCAGCTCACCCGGCTGGCGTCGTCCTGGGCTCATTTCGTCGTTCACGCGACCGCGTTCCTGCGGCCGGGTGGACGCCTCGCGTTGATTCTGCCGGCGGAGCTGATCCACACCTCCTACGCCGCGCCGCTTCGGGAGCACCTGCGCCACACGTTTGAGGCTGTCCACGTCGTCTCCTTCCGGCAGGCGGTCTTCCCGGACGTCCAGGCTGAGGTGGTGCTCCTCCTCGCCGAGGGCAAGGGGGAAGGACCGGGACGGCTCGGGTTGTTGGAGGTCGAAGCCGTTTCCGATCTTGCGGATCTCCCGGCGATCCTGGCCCGCGCCGAGGTTTTCACGCCGGAAGAGGAACCGGAGAAGTGGCTGCCGGGCTATGTGGCGCATCCCGGCGCCGTCACTCTCGACGATCTCCAGGATCGAGGCATCGTCGGCCCGCTCGCCGATGTAGGGAAGGCGGGCATCGGGTTCGTCAGCGGGGCCAACGAGTTTTTTGTCCTGACACCCGAGCAGGCTGGACATTGGCGTCTTCCCGAGACCTCCCTCCGGCCGGCGTTGACCCGCGCCCGGCAGATCCCCGGCCTGCGGATCACCCGGGCGGATGTCACCCAGATGCGGTCGCATGGGGAGCGCTGTCTGCTCTGGCTTCCCGGAGAACATCTGACCCACGCCGAACGGATCTACATCCAGAGGGGGGAGGACCTCGGGTATGCCGGGCGCTACAAGTGCCGCGTCCGGTCCCCGTGGTACCGCGTTCCCGGTGTGAGCACGCCGGACGCTTTCCTGACCTACATGAGCGACGTGGCGCCGCGCCTCTGCTTGAATCAGGCGAAGGTCGTCTCCTCGAACACGCTCCTGAACGTCCGGCTGGAGAAGGTCCCCGTAGCGTTGCGGAAGGCTTTTGTGGTCGCCTTCTACAATTCCGCCACCCTCCTCTCCTGCGAGCGGATCGGGCGGAGCTACGGCGGGGGAGTCCTGAAGCTGGAGCCCCGCGAGGCGGACCGCATCCTCGTCCCATCCGTGGAACTGATCGCCGGGAAAAAGGACGCGCTCTTGAGCCTGGAGACCGAGGTGGACACCGCGCTCCGCAATGGCCGCCAGGGCTGCCTGGACGAAGCCGTGGCCGCCGTGGACGCGATCCTTTTCGAAGGCGCCTGGATGGGCGACATGGCAGCGGCCAGAGCGTCTCTCCACGAACGGCGCCGGGCCCGCGCCAGGTCTTCCCTCCACCGGAAGTCGGGAGCCGTCATCCCTTTCCCGTCCCACCGTGACTCGTAAGACCAGTCCTCGCGTAGCGGAAAGTCCGGGCTGCCAGCCTCTTTCCGAGATGTATCGGTGGGCGGTGGAGACCGGCCCGTCTCGCTGGACGCAGGTGGAGGACCGCTTTCTCTCCGCCATGTGGAGCTTCGACCAGGCCTTCGCCGTCGGGCTTGCCAATCAGGGCGATAATCAGAACGGCAAGGGAGATTTCTTCACAGACCTGATCGCCCTGCTTCTCGAGAACTGTTCAGGGAAAGAGCTGCATGGCCGCGGCGCGGTTCCGGGATTGATCTTTCCCAAGCACAATCTCGACACCTCCTATCCCAAGAAGGGAACGGTCGAGATCCTGGTCGAGACCAAGGTGGCCGGGGCGCCAAAATCCATTCGAAATCCGCTGCAGAAGAACCTCAAGGGCCGGCCGGGAAGCTCGGATCTCGACAAACGCGTCAAGGAGGCGGGCCTCAAGACGATCGACCTCAAAGCCGAGTGGGCGCGAAACGCCGGCCAGGGAGGAGGCCCGACGAGCGACCTGTTGAGCTGGCTGCGAGAGAGCAAACCCCGGGCCTTCCTGTTTCTCGCCATCCGGGTGGTGGATGGCAAGGATCTGGAAAGAACCCTTTTCTTCGCCAACGCCGCGAACCAGATGATGGACGGGGTGGGTCTGGTGGCCTACGAGGTGAGTCCGTCCGGCGACGGTTATCAGTCCTGCAAGGTCCCGCCCCATCTGGAGTTGGACCGGACCCTCAGCCGGGTCTGCACAGCGTTGAGAATCCTGCCGTAGCAGGGCGGGGAGAGCTCCCCGCCCTTGACACCTACCGCTTGATCCGCGACCCGCCTTCTTCCGTCCCGAGAATCCAACCCACGACCTTGCCGGGCTGGATCACGTCCACCTTGTGCCAGAAGCGGCGGTTGCGGAGGAAGCGGCTGGAGGAGTCGCCTTCGGGGAGGGCGGACATCTCCTCGTGGATCTTGTCGAAGCGCGCGATCCACCTCGCGCAGTTGTCGAGCCGGAGATCCACCCAGCCGTCCCGCACCCACTCCTCCAGCTTCTCGGGCGTGACCGTCTCGCCCTTGGCGTCCGGCGGCACGATGACCCGGGTGCCGCGGATGATCTCGCCGGAGTCGAGGAGGATCGGGACGCCCACGGAGACGACGCGGTTGGCGACTTCGGGATCCTCCCGCACCAGGCGGTCCAGGGTCTGGCAGACCTCCTGGGGCGTGGACTGACGGACGGCCGACATGTTCGGGTAGGCCAGGCGCAGCAGGTGCGCCTCGAAGAGGAGCTTGGAGTTGCGCGGCGGCCCCAGCATCTCGAAGGCCACGCTGTGCACGCCGTGCTCCCTCTCCATCTCGTTGAGCCGCTCCAGCGCCCAGTGGCGCAGGATGCCCGCCCGGTAGGTGGGGCCGAGCACGGCGCTGTCCAGGGCGTAGACGATGTCGTAACCGGTGTTGCGGCCCTCGATCTCGAAGACGAGGTAGCGGGCGATCTCCTCGGGAGTGACGAACTCCATCTGCTCGTGGCTGGTGACGGCCGAGAACTCCTCCAGGCTGAAGACGCCGTTCTCGCCGGTGTCGATGAAGACGTTCTCGTAGGGCTCGTCCCGCTCCCGCGCGGCGGCGGGGTCCTCGGTCAAGAAGGAGCCGTTCAGGGGAGTGGGCCGGGCGTCCATCATCTTCAGTTGCCTGCCGCCGCGGACGATGGGGCCGTAGCCCATCTTCTTCCAGGCGATGGCCGCCGCAGGCTTGATCTCCTTGGTGACCGGCGCGCCAGGGGTGCGGGCCATCAGGAAGAGGAGCATGGACTGGGCGCCGGCCATGGCGCTCTTGGAGAGCAGCACCCGGCTCGGGCGCTCCTCGGAGTGGGTGTAGGGGATGTTGAGGCCCATGCCCCCCGTGCCCGTGGTGCCGACCTTGACGTAGACGCGGGTGCCGGCGTCGATCATGCCGCGGTACATGACCTGGATGTGGCGGATCAGGCGCGGCATGTAGAGGGCGTCGAGGAGGCGCTCGGCCGCCTCGTCTTCCATGTCGCCCGCCTCGAGCTGGCGCAGCAGCTCCTCGGCGGAGCGGAAGATGTCGCCGTAGGCGATGCCGGTCGAGGTGTTGACGCAGTCGATGACGATGTCCGGCCGCGACTTCGACAGGACGTCGTAGAGGACGAAGCCGCCGAGGTCCTCGTCGTCGAGGCGGCGCAGCTCGGCGCGGATGAGGTCGCGCTTGGAGCCGTCCTTCAGCAGGCCGAAGAGGTTGCCGGCCGAGGTGGACAGGACCGTGGAGCCGGCCTCGGAGCGGAGCTCCTCGGCGGCCTTCTGGGACTCCTCCATCCGGAGGCTATGGATCTGGATCTCTCGTGGTTTGCGGACGAGCAGCTCGCGGCAGACAGCCATGCCGACGAGGCCGTACCCTCCGAGCACAAGGATCTTCCGATTCTCGATGTTCAAGCCAATTCTCTCCTCAAGGGGAATTCGATGCCGGGACGGATTGCGGGCGTCTGGGCGGCGAGATTCTACCCGAGGCCGCGCGCCACGGCATGCCGCACCGTGGCGAAGAGCCGGGCGTCCTTGAAAAGGGGGACCGGGATGAGAAAATGGCGCGTCTGGGTATAAACTCGACGGGTTTTGACCGCCGTGCCGCGCGCCCGGAGGGATCCCCGCGCGCAGGCCGACGCCCACGTTCAGGAGGAGATCCGATGCCCGCTCGCCGGAGAGCGGCCTGCTTCGCGCTGGCCGTCCTCGCAGCCGTGGCCCTCGTCCCCGGCTCCCGCCCGGGAGCCGCGCAATCCGCCGCCGACCCTCTCGCCGCCCGCATCGACCGGGAGACGGAGAAGGTCGCGCCGCGGATCGTGGAGCTGCGCCACCGCCTGCACCAGAACCCCGAGCTCTCCTACCGGGAGGCGCAGACCGCCGAGCTGGTGGCCGCCCACCTGCGGAGCCTGGGGCTGGAGGCGAAGACCGGGGTCGCCAAGACGGGGGTCGTGGCCCTGCTCAAGGGAGGCAAGCCGGGTCCCCTCATCGCCGTGCGGGCCGACATGGACGCCCTGCCGGTGACCGAGGAGACGGACCTGCCGTACAAGTCCACCAAGAGGGATACCTTCCTGGGGCAGGAGGTGGGGGTGGCCCACGCCTGCGGGCACGATATCCACACCTCCGTACAGCTCGGGGTGGCCTCGGTGCTGGCGTCGATGCGGGAAGAGATCCCGGGGAGCATCCTCTTCATCTTCCAGCCCGCCGAAGAGGGGCCGCCGCCGGGCGAGAAGACCGGCGCCCTCCAGATGCTTGCCGACGGGGTCTTCGCCGGGGCCAGGCCCAAGGCGGTCTTCGGCCTCCACTCCTTCCCCGACCTGCCGGTGGGCCAGATCGGGTTCAACCCCGGGCCGACCATGGCGGCGGTGGACCAGTTCGTCATCAAGATCCAGGGCAAGCAGTCGCACGGCGCCTATCCCCACCTGGCGGTCGATCCCATCGTGATCGGCTCGCAGGCGGTCATGGCGCTGCAGACGATCCGCTCACGGAACCTGCCGGCGCTGGAGCCCAGCGTGGTGACGGTGGGGATCTTCCGCGGCGGCGAGCGCTTCAACATCATCCCCGGTGAGGTGCACCTGGAAGGAACCGTCCGGACCTACAACGAGGAGATCCGCAACGAGGTGGAACGCCGGATGCGGGAGATCCTGGACGGCATCACCCGCGCCGGGGGCGCGACCTTCAAGATGGAGTACGTCCGCAACGCGCCGGCCACGGTGAACGATCCGGCGCTGGCGGGCCGGGTGCGGCCCCTGCTCGAGCAGATCATGGGGGCCGCGAACGTCAAGATCGTGGAGCCCAGCATGGCCGGTGAGGACTTCGCCTACTTTGCCAACGAGGTCCCTGGGTTCTATTACCGTCTCGGCGTGGTCAAGCCGGGCACGACCTCCGGGGGCCTGCACACGCCCACCTTCCGGGCCGACGACACCGCGGTGCCGGTCGGCATCCGGGCGATGGCGCGGCTCCTGGTCGACTATCTTCGAGCATCTGATCGATAACGACTTCCGAGGTGAGGAATGCAAAACGAAGGGCCGGTAGTCAGCAGCTTTGGCGTAGAGAAGCACGGAATCAACGACGCCGGGACGGTGTACTGGAACCTGCCCCCGGCGCGCCTGTCCGAGATGGCGGTTCTGCGCGGGGAAGCGAAGCTGGCGAGCGAAGGTCCGCTGGTCTGTGAGACGGCCCCGCACACGGGGCGGTCTCCCAACGACAAATTTCTTGTGAAGGATCCGTCGGTCGACGCCGACATCTGGTGGGGCGAGGTCAACCGTCCCTTCGAGCGGGAGAAGCTCGAGGCCCTGCGTGCCCGCGCGCTGGAGTTCCTGAAGGGCAAGGATCTGTTCGTGTTCGACGGCTACGCCGGCGCCGATCCCGACTACCGCATCAAGGTGCGGGTGATCACCCAGTACGCATGGCACAACATGTTCGCCCGCAACATGTTCATCCGCGAAGAGGACCCGGAGGTCCTGGCCAACTTCGAGCCCAACTTCACGGTGCTCAACGTCGCGGAGCTCCAGGCCGAGCCCGAGCGCGACGGCACCCGCACCTCGACGTTCATCCTGCTCGACCTCGCGAAGCGGATGGTGCTGATCGGCGGCACGCGGTACGCGGGCGAGATCAAGAAGAGCATCTTCAGCGTGATGAACTACTACCTGCCCAAGCAGGGCGTGCTCTCCATGCACTGCAGCGCCAACTACGGCGCGACCAAGGACGACGTGGCCCTGTTCTTCGGCCTCTCGGGCACGGGCAAGACCACCCTATCGGCCGATCCCAACCGCACGCTCATCGGCGACGACGAGCACGGCTGGAGCGACCACGGGGTGTTCAACATCGAGGGCGGCTGCTACGCCAAGGTGATCCGCCTGTCGCCCGAGGGCGAGCCGGAGATCTACCAGACGACCCGCACGTTCGGCACGGTGCTGGAGAACGTCGAGTGCGATCCCGAGACCCGCAAGCTGGACCTCGACAGCGACCGGCTGACCGAGAACACGCGCTCGAGCTACCCGCTGACCCAGCTCGCCAACGTGGACCTGGGCGGCCAGGCGGGGCATCCGCGGAACATCGTGTTCCTGACCTGCGACGCCTTCGGCGTGCTGCCGCCCATCAGCCGGCTCACCGAGGAGCAGGCGATGTACCACTTCCTCTCCGGCTACACGGCCAAGGTGGCGGGCACGGAGCGCGGCATCACCGAGCCCAAGGTGACCTTCAGCACCTGCTTCGGGTCCCCCTTCCTGCCGCTCCATCCGGGCGTCTACGCGGGCATGCTGGGCGAGAAGCTGAAGAAGCACGGCGCCAAGGTCTGGCTGCTCAACACCGGCTGGACGGGCGGCCCGTACGGCGTGGGCCAGCGCATCAAGCTCGGCTTCACCCGCCGGATGGTCACCGCCGCGCTGACCGGCGAGCTCGACGCCGTCGAGACCTGGACCGATCCGATCTTCGGCCTCGCCGTGCCGGCCCACATCGAAGGGGTGCCGGACAAGCTCCTGCGTCCCCGCGAGACCTGGCAGGACCCGGCGGCCTACGACGCCCAGGCCAGCAAGCTGGCCGACATGTTCGCCGAGAATTTCAAGAAGTACGAGAGCGGCGTCGACGAAGCCGTCAAGATGGCGGGGCCGGGCAAGGTCAAGGCGTAGCGTCCAAGTGCGCTACCGCTTCCTCACCGCCGACGTCTTCACCGACCAGCCCTTCGGAGGCAATCCCCTGGCCGTCTTTCCGGACGGCCGGGGGCTCTCCGACGAGAGGATGCAGACGGTCGCCAAGGAGCTGAACCTCTCGGAGACCGTGTTCGTCCTGCCGCCGGACGATCCCGGCCACACGCGGCGGCTGCGGATCTTCACCCCCGCGGTGGAGCTGCCCTTCGCGGGCCATCCCACGGTGGGCACGGCGATCGTGCTCGCCGCCATCGGCGAGATCCCTCTGGCCGGCGACGAGACCCGCATCGTGTTCGAGGAGGGCGTCGGCCCCGTGCCGGTGGCGATCCGGGCGGAGGGCGGCGCTCCCGTCTTCGCCCAACTCTGGGCGGCGCGGCTCCCGCAAGCCGGTCCGCCGCCGCCGTCCGTCGAGGAGCTGGCCGGACTGCTGTCGCTCGAGCCCTCGGACCTGCTGACCGGCGCGGATCGTCCCGAGACCGTCTCCTCCGGCGTGCCGTTCCTCTTCATCCCGCTGCGGGACCGCGACGCCGTGCGCCGCGCCCGCGTGCGGATGGACCGCTGGGACGCCCTGCTCCCCGGTCCTGACGCCCCTGAGCTCTACGTCTTCGCCTACGATCCCGAGCTTCCCGGCTCGCACATCCGCGCCCGCATGTTCGCGCCGGCCCTGGGCATCCCGGAGGACCCGGCCACCGGCGGCGCCGCGGCGGCCTTCGGCGGCTACCTCGGCCCCCGCGCCCCGCAACGGGACGGCACCTTGGGCTGGGTCATCGAGCAGGGCTTCGAGATGGGCCGCCCCAGCCTGCTTCACCTGGAGGTGGACAAGCGGGACGGCGCCGTCGCCGCCGTGCGCGTCGGCGGCGGGGCGGTGCTGATGAGCGAAGGGACGATGGAGATTCCGGCCTAGAGATCGTGCACCAGCGGCTGCGGGCGGCAGAGCCAGTAGCCCTGGGCGTAGTCGACCCCCATCTCCTTGAGGGCCTCCAGGGTCTGGCGGTTCTCCACCCATTCGCCGATGGTCTGCAGGCCCATGACGTGGCCGATCTGGTTGATCGACTCCACCATGGCCCGCTTCACCCGGTCCTCCATCATGTTCTGCACGAACTCGCCGTCGATCTTCAGGAAATCGACCTGCAGGTCCCGCAGGTAGGCGAAGGAGGAGAGGCCGCTGCCGAAGTCGTCCAGGATGAAGCGGCAGCCCTTGGCCTTGAGGACCGAGATGAACCGGATGGCGCTGTCGAGCTTGCTGATGGCCGCCGTCTCGGTGATCTCGAAGCAGATCCGCCGGGGATCGACGTGGCTCTTCTCCAACTCCTCGGCCACGTAGGTGAGGAAGCTCTCCTCGCCGATCGACTGGCCCGAGAGGTTGATGGCGAACAGCACGGGGCGCGACCACTCCCGCCGCTGCGCCTCGGCCAGGGCGCTGAAGGCGGTCTTGACGACCCAGCGGTCGAGGGAGCCGATGAGGTGGTACCGCTCCGCCGCGGCGATGAAGGCCGAAGGCTCGATGGCCTTGCCCGTGCGGTCCAGCATGCGGATGAAGACTTCGCAGAGCAGATCCCGGGAGCTGTTCTCGGCGCCCAGGGGCTGGATGAGCTGGTAGTAGAGCCGGAAGCGGCGGTCCTCGAAGGCGCGGTGGATGCGGTGGATCCACTGCATCTCGCCGTAGCGCTCGGCCACCAGGGTGTCGTCCAGCTCGTACTCGTGGACGCGGTTGCGGCCGCTGTCCTTGGCCACGTAGCAGGCGGCGTCGGCGGCGGAGAGCACCTGGGCAAGATCGCCGCTGTCGGCGTTGATCGGCACGAAGCCGATGGAGACGCCGACCTCGAAGATCTGGTCCCGCCAGCAGAAGCGGAACTCGCGCACGGTGCGCCGCATCTCCTCGGCGATCTGCCGCGCGTGGTCGATGGGGCAGTCCTCCAGGAGGACGCCGAACTCGTCGCCGCCCAGCCGCGCCAGCAGGTCGCTCCGCCGCACGCGCGAGCGCAGCAGGGCGGTGATCTGCTTGAGCATCTCGTCGCCGACCAGGTGCCCGCAGGTGTCGTTGACCACCTTGAACTCGTCGAGGTCCAGGTAGAGCAGCACGTGCTGCCGGCGGTCGGCGCGGGCGCCGCGGATGGCCCGCTTGAGACGCACCTCGAACTCGCGGCGGTTGATCAGCCCGGTCAGGGGGTCGTGGCTCGCGAGGTAGATCATCTCGCGCTCCATGCCCCGCAGCTCGGTGACATCCTTGAACACCAGGACGGCCCCGAGGGCGCCGCCCCGGCGGTCGTAGATGGGCGCCGCCGAATCGCGCACCGAGTATTCCTTGCCGTCCGCCGAAAGCAACAGGACGTTGCCCGGCGACTCCACCACCCGGCTCTCGTCCAGGCAGCGGACCACGGGGTCCCCCAGCGGCTTGCGGGTGATCTCGTCCACCAGGCGGAAGACCTCGCCCACGGTGCGGCCGATGGCGTCCTCGGCCTTCCAGCCGGTCAGGGTCTCGGCCACGAGGTTGAGGTAGTCGATGCGGCCCTGGGGGTCGGCGCGGATCACGCCGTCGCCGATGGAGGCGAGGGTGACCTGGGCGCGTTCCTTCTCCCGGTAGAGAGCCTCTTCGGCCTGCTTGCGCTCGGTGATGTCCACCGCGATGCCCACGCAGCCGGTGATCTCGCCGTCGGCGTCCCGGAGGGGCTCGATGCGGGTCTGGAAGGTCCGGCCTTCCAACTGCTGCTCGAAGGAAACCGACTCCCCCTGCAGCGCCAGACGGTGGGCGCGGATGGGCAGGGCGTCCGGATCGGGCGTGCCGTAGTAGTCGAAGAGGCTGGTGCCGGGCTTGGCCTGGAGGCCGAAGGAGGCGAGCCCTCCTCCCAGGCCGGAGCTGAAACACAAGTCGAGATCGGTGGTCCAGACGATGGCCGGGACCGGCTCGATCAGGAGGCGGAGCCGGGCGTCCACCGCCTCGGCGGCCAGGGCGGAGGCCCGCGGGCGCGCGAACGGCAGCCGCTCGTCGCCGTTGAAACGCACCTCCAGATCCGGCGCGGAGTTGTCGTCGGCTGGGGGAAGAGCGGTCAGAGACGATAGCGGTGCCATAGAGCCCTTTTCGTAGGGACGCGCATCTGGAAAGCAAGAAGCGCGCCCGGGAGGTCCCCACCGCCTCAGCCCCCTCTCCCGGAGAAGAGGGGGAGATCCAGGGAAAAATTTCCCTCCCTGGCTTGTAAAGTCGCTAAATCAAAGGCTCTGGCACCGACAAGCCGTAGCCCTGGGCATAATCGACGCCGATCTCCCGCAGGATCTCCAGGGTGGTCCGGTCCTCCACCGACTCCGCGATGGTCCGGATGCCCATCACCTGGCCGATCTGGTGAATGGATTCCACCAGAGCGCGCTGGACTGAGCTGCCCGCCATGTCCCGCACGAAACCGCCGTCGATCTTCAGAAAGTCCACCTCCAGGTTCTTCAGATAGGCGAACGAGGAGAGGCCGCTGCCGAAGTCGTCGAGAACGAAGTGGAACCCCAGCCCTTTGAGGACATGGATGAACTCCATGGCCTTGGCCAGGTTGCCCACGGCCGCCGTCTCGGTGATCTCGAAGAAGATCCGCTCGGGCGAGATGCCGGTGGCCTCGATCTCGGAGAGCACGTACTCCAGGAACGCCTCGTCCCCCACCGACTGGCCCGAGAGATTGATGGCGAAGCGGGTGGTGTCGCCGTGGGAGAGGGTGCCGCAGGCCAGGGCCATGAACGCCGAGTGGATCACCCAGCGGTCGATGGAGGCGATCAGGTGGTAGCGCTCGGCCGCCGGGATGAAGGCCGCGGGGGTGGCGATACGGCCGTCCTCGTCGAGCATGCGGATGAAGACTTCGCACAGGGGAGGCTCGTCGGCCGCGGCGCCCAGCGGGTGGATGCTCTGCCGGTAGAGGCAGAAGCGGTGCTCGGCGAACGCCTTGTGGATGCGGTAGATCCACTGCATCTCGCCGTAGCGCTCGGCGAGGGCGCGGTCGTCCGGCTGGTACTCGTGCATGCGGTTGCGGCCGCTCTCCTTGGCCACGTAGCAGGCGGCGTCGGCGGCGGAGAGGACCTGGGCCATGTCGCCGCTCTCGCCGGTGATCGGCACGAGGCCGATCGAGACGCCAATCTCGAAGATGCGCTCCTGCCAGCCGAAGCGGTACTGGCGGACGGCGGCGCGCAGGCGCTCCCCGAGCTCGCGGGCCACCTCCAGGCTGGCGTCCTCCAGCAGCACGCCGAACTCGTCGCCGCCCAGCCGGGCCAGGGTGTCGGTCTTGCGCATGTGCGAGCGCAGCAGGGTGGTGAGCTGCTTGAGCAGCTCGTCCCCGGCCAGGTGGCCGCAGGTGTCGTTGACCACCTTGAACTCGTCCAGGTCGAGGTAGAAGACGGCGTGCTCCCGCCCGTCCTCGTAGGCGGTGTCGAGGCAGTGCTGGAGACGCTTCTCGAACTCGCGGCGGTTGATCAGCCCGGTCAGGGGGTCGTGGCGGGCGAGATAGATCATCTCCCGCTCCATGCCCCGGAGCTGGGTCACGTCCTTGAAGACGAGGACGCTGCCGGTGGTCCGCCCCTGTCGGTCCTGGATGGGGGCCACGGAGTCGCGGATGGCGAACTCGTGGCTGTCGCGCCGCACCAGCATCGAGTAGCCAGCGTGCTCGATCACCCGGCCCTCGGCAAGGCAGCGCTCGACGGCGTTGGGGAGCGGCTTGCCGCTGCCCTCGTCGATCACCCGGAAGATCCGGTCCACGGGCTGGCCGCAGGCTTCGGCGGCGCTCCAGCCGGTCAGCTTCTCGGCCACCGGATTGAGGTAGTCGACGACGCCGACCGCGTCGGTGCGGATGACGCCGTCGCCGATCGAGGCGAGGGTCACCTGCGCGCGGTCCTTCTCGTGGGCCAGCGCGTCCTCGGTGAGCCCGCGCTCGATCTCGGCGGCGGCGCGGGCGGCGAAGATCTTGAGGATGGAGATGGCGGACGAATCCTCCGCCATCGGATCGGCGCTCATGACCCCCATGTGGCCGAGAGGACGGTCGGCGCGGTCGAAGAGCGGCAGGGCGATGTAGCTCTCGATGGCGTTTTCCCGCACCCAGGGATCGCCGGGGAACCGGCGCCAGGTCCCCGAGGGGTGGAAGCAGATCTCCCTGCCCACCACGTCCTCGCAGGGCGTGCCCGCGAGGTCGTACTCGTAGGGCTCGGCGTAGCCGTCGCCGGCCCAGAAGGCGAGAAGCCTCACCCGCGCCACCCCCTCGCCGACCACCTCGGAGACGAAGGCGTACTCCATGTCCAGGGCGGCGGAGAGGTGGCGCACGAGGGAGCGCAGGAAGTCCGCGCCGGTGGTGGAGGAGGTCCCTTCGACGATCGCCCGCAGCCGCTCCTCCCCCAGCTTGCGGGTGGTGATGTCGTGCGCCACGCCGATCAGGCGGACGGCGACGCCGGCGGCGTCGCGCAGTGCCTGGCCGCGCTCGGAGAGCCAGCGCAGCCTGCCGTCCGGCCCGAGCACGCGCAGCTCCAGGGCGAGGTCCCGCCCTCCCTCGGTACAGTGCCGGAGGGCTTCCACCAACCGCTCCCGGTCCCCGGGATCGACCGCGTCCATGAAGGCCCGGCCGGTCGTCCAGAGATCCCCGGCGCGCACGCCGAAGACCTCGGCGGCGTGGGGCGAGACGATCATCTCGTCGGTCAGGAGATCCCATTCCCAGGTCACCACGCCGGCCACGCGCTGGGCGAGCTCCAGGCGGGCGTTGCTCTCCCGCAGGGCGACCTCGACCCGCTTGCGCTCGGTGATGTCCACGGCGGTGGCCAGGACGGCCGATTCCCCATCCTCCAACCGGATGACGGCCGCGGTGAGGTCGATCCACTTCTCGCGTCCGTCCTTGGTGAGGATGGGGGCTTCGTAGCGCTCCGGCACCGGCTCGCCGCGCAGGCGGGCCATGCCGCGGTCCCGGGCGTGGGGCTGGCTGTCCGCGGGAGAGAGGTCCCAGGGAACCTTGGCCTTCAGCTCCTCCGTCGTGTACCCGGTGAGCTCCTCACAGGCGGGGTTGACGTAGAGGAGACGGTCGGAGCGGTAGACGAAGATGGCGGTGGAGGTGGACTCGGCGAGGGTGCGGAACCAGTGGTCGGTGTAGCGGACCGGAAGATCCGCCGCGTTCGCTACTGGTCTGATCGAAACGTCCCGCCGTTCGCCAATCAAGGACCCGATCTCCGGGGAACACGACGTCCCACTCGCGAAAATAAAGGTACCGATCAGAATAAGCGTCTTTCGGAGTCAGCGCAAGGGAATCAATCCTCCGGCTCTGCGGTAGAGTTGCGGACCCATGAGCGCCCACAAGCCCGCCGCCGCCCCGGAGGTCGTGCCGGAGCCGGGATGGATCCCGGCCGATCCGCTCCGGATCGAAGGAGGACGGGGATCGTTCGTCTCCGGCGAGCCGGCGGGGGGACGCCTGCGGGTGCGCTACTTCCGGCGCGAGAGCGACGACCGGCTGGTCGGCCGGGCCTGGTTCGGCCCCGGCGCCGAGGGTCCGCCCGGCCACGCCCACGGCGGCAGCATGGCCGCCGTCCTCGACGAAGCCATGGGGGCCGCCGCCTGGATGGCGGGGCACAAGGTGGTGGCCGCCCAGCTCGACACCAGCTTCCGCCGTATGCTCCCTCTGGGCACCGACGCCACCCTGGAAGCCTGGGTCGACCGCGTGGACGAGCGGAAGGTCTGGACCCGCGGGGTGCTCCTCGACGCCGAGGGCCAGCCCTTCGCCGAAGCCCGGGCGCTGTTCCTGAAGATCGACCCGGCCCGGTTCAAGATCCTGCTGAAGAAGGTGACGGATAGAGAGTAGGGTCTTCAGGGCGGAGCTGCTGGCTGGGACCGCCTTCCCTCCGAGACCTCACCCCCTGGCCCCCTCTCCCACCCCCTCCCGCCCGACCGGGAGAGGGGGAACGATGAGGAGACGATCTTGCCGAGACCAAGAAGACCTCAAGCGTAGAGACCTCCCTCTCCCGGGGGCGGGCGGCAGGGAGATGGGAGAGGGACCGAGGGTGAGGTCTCGAAGGGCATGGCGCCCCAGCCGGCACTAATCCCTGACCGCGGGCGCTGTCAGCAAAGCAGCCGCCTCCTCCCCCGCCAGTCCCATCAGCCCCTTCAAGCCTCCCCTGAACTGGAACGCCTCGAATCCCGCCTCGCGCATCTTCTCGGCCAGGTGCGCGCTCTTCAGCCCCACCTCGCAGACCAGTACGTAGGGCCGCCCGCGGTCGAAGGAGGGGTAGGCCGCCAGGGCGTGGGGGAGGTCCAGGTGCAGGGCGCCCGGATAGTGCCAGCCCCGGAAGTCGTTGGCGGTCCGCAGGTCGATGACCGTGGCGCCCGCGGGGATCCGGTCCACCTCGGGGACGATCTCGACGCTCTCGGGATCGAAGCTGGGCAGATGGGTGACGCGGCGGACGTCGATCAGCTCGCCCAACCGGCTGAGGTCCAGGGCGGCCTCGTCGCTCAAGACGTCCTGGAGGGCGGCGCGGGTGGTGGGCTTGGGCGGCGCCAGGTCGCAGTACTCGGAGACCGCCGCCGAGAGGTCGTAGATCCCGATCCGGCGGGCCATGTCCATGATCTCCTCCTTGTTGAAGCCCAGGAGGGGGCGCAGGATCAGAACCTCGGGGACGGCCTGGGAGATCACCGCCAGGTTCTGCAGCGTCTGGGAGGAGACCTGCCCGATGGCGTCGCCGGTGACGATGCCGAAGCGGCCGCCGCGGTGGGCCACCATGGCGCCGGCGCGCAGGATGAGCCGCTTCAGCACCACCTGCCAGTTGTGCGGCTGCACCTTTTCCCGCAGCTCGGAGAGCAGCGGCGAAAGGTCCACCTCGTGGAGCCGGGGAGAGTAGCCGTAGCTCCACAGCTCCGTCATCCGCTTCATGACCTTGAGCACGCCCAGCCGGTGGGCCGAGCCGGCGAGGTTGCAGAAGACGTAGTCGAGCTGCACGCCGCGCTTGAGCATCAGCCAGCTCGCCACCGCCGAGTCGAAGCCGCCGGAGACCAGCGCCATGGCCCGGCCCTCGACGCCGATGGGCAGGCCGCCCGTCCCCCGCACCTTGTCGAAAAAGAAGTGGGCCGCCCCCGGCTCCAGCTCGACGTGGGCCGTCACCTCGGGCTCGGAGAGGTTCACTCGCGCCGCGCCGGCGTCCAGGAGGGCGCGGCCGAGGGCGATCTCCACCCGGGTGGAGTCGAAGCCGATGCGGTCCCGATCCCCCCGGCGGGTGGCCCGCACGGCGAAGCTCTTCCCTTGCACGGCCTCCCCGAAGATCTCGACGCCCGTGGCCACGACGTCCTCCAGCCGCTCCCAGGGACGGCGCTGGACCTCGGAGACCGACTGCACGCCGAACACCCGCGCCAGCACTTCGGCCGCCCCGGGGTCGGGCGTCTCCAGGTAGAGGCGGCTCCAGGTGGGCTGGAGCCGATAGGGGATGCCGTGCGCCTTGAGCGCGGCCTCCAGGTTCGCCACCAGGCGGCGGAAGAACCGCATCCGGGTCTTCCGCGCCTTGGTGTAGAAGTCGCCGGAGAGTCGGAGGATCAGCAGGTGGTCGGACATGGGCGGTTCGATTCTAGGGCCTCCACAGTGTGATCAGCCACCACCGGGTGTCGTCCTCGAATTCCCGGAAGGGATCCTCCAGGATGTACGCCACGCCCACCCGCAGGTCCATGGCCGGCAGGCGCCCGATGGGCGTGGGGCCGAGGCTGAACCGGTACTCCAGGCCGGCGAGGGAGAGCCACTCCTCTTCCGCCACGGGTTCGCTGAATTCGCCCCAGACCCGATGCCGCTCGTAGAAGAGCGGGGCCGGCAGGAAGCCGAGCGTCAGATCCGCCCGCTGTCCTTCGTGCTCCTCGCCCAGCAGCGCGCCGGTCGGCAGGGCCGGCACGGGGATGCGTCCCGAGAGGGCCGTCTCCGGCAGGATCGACACCTCCGGTCCGCCGAGCTGGTAGAAGTCGAAGAGATAGTCGAGGTCCTCCGACGTGTCGCGGCGCCAGGAGAGCGAGAGCAGGGTCTTGTCGTACCCCAGGCCCAGCCGCGCCGCGCCGCCGTAACGGCTCCAGGAAGGGGCGCCCTCAGTGCGCCCCGACTCGTAGTGGACGGAGAGCGCCGGCTGGAAACGCCACTTGTCCCAGCGGCGGCCGCCCGCCCAGGAGGCGGTCAGGGAGCCGATCCGCTGCTCCAGCGGCTCCAGGGACCGTACCTGCTCGACCTCGTTCCAGAGCCCGCGGGCGGCGACGGCCGCCCGGCCGCCGCTCCACTGCCAGTCGCGGGCGGTCCACAGCTCGATCCCCTGGCGGTCGAGGTCCAGGACGTTGCCGCGCCGCGCCACCTCTTCCTCCCGGGTAGGCCGCTCTTCGGAGCTGAAGGCATGAAAGCCGACCTGTACCGGCCACCCGCGCCAGGCCGACGCCAGGGCTCCGCCGGCGGGCCAGCCCTTCTCCGCCAGGGAGCCCAGGACCAGCCAGTCCAGCCGCCCGATCACGTCGCCGCCCCGCACCCCGATCTCCACGACACCTCCCAGTGACGAGGCGCTGCCGCCGAGCAGAGGGAACAGTTCCTGCCGTCCCAGGCCGTACGCCCGGCCCGCCGGCACCTCGGCCTGCGCGAACGCCTCCGGCCTCTCGGGCGCGGAAGGCCGCACGGCCGGCGCCAGCTCGGGGGATATCTCGGCGCGCGCCGTCGTCATCGTCACGGAGGCCGGCAGCGGCAGGCGGCGGAGGTCGAAGCCGTCCGGCTCCAGGGCGAGGAAGAAGACCGCCGAGCCGTCCGGATCCGGGGCGGGGGCCAGGGCGGCTCCCGGCGTCCGGGTCAGGGGGATGGGCGTCTCCGTGCCCTCGACCGGAAAGGCGTAGAGGTCGATGAACCCGCCCTGCCCGACCGAGGCGTAGAGGGTCCGCCCGTCCGCGCTCCAAGCCGGGGAGTAGACCGTCGCCCCGGAGGGCGGGGATAGCAGATCGTCGACGCGCCCGTCTTCAACCTCCAGGATCACCAGCCTCCAGGCGCCCTCGCGGTGCCGGGCGAAGGCCACCCGCCGGCCGTCCGGCGAGACCCGCGGCCGGTCGTAGACCTCCAGGACGGACGGCTCGGTCAACGCCCGGACCTCCCCCGTCTCCAGGTCCACCCGCACGATCTGGGAGAAGCCGTCGCGGTTGCGCACCGCCGTGGCCCAGCGTCCGTCCGGCGCCGGGTCGGGATCGCGCAGGTCGGCTTGGCGCGTCAGCCGCCGGACCTCGCCGGTCTCGGGGATCCACTGGAAGAGGTCAGGATGCAGGAAGCCTTCAGCGTCCGGCTCGAAGCGCACGAACAGGAGGGACTGGCCGTCCGGCATCCAGCGCGGCATGGCGGGCTTGACGCCGTCGTGGGTCTCCAGGGTGTGGAGGATCTTGCGGAACGGCGGCGCCACCCGCACCGCCGGCACGTCCTCGGGGTCCGCCTTCTGGATCTCCTCCCGTCGCTTGCGCCACTCCTCCTCCGCCTTCTCGTCCGGCTCCGTGGACCAGACCACCAGCCGGGCGGGCTCATCCCGGAAGTCGCGCACGGCGGCGAGGCGCTTCCCGTCCGGCGACACGGCGGGAGCGCCGGTAGTCCAGGAGAGGTCCTGCCACAGCTCCCCCTGCTGAGGCTCGCCGCTCCGGCGCTCGGCCTCGATCGCCCGCCAGGTCAGCTCGGCCCGGAAGCGGTCGTAGAGGTCAGCGGGCGAATCCCCGAAAACGCCCTCGAAGGCCTCGTCGAAGCCGCGCGCCCGCCGCGCGGTCATGCGCGCCCACAGGTTGCGCAGGCTGCCCGGCCCGGCGCGCTCCTCCAGCCATTCCAGGTAGGCGGAGCCCAGGAGGTAAGCCATGGACATCCCCCGCCAGGTCTGAGAATCGGAGGCGAGCCGGCCGTAGCTCGGCAGCTTGCCCTGCTGCGCCCACCGCCGCAGGATCGCCGCCCGCAGATCGCCGTTGGGCCGTCCCGACCCGGTCAGCCGCCCCTCCACCACGGTCGCGTACCCCTCGAACACCCAGCGCGGCGCGCCGAGCGTGATCGGCCCGGCGGGGATCAGTTTCGTGAGCAGTTGCCGCGCGGGGTTGCGGGAGGGCCGCAGCATGTGGACGAGGTGGGTCTCCTCGTGGACGATCAGCAGCTCGGTCCACTCGCTGTAGTGCCCGATCTCCGACTGCGGTCCGGGCGGGCTCGTCCACAGGACCATCCGGGGCCAGCCCAGGAACGGAAAGGCCGCGCCGTTGGGATCGGCGACGGGATCGGAGACCAGCACGTCCACCACCTCCGGCGGCTCGTACCCCACCTCGGCCACCACCCGCTCGCGGATCGATTCCAGCCGCGCCGCCGCCCGCCGCGCCCATTCCTCGGAAGCGGCGGGATAGTGGACCCGGAAGTGCGGCGTAGCCAGCGTGCGCCAGTCGGCGGCGGGGGACTGGGCGCGAAGCGGAACGGCGAGGAGGAGAGCGGCCAGCAGGAGAAGACGGCGGATCTTCATGAGGGGGAAGATAGCTCAGGGGGCAAACGCAACACGGACCCACACGGACGAAAACGGACCTTCAAGGACTGTCCTGCCCGTCCTTGTACGTCCTCGAGAGTCCGTGTTCGTCCGTGTTCCTCCCCCTCCCGAACCCTCACGCCTTCTTCGGCGGCAGGTCCCGCGCCTGGGGCTCGTCCTGGAAGCCGTGATGGTTGTGGCTGCCGTCGCAGAACGGCTTGTTGCTGGACATCCCGCAGCGGCAGAGCGAGACGACGGTGCGCCCGCCGAGCCCGAAGGCCGCGCCCGCGGGATCGACGAGGTTGAGGTTTTCCCCCTCCAGCCGGAACGGTCCGTTCTTCATCACGGTGATCTTGACGTCGGACATTGCGCCTCCCTCTCCAGACTTCGTTGAAGCGCAAGCGTTCCTCATGGGAGCCCGGCCGTCAATCCCCCCTTGGCGGGCCGGCTGGGTTATCCTTGGCGGCCCGCTCGCAGACCAGGACGTGATCCCATGAATCCCGAACCGCCCGTCCAGGAAGAAACCGCTCCGAAGTCCTGGGGGATGCGGCTGCTCAAGGGCGCCATCATCGTCCTGAGCTTCTACTTCACCTGGTACTTCTTCACCCACACCGACTTCGACTGGCGCCGTCTCGCCGGCCAGGTCAGCGAGGCGCACGGACCGTTCCTCGTCCTCGGCGTGGCTCTCCTGCTCGCCCGCTACGCCGTCTGGGACTGGCGGTTCCGCCTCGCGGTGCGGCGCTCCCTGGGGCGCAGCTCAGGGGTGGTGCTGGGTTTCTTCGTGCTTCTCGGCTCCGCCGCCCTCAACCTCATCACCCCCACGGTGCGCGTCATCGGCGGCATGATGCGGGCGCGCTATTTCGCCCGCGCCAACAACCGCCCCTTCGGGCTCCTCTACGGCGTGGTCCTCTACGACCAGCTTGCCCACCATACGGTGATGATCCTCTGCACCTGGATCACCCTGATCGCCACCTCCTTCGTCCTGGGCCGGACCGCGTTCGCCACCGCCGCCCTGGTCGCCCTCGTGGCCTGCGCGGCGGCCCTGGCGATCTGGAGCCGGCGCCGCGGCCCCTACGAGAAGAACCCGATCGTCCGGTTCCTGGCGAAGCGGGCGGAGAAGAGCGAAGGGAAGATGCAGAGCGTCTACGCCCATGGCCACGAAGCCGTGGGCGTCCTCGTGCGCCTGCTGGGCTTCGGACGGCTCCATGCCTACGCCGCCGTGCTGGGGACGGCCTACTTCTTCGTCAACGCCGCCGCCCAGTGGGTCATGTTTCTGGCCATGGGCGTGCCGGCGGACCCCTTCGTGGTGATCGCCGTCGTGGCCCTCGGCACCGCCGCCGGCACCCTCACCGGCACCCCGGGCGGGATCGGCACCACGGAGGTGGCGATGATGGCTTCCTACAAGCTCTTCGGCGTGGATGAGATCCTCGCCGCGGCCGGCATCCTCCTCTATCGCGGCCTTCACTACGCCGCCGTGCTCGCCCTCGGCCTGCCGGCGCTGGCGTTCCTGGAGTGGCGCGGAGGAGGGGAAAAGGAAGAGGAGGCCCTGCCATGACCGCTGAAGACGCCATCCTCCGGCTGCGCCGGGAGGAGCTCCCGATCACCGGGCGCTGCGCCTACCTCAACCACGCGGGCAACGGCCCGCTCCCCCGCCGCTCCGGCGCCCGCATGGCCGCCGTGGCCGACGCTGTCGCGCTCTCGGCCGACCGCGACTGGCTCGACCGCATGCGCGAGGTCGAGCGGGTGCGCGAGATGGCCGCCCGGATGCTCGGCGCCCGCGCCGCCCGCGAGGTGGCCTTCGTCGAGAACACCTCCGCGGGCCTCTCCCTGGTGGCCGAGGGCTTCGACTGGCGGCCGGGGGACAACGTCGTCGGCGCCGCTCTCGAGTTCCCGTCGAACGTCTACCCGTGGATGGGTCTCGCGGCGCGCGGCGTCGAATACCGGCAGGTCCCGGAACGCGACGGCCGTATCGATCCCGAGGAGGTCATCGCCGCCCTCGACGGCCGCACCCGGATGCTCGCCCTCTCCTGGGTGCAGTATGCCAGCGGCTTCCGCTCCGACCTCGCCCGCCTGGGCGCGGCCTGCCGCGCGCGGGACGTCCTCTTCGTCGTGGACGTGATCCAGGGCCTGGGCGTCCTGCCGCTGGACGTCGAAGCCGTCGGGGTGGACGTGGCCGCCGCCGCCTGCCACAAGTGGCTGCTGGGACCGGAGGGCATCGGCCTCCTCTACGTCTCCGACCGCGTAATCGACCGCGTGCGTCCCGTCCGCGCTGGCTGGCGCTCGATGAGCAATCCCTATCAGTGGACCGAGTACGACCTCTCCTTCGCCGAGGGGGCGAAGCGCTTCGAGAGCGGCACCCTCAACGTCTACGGCATCCATGCGCTGGGAGGATCGCTGGAGATCCTGCGCGAGATCGGACCCGCCGTGGTCGAAGGGCGCGTCCTCGCCCTGGCCGACCGCGCCGCCCGGGGCCTCGCGGCCTTAGGCTTCACCCTGGTCAGCTCCCGCCTCACCGGCGAGACCTCGGGCATCGTCGCCGCCACCCATCCCCGGCTCGATCCGAGGACGCTGGTGAAGCGTCTGGGGGAACGGGACGTGATGGTCGCCGCCCGCGCCGGACGGTTCCGGATCTCGCCCCACTTCTACAACACGGAAGGCGAGATCGATCGCTGCCTGGGGGAATTAGAGCAGGAGGTAAAGCGGTAAGGACGCCAGGTCCGCCGTCCTTGAAGTCCTTGGTGTCCCTGGGGTCCTTTCCTACCCCCTCTCCGCCCCCTTTCGGAGTACCCTGTAAGAAATCACTGGGAGGTGCGTTCCTATGGGCGAAGGAGAAAGGAGGGCAGGAGGCGTGCAAGCCGCAGCCTATGACAGACCGCTCAACGTCGCCCCGGGAAGCCTGGAGAATCTGTTCCGGGAGCACCATGGGGCGGTGTACCGCGCGGCGTACCGGATCACCGGCAACGCCATGGACGCGGAAGACGTCCTGCAGACCGTGTTCACACGTCTACTGCGGCGAGAGGAGCAGCCGGATCTATCGGAGAGCGCAGGGAGCTATCTGCATCGGGCCGCGGTCAACGCCGCGCTCGACCTGATGCGGCGGCGCAAGCGGACCCGCAGCGTGGACCTGGACGAGGTGGGCGACCACCTGATCGACACCAAGGAGCCCGGTCCGGAACGCGCGCGGGGCAGCCAGGAGCTGAAAGCCCGGCTGCGGGAGGCGATGTCCCGCCTCTCCCCCCGCCAGGCCGAGATCTTCACTCTCCGGTATATCGAAGGGCTGGGCAATCTGGAGATCTCCAGGATGCTCGGCGCCTCGCAGACCTCCATCGCCGTGCTACTACACCGCGCGCGGCACCGGCTACAGAAAGAGCTGGGGTCGCTTGAAGGAGAAATGTCATGAGCCTGTTCAAGAAGAACGACAACCTCCTGGACGACGCCGTCGCCCAGGTGGTGAACGAGCCGATCGACCCGAAGCAGGTCGACGACGCGGCGGCCCGCGTCTGGGCGCGGCTGTCGCAGGGCGCGGTCGCCGAGGCTCCCGCCACGGCGGTGGCCGAAGCTCCTGTCGCCGGCAGTCTGCACGGCTGCGAGGATTTCCAGACGCTGATCCCCGCCTACCTGCGGGGTGAGCTGTCCCCGGCGCGCGCCCTGCTCGTCGAGGACCACACGCGGAGCTGCGTCCCCTGCCGCCGGGCGCTCCGCGAAGCCCGCGAGGGCAAGGTGGCCGGCGAGCGGCATCCCGTCCGCAAGGAGCGGAACCGCACGGCCTGGCTGGCCGCGGCGGCGGTGCTCGCCGTGGCTCTGGGCTTCGGCGTGTTCACGCTGATCCAGGAGATGCTGGCCGGCGGCGCCAACATGGCGAGCGTCCAGGCGGTGGAGGGGACCCTCTACCGCGTGTCCGGCGATTCCAGCCAGCCGATCGGCGCCGGCGAGAGCATCGACGAGGGCGACGTGATCCGCACGGCCAAGGGCTCGACGGCCCTGGTGCGCATGACGGACGGCTCCACGATCGAGATGGCCGAGCGGGCGAGCTTCGCCTTCGACGCCGGCCGCAAGGGCAACACCATCGAGCTGGAGCGCGGCAACGTCATCGTCCACGCCGCCAAGCAGCGGGACCGCCACCTGTTCGTGGCCACCCGCGACGCCCTGGTCTCGGTGCGCGGCACCATCTTCGCCGTCAACTCCGGTATCAAGGGCTCCCGCGTCTCCGTGGTCGAGGGCGAGGTCCGCGTCGAGCAGGCCAAGCGCGACGCCATCCTCCACCCCGGCGACCAGGTGACGACCCACGCCAGCGTGGAGCGGGTTCCGGTCAAGGCGGAGATCGCCTGGAGCCGCGACGCCAAGCAGTATGAGGAGCTTCTGGCCGAGCTGACCGCCCTGGGCAAGGAAATCGACGCCCGGGTGTCCCGCCCCGGCCTGCGCTACTCGACCCGTCTGCTCGACCTGGCCCCGGCCGGCACGACCATCTGGATCGGCCTGCCGAACCTGTCGCAGAGCCTGAGCCAGACGCAGACGATCCTCGACGAGAAGATCGCCGAGAGCCCGTCGCTGGCCAAGTGGTGGACCGACACGCTGCGGTCTTCCGGCAATGAGCGGAAGTTCCGCGAGATGATCGAGAAGATCGGCGACCTGGGCCGCAACCTGGGCGACGAGATCGCGGTGGCGTTCGACGCCTCCGGCGACGACGAGCACGGCCTGGTGCTGCTGGCCGAGGTGACCAACGAGGCGGCCTTCCGCGCCACGCTGGAAGCCGAGCTGGCCGAGATCAACACCCGCGAGGGCAAGGAGTCCCTGCGGATCGTCACGGATCTCAACGCCGCCCCGCAGGGCGACGTCATGCTGCTGTGGATCGGCAACGGCCTGTTCGTGGCCTCTCCCAGCATCGACCAGATCCGCGCGGTGGCGGCCGGCGGCGGCGGCTTCGCCTCCTCGCCGTTCCGCGCCAAGATCGCCCGGCAGTACAACGACGGTTCCGGCTGGCTGTTCGCGGCCGACCTCCACTCGCTGATCGAGAAGGGGCAGGCCGAGGAGAGCGCGGAGGACCGGCAGACCGCCGAGCGTCTGGGCATCCTGGACGTCGAGCACTTCATCGTCGACCGCCGGGAGATCGACGGCCGGGCGGAGACCCGCGCCGCCCTGACCTTCAGCCAGCAGCGGCGCGGCGTGGCCTCGTGGATCGCCGCTCCGGCGCCCATGGGGAGCATCGGGTTCTACAGCCCTGAAACAAACCTTGCGGCGGCTTTCGTCGTAAAGAGCCCCGTGGCCATCGTGGACGAGCTGCTGAACCTGAACCCCGAGTTCGCCCAGGATCTGGAGAAGCTCCGGAGCGAGACCGGCCTCGACCTCCGCAACGACCTCGCGGCGCCGATGGGCGGCGAGGTGGCGGTGGGAGTGGACGGCCCGGTGCTGCCCAATCCCTCCTGGAAGCTGGTGGCCGAGGTCTATGACCCGGCGCGGCTCCAGCAGACGTTCGAGAAGGTCGTGGCGCACATCAACACCGAGATCCGCCAGCACGGCAAGAGCGAACAGCTCCAGATCGTGACCACGGAGTCCGGCGGGCGGACCTTCTACGCGATCCGCGCGAACGGCGCGCCCTTCGAGCTGAACTACGTGTTCGAGGACGGCTACATGGTGGCCGCCCCGAGCCGGGCGCTGCTCGAGCGGGCGATCCAGCTCCGCGAGTCGGGGGTGACGCTGGCCACGCACGCCAAGTTCCGCGACCTCCTGGGCCCGGACGGCCAGGTGAACGTCTCGGCGCTGGTCTACCAGAACCTGGCTCCGCTGGCGAAGTCGGCGGGCAAGGTCATCCCGGACGCGGCGAAGAAGGGTCCGAACGGCGGTCCCGACATCATGCGCATCCTGGCGACGCAGGGCCCGACGCTCTACTACGCCTACGCCGAGCCCGACCGCATCGTGTTCGCCGGCAGCAACCAGAACCCGCTGGGCCTCAACCTCGGCACGCTGGCGGGAGCCGGCGGACTGCTGGGGATGATGAACGACGCTCACGGGCAGGCCTACGAGCAGGAGGAAGCCCGGTAACGGGAAACCCCCGGGCCCTGGAGGAGAATGGTCATGTCGAACGCAACGCAGCCGATCATCGAGCTCCAGGGCCTGGAGGTCCGTTTCGGGCGGCCGATCCTCAAAGGATTGACCGCCTCCCTCTCCGGCCGCTGCATCGGGCTCCTGGGACCCAACGGGGCGGGCAAGACGACCTTGCTCCACACGCTCCTCGGGTTCCATCAGCCCTCCGCCGGGACGGCCCGGATCTTCGGTCACGACATCAAGACCGAGATCCGGACCATCCGCGGCCTGATGGGTTACATGCCCGAGATGGACGCCTTCATCGCCGGTATGACCGCCGTACGGTTCATCCGGCTGATGGCCGAGCTCTCGGGCCTTCCTTCCGAGCGGGCGCTCGAGCGGGCCCACGAGATGCTTTTCTACGTGGGGCTGGGCGAGGCGCGCTACCGCAACATCGACACCTATTCGCTGGGCATGAAGCAGCTCGCCAAGCTCGCCCAGGCGCTGGTCCATGGCCCGCGGCTCATCTTCCTGGACGAGCCCACCAACGGCCTCGACCCCGACGCCCGCGAGCGCATGCTCAAGATGATCAAGGACATCCGCGACGCCGGCGAGATCCAGATGATCCTCTCCTCCCACCTGCTGCGCGACGTGGAGGAGTGTTGCGACGAGGTGCTGGTCCTCAAAGGGGGCCAGATCGCCACCTACTGCAACCTGGAGGAGGAGCGCCGGGCCAACCGCAAGTTCCTCGAGCTGGAGTTCCGGGGCGGGGACGACGGCTCCTTCGCCGCCGCCATCGAGGCCCTGGGCGCCGAGATGGCGTTGGGGAGCAAGCAGCGCATCAAGCTGGTCCTCCCCGAGGGCGTCGAGGTCCGCGATCTCTACAAGCTCGCGTCAGAGCGGCAGGTGCAGATCCGCCGCCTCGACTACAAGAAGGATTCGCTGCAGGACATCTTCCTGAAGGCGATGGAGATGGAGGTCCCCGCCAATGGCCGTGTATAAGCGCAACTACGGGAGATTCCAGGGGGCGACGACCCCGACCTGGTCGCGGTTCCTGGTCCTTCCCAGGTACGCCTTCAAGGACGTGTTCCAGGGCCGCCTCTTCGTGGCGTTCTTCACGCTCTGCTTCGCGGTGCCGTTCGTGGGGCTGATCCTGATCTACCTGCACCACAACATCGCGGCGTTGAAGTTCATGAACCTGCCGCTGGCCGAGCTGAAGAACGCCCTGCCGATCAACTCCAAGTTCTTTCTCGCCGGCCTGGAATGGCAGGGCGGGCTGGCCTTCCTGCTGACGCTGTTCGTGGGGCCCGCCCTGATCGCCCCCGACCTGCGCAACAACGGGCTGGCGCTCTACCTGTCGCGCCCGTTCTCGCGCACCGAGTACGTGCTGGGCAAGATGTCGGTGCTGATGATCCTGCTGTCGCTGATCACCTGGATCCCCGGCCTGCTGCTGTTCTTCTTCCAGAGCTATCTCGAAGGCTTCGGGTGGCTCCGCGAGAACGCCGGCATCGCCTTCGGCCTCTTCGTGGGGAGCTGGGCCTGGATCCTGGTCCTCGCCCTGGTCTCGCTGGCCGTCTCCGCCTGGGTGAAGTGGAAGCCGGTGGCGCGGGTGGCGCTGATCGTGGTGTTCTACGTCTTCATCGGCTTCGCCGCGGCCATGAACGGGGCGCTGAACACCTGGTGGGCCTGGATGCTCTCCATCTGGGTGGCCATCCAGAACGTCTGGGCGTCGCTGTTCGGCGTGGAGATGGATCCGGACATCGCGGTGCCGGTCTGGTCCGCCTGGGTGACCCTCGTGGCCTGCTGCCTGTTCTGCCTGTGGCTCCTCTCCCGCCGCATCCGGGCGTACGAGGTGGTCCGATGATCGCTCCAATGACCGCTCAAAACGCCGCGCCCGAGGGCCGGGTCGTTTTCGAGAACGTCTCCAAGTTCTACGGCGACGTCCTGGGGGTGAACCGGGTGAACCTCTCGATCCCGCCGGGCATCACCGGCCTGGTGGGGCCGAACGGGTCCGGCAAGACGACCCTGATGAACCTGATGACGGGGCTGATCCGCCCCAGCCGCGGCCGGGTCTCGGTGTTCGGCATCGGGCCGGACGATCCCGAGGCGCTCTTCCGGCTGATCGGCTACGCTACCCAGTTCGACTCCTTCCCGCCGGGGCTGACCGGCTTCCAGTTCGTGGAGTCCTACCTGCGGGTGCACGGCTTCAGCGCCAAGGAGGCCGAGGCGAAGACGTGGAAGTCACTGGAGCGGGTGGGGCTGGTGGAGGCCGCCGGCCGCAAGGTGGCGGGCTACAGCAAGGGCATGCGCCAGCGGGTGCGCCTCGCCCAGGCCCTCTCCCACGAGCCCTCGGTGCTGGTGCTGGACGAGCCGCTGAACGGCCTCGATCCCATGGCCCGCGCCGAGGTGATCGCCCTGTTCCGCGAGCTGGCCGACGGCGGCCTGCACGTGATCGTCTCCAGCCACATCCTCCACGAGGTCGACCTGATCTCCGACCAGGTGGTGCTGATCAACGGCGGCTACATCGTGGCCGAAGGCGAGATCACCGACGTGCGCGACGAGATGGAGGAGCAGCACCCGGCGCAGGTGCTGGTGCGCTGCGACCAGCCGTCGCTGCTGGCTTCGCGGGTCTTCGAGCAGGACCACGTGGTGGAGGCCCGCCTCGTCGAGGACGGCAAGGGACTGCTGGTGCGCACCCGCGACGCCGACCGCTTCCACCTGGTGCTCAACGAGATCATCCTGGACAGCGGCCTGGCGGTCGAATCCGTGGAACCGGCGGACGCCGACGTCCACGCCGTCTATCAATATCTGATCGGCTCGGGAGAAAAATCGTGAGCGAGACCGACACCATGAGCGCGGCGGTCCCCGCCCGGAGCAGCCTTCCCTGGGGCCACTGGTGGCGCCAGGTCGTCGCCATCATCCGCCTGGACATGCGCAAGGGCTTCCGGCGGTCCTACGGCCTTTTCCTGCTGGCCCTGAGCCCGCTGTTCATCTTCTTCATGCGGCTGGTCCTTTCCTCCGAGGTCATCAAGGACCCCAGCGACGTGGCCGGGGCCACCGAGTTCTTCGCCGGCACGTACCAGGCCTTCATCATGCGGATCGTCATCTTCCTGGGCTGCGTGGCCATCTTCGGCAACCTGATCCGCCGGGAGATCCTGGACCGCAGCCTCCACTACTACTTCCTGTCGCCGGTGCGGCGGGAGCTGCTGGTGGCGGCCAAGTTCCTGGCCGGCCTGATCGTCGCCTTCGTCCTCTTCGCCATCTCGACGGCGGTCGGCTTCTTCCTGGTCTACCTGCCCCATGAATCGAACGCCGTCCGGCAGTTCCTCTTCAGCGGCCCGGGGCTGGGTCACTTGGCCTCCTACCTGCTGGTGACGTTCATGGCCTGCGTGGGCTACGGCGCGGTCTTCCTCTTCTTCGGCTTCTTCTTCAAGAGCCCGGCGATCCCGGCGCTGGCGGTGTTCGGCTGGGAGGGTATCCACTTCCTGCTGCCGCCGCTGCTGAAGAAGGTGAGCGTCATCCACTACCTCCAGTCGCTCTGCCCGGTGCCCATCCCGGAGGGGCCGCTGGCCATGCTGGCGGACGCTCCTTCGCCCTGGGTGGCCATCCCCGGCCTGCTGGTGCTGGCCCTGGTGCTGGTGACGGTCTCGGCGCTGAAGATCCGCAACATGGAGGTCACCTACGACGAGTCGTAGGCGCTGGAGGTACAATCCCCTGCGAACCTCGTAGGGGAAACCCATGGATCCGAACGCTCCCGTGGCGCAGGGGGAGCCGGCGGCGGCGCGCTTCGCGTTCAGCGCACGGATGGCGCGCGCGCTGCTGGACATGAACCAGTGGCTGGGCTTTCTGGCGATCGCCGGCTTCGTCGTGGCGGGGCTGTCGCTTGTCCTGGCGATCCTGAGCCTCGTCCTCGCGTGGGGGCCCGGCGGCTTCGTGCCGCTCCCGGCGGCCGTCGCCTTCCTCGATGGAGCGTTCGCGGCGGGGGCGCTCTGGCTGGCTCTGATCGTATGGCGGAGCGCCAGGGTCCTGCGAGAGCTGGCCAGGAACCCCGCGGACTGGCTCTTCGAGACCTTCCTGGAGCAGCAGAGCGCGTTCTTCAGGACAGCCGGCGTCGTGACCCTCGGCGTGCTCTTCGTGGTCCCTCCGGTGGCGGTCGCGTTCGGCGACACCCTGCTGGACGAGGCCCGGGCCTACTTCGACCGGGTCGTCGAAAGGGTGGCTGAAAGAAAGGCGATCCCCGAGCCGGTGGTCCTGGCGCCGCCGCCGGCTCCGGTCTGCCCGGCGCCCATCCCGCGCGAGCCCACCGAGCGGCTCGGCTTCGCCGACCTGGAGCGCGAGTGTTTCTCCCGCACCGACAACCTCTGCCTGCTCAACGATCCGGGGGGCGAGCCTGTCCCCGGCGGCACCCGGCTCAATGTCAACGACGTCAACATCCGGGAGTCACACCTCCATCCGGCGGGGCTGCAGGCGGACGTGACCTCGGAAGAGGGCCAGTGGCGGATCAGCTTCGGGCCGCCCTCGGGCGAGGCGCTGACGGCCCGTCTCTACGACAACGCCATAGAGGATGTCCCGAAGGACTCCAAGCGTCCCTGGCTGCGGGTCGAGCGGCGGGGGGAGAACTGCACCGGCCAACGGGGCAAGTTCCGCGTCCTGGAGTACGAATACGACCCGGAGACGCGCTCCATGAACCGGCTCGTCGTCGACTTCGAGCGCCAGTGCTATTACCACACCGAGAGACCCCTGGCGGGGCGCCTCGTCGTGACCGATTGGGCGCTCTCCTATCCCTCGAAGAAGCCAACCGGCGGTTAGTACGAATACAATAGCCTCTCCATGGAACCTCAGTATCCCCGCCCGGGGATGATCCCGCAGGCGCCCAGGCCGGGCGAGCTCGGGGTCATCTCCTATCGCATGGTCCAGCTCCTGCGGGAGACCCGGCCCTTCCTGCTCTTCGTCGCGGTCTACGGCTTCATCGTGGCCGGCCTGATGGCGCTGGCGGCGCTGGGGATGATCGGGACGGCGGTGCTCAGCCGGGAGGTTTCCTCCGCGATGGCGGGGGCGCTGGTCTTGGCGGGCGGTCTCTATATCCTCGGCGCGGTGGCGGCCCTGTTCTGGTCGTTCACCCTCCACCGGTACGCGGCGGCCATCCGCAAGGTGGAACAGGGGGGGCGGGAGCGTGCGTTCGAAGAGGCGCTGACCCACCAGAAGAGCTACTGGACGCTCACGGCGGCGCTGCTGGCCCTCTCCCTGCTGGCCGGCGCGGGGATCGCCGGGTTCTCGATCCTCTCGGGGTCGAAGTGGCGCTCCCTGGGTTCGCGGAGCGCGGCGCGGGAAGACGCCCCCGTGTGGAGGCCGCGCGGCTCCGATCCCGAAACCCGCCGGGAGGAGCGTCCGCGTTCCTACGCTTCCAGCCCCGAAGACCCTACCGCTCCCTCCTCGCCGGGAGTGAAGCTCGGCTTCGAGGACCTGGACGACGCCTGCGACGTGCCGGAGTCCAACTTCCTCTGCATCCTCAACCAGGGCAGCGAAAGCGTGGCGGGGGGCGCGCGGCTGGTCGTCACCGACCGGGAGGCCACGTTCACGGCCCGCACCATGAGCGGCAACGCCGTGGCGGTCGAGGTGAAGCGGCGGGACGGCTGGCGGCTCGAGTTCGCGCCCCCGGACGGCAAGGCGCTCATCCCGGGGTTGTACACGGGCGCCGAGCGCTACCCGTTCAACGAGGGTCTGGCCCCGGGGCTGGACGTCTCGGGTGGCTCCAACTGCAACCAGGTGGTGGGGAAGTTCCGGGTGCTGGAGATCACGCTCACGGGCAACCGGGGAGTCCGCCGGTTCGCCGCCGACTTCGAGCGCCATTGCGAGAGCCTGGGGCCGAACCCGATCGTGGGCCGCGTCGCGGTCGACGTCGCGGACGGCGGCCTGCTGACGCCGTCGAGCCCCTACTGACCCGCTCCCGCCTGTTCTGATACCCTCCGCGCCCCGGCCGGATTTTCCTCCGCGTTTCAACCGTTATCAGGTGACCATGACTCCGCACGAGCGCATCCGCAACTTCTCGATCATCGCCCACATCGACCATGGGAAATCCACCCTGGCCGACCGCATCCTGGAGGCGACCCACGCCGTCTCCGAGCGGGAGATGATGGACCAGCTCCTGGACGACATGGACCTGGAGCGCGAGCGGGGGATCACCATCAAGGCCCGTGCCGTGCGGCTCTTCTACGAGGCTCTGGACGGCCAGACCTATCAGCTCAACCTGATCGACACGCCGGGGCACGTCGACGTCTCCTACGAGGTCTCGCGCAGCCTGGCGGCCTGCGAGGGGGCGCTGCTGGTGGTGGACGCGGCCCAGGGAGTGGAGGCGCAGACCCTGGCCAACGCCTACCTGGCGGTCAACGGCAACCTCCACCTCGTCCCGGTGATCAACAAGATCGACCTGCCGGCGGCCGATCCGGACCGCGTCAAGGAGCAGATCGAGAACGTCATCGGCATCGACGCCCACGACGCCGTGCTGACCTCGGCCAAGGCCGGCATCGGCATCGAGGACGTGCTGGAGCGGGTGGTCAGCGAAATCCCGCCGCCGCAGGGCGATCCGGAGGCGCCGCTCAAGGCCCTCCTCTTCGACTCCTGGTACGACCCCTACCGGGGCGTCGCCTGCATGGTGCGGGTTGTGGACGGCACGCTGAAGAAGGGGGACCGGATCCTCTTCATGGCCTCCGGCCGGACCTACGACGTGGACGAGCTGGCGGTCTTCAACCCCAAGCCGAGTCCGGTCGAGGAGCTGTCGGTGGGCGAGGCCGGCTTCTTTTATGCCGGCATCAAGGACCTCATCCAGGCGCAGATCGGCGACACGGTGACCCACGCCTCGCGGCGGGCGGAGACCGCCTACCCGGGCTTCCAGGAGGTCAAGCCGATGGTCTTCGCCGGCCTCTACCCGGTGAGCGCCGACGACTACGAGGACCTCCGGGACGCGGTGGAGAAGCTGCGCCTGAACGACGCGTCCTTCTCCTTCGAGCCCGAGAGCTCCGGCGCGCTGGGGTTCGGCTTCCGCTGCGGCTTCCTGGGCCTCCTCCACATGGAGATCATCCAGGCGCGCCTGGAGCGCGAGTTCGACCTCGACCTCATCACCACGGCGCCGGGGGTGCGGTACATCGCCCACACGACGGATGGCGCATCCCAGGAGATCGAGAGCCCGTCCAAGCTGCCGGACCCGGGCAAGCTCGAGTTCCTGGAGGAGCCGTACATCACGGCCACCATCATCAGCCGCTCCGAGTACGTGGGCGGCATCCTGAAGCTCGCCGAGGAGAGGCGGGGGGAGCAGAAGAGCCTGCAGTACCTGACCACGGACCGGGTGCTCATCGAGTACGACTTCCCCCTGGCCGAGGTGATCCACGACTTCTACGACCGCCTGAAGTCGGTCTCGCGGGGCTATGCCTCGTTCGACTACCACATGAGCGGCTACCGCCGGAGCGACCTCGTCAAGCTGGACATCCTGGTCAACGGCGAGCCGGTGGACGCGCTGTCGCTGATCGTCCACCGCGACAAGGCCTACGCGCGGGGCAAGGCCCTGGTGGAGAAGATGAAGGACCTGATCCCCCGCCAGCTCTTCGAGGTGGTGCTCCAGGCGGCCATCGGCTCGCGGATCATCGCCCGCGAGAGCATCCGGCCGATCAGCAAGAACGTCCTCGCCAAGTGCTACGGCGGCGACATCACCCGCAAGCGCAAGCTCATCGAGAAGCAGAAGGAAGGCAAGAAGCGCATGAAGCGGGTGGGCCGGGTGGACATCCCCCAGGAAGCCTTCCTCGCCGTCCTCCGTGTCGATTGATCTCCGGGCCCAGGGAGGTGGTCACAGATTGTGACCACCTCCGAGCAAGTCTCTAAAAACAAAGAGCTTCCATGACATCGAGGTG